>NZ_JAHLCL010000008.1:259719-929299 GCF_029268935.1 Burkholderia semiarida | reverse complement strand
GTCGTCCCATCGCCATGCTGACGTCTCCCGTTCCGTTGACGTCAACATGCTACGCGAAGATAGACCAGTTAACAACGGAACAGGACACTAGCACGCCGTCGGTGCTGCCCGGTTCCGCCCCGACGCGGCCGGCATCCGTCAGTGTTCCATTCGATGCTTGCGCAACCAACCGTATCGCGCGGGCACTCGCTTCCCGACCTCCCGCCCGTCGGAACGCTCGCGCGCAGGTACTTCTTACTCCGCCGCGCATGTCCCATCGGGAACGATGACCGCCTTTCCACCCCGCCGCGCGCCCCTACGAAATAAAGATCACACGTATCGGTAGAAACACCGATGCTGTAGTCAAACTACATTCATACCATTAGCCGCAGCAGAGAACCGCTACATCCGATTCGACAGTGCCGGGCGGTCCGCGTCGCCGTCCGTCTGGTTCGATCGGGGCCCAACCGGCCGTAACGATTCCCCGCCCGGCCTGGCATGCCGACGCGCATCCACCCTGCTTCGCCAGCCGAATGCGTCCGGTGCGAATCCACCGGACGTACGCAGCTCCAGACATCATCCGAACAACCGGCAATACGATCATGGAGAACAACATGCGGGACACCCTCTGGCCGGCCGTCGTGCTGGCAGCGACCCTCTGCACCACCGCCTACGCCGGCGACGCCGATTTCAATGCGCAGGGCGACGCGATCGACACGTTCGCATCGGCCGCCGCGCAACGGCGCGCCGACCTGCTCGTGCGCAAGATGACGCTCGACGAGAAACTCCAGTTCATTCATTCGCAATACGAAATGTCCAAGGTGCCGGGCGGCGGCGCCGGCTACATCCAGGGCGTGCCGCGGCTCGGCATTCCCGATCTCAACATGGTCGATTCGGCGACCGGCTCCGGCAGCACGTCGCAGGCCAGCACGACGTTCCCGGCCACGATCGCGGTCGCCGCGAGCTGGGATCGACGGCTGTCGTACGACTACGGCAAGCAGGTCGCGATCCAGTTGCGTGCGCAAGGATTCGGCATGGGCCTCGCCGGCGGCACCAATCTCGCGCGCGAGCCGCGCGGCGGCCGCCTGTTCGAGTATCTCGGCGAGGATCCGCTGCTCGCCGGCGACCTGCTCGCCGAACGCACGCTTGCCACGCAGCGGCAGAAAGTCATCGCCACGATCAAGCACTACGCGGGCAACGAGCAGGAGCACGGCCGGATGGGCGGCAATACGCAGATCGACGAACGCACGCTGCGCGAGCTGTACCTGCTGCCGTTCGAGATCGCCGCGAAGCGCGGCCGGCCCGGCAGCGTGATGTGCAGCTACAACCGCCTGAACGGCACCTATGCGTGCGAGAACCCGCACCTGCTGAACGACGTGCTGAAGAACGAATGGGGCTTCCAGGGCCAGGTGCAGTCCGACTGGGGCGCCACGCACAGCACCGCCGCCGCGATCAATGCCGGGCTGGACGAGGAAGAAGACGTCGGGCCGAGCGTGTACCTGACGCCGGCGGCCGTCAAGCAGGCGATCGCGAACGGCTCGGTGTCGACCGCGCGCCTCGACGACATGGTGCGCCGCAAGCTCGCCGTGATGATCCGCGTCGGCGTGATGGACGATCCGGCCCAGGGCGGCGGCACGATCGATTTCGCGGCCGGGAACCGGTTCGCGCAGGCGGCGGCCGAGCAATCGATCGTTCTGCTGAAGAACGACGGCAACCAGTTGCCGCTCGTCGCGTCGGCGCTGTCGCGTATCGCCGTGATCGGCGGCCATGCGGATGCGGCCGTGCTGTCCGGCGGCGGCTCGGGCAATACGCGCGATCCGGTATCGGGTTCGTTCGCCGGTTGCGGCGGCCTGACGTTCGGGTCGTCGACCGGGTGCAGCTGGTGGCGCAATCCGTGGCTCAAGGTCGACGTGCCGATCGTCGCGGCGATTCGCGCGCTGGCGCCGGCCGCACAGGTCACGTATGCGGGCAACAGCGACCAGCAGTCGCCGTTCCGCGCGTACACGCAGCAGGAAATCGATCAGGCCGCGGCGCTCGCGGGCCGCTCGGATGTCGCGATCGTCGTGGTCGCGCAGCCGGCCGGCGAGGATTTCGGCGAGCTGCAGAGCCTGAGCCTCGCGAACCCGTCGAACCAGGATGCGCTCGTCGAAGCCGTCGCGCGCGCGAATCCGCATACGATCGTCGTCGTCCAGAGCGGCAACCCGGTGCTGATGCCGTGGAAGGACAACGTGTCGGCCATCGTCGAGGCGTGGTATCCGGGCGAGGCCGGCGGCAAGGCGATCGCGAACGTGCTGTTCGGTGCGGTCAATCCGTCCGGCAAGCTGCCCGTGACATTCCCGGCGCGCGATCAGGATTCGCCGACGTGGGGGCAAAACGGCGCGTTCGAGACCGACCCGGTGTACGCGGAAAAGCTGAACATGGGCTACCGCTGGTATGACGCGCGCAACATCAAGCCGATGTTCGAGTTCGGCTACGGCCTGTCGTATACGCACTTCACGTATTCGGGCCTGTCGGTGTCGAAGCAATGGGACGGCTCGCTGAGCGTCGCGTTTACCGTGCGCAACGACGGGCGCGTCGCCGGCGCCGAAATACCGCAGGTCTATCTCGGCGTGCCGTACAAGGACGAGCCGCCGAAGCGGCTGGTCGGCTGGGACAAGATCCGGCTGAATCCGGGCGAGGCCCGGCGCGTGCGCGTGACCGTGTCGCCGCGGATGCAGAGCGTGTGGGATACGTCGCGCAACGGCTGGCGGGTCGTCCCGGGCGGAACCGTGTATGTCGGCGCGTCGTCGCGCGATATCCGCTTGCAGAGCCATTGAACGAGCGACGATGAAGCGACCGGGGGCGCCGTGCATCATGCGTGCGGCGCTCCCGCGCAACCCCTCGGCGCGCTGAAGCGCCTTACCTGACCAGCAGCGCCAGCACCGTCGCAAGCGCCGCAATCGCGGCGATGCCTGCCACCACACCCGCCAGATGCGCGGCAATCACCACGCCGGTCGGCAATCGCGACGCGATGCCGGCCATCACGCGCCGCCCGCTTCCAGCGTGTCGAGCAACGGCGTCGCCAGATGCAGGACCTGGTACACCGTGCCCGCGCCGCCGTCGTCCGGCTCATGTTCCGTCACGAGCGCACGCGTGAGCCGCCAGCACAGCGGATCGAGACTGACGGCCGCCGCGACCACACCCTGCCGAGCCGCCGCTTCGCGATTGCGTGCGATCTCCCGCGCCAATGCCGCATCGAGATCGGCGTCCGCCGGAATCTCGATGGTTTCGAGACGCGCGAAACGTCCCGCCGACGCACTGCCCTTGCGTGCATCGAGCGCAACCCGCGTATCGATCGGCGCGCGGCCGAAGCTGTCCGTCACGACCCGATAGCGGCCGTCCGTCACGAACCGCGCGAACGCCTGTTCGTTGCGCCACAGATAAAACGATGCGTAGCCGTTTTCCGTCGCGCCGTGGCGGCCGGCCTCGCGCAGCAGGAAGCCCTTGAACAGCAGGTCCGGCGTGTCGTCCCACAGCCTGCCGCGCTCGCGCACGCGATGGCGGATGATGTCGAGGTCGTAATCCGCCGGCAGGCGGTGCACGTAGTACGCGGTCAGCATGATCGACTCCTGGCGAAAGAAACGGACGGTATTCCGGACGACATGGAGCCAGCGTAAAAGACCTTGAATCATTTAAAAAGTAGATGGCAGAATATTTCAATGATTCGATTCTGAAATGAAGAAGGGTGCGATGAAAACGCTCGACATCGAAGCCGTGCAGGCATTTGTGCTGACCGCCGACCTCAGGAGCTTCACGCGGGCCGCGCAAGCGCTGGACACGACGCAGTCGGCGGTGAGCCTGAAGATCAAGCGGCTGGAAGACGGGCTGGGCCGCCGCCTGCTGGAACGCACGCCGCGGCAGGTTCGCCTGTCGGCCGACGGCACCGCGTTCCTGGAACCGGCGCGCGAACTGGTGGCCGCTCACCATGGTGCGATCAGCGCGTTCGGCACGAGCCAGCGACGGCTCGTGATCGGCGTCAGCCACCATGTCGTCGGCGCCGATCTCCCGATGCTGCTGCGGCGGATGAGCGAAGCGGAGCCGGCGCTCGTGCTGGAGATTCGCGTCGCCACGTCGCGTGACGTGCTCGATGCGTTCGATCGCGGCCAGCTCGATGCGGCCGTCGCATTGCAGCACGACAGCCGGCGGCTCGACGGCGAAACGATCCTGTCGGAGTCGTTCGGCTGGATGGCGGCGGCCGATTTCGAGTACCATCCGCCGCAACCGCTGCGGCTCGCCACGCAGGCCGAACCGTGCAGCGTGCGCCGCATGGCGGTCGGCGCACTGGACGAAGCCGGCGTCGCGTGGACGGAAGTCTTTGTCGGCGGCGGCGTGGCGACGATCGGCGCGGCGGTGTCCGCGGGCCTGGCCGTCGCGGCGCTCGGGCATCGCGTCGCGCCCGCCGGCACCGTCGACGTGGGGATGCGCTACGGGCTCCCGCCGTTGCCGACGCGCGACGTGGTGCTCTACTCGAGCCTGACCGATGCGCGTGCCCGGCAGGCGCTGCGCACGCTGGCCGCGGCGCTGCGCTCGTCGATCGGCGTACGTTGATGCCGCGCGTCACCGAAATGCTTCGGCGCGCGCCACGGTAAAATTCCGTCTTCGCCCTCCGCTCATGCAGACGATATCCGTCCGCAGGCCAACGCCAAACGCATCGACCAGCCATCATCGCCTTGATTTCCCTACACTTTCCGCGTCGCGACGCATGAGTTACTCGCTCGCCACCTCTTACGTCCGCGAACTCGAAATCCGCAAGAGCCGTTTCATCGCGCACGCGGTTCCCGTCGACGACCGCGATGCCGCGATGCAGGTACTGCAACGCCTGCGCGACGAGCATCCGGCGGCCACCCACGTGTGCTGGGCGCTGCTGGCCGGCGGCCAGTCGGGCATGTCGGACGACGGCGAGCCGTCCGGCACGGCGGGCCGGCCGATCCTCGAAGTGCTGCGCCATCACGATCTCGACGGCGTGCTCGGCGCGGTCGTGCGTTACTACGGCGGCGTGAAACTCGGCGCGGGCGGGCTGGTGCGTGCGTACACCGATGCGATCGCATCGGCGCTGCTCGATGCCGAACGCGTCGAGCGCATTCGCCACACGCGGCTCGCGATCGAGATCGGCTACCCGGAAGAGGCGCGCGTGCGCCGCTGGATCGAACAGGCCGGCTACGATCTGGTGGACAGCGCTTACGGGATGACGGTGAAGCTCGTGATCAAGCTGCCGGAAACGGCCGAGGCGGCAGCAAAATCCGAACTGTTCGACCTGACGCAAGGACGCTCGGGCTTCCCCGCACTGTAAGGCGGACAGATTCCCGTGAAAAATCGGATACGTCCGATAGAAAACCCGCGCGCTGAAACTTAATCTTCCGGTGTTGCCCGCCATGCGTTCTGCCAACGTCTGGTCGGGCGTGCAGACATGCGGCACATCGCACCTCTGCCAATCATCAGAATTCAGCTACGGGGATATCGGACGCATGCAACTGCAAAAACTGCAGGCCCAGCTCGCGGAACTGGATCGGCGCATCCGGGCCGCGCGCCGCCGCGAACGCCAAGCGGCACTGATGCAGGTACGCCAGATCGTGACGGATCATGCGCTGACCGCGCGGGAGGTCTTCGGGCAGGGTTACAGCGGTCGCGCGAAGCTGTTCACCATCGGCGCGAAATATCGCGATCCGGCGACGGGCGCCACCTGGAGCGGACGCGGTCGCACGCCCGCCTGGATCGCCGGCCGCGACCGCGCCGCGTTCCTGATCCGGGAGTAACGCGCGCCGCGCGGCACGGCGCGCCTCCGTGGCCGATCCAGCCGCCCCGAACCGCTCAATAGACGTCCGGCACGATCATGTGGTCCGGCACCGGCCGGCGGATGTAATCCTCGTGATGCTCGCGCTGCGGCAGATCGATCGTCGGGCGCGGCACCTCGTGATACGGCACCTGGCCGAGCAGATGGTGAATGCAATTCAGCCGCGCGCGCTTCTTGTCGACGGCCTGCACGACCCACCACGGCGCCTCCGGAATATGCGTGCGCTGCAGCATCTCTTCCTTCGCGGCCGTATAAGCCTCCCAGCGGCGGCGGCTTTCGAGATCCATCGGGCTCAGCTTCCACTGCTTCAGCGGATCCTCGATCCGGCTCTGGAAGCGCATCTCCTGTTCGCGATCGGTGATCGAGAACCAGTACTTGACGATCTGGATCCCGCTGCGCACGAGCATCTTCTCGAACTCCGGCACCGACCGGAAAAATTCCTCGTACTCGTCGTCGGTGCAGAAATTCATCACGCGCTCGACGCCCGCGCGGTTGTACCAGCTGCGGTCGAACAGCACGATCTCGCCGCCTGCCGGCAGATGCGCAACATAGCGCTGGAAGTACCATTGCGTGCGCTCGCGGTTGTTCGGCGCCGGCAGCGCGGCGACGCGGCACACGCGCGGGTTCAGGCGCTGCGTGATGCGCTTGATCGCACCGCCCTTGCCGGCCGCGTCACGCCCCTCGAAAATCACGACGAGCCGGTGCCCGGTTTCCACGACCCAGTCCTGCAGTTTCACGAGCTCGCCTTGCAAGCGGAACAGCTCGCGGAAATATTCCTTGCGCGCTTCGCGACGCTCGGGCGAGAACAACAGGTCTTCACCGTTGTCGAAGCGGCGATCGTCGAGCTCCATCTCGAGCTCTTCGTCGTACGCGTCGACGAGATCCTCTTCGAAACGGCGCTGGCGCGCTTCCATCGAGTTCGTATCGGCGCGGTTGTCCTCGGTCTCGCGGGTATCCTTGTCGCCCATGGGGCCTCCTTCCATCGTTGACGCAGCCAAACTCGGCCATTATCCCAGCGTCGCGCGTCAAATTCATGAAAATGGGGGCAACCGCGGATCGCGGGCTTCATCCGAACGACCGGCCAAAAAAATCGGCAGCCGGGTCGACACACCGGCTGCCGAACGGCGTACGCGGCCGCTTTCGCCGACGCGCACGCATCGCTTCACGTCAACGTCACCTCAACGAATGATCCGCGTCACGCCCCGCCCGCGCGGATCGGCCATCGCTTCCGGCGTCTTGCCGTCGATCTTGATGACCTGGATGTCGCCGCTGAAATCCTGCCCCTTCAGCGTATAGCCGCGCGCCTCGATCTGCTTCGCGAGTTCGCCTTCGATCGGGTGGTACGGTTCCCAGAAGATCGTGTTCGGCGGCAGCAGTTGGTGATGGAATCGCATCGCGCCGACCGCTTCCTTCAACGGCATCTTGAAGTCGTAGATGTTGTTGATCACCTGGAAGATCGACGTGAAGATGCGCGAGCCGCCCGGCGTGCCGATCACGAGCGACACCTTGCCGTCCTTCGTCATGATCGTCGGCGACATCGACGATAGCGGACGCTTCCTCGGTTCGATCGCGTTCGCGTCGCTGCCGACCACGCCGAACATGTTCGCGACGCCCGGCTTCGCGGAGAAGTCGTCCATCTCGTCGTTCAGCACGATGCCCGTGCCGTCGGCGATCACGCCCGAGCCGAAATAGCCGTTGATCGTGTACGTGTTCGACACCGCGTTGCCCCATTTGTCGACCACCGAGAAGTGCGTCGTTTCGGCCTTCTCCGGCATCGTCGTGCCGAGGCCCGGCTGCACGCTCTTGGTATCCGACGGCTCCTTCGGGTTGACTTCGGCCGCGCGCTTCGCGATGTATGCGTCGTCGGTCAACTGCGCGATCGGCACCTTGTAGAAGTCGGGATCGCCGAGATACTGCGCCCGGTCGGCGAACACGCGCTTCTCGATTTCCGCGACGAGATGGATGTACTGCGGCGAGTTGAGCTTCACGCCCTCGAAGTCCTGCTTGAGATCGGCCTTCATCTTCAGCAACTGCACGAGGCCGATGCCGCCGGAACTCGGGGGCGGCGCGGTGATCACGTCGTAGCCGTTCCACTTCGCCTGCACCGGCTGGCGCCACACCGCGCGGTACTGCGCGAGATCCTCGGTCGTGATCAGCCCGTTGCCGTCGCCGGTCTTCATCGACGCGGCGATCAGCTCGGCCGTCTTGCCCTTGTAGAAACCTTCCGCGCCGCCGTCCGCGATGCGCGTCAGCACGTCGGCGAGATCGGGCTGCTTGAAGTTCGCGCCGGCCTTCAGCCCGGAGAAGTACTTGTCGAAATTGGTCTTGCCGCCGAATTCCTTCGACGCGTCGACGCCGCGCTGCGCGAGCTGCTCATCGACGACGAAGCCGTCGCGCGCATAGTGGATCGCCGGCGCGAGCACCTGCTTCCACTTCAGCTTGCCGAAGCGCTTCTGCGCTTCCCACATGCCCGCCACCGTGCCCGGCACGCCGACCGCGCGCGGGCCGTACAGGCTCATGCCCTTGACGACGTTGCCGTCCTTGTCGAGGTACATGTCCTTCGTCGCGGCGAGCGGCGCGCGCTCGCGGTAATCGATGAAGTACGGCTTGCCGTCCTTGTAGATCGTCATGAAGCCGCCGCCGCCGATGTTGCCGGCTTCCGGGTACGTGACCGCGAGCGTGAACGCAATCGCGACGGCCGCGTCGATCGCATTGCCGCCCTCCTTGAAGATTCGCTCCGCGGCATCCGCGCTGTACTTGTCGGCCACCGCCACCGCGGAGCTCGTCAGGACCGCGGGCTGCGGCCCTTTCGCGTAGGCCGGCGCATTCGGCAGGAAGCCGATGCCGGCCACCGTCGCCAACACGGCGGCGGATGATTTGAAGCGATTCAGCGTAGTCATTGCATGTCCCCCATGTGGATCTCCTTCAGGCAGGAAAAGCACCTGATCCGTGGATGGCCGCTGGCGCGCCGACGGCCATATGCCGGCTTCGTAGTATAGGGGGACAAAAAGGGTCGAACACGTGAGGTGCGACGAAAGCGTCGCCGATTGCGTGCGCGGGGTCACGTTGCGGCGCCGCGACGCGCCCGGGCATCGTCCGAGATCGTCCGCGACGCGCGCCAGCGCGCAACGAACAAAACCGAAAGTTGCGAACCGGGCGACCGGCCCCGCAGCGGGTGCGAAAAAATCTGCGAACCGGCCGCCCGCTGCACAGTTCGATCTGCGAAGATAGCGCCCCGCTTGCGCGCCGCATCATCGTTTCGTGCACGCGCCGCTTCACGTTTCTTCGTCTCGCTCCCTATGGCATCACACAATGCGCATCACGCATCCGGCTTCGCAGCCGGCGTCGCCGCCGCCATCCTCGTCGCGCAAACCGGCGCGACCGGCCCGTGGCACTCGGGCATGCTTGCCGCGTTCGCGGCGGGCGTCGCGGGCGGCACCGCGCCCGACTGGCTCGAAGTCGCCTGGTGGACCCGCAAGCGCCGGCTGTGGATCACGCATCGCACCATCACGCACTGGGGTATCGGGTGGATTGCGCTGCTCGCGCTCGGGTGGCACGGGCTCGTCCATCATCCGCATCCGACGTGGGCCGCGCCGCTGTTCGGCTTCGCCTGCGGTGGCGTGATGCATCTGCTCGCCGACTGGCCCAATCCGCTCGGCGTACCGTGGATCTGGCGGCGCCATTCGCTGAACCTGTGGAACAGCGGACATTGCGACCTGATCGTCGTGGCCGCCGCATGGGGCGGCACGCTGTGGCTCGCGCAGTCGCTGTGGTCGCGTGCGCCGCTGGTCCAACACTGGCTCGGCTGGATGCATCGCGTCTAGGGACGGTTCGCGCTGGTAACGCACGTTCCGTGTTTCGGAAAATTCAGCCGTGGGGCTCGCCCCCAAGTTGCAATTCGACACAATTCAGCGCGCGCTCGGCGTGCCGACGGGCACGCAACTTTCCGTCCATTGAAAGCGCGGTGCAGGCCCCCATCTGCATTGGAATCGTCGGCACGCATGCCCGGCACGCCCGCGCGGCGTCTGGCACACTGACGATTCGATTCGCGTGCGATGTGTCCGCACGCTCGCACCCTATTTCAACGCTCCGATGGACGTCACAGCTCCCCACCCCGCCGCCCGCGCGCTCGACGTGTTCCACCCGGCCGTCGCCGCGTGGTTCACGCGCACGTTCGCCGCGCCGACCGGCGCGCAGGCGCTCGCGTGGCCGCACATCAAGGCCGGCCGCTCGACGCTCGTCGCCGCGCCGACCGGCTCGGGCAAGACGCTCACCGCGTTCCTGTGCGCGCTCGACGAGCTGGTGCGCGATGCGCTCGCGCACGACGGCACGCTGCCCGACGCGACGCTGGTCGTCTACGTATCGCCGCTGAAGGCGCTGTCGAACGACATCCACGTGAACCTTGACGCGCCGCTCGCCGGCATCGCCGAATCGCTCGCGCAGCTCGGCCTGCCGGTGCCGGCGATCCGCACCGCGGTACGCACCGGCGACACGACGCAGGCCGAGCGCGCCGCGCTGCGCAAGCGCGCGCCGCACATCCTCGTCACGACACCCGAATCGCTGTACGTGCTGCTGTCGTCCACGTCGGGGCGGCAGATGCTGTCGAACGTGCGCTCGGTCATCGTCGACGAAATCCATGCGCTTGCGTCGTCCAAGCGCGGCAGCCATCTCGCGCTGTCGCTCGAGCGCCTCGACGCGCTGGTCGGCCGCGCGCTGCCGCGCATCGGGCTGTCGGCCACGCAAAAGCCGATCGACGCGGTCGCGCGCTTTCTCGTCGGCGGGCCGGCCGACGCGCCGCGCGACTGCGCGATCGTCGACACCGGCCACACGCGCGAGCGCGATCTCGCGCTCGAACTGCCGAACGTGCCGCTCGAACCGGTGATGGCGACCGACGTATGGGAACAGGTGTACGACCGCATCGCCGGGCTCGCGGCCGCGCATCGCACGACGCTGGTGTTCGTCAACACGCGCCGCACGGCCGAGCGCATGGCGCGCCATCTCGCCGACCGGCTCGGCAAGGACGCGATCGCCGCGCATCACGGCAGTCTCGCGAAGGAGCACCGCTTCGACGCCGAGCAGCGCCTGAAGCGCGGCGAACTGAAGCTGCTCGTCGCGACCGCGTCGCTCGAACTCGGCATCGACATCGGCGACGTCGATCTCGTCTGCCAGGTCGGCTCGCCGCGCGGCATCGCGCCGTTCCTGCAGCGCGTCGGCCGCTCGGGGCACCATGTCGGCGGCGTGCCGAAGGGGCGGCTCTTTCCGCTGTCGCGCGACGAGCTGGTGGAATGCGCGGCGTTGCTCGACTGCGTGCGACGCGGCGAACTCGATGCGCTGCGGATTCCGGAAGCGCCGCTCGACGTGCTCGCGCAGCAGATCGTCGCCGAAGTCGCGTGCACGGAGTGGCAGGAGGACGCGCTGTATGCGAGCTTCACGCGCGCCGCGCCGTATGCGCGGCTGACGCGCGAACGCTTCGACGAAGTGATGAAGATGCTCGCCGAGGGATTCACGAGCCGTCGCGGCGTGCGCGGCGCGTACCTGCACCGCGACGTGGTCGGCGGCACGGTGCGCGGCCGCCGCAACGCGATGATGACCGCGACCACCTCCGGCGGCACGATCCCCGACATGGCCGACTACGCGGTGCTGCTCGAACCGCAGGGCATCCAGGTCGGCACCGTCAACGAGGATTTCGCGGTCGAGAGCCTGGCCGGCGACGTGTTCCAGCTCGGCAATCAGTCGTACCGGATCATTCGCGTGGAAACGGGCCGCGTGCGCGTGGAGGACGCGCACGGTCAATCGCCGGGCATTCCGTTCTGGCTCGGCGAAGGACTCGGGCGCAGTGACGAGTTGTCGGCGGCGGTCGGCCGGCTGCGCGCGCGGCTCGACGCGCTGTTCGCCGAAGGCGACCGGCAGGCCGGCGCCGCCGGGCGCAAGCGCGCGGGCGGCAACACGGTGAGCAATGCGAAAGCGGAAGCCGACGCACAAGCCTCAACCGCCACCGCGCTCGCCCCCAGCGACAGCCGCCTCGCGCCCGCATTGCGCTGGCTCGTCGACGATCTCCGGCTGTCGCCCGACGCCGCGCGCCAGATCGCCGACTACCTCGCCCGCACCCGCGCCGCGCTCGGCGCATTGCCGACGCAGGACACGCTCGTGATGGAGCGCTTCTTCGACGAATCGGGCGGCACGCAGCTCGTGATCCATTCGCCGTTCGGCAGCCGGATCAACCGTGCCTGGGGGCTCGCGCTGCGCAAGCGCTTCTGCCGCAGCTTCAACTTCGAACTGCAGGCCGCCGCGACCGACGACGCGATCATCCTGTCGCTGTCGCTCGCGCACAGCTTCGCGCTCGACGAAGTGTGGCGCTACCTGCGTTCGGCCAGCGCCGAACACGTGCTGATCCAGGCGCTGCTCGACGCGCCGATGTTCGGCGTGCGCTGGCGCTGGAACGCGACCACCGCGCTTGCGCTGCCGCGCTTCACCGGCGGCCGGCGCACCGCGCCGCAACTGCAGCGGATGAAGAGCGACGACCTGCTCGCGACGGTGTTCCCCGATCAGGTCGCGTGCCTCGAGAACATCGTCGGCGAACGCGAGATTCCGCATCACCCGCTCGTCGACCAGACGCTCGACGATTGCCTGCACGACGCGATGGACACCGACGGCTGGCTCGCGCTGCTGCGCCGGATCGAAAGCGGCGCGATCGAGCTCGTCGCGCGCGACTTGCCCGCGCCGTCGCCGCTCGCGGCCGAGATCCTGAACGCGAAGCCCTACGCGTTCCTCGACGATGCGCCGCTCGAGGAACGCCGCACGCAGGCCGTGCAGTCGCGCCGCTGGAGCGATCCCGAATCGGCCGACGATCTCGGCGCGCTCGACGCCGACGCGATCGACGCGGTGCGCGACGAAGCGTGGCCGCTCGTGCGCGACGCCGACGAAATGCACGATGCACTGCTCACCCTCGCGTGCGTGGCCGACGGCGAGGCGCACGCGCACGCGGGCTGGCCCGAGCGACTCGCGGAACTCGCGGAACGCCGCCGCGCGACGAAACTCGCGACGCCGGGCGGTGCCGCGCTGTGGGTGCCGGTCGAGCGGCTCGTCTGCCTGCGCGCGCTGCATCCCGACGCCCGCGCGACACCCACGCTCAAAGTGCCGGCCGCGTGCGCGCAGCCGTGGGAGGCCGATGCGGCGCTCGTCGACGTGATCCGCGCGCGGCTCACCGGCTTCGGGCCGCTGACGCTCGATGCGATCGCCGCGCCGCTCGGCCTGCCGCCCGCGTCGATCGCGACGGCGCTCGCGGCGCTGGAGCGCGAAGGCTACGTGATGCGCGGCCGCTTCACGCCGGGCGCGACGACCGACGAATGGTGCGAACGCCACCTGCTCGCGCGCATTCATCGCTATACGGTGAAGCGGCTGCGCCGCGAGATCGAGCCGGTCGAACGCGCCGATTTCATGCGCTTCCTGTTCCACTGGCAACATCTGGCACCCGACACGCGCGGCGCCGGCCGCGACGCGCTGGCGGCCGTGGTCGAACAGCTCGAAGGCTACGAGGCGGCGGCGAGCGCGTGGGAAGACGCGCTGCTGCCCGCGCGGCTCACCGACTACACGGCGGGCGGCCTCGACGAGCTGTGCCGCTCGGGCAAGCTGGTGTGGACGCGCATCGGCGCGCCGGCGCGCGCGGCCGGCACGCCCGTGAAGACGACGCCGATCGTGCTGCTGCCGCGCCGCCATCTCTCTGCATGGCAGGCGCTGCGCGATCCCGATGCGCAACCGACGCTGTCCGCACGCGCCACGCAAGTGCGCGATGCGCTCGCCGCGCATGGCGCGATGTTCTTCGACGCGCTGCTCGACGACTTGCACATGCTGCCCGTCGAACTCGAACAGGCGCTCGGCGAACTCGTGTCGGCCGGCCTCGTGAATGCGGACAGCTACGCGGGCCTGCGCGCGCTGCTGAAGCCGGCCGTCAAGCGCAGCGCGACTTATGCGCCGCGCACGCGGCGCGGCGGCGCACTGATCGGCGGGATGGACGACGCGGGCCGCTGGGCGCTCGTGCAGCGTCATCCGCGGCCCGACGGCGACGCGCCCGCGGCGAAACGCGGCCTCGCCACGACCGATCCCGACGCGCTCGAACATATCGTATGGACGCTGCTGCGCCGCTACGGCGTCGTGTTCTGGCGATTGCTCGAACGCGAAGCCGACTGGCTGCCGAGCTGGCGCGAACTCGTGCGCGTGCTGCAGCGCCTCGAAGCACGCGGCGAGATTCGCGGCGGACGCTTCGTCGCCGGGCTCGCGGGCGAGCAATTCGCGCTGCCCGAGGCCATCCCGATTCTGCGCGAACTGCGGCGGCAACCGGGCGACGGACAGTACATCTGCGTGACGGGCGCCGATCCGCTGAATCTCGCCGGCACGTTGTTGCCCGGCGACAAGGTACCGGCGCTGGCCGGCAATCGCGTGCTGTTCCGCGACGGCGTGCCCGTCGCATCGCTGGTATCGGGTACGTTCCACTACGCGCCCGACCTGTCGCCCGCCGCGCGCGAGGAGGCGCGCTTGCGGCTCGCGCGTTCCTGCTGACATCGGCTGACACGCACGCGGCACCCGACTACTGATCGCCGCGCCGCGCGGGCACCCTCGTTCGGGTAGCATCGAACGATCGACCGCGCGAACTTCCGCGCGTCGCCCACACAAAACAAGACCTTCCGGAGACTGCCGCTCATGCGTTCGCATGCCGATTCGCCCGCTGCCCGTCACGCGGGTTCGCTGACCATTTTCCAGGGCGCCGCGCTCTATATCGGCGCGGTGCTCGGCACCGGCGTGATCGCGCTCCCCGCGCTCGCCGCCGACGTGGCGGGGCCGGCCTCGCTGCTCGCGTGGGCCGCGCTCGTCGTGCTGTCCGGGCCGCTCGCGGCCACCTTCGCCGCACTCGGCGCGCGCTATCCCGATGCGGGCGGCGTGTCGACCTACGCGCGGCGCGCATTCGGCCCGAAGGCCGCGGCCGTCGTCGGCTGGTGCTTCTATTTTGCGGTGCCGGCCGGCGCGCCGGCCGCCGCAATGTTCGGCGGTGCCTACGTCGCCGCTGTCACGGGCGGCGGACACACGACGATCATCGTCACGGCGGCCGCGCTGATCGCCGTCGTATCGGCCGCGAACGCATTCGGCGTCACCGTGTCGGGCCGCATGCAACTCGTGTTGTCGGCGCTGCTCGTCGCGCTGCTGCTCGCCGCAGTGCTCGCATCCGCGCCGCATGCGCGCACCGCGAACCTGCATCCGTTCGCCCCGCACGGCTGGCTCGCGGTCGGCCAGGCCGCCGCGCTGCTCGTATGGAGCTTCGCCGGCTGGGAAGCGATCACGCATCTCGCGGCCGAATTCCGCCGGCCCGCGCACGACATGCCGCGTTCGGCCGGCATCGCGGTCGTGGTCGTCGGGTTCCTGTATCTGTCGGTCGCCGCCGCGAGCGTAACGGTGCTCGGGCCTTCCGCGGGCGCATCGGGCGCGCCGCTCGCCGAACTGATCGCGGGCGGCATCGGCGGCCATGCGCAGGTGCTCGCGGCGGCCGCCGCGCTGCTGCTCACACTGGGCACGATGAACGCGTATTTTGCCGGCGCGGCGAAGCTCGGCGCGGCGCTCGGACGCGACGGCGCGCTGCCTGCGTGGCTCGCACAGGGCAGCCAGGTCGGCGGCGTGCCGCGCCGCAGCCTCGGCGTGATTGCCGTGCTCGCGGCCATCGCGCTGGCCGCCACGACGCTGTCGGACGTCGGGCCGAAGCCGCTCGTGCTCGTGACGTCCGGATGTTTCGTGATGGTGTACGGGCTCGGCGCGGCGGCCGCGCTGAAGCTGCTGCCGCGCGGCGGGATCGCGTATCGCTGCGCGTGGATTTCGCTGATTGCGGTGGCCGGGCTGTTCGTGACGACCGGCTGGTATTTCCTGTGCCCGCTGCTGCTCGCGGGCGGCGCGTTGCTGTATCTGCGGATCACCCGAGCGCGTCGATGACCCGGCATGCGCACGCGGGCCGGCGCTCGACAACTCGCCGCGTGAACGATCGCGTCGATCCGGCCGCGCGCCGTTCGTTCGCGCCGCTCAGGCCGGCACGAGCTCGAAGCTGAGCCGTTTGCCGAGCGCGGCGGCCGCGCTCGCGAGCGTCGCCAGCGTGAGGCTCGTGTCGGTTTCGTCAAGCAGGCGATTGAGTGCGGCGCGGCTGGTTTTCATCCGCGCGGCCATCGCCGTTTTCGTGATGTGCTGCGCCTTCATTTCCTGCCCGATCTGCCAAGCGATCACGCGCTTGATCGCGGTGGCGGTGGCCGCTTCGAGGTTGCCGTCCGCTTCGAGGAAGGCGTCGAAATCGCTGCCGATATACGGATTGTTCGTGGTCGTCATGTCGTACTCCAGGTGCATGGCGTTGCCGGCTGCCCGACCGTCGGAGACGGTGCGTCCGGCACAACCGGGGAATTCAGATGGCGCGCGTCAGCGCTTTCAGGCGCGCGACGGTGACGTCGAGATCGTCCGACGGCGTAGCCCGCGACTGCTTGAAGAAGCCGTGCAGCAGCACCATCGTGTCGCCGACGACCGTGAACAGCACGCGTGCGCTTCGCCCCGGCACCGTCACGCGGATCTCCCATAGATCCTTCGCCATCTTCCGGACCAGCGGCATGCCGAGCGGCCAGCCGAGTTGAACGGTCTTGATCTCTTCGCCAATCGCCCTTCGCTCCAGTCGCCCGAGCGCGTTGAGCCATTCGCGCACCGGCTCGTTGCCGCGAGCCGTCCGGAAGAACCGCACGCCGAGCGTGACCTGAATCTGCTGTCTCGCCATCGTCTTGTCGTCCATCGTATCAAAAACGGTACGATATGCCAAGCACCCCGATGACGGCTACTGACCGGATGGCCGATCCCGCGGCAAGAAGGGAGATCGGGTCCGGCGCATCGTCAGGCCCGATGGATCAACGCTTGCCGCGAGCAGGCTTGCGCGCCGCGCGTGGCGCCCGAGGCGCTCGCGCATCGCCGAACCGCGACCGCGCGATGTCGCGCACCGCATCGATCAGCGTCCGCGCGACGGGCGACGGCTGCGCATCGGTGCGCAGGACGAGCCCGACCGGCTCGTCGGTGCCCGCCGACGGCAGCGGCAGGCGCGCCAGCGCGCCGGCCGACAGATCGTATTCCGCCGCATAGAGCGGCACGAACCAGACCGCGTCGTTCTCGAGCGCCAGCGCGCGCGCGACCGATACCGACAGCACCTCGATGAAGGAATCGAGCGGCGGCGCGCCGCATGCGCCGAGCAGTTGCTCGGCGGACTGGCGGATCAACGTGCCGAACGGCGGCAGCACGACCGGATAGCGTGCGAGCTCGGTGGCCGGCGCCGCGCTCGCGAGCAGCGGATGGCCGGCGCGCACGACCGCGGCGAGCGGCTCGTTGTACAACTGCTCGAACGCGAGCCCGATCATCCGTTCGGGCTCCGACAGCCGCCCAATCGCGCATTCGATCGCCCCGGATTTCAGGCGCTCCAGCAAGTCGGCGTTCGCGGCCGTCGCGATCCGCACGACGATGCGCGGCCAGCGTGCGGTCAGCGCCTTCATCAAGGCCGGCGCGAGCGAGGCCGCGACGGTCGGCAGCATGCCGATTTCCAGCGTCGCGGCGGCGGCCCCGCCCTCGCGTGCCAGCAGCCCGACGCCCTGCCGCAGCGCCAGCACGCACGCGTTCGCGTGCGGCATGAACAGTTGCGCCTCGCGGGTCGGCTGCGCGCCGTGCCGGCCGCGCTCGAACAGCTTCACGCCGAGGATCGTCTCCAGTTCGGCGATCGTCTTCGACACGGCCGGTTGCGTGATCGACAGGCTTTCGGCCGCCTTCTGCACGCCGCCCAGTTGCGCGACCGCGAGAAAACACTGCAGGTGACGGAATTTGACGCGGCCGTCGGCGATACGGTTGTTCATAACGGATGGTTATGCGAATGACGATGAATCGCCATTTTGCATAACTTCCCGGAAAGGCCCAAGCTTTCCGGCGACGTCAGGCATGACGCCGCAGCGCG
Source organism: Burkholderia semiarida (assembly GCF_029268935.1). Lineage (NCBI taxonomy): Bacteria > Pseudomonadati > Pseudomonadota > Betaproteobacteria > Burkholderiales > Burkholderiaceae > Burkholderia > Burkholderia semiarida. Next base: position 911,489 of record NZ_JAHLCL010000008.1, on the reverse strand, counting down.
TGGAATCCGGTCGGCTCCCAGATCCGTTTCGCGATCAGCAGCGCCGTGCCGTGCTTCTGCCCAAGCGGCGCGGACGACGACTCCGCATGCAGCGCCGCCGCCTTGCTGGCAAGCCGCCGCAGTTCCTGTTCGAGCTCCGCGGCGGCCGCGTCCGTCAGCATCCCTTGCAGGAACGTCATCGTCTCGCCCGGGCCGTCGAAGCGGCTGCCGAGAAAGTCGTCGAGCACGTGCGCATGGAAGTAGCGGCGAATCGGCCCGCCCGGCAGCCAGTCGAAATCGCGCGCGACGCGCACGCGAATCCGGTCGCCGGGCAGCAGCGCGATCACGTTCATCCGGTCGAGCATCAGCAGGTATTTCACGCACTCGGCCTGCGTGAGACGGTAGGCCGACACGATGTCCTGCACGGTCCAGTAGTTGATCGCGCAGACGGCGATGAGCAGCAGCTTCTCGTCCGACACCAGCAACGCCTCCTGCTGCTCGGTCAGCACGCGCAGGCGCGGCGCGGACGCCGACGCCTCCTGCACGAGCTCGGCGAGCGTATAGCCGAGCAACTGCGCGATCTCCACGACGCGCTCCAGCGTGAAGCGGCCGCTCGCGAACAGCCGCTTCACGCTCGTCTCGGAGACGTCGAGCGCACGCGCGACGTCCCGGTAAGTCATGCCCTGCGCCTTCAACTGGCGCTTCAGCGTTTCGATGAGTTGGGCGGTCTCGGTCATGGCGGTATCGAAAAATGATGCTCGAGGTCGAATATTAGGCCACTCGCGCATCCACATCAGCACTTTGGGTTACTTGTCTGCATAATCCGCTCCGTCCTGTCACGCAACGACGGAGCCGAAATGACCATCCGAATCGACACAGCGGCCTGCGAACCGCACCACACCGCACTGCGCGATGCGCGCGGCACCGATCGCGCGATGCCGCTCGCCACCGTGCGCACGCTGGCCGCCGGCGCGCATGTCGGCGATCTGGTGTTCATCCGCGTGCCGGCCGGTGCGCCGGATGCCGCCGCCGGTGCGAACGGCTCGGTCGAAACATCGGGCACTTGGGCCAATCGCTTCGGCATCGTCGTCGATACGTCGGGCGACGAACCGGTGATCGCCGAGCCGGCGGCGTTCGCGTGGACGAAGCTCACGCCGCTGTCGCGCTTCGTCGCCCGTACCGACGGCGGACGCATCGCACTGGCGCGCCGTGTCGCGGCGGCGTCGGCCGACGCGCAGCGTCACGCGCATGCGCTGGCCGAACAGCGGATCGATGCGCTGCTCGGCAGTCGCTTCAAGCCGCGGGCGCGGCGTGGCTTCTGCACGCGGTACGTGACCGAGGTGCTCGGCGCCGGCCACGCGGCGACACCCGCGGCCCTGCTGCGCAGCGGCACGCTGGCGCTCGAATTCGACGGGATCGTGCTCGATCCCGGCCGTCCATGACGACGGGCACGCTCGGGGAGACCGGATAACAACGAGAACGAACGACAAAAAACAGTGACGGGCTGGCTGGAGGGCCGTGCACGGGGTCGTCGCCGACGACGCGAAGCCCGATCGCTTTTTTCCGCCGGACAGGCTTTCTGTCCGGCGGAATTTTCATTGCGGGCAAAAACATAACGAACTGTTATGCGATTCGCGAAAAAAGGTCATTTTGCATAACTTTCCGGATTGGCTAAAGTCGTGCCATCCACTTCGCGAAAAAACCTGACAGGAGACGCCCGATGGATTCCCCCACGATCCTCACGCCGCGCGACTGGCCGTCGCATCCGGCCTATGTTCACCCCGAGTACCGTTCATCCGTGAAGCGCGGCCCGACCCGCCCGCTGATTCCGCTGAAGGAGAAGCTGCGCGACCAGTACGCGCCCGTCTACGGCGCGGAAGATCTCGGCGCGCTCGACCACGACCTGACGAAGAACGCCGTGAAGAACGGCGAGCCGCTCGGCGAGCGGATGGTCGTCACCGGCCGCGTGCTCGACGAAGGCGGCAAGCCCGTGCGCAACACGCTCGTCGAGGTGTGGCAAGCCAACGCGGCCGGTCGCTACGTGCACAAGGTCGACCAGCACGACGCGCCGCTCGATCCGAACTTCCTCGGCGCCGGCCGCTGCCTGACCGACGACGAAGGCCGCTACCGCTTCCTGACGATCAAGCCCGGCGCGTATCCGTGGGGCAACCATCCGAACGCGTGGCGCCCGAATCACATCCACTTCTCGCTGTTCGGCGATTACTTCGGCTCGCGTCTCGTCACGCAGATGTACTTCCCCGGCGATCCGCTGCTCGCGTACGACCCGATCTTCCAGGGCACGCCGGAAGCCGCGCGCGAGCGCCTGATCTCGCGCTTCTCGATGGACATTACCGAAGAAGGCTATGCGCTCGGCTACGAATTCGACATCGTGCTGCGCGGCCGCGACGCCACCCCGATGGAGCGCTGAACCATGACGACGCTGAAGCAAACCCCTTCGCAGACGGTCGGCCCGTACTTCGCGTACGGCCTGTGTCCGCAGCAATACGGCTACGACCTGAAAAGCCTGTTCACGCCGACGATCGCCGCCGCGCACGCCGAAGGCGAGCATGTGCTGCTGGTCGGGCAGGTATTCGACGGCGACGGCAACGTCGTGGGCGACGCGGTGCTCGAATTCACGCAGGTGGACGCCGCGGGCCGCTACCCCGCGTCGCGCGACGACGTCGCGAAATCCGGCTTCACGGGCTTCGCGCGGGTCGGCACGGGCACCGATCCGCAGCAGCGCTTCGTCGTCGAGACGGTGAAGCCGGGCCGCGTCGCCGCGGACGAGGCGCCGCACATCAACGTGACGGTGATGATGCGCGGCATCCTCACGCATGCGTTCACCCGCGTGTACTTCGACGACGAAGCCGCCGCGAACGCGGTCGACCCCGTGCTGAACGCGGTGCCGGCGGAGCGCCGCGCGACGCTCGTCGCGAAACGCGACGCGCAGCCGGGCCGCCCGGTCGTCTACCGCTTCGACATCCACATGCAGGGGCCGGAAGAGACCGTATTCTTCGACGTTTGACGCATGCGGCAGGCTTCGCCTGCCACCGCACCGCCGTGTGGCGCGATACCGACCGGCATCGCGCCACACGGCGTTTTGGGCCGCCTTCGATGATGCGCCGCGTCGTGATGCACGGTGGCTGCGGACGTCTGGCGTCATTGGCTTCCCGTGCCGAGATCGAACGCGCGATCGAAACGCATGCTGCGACAGCACATCAATCATGTGGGCGACACGATATCGTTTGCGCGTTATGCGGCGTATGCTTCGTTATCTGCAACGAGCCGACAGAATTGAATCGTACGAAGAAACAATGACAGGGATGATGCGCGACGCCGTCGGCAGGCGGCCCGCGCATTTTTTCAGACAGAGTGCCTTTGAACGCGTCTGGCCGAAGTTGGCGGACGCGTATTTTTTTGGCGCGGCGGCCCACGCAAGCGCGTGGCCTGTGCCGAATCCTAGCGACGAATCTCCAGATAGCGGCTCGGCGTGTCGCCCAGAATGCGGCGAAACGCCGACGTGAACGCGCTCGCGCTCGCATAGCCGAGATCGAGCGCGACGCGCGTCACCGGCTGCCCGTCGGTCAGGCGGGCAATCGCCGCGAGCATGCACACCTGCTGGCGCCACGCGGCGAAACTCACACCCGTCTGCGCACGGAACTGCCGCGTGAACGTGCGCCGGCTCACGCCCGCGTCGGCCGCGACCCGGTCGAGATCGGCCGCGATCGACGGCGCCGCGAACAGGTGCCGGCACACCTTCGCCAGCCGCGCGTCGGCCGGCAGCGGCGCGTGCAGCGACAGGCGCGGCATCGTCGCGATTTCCGCAACCAGCAGATCCATCAGCTTGCCCGCGCGACCGTCGACGTCGTACATGGCCGGCAAATCGATCGCATCGTCGATCAGTTGCCGCAGCAGCGGCGACACGCCATACACGCCGCACTGGGTGGGCAGCCCGGCCGCCTGCGCGGCGTCGACGGTCACGAATGCGTTGAGCATCGTGACCGGCCCGGTCATCGTCATTTCGTGCCGCACGCCGGCCGGCACCCAGCACGCGCGCTGCGGCGGCACCAGCCATCGGCCGTGCGGCGTCGACACGCTGATCGTGCCGCGCGACGCGAACGCGAATTGTCCGCGCACGTGCGCGTGATCCGGAAACGTCGTGCCCGCCGCAAAGTCGTTGGCGGTCACGACCACGCTCCGGGGAATGTGTTCGTAAGGATCTAGCAGCGTATTTCTCACGGCCCGAATTCCATCATCAATGACCCGATATCGAAGGCGGGTCGCCTTCGAACGATCTACGATCCGCTCCACCGTTGCGCGACCTCTCGGCCGCAACACCCGCCGGCCGGATCGGCCGGAGGGCAACCTCATCGGAGCGGACATGCCGAATACGTTTCATCGCGTGGGGGACGGCCCCCACCCTGTTCTCGTGCTGCACGGCTGGTTCGGCGACGCCCGCGCATTCGAACCTCTCGAAGCGTGGCTGTCGCGCGAGCACTTCAGCTATGTATTCATGGACTACCGAGGCTACGGCCGCATGCGCGACGCCCGCGGCAACTACACGATCGACGAGATCGCCGCCGACACGCTCGCGCTCGCCGACGCGCTCAGCTTCCCGACCTTCAGTCTGGTCGGCCATTCGATGGGCGGCATGGCGATCGAGAAGATCGCCGCCCTCGCGCCCGACCGCGTGCGCGCGCTGGTGCCGATCGCGCCCGTCCCGTGCGGCGGTCTGCCGTTCGACGCCGCGCGACGCGCGCTATTCGAGCGCGCTGCCGACCACCTCGCCGATCGCCGCACCATCATCGACCGCAGCACCGGCAACCGGCTGCCCGCCGCCTGGATCGAGTGGAAAGCCGCGTATTCGGCCGCCTGTTCGTCGGCGCGGGCATTCGGCGCGTACTTCCGCGCGTGGGCCGATACGGATTTCAGCGGAGACATCACGGGCATCCATCCGGTCAAGGTACTGATCGGCGAGCACGATCCGGCGTTCGACGCGGCGCTGATGGCCCGCACCTATCTGCGACGCTATCCGCTCGCCAGCGTCGACGTGCTGCGCAACGCGGGCCACTATCCGATGAACGAAACCCCGCTCGCACTGGTCGCGGCGATGGAAGCATTCCTGCTCGCCGCGACGGCCCGCCCCGTCGCGATCGGCTGACCGGCCGCGCGTCGGCGGCATCGTCGCGGCACGCATCAGCGCAGCATGAACGACATCGCCGACAGGCTGTTCAGCGTGCGCACCGCGTGCTCGACCGATGGCCCGTCGAAGCGCAGCGTCACCGCATCGACGCGCTCGAGCGACGGCAGCACGCAGAACAGGTCGGCGAGCGCGGCCGTCTGCACGCGCAGCGTGCACGCGGCCGGCGCGGGCCGATGCGCGCCGGCGCGCACGCCGGCCGACAGCGCCCGCGCGACCGTTTCGCGCGCCGCGGCCGCGATGCGCGCGCACGACGCGGACGGCGTGAGCGTCTCGCCGCTCGATGCGCCGCCGGCCGTCTTGACCGTCTCGAAACGCGCGTCCGGAAACAGCGGCTGCGTTTCGTCGGCGAATACGTCGTCGCCGGTCGCGAGCGCGACGTGCGCGCCGTATTCGCGCGCCAGCGCGCCGTACAGCCCGGCTTCGCCGAGCTCGACGCCGTTCAGCCACACCTGCGTGAATGCAAAGCTGTTGATCGTGTGCCCGAGCACGCCGCGCGTCTGCGATTTCGCGTGATAGCCGATCATGAATACGAGATCGGGCTGCTGTTCGAGGCCCGTCATCATGCCGAGCGTACGCGGCTTGCCGAGCACGACACGCGCCCGCGCATCGAGCCCGTCGGGCAGCAGGTTGCGAAAGCCGCCGTGCGAGTCATTGACCCAGACGGCCTGCGCGCCGCCGGCGAACGCGCCTTCGATCGCCGCGTTCGCCTCGGCGGTCATCCAGCGGCGCGCGCGTTCGTATTCCGGATTGCCGGCACGCGTCTGCTCGGCGGCGAATACACCGGCGACACCCTCGATGTCGGTCGAGATCAGGATCTTCATGACTGGGTCGGATGCCCTGCGTTATCTTCGTTGAACAAGCGGTCGAGATCGGGCGCCGCGTCGCGCAGCGATTGCCGCACGTGGCCGTCGCGTCCGGTGACCGTCACCGCCTGCAGCAACGCGTCGGCGATCGCGTGCTCGACGCTTTCGGCCGCGGCCATGAACAGCGGATCGAGCGCCGCATCGGCGACGAGGGCCGGCAGCGCGATCGTCGACGCGTCATGCGCAATCGTGTACGCGGTCGAGAAGGCAAGCCCGATGTCGCCGCTGCCATGCCCGTAGACCGAGCCCGTACGGGCCAGTCCGGCCCCCGCGCGGCGCGCGAGCCGCGACAGTTGCCGCGCGTCGAGCGGCGCATCGGTGGCCAGCAGCAGGATGATCGAGCCCTGCTCGGGCGGCGCAGCGTGCGCGGCTTCGGCCGCGCGCCGTTGCGCGACGATGCGCCCGAGCGGCACACCGCCAAGTGTCAGCATCGACAGCCGGCCGAAATTCGCGAGCACGAGCGCGCCGACCGTATACGGCCGGCCGGCCGCGACGGCCACGCGCGACGCGGAACCGATCCCGCCTTTCAGGTCGAAGCACGACATCCCGCGCCCGGCGCCCACCGCGCCGCGTGCGACGTCCCGCGATGCCGCGCGGCAGGCGTCGTCGTAATGCGCGGCGGTGACCGCGAAGGCCTGGATGTCGTTCAGGTAACCGTCGTTGCACTCGAACACGAGCGGATTGACGGTCGGCCAGTCGCGGCCGATCCGCGGATTCACCGCGATCGCCGCGCGAATCTGCGCATGGGCGACCGCGCCGACGCCGAACGTATTGGTCAGCGCGATCGGCGTATCGAGCGTGCCGAGTTCGTCGACCTGCACGAGCCCGACGCTCTTGCCGAAACCGTTGATCACGGCCGCGCCGGCCGGCACCTTGCCGCGGTACACGTCGCCCGGATGCGGCTTCACGACGGTCACGCCCGTCTGCACGCTGCCGGCATCGAGCGTGCAATGGCCGACGGTCACGCCCGGCACGTCGGCGATCGTGCCGCGCGGCCCGGCCGGCAGCGTCGCAGCCCACATCGATGCAGCCCGCATCAACGGCGCTCCAGCTTCGGGTCGAGCGCGTCGCGCAGCCCGTCGCCGAGCAGGTTGAACGCGAGCACGGTGAGGAAAATCGCGAGGCTCGGGAACACCGCGATGTGCGGCGCCGTCACCATGTCCGCGCGCGCCTCGTTGAGCATCGCGCCCCACTCCGGCGTCGGCGGCTGCGCGCCGAGCCCGAGGAACGACAGGCTCGCGGCCGTGATGATCGACGTGCCGATGCGCATCGTGAAATAGACGACGACCGACGACACGGTGCCCGGCAGGATATGCCGCATGATGATCGTCCAGTCCGACGCGCCGATGCTGCGCGCGGCCTCGACGTAGGTCATGTGCTTGAGCATCAGCGTGTTGCCGCGCACGAGCCGCGCGAACGCCGGAATGCTGAAGATCGCGACCGCGCAGATCACGTTGATCATCCCGTTGCCGAGGATCGCGACCACGCCGATCGCGAGCAGGATGCCCGGGAACGCGAACAGCACGTCGGCCACGCGCATCGTGATGCGGTCCCACCAGCCTTCGTAATAGCCGGCAAGCAGCCCGAAGAACGTGCCGATCACCGCGCCGAGCGCGACCGAGAAGAAGCCGGCGGCCAGCGAAATCCGCGTGCCCGCGACGATCCGGCTGAAGATGTCGCGGCCGAGCGAGTCGACGCCGAACCAGTGCACGGCCGACGGCCCCGCGTTCAGCGCGTCGTAGTCGAAATAGTTTTCCGGATCGAACGGCACGATGTGCGGGCCGACGAACGCGAGCACGACGAGCGCCAGCACGAAGCCGCCCGCGACGAGCGCGATGGTCTGCTTGCGGAACTTGCGCCAGAATTCGCGCCACGGCGTGCGGATCGCGGTCGGTGCGGCCGGCGCCGCGGGCTGGACAGTCGCGTTCATGCGCGCCTCACTTGAACCGGATGGTCGGGTTGATGACCGCGTACAGCACGTCGACGGTCAGGTTGATCAGGATGAATTCCAGCGAGAACAGCAGGACGATCGCCTGGATCACCGGGTAGTCGCGCATCGTCACCGCGTCGACCAGCAGGCGCCCGAGCCCCGGCCAGTTGAACACGGCCTCGACGACGATCGAGCCGCCGAGCAGGAAGCCGAACTGCAGCCCCATCATCGTGACGACCGGGATCATCGCGTTGCGCAGGCAGTGCTTGAGCACGACCATCGGCTCGTGCACGCCCTTCGCGCGTGCGGTGCGCACGAAATCCTCGTTCAGCACCTCGACGAACGACGCGCGCGTGAAGCGCGCCATCACTGCCGCGACCGCGGCGCCGAGCGTCAGCGACGGCAGCACGTAGCTCTTCCACGTGCCGTCCGGCACGACCGGCAGCCAGCCGAGCTTCACCGAGAAGATCTCCATCAGCAGCATGCCGAGCGCGAACGCGGGAAACGAGATGCCCGACACCGCGAGCGTCATCCCGAGTCGGTCGGGCCAGCGATTGCGCCAGACCGCCGACGCAATGCCGATCGCCATGCCGAACAGCGTCGACCACACCATGCTGACGAGCGTGAGCAGCAGCGTCGGCATGAAGCGCTCGCCGATCTCGGTCGACACCGGCCGCTTGCTGCGCGTCGACACACCGAAATCGCCGTGCGCGATCTTCGCGAAGAAGCGCGCGAATTGCGCGGGCAGCGGCCGGTCGAGCCCGAGATCGGCGCGCACGAGCGCGACGGTCGCCTCGTCGGCTTCGGGGCCGGCCGCGAGCCGCGCCGGGTCGCCCGGCAGCAGATGCACGAACAGGAACACCAGCACCGCGACGATCGCGAGCGTGGGCAGCAGGCCGAACAGGCGTTTGACGAGAAAATTCAGCATGGGACACCGATCGAATCAGCGCACCGGCGGCTTACGCCGCCGGCGCTGCGTGGCGGGCAAGCCGCCGTCATTTCACCGAGATCTCGTCGAAGTTGAACGAACCGTCCGGCATCACGTATGCGCCCTGCAGCCGCTTGCTGCGCGCATACACGATCTTCTCCTGCACGAGGAAGATCCACGGCGCATCGGCCCAGATCTGCTTCTGCGCATCGGCGTACAGCTCGGCCTTCTTCGTGCGGTCGACCGTCTCGAGCGCCTTCGTCAGATCGCCGTCGACCGAGTCGTTCTTGTAGTACGCGGTGTTGACGAGCTTCGGCGGCGCCGACGCGCCGGCCAGCAGCGGCGTGATCGCCCAGTTCGCCTCGCCCGTCGACGACGACCAGCCGATGTAGTACATCCGCACCGGCGCCTTCGCCGGATCGGGCGCGCTCTCGACCTTCGCGACGCGTTCGCCGGCTTCCAGCGCCTGCACCTGCACCTTCACGCCGACCTGCGCGAGCTGCTGCTGCACGAACTGGATCGCCTTCTGCGACGTCGAGTTGTTATACGCGGACCACAGCGTCGTCTCGAAGCCGTTCGGATAGCCGGCTTCCTTCAGCAGCGCCCGCGCCTTCGCCGGGTCGTACGGCCAGGGCCCGAGCTTCGTCGCGTAATCGACGCCCTGCGGCACCACGCCGGTCGACGGCGTCGCGAAACCGGAGAACGCTACCTTCGCGAGCGCTTCCTTGTTCACCGCGTAGTTCAGCGCCTGGCGCACCTTCGGGTTGTCGAACGGCTTTTGCAGCATGTTCAGCGACACGTAGCGCTGCACGATCGACGGCCGCTCTACGACGTCGACCTTCGGGTTGCTCTTCAGGTCGGCCGCCTGCTCGAACGGAATGCGGAACGCGAAATCGGCTTCGCCCGTCTTCATCAGCGCCGCGCGCGTGTTGTTGTCGACCACCGGCTTCCAGTCGATCGCGTCGATCTTCGGGTAGCCCTTCTTCCAGTAGCCGGCGAACTTCTTCACCTTCAGGTCGTCGGTCTGCTTCCACTCGACGAACTCGAACGGGCCGGTGCCGACCGGATGCAGCGCGATGTCGCGGCCCCACTTCTTCAGCGCGGCCGGCGAAATCATCACGGCCGACGGGTGCGCGAGCGTGTTGATGAACGCCGAGAACGGCTCGCGCAGCGTGACCTTCACCGTGGTCGGATCGACGGCCTCGGTCTTCTCGATCACGCGGAACATGTTGTAGCGCTTCAGGTGGTTCGCGGGATCGGTCACGCGGTCGAAGTTCGCCTTCACGGCCGCCGCGTTGAAATCGGTGCCGTCGTGGAACTTCACGCCCGAGCGCAGCTTGATCGTGTATGTCTTCGCGTCGGGGCTGGCTTCGTAGCCGGTCGCGAGCACGTTGACGAGCTTCATGTCCTTGTCGAAGCCGAACAGCCCCTGGTAGAACGACTTGACGACGGCCTGCGACACCGTGTCGTTCGCGTCGTACGGGTCCATCGTCGTGAAGGTCGAATCCACCGCCATCACCGCGGTCTGCTGCGCGAACGCGGGCAGCGCGGCCGACAGCGCGAACGCGCCGGCGAGCGCGACGAAGCATGCGCGCGGACGAAACATCGGAAACGGATGCTGCTTGTTCATGTTGCTGGGCTCCTATCGGTGAATCGGTGACGCCTCACGGGCGTTTCGGTTTCGACTGCCTGCCGGTTCGTGCGCCGTCATCGCAACGCACGACTCCACTACTCAATACGCGCCGCCGACGCGATGCGTCGCGACATAATGATCGGGGCCGACCGCGACGAGCGGCGCGACGAGCGGCTCGTCGCCGACCGCGCGGATCGGGCTCGGAATCTCGTCGGCCGCGAGCTGGCGCGGCGCATGCCGGCGCGCGGGGTCGGCGACCGGCACGGCGCTCATCAGCTTCTTCGTGTACGGGTGCTGCGGCGCCTCGAACACCGCGCGGCGCGGGCCGATCTCGACGATCTGGCCGAGATACATCACCGCGACGCGATGGCTGATGCGCTCGACCACCGCCATGTCGTGCGAGATGAACAGGTACGCGACGCCGAGTTCGCGCTGCAGGTCGAGCATCAGGTTGACGATCTGCGCCTGCACCGACACGTCGAGCGCCGACACCGACTCGTCGGCGATCACGACCTTCGGGTTCAGCGCGAGCGCGCGCGCGATCGCGATCCGCTGGCGCTGGCCGCCCGAGAATTCGTGCGGATAGCGGCGCGCGGCTTCCGGCGGCAGGCCGACCTTGTCGAGCAGCCAGTCGACGCGCGCCTGCGCTTCACGGCCGCTCGCGACGCCGTGCACGAGCAGCGGCTCCATGATCGAGAAGCCGACGGTCAGGCGCGGGTTCAGCGACGCGAACGGGTCCTGGAAGATGAACTGGATGTTCCGCCGCAGCGCCTGCAGGTCATGCCCCTTCATTGCGCTGATGTCGCGTCCGTCGAATTCGATCGAGCCGCTCTGCGATTCGACGAGGCGCAACAGCGAGCGGCCGGTGGTCGACTTGCCGCAGCCCGATTCGCCGACGAGCGCGAGCGTCTCGCCCGCGCGCAGCTCGAAGCTCACGCGCTCCACCGCATGCACGTACTGCGACACGCGGCCGAACACGCCGCTCTTCACCGGAAAGCGCGTGACGAGATCGCGCACGCGCAGGATCGGCGGCGCGGCGTGATCGACGAGCGGCTGCGCGTCGTTCGCGGCGGACGCCGCGGTCGGGGCCGCGGCCGTCGCGCTCGTGCCGTCCACCTTCAGCAGCGGGAATTTCTCCGGCGCGTCGGTGCCCTGCATCGAGCCGAGCCGCGGCACGGCCGCGAGCAGCGCCCGCGTGTAGCGATGTGCGGGCGTCGCGAAGATGCGGTCCGACTCGCCCTCCTCGACCTTCTCGCCGCGATACATCACCAGCACGCGGTCAGCCACTTCGGCCACCACGCCCATGTCGTGCGTGATGAAGATCACGCCCATGTTCATTTCGTCCTGCAGCCCACGGATCAGTTGCAGGATCTGCGCCTGGATCGTCACGTCGAGCGCGGTCGTCGGCTCGTCGGCGATCAGCAGCGCGGGCCGGCACGACAGCGCCATCGCGATCATCACGCGCTGCCGCATCCCGCCCGACAGTTGGTGCGGATAGCGCGCGAACACGCGGCGCGCTTCCGGGATGCGCACGAGATCGAGCAGCCGCAGCGCTTCCGCGCGGGCTTCGGCCGCGCTCTTCGACTGGTGCAGCGCGATCGCCTCGCTGATCTGGTCGCCGACCGTAAACACCGGATTCAGCGACGTCATCGGCTCCTGGAAGATCATCGCGATGTCCGCGCCACGGATGCCGCGCATCGTCGCGGCGCTCGTCTGCGCGAGATCGACCAGTGCGCCGCCACGGCGCCGGAACGCGATCCGTCCGCTCGTGATCTCGCCGCCGCCGTGCTCGACGAGCCGCATCAGCGCGAGCGACGTGACCGACTTGCCGGAGCCCGATTCGCCGACGATCGCGAGCGTCTCGCCGCGATCGACGTGAAACGACACGTTGCGCACCGCGTCGAACGTCGCGCTTTCGCGGCGGAACGTGACCGACAGGTCATCGACGGCCACCACGCGCTGCTCGGGCAGCGCCAGGGCCGACGGGTTACGGCTCGAAGTCATCGCGTATCTCCTCGTGCGATCCGGTTTCAGGCCGCGTCGTCGCGGTAGATGCCGACGACCGGCGCTTCCCCGACGCGCGCGTAGCCGCGGTACATCCCTTCGGTGTTGAACGGCATCGCGACGTTGCCGTGCGCGTCGACCGCGATGATTCCGCCGCGGCCCGCCAGGCGCGGCAGCTTGTTCATCACGACGTCGTGCGCGGCGTCGGCGAGCGACGCGCCGCGATATGCGATCTGCGCGGCGACGTCGTGGGCCGTCGCGAGCCGGATGAACATCTCGCCGGTGCCCGTCGACGAGACCGCGCAGGTCGCGTCGTCCGCATAGCAGCCGGCGCCGATGATCGGCGAATCGCCGACGCGCCCCGGCTGCTTGTTCGTGATGCCGCCCGTCGACGTCGCCGCCGCGATATGGCCATGCACGTCGCACGCGACCGCGCCGACCGTGCCGTGCTTGCGGTCCGGATCGAGCGGCTCGGCGGGTTGCGGCTGTGACTGGCCGAACACGAACGTCGCCGCATCGTGATCGAGCATCGCGCCGGCCGCCGCGCGCGCCTTGACCCACTGCGCATGCCGCGCTTCGGTGTCGAAGTAGTCGGGTTCCACGAGCTCGAGCCCCTGCGCGGCCGCGAATGCGTCGGCGCCCGCGCCGGCGAACAGCACGTGTTCGCTCGCCTCCATCACGCGCCGCGCGGCGAGTACCGGATTGCGCACGCGGGTCGCGCAGCAGATCGCGCCGGCGCCGAGCGTCGCGCCGTCCATGACCGCCGCGTCGAGTTCGTGCTTGCCTTCGGCCGTATACACGGCGCCGCGCCCGGCGTTGAACAGCGGGCAATCCTCGAGCATCCGCACCGCGACGGTGACGGCGTCGAGCGCGCTGCCGCCGTCGGCCAGCACCTGTTGCGCGGCCTGCAGGATCGCGGTGAGTTCGGCGCGGTACCGACGTTCGGTGTCGGTATCCATCGCTTCGCGCAGGATCGTGCCTGCGCCGCCGTGAATCGCGACGATCGCGGGTGAAGTCATGATTTTTTCGGACGGGGGGAAGAAGGGTTGGCGGCCGGCAGCGCCGCTTGCGGCTGCACGAGCCACGGCAGCAGGAATTCGGTCATCTCGGCGGCGGATTTCGCGGACCGGTGCGTGCGCAGCGCGACCGCGTCGATCAGCGCCTCGATCATCGTCAGCACCGCGGCCTCCGACGTGGCCGCGAAGCGCCGCTCGGCCTTGACGTACAGGTTCAGCGACGCGATCGGCGCGAGCGGCGATTGCGGGCCGTCGGAGATGCCGAGCACGCGCGCGCCGCGCGCGGCCGCACGACGGGCCAGCTCGATCGTGTCCTTCACGTAGCGCGGAAACGCGAGCGCGATCACGAGATCGCGCGAATCGGCGGTGTACAGACGTCGCGCCGCATGCGATGGCCCGCCGAGCAGCGCGAGCGACTGCACGCTGTCATGGCAGACGGACAGTCCGTGCTCCATCAATCCGGTCAGAAACGCGCTCGACCCGGCGCCGAGAATCAGCACGCGCCGCGCGCCGACGATCGCCTCGACCGCCGCCTCGACGTCGGCCGCATCCAGTTGCGCGCGCGTGTTCTCGATGTTGGCGACAGCCTGGTCGAACACCGCATCGATCCAGACCGCGCCGCGTACGCCGGGCTCCTGTTCCTGCGCCGAACGCAGCCGCTCGACCGGCCCGAGCGTGGCCTCGAAGCCGCGCACGAGCGCCGCGCGCATCGCCGGATAGCCGTCGAAACCGAGCGCCTTCGCGAAGCGGTTCGCGGTCGCGATCGACGCATTCACGGCCTGCGCGAGTTCGTCGATCCGCATCGTCGCCGCGCGAAACGGGTTCGCGAGCACGAATTCGCCCATGCGCCGGTGAATCGGCGTCATCAACGGCATCGCCGACGCGATCCGCTCGGCGATCGCAGGTTCGTCGTGACTGACATCGGGCGGAACGAGAGGCGTCATGCGAAGGGTTGTTGCAAGGTTCGATGAAAATGAATTTACACAATCTGATGGCCGAAAAAAAATAAATTTTCATCCGGGTTGTCACCCCCGCGCACCTTCGTCAGCCGCCCGCGAAGTCGCCCGCCCGCGCCGCACGGGCCTTCGACGGACGACGCCCTTCCGTCGCGACCCCTGTGTCGGGCGCACCGTCATCGGGAAAACCCCAAGCAAGTTCGTTCGAATGCAGATTCACGTTGACCGGATTCGCATTCGAACATAGGATGTTCGAAAATGATCAGTCGTCAGATAACATTGCAGTGTGCTGACGACCGAATTTTCGCTCGAACACCGTGAATTCGATATAAACCGGTACAAACCGGCGCGCAGCAAGATCGGACATCGTACGAACGAAAACGAAACAAGCCATCCCGACGGATGGCCCTCATGGACCGGGCAGGCGCCGCGCGCCCGCCCTGCCTGACAGGAGACAGCAGTGAAGACAGTCAAGGCGTTGCGCTGGTGGATCATCGTGCTCGTGTGTCTCGGCACGATTCTCAACTACCTCGCACGGAATTCCCTCGCGGTGCTCGCGCCCGAGCTCAAGCAGGTGTTCGCGATCTCGACGCAGCAGTACTCGTACATCGTCGGCGCGTTCCAGATCGGCTACACGATCATGCAGCCGGTATGCGGGTTCATCGTCGACCTGATCGGGCTGCGGCTCGGCTTCGCGCTGTTCGCGATGCTGTGGTCGGTGGTCGGCGTCGCGCATGGCTTCGCATCGGGCTGGCTGTCTCTCGGCATCCTGCGCGGCTTTCTGGGCCTGTTCGAGGCGGCCGCGATTCCGTCGGGGATGAAAGCCGTCGCCGAATGGTTTCCCGACCGCGAGAAATCCGTCGCGGTCGGCTACTTCAACGCGGGCACGTCGCTCGGCGCCGCGATCGCGCCGCCGCTCGTCGTGTTCATCTCGATGCGGTTCGGCTGGCAGGCCGCGTTCATGGTCACCGGCGCGCTCGGCTTCATCTGGGCCGCGCTCTGGTACACGCAGTACCGGTCGCCGGCCGACCATCCGCGCATCACGGCGCGGGAACGCACGCTGATCCGCGACGGCCAGGCCACGATGCCGCCCATGTCCAGGCGCCGCGTCCGCGACGTCGTCACCGCCCGGCGCTTCTGGGCGATCGCGCTGCCGCGCTTCTTCGCGGAGCCCGCATGGCAGACTTTCAGCTTCTGGATTCCGCTGTATCTCGCGACCGAGCGCCACATGCCGCTCACGCAGATCGCGGTGTTCGCGTGGATGCCGTTTCTCGCGGCCGACCTCGGCGGCATCGCCGGCGGCTACCTGTCGCCCTACCTCGCGAACCGCTTCAAGCTGCCGCTCGTGTGGTCGCGCGTCGCCGGCGTCGCGCTCGGCGCGGTGCTGATGCTCGGGCCGGCGATGATTGGGCTCGTGTCGTCGCCGTACACCGCGATTGCGCTGTTCTGCGTCGGCGGCTTCGCGCACCAGATGATCTCCGCGCTCGTCAACACGCTGTCGGCCGACGTGTTCGATTCCGAGGAGGTCGGCACCGCCAGCGGCTTCGCCGGGATGGCCGCGTGGATCGGCGGCCTCGGCTTCTCGCTGCTGGTCGGCGCGCTCGCGGACAAGATCGGCTATGCGCCGCTGTTCGCGTGCCTCGGCCTGTTCGACATCATCGGCGTCACGCTGCTCGCGGTGCTGATCCGCGGCCAGTCGAAGCAGGAACGCCTGCTCGCGCAGCACGCCTGAGCTCCGTTTTCACCAGGAATCGCCTTATGACTTCGCTCCTTCATCCGCCCGTGTTCCGCGTCGCCAGCCACCACGCGAACCGCGTGCTGCTCGCGTCCGATACGGGCGCCACCCTCGAAATCTTCGTGCTCGAGGACGACATCGTGCGCTTGCGCGTGCTGCCCAACGCGACGGCGCGCACCCCGCGCACGTGGACCATCGCGCCCGGCCTCGACGACGTGCCGCTCGACGGGCGCGACCGGCTCGACCTGAGCGGCTTCGCGCTGCCCCACTACGACTTCGCCGAAGACGACGACGGCGTGCGGATCGAAACCGCGCAGATCCGGCTCGCGGTGCGCCGGCAAGGCGGCCAATGCACGTGGTCGATGCGCGGCGCGGACGGCGCATGGCGCATCGTGCTCGCCGACCGCGCGACGCAGGCGTACAACTTCGGCTGGTGGGACGATCGTGCTTATCACTACGTCGCCCGCGAGCGGAGCGACAAGGTATTCGGCCTCGGCGAACGCGCGGGCGAACTCGACCGCACGGGCGCGCGCTTCGAGATGCGCAACATCGACGCGATGGGCTACAGCGCGAAGCACACCGACCCGCTTTACAAGCACATCCCGTTCTACATCACGTGGTCGCCCGATGCGCGCCAGGGGTTCGGGCTGTTCTACGACACGCTGTCGGACTGCACGTTCGACATGGGCCGCGAACTCGACAACTACCACGGGCTCTATCGCTACTTCGTCGCCGAGCACGGCGATCTCGACTACTACTTCATCGCGTCGCCCGATACGCCGCTCGCGGCCGCGCGGCGTTTCACGTGGCTGACCGGGCGTCCGGCGCGCACGCCGAAATGGGGGCTCGGCTATTCGGGCTCGACGATGAGCTACACCGATGCGCCGGACGCGCAGCAGCAGATGAACCAGTTCGTCGAGCAGTGCGACGCGCACGACATCCTGTGCGATTCGTTCCACCTGTCGTCGGGCTATACGTCGATCGGCGCGAAGCGCTACGTGTTCAACTGGAACCGCGACAAGTTTCCCGACGCGAAGGGTTTCGTGCAGCACTATCGCGACCATGGCATCCGCCTGTGCGCGAACATCAAGCCGTGCCTGCTGCGCGACCATCCGGCCTTCGACGACGCCGCGAAGCGCGGCCTGCTGATCCGCTCGGCCTCCGGCGAGCCCGCGTGGGTGCAGTTCTGGGACGAGGTCGGCGCGTACGTCGACTTCACGCAGCCGGACGCCTACCGCTGGTGGCGCGAGCAAGTCACGTCGGCGCTGCTGGAATACGGGATCGAGTCGACCTGGAACGACAACAACGAATACGAGATCTGGTCGCCCGACGCGATCGCGCACGGCTTCGGCCAGCCGTTTCCGGCGCGCGAGGCGAAGGTTCTGCAGACGATGCTGATGATGCGCGCGTCGCGCGACGCGCAGCGCGCGCATGCGCCGGCGCGGCGGCCGTTCCTCGTGTCGCGCTCCGGCGGCGCAGGCATGCAGCGCTACGTGCAGACGTGGTCCGGCGACAACTACACGTCGTGGGAAACGCTGCGCTACAACCTGAAGATGGGCCTCGGGCTCGCGCTGTCGGGCGTATCGAACATCGGCCACGACATCGGCGGCTTCTCCGGCCCCGCGCCGTCGCCGGAGTTGCTGCTGCGCTGGGTGCAGTTCGGCATCTTCATGCCGCGCTTCAGCATTCATTCGTGGAACGACGACGGCACCGTCAACGAACCGTGGATGTACCCGGAGATCACCGCGCAGATCGCGTCGCTGATCAAGCAGCGCTACCGGCTGCTGCCCTACCTCTATCACCTGCTGTGGCTGTCGACGACGCGCTACGAGCCCGTGCTGCGGCCGACCTTCGCCGACTTCCCGGGCGACGTGCGCTGCTACGACGCGTGCGACGACATGATGCTCGGCGACGCACTGCTGGTCGCGCCGGTCGTCGATCCCGGCCAGTCCGAGCGCACGGTGTATCTGCCGTCGGGCGCACGCTGGACGTGCTGCGCGAGCGCGCAATCGTTCGACGGCGGCGCGAGCGTGACGCTGCCCGCGCCGCTCGACACGCCGGTGATGCTGCTGCGCGAAGGCCGCGTGCTGCCGCTGAACGTCGCCGAACAGCACTTCGGTGCGCGCGCCGACACGCGCGGCTTCCTCGTCGCGCCACGGATCGAGGACGGCGTCGCGTACGGCGAATGCGTCGAGGACGACGGCGAAACGGAAGCCTGGCGCGACGGCGAATACGGACTGTGGCGCATCGAGACCGGCCGCGAGGCGTCCGGCGCGCTCGGCGTGTCGGTCCGCTGGGACGGCCGCCCGGCGCGCCCGGCCGACCGTGTCGAGATCCTGTTGCCCACGTCGCTGCAAGGCCCGGTGGCCGTGCGCGGTGCGCGCGTCGAGCAGGATACGCGGGACGGCGCATGGCGCCGCCTCGTCGTCGCGTTCGACCACTAAACCGCTGAACCGCTGAGGCCGAAGCCAACCCGATCAGGCGGGCCGTTCGCGCGGCCCGCCGCCTGCCACAGAGGAGGCATTCAACCTCCCGCCCCCTTGAAAAGATGAAGAGACCCGGAGATCGACAATGACAGCACCCGTCAACCGTTATGCAATCCTCATTTTATCGGCCGCGTCGCTCGGCACGACCGCCGCCCATGCGCAGAGCAGCGTGACGCTGTACGGCGTGGTCGACGATTCGATCGCGTACGTGAACAACCAGCAGGGACACTCGAACGTCTATATGCGCGACGGCAACCTGTATGCGTCGAAGTTCGGGCTGCGCGGCGACGAGGATCTCGGCGGCGGCACGCACGCGATCTTCGACCTGCAGGCCGGCTTCAACCTGAATACGGGCGCGCAGGCCGCCGCCGGCACGATCTTCAACCGCCAGGCCTTCGTCGGCCTGCGCAACGTTCGCTACGGCACGGTCACGGCCGGCCGCCAGTACACGCCGTACTTCCTGTTCGTCGGCCCGTACGCGTCGAGCAGTTGGCTGACCGGCGCCACCGGCGCGCATCCCGGCGACATCGACGGCCTCGACACGACGATCCGCGTGAACAACTCGGTCACCTATACGTCGCCGACCTTCGCCGGACTCACCGCGAGCGCGATGTACGCATTCGGCGGCATCGCCGGCGCGACCGGCAAGGGCAACACGTTCAGCGCCGCGCTGCGCTACGCGAACGGGCCGATCGGGATCGCGGCCGGCTACCTGCGGATCAACAGCTCGGGTTCGTCCGCAGGCTTCCAGAATCCGGCCACCGCGGCGTCGGGCAGCTTCGCGGTATCCGTGCTGAACCAGGGTTATCTGACCGCGAAGGCCGTCGAACAGGTCGCGGCGGCCGGCAACTACACGCTCGGCGACCTGACGATGGGGCTCAACTATTCGAACGTGAAGTACCTGCCCGGCAACGGCTCGGCCTTCACCGACACGGCCGTGTTCAACACCTACGGCGCGCTCGCCGCGTACCGCCTCACGCCGACGTTCTCGGTGGCCGGCGCATTCGCGTACACGCTCGCATCGAAGGCGAACGGCGTCGCGAGCGCGGCCCGCTATCAACAGTACTCGCTGAAGGAGTCGTACAGCCTGTCGAAACGCACGACGCTCTACGCGCTGCAGGCGTACACGCATTCGAGCGGGCAGACGCTCGGCGCACAAGGCGCCGGGCACATCGTGGACGCGGCGCCGATCGTCGGCGATTCGCAGCAGCTCACGCCGTCGACGACGCGCGGCCAGTTCGTCGGCATGGCGGGGATCGCCGTCACGTTCTGAACCCGCCGGGCGGCCCCTCGGCACGCTCTCCACGCCCCGGACGATGCGCACCCTGCATGCGCCGTCCGGGCGCCCCATAGACGTTCTCCACGACGTTTCCCCGTCCCGCCACCAGCCCGGCCGGCGCACCACGCCGGTTTTCCCGATCGCCCCGATACCTTACAATTCGTCAGGTTCGATTCCCTCTGCATACCCGTTCTTGCAGTCCTGACACCGCGGTACACTCGACGCATGCCGTATCAGGGTCCGACGCGCGACGTGCGCGCCGGGCGGCGTTGCGCGTCGTTGCGCCCACAACTGGATACCCGCCATGCCGGATCTCCGTCCCTCGCCTCGCACGACATTCAAGCCGCAGGTCGTCCTGCCCGCGCTCGCCGTGATCGGCGCGCTGCTCGTCGTGTGCGCGCTGCACCCGAGCGAAGCCGGCGCGCTGTTCCTCGCCGGCCAGCAATGGGTCATCGCACGTTTCGACTGGTTCTACGTGCTCGCCGTCACCGGCTTCCTCGTGTTTCTCGTGCTGATTGCCGCCAGCGACTTCGGCAAGATCCGGCTCGGCCCCGACGATGCCGAACCCGAATTCAGCTTCGTGTCGTGGACGGCGATGCTGTTCGCGGCCGGCATGGGCATCGGCCTGATGTACTTCGGCGTCGGCGAGCCGATGCAGCATTTCCTGAAGCCGCCGACGGTCGCCCCCGGCACGCCCGACGCCGCGCGCGAGGCGATGCTGATGACCTTCTTCCACTGGGGCTTTCATGCGTGGGCCATCTACGGGCTGATGGGGCTCGTGCTCGCGTACTTCGGCTTCCGCTACAACCTGCCGCTGACGCTGCGCTCGGGGTTGTATCCGGTGCTGCGCGAGCGCATCGACGGCTGGATCGGCCACACGGTCGATGCGTTCGCGCTGGTCGGCACGGTCGCCGGCATCGCGACGACGCTCGGCTACGGCGTGATGCAGCTGAGCGCGGGCCTGCATACGGTCGCCGGCTGGGACACGGGCGGCAATACGTTTCGCCTCGGGCTCGTCGCGCTCGTCGTGATCCTCGCGGGGCTGTCGGCCGCGAGCGGCCTCGACAAGGGCGTGCGCAGGCTGTCCGAGCTGAACCTGCTGCTCGCGTTCCTGCTGCTCGCGTTCGTGGCCATCGCGGGCCCGACGGCGTTCCTGCTGCGCGCGCTCGCCGACAACATCGGTCAGTACCTGTCGAGCCTCGTCGACCTGTCGTTCCGCACCTATGCATACGCGCCGCCGCGCGAGGAAGGCTGGTTCGGCGGCTGGACGATCCTCTACTGGGCGTGGTGGGTGTCGTGGTCGCCGTTCGTCGGCATGTTCATCGCGCGCATCTCGCGCGGCCGCACGATCCGCCAGTTCGTGATCGGCGTGCTGCTCGTGCCGACGGCGTTCAACCTCGTGTGGATGACGGTGTTCGGCAACAGCGCGATCTGGCTCGATACGCACGGCGCGGCCGGCGCGCTCGCACAGACGGCGACCAGCGTCGATGCGCTGCTGTTCCGCTTCTTCGATTTCCTGCCGTTGCCGCAACTGCTGTCGATCGTCGCGATCGTGCTGATCGCGGTGTTCTTCGTCACGTCCGCGGATTCGGGCGCGTTCGTGATCGACCAGATCGCGACGCGCGGCAGCGCGCATTCGCCGGTCTGGCAGCGGCTGTTCTGGGCCGCGCTGCTCGGCGTGACGGCCGCGGTGCTGCTCGTCGCGGGCGGGCTCGGCGCATTGCAGGCGATGACGCTGATCGCCGCGCTGCCGGTCGCCCTCATCATGCTCGCGCTCTGCTACGGGCTGTGGCGCGGGCTCGCGGCCGACCGCGCGCACTATTCGCAGGACGTCGCACCCGCGACGAGCTTCTGGACCGGCCAGCACTGGCGCCATCGCCTGACGCACATCCTGCGTCAGACGACCGAAGCCGAGGCGCGCCAGTTCGTCGCGGAAACGGTCGAGCCCGCGCTGCGCAAGGTCGCCGACGAGTTGCGCGCGAGCGGCGTCGATGCGCACGTGCAGCGCGACAGCGACGATGCGGTGCGGCTCACCGTGCCGACCGCCGACCATCGCGATTTCGTGTACGGCGTGCGCGTCACCGTGAAATCCGCGGCCGCGTTCCTGGTGCGCGAGGCGGCCGAGCCGGACGCGTCGCGTACGCACGTGTATGGCATCGTCACGTTCTTCGAAGACGGCCGGCTCGGCTACGACGTCGAATACCTGCGCGGCGACGAAGTGATTGCCGACGTGCTGCGCCAGTACGAACGCTACGTGTCGCTCGCGGCGGACACGCGCACGCATCTGCTGAGCCGCGCGCCAGGGCACGCGACGGAGGCCGAATGAGCGGGCTGCTGCACAGCCGCGCGGCCGACGTCATCGCGCTCGGCACGCTCGCCGTGCTGTACCTCGGCGGCGGCGCCATCGCGCTGTGGCGAATCCGCGCGGCGCCGCCGCGCGGCAAGGTCTACTGGATCGTCTGCGCGGCGCTGCTCGCCGGCGGCGCAATCGCAATGGCCGGCAACCTGGCGCCGGTGCCGAACAGCGGCGAAATGCCGCCCGGTTTCGCGCTCGGCGTGGAGGCCGTCCTGCTCGGTCTCGTGCTGGCGGCCGGTGGTTGCGCGTGGTTGATGCTGCGCGCGCGCCAACGCTGACGCACGCACGTCGCGCGGCCCTGCTTCGTCACACGGGTGCGCGTCATCCCGGCGCGGACGGGCGGCCAGGGCTTCCCTGATCCACTTCCGCAGCTTTCACGCTACACGTCAGGCAGACGGCGCGCGCGCCGTCACCAGCCAGCACGCCGCATCGAACCGCACCTCGGCGCCATGCACGTACGGCTCGAACGCCGCGCGCGTCGTGTCGATCACGCGCTGCCGCGTTGCTTCGTCCGTCTTCAGCAATGCGAGGCCGACGGGGCCCAGCCGAGCGATGTAGTCGTCCAGCGCGGACGCCGGCAGCGCACACGCGCGGTCGACCGGCTCGATCGCGACGTCGGCCCAGCCGCTATCCGACAGCACCGACGCGATCCGCTGCCGGTCGCCGAACGCGAACTGCCCCGGCGCACCAGGCTGGCGCGCGGGCAGGTTCGGCAACAGCGGCGCGGCCGCCCGCTCGGCCGTCGTCATGAACGGGTTGTCGGCCGCGCCGCGCCACACGACGAACCGCATTCGCGCGCCGGGCCGCGCCGCATGCCGCAGGTTCGCGAACGCCCGCACCGGGTCGTCGAAGAACATCACGCCGAGGCGCGACACGAACAGGTCGACGCTGGCGGGCTCGAACGCATGCGTCTGCCCGTCCGCGCACACGAACCGGGCGCGCACGCCGCTGCGTTCGGCACGCGCGCGGGCAGCGTCGATCATCGGCGCCGAAATGTCGATGCCCGTGCACTGCGCGCCCGCGCCGAGCCGCTGCGCGATCGCGAGCGTGACCGCGCCCGTGCCGCAGCCGACATCGAGCACGTGCATTGCGGACGACGCTGCCGCGGCATCCGCCAGCAGCGTTTCGAACGGCTCGAACATCCGGTCCATCAGCGCCTGCGCATCGACCCATGCGCGCCCCGACGGACCGTTCCATAGCGCGGATTGCGCTTCGTTGGGCCGGTTGGCTTCCATCGTCGATTCCCTTCCGATTCGTTGATGACGAACCGGACGATACTGCTTCAAGCCGGCTTGAAGTCAAGGTCGATTGCCCCGTTCATGCGCGCTGTCGCGCCGCGCTTTTCACATTTCTTACATTCGCGCTGCGTATCGTTGACGGCTTTCCTACGGCGCTTCCCCTTCCCATGCGACGAATCCTCTCGCGCGCGCTGCTCGTGCGCTGCGCCCCGCTTGTTGCCCTCGCCGCGCTGTCCGCGTGCTCGAATCACATCGATACGCCGGACGATCCGGCCAGCGCGTCCGCCAACGTCCAGGCCGCATGGGTCGAGATCGGCGATGCGAACCAGGCGATCGCGCGCGTCATCACAAACTACACGCCCGCGTCGGCCGGCGATCCGATATGCCCGCAACTGACCGTCGACGGCAAGCTGTCGCGCATGGCGCTGCGCGCAGGCGCGGCGACCGTCGCCCAGCGGCCGACCGCCAGCGACCCGGCCGATTCGAAACCGTCGAGCTTCCCGGTGTCCGTCTGCGAGGCCACGCTGCCCGCCGGCGCGCAGGCGGCGAGCGTCGCGGGCCGCACGCTGCCGCTGCCGAAAGCGCAGCCGCGGCGCATCGCGATCATCGCCGACACGGGCTGCCGGATGAAGAAGGCCGACAACGCATGGCAGGCGTGCAACGACGCCGCGGTCTGGCCGCTCGGCACGATCGCGGCCAGCGTCGCGAAGCTGTCGCCCGATCTCGTGCTGCACGTCGGCGATTACCACTACCGCGAGAACGCATGCCCGCCGGACATCGCCGGCTGCAAGGACAGCCCGTGGGGCTACGGCTGGGATACGTGGCAGGCCGACCTGTTCCGCCCGGCCGCGCCGCTGCTCGCGAAGGCGCCGTGGGTGGTCGTGCGCGGCAACCACGAGGAATGCGCGCGGGCGGGCCAGGCCTGGTTCCGCTTCCTCGACCCGCGCCCGTACTCCGCCGCACGCTCGTGCGACGATCCGGCCAACGACAACGACGCGAACTATTCGGAGCCCTATGCGGTTTCACTCGGCGACGGCTCGCAGGTGATCGTGTTCGACACCGCGAAGGTCGGCCGCACGCCGCTCAAGACCACCGACGCGCAGTTCGGCATCTACCAGAAGCAGTTCCAGACGGTCGCATCGCTCGCGTCGAAGCCCGGCATGACGACGACGATCTTCACGAACCATCATCCGATTCTCGCATTCGCGCCGATCGCCGGAAGCACACCCGCGCCGGGCAACCTCGCGCTGCAGTCGGTGATGTCGAGCCTCAACGCGCAGGCGTACTACCCGCCGGGCGTGCACGTCGCGCTGCACGGCCACGTGCACGATTTCCAGGCGATCAACTTCTCGTCGGGGCACCCGGCGACGATCGTGTCCGGCAACGGCGGCGACAACCTCGACGTCGCGCTGCCCGACCCGTTCCCGGCCGGCCTGACACCCGCGCCGGGCGCCGTGATCGAGCGGCTGTCGCACAATAACAGCTTCGGCTTCCTGATCATGGAGCGCAACGCCGCCCCGGCAACGGGCTGGGTGTTCCATGCGTATTCGGCGGCCGGCAAGCTCCTGGCGTCGTGCAATCAGTCGGGCAGGACGCTCGCCTGCGACAAGACGGGGTTCATCGCGCCGTGAGTGACGAAGTTCGACGTGACGGGCCGGGCGTACGTGGTCTGCACACGCTTGCCGCTACCCTGCTCGCCGGCCTGACGCTCGCGACCCACGCCGCGCCGGCCGAAACGGTCCTGCTGCCCGGCGCGCCGCCGTCGCGCGTCGTCGACACGATCGGCAACGGCACGCCGCAGGTGACGGGCAAGATCGATGCGGCCACCGCGCGCTTCGCGCCCGACCCGACGCTCGTCGCGCTCGGCCGCCGGATCTTCTTCGACGCACGGCTGTCCGAGCCGCGCGGCATGTCCTGCGCGGGCTGCCACGATCCGGGCCGCGCGTTCGCGCCGACGCTGTCGGCCGCGTCGCTCGCCGGGCCCGGCGTGCCGGAAGGCAGCCGGCCCGGGCGCTTCAGCCAGCGCAATGCGCCGTCGCTGCTGTACGTGCGCTACGTGCCGCGCCGCCACTTCTATCAGGACGACGATGCGCCCGCGCCGTCGCCGTTCGGCGGCCTGTTCAGCGACGGCCGCGCGGATACGCTCGCCGAACAGATCCGCGGGCCGCTGTTCGATCCGAACGAGATGAACAACCGGTCGCCGGCCGCGCTGCTGCGCAAGGTGAATGCGACCGAACTCGCGACCGATCTCGCCGCGCGCTTCGGCGCGCCGGTGCGGCGCGATCCCGAGCGACTGGTGCGCGCGCTCGGTTCGGCCGTCGAAGCCTATCTGCAGAGCGACGAGATGGCGCCGTTCACGTCGCGCTTCGATGCGTTCCTGCGCACGCGCAAGCCGCTCGCGCCGGCCGAGATGCGCGGGCTCGCGCTGTTCCGGAATCCGGACAAGGGCAATTGCATGACCTGCCATACGCTGTCGGACACGTCGAGCCGCCCGGAGCGCTCGCTGTTCACCGATTTCGGCTACGACGCGATCGCGGTGCCGCGCAACCGTGCGCTGCCGGCGAACCGCGATCCGCGCCACTTCGACAACGGACTGTGCGACACCGCGCGGCGGCTGCGCTGGCCCGAACCGACGCAGTGGTGCGGCTACCTGCGCACGCCGGGGCTGCGCAACGTCGCGGTCAAGCAGACGTTCATGCACAACGGCGTGTTCACGACGCTGCGCGACGCGGTCGCGTTCTACAACACGCGCTCGACCGATCCGGGCTTCTGGTATCACGGCGCCCGAACGTTCGACGACGTGCCGGCCGCCTATCGCGGCAACATCAACGTCAACTCGACGCCGATGAACCGCCGGCCCGGTACGCCGCCCGCGCTGACCGACGCGGAAATCGACGACATCGTCGCATTTCTCGGCACGCTGACCGATGCGCGCTATACGGGCATCGCCGCACCGGCAGCGGCCGCTGCCCGGCTCGCGCGCACCGCCGCGCCGGCGCGCTGACCCTGGCGAAACGGCCAGCCGACGCGCCGCCGCTTGCGGTTCTCGCAAACACTGGTTATATTTACAGTACTGTATTTATGAACAGTGAGGCGCGCGATGGAACATCTGGTCCGTATCGTCAACGACACCGATCGCCAAGTGCTGGCGTGGCTTCGTGCCCAGGTCGGCGATGCCCGCGTCGAACGCGCGGCGCGTCAGCTCGGGCATACGCGCAAGCCCTTTCCGTCGGCCGTGTGCCGGTATCTGGGCATGAGCGCGCCGGCCACGCTGCGGCCGGCCGCCGCCCGGCCGCGCGCGGCACGCGATTTCTCGGTCGGCGATCGTTACCTGTCGCTGATTCGCCAGCACCTCGCCACGCACGCGGTCGGCCGATGAAATGGCGGAGGCTTGCCGCTTCGGTACCGCGCCCGGCCGGCGCACTCGCGTATGCGGAAGTCCGACCGGCCGGCGCCGTCGCGCTTACCCGGCCGCCATGGCTTCCCGTACGAGGCGGCCGAGTGTGTCGAACGCCGCCTCGTGCGCCGCATCGAATACGCGCGCGCAGCCGGGCCGGATATAGCCGTCGAAACGGCCCGCATTCGAGAAGATCGAACCGGGCGCGATCTTGACTCCATGCGCGAGCGCGGCGTCGAACAACACATCGGAGCGCACGCCTTCCGCCAACGCGATCCACAGCATCCCGCGGGGCGGCTGGCTCATCGCGGCGATGGACGAACGCACGACGTGACGGGCGCCCGCTTCCAGCGCAGCCGCCGCACCAGCCTCACGGCCCATTCCGCCGTCGCTCGATCCATTCGAACAACGCCATTCCGGCCAGCATTGCGACGACGAACCCGATTCCCTCGGCCACTCCGAAGCCGATCGACACGATCGCAGGGCCGGGACAAAACCCGGCAATCCCCCAGCCGATGCCGAATACTGCGCTTCCCGCGACGAGGCGCACGGTAATCGCCCGCTGCGCGGGCAACTGCATCGGCAGGCCGAGCCACGACCGTGTGCGGCGCTTCGCCCACGCGAACCCGAACACCGCAACGCCGATCGCGCCCGCCATCACGAGCGCAAGCGACGGATCCCAGCGGCCCGCCAGGTCGAGAAAACCGAGCACCTTCCGGGGATCGGCCATACCCGACACGATGAGGCCGACGCCGAACAGCAGCCCTGCCAGAAACGCGAATCCTGCCTGCATGTCAGCCCCCCGCAACGTGCAGCCGCACGAACACGGTCGCGAAGCCGGCGACCATGAAGGTCGCCGTCGCGACCGCCGAGCGCAGCGCCCCGCGCGAAATTCCGCATACACCATGGCCGCTTGTGCAGCCGCCCGCGTATCGTGTGCCGATCCCGACCAGCAGCCCGGCCGCCATCACGTCAAGCCAACTGGCGTCGACCTGCGGCATCGAGTTGCTCCCGGCGAAACGCATGACGACGGGTGCGACGATCATCCCGGCGACGAACGCCGCGCGCCAGCCGCGCTCTGCACGGCCCGCCGTCAGCAGGCCGCCGACGATCCCGCTGATACCGGCGATCCGGCCGTTGAACGCGACCAGCCACACGGCCGCGCACCCGATCATCACGCCGCCGATGAGCGACAGCCACGGCGTGAAATGAAGCGCATCAATCTGCATCGCGTACCTCCTTCACGGTCGCCCCGCAAAACTGTTCGTACAGCACGCCCATCACCGCAATCGCGGCCGGACTGTCGAGCGAATAGTGAATCGCCTTGCCTTCGCGGCGCGTACGAACCAGCGCGTTGTCCCGCAATACGCCGAGCTGCTGCGACAGCGTCGGTTGATGGATGTCCAGGCGCGCCTCGAGATCGCTCACGCAGCGCTCGCCCTGCGACAGTTCGCACAGCAGCAGCAGACGGTCGGGATTCGACATCACCTTCAGGAGCGCACAGGCCGATCCGGCGGCGGCGCGCATCTGGTCGGGGCCGGGTAGCCCGGCCGGGAAATCGTCGTTCATCGGCGGAGGGATATGATTAAAGAATCAATATTATATTATTTTGTATATTGTTATTTTTCCCGCTGCTTGCCGGATCGGCAATTCGGTTGATCACCCTCAATCAGACCTCCTTGCCTACCGTCACGCGGGCCCCGCCGCGCGGCGCCTCATGCAGTTGAACTGCGATCGCATCCTGCCGATGGAGCTCGACGGCGCGGGCACTGTGTCGATGAACTGGCACCGCGACAGAAGGAGCCGCCACCCGTGCCCATGCCCACGACGCTCGATCGCCTGCGCGCTGGTGGCGAGCCGAGGCCGGCGGCCAGGAAAAGTGAAGGTGAAATAAAGATGGAAGGAGCGGCACGGCCCGGCGCAAACCGGGGCCGCTTCATCACAGTCCGCCAGCGTCACGCATCATGCGCTGTCGCAGGCCCCCGTGCCGTCGAGCATCAACGTGCCGATCCGCGCGGGCACGAGCGGCGTGCGAGGCAGGGGCGGCGTCCAGCCGAACAGCGCCTGCGCGGCCGCGCCGCACACGCGCCCCTGGCACGCGCCCATCCCGCAACGCGACTGCAGCTTGGCGGCCGTCCAGCCCGGTTCCCGCGCGACCGCGTCGAACCGCACGTCTTCGCAACGACACAGCAGCGTGTCGGGCCGCGCGAGCCGGCGGATCGGTTCGCGGATCGCGAAGCGCTCACGCACGGCATCCGCGAAAGCCTGCCAGTGCGCGCGCCGGGCGACGAGAGCGGCCAACAGTGCCGTTTGCCCCGTCGCCGCGTAGCCCGCGATCTCACCTTCGACCATCGCCAGCTCGCTGCCGCCGACGCCCGTGCACTCGCCCGCCGCGAAATACCCGTCGCGGCTCGTGCGCTGGTGCGCGTCGACGGCCACCGCGTCGTTCTCGATCCGGCAGCCGAGATGCCGCGGCAGCACGGTATTGGGCACGAGGCCGAAGCCGCATGCGAGCCGGTCGCAGTCGACGTCGAATTCGCGATCGCCGTGCCGGATCCGCACGCGTTCGAGCCGCTCGTCGCCGAACGCCTCGACGACGTACGCAGCGGGCCGATACGCGGTCGTGACGAGCTTCGCGGCCTGCGCGAGCTTCGACGGCCAGCGCCACAGCCCCGTACCGAAGCCGGCCACGTCGCGCCAAGCGGCCTGTTCGAGCACGTGCGATACGCGCGCGCCGGCCTGCCGGGCCGTCGCCGCGCTCGCCAGCAGCAGCGGCCCGCTGCCTGCGATCACCATGCGCTGCCCGCGCACGTCGAGCCCGTACTTGATCAGTGCCTGCACGCCGCCCGCGCCGGTCACGCCCGGCAGCGTCCAACCCGGAAACGGCAGCAGCAGCTCGCGCGCGCCGCAGCAGAGAATCAGCGTCCGGAAATCGAGCAGCCGCCCGCGTTCGTCGTCTTCGAGCAGCAGCGTGCCCGGCTGCGTTTCGGCGACGATGCGCGTCGCCGCGAGATGCGTGACGTTCGGCTGGCGCAGCACGGCGAGGCGTGCGGCCGCGGCCGGCGTCGGTGCGACTGCTGCCGGCTGCCGCCAGATCTGCCCGCCCGCGCGCGGGTTGTCGTCGACGATCGCAACCGTCGCGCCGCTTCGTGCGGCGGCCCGCGCGGCCGACAGCCCGGCCGGGCCCGCGCCGACGATCGCGACGTCGACGCTCAATCGTTCCTGTTTCATCGCGTGCGCTCCACCTGCATGCCGTCGCGGCACAGCGTCTGGCACGCGAGCCGGCGCCGGCCGTCGATCGTCATCCGGCACTCCTGGCAGATACCCATCCCGCAAAACGGGGCACGCACCGCGCCCGTGCACGACACGCGCGTCGTGTCGTCGCCGCTCGCCGCGACGGCGGCCGCGACGGTCGCGCCATCGGCCACCGTCATCGCGCGGCCGTCCAGATGAATGATCATGTCAGCCTCCGCCGGGCCGCCCCAAGGCGGCTGACCGCCCTCGCGGGGGACGCCTTGCATGGGACCGACGCCAGCGCCGAAGCGCCAACTCCGGTCGACAGCGGACGAAGTGAACGTGGGGGTCGTTTCATGTCAGCGCTCCGGCTACGCGGGACGCGCTCAAGAAGCGTCCCGGCAAATACGGTTCGATATCGATGGGCGGCCGCTCGCCGGCCATCAGCGCGGCGACGATCCGCGCACTGCCCGGCGCGGTCGTCACGCCGAGCCCTTCGTGCCCGACCGCGAGCCACACGCCCGGGCGCGACGGATGCTCGCCGAGCAGCGGCAGGCCGTCAGGGCTCGCGGAGCGGAAGCCGGTCCATGCGCGGATGCCGTTCAGCTCGGCCAGATCCGGCAGGTAGCCGGCCGCGCGGCGCAGCATGCGCGCGAGCACGGGCGGCTCGACCTGCGCATCCTCGGTGTCGAACTGGCGCGACGAGCCGATCAGCAACTGACCGGTCGGCCGCGGCTGCACGTTGAACGCGACCGACGTGCCGTCGCTCGCGTGCGCGCTCGCCGCATAGCCGAGCTCGACGAGCTGGTGCGACACGTGGCCCGGATAGCGGTCGGTGATCAGCAGATGGCCCTTTTTCGGGCGCAGCGGCAGTTCGGGCAGCAGCGCGCGCGCCGCCACGCCGTTCGCGACGACCACACGCTCCGCGCGCAGCACGTCGCCGCTCGCGAGCATCACGCTCGGGCCATCGACCGCGACGGCCCTGTCGCGACGCAACGTGATGCGCGGCGCGCGCTGCAGCAGCCAGTTCGCGGTGACGGGCGCGTAGAGGATCGCGTCGCCGGAAATCTTCAGCGCGCCGCCGAGGCCCGCGCGCAGCATCGGCTCCAGTCGCGCGAGCGCTGCCGCATCGATCAGCTCGCCGGCCACACCGTGCGCGGCGAGCGTCGCCTGTTTCGCGCGCGCCAGATCCATCTCGTGCGCATCGGCCGCGAGCCACAGCGTGCCGCAATTGCGGTATGCGCAGCCGTCGGGCATCTCGCCGCTCAACGCGCGCCAGAGTTCGATCGAGTAATGGCTCAGCGCGAGTTCGGCCGCGTTGTCGTCCATCGCGACGAGGTGCCCCATGCCTGCGCCGGTCGCGCCGCCGCTCGCGTCGTCGACGACGAGCACGCGCAGCCCGCGCCGCGCGAGTTCGTGCGCGCACGCCGCGCCGACGATGCCGGCGCCGATCACGACGACGTCGGTCTTCGTTTCGCTCACGACCCGATGCCCCACCCGAACGGATCGTCTTCCTCGATCAGCAGCGTCGCTTCCGCGCTCAGATGCGCGCTGCCGCGAATCGTCGGCACGATGCCGCCGTCGGCCAGCTCGTAGCTCGCGTGGAACACGCTGCCGATCACGCTCGCCTGCCGCCACACCGCGCCCGGCGCGAGCTTGCCGTCGGCCGCGAGGCACGCGAGTTTCGCGCTGGTGCCGGTGCCGCACGGCGAACGGTCATAAGCGAGCCCCGGGCACAGCACGAAGCTGCGGCTGTCGTGCGCGGGATCGTCGGCGAACAGCTCGATGTGGTCGATCTCGCCGCCGTTGGCGCCGGTGATGCCCGCGCGTTCGAGCCCTGCGCGCACGGCCGACGCATACGCGGTAAGCGCCGCGACGTTGTCGCCGGCGATGTGCTGCCCGTGGTCGCTGACCAGGAAGAACCAGTTGCCGCCCCACGCGACGTCGCCCTTCACGGGGCCGTATCCCGGCACGTCGACTTCGACGGCCTGCGCGTGGCGATACGCGGGCACATTGCGCACGCTGACCGACAGGTCGTCGTGCAGCGTCGCCTCGACGGTGCCGACCGGCGTCTCGATCCGGTGCACGCCCGGCGCGATGCGGCCCATGTGATGCAGCGTGCGCACGACGCCGATCGTGCCGTGCCCGCACATGCCCAGGTAGCCGCTATTGTTGAAGAAGATCACGCCGGCCGCCGCGTCCGGCGAGACGGGCTCGCACAGCAGCGCGCCGACCAGCACGTCGCTGCCGCGCGGCTCCAGGATGCACGCGGTGCGGTAGCGATCGTACTCGCGCGCGAGCACGTCGCGACGCTCGGCCATCGTGCCGTTGCCGAGCGACGGAAAGCCGGACACGACGAGCCGAGTGGGTTCGCCGCCCGTGTGCGAATCGATGATCTGGATGCGCTTCATCATGAGCCGTCCGAAGTGGGGAAAGGAGCATAGCTTCCTCCGTCGCGCGTCCGTCCGCTTGTGGCTTTTCGATGAGGACGACGACGAAATCGGCATAGTGCCACGCGCCCCCGGCGCCCCTGCCGGCCGCTGTGCCGATTTCGTCATTTTGCTCCGCGATACGACTCAAGCGTGATGGGCGTTTGCGCGGCGATACTGGTTGCCACACCGACACCTGTCGGCCGACCGATACGAACACGTAGGAGATTTCAGTGAGCCGAAACGCCATTCAGTGGACCGGGGTTTTCCCGGCCGTCAGCACGCAGTTCAAGCCGGACTTTTCCCTCGACATCGACGCCACGCACCGCGTGGTCAAGAACCTGGTGAACGACGGCGTGTCGGGCCTCGTGGTCTGCGGCACGGTCGGCGAAAACACGTCGCTGTCGACGAGCGAGAAGCTCCAGGTGATCGAAGCCGCACGCGACGCGGCCGGCGGCAAGGTTCCCGTGATCGCCGGCATCGCCGAATTCACGACCGAATTCGCGCGCAACACGGTGCGCGAAGCGCAGCGCGTCGGCGTCGACGGCGTGATGGTGATGCCCGCGCTCGTCTACTCGGCGAAACCGCACGAAACCGCCGCGCACTTTCGCGCGGTCGCGACGAGCACCGACCTGCCGGTGATGGTCTACAACAACCCGCCGATCTACAAGAACGACGTGACGCCCGACGTGCTGATCGCGCTGCAGGATTGCGAGAACATCGTCTGCTTCAAGGATTCGTCGGGCGATACGCGCCGCTTCATCGACCTGCGCAACGCGGTCGGCGATCGCTTCGTGCTGTTCGCGGGCCTCGACGACGTCGTGGTCGAGAGCATCGCGGTCGGCGCCGAAGGCTGGGTGTCGGGCATGTCGAACGCATTTCCGAAGGAAGGCGAAACGCTGTTCCGCCTCGCGAAGCAGAAGCGCTTCGACGAAGCGCTCGCGCTGTATCGCTGGTTCATGCCGCTGCTGCACCTCGACGCACGCCCGGACCTCGTGCAGTGCATCAAGCTGTGCGAAGAGCTGGTCGGCCGCGGCAGCGCGATCACGCGTCCGCCGCGCCTCGCGCTGCAAGGCGACACGCTCGCGGAAGTGAAGGCGATCGTCGCGAAGGCGCTGGAAACGCGCCCGGTACTGCCCGACGTCGGTCTCTGATCGACGCCCCCGGCGGCGGCGCGCGGGCTTGCCCCGCTACGCGCCGCCGTCTCCGGTCCGGCATGGCCCGCGGGCCGTTCACGCCCACCCCGGCGTCACGCCGCGCGTGAACGGGCCGCGGCCCGCCCCGGTCGTTCGAACCGGGCGACGCCGGCCTGCAGGCGAGCGCCACTGCTCCGTCGGAGCGCGGCGCACATCGAGCCTGTGCCGATATTCCCTCCAGGAGACAAGCCCATGCCAGGCCAAGGCAACGCACACCCGTCCGTCCCGCTTTCCCGTTCCGCGCGCCCCGACGCGGGTCACGGCAAGTTCAAGAAACAGCTGTCGCTGACCGATCTCACGTTCATCGGTCTCGGCGCCATTTTCGGTTCGGGGTGGCTGTTCGCCGCGAGTCACGTATCGACGATCGCGGGCCCGGCCGGCATCTTCTCGTGGCTGCTCGGCGGCTTCGCGGTGCTGCTGCTCGGCATCGTCTACTGCGAACTCGGCGCCGCGCTGCCGCGCGCGGGCGGCGTGGTGCGCTACCCGGTGTTCTCGCACGGCCCGCTGCTCGGCTACCTGATGGGCTTCATCACGCTGATCGCGTTCTCGAGCCTGATCGCGATCGAAGTGGTCGCCGCGCGCCAGTACGCGGCCGCGTGGTTTCCGGGCCTGACGATCGAAGGATCGAGCGACCCGACGACACTCGGCTGGCTCGTGCAGGCGGCGCTGCTCTGCTTCTTCTTTTACCTGAACTATTCGAGCGTGAAGACGTTCGCGAAGGCGAACAACATCATCAGCGTCTTCAAGTTCATCGTGCCGCTCGCGGTGATCGGCGTGCTGTTCACGTTCTTCAAGCCCGCGAACCTGACCGTGCACGGCTTCGCGCCGTTCGGCATGCCGGGCATCGAGATGGCCGTGTCGGCCGGCGGCATCATCTTCGCGTATCTCGGGCTCACGCCGATCGTCTCGGTCGCGAGCGAGGTGCGCAATCCGCAGCGCACGATCCCGATCGCGCTGATCCTGTCGATCCTGCTGTCGACGCTGATCTACGTGCTGCTGCAACTCGCGTTCATCGGCAGCATCCCGACGGCCATGCTCGCCGCCGGCTGGCACGACGTGAGCAAGGCGTTCTCACTGCCGTACCGCGACATCGCCCTTGCACTCGGCGTCGGCTGGCTCGCGGTGATGGTCGTCGCCGACGCGATGATCTCGCCGAGCGGCTGCGGCAACATCTACATGAACGCGACGCCGCGCGTGGTCTACGGCTGGGCGAAAACGGGCACGTTCTTCAAGGTGTTCACACGCGTCGACGAAGCGTCGGGCATCCCGCGCGCGGGCCTGTGGCTCACGTTCGGCCTCGCGATCTTCTGGACGCTGCCGTTTCCGTCGTGGGAAGCGCTGATCAACATCGTGTCGGCCGCGCTGGTATTGAGCTATGCGGTCGCGCCCGTGTCGGTCGCCGCGCTGCGCCGCACCGCGCCCGACCTGCCGCGGCCGTTCCGCGCCAGCGCGTTCGGCGTCACCGGCCCCGCGTCGTTCGTGATCGCCGCGCTGATCGTCTACTGGTCGGGCTGGAGCACCGTGTCCTGGCTGCTCGGGCTGCAGATCGTGATGTTCGTCATCTATCTCGCGTGCCGCCGCTGGGTGCCGACCGCGCAGCTGAGCCTCGCCGAGCAGGTGCGTTCGTCCGCGTGGCTGATCGCGTTCTATGCAGCGATGATCGTGCTGTCGTATCTCGGCGGCTTCGGCGGCACGGGCCGGCTCGCGCATCCGTACGACACGGTCGTCGTCGCGGCCGTCGCGCTCGTCATCTACTACTGGGGCGCAAACACCGGCGTGCGCGCCGACAAGCTGCAACTCGACGACGACGAGGACTGACGCGCCCGCGCCCTTTTTCAGCCCTTTTCCCCTTCCAACGGCCGGGCGCAGTACGCCCGGCCCTGCCTTTTCCGAGGAAAACCATGCAACTCACAGGTCAGCTCCTGATCGGCCCGTCGGCCGTCACCGGGCAGAACGGCACCCTCCACGCGCTCGCCGCCGCCACCGGCGAACCGCTCGAACCGGCGTTCGGCGGCGCGAGCCTGCACGACCTCGAAACGGCGTGCGCGCTCGCCGACGACGCGTTCGACACCTATCGCGAAACGTCGCCCGACGCGCGCGCCGCGTTCCTCGACGCGATCGGCCGCCACATCATGGCGCTCGGCGACGACCTGATCGAGCGCTGCGTCGTCGAAACCGGGCTGCCGCGCGCACGCATCGAAGGCGAACGCGGCCGCACGGTCGGGCAGCTCGCGCTGTTCGCGTCGCTCGTCCGGGACGGCGGCTTTCTCGACGCGCGGATCGATCCGGCGCGTCCCGAGCGCAAGCCGCTGCCGCGCGTCGACCTGCGCCTGCGCAACGTCGCGCTCGGGCCCGTCGCCGTGTTCGGTGCGTCGAACTTCCCGCTCGCGTTCTCGGTGGCCGGCGGCGACACGGCGTCGGCGCTCGCGGCCGGCTGCCCGGTGATCGTCAAGGCGCATTCCGCGCATCCGGGCACGTCGGAACTCGTCGGCCGCGCGATCCAGCAGGCCGTGCGCGAATGCGGGATGCCGACCGGCGTGTTCTCGCTGCTGTTCGACGCATCGCGCGAGATCGGTCAGGCGCTCGTCGCCGATCCGCGCATCAAGGCGGTCGGCTTCACCGGCTCGCGCCGCGGCGGCGTCGCGCTGATGCATATCGCGGCCGCGCGAGCCGAGCCGATTCCCGTCTATGCGGAAATGAGCTCGATCAATCCCGTGCTGCTGTGTCCCGCCGCGCTCGACGCCCGTCACGACACCATCGCAGCGCAGTTCGTCGCGTCGCTCACGCTCGGCGCCGGCCAGTTCTGCACGAATCCAGGCCTCGTGCTCGCGGTGGACGGCCCCGCGCTGCGCGCATTCGAAGCCGCGGCGGCCGATGCCGTGCGTGCCGTCGCCGCGCAGACGATGCTGACACCGGCTATCCACGCGAGCTACGCGCAAGGCGTCGCGGCGCTGCGCGATCACGATGCGGTCGAGCTGCTGGCCGAAGGCGCGGAAGGCGGCCGTCACCAGGCCCGCGCGGCGCTGTTCGCGACGTCCGCCGATGCGTTCATCGCCCACCCCGAGTTGCGCGACGAAGTATTCGGCCCCGCGTCGCTGATCGTCCGCTGCGCGGACGCCGACACGCTGCATCGCGTGCTGAAGTCGCTCGAAGGTCAGTTGACGATCGCCGCGCATCTCGCCGACGGCGACGCGGCACTGTTCGCCGCGCTGCGCCCGACGCTCGAACGCAAGGCCGGCCGCATTCTCGTCAACGGTTTCGGCACGGGCGTCGAGGTCGGCCACGCGATGGTGCACGGCGGCCCGTTCCCGGCGACGTCCGACACGCGCACGACGTCCGTCGGCGCACGCGCGATCGAGCGCTTCCTGCGCCCCGTGTCGTACCAGGACGTGCCGGACGCGTTGCTGCCGGACGCGATTCGCAGCGGCAATCCGCTGCACGTGCCGCAACGCATCGACGGCGTGCCCGCCCCGCGCGAGGTGAACCATGGCTGAGCGCGCAACCGAAGTCGTCCTGTCGCTCGATGAAGTGCGCGCACTCGCGCTGCGCGTGCTGACGCACAACGGGATGTCCGACGCGCATGCGCACGCCATCGCCAACGTGATCACGCAGGGCCAGCGCGACGAGTGCCATTCGCACGGCGTGTACCGGCTGCTCGTCTGCGTGCGCTCGCTGAAAAAAGGCAAGGTCGATCCGCAAGCCGTGCCGACGCTGCGCCGGCTGTCGTCATCGATCGTCGCGGTCGACGCGCATCGCGGCTTCTCGCTGCTGAGCTTCGAGACCGGGCTGCCCGTGCTGGTCGAGATGGCGAAGCAGCACGGCATCGCCGCGATGGCGATCAACCATTGCTACCACTTCTCCGCGCTGTGGCCCGAGGTCGAGGCGATCGCCGCCGAAGGGCTGGTCGGCATCGCGATGAACCCCAGCCATAGCTGGGTCGCGCCGGAAGGCGGCCGCGAACCGGTGTTCGGCACCAACCCGATCGCGTTCGCATGGCCGCGCCCGGGCGGCGAGCCGTTCGTGTTCGATTTCGCGACGAGCGCGATCGCGCGCGGCGACATCGAGCTGCACGCGAAACAGGGCAAGACGATTCCGCCGCACTGGGCGATCGACGCCGACGGCCAGCCGACCACCGACCCGAAAGCCGCGCTGCAGGGCGCGATGCGCACGTTCGGCGGGCACAAGGGCTCGGCGCTCGCGGCGATGGTCGAGCTGCTCGGCGGCGCGCTGATCGGCGACATGACGAGCCGGGAATCGATGGATTTCGACGAAGGCGTCGGCGCGACGCCTTGCCACGGCGAGCTCGTGATCGCGTTCGACCCGAAGGTGTTTCTCGGCGACGATCTCGACGCGGGGCTCGCGCGCGGCGAACGGATGTTCGAATCGATCGTCGCGCAAGGCGCGCGACTGCCGTCGCAACGGCGCTTCGACGCCCGCGCGCGCAGCATCGCAAACGGCGTGCGGATTCCGAAGGCGCTGTACGACGAGATCCTGACGCTGCTCGATTGACGCGCGATCGAGCCGCACGGCGCGGCTTCACCATCGGCAGAACGGGCGGTGAAGCCGCGCGCCCGTTGCGCCGGCAATGACCTGCGTCGGGCTGCGTGCCGGCGAGCCCGGGCGCGCCGGGCGAGCATGGCCCCTGGCCGGCGCGCCGCTCGCCCGCTCCCGCCGGCGCCACGGGCCCGGCGGCTGTGGGATAATCGCGAAGTTTGCCCAGGGCGCAGCTCAAGAGGTTGTTCGCACGGGCGCGAGAGAGGCCTTTATTCCCGAGCCTCCACCCTTTTCCCGCGATATTTCTTCAGCTTTCACCATGCCCACTTACCGTTCCAAAACCTCCACCGCCGGCCGCAACATGGCAGGTGCGCGCTCGCTGTGGCGTGCCACCGGCATGAAAGACGACGATTTCTCGAAACCGATCATCGCGGTCGTCAACTCGTTCACCCAGTTCGTGCCCGGGCACGTGCACCTGAAGGATCTCGGCCAGCTCGTCGCGCGCGAGATCGAAGCCGCGGGCGGCGTCGCGAAGGAATTCAACACGATCGCGGTCGACGACGGCATCGCGATGGGCCACGACGGCATGCTGTACTCGCTGCCGAGCCGCGACATCATCGCCGACTCGGTCGAATACATGGTGAACGCGCACTGCGCGGACGCGATGGTATGCATCTCGAACTGCGACAAGATCACGCCGGGGATGCTGATGGCCGCGATGCGCCTGAACATTCCGGTGATCTTCGTGTCGGGCGGCCCGATGGAAGCCGGCAAGACGCGCCTCGCGAACCCGGTCACCAAAGCCATCGAACTGAAGAAGCTCGACCTCGTCGACGCGATGGTGATCGCGGCCGACCAGTCGTATTCGGATGCCGACGTCGCCGAAGTCGAACGCTCGGCGTGCCCGACCTGCGGCTCGTGCTCGGGCATGTTCACCGCGAACTCGATGAACTGCCTGACCGAAGCGCTCGGCCTGTCGCTGCCCGGCAACGGCACGGTCGTCGCCACGCACGCCGATCGCGAACAGCTGTTCAAGCGCGCCGGCCGCCGCATCGTCGAACTGACGCGCCAGCACTACGAGCAGGACGACGAACGCGTGCTGCCCCGCTCGGTCGGCTTCAAGGCGTTCGAGAACGCGATGACGCTCGACATCGCGATGGGCGGCTCGACCAACACGATCCTGCACCTGCTCGCGATCGCGCAGGAAGCCGGCATCGACTTCACGATGAAGGACATCGACCGCCTGTCGCGCACCGTGCCGCAGCTGTGCAAGGTCGCGCCGAACACGAACAAGTACCACATCGAGGACGTGCACCGCGCAGGCGGCATCATGGCGATCCTCGGCGAGCTCGAGCGCGCCGGCAAGCTGCACACCGACGTGCCGACCGTCCACGCGCCGACGTTGAAGGACGCGCTCGACCAGTGGGACATCGTCCGCACGCAGGACGAAGCGGTCCGCACGTTCTACCTGGCCGGCCCGGCCGGCATTCCGACGCAGGTCGCGTTCAGCCAAAACACGCGCTGGCCGAGCCTCGACCTCGACCGCGCCGAAGGCTGCATCCGCTCGTACGAGCATGCGTTCTCGAAGGAAGGCGGCCTCGCCGTGCTGACCGGCAACATCGCGCTCGACGGCTGCGTGGTGAAGACGGCCGGCGTCGACGAGAGCATCCTCGTGTTCGAAGGCTCGGCTCACGTGACCGAATCGCAGGACGAAGCGGTCGAGAACATTCTGAACGACAAGGTCAAGGCCGGCGACGTCGTGATCGTGCGCTACGAAGGCCCGAAGGGCGGCCCGGGCATGCAGGAAATGCTCTACCCGACCAGCTACATCAAGTCGAAGGGCCTCGGCAAGGCATGCGCGCTGCTGACGGACGGCCGTTTCTCGGGCGGTACGTCGGGCCTGTCGATCGGCCACTGCTCGCCGGAAGCGGCAGCGGGCGGCGCGATCGGCCTCGTGCGCGACGGCGACCGCATCCGCATCGACATCCCGAACCGCACGATCGACGTGCTGGTGTCGGACGAGGAACTGGCGCGCCGCCGCGAGGAGCAGAACGCGAAGGGCTGGAAGCCCGCCCAGCCGCGTCCGCGCAAGGTGTCCGCGGCGCTGAAGGCATACGCGAAGCTGGTGATGTCGGCCGACAAGGGTGCGGTACGCGACCTGTCCCTGCTCGACGACTGATGCGACGCGCTACAGGCGGCGGGTAGCGGCTTGCCCGCTTCCCGTTCGCCCGATCCGAAAGCCGCTCTTCGGAGCGGCTTTTTTTCGTCCGTTGCCCGGAGAAGCCGCGGCACCGGCGCCCTCAGTGACGGAGTTCGTCGGGGCCACCGCCTGCGCCGCGATTACCGCCGCCATTTCCGCCGCCTTGCGGCCGCGCATAACCGCCGCCCCCCTGCCGCACCGGCGGCGGCATCATGTGGCCCTCGCCGCCCGGCATGGGCGATGACGGGCGCGGCACGGCCGGCGGCGGGCTGGCCGGACGTGCATTACCCACCCCACCCGGCATCGGGGTCGGCGCTGGCGGGCTGGCCGGGCGCGCATTACCCACTCCACCCGGCATCGGTGTCGGTGCAGGAGCAGCCGGTGGCGGCACGCGATTCGCGCCGTTCCAGCCGCCGCGCGTGGCCGATGGCCGCGTGTCATGCACGGGCGGCGGGCCGGCCGGCGCGACCTGCATCGGTGCGCCCGGCCGCGGCCGCCCTTGCCCCGGCGGCATGCCGCCGGGACCGAGCCGCGGCTCCGCACGGCGCGCCCAGCGATCGCGGTCGGGATACCACGGGCGGTGCCGGTAATAGCGGTC
Source organism: Burkholderia semiarida (assembly GCF_029268935.1). Taxonomy (NCBI): domain Bacteria; kingdom Pseudomonadati; phylum Pseudomonadota; class Betaproteobacteria; order Burkholderiales; family Burkholderiaceae; genus Burkholderia; species Burkholderia semiarida. Next base: position 870,335 of record NZ_JAHLCL010000008.1, on the reverse strand, counting down.
CCAGTACGCGCCGATCGCGAATCCGGTCACCGGCACACCGATGATCGCGCCGTACTCGAGCAGCGGCACATAGTTGCCCTGGTACGGATAGTCGAGCAACTGCGCATCGATCCAGCCGCGCACGCCCGGCAGCGCGACGTCGCACCACGTGTAGTCGCTCAGGCAGCCGAATACGTCCAGCGCGGTGCCGGGCGGAATCTGCGCGACCACCGGATAATCGGGCGCCGGCCCCGCAAACAGCTCGGCCGGCGAATTCGTGTAAGCGCTGCTCTGCGCATCGGCGACGCCCGGCACGGCCGCGAGGCCGGCCAGGACGACGCACAGACTTCGGACAATCGTGTTCAACATGATGCTCTCCCGCGCCGCGCCGCCGCGCGCCCGTCAGTGCCGATGGCCGCCGCCCCAGTGGCCGCCACCCCAGTGGCCCCCGCCCCCATGGCCGCCACCCCAATGCCCGCCACCCCACGGACGATGCCAGTACCCGCCGCGCCCGCCCCAGTATCCGCCGCCGCCCCAGCGGCCCCAGAAGCCGATCGTCACGGGCGGCCCGTACCAGCCTGAGTAGTACGCCGGGTAGTAATACGGATACGGCGCCGGCACGTAGGCCGGGGCGACATACACGGGCACCGCCGTGCCGGCGTCGACCTGCGCTTGCGGCACGGTCGACTGGGCCGGGCCAGGCGTGGCCGGTGCAGCCGGAATCTCGCGCTGCGTCACCGTGGCGGGCACGGGTGCGTAATAAGGTGCATAGCCGTACGGGCTCGTGTAGTAGCAGCCGCCAAGCATCAGTGCGGCCAGCGCGACGACGGCCGGCCTCGCGGCGGGAATCGGGTTCATCTCGTACTCCGGCGGAATCCGTGCGCCACCGCCAGGCGGCGCGCGTGACTCTAGCTTACGTCCCCTGCGGATTTCCGCGCGTATGATCGGTTACTTTTTGTTTCCTGCTCCGGCGCGCCGCGCGGGCACGCCGCGTGCTGGCCCGTCCGCGGCGCCGGCGTTGAAGTTGGCGCAAATGCCCTCAACTTGAACGATGTCGGGCTGACCGGCGCGGACGGGCGTCCGCGATCCACCGGCAACCGCAAACCGGCGAGCTTCGGCCCGCCCAGACAGGAACGCGGCTCGCGCCGCCATCGACATGACTACGCCACGCCCCACTCTCCGGGCGGACACACCGCTCGATCCGATCATCCAGTTGCTGGCGCTCGCCGGCGAGCAGGGTTATCTGACGCACGCCGACCTCGTCGACGCGCTGCCGCCCGAAAGCGACAGCCCCGATGCGCTCGACGTCGTACGCGCCGCGCTCGCCGACATCGGCATCGCGGTACTCGACGAGCCGGCCGCGCCCGCACCGTTCGCCGGCGCGGCGCCGGTCGAGGTCGATCGCGACGCGCTCGACGAAGGCAGGGCCATGCTCGGCGACCTCGCACGCGGCACGAGCGCGTCGACCGATCCGCTCGCGCTCTACATGCGGCGCATGCAAGCGGTGCCGCTGCTCACGCGCGAAGGCGAAATCGCGCTCGCCCGCGAAATCGAGACGGGCCGTCATCAGGTATTGCATGCGATCGCCGGCTATCCGCCCGCGGTCGACGTGCTGCTCGAGCGTCATCGCACGACAGGCGCGACCGGGTCGGCCGACGGCGACGACGATACGCCGGCGCCCGCCCGCTACGATGCGCTGCACGCGGCGGTCTCGGCGCTGCGCGGCGCGCTGCATGCGCATGGCAGCCGTTCGGACGAATATCGCGACGCGCGCAACCACGTGGCCGCCCTGCTCGGCTCGCTCGCTTGGGTCGCGCCGGCCGTCGACGACGCAAGCCGTACCGTGCGCGCACTCGCGAGCGCACCGCACGATCCGTCGGCGGTCGATGCAGCGCACTTCGATGCGGTCGCACGGCGCGCGCTCGCGGCGGCGCTGAGCGACGGCCAGCAAAAGGTGCGCGATGCAACGCGCGCGATGCTCGAGGCGAACCTGCGGCTCGTGCTGTCGATCGCGCGCAAGTACCTGAACCGCGGCGTCGACCTGTCCGACCTCGTGCAGGACGGTTGCCTCGGCCTGATGCGCGCGATCGAGAAATTCGAATACCGGCGCGGGTTCAAGTTCTCGACCTATGCGACGTGGTGGATCCGCCAGGCGATCGCACGGGCGGTCGCGGATCGCTCCCGCACGATCCGCGTGCCGGTGCACGTCGGCGACCAGTATCAGCGCGTGCAGCGGCATGTGCTGCGCTTTCGCCAGCGGACGGGCCGTCGGGCCACGCCGGCCGAACTCGCGGCCGAAACCGGCCTCGACGAAGACAAGCTGCGCGCGGTGCTCGCGCTGCCGGCCGAGCCGGTTTCGCTCGACACGCCGCTGCCCGATGCGGATACCGGCCTCGTGGAATTGATCGAGGATCGGGCATCGGCCAGCCCGTTCGAGCAACTGGCCGACACGCGCATGCGCGAATGCGTGCTGTCGCTGCTGCGGTCGGTCACGCCGACCGAGGCCGACGTGCTGCGCCGGCGGTTCGGCCTGGGTGGCGCCGAGCCCGACACCTACGACGCGATCGCGCAGGATGCGGGAATGTCGCGCGAGCGCGTGCGGCAAATCGAGAAACGGGCGCTCGCCGCGCTGCGCACGGCCGCCGAGGCCGAGAACGCGCAGTCGTTTCTCGACGCGTAACCGCATCGCGCGCCGCGCACGGTCGTGCCGAAATGCTGCATGACCGTGCACGGCGCGCCTGTGCTACGTTTGCCATTGACGCACATCAAGTTTTCTTCATCGCGCGTCACGACAATGGTTGAAAGCCGACCGGCGCATCGCTCGCCGCAGCCATTCCGTTTGTGCTTTTCGGGTCCGTCGCCATGCAGTCGACCGTCAGCCAGACGTACGAGGAAAACCAGCCTATCGCGGCCTGCCTGCGCGAGGCCGCGCAACGGCTCGTCGACCAGGGCGCGAATCCGTACCGGGTCGCCGCGTACCGCGCGGCGGCCGACACGGTCGATGCGCTCGACCGCGACGTCCGCACCGTGTTCGAAACCGGCGGCGTCGAGGCGCTCGGCGCGCTGCCCGACGTCGGCGCGGGCGTCGCGCAGGCGATCGCCGAGCTGCTGGTGACCGGCCGCTGGCGCCAGCTCGACCGCCTGCGCGGCGACGCGGAACGCGCGTCCGCATTCGAAGCCGTGCCGGGCATCGGTCACGCGCTCGCGCTGCGCATTCATGACGCGCTGCACATCGATACGCTGGAGGAACTCGAACGCGCGGCCCGCAACGGCCAGCTCGAAACGATCGCGGGCGTCGGCCCGCGGCGCGCGGTCGGCATCCGCGCCGCGCTCGACGACGTGCTGAGCCGCCGCCGACGCTGGCAAGGTCACATGCGAAACGCCGGCCCCGGCACGGAGCCGCCGGTCGAACTGCTGCTTTACATCGATCGCCAGTACCGCAACAAGGCGGCCGCCGGCGTGCTGCCGACGCTCACGCACCGGCGCCCGAACGCGGACGGTTACGTGCCGCCGCCCGTGATGCACATGACCAAGGGCGGCTGGCATTTCACGGCGCTGAGCCAGCAGGCCGCCATGCGCACGCCGGAAGCCGGGCGCCCGACCGACTGGGTGTCGCTCTACTTCTACGACGCCGCGCAGTGCGAGCACCAGCGCACCGTGTTCACCGAAACGTACGGCGCACTCGTCGGCAAGCGAATCGTGCGCGGGCGCGAAATGGAATGCCGCGTGTATTACGCGGGATGAGCAGGCGCGGCTGTTTCGCGGACGCCGAAGCCGGCACGGACGATGTCGCCTCGTCGCATTCGGCACGTCGAACCCGTGACGTCGCCACGTAGCCGTCCTTCCGTCGAACGGCTATCGCGGCGCATCCTGCCTCGCGCGGGCTCGCTGCCTACGCACCTTCCGGCTTCGCGCGGCGCGCCGGATGACGATGCGCGGCAATGCGCAGCAGCTTCTGGAACGACGGGCATTCGAGATGGTTCGCCGCCGGGCATACGGCCGCATGCCGCAGCGCATCGCGCACCGCGCCGAGACGGCGAATCGTGCGGTCGAGCTCGTCGGCCTTGTCATCGAGTTTCGCGCGGTCGATCGCGGGCCGGCCCTCGGTGCCGACCATCGCGAGGATGTCGTCGAGCGAGAAACCGGCCTCGCGGCCGAGCGCGATCAACGCCAGACGCTCCAGCACCGACTCGTCGTATTGCCGCCGCAGCCCATGCCGGCCGATCGGGACGATCAGTCCCTTTTCCTCGTAATAACGCAGCGTCGATGCAGGCAGTCCCGTGCGCCGCGCTACCTCCGCAATGTCCAGTCGGCTCATGCTTGACCTCAAGTTCGCTTGAGGTTGCAAGATAGTCGCTCGACTCCATCAAGACAAGTCCGGCCCCCCCATGAAACCGTTGGCCCCGCGTCGTACTCCGTCGCGCCGCCGCACCATCGCCGTCCGCGGCCGACGTGCGCGACGAGCACGCCCGGCGGCCCGTTCGAACTGCTGTGATCGACGCGGGCGCCACGCTCGCGATGGAGCTGTCGACGCTGTTCCTGCGGCGGGTGCCCGGCATTCCGTCGCTCGACTGCGACGGGCGCGCGTCCGCCGCGGGCCCGCTCGTCAGGCCTTCATCGTCCCGGTGCGCACGTAGCGCTCGTGCCACGACAGCGCTTCGGCCAGCAGATGCGGCGTGTGCTTGCCGAAGCTTTCGCGCGACGCGCGCTCGAAGTAATCCTCGAGCATCGGGCGGTAGTCCGGGTGCGCGCAGGTCGCGATGATCTTGCGCGCGCGCTGCTTCGGCGACAGGCCGCGCAGGTCGGCCAGCCCCTGCTCGGTGACGACCACCGCGACGTCGTGCTCGGTATGGTCGACGTGGCTCGCCATCGGCACGATCCGCGAGATCGCCCCGCCCTTCGCGGTGCTCGCGGACATGAAGCACGACAGATAGCCGTTGCGCGCGAAGTCGCCCGAGCCGCCGATGCCGTTCTGGATCTTCGTGCCCATCACGTGCGTCGAATTCACGTTGCCGTAGATGTCGGCCTCGATCATCCCGTTCATCGCGATGCAACCGAGGCGGCGCACGAGTTCCGGATGGTTGCTGATCTCCTGCGGGCGCAGCACGATCTTCTCGCGGAACGTCGCGATGTCGTCGGCGAAACGCTGCACCGCGGCCGGGCTCAGCGACAGCGCGGTAGCCGACGCGAAGCTCAGCGTGCCGTCGTCGAGCAGGTCGAGCATGCCGTCCTGGATCACCTCGGTGTAGGCCGTCAGGTTCGAGAAGCCGGCCGAACTCAGTTCCGCGAGCACCGCGTTCGTGATGTTGCCGACGCCCGACTGCAGCGGCAGCAGGTTTTCCGGCAGGCGGCCGCGCTTCACTTCGTGGCGCAGGAAGTCGATCAGGTGCAGCGCGATCTGCCTGGAGGTCGCGTCAGGCGCGGTGAACGCATTGCTGCGGTCCGGCGCGTCGGTTTCGACGATCGCGACGATCTTGTCGGCCGGGCAGCGCAGGTACGGCTCGCCGATCCGGTCGTCGCTCTTCGTCAGTGGAATCGGCTTGCGGTGCGGCGGCAGCGCGGTGCCGTAGTAGATGTCGTGCATCCCGTCGAGGCCGAGCGGCTGGCGCGCATTCACTTCGAGGATCACGTGCTTCGCGCGCTCGAGCCAGGTCTTGTTGTTGCCGATCGACGCGGACGGAATCAGCAGCCCGTCCTCGCGGATGCCCGCGACTTCGACGATCGCGACGTCGAGATCGCCGTACAGCCCGAACCATGCGTATTGCGCGACGTGGCTCAGGTGGACGTCCTGGTAATCGACTTCGCCGCCGTTGATCTTGTCGCGCAACGTCGGGTCGGACTGGTACGGCAGCCGCATCGAGATGCCGTCGGTGCGGGCGAGCGCGCCGTCGAGTTCCGGTGCGGTCGACGCGCCCGTCAGCACGTTGATCCGGAAGTCCTCGCCGCGCGCGTGCGCCGCGTCGATATGGGCGGCCAGCGCGGCCGGCACGGCCTTCGGATAGCCCGACCCGGTGAAGCCGCTCATGGCGACGGTCATGCCGGGGCGGATCAGCGCGGCGGCTTCGTCGGCGGTGCGGACGAGCGAACGCAGGGCGGGAGCGAGGATGCGTGATGAAGACATGGCTGGTTATCTGACGCTTTGGTCTGTCGTTGACGTCGCGGGGGGTGTCTCCTGAGCGACGCGAAGCCCTTGGGGCCGCGAGGGGCGGCCCGGCACCACGGGCACGGTCGGAGTATCGCAGAGGCGATCGCCGCGAAATGTCCGCTGGATGCAAAAGATCCTTGCCGGATTTGTCGGGTATCGAACGGTCGTTCCGTGACAGGCGATCGGCCCGCGCGATGCGCGCGAAAGGTACGTGAAAGCACCGGGGCGGAATCGCCGGTTCGCGATCGCCGGCCGTCGCGCATCAATCGACGGATGTCCCTCGACATTGACGGCCTTTGGTTCGGCAACGGACGACACCCGTCCGGCGTGGCCGATTGTCGCCCGCTGCGCTCTTTCCCGGCCTGACGGAGGTCAAGCTCCGGTCCATCGCGCGCCGCCGGCCGGCCGGCGCGAGAAGCGCCGCCGCGCCGGCCCGCGAAGCCCCTGCGGCCTTGACAGCCGCGCGATGCGGACCACACTGGAAAGTGGGTCCGGCCGCCCGGTCGGCGGCCTCGTTCGCCGGCGCGTTTTCGAACCGCCCGATGCCTGCAAGACGCGGTAACACTCCCGCATGTCAGGACATTGATCGAATAAAAAGCAACAAATTACAATTCCGTATATATTTCGCCGATGGACCAAAGAAAAACCGCCACACACCCCGAACCGCCCCTGCCACGCACGTGGGATGCGCGGCTCGCGCGCTCGCTTGTCCGACCGCTCGTCGATACGCCGGTCACCCCGAATCACCTCACCACCCTTCGTCTGCTGATCGGCCTCGCCGGCGCCTGGTGCCTCGCGCACGGCGGCTTCGGCTGGAGCAATGCGGGTGCGTTCCTGATCGTGCTGTCGAACTTCGTCGACCATACCGACGGCGAGCTCGCGCGCATCAGCGGCAAGTCCAGCAAGATCGGTCATTTTTACGACCTCGCGGCCGATGCGCTCGTCACGGTCGCGCTGTTCGTCAGCATGGGCGTCGGCATCGTCGCCCAGGGCGGCCAGATGGCCGCGTCGCCGGTGCTGCTCGGCGCCGTGGCCGGCGCGGCCGTCGCGCTGATCTTCTTCCTGCGCATGCGGATCGAATCGATCGCCGGCAAGGCCGGCACCAAGCAGGCGTTCGCCGGCGGCTTCGAAACCGAGGACGTGCTGTACCTGCTGCCGATCGTGACGCTCGTCGACGGCGTGCAGCCGTTCCTGCTCGCGGCGTCGATCGGCGCCCCGCTGTTCGCCGCCTGGGTCGTGATCGACTGGTGGCGCGTCGTGCGGCGCGGCAACCGCGGCGACCTTTCGCAGAATTCAACCGAAATCCAGGCTTCCAAATGACTCCTAGCACGCGCGACGATTCCGTGCTGAGCCCGGCACGCCCCGCGCCCGTGCGCGCGAAGGCGGCCGATCCCGATCGCACCGTGGCCGACTGCGTCGGCCGGCTCGACCTCGAGCGCCTGCGCGGCGACTACACGCGCCAGGGCTCGTTCCTCTATCTCGACGCATTCCTGCCGGCCGACGCGCACGCGAAGCTGGCGGATGCCGCGCGCGCGATGCAGGCCGGCCTGAACCGCAATTACCTGCCCGGCCACAAGCAGGGCGGCAGCGTGAGCCGCCATACGATCGACGAGCAGGCGCCGTACATCGCCGAGCTGTATCGCTCGAAGGCGCTGATCGGCTTCCTCGAGAAAATCACCGGCGACAAGCTGATGCTGTCGCCGGACGACGATCCGCACGCGTACGCGCTCTACTACTACACGAAACCCGGCGACCACATCGGCTGGCACTACGATACGTCGTACTACGACGGCCGCCGCTACACGCTGCTGATCGGCGTTATCGACGAATCGTCGTGCCGACTCGACTACGAGCTGCATACGCGCAACCCGGACGTGCCCGACGAACCGGGCTCCGTGCAGATCGCCGACGGCGGCATCGTGCTGTTCGACGGCGACAAGCTGCGCCACCGCATCACGCCGCTCGGCCAGAACGAGATGCGCGTGTCGCTCACGTTCGAATACGTGACGAACCCCGGCATGCGGCCGTGGAAGCGCTTCATCTCGAACATGAAGGACGCGATCGCGTATTTCGGTTTCCGCCAGGTCTTCAAGCAGTTGGCGACGCGACGCACGAGCGGGTCATGACACGCGCGGGCCTCATCCTGCTGTCCCTCGGGACCGCACTCTTCATCGCCCTGCTGGCCTGGCAAGGCGTCGGCGCGGTGGCGTCCACGTTCCTCGCGGCCGGCTGGGGCCTCGCGCTCGTCGCGGCGTTCCACGTCGTGCCGCTCGTGATCGACGCAGTAGCCATTACGGTCATGTTCCGCCGCGGGCAGCCGGGCGCCGAACTCGGCAATGCGCTGCGCGCGCGCTGGGTCGGCGAATCGGTGAACAGCCTGCTGCCCGCCGGGCAGATCGGCGGCCCCGTACTGATGGTGCGCCACCTCGCGCAGCGCGGCACGCGGATGGCCGACGCGGCCGCCGCCGTGACCGTCGGCACGACGATGCAGGCGCTCTCGCAGATGGCCTTCGCGCTGATCGGCATCGCCGCGTTCAGCCTGTATGCGACGCACGAGTCGGTCGCGCACCTGCGCACGCCCGCGCTGATCGCCACCGGCGTGCTCGGCGCGCTCGCGGTGATGTTCTATCTGGCGCAGCGGCGCGGCCTGTTCGGCCGCGGCCTGCGCCTCGCGTCGAAGCTGCTCGGCCCGCGCGACTGGTCGTCGCTCGCCACGCGCGCCGACGCGATCGACGGCGCCGTCGGCGCGCTGTACCGCGATCGCGCGAAAGTCGCGAAGACCTTCGCGTTGAGCCTCGTCGGCTGGATCGTCGGCACCGCGGAAGTGTGGCTCGCGCTGCACTTCCTCGGGCATCCGGTGAGCTGGCTCGACGCGCTGCTGCTCGAAAGCGTCGGCCAGGCGATTCGCGGCGCGGCCTTCGCGATCCCGGGCTCGCTCGGCGCGCAGGAAGGCGGCTACCTGCTGCTCGCGCCGCTGGTCGGCTTGCCGCCCGACGCGGCGCTCGCGCTGTCGCTCGCGAAGCGTGCGCGCGAACTCGCGCTCGGCCTGCCCGGCCTGCTCTATCTGCATTTCAGTGAAAGAAACTGGCAGCGGCGCCGTGCGCCGCAGCCGCTCGCCGACTGATCGTTCAGATCGCCGGCTTTTTGGTTGGAGAACCCATGCGAGCCATCATTCTTGCGGCAGGCCTCGGCTTGCGCCTGCAACAACCGCCCGAAGCGCAGTTTCCGAAGTGCCTGCTGCGCTTCGACGACGTGTCGCTGCTCGAGCGCCATCTGCGCGTGCTCGACGCCGCGGGCGTCGACGAGATCGTGCTCGGGCTCGGCTTTCAGCACGAGAAGGTCGAGCAGGAACTGAAGCGCCTCGGCCGCACCGCCGAGATCGTGATCAACGACCGCTACGACCTCGGCAGCGTGCTGACCGTGCATACCGTCGCCGAGGCGATGACGCGCGGCGGCGACGTGCTGCTGATGGACGCGGACGTGCTGTACGACGAGAACATCCTGCACGCGCTGGTGGCCGATTCCGATCGCGCGGTCGACCGCCTGCTGATCGACCGCGACTTCGAGGCCGGCGACGAGCCCGTCAAGCTGTGCCTGAAGAACGGCGTGCCGGTCGAGCTGCGCAAGCAGCTCGCGGTCGACCTCGACTACGACACGATCGGCGAATCGGTCGGCTTCTTCCGCTTCACCGAAGGCACCGCGCGCCGCCTCGCGACGATCGTCGCGGGCTACGTCGACAGCGGCCGCGCGAACATGCCGCACGAGGAAGCCGTGCGCGACCTGCTGCTCGAAGGCGGCCATTCGTTCGACGTCGCCGACGTCACCGGCTCGCCGTGGATCGAGATCGATTTCCCGAACGACGTCGCACGCGCGACGCAAGACATTCTTCCCCTGATTCAACGCACTACCGCCGGAGCCGCACGATGAACGCACGCGAACCCAACTTCACCGAATCGCGCAGCGCGCGCCTGCGCCGCATGCTCGTCAGCAGCGATCTCGAATTCCTGATGGAAGCGCACAACGGCCTGTCCGCGCGGATCGTCCGCGAGGCCGGCTTCAAGGGCATCTGGGCCTCGGGCCTCGCGATCTCCGCGCAGTTCGGCGTGCGCGACAACAACGAAGCGAGCTGGACGCAGGTCGTCGACGTGCTCGAATTCATGGCCGACGCGAGCGACCTGCCGATCCTGCTCGACGGCGACACCGGCTACGGCAACTTCAACAACGTGCGCCGTCTCGTGAAGAAGCTCGAGCAGCGCGGCATCGCCGGCGTGTGCATCGAGGACAAGCAGTTTCCGAAGACCAACAGCTTCATCGGCGGCGAACGCCAGCCGCTCGCCGAGATCGACGAATTCTGCGGCAAGATCAAGGCCGGCAAGGATTCGCAGACCGACCCCGACTTCTCGATCGTCGCGCGCGTCGAAGCGCTGATCGCGGGCTGGGGGATGGACGAGGCGCTGCGCCGCGCGAACGCGTACGCGGAAGCCGGCGCCGACGCGATCCTGATCCACAGCAAGCTGTCGCGCCCCGACGAAATCCTGCAGTTCGCGCGCGAATGGAGCGGCAAGGCGCCGCTCGTGATCGTGCCGACCAAGTACTACAGCACGCCGACCGACGTGTTCCGCCAGGCCGGCATCAGCACCGTGATCTGGGCGAACCACCTGATCCGCGCGTCGGCATCCGCGATGCAGGCGACCGCGCGCGAGATCTACGAGAGCCAAACGCTGATCAACGTCGAGGACCGCGTCGCATCGGTCAACGAGATCTTCCGCCTGCAGGACGCCGACGAGTACTCGGCGGCCGAGCGTATCTACCTGTCTTCGTCGTCGCGCGCGTCGAATGCGGCGATCGTGCTCGCCGCGAGCCGCGGCAAGGGCCTCGAAGCCGTCACCGAAGATAAACCCAAGGTCATGCTGCCGGTCGCCGGCAAGCCGCTGCTGCGCTGGCTCGTCGACGGCTTCAAGACGCACGGCGTAAACGACATCACCGTGGTCGGCGGCTATCGCGCCGATGCGATCGACACGTCGGGCATCAAGCTCGTCGTCAACGAGCGCCATGCGCAGACGGGCGAACTCGCATCGCTCGCCTGCGCGGCCGACCGCCTGACCGGCGACACCGTGATCTCGTACGGCGACCTGCTGTTCCGCAGCTACATCGTGCGCGACCTCGCGGAGAGCGAGGCCGAGTTCAGCGTGGTGGTCGATTCGTCGCTCACCGAGACCAACCAGAGCGTGCGCGACTTCGCCCTCTGCTCGGCGGCCGACGATCGCGGCCTGTTCGGCCAGAAGACCTACCTGCAGCGCGTGTCGAGCGACGTCGCCGCGGGCACCCCGCACGGCCGCTGGATCGGCCTGCTGAACGTGCGCGGCGCCGGCGTCGACCGCCTGAAGGCGATGCTCGCGACGCTGCAGGCGCGTCCTGATTTCGACACGCTCGACATCCCGTCGCTGCTGAACGAACTGATTGCCGCCGGCGAGAAGATCGAAGTGCAGTACGTGCACGGCCACTGGCGCGGCGTCAACGACCTCGAAGACTTCCGCCGCGCGGGCGATTTCGCACACGGCCAGACGCCGCTGTCCGAGCCGGGCACCGCCAACGGGGGCGCGCAATGATCGAAGCGGCCCAGTTCGTCGAGGCCGCGCGCGAACGCGGCTTCGACTGGTACGCGGGCGTGCCCTGCTCGTACCTGACGCCGTTCATCAATTACGTGTTGCAGGACCCGACGCTGCATTACGTGTCGGCCGCGAACGAAGGCGACGCGGTCGCACTGATCGCCGGCGCGACGCTCGGCGGCAAGCGCGGAATCGCGATGATGCAGAACTCGGGGCTCGGCAACGCGGTGAGCCCGCTCACGTCGCTCACCTGGACGTTCCGCCTGCCGCAGTTGCTGATCGTCACGTGGCGCGGCCAGCCGGGCGTGGCCGACGAGCCGCAGCACGCGCTGATGGGCCCGATCACGCCCGCGATGCTCGACACGATGGAGATCCCGTGGGAGACGTTCCCGACCGACCCGGAACAGGTCGGCCCGGCACTCGACCGCGCGATCGCGCACATGGACGCGACGGGCCGCCCGTACGCGCTCGTGATGCAGAAAGGCAGCGTCGCGCCGTATGAACTGAAGGCGAACCCGGCCGCGACGCCGCGCGCGCACGTCGCCGCACAATCGTCGGCGCGCGCCGCGTCGGCCGATGCATGGCCGACCCGTCACGACGCGCTGCAGCGCGTGATCGCGCATACGCCGGTCGATTCGACCGTCGTGCTCGCGTCGACCGGTTTCTGCGGCCGCGAACTCTACGCGCTCGACGATCGCCCGAACCAGCTTTACATGGTCGGCTCGATGGGCTGCGTGACGCCGCTCGCGCTCGGCCTCGCGCTCGCACGGCCCGACCTGCGCGTGGTGGCCGTCGACGGCGATGGCGCCGCGCTGATGCGCATGGGTGTGTTCGCGACGCTCGGCACCTACGGCCCGGCCAACCTCACGCACGTGCTGCTCGACAACGGCGCGCACGAATCGACGGGCGGCCAGGCGACGGTGTCGCAGCATGTGTCGTTCGCGGGTGTCGCCGCTTCGTGCGGTTATGCGTCGGCGGTCGAAGGCGATACGCTCGACGTGCTCGATGCGGCGCTGGCTGCCACGGGCGACGGTGCACAGTTCGTGCGCATTGCAATCCGCACCGGCGTGCCCGACGGCCTGCCGCGCCCGACCGTCACGCCGGTCGAGGTCAAGACCCGTCTGATGCGGCACATCGGCGCCGCGCAGACCGAAGCCCACGTCGAAGGAGCCCATTGATGCTGCTGCTGAACCCCGGCCCGGTCACGCTCTCCGAACGCGTGCGCCGCAGCCTGCTGCAACCCGACCTGTGCCATCGCGAAGGCGAATTCTTCGACTTGCAGGATGAAGCGCGCGCGCGGCTCGTTGCCGCGTATGAACTCGACCCGGCCGAATGGGCCGCCGTGCTGATGACGGGTTCCGGCACCGCCGCCGTCGAAAGCATGATCGCCGCGCTCGTGCCGCAGGACGGCAAGCTGCTCGTGATCGAGAACGGCGTGTACGGCGAGCGGATCACGCAGATCGCCACGCAGTACGGCATCGCGCACGATGTGCTGAAGCACGAGTGGATGCAGGCGCCGGATGTCGCACAGATTGGCGCTCGCCTCGACGCGGGCCGCTACTCGCATGTCGCGGTGATCCATCACGAAACGACGACGGGCCGGCTGAACGACCTCGGCGCCATCGCCGAGGTGTGCCGTGCGCGCGGCGTGAAGATGCTCGTGGACGGCGTCAGCAGCTTCGGCGCGGAAGCGATCGATTTTGCAGGTGGCGACATCGATGCGGTTGCCGCGACCGCGAACAAGTGCCTGCATGGTGTGCCGGGTGCCGCGTTCGTGATCGTGCGCCGTAGTGCGCTCGCGAAGGCCGCGAGCCGCACGTACTATCTCGATCTCGGCCGGCTTGCGAAGCTGCAGGATCAGCGGAATACGCCGTTTACGCCGTCCGTGCATGCGTATTACGCGTTGGTCGAAGCGCTGCGCGAGTTCGATGAGGCCGGCGGCTGGCGTGCTCGGCATGCGCATTACAAGGCGCTTGCCGATCAGGCGCAGGCGGGGCTTGTTGCACGCGGGATGCCGCTGGTGCTGCCGGAAGGCGAGTCGTCAGTGGTTTTGCGTGCGTACAGGCTGCCGCAGGGTGTGACGTACGAAACCCTGCACGACGGGCTGAAGGCGCGCGGCTTCGTGATCTACGCCGGGCAAGGCGGGCTGTCGAAGGAACTGTTCCGGATCTCGACGATGGGGGCGATTCAGGCGGCCGATGTCGAACGGTTGCTGGATGGTTTTACCCAGTTGACGCGGTAAGCGCTGCCCTCACCTTCGTCCACGAAAGGCCCGCAAGGGCCTTTTTTCTTGTCCTTCACAATCGTGGACGTGACGCATGGGTGTCGGCAATGCCCTATCCCCTGGGGTGTTTCATTTCCTCGGCCTCCACCGCGGCGAGCCGTTCTTCGCTGGCGGAAACAGATCCCATGGCTTCGTCGATCGATGCCAATGCAAACTCGCATGCCAGTCTCGTTTCTTCAACGGTGGGCTCCGGCTTCTCGTCGTCGCCCGGCGGAGGCGCAAGCATGTCGCCGAGCATCATTGCCAGTTCCTGGGTATCCCATTGCTCGCCCCTTTGCTCCTTCCTCTTTATGTAATGCCGGATTTCCGCGTCTTGCTCCGGCGAGAGCGGGAGATGTCGAAACGTGTTGCTTGGGCTGGCGTCAATCATGATGTTGCTCCTGAATTTGAAATCGGCTTGCTCGAGCTGCCCCCCCGGTTACGCGTGCAGCCGCGGAATAACAACGGTGGCGGAACAGAGGCCTATTTGCCGCAGCGCGGAACTTGAATTCCGTCGATGCGCCCTAAAAGCTCGTCCACCTGGAGCTCGAGGATCCTGTTTCGGTTGGATTGCTTGCGGAGTTTGTTGAGCCTGATCCGCCAATACGAAGGATCACTTACGGACGATTTGTTGACGAAGGCGTGTTGGGCTTGTTCAAGCAGCCCGATCGATCGCCTGATATGTACCAATTCGCGCTCCACATCGCAGTACCAGCTCATGTTCGCCGCCTTTGATTAATATTTGCATCTTGAATCGATGCCCAGCGAGAACACCAGGGTTCGCTCGAACGGCGGCACGGGAGCCGGTTCCGACGGATGCATGCCGCACGGCACCGCGGGTCGAAGAGACGGAAATACCGTGCGCAAGCCAGGGGTGCGGCCCAGGCTGGAAGGGGGAGCCATCGATACGCATGCGGCTCGGATGAAACCATCATACGCGTATCGCCGGACAGGCAACCACTTTATTTCGGCTGGCCGCGACGAGTGCGGATGCGCGCCTCGTCATCCGCGTCACCCCGCCCCAACCGTTCCGTGTATAGTGGGCTTCCCCTTATGGAGCAACCAACATGCCAACCTATCCGTTTCTTCTCTATAAGGGGTACGAACTTCATCCCCTTGTCTTCTCCTGCACGTTCCATCGCTTTGACAGGCATTCCCGTTACGCCGAAGGGTATGACATCGCCGTGCGCATATGTCGCCCGGCCTCGATGGCAAGCGCGCCTTCAAGCCGTGTTTTCCGACTGAACCAGCCCCACACATTCTCCGACTTTGGAGTGGCGAGGCGGGCGGCCCGGCAGCAAGGCAAGGACATCGTCGACGGGAAGGTGAACGGCGCGTCAGTTGTCGATCTATGAAAGCGCCGTCCGTCGGTATCGGCCGTGCACATCGACCGGGACGGAATGCCTCATTACCATGTGCTGCGTGCGTGCCGCGAGCCGACGAGTGTGCCGAATGCCGAGCGTCGTGTTCGCGCCGCGAAGCAAGCCGTCTCGTGCACCTGTCGACGGTAACAACCTCCGTGCACCCGCTTCGATCGCGAACGACGCATGCCCGCCATCCTGAACGACCGATGGTCCGTCAATGCCGAACGTCAATCCCGTTGGAATCGGCCGACGGAAGTGGGTCGGGAGGCAACGCCCACGAATACCGATGAAGACACATTTCCGATCGCGACAATGAGAATCTTGCGCTTCGCCCCAATGCTGACGCTCGTCGCCTCCCCCGTCGTTCACGCTGCCGACAGCCAGTCTTGCAGCGACGCAGTCGTCGCAGCCGTCGCCCGCTGGGCCGGTGTCGCGAGCGCGCGCATCGCCACGCGCGACGCGGACCGGCTCGTCGTCGCATCGTCATGCAAGGCGACGCCGAACGCGCCGGAAACGACGATCGCCGCCGTCGCGTTCGATTCGCTGCCGAAGAGCAAGAATCCGAACGAAAGCCAAAAACTGCAGGTGGTCGCGCTCGTCGAAGGCGGCAAGGTCGTGGCGGCCGATCGATCGGTGGTCGAAGAGGATGCGGCAACGGAAATCGGCGAGAACAGCTACCGCATCGACACGGCGCCCTACCGGCTCTCGCCCGACGTACGGGCGTTCGGCGTCGTGTTTACCAGCAGCGCACGCGGGCCAAGTTGCCCCGACGCGAATGCGAGCGAAGAGCTGACGCTGTGGATTCGTGAAGGCAACCGAATCCGCCCGGTGTTCGGCACCAACCTCTACGGATGGATCAGCGTCGAAGGCGATGCCTGCGGCCCTGGCGTCGGCGATGCGCGCAGTGAAGAGGCCCGTATGACGATCGCCGTCGAGAAAACATCTAGCCACGGCTTTGCCGACCTGTCGATCACGGCGCACATCACGACGACGCAGCGCAAGAACGGTGATTACTCGGATACGGGCAAGCGCACGGTGCGCACGGTCGTCCACTACGACGGCAAGTCCTATGGAATCGACATGTTCCGGAACTTCTGGTATTCGCCCGCCGCAATGAAGCGCTTCCAGTAAGACCGCAGTGAATCGCGGCGCTACCCCCCCTACTCCACCACCTTCGCCCCGATCGCGTCGGTCGGCGCCGGCATCCGCAACGCGTCATCCCGCACACGCCGCGCCTCGCGCGCCGTATAGCGATCCTTCAGCCGCAGGAACGGTTTTTCGACGAGGAAGTAGCTGGCGGTCGCGGCAATCAGTGCCCACACGATACCAAGCGGAAACCCATGCGGCACGGGCAGATGCGGGTTCGCGAACGGCTGCTGCCACAGATAAAGACTGAACGAGATCGTACCCACGAACACGACCGGCCGCGTACGCAACCACCGCGCGCACCAGAACTCGCCGCGAAAATTCAGCACGACGATCACGATCGCGATCAGCGCGGCTTCGAGCGTCACGCCGTACGTCGCATTCCAGAAGCCGCCGAGCCGGTGCTCGGCGAACGGCATGCCGATCAGCACGACGAAGACGAGCGCCGTCACGATGCGCGCCTCGCCGCGCCACCAGCCGATCCACGCTTCGAGCCGTTCGCGGTTGAGCGACGCATAACAGCCGATCAGGATCGGATCGACACCGGTGTGCAGCATCATCCCGAGCTGCCCGCGCAGCGCCGGCGCAACGAAATACGTGACGGTGCGCACCAGCGGCACGACCAGGATCAGCGCGGCCAGCCAGCGCGTGCCGGCGCGGCGGATGCCGAGCACGAACAGCAACGGCCAGAACCAGTAGAACTGCTCCTCGAGCGCGAGCGACCAGAAATGGCCGAGATACCACGCGCCGTCGGGGTGCAGCGCGTTGTCGCCGGTCAGCCCGAACCACGCCGAGTAATTCCACAGGTGCAGCGCCGCATAAAGCCACTGCCGACGATCGACGTCGACCCCGCCGGTGAACGCGACGATCGCAACGGCCGCGAGATACACATAGCAGGCCGGCCAGATCCGCAGCGCCCGGCGCACGTAGAACGACGTCAGCGCGATGCCGCCCGTGCGCGCGAACTCGGCGCGCAGCACATTGGTGATCAGAAAACCGCTCAGCACGAAGAAGATCAGCACGCCGAGCCGGCCGTCGGCGATCAGCCGCAACGGCGCGTACCAGCCCGTATAGCCGCCGGGCAGCACATGCTCGGCGTGACCGACGACGACCATCGCGACCGCGACGGCGCGCAACCCGGTCAACTGCGTGACGCGATGGTTCATCGGCTGGTTTCCGTTGGCACGGTAAAGGAACAGGAATCGGCCGGCGCCCGACCGGCCCGCCGACATGTCGCCGGGATTTTGTATGAAAAATATCGGAATGAAATTGCTTCAAAAATCCGCGCGACAGAACGCCGTCGGCGACGCCGCGCCACGGCGCGCCCACGCCCTGCGCGACGAATGGGCATAATGACAAGCCTTGTCCGGCGGCGGCCGGTCCGATGCCTACGCAACGAATTTTGCGGCGCAGCAACACCCGCGGTACCGTACCCGCCCGCACACCGGTCCGCGCCTCGTCCGCCCCTGTCGACCCTCACCCGGAGCCTGCCTGTGTACCCACCGATCGAACCCTACGCCCACGGCCATCTCGACACCGGCGACGGCCACCGCATCTACTGGGAACGCTGCGGCAACCCGGCCGGCAAGCCCGCCGTGTTCCTGCACGGCGGCCCCGGCGCCGGCTGCGGCCCGGACCACCGCCGCCTGTTCGATCCCGAGCGCTACGACATCCTGCTGTTCGACCAGCGCGGCTGCGGGCGCTCGACGCCGCATGCGAGTCTCGAGAACAACACGACGTGGGATCTGGTCGCCGATATCGAACGCCTGCGCGAAATGGTCGGCGCCGAACAATGGCTGGTGTTCGGCGGCTCGTGGGGAAGCGCGCTGGCGATCGCGTACGCGGAGACCCACCCCGAACGCGTGAGCGCGCTGATCGTGCGCGGCATCTTCACGATGCGTCGCGCGGAACTGCTGTGGTACTACCAGGAAGGCGCGTCGTGGCTGTTTCCCGATCATTGGGAAGACTTCCTCGCACCGATTCCGGAAGCCGAGCGCGGCGATCTGATGGCCGCCTACCATCGCCGGCTCACCGGCGACGACGAAGCCGCGAAACTCCAAGCCGCACGCGCGTGGAGCATCTGGGAAGGCCGGACGATCACGCTGCTGCCCGATCCCGCGCTCGCCGCGCATTTCGGGGACGGCCACTATGCGCTCGCGTTCGCGCGGATCGAAAACCACTACTTCGTGAACAAGGGTTTCGTCGAGGAAGGCCAGTTGCTGCGCGACGCACATCGGCTCGTCGGCATTCCGGGCGTGATCGTGCAGGGCCGCTATGACATCGCGACCCCGGCGCGCACCGCATGGGAGCTGTCGAAGGCGTGGCCGGACGCGGCGTTCGAGATCGTGCCCGGCGCGGGGCATGCGTACAACGAGCCGGGGATTCTGGAGGCGCTCGTCGCGGCGACGGACCGGTTCGCTGCGTGATCGACGGAATGCGGCGCGGCGCGTGTCTCCGTGCCTACGGGCACGCTTACGCGCCGCCGGTCACAACGCGGCTTCGACGATCGTCCGGCCGCTGATCGCCCGTTCGACGAGCTGTTCGTCGCCGACCTTGCGGATCGCGTCGTCGAGCAGCCCTTCGGGTTCCTCGGTCGCCACCTTCAGCAAGCCCGATAGCCCGCGCGCATCGAGCACCACGAGCGTTTCCATCGAATCCGCGCGGCTCACGAGCACGCGCCGAAACGCCGGACCCGCGCCGAAGCTCGCACAAAGCTCGATCGTCTCGTTGCCGAGCGTGTAGTCGAAGTGCTTGATCATGTCCGCCGCCGTTGCATGGAAATGGCGACGCGCGACGGCGCGGCGCCGTGACGTCGACGCACCCGCGCGTGCCGCCGGCGCGCGGGACCTGAGTTCGGACCGTTCGCCAGCACCACCATGCTAGGCGTGCAGTATTAACGAAGACTTAAAGGGTGCGAGCCCCGCCCGGCAGTACCGTCAAGCCGCATCGAGCGGCTCGACCGTCACGCCGACCTTCAGCTCCTGATCCGCGCCGCCGCCGCGGATCACGCCGCGCAGCGGCGTCACGTCGGCATAATCGCGGCCGACCGACAGCATCACGTAGTCGTCGCCGGGCGCACGATCGTTGGTCGGATCGAGTTGCAGCCAGCCACCATCCTCGGGCCACGCCGGATCGTACACGTCGACCCACGCATGCGACGCGTCGGCGCCGATCAGCCGCGGCTGCCCGGGCGGCGGCTGCGTGAGCAGGTAACCGCTGACGTAACGCGCGGCCAGCCCGAGCGAGCGCAGCGCGCCGATCATCACGTGCGCGAAATCCTGGCACACGCCCTTGCGCAACCGCAGCGCGTCGAGTGCCGACGTCGTGATGTCGGTGCTGTTCGGCGTGTACGCGAAATCGGCATGCACACGCCGCATCAGATCCCACGCCGCCTGCACGAGCGGCCGTTGCGGCGTGAAGCTCGCGGCCGCGTATGCGGCGAGTTCGGGGTCGCACGCCACGTGCGGCGACGCGAACACGAACTCGCTCGCCGGGTCGTAAGGCTGCCCCGCGCGGAACCGCAAGCGGTCGCGCACGGCCTCCCATGCGGTGGCGTGCGCGGCGTCCGGATTCGCGATCGACGGCGGCGGCTCGCCGCGGGCGCCAAGCGACCACATCGGCGGCGTCACGCGCACCGTGCTGCGGCTGCGCACGAGCAGCGCGTCGTGCGGCTGGTTCAGTGCGAACGACGCACGCGCGTTGCCGAACGCGTCGATCTCGGTGCAGACCGATTCCGGCGCGGGCTCGATGTCGAGCGAGAACGACAGCATCTGCTGGCGCGGCGTCGCGAGCGGTTGCAGGCGAGCCTGGTGCTGCGCGGATTCGACACGCGCCGCGTAGCGGTATTCGGTGTCGTGCGTGACGCGCAGCAACCGGCCCGGCGCGACGGCGGCCGGAGCCTCGGCCGCTGCCTGCCGTGCATGGCCGGCACCGGATGGCGTTTTCGGTGCGCCTTTCATCATCACCATAGCGTCCTGCCCGCCTCGCGCACGTGGCTGAAATAGCGCTCGCCGATCCGGTTCGACAGTTCCCACACCGCCTTCACCGTCGTGTCGAGCGCGGCGAGCAGCTTGTCGTGCCGGCCGCCTTCGGCGGTCTCGCACAGCTCGTGGAGCGACCACGCGGGTATGTCCGGAACCGTCTCGGCCAGCTCGGACAGCGCGTAGCCTTCGCTGCGCTCGACCTTCGTCAGCCGGCCGCGCAGCGCCTGCACGACCCAGCCGAGCGAGCGCGGATTGTCGGTATCGAGCACGACGAGCGACAGCAGCGGCGCGACGTCGAAGCCGCGCTGGAACCGCGAACGGAACGTGATCGTGCTGTCGAACAGTTCCAGCACGAGTTCGAAGCCGTCCTGCCGATGCACGGCCCCTTCGTCGAACGCGAACTTCAGCACGCTGCACAGGAAGTCGAGCCGGTCGATCTGCCGGCCGATCGACAGCAATCGCCAGCCGTCGTCGCGCGTCATGTTGTCGGTCTGCGCGCCGGTGATCGCGCCGAGCAGCAGCCCGAGGCGCTCCAGCAACTGCAGCGCGTCGTTGCCGATCTGCTCCTCGGCTTCCGGCTGCCCTGCGCTGTCCGCGAACAGTTGGGTCGCGTCGTCGATCAGCCGCCACTGATCGCTCGACAGCCGTTCGCGGATCGCGGCCGCCGCGCCGCGCATGCCAAACAGGCACGACGCGATGCCCGACGTGCGATCGGCGCCGCGCGTGAGCGACGTCGCCAGCGCGTACTGAAATGCCTGCGGCGCATCGACCGCGTGCGGCGCGTCGGCCGCGACCAGCCCGGTGTCGCGGCACAGCGTGTCGATCAGTTCCAGATGCGCGGGGCTGTCGACGTCGTCTTCGCCGCGCAGCCGTTCGAGCGCGGCGCGCGCGAGGCGCATCAGGTTGGTCGCGCGCTCGGTGTAGCGGCCGAGCCAGAACAGGTTCTCGGCCGCGCGGCTCGCGATCGCGCGCGGCCGCTCGACGAGATCGTCGGGGCCGAGGTGCGTCTGCAGCAGCGTCGTCGAATCGACGATGCCTTCGGTCATCACCCACGTATCGACAGTGCTGCCGCCGCGCGGCATCGGCGCGTTGAACAGTGCGTCGCGCGTGCCGACCCGCGACAGCCCGCCCGGCAGGAGCCGCCAGCGCCGCGCGCCGTCCGCAAGCGCGAACACGCGCAGCAGCAGCGGCTTCGGCACGATCCGTGCACTGCCGTTGCCGTCGGGCGCGTCGGGCCGCGGCCAGGTCGGCGCCTGCGACAGCGGCAGGTCGGCCTGCACCGTATAGTGTTCGGGCCGCGCGAGAATCCGCGCGCGCCATTCCGCCAGTTGCGCCTGCGTGAGCCGCGCGCCGATCACCGGTTCGAACGCCCCGCCTTCCTGCACGTCGGGCGGATAGGATGCCTTGACGATGCTGCGCGCGAGCTGCGGCAGCGCGTCGTCGCACGCGGCCGCCTCGCCGCACCACCACGAATGCACGGCCGGCAGCGTCAGCGTTTCGCCGAGCAGCGCTTCCGCGAGACGCGGCATGAAGCCGAGCATCGCCGGCGATTCGAGGAAACCCGAGCCCGGCGCGTTCGCGAGCAGCACGTTGCCCGCGCGCACGGCCTGCAACAGCCCCGGCACGCCGAGCATCGAATCGGGCCGCAGTTCGAGCGGATCGAGCCACGCATCGTCGACGCGCCGCAGGATGCCATGCACCGGCTCGAGCCCGCTGAGCGTCTTCAGGAATACGCGATTGTCGCGTGCGGTCAGGTCGCCGCCTTCCACGAGCGTGAGGCCGAGATAGCGCGCGAGATACGCATGCTCGAAATAGGTCGCGCTGTGCGGCCCCGGCGTCAGCAGCACGATCCGCGAATTCTTCGCGGCGGGGCTGAGCGACTGCATGCTTTGCAGCAGCGCGCGATACGCGGATGCGAGGCGCTGCACGCGCAGCCCACGAAACCCGCGCGGAAAGAGCCGCGACACGATCAGCCGGTTTTCGAGCAGGTAGCCGAGCCCGGCCGCGCCCTGCGTGTGCTGCGCGACGATCCGCCATTGGCCGTCGGGGCCGCGCGCGAGATCGAACGCGACGACGTGCAGCCACGTATCGCCCGGCACGCGTGCGCCGCGCATCGCGCGCAGATAGCCCGGATGGCCGGTGACGAGCGCGGGCGGCAGCAGCCCGCGTTGCAGGATCGTCTGCGGCCCGTACAGGTCGGCCAGCGTCGCGTTGAGCAGCCGCACGCGCTGCAGCACGCCGCGCTCGATCCCGACCCAATCCTCCGGTGTGACGATCAGTGGCAGCAGGTCGAGCGACCACGGGCCGACCGCGCCGTCGCCGGCGCGCTGCTCGTGCAACTGGTAGAACAGGCCGTTCTCGCGCATGCGCCGGTGCAGTGCATCGGCGCGGCGGTCGAGGTCGGCCACGCCGTCGCTGCCGATCGACGTGAAGAAACTGCGCCATGCGGGCGCAAGCGCGGGCGCGTGCAGGCCGGCCGCGCTGCCGCGCAGTTCGTCGTAACGGCCGGCGGCGGCCGGCGCCGCGAGCGCGGCGGCCAGTTCGGCGGCGTCCGGCTGGGCGCCGGTATCGAAAAGCGTGGGCATCGCGTCGAGGGCGGCGAGATGATCGAGGTCAATGGGCGGCACGATGTCGTTCCGTCGTCAGGGTGCGGCCGCGCACGCGCGCCGCCAGTCGGGCGGCAAGCCGCAGCGCGGAACCGCAATCTGCCCGCATCCTAGCACTCCGGGGGCGTCGCGACCGACCGGCGGGCCCGGAGGTCGCGATCCGCGCATCGTCGTCCTCCCTGTCATCGATCGATCACGGCCGCCGCAAGTCGAGCGTGAACGGAAATTCGCGGCTCGGCGCGGCAGCCGCGACCTCCATCCGCCCCGGCGTGTGGCCGATCTCGACGAAGCGCGCGAGCCGGCGGCTCTCGGCTTCGTATGCATTGATCGGGAACGTCGCGTAGTTGCGCCCGCCCGGATGCGCGACGTGATACCGGCAGCCGCCGAGCGAGCGCTGCAGCCACGTATCGACGATGTCGAACGTGAGCGGCGCGTGCACGCCGATGGTCGGATGCAGCGCCGACGGCGGCGCCCATGCCTTGTAGCGCACGCCCGCCACGTATTCGCCGACGGTGCCGGTCGGCTGCAGCGGCAGCGCGCGGCCGTTGACGGTCACGACGTGCCGGTTGTCGTTCAGCCCCGTCACGCGCACTTCGAGCCGTTCGACCGACGAATCGACGTAGCGCACCGTGCCGCCGGGCGCGCCCTCCTCGCCCATCACGTTCCACGGTTCCAGCGCGCCGCGCAGCGACAGCTGCATCCCGTTCACCGCGATCTGCCCGAACAGCGGAAAACGGAATTCGAAGTGCGGCGCGAACCACGCCGGATCGAACGCGAAGCCGGCGTCGCGCAGCTCGGCCAGCACGTCGTCGAAATCCATCCGAAGAAATTCCGGCAACATGAAGCGGTCGTGCAGCGCGGTACCCCAGCGCGTGAGCGGCGTCGTATACGGCGCGGCCCAGAAGCGCGCGACCAGCGCGCGCAGCAGCAGTTGCTGCACGATGCTCATCCGCGCATGCGGCGGCATCTCGAACGCACGCAGTTCGAGCAGGCCGAGCCGGCCGGTGGACGAATCGGGCGAATACAGCTTGTCGATGCAGAACTCGCTGCGGTGCGTGTTGCCCGTCACGTCGATCAGCAGGTTGCGCAGCACGCGATCGACGAGCCACGGCGGCATGTCCTGCCCGAACAGCAGCTTGTTGCGCTGGATTTCCGCGAACGCGATGTCGAGCTCGTAGAGCTGGTCGTTGCGCGCCTCGTCGACGCGCGGCGCCTGGCTCGTCGGCCCGATGAAGAGCCCCGAGAACAGGTACGACAGCGACGGATGGTTGTGCCAGTACGCGATCAGGCTCGCGAGCAGGTCCGGGCGGCGCAGGAACGGGCTGTCGGCCGGCGTCGCGCCGCCGAGCACGAAGTGGTTGCCGCCGCCCGTGCCGACGTGCCGCCCGTCGACCATGAACTTCTCGCTGCACAGCCGCGACTGCCACGCGGCGTCGTACAGGAATTCGGTGTGGTCGACGAGTTCGTCGAAGCTCGCGGCCGGATGGATGTTCACCTCGATCACGCCCGGATCGGGTGTCACCTGCAGCAGCTTCAGCCGTGCGTCGCGCGGCGGCGGATAGCCTTCGAGCACGAGTTTCACGCCGAGCGTGTGCGCGGTCAGCTCGATCGCGCCGAGCAGGTCGAGATAATCCTCGAGCGCGGCGAGCGGCGGCATGAACAGATACAGAATGCCGTTGCGCACTTCGACGCACAGCGCGGTGCGCGTGATCCACGCGGCCGATTCGAAACGCTCGGGCCGGCGATGCGGGTCCACGGCGCCCGCACGCACACTCGCGGCCGCGCCGTCGTCGCGCCACTGCATCACGGTCGGCGCGGACGCTTCGCGATGCACGCCGGCCAGATAGCGCGGCGCGTCGGCCGGGCCCGCATAGCGGGCGCGCATGGCGGCAGCGGCCGGCAGCGCGTCGCGCGGCGCGAACGGATCGCGCTCGACGAGGTACGGATAGTCGGCGCGGGCCGTCCACGGCAGCGAGTCGAGCGGCAGCCGATAGCCCATCGGCGAATCGCCCGGCACGAGGTACATCCGCTCGTCGCGGAAGAACCACGGCCCCGTCTGCCAGCGCGGCCCGTCGAGGCCCGGCGTGTCATCCACCCGCTTCACCGGCAGCACGTAGCCGACCACGCTGTCGAGCTGCTGCTCGAACACCTTGCGCAGCCGCGCGCGCTCGAGTTCGTCGTCGAGGCGCGCGTCGAACGGATCGACGTTGACGGGCAGCCGGCGCTCGCGCCACAGGTAGTACCAGACGTCCTCGTAGCCGGGCCGGATGAATTCGCCGCTCAGGTTCAGCCGCGCGGCGAGCGCATCGATGAAGCGCTTCGCGTCGTCGGTGGTATACGCGGACGGCTCGCGCTCGTCGGCGAACAGCGACGGATCGTGCCACACGGGCTGACCGTCCGCGCGCCAGAAGATCGACAGCGCCCAGCGCGGTAGTTGCTCGCCCGGGTACCACTTGCCCTGCCCGAAATGCAGGAAGCCGCCGTCGCCGTATTCGGCGCGCAGCCGCTGCACGAGTTCGGTCGCGTAGCCGCGCTTGGTCGGGCCGAGCGCATCGGTGTTCCACTCGGCGCCGTCGCGATCGTCGATCGACACGAAGGTCGGCTCGCCGCCCTGCGTGAGCCGCACGTCGCCGGCGGCCAGCGCGCCGTCGACCTGCGTGCCGAGCGCCAGCACGGCATCCCACTGCGATTCCGTATACGGCTTGGTCACGCGCGGCGATTCGTACACGCGCGTCACGCTCATCTCGTGCTCGAACGACACCTCGCATTCGTCGATCAGCCCTTCGACCGGCGCCGCGCTCGTCGGCTGCGGCGTACACGCGAGCGGAATATGCCCTTCCCCGGCGAGCAGGCCCGACGTCGGATCGAAGCCGATCCAGCCGGCGCCCGGCAGATAGACCTCGCACCACGCGTGCAAATCGGTGAAATCGACCGACGTGCCGCTCGGGCCGTCGAGCGATTTGACGTCCGGCGTGAGCTGGATCAGGTAGCCCGACACGAAGCGCGCGGCGATGCCGAGATGGCGGCACAGCTGCACGAGCAACCACGCGCTGTCGCGGCACGAACCGGACGCGAGCTCGAGCGTCTGCGCGGGCGTCTGCACGCCGGGCTCCATCCGCACGAGATAGCCGATGTCGCGCTGAAGCTGCTGGTTCAGCGCGACGAGGAAGTTCACGGTGCCGGCCGGCGTGCGGTCCACACCGTCGAGATACGCGCGAAACAGCGGCGCGGCGCTCGTCTGCGGATCGCACGCGAGATACGGCGCGAGCTCGGTCTTCAGCGCGTCGTCATAGCTGAACGGATATTGCTCCGCGCTCGCTTCGAGGAAAAAGTCGAACGGGTTGTACACCGACATCTCGGCGACGAGATCGATGGTGATCTCGAAGTGCTCAGTGCGCTCCGGAAACACGAGGCGCGCCAGATAGTTCGAGAACGGGTCCTGCTGCCAGTTGATGAAGTGCTGCGCGGGCTCGACCGTCATCGAATACGCGAGGATCGGTGTCCGGCAATGCGGCGCGGGCCGCAGCCGCACGACCTGCGGGCCGAGGTTGACGAGCCGGTCGTAGCGATAGCGGGTGGTGTGATGCAGCGCGACGTGGATGGACATGGGAGCTCGGGTCGGGTTGGGCCGGCCGCGCACGCCGCGTCGCTGTCGACGCGGCGGCCCGGCATGGCGGATTCGGCGAAAGCGCGCCGCCGGTCAGACGAGTTCCGGCGACTGCACGACGCTGATCTCGACGGCGACGGCCGTCGCACCGAGCCCCGTCACCGGCTGCGCGTCGCGATGGTCGAGGCCGACCGCGATGCGCACGTAGCGTTCGTCCGGGCAACGGTTCATGAACGGGTCGAAGCCGACCCAGCCGAGCCCTTCGACATAGGCCTCGGCCCATGCATGGCCGGCCGGTTGCTGCGTCAGCGACGCGGCTTGCGGCTGCGCGCCGAGCGCCGCCTGCGGCTGCCCCTGGGATTGCGACTGCGACTGCGACTGCGATTGCCCTTGCGATTGCGATTGCGCGGCATGCGACGCGCCGAGCGCCTGCTGCATGCCGTCGCCGCTCTGCAGCGCGAGCGCCGCCTCTTCCTCGACGTCGCCCGCATGCTGCTTCGAATCGGCGATGCGCTGCATCGCGCTGTCGGCCAACACGTAGCCCGAGATGTAGCGCGCGGGGATCTTCAGCACGCGTGCGGCCGCGATGAACGCGTGCGCATGGTCGCGGCTCGTGCCCTCGCCGCTTTGCAGCGCGGTTTCCGCATCGACGGGCGCATCGGCCGCCAGGTTCGGCGCGTATGCGATGCGGCCGTGCACTTCCGTCATCAGCCAGTGCAGTGCGTCGAGACCGTGCGGCTCGATCGGCAGCGCGTCCGTGAGCGCGCGCACGGTGTCGCCCGCCTTCGTGAGCGCGGTCTCGCGCTCGAAGATCCACGGCGGCGCATAGCCTTCGGAATTGCCGAGAATGCCCGCGCGGTCCTGCGTCTCGACGACGCCGGCCGCCACGACCACGATCTCGTCCTTCGCGCCGCGATCGTGGCGCACGAGGTCGATCCGGTTGCCGAGCCCGTCGGCGTACGACAGCGTCGGCTCGACGCCGTCGATCGTGACCTGCCACGCGCGCACCGTCTGCCCGGGGCCGGATTGCGGGCGCAGCCGCAGCCGTTGCAGCGCATGGCTGGCTTGATCGTCGAACCGATAACGCGAAATGTGTCGAATGGCGAGTCGCATGGCAAGCCTCAGTCGAAGTTGTAAGCCTGGGCGATTTCGAGCCCGAGGCTGTTGTTGCGGCCGATGAAGTCGGTCAGGAATTCGTGCAGGCCGCTCTTGAAGATCCGCTCGACCGAGGTATCGGACAGCAGTTGGAGGATCTTCGTGGCCGTGTCGTGACACGGGTGTGTCACGCCGTAATCCTT
This sequence comes from Burkholderia semiarida, assembly GCF_029268935.1. NCBI lineage: Bacteria > Pseudomonadati > Pseudomonadota > Betaproteobacteria > Burkholderiales > Burkholderiaceae > Burkholderia > Burkholderia semiarida. Next base: position 842,335 of record NZ_JAHLCL010000008.1, on the reverse strand, counting down.
CGCGAGCAGGTTCAGGCTCGACACGACGCGCCCGTAGCAATAGCGCAGCGAACGCGGCATGCGGCCGTTCAGGATCAGGTAGTCCGCGATGTTGAGCGGCTTGTACTGCACGTCGTACACCCAGCGGTACGAACGATGCGCGGCCACGCAGCGCAGGATCGTCTCCCACTGGTAGTTGTCGAGGATCGTGCCCACGTGCGACACCGACGGCAGCAGCAGGTGGTACTTCACGTCGATGATCCGCGCGGTGTTGTCGGCGCGCTCGATGAATGCGCCGATCTGCGCGAAATCGAAGATCTCGTTGCGCAGCATCGTGCTGTAGAAGCTGCCGAGGATCAGCGCGGTTTCGCGCTTCACTTCGTCGAGCACGGCCGGCAGCTCGCTTTCAGGCACCGGCTGCGCGAGCGCGCGGCGCAGCGCGAGCCACGCGCCGTTCACGCTTTCCCACGCCTCGCGCGTGAGCGCCGTGCGCACCATCCGCGCGTTCGAGCGCGCGGCTTCGATGCACGACAGCACGCTCGACGGGTTGTCGCGGTCGCGCAGCAGGTAGTCGGTCACGGTATCGGCCGCGTACGCGTCGTATTTCTGCCGATAGCCGTCGTCGGCGCCCGAGCTGACGAGCACCGACGACCATTCGGCCGGCGCGTCGGCCGTGCGCGTGAGCGCCATCCGCAGCCCGGCATCGACGATGCGCGCGATGTTCTCCGCGCGTTCGATATAGCGGTACATCCAGTAGAGCCCGCTTGCAGTACGTCCCAGAAGCATCTCGTGTCCACTCCGTCTTCGTTCGGTTCGCGCGCCGGCTCCGGCGCGCGCGGTCGCGTCCGGCTCAGTCGGCCAGCACCCAGGTGTCCTTGGTGCCGCCGCCCTGGCTCGAGTTGACGACGAGCGATCCCTCCTTCAGCGCGACGCGCGTGAGCCCGCCCGGCGTGATGCGGATCCGGTCCGACACCAGCACGAACGGCCGCAGGTCGACGTGGCGCGGCGCGAGGCCGGCGTCGGTCAGGATCGGCGTCGTGGACAACGCGAGCGTCGGTTGCGCGATGTAGTTCGCGGGACGGGCGCGCAGCTTCGCGGAAAACGCGTCGAGTTCGGCCTTCGACGCGCACGGCCCGACCAGCATCCCGTAGCCGCCCGAGCCGTGCACTTCCTTCACGACCAGTTCGTCCAGATGCTCGAGCACGTACTTCAGGCTGTCGGCCTCGCCGCAGCGCCAGGTCGGCACGTTCTCCAGCAGCGCCTTGCGGCCCGTGTAGAACTCGACGATCTCCGGCATGTACGAGTAGATCGCCTTGTCGTCGGCGATGCCGGTGCCGGGCGCGTTCGCGATCGTGATGTTGCCGGCGCGGTACACGTCCATGATGCCGGCCACGCCGAGCACCGAATCGGGGCGGAACGTGAGCGGATCGAGGAACGCGTCGTCGACGCGGCGATACAGTACGTCGATCGGCTGGAAGCCTTCGGTCGTGCGCATCGCGACGCGGCCGTCGATCACCTGCAGGTCGCTGCCCTCGACGAGGTGCACGCCCATCTGGTCGGCGAGGAACGAATGTTCGTAGTACGCGGAATTGTGGATGCCGGGCGTGAGCACCGCGACGGTCGGGTTGTCGGTGTTGCCGCCCGGCGGGCACACGGCCGCGAGCGACTGGCGCAGCATCTGCGGATAAGTTTCGACCGGGCGCACCTTCACCTGCTGGAACAGCTCCGGAAAGAGCTGCATCATCGTTTCGCGGTTTTCCAGCATGTACGACACGCCGGACGGCGTGCGCGCGTTGTCCTCCAGCACGTAAAACTCGTTCTCGCCGGTGCGCACGATGTCGACGCCGATGATGTGCGTGTAAACGTTTCCGGGCGGCCGGAAGTCGATCATCTCCGGGATGAACGCGTCGTTGTGCGCGATCAGGTGCTTCGGCACGATGCCCGCGCGCACGATTTCCTGGCGGTGGTAGATGTCGTCGAGGAACGCGTTGAGCGCCATCACGCGCTGCTCGATGCCGAGCGACAGCCGGCTCCACTCCGCCCCCGAGATGATGCGCGGGACGATGTCGAACGGAATCAGCCGCTCGGCGGCCTCCGCGTCGCCGTAGACGGCGAACGTGATGCCCGTCTTGCGGAACACGCCTTCCGCATCGTGGGCCTTCTGGGCGAGGCTCGCGGGATTCTGCGTGTCGAGCCATTGCTTCAGGCGCGCGTAAGGCGCCCTTACCATGTCGCCGGATTGCAGCATTTCATCGAATGGCTTCATCGATTTTTTCTCCATCGATCGTTTTCCCCGGCATTGCGCATGCCGGACCGGCGTAACCAATGCTTTGCAAGGAACGTGCCGTGTTCGCTCCCGTCGATATCCCCCTGTTTTTGCGCCGCGCCGGGCACGCCCGCGCCACGTTTCGCACCACAACGGTGCATCGCCGACGCGGCGCGCACTCGCGGTGCGCCGCCGACGCGCATGGCCGATGCTGCGCCGCATCCGACGAACATAGTTCTCCCGCGTGTCACGGATGTGCAATCTGCACTGCACCAAAAGCGACGAGGCGGGCACCGGCCCGAACGGGCGGGCCGGCACGCACACGGCGCAGCCGGCCCGGGGGAAGCGCCGTCCGGGCGGGCCGGACAGTCCGACGCGATGAACTGTCCGGTTAACTCGGTCCGGCCCCTCAACGCTATGTAGCCGTAATCCCGCCGACAACGCCCATGCATATTTCGACTGACACCGATCGAAAAAAAACATCGGCCCGACCGACGCGATGCGCGGTACGCTAGAACGTTTGCGCAGCAGACGGCGCCCCCTTTCAGGCGCCCGACTATAAAAAGCGAAGATCGAAATGGAAGCAAAGTGGCTGGAAGATTTCCTGAGCCTGGCGGATACCAAGAGCTTTTCCCGGGCCGCGCGTCATCGGCACCTGACGCAATCGGCGTTCAGTAGACGAATCGCCGCCCTCGAAACCTGGATGGACGCGAAGCTGGTGGACCGGAGCATCAATCCGATCGCACTGACGCCGGCCGGCCAGATGTTCCGCGGGCTCGCCGCGGACATCCTGCGCAGCATGTATGCGGCGCGCAATCTCGTGAACGGCTACGACCAGTTCGCGGCCAGCGACCAGGTCGTGCGCTTCGCCGTCGCGCATACGCTCGTGTTCACGCTGTTTCCGGAATGGCTCAAGCAGCTCAACAGCGAGGTCGGCCACGTGACCGCGCGCGTCAATGCGGTGAACGTGCCGGAAGGCGTGCAGCAGCTCGTCGAAGGCGAATGCGACCTGTTGCTCGGCTATCACCATCCGCAGTTGCCGATCGTGCTCGATCCGAACCACTTTCCGTTCGTCAGCCTCGGCGTCGAACGAATCCTGCCCGTGTCGTCGCCCGATGCACGCGGCAAGCCGGTGTTCCAGCTGCCCGGCACGCCCGATGCGCCGCTGCCGCTGCTCGCGTATTCGTCGGGCGCCTTTCTCGGCAACATCGTCGAGATGCTGCTGCTGAACGCGACCGAGCCGTATGTGCTGCACCGGTGTTTCGAGACGCATATGTCCGAGGCGCTGAAAGGCATGGTCGTGGCCGGGCACGGCATCGGCTGGCTGCCGGAAAGCTGCGTCGCGAAAGAGCTCGCGGACGGCACGCTCGTCTGCGCCGGCACCGGCGACTGGATCACCGAACTCGAAATCCGCCTGTATCGATCGGCGCGCAAGCGCGGGCTCGCGGCCGAGCAGCTGTGGGCCTACATCATGAACCGGCCGCGCACGGCCCTCGACGCGGCGATCGGCACCGAAGAGGCGGCCGCGCCGGCAATGCGCGGCGCGCGACGAAGCGCGGGCGGCAGTCGCTGAACGCTGTGTCCGCGCCGTGGATATCCATGGCGCGCATGCGTATTCTTTCGACGGCAATCGATAATCCGCCGGATTCCATAAAATCCCTCACCTGCCCCAATCCGCCGCCATTAAAACGCAAACGTTTGCGAATCCGTGTCGTACTTTTTACTGCTTCCCGTATTAAGTAAGAATATTCGGACTGATTTTCCAGACAGAAATACCTTGTTACACAAGTTTCTATTTACCTGTAACAGCCGGAATGATCAAAAACGTCGCACCCTCATTTCTCGACATGCGGTCTGTATCCGAACATTCATCGATTCTTCTCGAATACAGGCGCAACAGTTTCTTTCATCAGTCGTTATTTTTCGGCACGAACGTCGATACCTCCGACGTGATTCAAAGCGTGCTCGATCATCGCTACCGGTGAGCAATTTTCATGTCCGGGAATATCGACTTTATTCAGAATTAAGACATCCTTACCAATCCATTCTTATCCTATTTAGATAGGATCTTTCGCTCCCGTCCCATTCGGGTCACACGCGGTTGTTGGTTCAAAAGCCATCGTGTATCAATAGCGTGTCGCAAAAAGAACGTTGGCAAATTCGACTCCGAGTCGATGCGCGTCATCGATTCCGGACGGGAGATTGCAATGTCACCTTCGCTTCGACAGCAGGCTCGCCCTTTCCTGAGCGTCGTGCTCTCCACGCTCTGCATGAACGCCATGGCCCAGACATCGGCGGCCCCGCCGCCGGCGTCCGGTCCGGGGGCAAACCGGTACGTGATTTCGTATATCTGCGGCGATGCGCGGATCGACGGCACCGCGCCGCTTCCCCCTGACGGGCGCCCGTACAACCTGGGCGTGTCGTTCGTGTCGGGGAGCACCGGCCAGCCCCTCTCCAACGTGCAGGTGCGCCTGCGCCGGCATGGGCGCGTGCTCGTCGAATTCAATGCATCGGGATCGCGCTGCCTGTTCAGCGTGCCGGACGCGAGCTACCGGGTCGAAGGGACCTATCAGGGAGCAACCCAGTTCGCGATCGTCGAGACGGGTGCGCTCACGACGCAGTTGCGATGGTGAAACGTCGCACCGCCCCGCTCCGATCGCGTCATTCATGGAGCGCATCGAATCCAGGAGACTTGAATGCCCCGTCCAGAACGACCGGACGACTCGCCCGACCGTCAGCCGAAACCCTCGTGGGGTCCGGGAAGGAATGCGGCGCTCAGCGTCGCTGCATTTGCCGCGATCTTCGGCGCGTTCGCGTACGTCGAGCGGGACGCGAGGATCGGCCACGCAAGCGTGACGCACGATATCGCCGGCGTGATCGGCAACGTCGTCGGCAAGTACCGCCAGCTCATCGTCGCGGCGACGGGCGGCTCGTCCCACACAACGGCGCCCGCCGGCTCGACGTCGACGGTCGCGCAGGCCGGGCCGGTTCCGCCGTCCGCCTCGACGGCGCCCGCCGTGTCGGCTCCGGCCGAACCGGCCGTGCCGCCGCAAGCGACGGCCCGCTCCGACACGAGCCCACCGCGCGCCGCGCACGTGCCGCCGACGAAGCTGGCGGCGAGCCCGCACGCGGCGTCGACCGGCAGTCGCACGGCGCGCCCCGGCGATGCGCACCGGACGTCGCGCTCGCAGGCGCTGGCACGCACGAGAAAACGCCCCGACCCCGCGACGGAACGGCCGCCGCAGTCGAGCCTCGCCGGCACGCCGCACATGGAGACCGCCCGCGTCACGCGCGATGAGCTGGAAGGCGCCCGCGCTCTGGCCAAGGCGCGCCGGTGCGCAGAGATCGACGAATGGAGCTGCGTGGAGCAGAACGCGAGCCGAGCACTCGCCATCGACCCGACGAACAGCGAATCGCGCGCACTGCTGGGGCAGGCGATTCGCAACCGCCTGTGAACCGGCCCTCGGGCGTGCAATCGACGTGATCGTTTCAAAGTGAGGAGACACCGTGGCCAACAATCGTCACCAACAATGCACCACCGTCGCTCCGCCGAACCGGCGGATCCTCCTGCATGCGCCGCTGCTGTGCCTGCTCGTCGCGTCCGGCCCGTGTCTTTCCGCCGAAGGCGACGCGGAACCGCGCGGCGCGAGCGAAATCGCCGGATCCCGCGGTGCGCCGGATGCGCTGCCACCCGACCTGCGGCCAACGGGCGCGTCGACGCAGGCCGCGCAGGGTTCGGGCACGCAGCCCCCGCTTGCGCCCACGCCGATCGCGCGGGCCTCGGACGCGTCGCTGCAGATCGCGCAGGCGCCGAACCCGGCGATGCCGACCACGGTCATGGTGGACCCCGATGCTGCGCAGCCGAGCGCACCGGCGCCGGTCGCAGCATCGCCGAACGCATCGATGCTGCTTGCGCAGGCATTCGACACCCCGCCGCCGGATACGTCGGCGCCGCGCGCGCGAACGTCGGATGCACCGCCGCAGCCCGCCCACCCCCTGACCACCGCACCGCCGGCTGCGCCGACCATGCCGACGCTCACCGCGCAGGCATCCGGCACACCGACGCCGAACTCGCCCACGCCTGCGACCGAGACGCCCGGCGCGCAACTGCCGTCGTCCCAGCCGCCGAATTCACAGACGCCCGGCGCCCAGCTCCCCGGCGAGCCGACCCAGCGATCGCAGGGGCCCGACGTCGAAGCGCCGAATGCGCGGGCGCCGAATCTCCGCACCGCCGACGTCGAGACGGTACGCAACGACGTGTTCGGCCTCGCGGCGAGCGGCGGCGCGGTCAAAGCGCTCGACGAAGCGAAGGCCCGGCCCGATGCGTTCTCCGCCGTCGACATCGCGCAACTGGAGGAGCTGTCGATTCGCCAGCAGGTGCGCGGCGGACGCGACAAGTCGCGCTCGATGACGAGTTCGGACCGCTTCGACGGAATCGACGACGCGCTGCGCGCGGCGGACGACCTCGACAAGCGGATACCCGCGACACCCGAGTACACCCCGGTCCGCACCGCACTCGCGGGCGACCGGGTCGTCGCCCTTGCCGCACGCGGCGAGATGAAAACGGCCGTCGCGACGTTCGAGACGATTCCGTCCAGCGCGGAAATCTCGATCGACGCGTTGGCGGCCGTCGGCGACGCATACCTGTACCTGAGCGAGCCGGCCAAGGCGAACGCCGTGTACGCGCGCGCGCTGAAACAGGCCACCGCGTCGCCGACCGATCGCGCGACCCGCGGCTTCCAGTACGGCTCCCGCACGCGACCGATCGAGCTGCAGGAAGGGCTGTTCTGGTCGTACGTCGACCAGGCACGCGCGCCGGAAGCGAAGCAGGTGCTCGACGACATGGAGAAGTCGTTGCCGCCTGCCAAGCAGGTGACCAACGTCGGCCCGGGAGAAAGCGACTATCTGCGCTACTACCGGCTGCGCGCGCAATACCTGATCTTCACGGGTCACGTGAACGAAGGGATCGCCGCGCTCGAACAGCTCGAGAAAGAGGTGCCGTTCAACGCAGAGGTGCGTGCCGCGCACGCCGACGCCGTGTCGGGCCAGTCTCATCCGCGCCAGGCGATCTCGATGTATCGCGCGTCGCTGACCGATCACCCGGACAGCGTCGAGATGCTCGCGGGCCTCGGCCGCGCATCGCTCACGGCGGACGATTACGCGACCGCGAAAACCGTCGACCAGACCCTCGGCAACACGTTCCCGGACAGCGGTGCGGTGCGCAGCTTCAAGCGCGACTACAACGCATACCGCAGCCCGGTGTTCACGACCGACCTGAGCTTCGAGCACGGCAACAGCGCGCTGGCCAACAACAGCTTCACGTCGGACAGCTATGTGTATTCGCAACCGTTCGGCGACAACTGGCGCGTGTTTTCGCACACGTTCTATGGTTTCGCGCAGACCGACGACGGCAACCTCAGCCGCACGCGCACCGGCATCGGCGGCGACTACCGGCACGGGCCGCTCACCGTGCTCGGCGAAGTCACGCGCTCGATGGGCGGGGACGGCCGAACCGGCGGCCGCGGGACGATCGCGTACGCGTTGAACGACTACTGGACGGTCAGCGCCGGGCTCGACACCAACGACAACTCGCTGCCGTGGAAAGCGTATGCCGCGCACATCTGGGGCCGCTCCGCGAACGTCGAGGTCGTGTATCGCCAGAACGACCGGCGCGAAGTCAAGCTCAGCTACGGCGTGAGCCGCTACAGCGATTCGAACCTGCACCAGGAGATCGCGGCGACCGCCACGCAGCGCGTGTACACGGCCGCGAACCAGCTCGTCAACGTCTCGCTGAACCTGGGCACGGACAGCAACACGCGCCGGGACGCGCCCTACTTCAGCCCCGGTCGCGATTACGCGGCCGCCGTGACGGTCATGCATCAACTGACACTGTGGAAGCGAGGCGACCTGGGGCTGCAACAGCGCGTGTCGGTGTCGGGCGGCGCGTACAACGAGCGCGGCTTCGGCACCAGCCCGTTGTGGAGCGCGCGCATCGAGCACGCGTGGACGTTCAAGCACGACATCACGCTGAGCTACGGCGTCGAGGTCAGCAGCCACGCGTACGACGGCCAGCGCGAGCGCTCCGAAACCGGCTTCCTGTCGCTCAACCTGCCGTTTTAGAAAGGAGCGCTGAATGCAATCCAGACGGACCTTCATGTGCGGATGCCTCGGCACGTTTGCCGCCTGTTCGCTGTTCCCGGGCGTGAGCGGCGCCAAGATGATCGACCTGCTGCCGCCGTCCGACCCGGCCGACGGCAAGACGTTTCGCGTGATCTGCATGCACGACGTGCGCGACAACCTGATGGCGTCGTTTTCGTCGCCGACCGCGATCATCGATCCGTTCGCGGTCGATACCGGTACGCTGACCGCGATCTTCTCGTGGCTGCAGACCAACAACTACCACACCATCACCGTCAAGCAGATCGAGGCATCGCGGCACGGCGGCAAGCCGCTGCCGCCGCGCTCGGTGCTCCTGACGTTCGATGACGGCTTTCGCAGCCACTACACGAAGGTGCTGCCGCTGCTGGAGCGCTTCAAGTATCCGGCCGTGATGGGCCTCGTCACCGCGTGGATCGACATGCCGCCGGATACGCCGATCCGCATCAGCGACAAGGTTCAGGTGCCGCGCGACTACTTCCTGTCGTGGGACGAGGTGAAGAAGCTCGGGCAGTCGGAATTCGTCGAGCTCGGCTGCCACACCCACAATCTGCATCATGGCGCGATCGCGAATCCGCAAGGCAACGAATTGCCGGCGACCACGTCGCACCTGTACCTGCAAGACCAGAAGCGCTATGAAACCGACGCCGAATTCCACGCCCGCGTGCACGACGACCTGCAGACTTGCGTGCGGCAGATCCGCCAACGCACCGGCATCGTCGCGCGCTCGATGGTGTGGCCGTACGGCGCGGAAAACCAGCCCGTGCGCCAGATCTCGACATCGCTCGGCATGGACATCCAGTTCAGCCTCGATGCCGGCCCGAATACGCCGGACGTGCCGCTCGACCGGCTCAGACGAATCCTGATGATGTACGACGTCGATATCGGCGGGTTCGAGCGCTCGATGCGCGAGCCGGCGTCGAACCGCGGCGACGTCGACATGCCCGAGCGTACCGTGCAGGTCGATCTCGACCAGGTCTACGACCCCGATCCCGCGCGGCAGGAAGCGAATCTCGGCAAGCTGATCGAGCGCATCTACCGGATGCAGCCGAAATCGGTGTACCTGCAGGCGTATGCGGATCCGAAGGGGACGGGCGTGGCCGAAGCGGTGTATTTCCCGAACCGGCATCTGCCGATGCGTTCCGACCTGTTCTCTCGTGCCGCGTGGCAGCTCAATACGCGGTCCAACGTGCAGGTATACGCGTGGATGCCGGTGCTCGCGTTCCGGCCGCCGGCCGACAAGCTCCGCGCGCTCGAAGCCGTCAGCGCCTACGGCGGCGCGCCGGCCCGCGAGAACGGCGCGCGCGTGTTCCGGCTGAGCCCGTTCGATCCCGATGCGCGGCTGATGATCCAGCAGGTCTACGAGGATCTCAGCAAGCACGCGTCGTTCAGCGGCATCCTGTTCGGCGACGACGCCGTGCTCGACGACTACGAGGATGCGGGCCGGCATGCGCTGCGCACCTATTCGCAATGGGGGCTGCCGGCCGACGTCGGCAAGATCCGCGAGAACCCCGACCTGATGAAGCGCTGGACGCGCCAGAAGACGCGCTACCTGATCGACATGACCCGGCAGCTCGAACAGATCGTGCTGGCCCACCAGAACGCCGGCGACGTGCTGACCGCGCGCAACATCTTCGCGATGCCGGTGCTCAAGCCCGAATCGGAAGCGTGGTATGCGCAGAACTACGACGATTTCATCGCCGCCTACGACTACGTCGCGCTGATGGCGATGCCGTACATGGAACAGGCGAAGGACCCGGAAGGCTGGCTCGACCAGCTCGTGAAGGCGGTGCGCGCGAAGCAGCGCGGGCTGCAGCGCACCGTGTTCGAACTGCAGTCGTACGACTGGCACGGGCAGAAGGCGGTGCCGGCCAGCACGCTGCTCGCGCAGATGCGGCGGCTGCGCAGCAAGGGCGCCGTGAATTTCGGCTACTACCCCGACAACTTCCTGACCGGCCAGCCGGAGCTCGACGCGATGCGCGACGTGATGTCGCTGAAGTCGCGCCTCGACCCAACCTCCATCAACGCGCTGATGCAGATGCAGCAATCGCGGGGAACCAAGACGCCATGACCTCCCATAGCCTGATCCAGCGCCTGCAGGATTTCGTCTTCTACTATCCGTTCTTCATGTCGTATCTGTGGATGATCGGCGGCGTCGTGCACTACTTCCTGCTCGAGGAAGGCCGCGAGCTGTCGACACGCACGATCGCGTCGAGCGGCATCCCGAAGGTGTCGATCGTCGTGCCCTGCTTCAACGAAGCCGCGAACGCGCGCAGCGTGATCGCCCATCTGAACGGGATGCTGTATCCGAACTACGACATCATCGCGGTCAACGACGGCAGCAAGGATCGCACCGGCGAGATCCTCAACGAGCTGGCCGTCGAGATCCCGCGGCTGCTCGTGATCCATCACGCGCGCAACGAAGGCAAGGCGGTCGGGCTCACGACCGCGGCCGCGGTATCCAACGCGGAATACCTGCTCTGTATCGACGGCGACGCGCTGCTCGCGCACGACGCGATCGGCTGGATGCTCGAACATTTCCTGACCGACCCGGGCGTGGGCGCGGTGACCGGCAACCCGCGCATCCGCACGCGCACGTCGCTGCTCGGCCGCATGCAGGTCGGCGAATTCTCGTCGATCGTCGGGCTGATCAAGCGCACGCAGCAGGTGTACGGCCGCATCTTCACGGTATCGGGCGTGATCACGATGTTCCGCAAGACCGCGCTCGCCGACGTCGGCTACTGGAGCTCGGACATGCTCACCGAGGACATCGACATCAGCTGGAAGCTGCAGTGCCGCGACTGGCGCGTCGTGTACGAGCCGCACGCGCTCAGCTGGATCCTGATGCCCGAGACGCTCAAGGGGCTCTACCGGCAGCGGCTGCGCTGGTCCAAGGGCGGCATCCAGGTGCTGCTCAAGTACGCGGGCACGCTGATGCGGCCCACGCAGATGATGATGTGGCCGCTGTTCGTCGAGTACCTGATCGGCATCGCGTGGGCGTACTCGATGTCGTTCATTCTGCTGCTCGCGCTGATCGACGTGGTCTACCCGCTTCCGGCGAACTGGCATGTGTCCGTGGTGCCGCACTGGCACGGGATGCTGCTGGTCGCGACCTGCATCCTGCAACTGATCATCGGCAGCATGATCGATCGTCGTTACGACGAAAAACTCCTGATGTATTTCCTTGACACCATCTGGTACCCCGTCGCGTTCTGGCTGATCAGCATGATCACCACCGTCGTTGCCCTGCCCGCCGTCGTACTGCGGGGCCGCGGCAAGCGCGCCGTCTGGATCAGTCCCGACCGAGGCATTCAACATGAAGAACGCGCCGATTATTGACCTTTCCCTGCGCGCCCCGCGCGACATGATCGCCGAACGCGGCGGCATCGTCGGGCCCGTGCTCGTCGCGTGGTTCCGCCTCGTGCGGCCCGCGCTGGTCGGCGGTGTATGGGCATCGATCTGCATCTACACGTACCGCTACCTGCTGCCGTTCAACGAGGCCGAGATGCCGATCGAGCAGATCGTGTTCTACGTGACGAGCATCGCGCTGATCGCCGGCACGATCGTCATGTGGCTGATCGCGGGACGCGTCGTGCATCCGTTCGCCTATCGCCTGCGCGTGTCGAAGATGGTGCGGCGCTCGGCCAGCGTGAAGGTGCGCTCGGTACCGCCGACCGCGTTCGCGAGCGAGCGCCGGCGCGGCGCGCGCCGCACGACGCGCATTCTCGTCGCGTCGCACGATGCGAACGGGTCGATTTCGGGCATCGAATGGATCGCCCATGCCGGGCCGCAGCCCCGCGAATAGATCGCCGGAGACGTGCCGCGCCGCGCGCGACGCCTGCCGTGCGACGCAGCACCACTCCTGACATCGTGCTGCCGCGCGTCGCGCGCCAGCCAGAAAACTTCCTGGAGACGAGGTGAATCATGTGCGGAATCGTCGGAGCAAGCGGCCTGAACAATCAGGTGCCGCAACTGGTCAATGCGCTGAGCCGGCTCGAATATCGCGGCTACGATTCGTGCGGCATCGCCGTTCAGGGCGACGGCCGCCTGCGCAGCGAACGCACGCTGCGACGCGTGACGGACCTGCAGGACCGCGTGCTGACGCTCGGCCTCGAAGCGCAAACCTGCATCGCGCATACGCGCTGGGCGACACATGGCGCGCCGTCTGAAATGAACGCGCATCCGATCATGTCGGGCGACACGATCGCCGTCGTGCACAACGGGATCATCGAGAACCACGACACGCTGCGCGCCGAACTGAAGCAACGCGGCTATACGTTTCGCGGACAGACCGACACCGAGGTCATCGCGCACCTGATCCACAGCCTCTATCGCGACGACCTGTTCGACGCGGTGGTGCGCGCGGTCAAACGGCTGCACGGCGCGTACGCGATCGCGGTGCTCGGCGCGCGCGAGCCGCAGCGCCTCGTCGCCGCGCGCGCCGGCTCGCCGCTCGTGATCGGCATCGGCGCCGAGCAGAACTACCTCGCGTCCGACTGCGCGGCGCTCGGCGACCTGACCGACCGCTTCGTGTACCTGGAGGACGGCGACGTCGCGCTGATCACGCCGGATCGCATCGCCGTGGTCGATGCGGGCGGGCAGGAAGCACGGCGCCCGTTGTGCGAAGTGAAGGCGCGCGCGGACGATGCCGCGCTCGGCCCGTACCAGCACTTCATGCAGAAGGAAATCTTCGAGCAACCGAAGGCGATCGACAGCACGCTCGACGGCATCGACACGATCTCGCCGGCGCTGTTCGACGCGACGGAAGGCACGCGCGGGCTGCTGTCGCGAGTCAGAAGCGTGCTGCTGCTCGGCTGCGGCACCAGCTACTACGCGGGCCTCACGGCGAAGTACTGGCTCGAAAGCATCGCGGGCGTGCCGGCCCAGGTCGAGATCGCCAGCGAATACCGCTACCGCGACACGGTGGCCGATCCGCGCACGCTCGTCGTCGGCATCTCGCAGTCGGGCGAAACGGCCGACACCATCGGCGCGATCGAGCAGGCGCGCACGATGGGCCAGGATTTGTCGATGGCGATCTGCAACGTCGCGACCAGCACGATCGCGCGCAACGCGCCACTGCGGTTCCTGACGCGGGCCGGCGCCGAACTCGGCGTCGCGTCGACCAAGGCGTTCACCACGCAGCTCGTCGCGCTGTTCTTGCTGACGCTGACGCTCGCGCAACTACGCGGCCGGCTCGATGCCGCGCAAGTCGCGACGCACCTGAAGCAGTTGCGCGCGCTGCCCGGGCGCATCGGCCACGCGCTCGCGCTGGAAACGCAGATCATGGGCTGGGCCACGAAATTCGCGCGCACCGAGAACGCGCTGTTCCTCGGCCGCGGCATCCATTTCCCGATCGCACTGGAAGGCGCCCTGAAGCTGAAGGAAGTGTCGTACATCCACGCGGAAGGCTATGCGGCCGGCGAGCTGAAGCACGGGCCGCTCGCGCTCGTCACGAGCGCGATGCCGGTCGTCACGATCGCGCCGGACGACCGCCTGTTCCAGAAGCTGAAGTCCAACATGGCCGAGGTGCGTGCACGCGGCGGCCGGCTTTACGTGCTGGCCGGCAGTCAGCTCGAGATCGACGCCGACCGCGACACGCACCTGATCCGCGTGCGCGAATCGGGCGACCTGCTGTCGCCGATCGTCAACGTGATTCCGTTGCAACTGCTCGCGTATCACGTCGGCTGCGCGCGCGGCGCCGACGTCGACAAGCCGCGCAACCTCGCGAAATCGGTAACCGTCGAATGATGCGGCGAACGCGCCCGGTACAGTCCGTCGTGCGGCTGGCCGCAATTGCCCTTTGCGGCGCGGGCGGCATCGGCACGGCGTCGCCGCCGGCCTTCGCCGGCGCGCCGGTCGTGCATACGGTCACGGTGTCGACCGCCCCGTCGCCGCAGGACAGCGGCGACCCGCGGCGCTTCATGCACGGAATCGGCGTGGCCGACGCCGGCGACGGCAAACGCTGGGTGTTCTTCAGCAGCTCGGGCATCGTGCCGCGCGGTGCGCTCCGCGGCGGCAACTGGCCGCATGACGTGTACGTCGGCGAATGGCTGCCCGACGGGACGCGCGTGCTGCACGTGCGCACGTTCATCAGCCGCCCCGAGGCGCAGGAACCCGTGTCGATCGCGCAGAACGCGCGCGGCGACATCTTCGTCACGTTCGAGGACGGCTGGAACGCGCCGCAGGAAGTCAGCCAGCGCTACGGCGTCTACCGCCGCGACCTGAAACCGGTCAAGCCCTACCCGAACGACGTCGAATCGGGCGGCCATTCGGGGCATGTCGCGACGGCCGGCGACCGCTTCGTCGTGTTCTATTCGGCCGACTGGGTCAACGGCGGCGGGGTCGACAACCTCGGCAGCGGCAACGGTGTCTACCTGAAAACCTACGATGCGGCCGGGCGCGTACTGAACCATGTCGCGGTCGCGCCGCGCCGCCGCGAGTGGTGGCCCGTGATCGCGGGCTCGCCGCGCAACGCGTTGCTCGTGTGGCAGAAGTTCATCGAAGGCAGCACGGACGCGACGCTCGAATACGCGATGTTCGACCCCATCACCGCGAAGCTGGAAAAACTCGGATCGCTGAACGACGCGATCCAGTACTACGTGTATTCGGCCGCCTATGTGCCGGAGATCGACCGTTTCATCGTCGTCACGACGACGGCGGACGATCGCGGCGTCGCGATGCTGATCGCGCCGGACGGCCGCCGCACGGCGACGCTCGATTGCCTGCCGGCGTCGGTGCGCGAATCAGACCTCGGTGTCGCCGGCACGCACGCGTATGTGCCGACCCGCGACGGGCGGCTGCTGACGCTCGCGCTTGGGCCGGCGGACATTGCAGTGAGCGGCGTGCAACGCTCGCCGATTCCTTGGGGTTCGACCGGCATCGCCGGTTTCCCGGCGCGCGGCACGGCGATGCATTTCGTGTCGCTGACGCCGTCGGGACTGCGTGAAGCCGATTTCGAACCGGCGCAACGCACACCCATGCCGAAGAGCGAAGCGGCTTGTTCGAGTCATTGACGACGATGGCCGGTCACGCAATGTCGTGAACGCGGGTAGACCGCATATCGCCACCGTGAGCGTTTGTCCTCCGCGGTCCGAACCGCTATGACGACACCTCGCCCACTCGGCGCCCCGTTGGTCGAGCCCTGCCGCGGGCCGGTCCGGTCATGACCGCCATGCCCTTGCGCGCCGAATTCGCCAGCGCCGCCCGTACCGGATAGACTGTCGCCCGATTCCTTCCATCGACCGCGGCGGCTCGCCTGCCGCCGCCGGAACGCCCCTTCCCGGAGAACGAATGCTGAAGCGCCAGTGGTTTTCGCTCGTGCTGCTGACGGTCTGCCTGCTCGGGCAACGCGCGTCGGCCCAGTCCACGCTCGAACTCGACACCGACGGCACGGCCCGCGCCCTCACCCGCCAGACGCTGCTCGCGCGTCCGGACGCGACCGACATCCACGTGCCGCGCGACATCGCATACGGTCGGCCGATGACGTTCCGCGCGGTGCCGTTCGCCGCGCTGCTCGGCGACACGCCGCTGCCGGCCGACGGCGTGCTCGAAACGCGCGCGGCCGACGGTTTCGCCGCGCAATTGCCGCTCGATCTCGTGCGCCGCCGCGCGCCGGCCGGCGCGGTCCCGTGGCTCGCGATCGAGGATCCGGCCCATCCGTGGCCGAAGCTGCCCGGCAAGCAGGTCGGCGCGGGGCCGTTCTATCTCGTGTGGCTCGGGCCGGACGCGTCGTCGGTGCGCGGCGAGCAGTGGCCGTACCAGATCGTGCGCATCACGATCGAATCGTCGCCGCTCGCGCGCTGGCCGTCGCTCGCGGTCGATGCCGCGTTGCCCGCGAACGATCCGGCCCGCGCGGGCCAGCGGCTGTTCGTCACGCAATGTCTCGCGTGTCATCGCATCGACGGCGCGGGCAGCAGCCACGCCGGCCCCGACCTGAACACGCCGATGAACCCGGTCGACTATTTCCAGCCCGCCGCGCTGCGCCGCTACATCCGCAACCCGGCGTCGGTACGCGACTGGCCGGGCCGCAGCATGCCGGCGTTTCCGCCCGAACAGTTGAGCGACCGCGAACTCGACCAGATCGTCGCGTATCTCGCGTATATGGCGCGGCGCAAGGCGGGGAAGTAACGCGAGCGCTCCGCCGCCCGGCCGCACGCGTCGCGCTTACGCTTCCTGCGCACTCTGCAACACCGCGCGCAACAGCACGTCGGCGCCCGCCGTCGCCCATTCCGGCGTAATCGCTTCCGCCTCGTTGTGGCTCAGCCCGTCCACACACGGCACGAAGATCATCCCGGTCGGCGCGACACGCGCGACATAGCACGCGTCGTGTCCCGCACCGGACACGATGTCCATGTGCGACAACCCGAGCGCGCGGGCCGCGTCGCGCACCGTGTCGATACAGCGTGGCGCGAACGGCACCGGCGCATACGTGAAAATCTGCTCGATCCGCGCGCCGAGGCCGGTTTCGTCGGCCACGCGCGCGAGCTCCGCGCGCAGCGCCGCGTCCAGTTCGTCGAGGACCGCATCGTCGGGATGCCGGAATTCCACCGTGAAAAAACAGCCGCCCGGCACCGTATTGCGCGAATTCGGCCGCGCCTCGATCATCCCGACCGTTGCGCGCGCATCCGGTGCGTAACGGCGGCCGAGCTCGTCGACGAACGAGATCATCCGCGCGGCGCCCACCAGCGCGTCGCGACGAAACTCCATTGGCGTCGTACCGGCGTGCGCATCGACCCCGGTCAGCGTCACCTCGTACCAGCGCTGCCCCTGCCCGGCCGTCACGACGCCGATCGTCTTGCCGGCCCGTTCGAGAATCGCGCCCTGCTCGATATGCAGTTCGTACGCGGCGTGCACCGGATAGCCGCCGACCGGCTCCGTGCCCGCGTAGCCGATCCGTTCGAGCTCCTCGCCGATCGTCCGGCCCGCGCCGTCGGTGCGCGACAGCCCGTATTCGAGCGTATAGACGCCCGAGAACACGCCGGCCGCCACCATCGCCGGCGCGAAGCGCGAGCCTTCCTCGTTGGTCCAGATCACGACGTCGACCGGGCGTTCGGTCTCGATGCCCGCGTCGTTCAGCGCGCGCACGACCTCGAGCCCGCCGAGCACGCCGTAGATGCCGTCGTAGCGGCCGCCGGTCGGCTGCGAATCGGCGTGCGAGCCCGTCATCACGGGCGCGGCGCCCGGATTGCGGCCCGCGCGGCGCGCGAACACGTTGCCCATCCGATCGACGCGCACCGTGCAGCCGGCGTCGCGCGCCCACTGCACGAACAGGTCGCGCGACTCGCGGTCGAGATCGGTCAGCGCGAGACGGCAGACGCCGCCCTTCGGCGTCGCGCCGATCTGCGCCATCCGTTCGAGCGACGCCCACAGACGGTCGCCGTCGACGCGCGGCATGGTCACGATAGCGTCATGCATCGCCGTGCTCCGGCGCGCGTTGCAGCGCATAGCGGAAATCGCAGCGCTTGCCGCCCTGCATGATCGTGCTCGTGCGCGTGAGCGTGATGCCCGGCGCGTAACCCTGGATGAAATAGCTGTCGCGCGCGCAGCTCAGCAGGTGCCCGATCTCGCCAAGCCCCATCGCGTGATACATCTCGGCGTAGCTGCAGCGATGCACGTCGTAGTCGTAGTGCGCGTCGTCCGCGCGCCGCACCTCGACGTCGAGCGCATCGTCCTTCTCCCACAGCACCTGCAGCGCGATGAACGACTTCACGCTCGGGCCGTCCGGCTCCTGCGCGGCGAACGTACGGCCCGCATCGACGGCCGCGCCGCGCACGGCTTCGGCGATCACGGCCTGCGCGCGCTCGGCGCCGAACTCGCGCTTCATGATCTCGTAGATCGGCTTGATGATTTCCGCTTCGATGCGGCGCCGCGCGAGAATCCCGAGGCGTGTGTCCTCGGGTGCGGCGGCGGATGTCGGGTTCGCTTCGGTCATGGGGATCGTCCTGGTCGTTTTATCGTTACTTGACGGCGGTACGCGAGCCGCCGAGCACGTCGACGACGGCCCACTTGCCGCCGCGCACCTGGTAGATCGTGAAGGCCGGGTCCTTCAGGTTGCCTTCGGCGTCGAATGCGATGCGCCCCGTCACGCCGGGCCGGTCGATCGCGCGAACGGCTGCGACGAGCTTCGCCGGCTGGGTCGTGCCGGCCTTCTGCGCGGCCGCGATCAGCGTGGCGGCCGCGTCGTACGCGAACGGCGCATGCAGTTCGATCGGCGCGTGATAGCGCGCCTGGTATTGCGCATCGAACGTCTTGCCGCCCGGCATCCGGTCGAGCGGCAGGCCCGGCTCGAGCGCCGTCACGCCGTCGCCGTCCTTGCCGGCGAGCGACAGGAAGGTCTGGCTCACGAAGCCGCCCGCGCCGAGCAGCGGCGCGTTCACGCCGAGCTGGCGCATCCGGCGCGCGATCGGCGCGGCCTGCGCGTCGAGGCCGCCGAAGAACACGAGATCCGCGCGCTTGCCCTTGATCGCGGTCAGCACGCCGCTGAAATCGGTGGTCTTGTCGTTCACGTACTGGCGATCGACGATCGTGCCGCCGTTCGCCTGCACGCCCTGGATGAACTGGTCGGCCAGCCCCGCGCCGAATGACGTGCGATCGTCGATCACCGCGATGCGCTTCGCCTTCAGCGTCTTCACCGCGTATGCACCGGTGAAGTGGCCACCCGCATCGTCGTGACCCATGATGCGCAACGCCGTCGCGTAGCCCTGCTGCGTGTATTGATGGCCGGTGGACGCCGGGGCGATCTGCGGGATGCCCGCATCGCGGTACACGCGCGACGCCGGCACGCTGCAGCCCGTGTTCCAGTGACCGACGACGCCGATCACGTGCTGGTCGACGAGTTGCTGCGCGACCGCGACGGCCGTGCGCGGATCGGACTGGTCGTCGGCCGCGACGAGCTTGTAGACGACCGGCCTGCCGCCGATGGTTGGATGCTTGGCGTTCGCGTCGTCGATCGCGAGTTGCGCGCCGTTCTGCAGATCCTTGCCGATCCGCGCGGACGGGCCGGTGAGCGGCGCGGCGAGGCCGATCAGGACCGTCTGCGGAGCGGACTGCGCGAACGCGGGAACGGCGGCGACGAGGGCGGCCGCGGAGAAGGCGATACTGGCGGAGAGGAAAGCGATTTTCATGTGCGAGGGATCGGTGAATCGAATCATAAACATGAAAAATATTAAATATTCAACCACCAAACCCCAAATACCCAATTGTTGGATGCTTATACCGTTCTCGACAAATTACCATATGTCTCTGTAAATACACGATATTTTTGTGTTGTCGCTTACCCTGATTTTTCGATAAAATTCGATACATGAAAAATATCGAACAATTGCCGCACGATCCGCCGCTGCGCGCGGTGCGTGCGTTCGAAGCGTTCGCGCGTCTGGGCTCCGTCACCGCGGCGGCGGGCGAACTCGACATCACGCCGTCGGCGGTCAGCCATCAGCTGCAACTGCTCGAAGCGTTCATCCAGACGCCGCTGACGGTGCGCGAAGGCCGGCTGCTCGCGCTCACCGACGAGGGGCGCGACTACTACCGGTCGATCAGCGCGGCGTTCTCGGTGCTGCGCAGCGCGACGCGCTTCGTGCGCGACCGTTCGTCGCTGCGCCAGATCACCGTCAGCCTGATTCCGCTGCTCGGCATCGGCTGGTTCATTCCCCGGCTGCATGCGTTCTTGGCCGACAACACCGATGTCGACGTCACGGTGCTGTACGCGCATCACCGCAACTACCGAAGCGATGCATCGGACCTGTCGATCCGCTTCGGCACCGGCGACTGGCCCGGCTACCGCTGCGAGCGGCTGCTGCCGGGCGCGATGGTGCCGATGTGCAGCCCGTCGTTCCTGAAGCGTCACGGGCCGTTCCGCACGCCGGCCGATCTCGCGCGTGCGCCGCTCGTGCACGACGAGGATCGCAGCACGTGGGTCAACTGGCTGCAGGGCGCCGGCGTGCGGCACATGTCGCACGCGGTGGGGCCGATGTTCGAGGACGGCCAGCTCACGCTGAGCGCGGCCCGCGCGGACCTCGGCGCCGCGCTGCTGCGCGCGCCGCTGGTCCAGCGCGAACTGGCGAACGGCGAACTCGTGCAACTGTTCGACCATGCGCTCGACGACGGGCGCGACTACTACCTGTGCACGCGCGAGGACGCGGACATGCCGGACGGGGCGCGGCGGCTGGCGGAATGGTTGAGGAAGATGGCGGGGATTTGAGCGGGGCTCCTTGCAGCGTCGTCCTGCCGGGGCCTTGCATACTTTTAAGCCCGCATATATGATATGCATATCATATATCGGAGGTTATCATGGGTCGGATTCTGGTCGATCTGTCGGATGGCCAACTAGACGCATTGGCCGTCATCGTCGAGACTCAACACCGTCCCCGCGCCGCCATCATTCGTGACGCGATCGACGCCTACATTGCCCTGAACAAGCCCCGGCTTGCCGACGACGTCTTCGGTCTCTGGAAAGATCGCACGATCGATGGGCTCGCCTATCAAGAGGAATTGCGCTCGGAATGGTAAAAGCCCTTTTCGACACCAACATCCTGATCGATTATCTGGGCGGCGTGGAATCCGCCCGTGCGGAGTTAGGCCGCTACGACTATCGCGCAATCAGCATGATCACGTGGATGGAAGTCCTCGCCGGGGCGTCCGCAAGGGACGAGGCACCCATCCGTGCATGGCTCTCGTCGTTCGACGTCATCGCACTCGACAGCACGGTTGCAAATCGCGCGGTGACGATTCGCAAGGACCGCCGGATACGCCTGCCCGACGCGATCGTGTGGGCATCGGCGCAAGTGAACGGTCTGCTGCTCGTATCGCGCAACACGAAGGACTTTCCCGCCTCCGAACCCGGCGTTCGCGTGCCGTATCAGATCTAAGCCGGCGTACGCCCAGCGCATACGCCTTCCCAGCACGTCCCCCGACCCGCCTCATGCCGAGCGGGCGCCCGCATCAACGCCCTCCGCTCCCCCCACCCAATCAAGGGCCGGAAGCAGATAGAAAATCCCGATGCCCCGGATTGAAACAAGCAATTTCACAAACACAGGGTGAACCCGGATACTGGCAACACTCCACTCACCACTAACGAAAAGGAATTACCCAGATGCCGATCATCAACACCCAAATCAAGCCGTTCAAGGCAACCGCTTACCACAACGGCGAATTCGTGCCCGTCTCGGAAGAGAACTTCAAGGGCAAGTGGTCCGTCGTCGTGTTCTACCCGGCCGACTTCACGTTCGTCTGCCCGACCGAGCTGGGCGACCTCGCCGACCGTTACGCGGAATTCCAGAAGCTGGGTGTCGAAATCTACGGCGTGTCGACCGACACGCACTTCACGCACAAGGCATGGCACGACACGTCGGACACGATCGCCAAGATCAAGTACCCGCTGGTCGGCGACCCGACGCTCACGCTGTCGCGCAACTTCGACGTGCTGATCGAGGAAGAAGGGATGGCGCTGCGCGGCACGTTCGTGATCAACCCGGAAGGCGAGATCAAGCTGTGCGAAATCCACGACAACGGCATCGGCCGCGACGCTGGCGAACTGCTGCGCAAGGTGCAAGCCGCGCAATACATCGCGGCGCACCCGGGTGAAGTGTGCCCGGCCAAGTGGACGCCGGGTGCGGAAACGCTGACCCCGTCGCTCGACCTGATCGGCAAGATCTGACGATCGCTCCGCGCGCCTCGCCCGAGGCGCGCGACGGCGGGCATTGCATCGCGCGGCCCGCCCTCTCCTCTGGCACGACGTGCCCGACCAGCATAATCAATACGGGATCCGAAACGCCATGCTCGACGCCAATCTCAAGAATCAACTGAAAGCGTACCTCGAAAAGATCACGCGCCCGATCGAACTCGTCGCCTCGCTCGACGACAGCGCGAAATCGCAGGAACTGCTGGCGCTGCTGAACGAGATTGCGTCGCTGACGGATCGCGTGACCGTGACCGAACGCCGCGACGACGCCGAGCGCAAGCCGTCGTTCTCGATCGGCGAACCCGGCAAGCCGGCCGGCATCCGCTTCGCCGGCATCCCGATGGGCCATGAATTCACGTCGCTCGTGCTCGCCTTGCTGCAAACGGGCGGCCATCCGATCAAGCTCGACGACGACGTGATCGAACAGATTCGCGCGCTCGACGGCGACTACGCATTCGAAACGTATTTCTCGCTGTCGTGCCAGAACTGCCCGGAAGTCGTGCAGGCGCTGAACGTGATGTCGCTGATCAACCCGCGCATCCGCCACGTCGCGATCGACGGCGCGCTGTTCCAGGATGAAGTCGAGTCGCGCCAGATCATGGCCGTGCCGACGATGTTCCTGAACGGCGCCTCGTTCGGCCAGGGCCGCAGCAGCGTGAAGGAAATCCTCGCGAAGCTCGATACGGGCGCCGGCGAACGCGCGGCGAAGTCGCTCGAGAACAAGCCGGTGTTCGACACGCTGATCGTCGGCGGCGGCCCCGCGGGCGCCGCCGCGGCGATCTACTCGGCACGCAAGGGCATCGCGACGGGTGTGGTCGCCGAGCGTTTCGGCGGCCAGGTGCTGGACACGATGGCGATCGAGAACTTCGTGTCGGTGCAGGAAACCGAAGGGCCGAAGTTTGCGACCGCGCTCGAACAGCACGTGAAGCAGTACGACGTCGACATCATGGACGTGCAGCGCGCCGACGCGCTGATTCCGGGCGACGTGCATCAGATCCGTCTCGCGAACGGCGCGGTGCTGAAGGCGAAGACGATCATCCTCGCGACCGGCGCACGCTGGCGCGAAATCAACGTGCCGGGCGAGCGCGAATACCGCAACCGCGGGGTCGCGTACTGCCCGCACTGCGACGGCCCGCTGTTCAAGGGCAAGCGTGTCGCGGTGGTTGGCGGCGGCAACTCGGGCGTCGAGGCGGCGATCGACCTCGCCGGCATCGTGAAGGAAGTCACGCTGATCGAATTCGGCGCGCAGCTGCGCGCGGACGAAGTGCTGCAGCGCAAGCTGCGCAGCCTGCCGAACGTGACGATCGTCACGCAGGCGCAGACGACCGAGCTGACCGGCGACGGCAGCAAGCTGAACGGCCTCGTCTACAAGGATCTGCGCTCGGGCGACACGCAGCGCATCGATCTCGAAGGCGTGTTCGTGCAGATCGGCCTCGTGCCGAACACCGAATGGCTGAAAGGCACCGTCGAGCTGTCGAAGCACGGCGAGATCGTCGTCGATGCGCGCGGCGCGACGTCGGTGCCGGGCGTGTTCGCGGCCGGCGACGTGACGACGGTGCCGTTCAAGCAGATCGTGATCGCGGTCGGCGAAGGCGCGAAGGCGTCGCTCGGCGCGTTCGACCACCTGATCCGGCAGGATGTGGCGGCGCCCGTCGCAACCGCGCAGCCGAAGGCCGAAGAAGCGGTCGCCGCCTGACGCACGTCGGCCCGACGACATCAAGGTTTGTCTCTCTTGGCCCCGCATGCCTTGGTCGGCGTGCGGGGCCCTTTTTATGCCGAAAACGCGCGCGGTTACTTGGTTGCGGCCGAGCCGCCGTCCGCCGGCGCAGGCGCCGTCGCCTTGAAACTGCTCGACTGCCTGACCAGTTGCTCGGTCATCGCGGCGGCCACCGGATTCGCGCCGGAGCACGAACCGCCCTGCCGGTACGAACCGGTGCTCGCCGACATCGACTGCATCGATGACGTCGACGGCGGCGGCAGCGACGGATCGAGCTTCGCCGATTCCCTGACGAGCGCGGCCGTCTCCGGCGTTTCGGATTTCGTCGCGGCCGGCCGCGCGGCGGCCGCATGGCGTTCGAGGCCGTCGCGCTTGCGCGGCGCGCGCTGCGTGACCTGCGCGGGTGCGGCCGACTGCGCCGACTGAGCGGGCTTGGCGGCCGGTGCGGGAGCCGGCGTGGGGGTCGAATCCTGCGCATCGACCGTCACGACGTTGACTTTCGGCGGCGGTGCGGCCGGCTTCGTCACCGGTTGCGGCCTGTCGCTGACGACCGGAATCGCCGGAACCGGCGCGGGCGCGGCGCCGACGCGCGCGGTTGCAGCCGGCGCGGGTGTGGGTTCGGGAGGCGACGGGGCAGCAGCCGCCTGCTTCGGCGCCGTCGCGGCAGCCGGTGCGGGCGGCGCGATCGCGCCCTGCGCCGCGTGATCGTTGCCCGCGGGCGCCGACGCAACGGGTGCGGCTGCGTCGCCGATGCCGGCGTCTTCGATCGCACGGTGGTCCGCGCGCAGCAGCATCACGTACGCGGTGCCGGCCGCGGCGACCAGGAGCCCGCCGGCGATCATCATGGTCTTACGGGTACTCGTCATGCTTGCTCACCGATCATATCCACGTGAACAAGCCATCATACGCGGCCAGCGTCCGTTGATCCCGGACGAATACATTTGGTTGCATTGATCGCGGCCGAGGCCGTCGGCGCCCTGCCGTACGCCCTATCGTCAGACGGAAGAAACGCCCGCCGTCGCCCGTCAGATGCAGAAAATCGCGACCGCGATCCCGCCGAACAGCAGCCACTTGACGATGTAGTACACGGTGCGATTCCACGCCTTCAAGCGCTTGCCGGCACGGCGAATCGCATACAGGTACCTGAACGCGCGATTGAGCCCGCCCGTGCGATCGCCGGTTTCGTTCGGCGATGCGGCCGCGCGCATCAGCAGTTGCCCGAACGCATCGTTGATGCGCTGCGCCCAACGGTATTTCATCGGGCGATCGATGTCGCAGAACAGGATCACGCGATCGTGCGCGGTGCGGTTTTCGGCCCAGTGCAGGTACGTCTCGTCGAACATCACGGCCTCGCCGTCGCGCCATGCGTACGATTCGCCGTCGACGACGATCCGGCACGCGTCGTCGTTCGGCGTAGCGAGCCCGAGGTGGTAGCGCAGCGAGCCCGCATACGGATCGCGATGCAGCCCGAGCTTCCCGCCCGGCGGCAACTGCGCGAACATCGCCGCCTTGATCGACGGAATCCGCGACAGGATTTCGACCGAACGCGGACACAATGCCTGCGCGGACGGATGCGGCGCGTCGTACCACTTCAGGTAGAAACGCTTCCAGCCGTGGCGAAAGAACGAATTGAAACCGATGTCGTTGTACTCGCCCGACGCCTTGATCCGGCTCGCGTCGCGCAACGCGAGCGCTTCGCTGCGAAACGTGCGCCATTCGCGCTGCAGCACCGCGAGCTCCGGAAAGTGCCGCGTATCGAGAAACGGCGTGGTCGGCACCGACGAGAACGCGTACGAAAAGCAGTTCAGCGGTGCGGTAAAGGTCGAGTGGTCGGATAGTTGCCTGAACAACCGGTGCCGAACCTTGCCGCGCCGATGCGTGTACACGACACACGCAATGAACACGATCAACAGGACCCAGCGCATCGATATTTCCCCCGTAAGCTATTTGCCGAAATTCTAGGGAGGGGAAAAATTTCCTGCTCTGACGGGTAGGTCGTGCTGTGTACGTCTTACAACACGCCGAAGTCGCGAAACGATTCGTGCCGAAACGCCGAAAAGCCCGCGCGTACGTGCTTTTCGGGCCATCCGGACGCGCGTGCGGCGTGCCGCTGCCGCTCGCGCCGGCAGCGATTATTCCGGAAACGGCAAATCAGTTTGTCCGTCCGCGCGCATATCGAACGTGTTGAGCGTCATCGCGACGAGCGCGTAATAGCCGAGCAGCGCGACGAGGTTCACCACGGTCTCGTGGCCGAAGCGGGCTTGCGCACGCGCGAACGTCGCATCGCTCACACGGCGCGTGTCGTACAGCTCGGTGGCGAATGCGTGGATCAGCGCGTCGTCGTCCGATTCGAATGCGGGCGCGACGCCGAGCCGGATCGCGTCGGCCGTCGCGGCCGGCACGCCGGCCTCGAGCGCGATCGGATGATGGATGTGCCACTCGGCCTGCGAGCGCCAGCGCGCGGTCGTCACGAGAATCGCGAGCTCCGACAGCCGCAGCGGCAACCCCGTGCGGTAGCGGCAGAACGCGCCGAGCTTCTGCGCGTGCTGGGCCAGCTCGGGGCTCGCGATCCAGCCGAGGAACGGCCCGTTCAGGTTGCCGCGCGGGCCGCTGAGGATATCGGCGAGCACGGCCTTCTGTTCGTCGGTGGCCGACGCGGGATCGAAAGGAGGCAGTCTGTCTGTCATGATGAGAATGCAGTGGGGTCGGGGTTCACGCGGCGGCCGATGCGAGCGCCGCGCCGATCGCGCCGGACAGCCGCTCGACGATCGTATCGATCTGCTGCGCGGTGCAGACGAACGGCGGCGCGATGAGGATGTGATCGCCATGCACGCCGTCGATCGTGCCGCCCATCGGATACACCATCAAGCCGCGCTGCATCGCCTCCCGCTTGACTGCCGCGTGCAGCTTCAACGCAGGATCGAACGCCGCCTTGGTGTCGCGATCGCGCACGAGCTCGACGCCGACGAACAGCCCGCGGCCGCGCACGTCGCCGACATGCGGATGCGCACCGTAATGCGCGCGCAACGACGCACGCAACTGCTCGCCGCGCGCCTTCACGTTGTCGAGCAGTTTCTCCTCGGCGATCACGCGTTGCACTTCGAGCGCGGCCGCGCAGGCGGTCGCATGGCCGATGTACGTGTGACCGTGCTGGAAGAAGCCCGAGCCGTCGACGATCGTCCGGTAAATACGATCGCTCACCAGCGTCGCACCGATCGGCTGGTAACCCGCACCGAGCCCTTTCGCGATCGTCAGCAGATCGGGCGCGACCCCGTCTTCGTCGCATGCATACAGGTAACCCGTGCGCCCCATCCCCGACATGATCTCGTCGAGGATCAGCAGCACGCCGTACTTGTCGCACACCGCGCGAATCTTTTTCAGGTAGGTACGCACCGGCGGCACCGCGCCGGCCGTCGCGCCGACCACTGTTTCCGCGATGAACGCCGCGACGTTTTCCGCGCCGAGCTCGACGATCTTCCGTTCGAGCTCGTCCGCGAGGCGCTGCGCGTACGCTTCCTCCGTTTCACCGGCCTGCTGATCGCGGTACGCATAGCACGGGCTCACGTGGTGCGCGTCGATCAGCAGCGGCAGGAACGGTTCACGCCGCCATGCATTGCCGCCGATCGCGAGTGCGCCGAGCGTGTTGCCGTGATAACTCTGGCGCCGGGCGATGAAATGACGGCGCCGCGGCTCGCCCTTCTCGACGAAGTACTGGCGCGCCAGCTTCAGCGCGGCCTCGATCGCCTCCGAGCCGCCCGACACGAAATACACGTGGTCGAGCCCGGCCGGCGCGCCGTCGACGAGCCGGTCGGCCAGTTCCTCGGCCACTTCCGTCGTGAAGAACGACGTATGCGCGTAAGGCAATTGCTGCGCCTGCCGCTTGATCGCGTCGATCACGCGCGGGTTGCTGTGGCCGAGACACGATACGGCCGCGCCGCCGCACGCATCGATATAGCGCTTGCCGGTCGAATCGAGGATCTCGATGCCGTCCCCGGCGACGGCGACGGGCAAGGTGGCGCGCGGAGCGCGATGGAAAACGGTCGTCATGCGTAACCTCAAGGATCAGGACGCGCCGGGCGCGTGCGCGGACGGCACGATGCGCGTCGCGAAGCGCTGCGTGCGGTGTTGATGGACGGTGAAGGCGATCGCGGTGTCATGAATCTCGAACACCGCGGTCGCGAGCGGGTTCTCGTCGTCGCGATCGGTCGGACCGTCGCGGTAGGTCGGCAGCCCTTCCGGTGCACGATCGCCGAGCACGCGCAGCAGCGCGGCTTCGTCGATCGCGTCGGCGACGAACGGATGGCCGCGCCAGCCGCGCACGGCCTGCCATGCACGGCTCTGCCGCAAGTACGCGTCGAATACCGGCCGGGCAAGCTCGCCGAGGCGCACGCCGATGTCGAACGGCGTGCCGGCGATGACGGGCGAAAGGGAAAGCGGCATGTCGTGCAAAAGAGTCCACTCCGGTGACAGGTAGCGTGCGCCGGGTTGGCGCGCCCCGTCAAACGATGCCGGGACGCACGTCGTCACGATCGCGCAACACGCGATGACGAATTAGACAATCACACAACATATGTTGTCAATACCTGGGTACGGACAACACCGGATGCAGCCGCGCTCGCTGCCCCGTCACGCCGCGACCCCGCTCGCCTGATGCGACACGAGCCGCGCATACGCGCCCTGCCGCGCCATCAGCTCCGCATGGCGGCCAGCCTCGATCACGGCGCCCTGCTCCATCACGAGGATCAGGTCGGCATGGCGCACAGTGGACAGCCGGTGCGCGATGATGATCGACGTGCGCTGCGTCATCAGGTCCTCCAGCGCCGCGCGGATCTGCTGCTCGCTGATCGTGTCCAGGTGCGACGTCGCCTCGTCGAGGATCAGCACCGGCGCATCCTTCAGGAACGCCCGCGCGATCGCCACACGCTGGCGCTGGCCGCCCGACAACTGCACGCCGCGCTCGCCGACGCGCGTCGCGAGCCCGTCCGGCAACCGCGCGACGAAATCGCCGAGCGCCGCGTGGTCGATCGCGCGCCGCACGTCCGCGTCGGATGCATCGTGCGCGGCGAGCCGGATGTTCGCGTCCAGCGTGTCGTTGAACAGATAGGTATCCTGCGCGACGAGCGCGATGTGCTGCCGCAGATCGTCGAGCCGCAGGTCGCGCAGGTCGACGCCGCCGAGCGTGACGCGGCCCTGCTGCGGATCCCAGAAGCGCAGCAGCAGGCTCGCGACGGTCGACTTGCCCGCACCCGATGCACCGACCAGCGCGACCGTGCTGCCGGGCGGCACCTCGAAGCTCACGCGGTCGATCGCGGGCACGCCGCGGCCCGGATACGTGAACGACACCGCGTCGAACCGTACCGCCGGATTCCCGGGCATCGCGTGCGCGCCGTCCGTCACCGTCACGGGCTCCTTCTCCAGCGCGCGCAAGCGGCGCGTCGACGCGATCGTGTCGGCAAGCTGGCGCGCGACCTGACCGATTTCGGCCACCGGCATGAACGCGGCCACCGCGACGAGCACCAGCAGCGGCAACGACTCGTGCGGGAACCAGCCGCGTGCGCACAACCACGCGCCGAGCGCGGCGACCACCAGCCCGCCGAGCCCGCTCGCCACTTCGAGCGCGGCGCTTTGCGTCGACAGATCGTCGAGCAGCTTCGCGCGTTGCCGACGATACGCATCGGCCTCGGCCACGAATGCCGCGCGCCGGCGTGCGATCGCCTGGAACGCGGTCAGTTCCGCGAGCCCCTGGATCGTTTCGGTCAGGTGCGCGCCAAGCCGGCCGAGCGCTTCGCGCGCGCCGGTGCCGAGCCGGTCGACGTCGCGGCGGGCGAGCACGGGCGCGAGCCCGGCCCACAGCAGGAACGGCAGCAGCACGAGCGCGAGCGGCCATGCGACCGACGCGAGCAGCACCAGCACGCCGGCCGGCACGAGCACCGCGACGAACGCGGGCGCGAGCGTATG
This sequence comes from Burkholderia semiarida, assembly GCF_029268935.1. NCBI lineage: Bacteria > Pseudomonadati > Pseudomonadota > Betaproteobacteria > Burkholderiales > Burkholderiaceae > Burkholderia > Burkholderia semiarida. The sequence continues at coordinate 812,581 of NZ_JAHLCL010000008.1, read as the reverse complement.
CGCGTAGAAATATTCGACGGTCTCGACGTCCTGCGTCGCCAGCGACACGAGATCGCCGGAACGGCGACGCAGCAGCCCGGCCGGCGCGAGCCGCTCGAGCGTCGCGAACAATGCGATGCGCATTTCCGCGAGCAGCCGGTACGCCATGTCGTGCGCGAGCCACGATTCGAGCCAGTGCAGCACGGCCGCGACCGGCGCGATCACGAGCAGCGCGGCAACCAGCCCGGTGCCGACATGACCGGTCGGCACCGCGCCGACCACCCGCGCGCCGAGCACGCCGACGCCGATGAATGCGAGCACGCGGCCGATCCCGAACAGCACGGTGAGCACCACCTTGCCCTTCCATGGACGCACGAAGCGCAGCAGCGTCCGCAACGTTTCCGGCCAGCCGATCGTCGCCGCGTCGTCGTTCAGCGGCCGCACCTGCGGGCCCGACGACCCGCGCGCGGTCGCGCCGGCCGGGGTCGCCGCGCCGACGGATTCGGCGACCGCTTCCAGTTGCGGCCCCATCAGGCGGCGATACGGGCCGTCGCGTGCGATCAGCGCCGCGTGCGTGCCTTCGTCGACGACCTGCCCCTGGTCGAGCACCAGGATGCGATCGGCGCCGATCACGCTGGACAGCCGGTGCGCGAGCACCAGCGTCGTGCGCCCGCGCGTGAGCCGGTCCAGCGCCTGCTGGATCAGCGCCTCGTTTTCCGCATCGACGGACGACAGCGCCTCATCGAGCAACAGGATCGGCGCATCGCGCAGCAGCGCGCGGGCAATCGCGATGCGCTGGCGCTGACCGCCCGACAACATGAGCCCGCGCTCGCCGATGCGCGTCGCGTAGCCATCGGGCAGCGCCGAGATGAAATCGTGCGCGTTGGCGGCGCGCGCGGCGGCGATCATCTCCGCGTCGCTCGCGTCGGGGCGGCCGAGCCGCAGGTTGTCGGCGACGCTGCCATCGAACAGCGTCGCATCCTGCGCGACGACCGCGATCATCTCGCGCACCTGATCGGCATCGAGCGTGCGCACGTCGTGGCCGCCGATCCGGACCGCGCCGCCCTGCGCATCGTGCTGGCGCAGCAGCAGGCGCACGATGGTCGACTTGCCGGCTCCGCTCGGCCCGACGATCGCGACCGTCTCGCCCGCGCGTACCGAGAAGCTCAGCGCCGCATGGGCCTCCGCGCGGCGCCCCGGATACGCGAAACTGACGTCGTCGAACGCGATCTCCGGCCGCAGGCCCGCTACGCGCGGCGCATCGACGCGAGGCGCGGCGCCGCCCGCGTCGAGCAGCGCGTGGATCGCATTCGCCGCCGACTGACCGATCATCCCCTGATGCAGCACCGCGCGCAGGTCGCGCAACGGGCGGAAGATCTCGCTGCCGGCCATCAGCACGATCAGCAGCGCTTCGAGGCTCATGTCGCCGTGCCGCACGCGCCATGCGCCCACCGCGATCGCCGCGGCCGCGCCGAGGCCGGTGCCGAGATCCGTGAAGAACCGTGTCAGCAGGCCGAGCGCGAGCACCCAGAACGTGCTGTCCGACAACGCGCGCGCCTTCGCGGCCAGCTTCGCGCCGAACGCGGTGCTCTGCCCGAACGCCTTCAGCGTCGGCAGGCCCTGCACCGCGTCGAGAAATTCCTCGCCGAACGCCTTGAACGCGGCCGAACGGGCGAGCGCCGCGCGTTTGTCGGCGCGATGCACGAGCTGCGGCAACGCGAGCGTGACGAGCGCCGCGAAGAGCAGGATCGCGGCCGTCGGCACGTCCCACCATGCGAGCACCGCGAAGATCATGAGCGGCGCGCACGCGGCGATCACGAGCTGCGGCAGGTAGACGCCGAAGAAGGTCTGCAACTGCTCGACGCCGTCGACGACGGCGAGCATCACGCCGCCCGTGCGTTCGCCGCTGAACCAGGCGGGGCCGAGCGCGGCGATCCGGTCGAACAGCCGCGCGCGCAGCGTCGCCTGCACGCGGCCCGCCGTATGCTGCGCGAGCACCGTGCGGCGATGATCGAGCCATGCGCGCAGCAGCACGCAGGCCGCCGTTGCAACGACGGCTTCGCCGATGCCGCGCGCCGGCGCGCCGGAAAACACCAGCGCCAGCACGCGGCCGAGAAACACGAAGCGGAGGATGCCGACACCCATCGCGAGCAGCCCGAGCGCGACGGCCGCCGCCACCCGCCAGCGCAGTCCCGCCATCATCGCCCATAGTCGTCGGTCGAAATACATGAAGCCCTCCGGTCGGTGTTTGGTTGCGTTCTGGTTGACCGGATCGAGGCTACCCGCGCCGCCCGCGCGCGGCAAAAGATGATTTTTCAACGGGTGTTGAGTCAACTACAATACCCCGCATGTCGCACCTTCCTCCCCTCAGCGCACTGCGTGCTTTCGAGGCGGCCGTCCGCCTCGGCGGGTTCGCGCGCGCGGCGGTCGAGCTGAACGTGTCGACCAGCGCGGTCAGCCACCAGATCCGTTCGCTCGAGGAATCGCTCGGCGCGCGGCTGCTCGAACGCAGCACGGGGCTCGGCGGCATCGGTCTCACGCCGGCCGGTGCACGCCTGCTGCCGGCCGTCAGCGATGCGCTGTCGCGTCTCACCGACGCGTGCAGCGAGATTCGCGGTGCCGCGCAACGGCTCACCGTGTCCGCCAACGCACCGTTTTCGTCGATGTGGCTCGCGCGCCGGCTGGCGGAATTCTCGTCGCTTCATCCCGACACCCCGCTGCACGCGGTCGTGCTCGACGACGAGCCGGATTTCGCGCGCAGCAGCGTCGATCTGGCGATCGTGCACGTACCGGCGCACCGGCTGCGGGCCGACGACGACGTGCTAATGCGGGAAACCGTGTTTCCGGTCTGCAGCCCCGAGCTGTTTCCGTACGCGTCGGGGCACGTATGCCGCTCGCGGCTGCTGCAGGAAATGCACGAGGACAGCCCCGAGATCGACTGGCGCAACTGGGCCGTGCAGTTCGGCTTGCCGGACGACTTCGAGACGAAGATCGTCCGTTACAGCAGTTTCAGCCAGGTGATCGGCGCGGCCGTCGGCGGCGCGGGCATCGCGCTCGGCCGCGTGCCGCTGATCGAGCCCGAGCTGCGCAGCGGGCGTCTGGTGCCGCTGGTGCCGGGCCTCGCGCGCGACGCGTCGTGGCGCTTCGTGCTGCGCCGCCACCCGGCGACGCGGCACCGGCTGCTCGATCCGTTGATCGCATTCCTGCGCAGCGAAGCGGACGCGCCGCCGTTCGTCTCGAAGATCGTTGCGCCCGCATCCAACGACAGTCACGCACGGGGCGCGGGCGGGGCCTGACGGGCCGCATGCAACGCCGGCAGCGCGTTTGCGTATGACCGGCCGCTTACGGCGTCGCGAAGAACAGCGCGACGACGCACGCCATCCCGCCGAACCACACGAGCGAACGCAGCGACGCCCAGTTCAACAGGTACATCAGCGCATACACGATGCGGATCGCGACGAACGCGATCGCGAGCTGGTCGACGCGATGGACGTTCGCGCCGTTGTGCCACGCCACGACCAGCGCGACCGCGAACAGCGCGAGCGCTTCCCATGAATTCTGATGCGCGGCCTGCGCGCGGGCGCGCCAGCCTTCGAGCTTCGCGAGGTAATCGCGCGGCGTACGGTTGTCGTAACCCTTGCGGGCCTTGGCGAGAAACGTCATCGGGAACGGCAACAGCGCCACGATGAACAGGCACAGCTGGGACGTCGTCATCCAAGTCTCCTCCGTTATGATTACATTGGTCAATGACAAGATCGCCGAGAGCTTAGCATTGCACCGTGCCGTTCGCGCACCGGTTTTCTAGACGGGAGACTCGGCCGCCCAGGCCGAAGTGGGCAGTGCGCGGCGAGCCCCAGCACCCGAATTTCCACCAAATCATCGACAAATACGTTAATTAAAACTGGTCTAACACCAATAAGATAGCGCTCAACACTGGCTGGGCGCGCGATCGCGCCGGCCTGCCGTTTCACTCCGCGCCCCGTGCGCCGAACGACATCCGACCCGAGCCCTTGCCATGCCCCGTCCCATCGTCGCCCATATCCGCCCCGACGCCGTCCGCCACAACCTCGACTTCATCCGCCGCACCGCCGCGCAATCGCGCGTGTGGGCCGTGATCAAGGCCAACGCGTATGGCCACGGCATCGAGCGGATCTACCCGGGCCTCGCGGCCGCCGACGGCATCGCGCTGCTCGATCTGGACGAAGCCGTGCGCGTGCGCGAGCTCGGCTGGGACAAGCCCGTGCTGCTGCTCGAAGGGATCTTCGAGCCCGCCGACGTCGAGCTGGCCGATCACCATCGGCTGACGGTCGCCGTGCACTGCGACGAACAGCTCGACCTGCTGATCGCCGCGAAGCCGCGGCAGCCGATCGACATCCAGCTCAAGATGAATTCCGGCATGAACCGGCTCGGCTATCGGCCGGCCGCGTTCCGCGCCGCGTGGGAACGCGCGGCGAGCGCGCCGTCGATCGGCAAGATCACGCTGATGATGCATTTCGCGAACGCCGACGAAGGCGAAGTCGACTGGCAGCTCGACCAGTTCGACGCGACCACGGCCGGGATTCCGGGCGAGCGCTCGGTGTCGAATTCGGCGGCCGTGCTGTGGCACCCGCGCGCGCACCGCGACTGGGTGCGCCCCGGCACGATTCTGTACGGCGCTTCGCCGACGGGCGCCTCGCGGCATATCGCCGACACGCCGCTGACGGCCGCGATGACGCTGACGAGCCGGATCATCGGCGTGCAGACGCTGGCGCCGGAGGAAACCGTCGGCTACGGCCGCCGCTTCACGGCCGATCGGGCGATGCGGATCGGCGTCGTCGCGTGCGGCTACGCGGACGGCTATCCGCGCCATGCCCCGACCGGCACGCCGATCGCGGTGGACGGCGTGATGACGCGCGTCGTCGGCCGCGCATCGATGGACATGCTGACCGTCGACCTGACGCCGTGCCCGAACGCGGGCATCGGCTCGAGCGTCGAGCTGTGGGGCGACCAGGTGAAGGTGGATGACGTCGCGCAAGCCAGCGGCACGATCGGCTACGAGCTGATGTGCGCGCTCGCGCGCCGCGTGCCGGTCGTGATCGTGCCGCCCGGGGCGACGAGCGTGCAGCCGGCGCTACGGACCGGCAGCTACGGACGCTGACGGGCCGGCGGTGCTGCGGTGCTGCGATGCGTGACAGCGTCGCCGCACGTGCCGTGCCGCGTGCTGGCCGGCCGCCTCACGCGGCCCGTCAGCTCTGCGGCGAACCGCCCACGCGCACCGGCGACGACACGGTACGTCGTTGCGCGTTGCGCAACGCCGGGCGCCGACGCGCGCTCTGTCCGCTTCCGTCAACGCATCACGAACGCCACGTCGGCTTGCGCTTCTCGAGAAACGCGTCGATGCCCTCGCCCGCATCCTCTTCCATCATGTTGCGCGCCATCACGTCGCCCGCGTACGCATACGCTTCGTCGAGCGGCAGCTCGCGCTGACGATAGAACATCTGCTTGCCATATCGCACCGCGGCCGGGCTCTTCGCGACGATCTCCGCGACCTTGCGCGCGACGGCCGCATCGAGCGCGTCCTCGGGCACGGCTTCGTTGACGAGCCCCCACGCGGCGGCCGTCGCCGCATCGACGAAGCGGCCGGTCACCAGCATGTCGAACGCGCGCTTGGCCGCGACGTTGCGGCTCAACGCGACGGCCGGCGTCGAGCAGAACAGCCCGACGTTGATGCCCGACACCGCGAAGCGCGCGGTATCGGCCGCGATCGCGAGATCGCACGCGGCGACGAGCTGGCAGCCGGCCGCCGTCGCGATGCCGTGCACGCGCGCGATCACCGGCACCGGCAATGCGCGCATCGCGAGCATCACGCGGCTGCACTGCGCGAACAGCGTGCGGTAGTAGTCGAGTTCGGGCTTGCCGCGCATCTGCCGCAAGTCGTGGCCCGCGCAGAATGCGTTGCCTTCGGCGGCCAGCACGACGCAGCGCACGTGCGGATCGGCGGCAAGCGTATCGAACGCATCGTGCAGGGCCGAAAGCATCGCTTCGGACAACGCGTTGAACTGCTGCGGGCGATTCAGGCGCAGCGTGACGACGCCGTCGCGCGCGTCGCGCAGCAGGACCGGCCCGGCTGTCTCGTGAATGGGTTCCATGGTGTTCCGCTCGACGGGGTTCGGCAGGGTTGAGGGGCGATGCGAACGAGCGGCCATCGCGCCCGCCCGCTCGCGGCATATCGGGGAAATGGTCCTCCACATTCGGCACGACGTCCAGCCGCGCCGCCGCATGCGCATGCACGCCGGCCCGTCGGCCACCGCGCGACGTGCGATGCCGCTCGCCCGTCAACGGCGCCGTTGCGCGCCGTGCTTCCGCGCCGACGCCGAGCCTGAACTGGTGCGCCTGATGGAGCGGCGATGCAATCATTTCACCGTGTGGCTCGTCGCCCATGCCGATCTCTACAAGACCGCATGTACGGGCGGTGATCGAAGCCGTCGCCGACGAATTCGCGACGGCGGCGGCGGGCCCGGTCGTGGGCCGATAGCGGACCGCCAGGGCCGGTGCGTCAGCGCGGCTGATACGCGCCGTCCGCCGCGGACCAGCGAAACGTCCGGCGCCATTTGCCGCCGCGCTCGCGCAACTGCAGGTCGCGGAAGCCATCCGTCGACGTCGACAGCACGCTCAGCGTATTGCTGCCTTCGGTGATGTCGTGATCGCGCGTGCCGTTGCGATGCCAATCGCCTGCGATATCCCGGTAGAACATCATCGGCTGCGCGAACACGACGCGCAGCGTCTTGCCGTCGATCCGGAACAGGTACAACGCCTCGAACGACGCACCGCCGCCGGAATAACCGATCGACCAGCCCGCCCGCACCCCGAACGCGGCATCGCCCGCCCGCAGCGCATACGGCGCGAGATCGAACCGCGACCACCGCTCGGGACGTAGCACGCGATCACCCGACGGCTTCGCCTCCTCGAGGTAGTCGGGACTGTCGAGATTCGTGTTGCTCCAGTCGGTGGCCTGGTCGAGCGGCTGTTCGGTTCGCGCGACGAGGCGCGGCACGCCGTCCGGGCCGCGCTCGAACACGCCCAGCCAGACCAGTTCCTTCTGGTCATCGGCCTCGGCGTGGCGCTCGAAGCCCTCGCAATCGGTGGGTGCACGGAATCGCAGCGCCTCGCGCGCCGACTCGTCGGTCGGCGCCACGCAAACGATCGCGACGAACGCGCCGGGACGCTGCGGCCACGGTTTCGCGCCGGCCAGCACGACACGCGCAAGCGGCTGGCCCGGCGCAAGCTGCGCCACCAGCCCCTCCTTCGTGAAGCCGGGCGGCAAGTGAACGCCGAAACCGTCCGCTTCCGGCGCGCCGCTCATGTCGCGCGCATACGCGGCGCGGGCGTCAGGCGAATCGAATTTCCCGGGCACCTGATCGAGCGAATGCGCGGTGCCCGCCGCGTGCGCGGCGCAGCCCGCGAACGCGGCGCCGATCGCGACGAGCCACGGCATCAAGCGGATTGTCATGCCGGAATGTCCTGTGAAGTGTTTCAGTGCGCGGCGGGCGGGCGCACCCGGTTGCGCCCGCTGCGCCACGCGCGCACGCCCGACCACAACTGACCGACGCCGACGGCGAAAAAGACCGCGCCCATCGCGCCGATTGTCAGCACGCCGCCCCAGATCGCGCCGAACGTATTGAGCCGCGCCGTCATCCTCGGCGCGTCCGGCGCATAGCGCACCTCGACCGTCGCGTCGTCCTGCACGCTGACCTCGCCGCCCTGCGCATATTCGACCTGCTCGCCCGCGAGCGTCGTGAACGCGATCTCCGGATGATGCTGGCCTGCGTTCAGCTTGACAACGCGCCCGGGTACGACGACCGACGCGCGCAGGAATTCACGCGTCGACTGCGCATGCAACGTGACGCCGATCAGCACGCACGTGCCCACGACGGTAAAAACGACGCCCTTCGCGATCAGCGTCTCCGTGTGCCGCACAGCGGGTCGCACGTATTCGGATGCCATCGGTTTCGTTCCGTTCCTGATGTTCGTCAATGCCGGGCGTGGGGGGGGGGGGGGGGGGGGGGGGCGGCGCCCCCCCGCCGCCGCCCCCGCGCCCCCCCCCCCCCCCCCCCCCCCCGCCGCCCTCGGCATCCGGCAGGATACGGACATCCCGGCGCGCTGTAAATTGCGCGCGCAACCGTTCGACGGCCCGCTGGCGCGTCAGCCCGCGAGCTTCTTCAGCGCGTCGAGCACCGCATCGCCCTTGAACGGCTTCACGATCCAGCCCTTCACGCCGGCGGCCTTGCCGCGCGCCTTCATCGCCGGGCTGCTTTCGGTCGTCAGCATCACGACGTTGACCGCCGTGTTCGCCAGTTCGCCGCGAATCTTCTCGACCATCGTCAGGCCGTCCATGTTCGGCATGTTCACGTCGCTGATCACGAGGCGCACGCCGGGCGTCGCCTTGAGCTTCGCGAGCCCGTCCTTGCCATCGACGGCCGTCGCGACGTCGAGCCCGTGATCGCGCAGGAAGCCGGCCACTTCGTCGCGCACCGTGCCCGAATCGTCCACCACCAGAATCTTTGCCATGTCGTATTCCCCTTTCGTCGTTGCCGACTTCAACATTCAAAACAGTTCGAGTTCGCCCGCTTCGACCATCGGCCCGACGTCCTGCACCGATTCGCGGAAATCCTCCGGCGACCAGCTCAGGCTGAACACGAAGCGCTGGTCGAGACGGACCGAGCGCCCCGAAGCCGGATCGGTCATCCGGTACTTGAAACAGAGCTGCGGACAGTCGCCGCCGAACGAGATGAACTTCTGCTTGTGATTGACGACGAGCGGCACCTGCACCGGATGGCGCGCCAGCGCCTCGGCGTTGCCGAGATAGCGGTTCTTGAACGCGCCCCACACGAGGTTGGTCAGTTCGCCGAGCACGCTGTTCACGTCGCGGAAATCCGGCGCGCGGCCGCTGTCGCGCGTGCCGCCGAGCATGTCGAGCAGCGGCTGCTCGCTCGTCTGCAGCAGCATGTAGCCGCGGCACCACGCGCTTTCGAGCGTGATCAGGCTGAACACTTCGCCGAAGATGATCTGGTCGCGCACGATGCACGGCGTGTCGTGCTCGATCGTCATGCCCGGGAACAGGCCGTCGATGCGCGCCTCGGTGATCTCCGAGATGCCGCGCACCAGCGCGTTCGGGTAGTCGCGGCCGAACAGGTATTCGTCGATCGCGCGCGCGAGCGGCGTCATGTCGTCGGCGACGTAGGCCGCGCACGCCACACGCGCGAGCGCATCGGGCAGTCCGTCGCGCGACGCGAGCGATTCGCGGCGCAGGATGATCGGCAACTCGGGCCGCAGCGCGTCGATCTGCGTCGCGATGATCGCACTCTCGGCCGGCGAGCCGCCGTAATCCTCGGCCAGCAGGATCGCGCCGAGATCGATGTTCGAGCGCAGCACCTTCAAGAGCCGGCTGCGCCGCACGGTCAGGCCGACCAGATTGTGCTCGTCGCAGAAACGCTTGATCGCGTCGGCATGCACGCGGCTGTCGTCGAGCACGAGTACCTTGCTGACGGGTTGGTCTTCGGTCATCGGATGGATTCCTGATGGTCGGTCAGAACAGTTCGAGCTCGCCGCCGCTCTCCGCTGTGGCGGTTTCCGGCACATGGAAATCGACCGGCGCGTTCGCGCACACGCACAGCGTCGCGCCGACCCGCACGTCGCCGTCGAGCGTCAGGTCGTACGCGGCCACGTAATCGGGCGAGAGCGCGTGCATGGCGTCGATGCTCACGCCGCTCAGCAGGCAAGGCGTCGACATCCCGAGATCGGGGAACGGTGCGGTCAGCGCCTGGTTGATCGCGCCGCAACACAGGTTCGCGACTTCCATGAACGCGTCGGTCAGCGGCCGCTGGCTGCTCGCGCCCGCCGTCGCGCCGGCGAAATGGCGGCGCGTCGCGTCGTCGTCGCTGAAGCGCAGCGCAAGCAGCAGGCGGAAATGCAGCGCCGAGATCGTCAGCACGACCACATGTTCGGCTACCGTCGGCTTCGAGCGCGGCTTCGCGTGCATGCGATCGGGCGCGTCGTGTGCGTGCCCGGCGGCCGGCCGGATGTCGCACGCGCCGCCGGCCGCGAGCCGCGTGCGCGCGGCATCGAAAAAGATCCGCTCGAAACCGGCCCTCGCCTGCGCGCTGATCACGGGGCCGCTCCTTCGATCCGCGCGTGCAGTTGCCCGGCCAGCGTCTCGACCGTCGCGAGCGCGGCCGTGATCATCTTGCCGCCGGCCTGAATGTCCTGGAACGTCGCGGCCGTCACGAGATCGTTGCGGTTCAGGCTGTCGCGATAGCTGTTCGACAGTTCCTGCGAACGCGCGGCCAGCCCGCGCACCTCGCTCGCGACGATCGAGAAGCCGCGCCCGGCCGTGCCGGCACGCGCCGCCTCGATCGACGCGTTCAGCGACACGATCGACACGTGCGCGACGATCGCCGACAGCTCCAGGTTCTTCGCGCGCATGTCCTGGTTCTGCGTGGTCAGCGAGATCATCTGCTCGTGCCAGCGCTCGAACGTCCCGGCGAGCCCGCGCAGGCGCGCGGCTTCGTCGGCGATCTTCATCGCATGCTGCGCGAGCGCCGCGCGGTCGGCCGACAGCGCCTGCAACGCGTCGCGCTGCGCGGCGCTCTCGGACACCTCGCGCGCCAGCGCCTCTTCCAGTTGCGCCTCGCGTTGCGCCCATGCGTCGGCCGCTTGCGCATGCGCCGACGCCGTCTCTTCCGCCCGGGCCTCGGCCGCGTGGAGCGCACCGCGCAACGCATGCGCGTCGCGCTCCATCGACGCGACGAGCCGTTGGCGCATCACACGACACACGATCGCCGCCGCCACCGCGACGACCACGCCGCCCGCGAGCGCGGCGGCCATCTGAATCATCCACGCCTGCACGATCACGCCGTCACTCCGCCGCGCCGATATCCGCGAGGCGCGCCGGCTGCGCGTGCCCCGCGCCATGCGCGGCGCCGTCGGCCGCGAAGCGCGCCGGCAGCGACACGATCGTCTCGAACGCGCGATACGGCGCTCCGACGCGATCGTCGGTGAAGCGCAGCGCGATATCGCCGCCGTCGCGCTTCAGGAAATTGCGCACCGCGTCCATGCCGACGCCGCGCCCCGATACTTCGGTCACCGCTTGCGCGGTCGAGAAGCCCGGCCGGAAGATCAGCTCGGCGACGTCCTCGTCGGACATCGCCGCTTCGCTCGCGGCATCGATCCAGCCACGCTCGCGCGCGATGCCGCGAATCCGGTCGAGCGCGAGGCCGCGGCCGTCGTCGCCGAGCACGAACCACAGTTCGCCGCCGCCCACGCCGACCGCGATGTCGATCGTGCCGGACGCCGCCTTGCCGGCCGCGCGCCGCTCGTCGGACGATTCGATCCCGTGGTCGATCGCATTGCGCAGCAGGTGCATGAAGACGTTCTTCAGCGTCGCGACGATCTCGCTGCGCACGCGCTGGCCGTGGCTGTCGATATGCACGACGGGCGCCGGTTTGCCGAGCTCGGCCGCGAGCGACGGCAGCGACTCGATCACGCCGCCGAGCGCCTCGCCGATCCCTTGCGTGCCGAGCTGGCTCAGCATGCGGCGCACCGCATCGCGCGCCGCATGCCAGTCGGACGCGTTCGCCGGATCGGCGCCGTCGAGCACGCGCAGGCTCTCGCTGATGCGCGCGCGCTCGACCATCAGGAAATCGGCGCCATTCGGTGCCGGCTCACCGCCGCGGCCGAGCGTGACCGCGTTGATCGTCGCGTAGTGGTCGACGGCTTCGCGTACGCGCGCCAGATCCTCCATCAGCGCGTCGCGATTCCACTCGGGGCCGCTGTCCGCGCGGCGCAGCGATTCGTACGCCTGCTCCGCTTCGTGGACGATGTTCGTCAGGTGCTGAAGGCTGTACGTGCGCGCATTGCCCTTGATCGTGTGCATGTTGCGGAACAGCGCCGCGACGATCGAGTGATCGGCGCGCTCGTGCTGGCGGATCATCCGTTCGTTCTCGCTGAGGAAGCCCTTCGCGCTGTGCACGAAGTCGTGGAACTTGTCCTGGCTGATCGACAGAATCTCGCCGATCATCTCGAGGCGGCGCTGCTGCTCGCCGGTCTGCGCGGTCAGCGCGCGTATCTCGGTCACGTCGCGCACGCACAGCATCAGGCGCACCACCGTGTCGGTTTCGTCGGTGATCGCCGACCAGCTCAGGTCGAGCCACTTCTCGCGGCCGTCCGGCATTCGCTTCGCGACTTCGTTGACGAGCAGGTGCTCGTTGAACTCGAAGTTCATGCTGTCCTCGCCGAGGCACGCGTGCACGGCCGCGTCGACCTGCGAACGCGCGTCGGCGCCGATCGCCGAATCGTCGAACACGAGCGCCATCAGGTCGCGGCCGGCGATGTCGTTCGTCTCGAAGATGGTTTCGAGGTATGCCGAATATTCCGCGTGCACGACGCCGCCTTCGACGACGGTCAGGATGCCCTGCTGCATGTTCTGCAGCATCGCCTGGATATCGGCCGTCTTCTGCTTCAGTTGCGCGGCGTTCTCCTGGATCTTCTCGATCATCCCGTTGAACGCGACAATCGAATGGCCGATTTCGTCCATCCGGCCCACCGGCACGCGGCGTGTGAAATCCTGGCTCGTCGCGATCTCGCTCATCGCCGTCTGCATCCCGATCAGCGGGCGCGTGATCTGGCGATACAGCACGAAGCCGAGCGCGGTCAGCAGCACGATCACCGTGCCGGCGACGCCCGCGATCGCGGTGGCCGTGGTCGCGAGCATCCCGTTCAGCGCGCCGATCGCGTCGTCCTTCTGGCGGTTCTTCTCGACGCGCAGCGTGTCGACGATGCTTTCGAGTTCGTCGCGATACTGCGCGACGTTCGCGAACAGGTAGGCCTGCGCCATCTCGGCCTTGCCGTCCGTCTTCATCTTCACGGTGTCTTCGATCGCCGCGAAATAGTTGGCGGCGCTGTCCTTCGCCTGCGTGACGAGCCCTTCCTGCGCGCGGCCGACCGCCGATTTCGCCTGCGCGTCGAGCGCGGCGCGCAGCGCGGCCTGCTTCGCCTTCAGCTCGTCGCGCGCCTGGGCGGCGGTGTTCGCGTCGGGCGCGTAGACGAGCGTCATCGCCGCGATCTGGATATTCTTCACCTCGGCGACGAGATCGGCCGACGCGAGCGCGCTCGGCACGATGCCCTGGGTGATCTGACGCACCTCGGACGCGCTCTTGCGCGTCTGGTACACGGCATAGACGCCGATCGCGGACAGCGCGAAGAACGTCAGGACGACTAGCAGCGTAATGCGATGACGGATGGTCATGAGTACAGCTCCCCGCGGCGATCCGGGTGCGATCGCCCTTTTGTCTATTGAAAGAGTGTGAGCGCCGAATTATCGGGGATGGCGTATGACGGTCCGATGACCGAAAATCAATCGGTCATTGAGGAAAATGGAATGAATAATTGTGCGGGGAAAAGCCTAAAGTCTTTTGCGGATTTGCCGTTAACTTCGCGCCGCCTTACCGGCGTGGAAGCTGCGCCTGAGCAATCGTCGAAATAGCGGATATTTATTGTTTTATGCCGGCTCCGCAAAATCCGTTTTATTGAATGCCGGCAAAACGTTTGCCCATTATCGACGAGCCGGTTTGTTTTGGTATTTTTTATAATCGTTGCAGCGTTCGCCCGGCTGGTTCGTCAGTGTGTCCACCGCATGATCGACTGTTCAGCCTTCGTTCGGCTCGGCGAGCCAGTCTTCGAATTGCAGCCGCGGAACGCGCTCGAATTCGCGGACGTTGTGCGTGACGAGCACCAGGTGCCGCGCACGCGCCTGCCCTGCGATCAATGCATCGTAAGGGCCGATCGGCGTGCCGGCCGCGATCAGATGCGCACGAATTTCGCCCGCATGCTGCGCATCCTCGGTGTCGAACGGCACGACCTCGAACTGCAGCGCGTCGACACGCGCGGCGTTCGCCGCCGCGCGCTGGCTCTTGTCCGCGCCGTAGTAAAGCTCGTGCGCGACGATCGCCGGGATGCCGAAATCGGCCGGCTGCCACGCATGCAGACGGGCCAGCATCGCCGGCTCGCCCTTGAGAATGGCGATCACCGCGTTGGTATCGAGCAGGAACTTCATTCGAACACATCCAGGCCCGCTCGCTCCTGAGCGGACGGCTGCGTAGTCGCGGCAGCCTCGAAATCGGCGTCGACCGGGCCGATCAGCGGTGTCAGCCAGGCCCAGTCCTGCGGCATCGGCTCGAGAACGACGGACGCCCCGTGGCGGCGGATGCGGACCTCGGCCGTATCGAAGCGAAATTCCTTCGGCAGCCGGACGGCCTGCGAACCGCCATGCTTGAAGAGCTTTGCAGTATCCATGTTCCCGCCCTCACGTATCTACAGAATGTATCTATTTTATCAATTGAACGTGAGAATGACGAGTCGTCCGATCGGCCTGGCGTGAACGGATTGCCGGGGCCGCCGGCCCATGCCCGATCGCGTGACGTCGCGATCCGTTCCTGCAACGTACCGGGCCCCGATTCGTTCCGGTCACGAAACAATCAATCCCGCCCCGGCGATTCCCCTCCCGATCCGCCCGCTCTAGACTGTTGCATCGCTCCCCTTTCGGACCCACGCAATGACCGACGTCCTGCCGCTGACCACCGAGCCCGAATCCGGCCTTCAATACCGGCTGCGTCCGGCCACTGGCGGCCCGGCCGCCCGCCTGTTGCTGCTGCACGGCGTCGGCGGAAACGAGACCAACCTGTTGAACGTGGCCGACACGATCGATCCGCGCATCGAAATCGCGTTCCTGCGCGGCCCGCTCACGTTCGGGCCCAATCAGCATGCATGGTTTCCGGTGCGTTTCGGCCCGAACGGCCCTGAAATCGATCCGGCGCGTGCGGACGAGAGCCGCGTGCAACTGATCACGCTGCTGCATGCGCTCCGCGCGCGGGATGGCGCTGCCCCCGCGTTGCCGACCGTGATCGCCGGCTTCAGCCAGGGCGGCATCATGAGCGCGAGCGTCGGCCTCACGTCGCCGGGCGACGTGAGCGCGTTCGCCGTGCTGTGCGGGCGCATCCTGCCGGAAATCGATCCGTTGATCGCGCCGCGCGATGCATTGAGCACGCTGCACGCGCTGGTGATGCACGGCCGCTTCGACGACAAGTTGCCCGTCGCATGGGCCGACACGGCCGACGCGAAGCTGACGGCGCTCGGCGTCGCGCACGACACGCGGCTGTATGCGGCCGGCCACGAGCTGACCGCGGAGATGGCCGGCGATTTCAGCCGATGGGTCGGTGAGCGCGCCGGGTTGAACTGACTCGAACCAAACGGACCGGGGGCGCCAGCCCGCGAACGGACCGGCACCCCCGGCGCATGACGTCACGCGTTCGTCACGCGTTCCGCGCGGGATCCGCCACGCCACGCACGGATGCGGGCACCGCCGCCGCCCGCTCGCGCTCGGCGCCACGTTTCGCCAGCTTCCAGCCGATCACCAACGCGAGCACGACGACGGGAATCGTCGCGATGGTCCACGTGCCGCCCGGATAGTCGAACGCCATCAACACCAGCACGCCGACGAGAAACGCGAGCGTGAGCCACGACGTGAACGGCGCGCCGGGCATCCGGAACGACACGGCCTTCATCTCGCCGCGATCGACCGCGCGGCGGAACAGGATCTGGCACATCACGATGAAGCCCCACGTCGTGATGATCCCGAGCGACGCCATGTTCAGCACGATCTCGAACGCCTGGGCCGGCACGATGTAGTTCAGCGGCACGCCGATCGCATTGATCGCGACCGTGATCAGGATGCCGCCGTACGGCACGCCGCGGGCGTTCATCCGCGACACGAAGCGCGGCGCCGAGCCGCCCATCGCGAGCGAGCGCAGCACGCGGCCCGTCGAATAAAGGCCGGAATTCAGGCTCGACAGCGCGGCCGTCAGCACCACGACGTTCATCACGGTGCCGACGTAAGGCACGCCCAGCTTGCTGAAGAACGTGACGAACGGGCTTTCGTGCGCGCTGTACGCCGTCCACGGCAGCAGCAGCGTCAACAGCACGACCGAGCCGACATAGAACAGCGCGATGCGCCACATCACGCTGTTGATCGCCTTCGGCAGCACCTTGCGCGCGTCGGCGGTCTCGCCCGCCGCGACACCGACGAGCTCGATGCTCGCGTACGCGAACACGACGCCCTGCACGATCAGCACCGCCGGCAGGATCCCGTGCGGGAAGATCCCGCCGTGATCCGCGACGAGATGCAGCCCCGTCATCTGTCCCGCCACCGGATGGCCGCTCGCGAGAAACACGGCGCCGACCGCGAGAAACACCGCGAGCGTGCCCACCTTCACGAGCGAGAACCAGAACTCCATCTCACCGAACACCTTCACGCCGATCATGTTCATCACCGACACGATCCCGAGCGCGCCGAGCGCGAACACCCATTGCGGCACGTCGGTGAACACGGCCCAGTACTTCATGTAGATCGCGACCGCGGTGATGTCGACGATGCCGGTCGTCGCCCAGTTCAGGTAGTACATCCAGCCCGCGACGAACGATGCGCGCTCGCCCATGAACTCCCGTGCGTACGACACGAAGCTGCCGCTGGTCGGCCGGTGCATCACGAGCTCGCCGAGCGCGCGCATGATCAGGAACGCGAACACGCCGCACACGAGATACACGAGCGCGAGCGCCGGCCCCGCGCTTTGCAGGCGCCCGCCCGCGCCGAGAAAGAGGCCGGTGCCGATCGCACCGCCCATCGCGATCATCTGCACGTGCCGCGGCTTCAACTGCTTCGCATAGCCGGCTTCGTGCGACGCGAACATCGCATCGGGATCGGCATGCGCGGCATCCGCGCCGCCGGCCGGACCGGCCGGGCGCTCGGTGGGGTGTTTCATCGTGAGTCTCCGTTGTTTGTCGATGTGTTTCGCCCCGCTGCGGGGGCGCTTTCGGTTGGGCCGCGACCCGGCCGGCGTCAGAACACGCGCGGCCGGATCAGCGCTTCGGGCTGCAGTGCTTCGTCGAGTTGCGCCTCGGTCATCAGTTCGCGCGCCAGCACGACCTCGCGGATCGACTTGCCGGTCGCGTGCGCTTCGGCGGCCACGGCGGTCGCGCGCTTGTAGCCGATGTACGGATTCAGCGCGGTGGCGAGCGCGACCGAGCGCTCCATCGTTTCGCGCAGCCGCTCGGGGTTCGCGGTGATGCCGCTCACGCATCGCTGCGCGAGCGTCGTGCAGGCGGCCGTCAGATGGCTGAAGCTGCGGAACAGCGCGCTCGCGATCACCGGTTCGAACGCGTTGAGCTGAAGCTGGCCGGCCTCGGCCGCGAACGTGATGGTCACGTCGTTGCCGAACACCTCGAACGCGACCTGGTTGACGACCTCCGGGATCACCGGATTCACCTTGCCGGGCATGATCGACGAGCCGGCCTGCACGGGCGGCAGGTTGATCTCGCCGAAGCCCGCGCGCGGGCCGCTCGACAGCAGCCGCAGGTCGTTGCAGATCTTCGACAGCTTGACGGCGATCCGCTTGAGCACGCCCGACACCTGGACGAACGCGCCGCAATCCTGCGTCGCCTCGATCAGGTTCGGCGCGGTGCTCAGGTCGAGCCCGGTGATGCGGCGCAGCGCGGCCAGCGCCTTCTCCGCGTACTCCGGATGCGCGGTGATGCCCGTGCCGATCGCGGTCGCGCCGAGGTTGATCTCGCGAATCAGCCAGCCGGCCTCCTGCAGCCGCGCGATGTCTTCCGTCAGCATCACCGCGTAGGTCGAGAATTCCTGGCCGAGCGTCATCGGCACCGCGTCCTGCAACTGCGTACGGCCGAGCTTCAGCAAGCCGGCGAACGCGTCGGCGCGCTCCGCGAAGGCATCGCGCAGCCGCGCCATCGCCTCGAGCAGGTGCTCGACCGCGAAGCACGTCGCGATCCGGATCGCGGTCGGATAGACGTCGTTGGTGCTCTGCGCGAGATTGACGTGCTCGTTCGGATGCAGATATTCGTACTGCCCGCGTGCGTACCCCATGATTTCGAGCGCGCGATTGCAGATCACCTCGTTCGCGTTCATGTTGGTCGACGTGCCGGCGCCGCCCTGGATGACGTCGACGACGAACTGGTCGTGCAGCCGTCCTTCGCGGATCTCGACGCACGCCGCGGCGATCGCGTCGCGGTACGGCCGCGGCAGCAGACCGAGTTCGCAATTGGCGTCGGCCGCCGCTTCCTTCACGGCCGCGAGCGCCATCACGAGGTACGGCAGCGACGCGATGGTGCGTCCCGAAATGTCGAAATTCTCTTTCGCGCGCAGCGTATGGACGCCGTAGTACGCGGTAGCCGGAATGCTTCGTTTCCCTAAAAGATCCGCTTCGACGCGGAAGCCGCTTTCTGCCATCGTGCCCTCCTGAAATGTCTCGTGCCGCTCGCCGGCCGCCGCTTGCCGACGCGACGGGTTCGCATTCTATGCCTTTGCAAAAACAAGCTCGCTT
Organism: Burkholderia semiarida; assembly: GCF_029268935.1. Lineage (NCBI taxonomy): Bacteria > Pseudomonadati > Pseudomonadota > Betaproteobacteria > Burkholderiales > Burkholderiaceae > Burkholderia > Burkholderia semiarida. Next base: position 794,174 of record NZ_JAHLCL010000008.1, on the reverse strand, counting down.
CTGTATTATCGAAAGCGGTTTTGCGTGGGACGCAACAGCGAGAATCGAATGAAAAAAGGTGCGAGAGAAACCGGCATCGATCACCTCGGCGCGATGCGCGCGTTCGTGCGCGTGGTCGAAACGGGGAGTTTTTCGGCGGTGGCGAAGGAGATGCACGTGTCGACGTCCACCGTCGCGCGCAAGGTCACGGCGATCGAGGAGGCACTCGGCGTCGCGCTGCTGCACCGCTCGACGCACAGCGTGACGCTCACCGAAGCCGGCCATATCTACCTGGAACGCGCGGTCACGCTGATCGCCGATCTCGACGACACGCTGCGTGTCGTCGCCGAACTGAATGCGCAGCCGAGCGGCCCGCTGAAGCTCACCGCGCCCGTCGCGTTCGGCCGCCGTCATCTCGCGCCGCTGATCGCGCCGTTTCTGGCGCGCTATCCGACGATCCAGCTCGACGTGCGGCTGACCGACAACCACAACGACCTCGTGGCCGGCGGCTTCGATCTCGACATCCACGAAGGCGAGAACTACCTGGACAACCTGGTCGTCCACCGGCTGTCGCGCAACGACAGCATCCTGTGCGCGACGCCCAGCTACCTCGACCGCTGCGGGCGCCCGGCGACGCCGGACGACCTGAAGCACCACAACTGCCTGCGCTACGTGCACCCCGAAGGCGATCCGCGCTGGGAGCTCGTGAGCGGCGATGCGCGGCACAGCGTGCTGCCGGCCGGCAATCTCGTCACCGACCATTCGGAGCTGCTACTGGAAGCGACCTGCGCGGGGCTCGGTATCGCGGAATTCGAAATCTGGCTGGTGCGTGACCTGCTCGCGAGCGGCGAGCTCGAACCCGTGCTGCCGCGGCACCGGCTGCAGAACCGGCTGACCGGCGAATACATCTACATCGCGTATCTGGCGAACCGGCGCAGCTCGGCGAAGCTGCGCGTGCTGAAGGACTTTCTGGTGGAACACCTCGCGCAGATCGGCGAGCTGTCGGCGCGCGAACTCGCGAGGATTCGCGACGCCCGCGCGTAGCGCGCGCCGATGCGCATGCCCGGGTCACGGGCCGGCGGCATCGGCGCGGTAACCGCGCTCAGGCCGCCTGCAATTCGAACGGGAACGTCGCGTGCCCGAACTCGACGCCCTGCGTGTTGAGCATCGGCGGGCGGTGGAAGCCGGCCAGTTGCGCACGCTGCTCGGCCGTGCCGATCTGCAGCCGCTCGAGGATTTCGCTGACGACCATATACAGCACGTCGAGATTGCCGTCCTCGATCTTCACAGAGATGCCGAGCGCGCCATCGGCGCCGAGTTGCCGCGTGCGTTCCGACGCGCGCACGCCGATCCCGTAGCACGCATCCGCGCCGAGCTTGCCGACCACCTGCCCGCCGAACGCGTTCATCAGCACCGTGCAATAGCGTCCTTCGCCGGCGACCAGTTCCGGATGGGCGGTCATCGCGCGATGAATGCGCGCCAGTGCGCGGATCCGGTCCGTCACGTGGGCACCGCCAGCTTCCACCGCGTCCGCGCCGTCGGCCAGCGACGCGTACAGGCGCGCCAGCCGATCCAGCGAAAACGCCGGCGTCGGCAGGTTGCAGCCGTCGATACCCCAGACGACTTCGTCGTCGCGCAGGCCGCACGCATCGGCCACCACCTGCTTCACGCGCACCTGCATCGGATGGTCGGGCAGATGGTAATCGGCGATCGCCGCGCCGATCGCCTGCGCGCCGGCCAGCATCCCGACATGCTTGCCCGAACAGTTGCTGCATACGCCGGTCGGCGTGTAGTCGCGCTTGATCCATGAACGGTACACCGCGTCGGACAACGGCGGATGGCCGCCGCAGCGCAGATCCGCTTCGTGCGCGGCGACCTTCGCGAGCATCGCGCGCGTGCGTTCGATGTGACGGTCCTCGCTGCTGTGCGATGCACACATCAGCGCGATGTCCGCGTCGTCGAAGCCGAAGCGCTCCGGCGCGCCCGTCTCGATCACCGACAGCGCCTGGGCCGGCTTGGCCGCCGACCGCGCGAGCGTCATCCGGAACGGATCGCCGAACCGGGCCAGCAGCCGGCCGCGTGCATCGACGACCGCCACATGGGCGACGTGCGTGTTCTCGATCGCATTGCCGCGGTACGTGACGACCGCTGCGCGTGGGGTGTCCATCCTCTTTTGTCTCCTTGCTCGGGGGCCTGATGCCGGGGCCCGTCCAACCGGTACGGCAGTGTAGCGAGTCGTCGCCGCCGCGCGTCGGCCCTGACATGGAAAGCGGTGTTGCATGCGACGCAAAGGCAAGCGCGCCCCACGAACGCCTGGGGCGCGCTACGCGTCCAGCGCGAGCAACGCGAACGTCGCGAGCCAGTGCTCGCCCATGTAGTCGCCGGCCACATGCGCGAGCGCGCTCGCGAGATGCCGGTCGGCCGCGTCGAGCAGCTTCGCGCGCCGCGCATCGCCGTGCGGCAGCGCGCCGGCCAGCGACCGCTGGCACCACGCACGGCTCAGGTTCAGCCCGTCGAGGTGCGCGATCTTGCCGTCGCTGCGGTCGCTGACGGTCGCCGGCTCGAACAGCGTCGCCGGTTCGCCGCGCGCGAGATCGGGCAGGAAGCGTGCGAACCAGCCGTCGAATTCGGCGGCCGGCAGCACGCGCCGCATCAGTTCGGCTTCCATCAGCGCGGGCGACAGGAATTCGTCGCCCGACGGCTCCCACGCCTGGCACGCGACGTCGTTCAGGTGCCAGCGCTTCGCGGTATCGACGATCAGCGCGGCGAGCCCGTCGCGCTGCGTGTCGCGGGCGAAATCGAGCGCAAGCGCCAGCGCGAACGCGGTGTTGAAGTGCGTGCCGACACGCAGAGGATAGGTGGCCTTTGGCAGGAAAGTCTCGAAGCGCGACACGAACAGGTCGGCCAGCGGCGCCATCGTCTTCGCCCAGCGCGCGGCCTGGGGCAGCGCGCCCTTCAGCGCAAGCCGCTCGAGTTGCGCGGCGAGCGCGAGCAGCCATGCCCAGCCGTACGGCCGCTCGAAGCCCGCGTTGTGCGGCAGCGCGAGATACGCGCGTTCGCCGGCGACGTTCGCGTCGGTAAAGTGCGCGTCGACGATCGCGACGATGCGCTCGGCCTCCGGCAATGCCGGGTAGCGTTCGAGCACGCGCAGCACGAGCCAGTAGCCGTGCACGCACGAGTGCCAGTCGTAGCTGCCGTAGAAGATCGGGTGCAGCGCACGCGGGCCCTGCACGTCGTGCGGCCCTTCGAGCGCATGCGTGAGCTTGTTCGGATATTCGCGAGTCAGGTGCGCGAGCGCGAGCGACGCGAATTTCGACGCGAGTTCGGGGGTGAGTCGGTCGGTCATGAGGATCTCTTCCATCGAATCAGAAGCGGAATACGAACGCGTACATCAGCAGCGTGTTCACGGCCAGCAGCAGCACGGCCGTCGGCCACTGCGTCTTGATCACGCCGTTCTTGTCCTTCAGTTCGAGCAGCGCCGCGGGCACGATGTTGAAGTTCGCGGCCATCGGCGTCATCAGCGTACCGCAGAAGCCGCTCAGCATCCCGATCGCGCCCATGATCGCCGGATTGCCGTGGAATTGATGGACGATCAACGGCAGCCCGATGCCGGCCGTCATCACCGGAAACGCGGCGAAGCCGTTGCCCATGATCATCGTGAACAGCGCCATGCCGACCGTATAGGCCGCGACCACCGCGAACGGCGAATCGATCGGCACCCACTCCTTCACGAGCCCCGACACCACGCCGCCGACGCCCGCGACCGCGAACAGCGCGCCGAGCGCCGCGAGCATCTGCGGCAGGATCGCGGCCCAGCCGACCGCATCCATCGTGTGACGCGCTTCCTTCAGCGCATGCACGGGCGAATCGCGCAGCATCGCGAGCGCGACGACGAACGCGACGATCGTGCCGAGCACGAGCGAGATCAGCGTCACGCTCTTCGGCTCGACGAACGGCAGGAGTTTCAGCGCGAACGTGCCGATCAGCGTGACGACCGGAATCAGCAGCGCGGGCAGGAACAGCCGGTTGCCGAACCGCTGCGCGAGCGTCTCGCGCCGCACCGCCGCCGCACCGCCCGCCTCGTCGGACTGGCCGCGGCCAAGCTTGCCCGAACCGGCGATCACCGCGAGCGCGATCGCGAGGCAGCCCGTCACGAAATGCGGCAGCAGCGCGCCGAACAGGAACGTGACCGCATAAATGGCCCAGAACGCGAAATTGACGACGCGACGCGGGTTCGTGCGGTCCGTCAGGTTGAAGTACGCGAACGCGGCGAACATCAGCCCCGCGAGCGTGTACAGCGATTCGAGGCCGATCATCGCGCGCCCTCCTGCTTCACCAGGCCGAAGCCGCGCGCGAGCCGGCGATCGAGCAGCGCGAGGCGCGTGCAGTGAATCAGCAGCGCGGCGACGGCGGTCGGGATCGCCCACACCGACAGGTGCAGCGGCTCGATGGAGATGCCGTTCTGTTCGAGAAAGCCCTTGATCAGCAGGATCGACTGGATCGCGATGAAGATGTCCTCGCCGAAGAACACGGCGACGTTGTCGGCGCCCGACGCATGCGCGCGGATCTGCTGGCGCACCGACTCGGGCAGCTCGCCGTGCCGGCCGACCGCGGCGGCCTCGGCCATCGGCGCGATCAGCGGCCGCACCATCTGCGCATGGCCGCCGAGCGACGTGAGGCCGAGCGCAGCCGTCCCCTGGCGCAGCACGAAGTACAGCATCAGCACGCGGCCCGTGGTGGCCGCCTGCACCCGCGAGATCATCCGCTTCGCCTGCTCCTTGAGCCCGTTGCGCTCGAGCAGCGCGATCACCGGCAGCGTGAGCCAGATCAGCCCCATGTAGCGGTTCTCGGTGAACGCCTTGCCGAACGCGCTGACGATGTCGACGAGATTCAGCCCGCCCGCCAGCCCCGTCGCGAGCCCCGCGATCGTGACCACCAGCAGCGCATTGAAGCGCAGCGCGAAGCCGATCACGACGATCGGCACCCCAATCAGCACCAGCATTTCTCCTCCTCGTGTCTGGGGACGCGCGGCACGTCGGCCACGCGCGGCCGGCCCGGTTTGCATCGGGCTCGGACGGCGAAATCTAACACGAGACTTTATCGATAAAAAGTCGACAATTTGCAGGTTCGGGTAAACGTTGAAGCGGCACACCGTGCGCGCACCGTGTGTCGGCCGCCTTTCATCCGATGAATCGGGCGTGCCGGCCCGCCCGCGTGGCGCGGCCGCGGCACGCCGACTACACTGGAAAGCATCGGCAACGTACGGGAGAGCCGCCATGATTGACGTATTCCAGACCATCGGCAGCCGCGCGTTCTCCGCCCATCTGGCGAAGGACGGGATGGTGACGCTGATGGAGCAACGCCATGAAGTCGACCGCGTGACGCTCGCGACCGCCTATGCCGCGCTCGTCGAGGAAGCGGAGCAGGAAGACGACCTGCGCGATGCGACGGTCGAGGGAATGATGCGCGCGCTGATCCAGGGCTACGCGCGCAGCCATTGACGGCGCGGCGGCGCGGCCGCTGCCCGATGCGCGGTACGGCCCGCTACGCGGCCGGCGTGCCCGCGCCCACGCCGAACCACCGGCCCTCGCGCATTTGCCGGTAATCGGCCTGCGTGAAGATCCTCAGCAGGTTCGCCACCGCGCCGTTGCTCGCGCGATCGCGTTCCGTCATGAAGGCTTCGACCTCGTCGCGGCCGGCAAACAGGATCGTGCCGAAATGGCGCTCGCGCTCCGCGTCGGAGAGGTTCGTCGCGCGCAGCTGATACGGATGGTGAAGCGCGGCGAACAGGAAGTAGTAGCGCTCGGCATCGTCGCGCAGCACGCGCACCGCGTCGGGTTCGACCGGGAAATCGCGGTGGAACGACGCGTGCCCGCTCTCGATGTGGATTCGGTACAGCAAACGGCCGTCCTGCTCGATCACGATCGGCGCGTATGGAGCGCGGCTGACGAGTACGGTTTCGGGCGCGGTCATCCGGTTCCCTCCTTTCTTTTTGTCGATGCCGGCACGGTAACATGCGGACTTTCGCGGCCTGCCGGGACAGGATCGACTGGCCCGCTGGCACGCAATGCGGCATCGCCATAGAGGAAACGTACTGAAACGGCGCAATGCGCAAATTTTTCGATTGCCGCCGCCCGCGCCGCATGACAGCATTCGGGCGTCGCCAACCGAAAAGAATGCCGCGCCGTCCGGCCGCCGATGCCGTTCGGCCGCGCCGAACAGGCTGCCCCCTCCATGAACCCGGCCCAGCTCCAACACCACGAACCGACCGGAGAATTCCGCTTGTGAACATCGGCATCGTCAACGACCTCCCGCTAGCCGTCGAGGCGATGCGCCGCGCGATCGCGCGACGGCCCGAGCACCGCGTGCTGTGGGTCGCGACCGACGGCGCGCAGGCCGTCGAACTGTGCGCCACGCAGCCGCCCGACATCGTCCTGATGGACCTGATCATGCCGAAATGTGACGGGATCGAGGCGACCCGCCGGATCATGCGTTCCGAACGGCCATGCGCGATCCTGATCGTGACGAGCTGCATCGGCGCGAACGCGTGGCGCGTGTTCGAGGCGATGGGCGCCGGTGCGCTCGACGCGGTCGACACGCCGCGGCTCGGCGACGGCGCGGCCGGCGACACGACGAAACTGCTGCTCGCGAAGATCGACCAGATCGGCCACCTGCTCGACGCGCCGGGCGGCGCGCGCGTCGCCGGCGCGGCCGCACGCATCGGCGGCGGCCCGCTGGTCGCGATCGGCGCATCGGCCGGCGGCCCCGGCGCGCTCGCGTCGATCCTCGGCAGCCTGCCGGCCGATTTCAATGCACCGATCGTGATCGTGCAGCACGTCGATCGCGCGTTCGCCGAAGGCATGGCGCAATGGCTCGACGGCCAGACCCGGCTCACCGTGCGCGTCGCCCGCGCCGGCGACCGCCCGCAGCCGGGCGTCGCGCTGCTCGCCGCGACCGACGATCACCTGCGCGTCACGCGCGCCGGCACGCTCGAATACACGCGGGAACCGGCCGCCACGCCGTATCGCCCGTCGGTCGACGTGTTCTTCAACAGCCTGACCGAGCACTGGCCGGGCCGCGTGATCGGCGTGCTGCTGACGGGGATGGGCCGCGACGGCGCGATCGGCCTGAAGGCGCTGCGGATGAAGGGCTACCATACGATCGCGCAGGACGAAGCGACGAGCGCCGTGTACGGGATGCCGAAGGCGGCCGCGACGCTCGGCGCGGCGCGCGCGATCCTGCCGCTCGGGCGCATCGCGGGCGAACTGGCCGCGCTCGCGCGTATCTGAGCCCGACGATGACCACGTGCAACACCCATGCCTGCTCCTGCAACAACCGCAACAACCCGCATCGACCATGACGATTGACCTGACTCGCCCGCCCGGCGGCCCGAGCGCGTCGCCCGCCGACGCGCCGGCGATGGTGCTGCTGGTCGACGACCAGACGATCGTCGCGGAAGCCGTGCGGCGCGCGCTCGTCGACGAGGAAGGCATCGACTTCCACTACTGCCCGCGCTCGGACGACGCGATGGCCGCCGCGATCGAGACGCGCCCGACCGTGATCCTGCAGGACCTCGTGATGCCGGGCACCGACGGGCTGAGCCTCGTGCGGGCGTACCGCGCGAATCCGGCCACGCGCGACGTGCCGATCATCGTGCTGTCGACGCAGGAAGAGCCGGTGATCAAGAGCGCCGCGTTCGCGTCCGGCGCGAACGACTATCTGGTCAAGCTGCCCGATCGCATCGAGCTGGTCGCGCGCATCCGCTACCACTCGCGCTCGTACCTGAACCTGCTGCAGCGCGACGAGGCCTATCGCGCGTTGCGGCAGTCGCAGCAGCAACTGCTCGAGGCCAATCTCGAACTGCGGCGCCTCACGCACTCCGACGGCCTGACCGGGCTGTCGAACCGCCGCTATCTCGACGAATACCTGGCCGCCGAGTGGCGGCGCGGCGCGCGCGAGCGCAGCGAGCTGTCGCTGCTGATGATCGACGTCGACAACTTCAAGCTGTACAACGACACGTACGGGCACGTGTCGGGCGACAGCGTGCTCAAGCAGATCGCGTCGACGATCGAGCGCTGCCTCGGGCAATCGGGCGATCTCGCCGCGCGCTTCGGCGGCGAGGAATTCGCGGTCGTGATGCCCGGCACGTCGCCCGGCGCCGCGCGGCTGCTCGGCGAGAAGATCCGGCTCGCGGTCGAGGGGCTGCGACTGCGGCACGCGCATTCGTCGACGGGCAACCAGACCGTGACGATCAGCATCGGCGGCGCGAGCATCGTGCCCGCGCCCGGCCTGCCGACGACCGTCCTGATCGAGGCGGCCGACCGCGCGCTCTATCGGGCGAAGCACGCGGGCAAGAACCGGGTCGAGATCGATCCGTCGTCGACGCCGCCGGGCGCCGGCGGGTTCGGCGCTCGGTAGCGGCTGCAACCGGCGAACGCGCCGCGCTCAGGCGGCGCCGAGCCGGCGCGCGTAGTCGCCCGCGTCCAGCGGGCGGCTGAACAGGTAGCCCTGCTGCATGTCGCAGCCGATCTGCTGCAGGAACCACGACTGCGCCTGCGTCTCGACGCCCTCGGCCGTGACCTTCATCCCGAGCGAATGCGCCATCGCGACGACCGCCTGCGTGATCGCGACCGAGTCGTGATGATCGGGCACGCCCGACACGAACGAGCGGTCGACCTTCAGGTTGTGCAGCGGAAAGCGCTTCAGGTACGCGAGCGACGAATAGCCGGTGCCGAAATCGTCGACCGAAATCCGCACGTTCATGTCGGTGAGCGCTTCGAGCATCGGCAGCACGGTGTCCGTGTCGTTCATCAGCACGCCTTCGGTGATCTCCAGCTCCAGCGCGGACGGGTCGAGCCGCGTTTGCGCGAGACAGCGGCCGACCGATTCGACGAGCCCTTCATGGAACTGCCGCGGCGACAGGTTGACGGCCAGCATCAGGTCCGGCGCGATCGTGCGACGCCACTCGGCGGCCTGCCGGCACGCGGTTTCGAGCACCCACTGGCCGATCGCGACGATCAGCCCCGTATCTTCCGCGACCGGAATGAATTCCGCCGGCGACATCGGCCCGAGCTCGGGGCTCGTCCAGCGCAGCAGCGCCTCGGCGCCGACCGTGCGGCCGCTGCGCGCATCGATGACGGGCTGATACGCGAGCCGCAGCGTGTCCGACGCCAGCGCGCGCCGCAGCGACTGCTCGATCGCGAAGCGGCGCTGCAGCCGCAGGTTGAGCTGCGCGGTGAAGAACGTGAAGTGGTTGCGGCCGCGCTGCTTCGCGTCGTACATCGCCGAATCGGCGTTGCGCATCAGCGTCACCGCATCGTCGCCGTCGCGCGGCGCGACGCTGATGCCGATCGATACGCCGAGCCAGTATTCGTTGTTCGCGATCGCGAACGGCTTCGCGATCGCGTCGATCACCTCGCGCGCGAGCACCGCGAGACGGTCGGGATCGTCGCAGTCGTCGACGAGGATCACGAACTCGTCGCCGCCGACGCGCGTGAGCGCGTAGCGGCCGTCCGCGCAGGCCGCGAGCCGCGACGCGACGCTGCGCAGCAGCGCGTCGCCCGCGTCGTGGCCGGCCGTGTCGTTGACCTTCTTGAAGCCGACCAGATCGATGAACAGGATCGCGACGCGCGCGGGCCCGCCCGCCGCGTCGGGCGCGCCGAACAGCTCGCGCATGCGGTCGCCGAGCCAGCGGCGGTTGTAGAGGCCCGTCAGCGCGTCGCGGGTCGCCATGTAGCGCAACTGCTGCTGCGCTTCGCGCACGGGGCCGATGTCGTTGAACGACACGAGCACCGAATCGGCCTGCGTGTCGCCCGGCCTCACGATCGGCACCGCGTTGCCGCGCACCCAGATGATGTCGCCGTCCGCGAGACCGAAGCCGACCGTATAGTCGAGCATCGGCGTGGCCGTCTCGAGCGCGCGCCGGCTCGGCCAGTCGTGCGGCTCGATCGGCGTGCCGTCCTCGCGCAGCTTGCGCAGGATCACCGTCGACAGCCGGCGGCCGACGAGCTCGCCCTTCACGCGCATCATCCGGTTCGCGCTCGGATTGCTCGCGATCACGACGCCGTCGCGCGAGACGACGAGGATGCCCTCGCTCAGGCTGTTGACGACGAGCCGGTGATGTTCCTCGCTGCGCGCGAGCTGGCGCGCGATCCGGTCCTGATGCACCGCGAGGCCGACGCTGTTGCCGATATCGCGCAACAGCGCGGTTTCCTCGTCGCTGGGCCGGCACGGCCGCGGGTGATAGACGGCGAACGCGCCGAGCACGGCGCCCGCATCGTCGAGAAACGGCACCGACCAGCACGCGCGCAAGCCCAGCGGCAACGCGATCGCGCGGTAGTCGGCCCATAGCGGATCGGTTTCGATGTCCTCGACGGTGACCATCCGGCGCTCGTACATCGCGGTGCCGCACGAGCCGGCCGCGGGCCCGATCGTCGCGCCGTCGATCGCCGCGCTGTACTGCGCGGGCAACGACGGCGCCGCGCCCACGCGCACGTGCATGCCGTCCGTATCGAGCAGCAGGATCGTGCACGACGCGCCGTCGCCGAGCAAAGCCTCGGCACGCCGGCAAACCTCGATCAACAGTTCCGGCAGCGGCGTGTTGCGTGTGATCAGCCTCAGCACGCTCTGCTCGGATGCGAGCACTTCCGCGGCGAGCCCGAGGCTGTAGCGAGAACTTTGCGGTTCGGTATTCAAAGTGAATCCTGCCGTCTGTCCGACCGGGTCTGATGCGCCCGATTCGTTTTCGATATTTCGTGCCCTGTTCCGCCTCGGGTTTACGCCGATGCCCGGTGCGCCCCGTTTGCGCGCCGAGCGAGGGCGCGCCGAAATCTATTTAACACCAATCCGTGACGATCGGCATACCTGCTTCCATCAGGGGATACGCTCGGTTGCCGCGCTGCCCCCGCCAGCGGCGAACGGTTCGCCGCCAGGTTGCTGCACCGCACGAAGGCCGCGCGCGCGTTCTCCGAAAGCGATCCGTCAGAATGTGTCCGTGCCCCGCTCCGTCGCCGGTCGGTCGTCCGCGCCAGGATGCGTGCGCGTCACCGCGCTCAGCGCGTCGATCGCCGCGGCGACCGACACGCTCGCCGGCGCCGCATACAACGCACCGACCGTCTCCGGCATCGTCGACAACTTCAGCGGCAGCCGGCCGACGCGCTCGCCAGCCCGCGCGGCGAGGTCGAACGCGCGGGCCGACTGCACGAACAGGCACGGCGACTGGTCGGCGACCGCGCGGTTGGTCTGCCACGACACCGACTCCATCAGCACGGCCGGCGGCGCCAGGCCGGCCTTCGCGAACTCGGCATCGAGCGCCGTGCGCGCGGGAGAACCGAACGGCGGCGCGATCCACGGAAACGCGGCGGCGTCGCGCCAGCCGATCCGCGCACGCCCGAGCAACGGATGGCGCGGCCCGCATACGACGATCATGTCGTCGCGGTACAACGGCGCGACGGCGAGTCCCGCGCTCAACGCCGACGCGTCGAGCCGGCACACGAGCAGGTCGAGCTCGTGGCGCCGCGCCTGCACGAGCATCCGGTCGAGCGTGTCTTCCCGCACATTGAGCTGTACGGGGCGGCCGGCTTCCCGCAGCCACGCGAGCGCGCCCGGAATCAGTTGCGGTGCCATGTTCGGCAGCAGGCCGATCGACACCGGTCGGCCGGCGCCGGTCCGCAATGCGTCGAACGCGGGTGCGACGCCGCGCATGTCGGTCAGCACGCGGCCGATGCATTCGAGCAGCGCATCGCCGTATGCCGTCGGCGCGACCCGCCGCGACGTGCGCTCGAACAGCGGCAGGCCGAGCGAGTCCTCGAGCTCGCGCAGCCATTTCGACAACGCCGGCTGCGTGATCGACGCGGCCTCGGACGTGCGCGCGAAGCTGCGTGTGCGGCCGAGCGTATCGAGCGTTTCCATGTCGCGCACACGCAGCCGCCGCAGCGCCTGCGCGATGCGCTGCTCGTGGGCCGGCGCGCCGGGCGGCGCGAGCGGGCCCGGTCGCGTGCGGCCGGCCGGGCCGCGGGGGTCGAGGGTCACGGGCGCCTCCGTCATTCATGTTCGTCAGGTTATCGATCGACCCTGATCTTTCATCGATCGATACGCGATCCTGCCGCATAGTCGTCGGCATGAAAACCCCCGGCACGAGCCGTGCATGACCAGGAGACAGCCGACGTGAAAGACGATCAGGACGCCCCCGCCACCGAGCCCACCGCGCGGCGTCGGTTCCTCAAGCTGGCCGGTGCGGCCGTCGCGTCGGCCGGCATCGGCGCCGATGCGCTGGCCGCGAACCCGCCGCCGCCGGCCCCGGCCGCCGGTACCGCGACCGCCGCGACCGCCTCAGCCGTCGATCCCGGCTTGCGCGGCGCCGCAACGGCGCCCGCCACCCCGCCCGCCGGCTACAACATCCTGTTCATCCTGACCGACCAGGAACGCCACTTCGACCGCTGGCCGTTCCCGGTGCCCGGCCGCGAAGCGCTGCGCCGCGACGGCATCACGTTCATGCATCACCAGATCGCCGCATGCGTGTGCTCGCCGTCGCGCTCGACGGTCTATACGGGGCAGCACATCCAGCACACCGGCGTGCTCGACAACGCGGGCCTGCCCTGGCAACAGGACATGTCGCCGGACATACGCACCGTCGGCCACATGCTGCGCGATGCCGGCTACTACGCCGCGTATCTCGGCAAGTGGCACTTGAGCGCGTCGATGCACGAAACCGCGAGCCCGTACACGGCGCCCGTGGCCGACTACAACCGCACGATCCGCGCGTACGGCTTCGACGACTACTTCGGCGTGGGCGACCTGATCGGCATGGTGCGCGGCGGCTACGAGTACGACGGGCTCACGGCCGAGGCCGCGGTGAGCTGGATGCGCAACCATGCGCCGCGCCTCGCGAAGGAAGGCAGGCCGTGGTTCCTCGCGGTGAATCTCGTGAACCCGCACGACGCGATGTTCGTGAACACCGACACGAACGGCTCGACGGTGCAGGATGCGAACCATCCGATGCTCGGCAACGCGCCGCCGCCGAACGACGCGCTGTACCGCACGTCATGGCGCGACGTGCCGCTCGCGGCGTCGCGGCGGCAGCCGTACGACGAGCCGGGGCGGCCGCCCGCGCACGGCATGTTCAACGCCGCGCATGCGAACCTCGTCGGGCGCTACCCGTTCACCGACGAACGCGTGCGCCTCTATCAGGACAACTACTTCAACTGCATCCGCGATTGCGACACGCACGTCGTGCGCCTGCTGCAGACGCTGCGGTCGCTCCAGCTCGACGAACGCACGATCGTCGTGATGACGGCCGACCACGGCGACCACGTCGGCGCGCACCAGCTCGTCGGCAAGGGCGCGGCCGCGTACCAGCCGCAGAATCACGTGCCGCTCGTGATCCGGCATCCCGCGTATCCGGGCGGCATGCAGTGCGATGCGCTGACGTCGCACATCGACATCGCGCCGACCTTGCTCGGACTCACCGGCCTCGACGCCGCGCGGCTCGCGACGATCCGCGGCAGCGCGTTGAAGGGGCACGACCTCACGCGCTGGCTCGCGAAACCGGCGGACGCGAAACGGCGCGGCGCGCGATGCGACGCTGTTCAACTACGCGATGCTGCTGTACTACGACAGCGAATGGATGCTGAAGGAACTCGGCACGCTGCGGCAGAAAGGCGTGCCGGAGGATGAACGGCTGCGCCGCGCGCTCGCGCAGCAGCCGGATTTCCGGTTGCGCGGCACGATCCGCAGCGTGTTCGACGGCCGCTACCGCTTCACGCGCTATTTCTCGCCGCTCGAATTCAACCGGCCGACGACGATGGAGGATCTGTTCGCGCGCAACGACGTCGAGTTGTTCGACATCGCGAGCGACCCGGGCGAGATGCGCAATCTCGCGATGGACAGGAAGCAGCACGGCGAATTGCTGCTCGCGATGAACGGCCGCCTGAACGACCTGATCGCCAGCGAAGTCGGCGACGACAGCCCGGACGTGATGCCGATTCGCCACGGGAAGGTGCAGGTGCAGGTCCGCAAGCGGCACTGACCGCCTGAACGCACCGGGCCCCAGTCGAGGTTCGGCGCGCGCGTCAGCCGGTACCGTCCGGCCGGCCGCCGCGCGCCGTCGCCGCGCGCGCCGGCTCTGGCGCGACCGGCGCGCGAGCCACGCACCGCGCCCTCCCGGGCCGGGTTTTCGTATCCGTGATTCAATGTCGATCGAACCGGCGCCATGCCATCCGGCGGCACGGCGATGTGACCCCTCATCGAACGACCTTCACTCGATCACCATGACGAACCCTGCCGAAATCAAGGCGCTCGTTTTCGATGTCTTCGGAACGATCGTCGACTGGAGAAGCGGCGTCGCGCGCGGCGCCGCCGCATTCCTTGAGCGTCACGCGCCGACGCTCGACCCGTTCGCGTTCGCCGACGCGTGGCGCGCCGAATATTCGCCGTCGATGGAAGAAATCCGCAGCGGACGCCGCCGCTACGTGCGGCTCGACGTGCTGCATCGCGAGAACCTCGTGCGCACGCTCGACCGTTTCGGGATCGTCGACGCGCCCGATGCCGACATCGACGCGCTCAATCTCGCATGGCACCGGCTCGATCCGTGGCCCGACTCCGTCGCCGGGCTGCACCGGCTGAAGCAGCGCTACATCATCGCGCCGCTGTCGAACGGCAACATCCGGCTGATGGTCGACGTCGCGAAACACGGCGGGCTGCCGTGGGACGCGATTCTCGGCGCCGAGGTCGCCCGCGCGTACAAGCCGTCGCCGGCCGTCTATACCGAAGCGGTCGAGATTCTCGGCCTCGCGCCGGCCGAGCTGTGCCTCGTGGCCGCGCACAACGGCGATCTGGCCGCCGCGCGCCGGCTCGGGCTGTCGACCGCGTTCGTGCTGCGGCCGACCGAGCACGGGCCCGGCCAGACGACCGACCTGCAGGCCGACGACGCGTGGGATTTCGACGTCAGGGATCTGAACGAACTCGCCGATCGGCTGGGCTGCCCCGGTTGACTACCGGCGGCGCGGCCGCCCCCCCCGCGCCGCGACCGCGAGGCGACGGGGCGCCGTTACTTCACGACCGCCCGCCATGCGGCCCGCGCATAGAGCAGCAGCAACGGCAGCAGCGCCAGCGCGAACAGCATGCCCAGCGCGAGCACCCACACCGGCCATTGCTGCGGATTCCCGTGCACCCAGTAACGGTACGGCACGCTCAGGAATGCGATTTCCATCAGCAGCGCGCCGAGCGGCACGAGCCCGTTCACCACCGCCGCCATGCCGAAGCGGGCCGCGCTGTCGATTTTCTTCCCGGCCCCGTACGCCGCGATCAGATAGACGAAATACCCGATGATCGCGACCATCACCGCGCCGCCGGCCAGCAGGCCGATACTGCGCACGCTGCGCTCGTGCAGTTGACGCGCCCCTTGCGGCAACACGACATCGACCTTCTCGCCGATTTCGGGCACGGCGCCCGAGCGGATGTTGCCGGGCAGCACGATGCGCTCGCCATTCGGCATCACGGCTTCCAGGATCGACGTGTACTTGATGCACCGGTACGAAGAGGTTCGCCCCGAGCTTTCGCGGCGCTCGCAGGTGTCCCACTCCGACTGGTAGGACACGACGGTCGCTTCGTACGTCGGCGACACCGCAAGCGCGTAAATCTCGTCGCCGATCCAGTACGCGAACGGGAACAACAGCGACACCAGGCAAAAACACACGAGCCACCAGAACGCGACCGCGCCGCCGGAGCCGCGCTTGCCGCCCGTCTGGCGGCGCACCATGCGCGACGCGAGCCAGTAAGCGGCCACGCCGAATACGACCACGCACACCACGAAAACCTTGCCCGCATGCGTCAAAGCCATCTGCCTCCCCCCGATAGCCGGTCGAATCGCCGCCGGCTGTTTCGTCATCCACGTCGGTCATGTCGATCGCGCCGCCGTCGCGACGCGCGTGCAACCCGCTATGCCGGCTCGCCAACGAACCTCAGCGCCCCCGACTCCCCCGCCAGCAACGCACGGTTTGCATCCGCCGCCGCGCGCAGGTAATCCCACAGCGCGGTCACGCGCCGCAGCTTGCGCAGATCCTCGCGGCACGTCAGCCAGAAACATCGCGTGACGACCACGTCGTTCGGCAGCACGGGCACCAGCGCCGGCTGCGTGGCCGCGATGAAGCACGGCAGGATCGCGAGGCCGCCGCCCTGCAGCGCCGCGAAAACCTGCGCGATCACGCTCGTCGTGCGCAACCCGGCCGTCGCGCCGGGGACCGCGCGATCGAGGTACAGCAGCTCGTTGCTGAACGCGAGATCGTCGACGTAGCTGATGAACGCGTGCCGCGCGAGATCGTCCGTGCAGGTAATCGGCGCGTGGTTCGCCAGATAGTCGCGCGTCGCATAGAGCCGCAACTGGTAGTCGCACAGCTTCGTGACCACATAAGGCCCGCGCTCGGGCCGCTCGAGCGTGATCGCGAGATCGGCCTCGCGCTTGGGCAGGTTGACGAAATGCGGCACCGGCAGCAGATCGACCGTCACGTGCGGATGCGCGGCGCGGAACCGCGCGAGCTGCGGCGCGAGGAAAAAACAGCCGAACCCCTCGGTCGACCCGATCCGCACGTGGCCCGACAGCGCCTCGCCAGTGTTCGCGACCTGATCGCACGCGGATTGCACGGTCGTCTCCATCGCATCCGCATACGCGACGAGCCGCTGTCCTTCGGCCGTCAGCGTGAAGCCGCCGGAGCGCGACTTGTCGAACAGCAGCGTGCCCATCGCGGCCTCGAGCGCGCGAATGCGCCGCGCGACGGTCGTGTAGTCGACGCCGAGACGCTTCGCCGCGCCGCTCGCGCGCTGCGTGCGCGCGACTTCGAGGAAAAAGCGCAGGTCGTCCCAGTTCAGGTTGCCGGAAACCGGCTCGGTGGCATGTCGCATCGGCGAGGGGAAAAAGGCGGGCGTCTCCGGGCCGGCCGTCGATATGCATAAATGCACATCCAACCGGTTTCTTTGTCGGTACATCATGAATCCGCGCATAACTATACTCGACCGTGACCTGCGGACCATGAGCCGCGGGCAATAAAACCGGAGACACCATGCAGACCCGATCCACCCTCGATGAGCATGCGACCATCGCGACGCCGGCGCCCGAGCGCACCGCGAAGCACTACCTGCTGGCCGGCTGGGCCAGCATGGCCGGCACCACGATCGAGTGGTACGACTTCTTCCTGTACGGCACGGCCGCCGCGCTCGTGTTCAACCGCATCTTCTTCCCGTCGCTGGACCCGGTCGTCGGCACGCTCGCCGCGTTCGGCACGTTCGCGGTCGGCTTCATCGGGCGACCGATGGGCGGCATCGTGTTCGGCCACTTCGGCGACCGCATCGGCCGCAAGTCGATGCTGATGATCACGCTGCTGCTGATGGGCGTACCGAGCATGATCATCGGGCTGATCCCGTCGTACGACAGCATCGGCTACTGGGCCGCCGCGCTGCTGATCGCGATGCGCTTCCTGCAGGGAATGGCCGTGGGCGGCGAATGGGGCGGCGCGGTGCTGATGGCCGTCGAGCACGCGCCCAACGGCCGCAAGGGGCTGTTCGGCAGCCTGCCGCAGACGGGCGTCGGGCTCGGCCTGATCCTGTCGTCGGTGGCGATGGCCGCGGTGGCCGCGCTGCCGGAAGGCGACATGCTGTCGTGGGGCTGGCGCGTGCCGTTCCTCGCGAGCATCGCGCTCGTCGGCCTCGGCTGGTTCATCCGCGCGAAGGTGCCCGAATCGCCCGACTTCGAGAAGATGCAGCGCCAGGGCAAGGCCGAGAAATCGCCGGTGACGGCCGCGCTGCGCCGCCATCCGCGCGAAGTGCTGACGATCGTCGGCGCGCGCGCCGCCGAGAACACGTGGTTCTACATGGTCGTCACGTTCGCACTCGCTTACGCGACGCAGCAGCTGCATCTGCCGAAGGCCGAGATGCTGCACGCGATCACGGCAGGCGCCGCGCTGTCGCTCGTGACGATGCCGCTGTGCGGGCATCTGAGCGACCGCATCGGCCAGCGCCGGATGTTCGCGATCGGCCTCGTGCTGATGTGCGCGTTCGCCGCGCCGTTCTTCATGATGCTCGGCACGCAGCAGACGTCGACCGCGTGGTGGGCGATCGTGCTCGGCCTCGGCGTCGTGTTCCCGATTCTCTATGCGCCGGAATCGCTGCTGTTCGCGCAGCAGTTTCCCGCGGAAATCCGCTACAGCGGCATCTCGCTGTCGGTGCAGTTGGCCGGCGTGATCGGCGGCGGCTTCGCGCCGATGATCGCGACGTCTCTGCTGAAGGCCGGCGGCGGCCAGCCGCACTACGTGATCGCGTACCTCGTCGGCTTCGGTGTGTTCGCGCTTGCTTGTACCGCGCTGATGCGTCCGGCGCGGACGTAAGCCCACCGGCTCGCATCGCCCGCCCGCATTCATTCGATTTCCCTTCGACCTGCCGCCCGCCGTGCCAGCGCGCGCGGCGGACGCAGCCCCTTTTTCATCGTCACACCGTTTCCCCGGAGCATGCCATGAACGCCGCAGTCCCCCAGACCACCCTCGCCCTGCCCACCGCCAAGCTGCTGATCGACGGCGCGTTCGTCGATTCGCAAAGCGCCGAATGGGGCGACATCGTCAACCCCGCGACGCAGGAAGTGATCGGCCGCGTGCCGTACGCGACGCTCGACGAGGTCGATGCCGCGATCGCGTCCGCGCAGCGCGCGTTCCAGACCTGGAAGACGACGCCGATCGGCGCGCGGCTGCGCATCATGCTGAAGTTCCAGGATCTCGTGCGCCGCAATCTCGAACGGATCGCGCACACGCTGACGGCCGAACAAGGCAAGACGCTGCCCGACGCGCAGGGCGACATCTTCCGCGGCCTCGAAGTGGTCGAGCACGCGTGCTCGATCGGCACGCTGCAGCAAGGCGAATTCGCGGAGAACGTCGCGGGCGGCGTCGATACCTACACGCTGCGCCAGCCGATCGGCGTGTGCGCGGGCATCACGCCGTTCAACTTCCCCGGCATGATCCCGCTGTGGATGTTCCCGATGGCGATCGTGTGCGGCAACACGTTCGTGCTGAAGCCGTCCGAGCAGGACCCGCTGTCGACGATGCAGCTCGTCGAGCTCGCGATCGAGGCCGGCGTGCCGCAAGGCGTGCTGAACGTCGTGCACGGCGGCAAGACGGTGGTCGACCGCCTGTGCACGCACCCGGACATCAAGGCGATCTCGTTCGTCGGCTCGACGCGCGTCGGCACGCACGTGTACAACCTCGGCAGCCAGCACGGCAAGCGCGTGCAGTCGATGATGGGCGCGAAGAATCACGCGGTCGTGCTGCCCGACGCGCATCGCGAGCAGTCGATCAACGCGCTCGTCGGCGCGGGCTTCGGCGCGGCCGGCCAGCGCTGCATGGCGACGTCGGTCGTCGTGCTCGTCGGCCAGGCGCGCGACTGGCTGCCCGATCTCGTCGAAAAGGCGAAGGCGTTGAAGGTCAACGCGGGCGCCGAAGCCGGCACCGACGTCGGTCCGGTCGTGTCGAAGGCGGCGAAGGCGCGCATCCTGTCGCTGATCGACGCCGGCGTGAACGAAGGCGCGACGCTGCTGCTCGACGGCCGCGACGTGAAGGTGCCCGGCTACGAGCACGGCAATTTCGTCGGCCCGACGATCTTCTCGGGCGTGACGACCGACATGTCGATCTACAAGGAGGAAATCTTCGGGCCGGTGGTGGTCGTGATGGAAGCGGACACGCTCGACGAGGCGATCACGCTCGTCAACCGCAACCCGATGGGCAACGGCGTGGGCCTGTTCACGCAGAGCGGCGCGGCCGCGCGCAAGTTCCAGAGCGAAATCGACGTCGGCCAGGTCGGCATCAACATCCCGATTCCGGTGCCGGTGCCCTACTTCAGCTTCACCGGCTCGCGCGGCTCGAAGCTCGGCGATCTCGGCCCGTACGGCAAGCAGGTCGTGCAGTTCTATACGCAGACGAAGACGGTCACCGCGCGCTGGTTCGACGACGACGCGACGGCCGGCGGCGTGAACACGACGATCGCGTTGCGCTGACCCGACGGAGCCCGGACATGGAAATCGCCTTCATCGGACTCGGCAACATGGGCGGCCCGATGGCCGCCAACCTGCTCAAGGCCGGCCACGCGCTGACGGTGTTCGACCTCGATGCGAACGCGGTCGACGCCGCGGTGCGCGCGGGCGCGACGGCGGCGGCGTCGCCGCGTGACGCCGCCGCGCGCGGCGCGTTGATCATCACGATGCTGCCGGCCGCGCAGCACGTGCGCGCCGTCTACCTCGGCGACGACGGCGTACTGGCCGGCGCCCGAGCCGGCGCGACGCTGGTCGACTGCAGCACGATCGATCCCGGCACCGTGCGCGCGGTGGCCGACGCCGCCGCGCGGCGCGACCTCCCGCTCGCCGACGCGCCCGTGTCGGGCGGCACCGGCGGCGCGCAGGCCGGCACGCTGACCTTCATGGTCGGCGCGGACGGCCCGCTGTTCGAGCGCATCCGCCCGGTGCTGCTCGACATGGGCAGGAACGTCGTGCACTGCGGCGGCACCGGCACCGGGCAGATCGCGAAGATCTGCAACAACCTGCTGCTCGGCATCTCGATGATGGGCGTGGCGGAAGCGATGGCGCTCGGCGCCGCGCTCGGCATCGATCCGGCCGTGCTGGCCGGCATCATCAACACGTCGACCGGCCGCTGCTGGAGCTCGGACACGTACAACCCGTACCCGGGCGTGAGCGACGCGGCGCCGGCCGCGCGCGGCTATGCGGGCGGCTTCGCGGCGAACCTGATGCTGAAGGATCTCGGGCTGGCGACGGAAGCCGCACGCGGCGCGCATCAGCCGGTGTGGATGGGCGCGCTCGCGCAGCAGCTCTATCAGTCGATGAGCCAGCAGGGGCTCGGCACGCTCGACTTCTCCGCATGCGTGAAGCTGTACGAGGCGCAGCCGGCCTGACCCGCCGGGCCGACGCCGGACGTGCGCCGGCCCGCGACGTGCCGGTACGGCATCGCGGGTCGGTTTGCCATGCGGGGGAAGGAAAACGCGGGCGGCGCAGTCATGCCGCCGGCCGGTCAACCGCGCGGGTTAGACGCCGTCTCGAAGGTCGGATGGCACTCGAACGCGAGTTCGGAGCGCGCGTCGACGCGGCGGCCGCCGGTCAGCGATTCCTGCTTCACGCTCGCGCGCATCCCGCGCTGCGAGCAGTAGTTGGTGGCTTCGCTGACGGCCTTCGCATGGGCGTCGGCCCATGTCGTGGACACGCCGAGCGTGCGCGTCGTCACGGTGAATACGTTCGGGTTCGACGTCGTGGTCACGTCGGAAGCGGTCGAACACGCGGCGAGCAAGCATGCAGTAGCCGCAACGGTCAACCATCGCAAGGTTCGAAAAGAGACTGGAATGGACATGGAGGGCAAGCGCACGCCGTTCGACGCGCATTGAGCAACATAGGCGACAGTATGCCTGCTCGATCGCCGGAGATCATGCCCCTTTCGCTGAACACATTGTTTCGAATGGTTAAACGATGGCCGAACCCGGCAAGAATTACAGCCGCCGCCGGCCATCGTTTTCGTGCGGCAGGTCATTTCGCCCGGCGCGCTGGCCACGCGGGATGCGTCGGGCCGCCCGGCGGGCATGGGGATCGGCGGCGCACTGGCGCTTGCCTAATGCCGCCCGGTTAGCGACCGCACGCGCCACGCCCTTTTTACAACCGCGCCGCTCACGCGGTTCGCGCCCGCGCCTCGCGCCGCCATCCCGGCCAGTGCCCGCCCGCCTGCGTCCGTCGCGCCTGGTCTTCCCGCAGGCACGTCGATTGCGTCATCCTCGCGCCCGCCCTCCGGCGGACAGCCAACTTCCTTCCAACCGGCGCTGCGCCCCGCGCGATCGTTCACGCGGCGGTCCGGCATCGCAATACAGGTTTCCTGAACGAGAGGACGACATGAAATCAATACGAACGATAGTGGCCCTGTGCTCGGTCATTTCCATGCTCACGGCATGCGGCGGCGGCGACGACGCCGGGACCGTACTCGGCATCTCGAAGCCGCAGGCGCGCTTCATCAACGCGGTGCCGGCCGGCCCGAACCTCGACTACTACCTGAATGCGAAGGTCGACCAGGCGGGCGTCGCCTACAAGGGCGTGACGCGCTATCACGACATCGATTCGGGTAATCAGACCGCGAGCTATGACGTATCGGGCACGACGACGACCATCGCGTCCCAGTCGTTCAGCGCGGCGAACGGTCACCATTACACGACGATCGCGCTGCCGAGCACGACGTCGCTGATCTCCGTCATCGACGATCCATACGACAAGGGGCTGCTGTCCGACAAGGCGCGCGTGCGCAGCTTCAACGCGTCGCCGAATGCGCAGAACGTCGACGTGTACATCGTGGCGCCGGGCACCGACATCACGACGGTCAGCCCGACGATGGCGGGCGCCGCCTACCAGAATGCCGTGCCGGCAACGACGCAGGATTCGGTGTACCTGAACGGCGGCACCTACCAGGTGGTCGTCACGACGGCCGGCAGCAAGTCGCCGATCCTCAAGACCGCGCCGGTCAACATCGGCAACAACGCCGACTGGCTGCTTCTGACGATTCCGTCCGGCGGCATCGGCGACGTGACGCCGAACGACATCCACGTGCTGGTCGCGCAGGGCAACGACGCCGATACGTCCGCGCAGGAGCTGGGGCCGCAGTAACGCGGCAAGGGTCCGAAAACGGTCGCGGCGGCCGGTGCGATTGCATCGGCCGCCGCGTGTCGTATACCGGGATCCAACGTCGCGGGATCAAACGTCGCGGGATCAAACCGCCAGCATCAGTGCCGGCTATCAGTCGTCCACCCGCTCGAGGCAGATCACGTGCTCGGCACGCGAGCCGTCGCCGTGCGCGATATCCACGTCGCCGACATGGCGCACGCGCCAGCCCGGCCGCGTCGCGATCTGCGGCATGTTGCCGGACGGACGGCTCTCGATCCCGCCCAGCCCTTCGTCGGGCGTATCGACCGCTTCGTCGAGCGACGCGTTCGAATAGATCACGTTGTCCTGCAGTTCGGACGCGCCGGTGCGCGCCTCCATGCCCTTGCCGTCGACGTCGACCGTGTTGTCGGTCATCGCCATGTTCGCGTTGTCGAGCGTGACGATCCGGCCGGCGGCCCGACGCACCGGATCGCCGCTGTCGACCGCATGCGCATCGACGTCGATCTCCGGCAGGCCGGTCGGCATCTTGCCGGCGACTGCCTCCGGCGTCAGCGGACGCCGCGCGACCTGCTCGGCCTGGGTCGCCGCGTCGGGCATGTCGCCGGCGGCCGGCGTCTTCACCGGGCTCTTCTCGATCTGTTCCCGCTGCTTTTCGGGGGTAGGGTTCGATTCCGCGTTCTGCATCGCACCTCCTTGGCCGGCCGACGCACGCCGGCGTCACGCCGTCGCCGCCGGGCCGGAAATCGCTACAACGGTCCTTGCAAATCTTTCATGCGCAGCGCTGCGCGCGCGCGTCGTCCGCCTGGCCCACCTGCCGTCGGGCACTGCGGCGGCCGGGAAGTGGGCGACACGCTCGCGCGCCGCCCGCCTGCCGCCCGGACGCGGGTCAACCGCCGCCGCTCGCGCCGGCCGGCGCCGAAGCCGCGCCCGGCAGGCTCGCACCGGTGTCGCCGCTGCTGCCGGCCGCCCCGCTGCTGGGCATGCCCGACGGCGCGGTGGAGGGCGCGGTGGAAGGCGCGGCCGACATGCCGCTCGATGCGCCCGAGTCGGCGTTGTCGCTCTTCTTCTGGCAGCCGGCGCCTGCCGCGAGGCCCGCGATCAGGATGCCGGCGAAGACGGCTCGCGATACGTGACGAAATGAATATCGCTGCATGACACCTCCGCTGATGTCGATGTGAAGGGAACCCGTTGACCCGCAATTTGCGTGCCGCGCGCCGGCCGGCGCGGCCGGGCGCGTTCCATTTGTTTTTCGAATGCCCCCCAGCCGAATATTTAATTTCCCATCGCCGTACCTGCCGCCCATACTCGCGAACAAATCCGAGACATAACGTCCACGGCGGCCGGGCCCGCGCCGCGTGCATACGCGGCCGGTTTCGCGCCCCGCACATGGAAGGAGACAACGGCGTGCAACTGGAAGCCATCCACCGCGCGAGCATCGGGCTCGGCGCGGACGACGCATCGCATCGACACGGTACGGCCGCGCGCGAGCCCGCGCCGAGCCCGCGGCTGCACAACCCCGATCTCGCGCCGACCCGGGCCGAAGGCCGGACGTGGGGCCGCTACAGCATCTTCGCGCTCTGGACCAACGACGTGCACAACATCGCGAACTACTCGTTCGCGATCGGGCTGTTCGCGCTCGGCCTGTCGGGCTGGCAGATGCTCGCGTCGCTCGCGATCGGCGCGGTGCTCGTGTACTGCTTCATGAATCTCACCGGCTACATGGGCCAGAAAACCGGCGTGCCGTTCCCGGTGATCAGCCGGATGAGCTTCGGCATCTACGGGGCGATGCTGCCCGCGATGATTCGCGCGGTGATCGCGATCGCATGGTTCGGCATCCAGACCTATCTCGCGTCGGTCGTGCTGCGCGTGCTGCTTACCGCGATCTGGCCGGGCCTTGCCGCGTTCGACCGGAATGCGATCTTCGGGCTGTCGACGCTCGGCTGGATCACGTTCGTCGCGATCTGGCTCGTGCAGATCGGCATCCTCACGTACGGGATGGAGATGGTCCGCAAGTACGAGGGGCTCGCCGGCCCGGTGATCCTCGTCACGACGCTGTCGCTCGCCGCGTGGATGTTCAGCCGCACCGGCGGCCACCTCGCGATGTCGATCGGCAAGCCGATGACCGGCCTGAAGATGTGGACGGAAATCTTCGCGGGCGGCGCGCTGTGGCTCGCGATCTACGGCACGCTGGTGCTCAACTTCTGCGATTTCACCCGTTCGTCGCCGAGCGCGAAGACGGTGCGCGTCGGCAACTTCTGGGGCCTGCCGGTCAACATCCTCGTGTTCGCGACGATCAGCTTCGTGCTTGCCGGCGCGCAGTTCAAGCTGAACGGCCACGTCATCCACAGCCCGACGGAAATCATCGCGACGGTGCCGAACAAGCTGTTCCTCGTGCTCGGCTGCCTCGCGTTCCTGATCGTGACGGTGGCCGTGAACATCATGGCGAACTTCGTCGCGCCGGCCTTCGTGCTGACGAGCCTCGCGCCGCACCGCCTGTCGTTTCGCCGCGCGGGCCTCATCAGCGCGACGCTCGCCGTGCTGATCCTGCCGTGGAACCTGTACAACAGCCCGATCGTGATCGTCTATTTCCTGTCCGGCCTCGGTGCGCTGCTCGGCCCGCTGTACGGGATCATCACGGTCGACTACTGGCTCGTGCGCAAGCAGCGCGTGAACGTGCCCGATCTCTATTCCGAAGCGCCGACCGGCGCCTACTTCTACACGCGCGGCGTGAACCGCAACGCGCTCGCGGCGCTCGTGCCGTCCGCGCTGATCTCGATCACGCTCGCCGTCGTACCGGCCTTCAGCGCGATGACGCCGTTCTCGTGGCTGCTCGGCGCGGCGATCGCGGGCGGCGTGTACTGGCTGCTGGCCGATCGAAAACGGCATTACGAAGCGCGCTCGGGCGAACACATCGCGGTTGCCTGCGCGCGACACTGACACACACGCATACGGAGTCACGGATGAGGATCCTGGTAGTCAACGTCAACACGACCGAGTCGATCACCGACGCGATCGCCGCGCAGGCGCAGGCCGCCGCGTCGCCCGGCACGGAGATCGTCGGGCTCACGCCGCGCTTCGGCGCGGAGTCGGTCGAAGGCAACTTCGAGAGCTACCTCGCGGCGATCGCCGTGATGGATCGCGTGATGAGCTACGACGAACCGTACGATGCGGTGATCCAGGCCGGCTACGGCGAACACGGCCGCGAAGGGCTGCAGGAATTGCTGACGGCGCCCGTCGTCGACATCACCGAAGCAGCCGCGAGCGTCGCGATGCTGCTCGGCCATCGCTACTCGGTCGTCACGACGCTCGACCGCACGGTGCCGCTGATCGAGGATCGCCTGAAGCTCGCCGGGCTCGATGCGCGTTGCGCGTCGGTGCGTGCAAGCGGTCTCGCGGTGCTGGAACTCGAGGAGAACCCGGCGCGCGCGATCGAGTCGATCGTCGACGAGGCGCAGCGCGCGGTGCGGGACGATCATGCGGAAGTGATCTGCCTCGGCTGCGGCGGGATGGCCGGCCTCGACCGGCAGATCGAGGAATGCACGGGCGTGCCGGTCGTCGACGGCGTATCGGCCGCGGTCGCGCTCGCCGAGTCGCTGGTGCGCCTGAAGCTGAAGACGTCGAAGGTCCGCACCTACGCGCCGCCGCGCCCGAAGCGGATCGTCGGCTGGCCGGGCACCTTCGCGAAATGACGGGCCGCCGGCCGGCCGCCGCGTCGCGCGGCCGCCTCGCCTCGCCGGGACGCGTATCGACATGCGCGATCCGCTAGATCCGGCCGCGCCGCCCCGCGACGCGTCCGACGACTCGGGCGCGCTCGACGTGCTGGATGCGCGGCTGATGCGCATCCTGCTCGTGCTGCTGACCGAGCGTACCGTGTCGCGTGCGGCCGTGCGCCTGAACATGTCGCAGCCGGCGACGAGCGCCGCGCTCAAGCGCCTGCGCACGCTGCTCGGCGATCCGCTGCTGGTGCGCAGCCGCTACGGGATGGTGCCGACGGAGTTCGGCGCGCGACTGATCGAGCCGTTGCGCAACGCGCTGCGCGTGATCGATTTCATCCGCATCCAGCAGCCGACGTTCGACGCGCGCACGTCAGTGCGCACCTACCGGATCGGCTGCCCCGACTACCTGAACGTGCTGTTCGTGCCGAAACTCGTCGCGCTGTTTCGCGAGCGTGCGCCGAACGCGCAACTGGTGTTTCATCCGCTCGGCGACGGGTTCGACGACGAGCGCGCGCTGGCCGACGGCGAGCTCGACGTCGTGATCGACAACCGGCCCGCGCGCCGGTCGCGCTTCCGTCAGGACGACCTGTTCGACGACCGCGTCGTGTGCCTGATGCGCGCGACGCATCCGCTCGCGCGGCGCGGCGCGATGACGGCCGCCGCGTTCGCGGCGGCGCCGCAGCTATGCCCGACGCCGTCGTGGCTCGAAGCGTCCGGCGCGATCGACCGGCAGCTCGAACGCGTGGGCCTGCAACGGCGCATCGCCGTCACGCTGCCGCACTTCGAGCTCGCCGCGCATGCGCTCGTGCGCGCCGACCTGATCCTCACCACCACGTACCGGCTCGCGCGGCACTACGCGAAGCTGCTGCCGCTCGCCGCGGTCGCGCTGCCGACGGAACCGCCGGACATCGTGTACCGGATGACGTGGAACGAATCGGGATCGTGTGTGGAAGGCGTGCGGTGGCTGCGCGGGCTGATCGCGGAAGCGACGCGCGCATGGCTCGACGCCGACGCGACGCTGCCGGCCGTCGCCGCGATCGCCGCTTCGGGGATCGATGCGGATACCGTGAAAACCGCACCGAACGTCGCCGACTCCTCGGAGCCGACCCGTCGCCCGCGCCGCACACCGGCCGCGCATGGTCACGCGTCCCACCCGGCGCGCGTCGCGCAAGCGGCACGCATCCATCGCCTCGCGACGAAACCGCACTGACCGGCGCAGGCGTCACGCGGCGTTCCCCTTCCGCCGCCCGCGCCTGCAACGATTCGCTGCTCAACGCGTGCACGCGCGGATGGTCCGTGCGATTCCCTATTCGGACTCAAGTCAGACTAGTCCTATTTACGCGCCCGGTACCGAATCGTCAGAATGCGTTCTCGAAACATCGCCGCGACCGTACCGCATCGCTGATTCACCCGGCCGCTATCCTGTCGAGAACCCCACCATGAAGAAAACGCTCGTTATCCTGGCCATTCCCGCCGCACTGCTCGCGAGCACCGGCGCCTTCGCCGATACGCAAGATTGCGCGACACGCATTCGTGCACTGCAGACGCAGATCGACAACGCGAAGCGATTCGGCAACACGCATCAGGCGATGCGCCAGCAGGCCGCGCTCGAACAGATCAAGGCCAATTGCACGGACGCCGGCCAGCTCGCGCGCGCCGAGCGCAAGGTCGCCGACAAGCAGCGCGATCTGCAGCACGCGCAGGACGAGGTGCGCGACGCACAGGCACGAGCCCATGAAGCCGAAACGCTCGGCGATGCGAAGAAGCTGAACAACGCGCAACGCAAGCTCGCCGACAAGCAGGCCAAGCTGCGCGACGCCATGCGCAAGCTGCACGACGCGCAAGTCGATCGCGACGCACTGAAAGGCTGACGGGATGCGTCAAAGGACGTACCGGGTCATACGTGCCGCGTGAGAGTGCGAGCCGCACCGGCAGCGAGACGAGCGACCCCGAGCATCGACAGCAGAACGATGCGCTGCGCATGCAAGCGTCCGCGTCACGCGGGTTCGCGCATCGGTTGCGTAAGCAACTTGTACGCAACGACGGCCGCAACCAGCGCCAGTACGCCGCTTACCTTCAGCGCATCGGCGAATCCGCTCGCGAACGCGGCCGGCGCCGCCTGTGCGAGCGCACCGGCAGCCGATGGCGGCACGCGGCCGAGCGCCTGCGCGAGGTCGCCGGCCAGCAGGCTCGACATGAACGGCGCGTCGACGAATGCGCGCAGGCCGGGCGTCGCGGACAGCAGCCCGTCGAGCCGCGCATGCGTACTCGCCGCCAGCACCGCGCCGAGCACGCCCACGGCCGTGACGATCGCCGAGAAGCGGGTCGTCGTGCTGATGCCCGACGCCATGCCCGTGCGATTCGGCGGCACGCACGCCATGATCGCTTTCTGCGTGTCGCCGTTCATGATGCCGGCGCCGCACCCCGTCACGAACATGCCGAGCGCGACGAGCCGGTAGTCGCCGCCGCCCGTCAGCGCCGCGGTCGCGAGGTTGCCCGCGCCGATCAGCGCGAGCCCGCCGGCCAGCACGCCGCCGGACGACACGCGCGCGGCGAGCGCCGCGCCGAGCGACGGGCCGGCGATCATCGCGAACGCGAACGGCAGCATCCCGAGCCCTGCATCGATCGCCGACATCCCGAACGCGTTTTGCAGGTACAGCGGCAGGAACGTCATCATCACCTGCGCGCACGCCGCGTAACCGAACATCGCGAGCACGGCGCCGACGAAGCGCGGCTGGCGAAACAGCGCGAGATCGATCATCGGCCGCGCCTGCCAGCGCTCCGCGCCGACGAACGCCGCCAGCAGCGCCGCCGCGAGCGCGAACCGGCCCAGCGTCGCGATGGACAGCCAGCCGTGCGACGGCGCGCCGATCAGCGCAGCGATCGCGCAGGCGAGCGCCGCGCCGAACAGCAGGCTGCCGGCCACGTCCACGCGCTTCGCATGGGGATCGTTCGATTCGTCGATCGCGACGTGCGCGCCGGCCGCCAGCAGCAGGCAGACGGGCAAGTTCAGCAGGAACACCCAGCGCCATCCGATCCATTGCGTGATCGCGCCGCCGACGAGCGGCGCGATGGCCGTCGCGATCCCCATGCACATGCCCCAGATCGCCCACGCGCGTGCGCGCTCGCGCCCGTCCGGGAAACGGTTCGCGATCACCGCGAGCGCCGCGGTCAGCAGCAGCGCGGCGCCGCCGCCCTTCACCGCACGCGCGGCGATCAGCCAGCCCGCCGACGGCACGACGCCGCAGCCGAGCGACGCGATGAAGAAGAGCGCGAGGCCCGCGAAGAGCATCCGCTTGCGCCCGAAGCGGTCGGCGAGCCCGCCGGCCGGCAGCAGGCACGCGGCGAACGCGGTCATGTACGCGCTGACGACCCACTCGATATCGGCGAAGCTCGCGTGAAAGCCGCGCGCGATGCTCGGCAGCGAGACGGCCACCACGTTCGTGTCGAGCACGATCAGCGAACAGGTCGCGGACGCGACGGCGAGCGTCGCGGCGGCAGGCAGACGGACGCCGGCGGGCGGGGCGGCGGCCGCGCTTGCGCGCGACGCCGGTGAAGACTGAGACATCGGCCACTCCGGAACAGGATGAACGAGCCGTATGCTAGGCTCGCCCGGTATTGCCTGTCATTGATACTTCCATGCTGTTTCATTGACGAAAACTGCAACCATGGGTCACCTCGAATTCCGTCATCTGCGCGCGTTCCTGAGCGTCGCGCAACACCTGCATTTCGCGCGCGCGGCCGAGGCGCTCGACATGGCGCCGCCCGCGCTCACGCGGCAGATCCAGGAAGCCGAGCGCGTGCTCGGCGTGCGGCTCTTTCACCGGTCGCGCCGCGCCGTCACGCTGAGCGCGGCCGGCGAGGCCTATCTCGCGGAAGCGAGAGCCGCAGTCGAGCACCTGCAGCGAGGCCGCGAACTCGCCGCGCTGGCCGAACGCGGCGAACTCGGCCGGATCGAGATCGGCTACGTGTCGTCGGCCGTCTATTCGGGCACGCTGCAGCGCACCGTCGGCGCGTTCCGCGCCGCGCACCCGCGCATCGAGCTGAACCTGCGCGAGGTGCCGATGGACGACGTCGCGAACCAGCTCGACACGGGCCGGCTCGACCTCGCGTACGTGCGCCCGCCGCTGGCGCTGCCCGGCGGCCTGCGGATCGTCACGCTGCAGCGCGACGTGTTCGTCGCGGCCGTGCCGGCCGATTCGCGTTATGCGGCGATGGCGACCGTGCGCGCGGCGGACCTCGCCGACGCGCGCTTCGCTGTGCCCGAACAGGCGCTCGGCACGCTCGAAGTCGCGCGCCGCGGCCGCTTCGCGCCGGTCGTCGCCGCGCGGCCGGGCGGCCTGCTCGCGGTACTCGCGTGCGTGTCGGTGAACGGCTGGGTCGCGGTGATCCCCGATGCACTTGCCGGTTGCGTGTCGCTGCCGGGCGTCGTGTACCGGCCGATCGCCGGCAAACCGATCATGTCGGCGCTCGCGCTCGCGCACCGGCGGTTCGAAAAGGCGCCGGCCGTGCGGGCATTCCTGCGGACGATTCGGCCGGCCGCGTAAGACGTGCGCGCCCGGGCGCCGGGTCGGGCGCCGCCGCACCGGCCAAACCGGCCGCCCTCCGCACGAATATGCATTTCACGATTCGATGTTTGTCGGCCGGAAACCGATTCCGTAACCTGCCCGGCAGCCGCGCCGTCCGCGCGCGGATCACCGAGGACACGCCGCCGATGACCCACCCTTTCGCCACAGCGCGCCGCCGCGCGCTGCAGCGCCTTGCCG
Source organism: Burkholderia semiarida (assembly GCF_029268935.1). Classification (NCBI taxonomy): domain Bacteria; kingdom Pseudomonadati; phylum Pseudomonadota; class Betaproteobacteria; order Burkholderiales; family Burkholderiaceae; genus Burkholderia; species Burkholderia semiarida. Next base: position 763,041 of record NZ_JAHLCL010000008.1, on the reverse strand, counting down.
CCCTCGCCGCCGCGCCGCTCGCGGGCGGCCTCGCACTGCCCGCCCGTGCGGCCGGCGCCGACCTGTCGGGCGTCACGCTCGTGCTCGGCGACCAGGCCGGCGGCCTGCGCGCGCTGGCCGAAGCGGCGCGCGTGCTCGACGGCACGCCGTACCGGTTCCGCTGGGCCAACTTCCAGGGCGCCGCGCCGCTGTTCGAAGCGCAGCGCGCGGGCGCGATCGATCTCGCGCCGGCCGGCGACCTGCCCGTCCTGACGGCCGCGCTCGGCGATCCGTCGCTGCGGATCGTCGCGACGCGCGTCGGCTCGCCGACGTCGCTCGGCATCGTCGTGCAGCCGGACTCGCCGGTTCGCACCGTGGCCGACCTGAAAGGACAAACCGTCGTCGTATCGTCGGCGCGCGGCAGCATCTCGCAATACCAGTTGTACGGCGCGCTGCGCGAACATGGGCTCGCGCCGCGCGACGTCGAGGTGCGTTTCGTCCTGCCGGTCGACGCGTTCGCCGCGTTCGAGGCGAAGCGGATCGGCATCTGGGCCACGTTCGATCCGTACTACGGGCATGCGGTGCGACGCGGCGCGCGCATCGTCCGCGACGGCAGCGGCATCAACTCGGGGCTCGCGTTCCTCACGTCGCCAGTCGAAACGCTCGACGATCGCGGCAAGCGCGCAGCGCTCGCGGACGTGCTCGCGCGGCTCGCCCGTGCGGGCCAATGGGCGCTCGCGCACCCGGCCGACTACGCGAGCGTCTATGCGTCGCTCACGCGTCTGCCGCCCGACGCCGCCACCGATATCGCGCGCCGGGCCGCGCTCGCGCAGCGCAGCCTCAGCGGCGCCGACATCGACGTGCTGCAGCGCGTCGCCGATCGCGCGGCGGCGGACGCGATCCTGCCGCGCCGCGTCGACGTCGCGTCGATCGCCATCCGGAACGTGTCGGCCTGAGTGGCGCCGCGCGGCGCGCGACGCACGGTCAGCGCGGGCGCGCCATATCGAGGTCGGGCACGTCGTCGCCGAACGTCGACGCGACGACCGTGCGCATCGCGGCAATCAGCAGCGTCGGCCCCGACTGGTTGAACGTGCAGCGCTCGCCCGCGGCCGGCACGGCCCGATGCAACACGGCGCGCCACGCGCCCCGCCCGCCATCGCGCTCGAACGCGGCGAACGGCCGCCGATCGACGATCGGGCCGCCGTCCGCCCAGGACGACGACGGCGCGAACGGCGCCGGCACGCCGCCCGCCGTGCGAACAGACGTGCATCCGTACGCGTCGGCACGTGGCGCATCATGGCCTTCCGCGATCGCGACCCAGTAATCCAGCGCCGCGCCTGTCAGATCCTGGACTTGCATGCCCCTCTCCGTTACCGTCGTGACAGCAACATGCTAACGGTTGCGCGCGTATGCAGACCGGTCCGAACGCCAACGCCCCTCGGCACGGGCGGCATCGCGGAAAATCCCCCCGAGCAAACCCGCGCATGCTGTCACTCGCGTGCCGTTCGTGCGTAGAATGATCCGACGGTTCGCCGCCCCGGCCGGCGGCAGCCAGCGAGGCCGTCATAACCGCGACATGCGCACCGGTCCGGGCCCGTTTCCGCACGTTCGCCGGCAACAGAACCAGACAACGCGCCGCAGACCGGATCTCACGGGGGACGTATGTCCAGGCACACCCTGAAGCCGTTGGTATCGCTCGTCGCGCCGTTTCACGACGAAGCGGAAGCGATCGATGCGTTCTTCGCGACCACCGTTCCGATACCGGAAGCGATCGGCACCGCGCGCTTCGAAATCGTTTGCGTAAACGACGGCAGCCGCGACGGCGCGCTGGACAAGCTGATCGACATCGCGGTCGCCGATCCGCGCGTACGCATCGTCGATCTCACGCGGCGCTTCGGCAAGGAGGCCGCGCTCACCGCGGGCCTCGACGAGGCGGCCGGCGCGGCCGTGATCCTGACCGACGCCGACCTGCAGGGCCCACCGTCCCTGATTCCCGCGATGCTCGAACGCTGGCACGCGGGCGCCGAGGTCGTCGCCACGAAGCGCACCGACCGGATGTGCGATCCGCTGATGCAACGCATGGCGGCCGCCCTCTGCTACCGCGTGCACAACCGGCTTTCCGAAGTGCCGCGCAATCTGTCGGCCAAGTAGCGCCGCATGGATATTTCCGGCTCGCCGATACGGCGCGGCGAACGACCCGTCCGCGCCTGGCTCACCCCCGCACGCATCGCGCTTTACAGTGCGGTCATGCTGGCGATCGGCGTACTGCTGGGGGCGGTCCTGCTCTGGATCGGCCTTCGCTCGACCGAACCGGGCACGTTCCGCCCCGGTTCGGGGTACATGGTGTTCTGGTCCGCGTCCCATCTGATGCTCCACGGCTCGCCGTGGCAGGCCTACGACATCCCCGCGTTCTCGCGCGCGCTCGCCGGACTGTTCCCGTTGGCCGGCCGCCATGCATTCCTGCCGTGGCTGTACCCGCCGTCGTATCTGCTCGCGGTGACACCGCTCGCGCTGCTGCCCTATGCGATCAGCTATCCGCTGTTCGTCGTGCTCGGCGTCGTGCTGCTCGGCCTCGCGGTGTGGCGCGTATCGGGGCTCGGCGCCGTGCCCGACGCGACACGCATCGGCTGGCTTGCGCTGCTCGCGTGCCCCGGGGTGCTCGTCACCGCGATGTACGGACAGAACGCGATGCTGACCGCCGCGTGTGCGGCGCTCGCCGTGTATTTCGTCGACCGGCGGCCGATGCTGGCCGGCCTGTGTATCGGACTCCTGTCGGTCAAGCCCCAACTGGCGGTGCTGTTCCCGTTCGTGCTGATCGCCGCGCGCGCGTGGCGCGCGTTCGCATGGGCCGCGGCATGGGCGATCGCGATCACCGCACTGGGCATCGCGGCGGGCGGCATGGAACCGCTTCGCTTGTTTCTGCGGAATGCCGGCGCGCTGCGCTCGCTGATCATCGAGCATGGCGTGCCGTTCTGGTTCGCGTCGCCGACACCATTCGCGGCGTTTCGGCTTGCCGGCCTGTCGCCCGCCGCCGCGTTCGCCGGCCAGGCCGCCGTCGCGGCGATCGCGCTCGCGGCGGCGTGCCAGGTCTGGCGCCGCAGCCGGGACGCGCGGTTGCGCGGCGCGGTACTGGTCGTCGCGACGCTCGCCGCCAATCCGTATGTCTGGCACTACGAACTGTCGTGGCTGTGCATTCCGATCGCCTGCATGATCGCCATCGGCTCGCAGCATGGCTGGCGGCGCGGCGAGCAATGCGCCGTCGCCGCGATGTGGGCGCTGCCGCTGTACGAGTTTCTGAATCCGTGGATGATGCTGCCGCAGATCGGGCCCGCCATCACGTCGATCGCGCTGCTCGTGCTGCTGCAGCGCGCTCGGTCCCTCCCGCGATCCCCCGCGCGGCGATAAGCATAGTTCAAATCGTTGCTTGTCCGGCCTCCGGGCGTCATCGAGAATGACCCGACGGGCTGCGGCCCGGCCTCGTTCCCCAACGTTCCGGATCCATCGATTCATGCTTCCACTGCGCCTGCTGCGATCACTGCTGATCGCGTCCCTCGTTGCGTTGCCGGCCGCCGCCGCGCACGCGGACAAGCCCGCCATTCTCCGCATCGGCGTCGCCCAGCAGGGCGCCGGCGACCCACCGACGTTCGGCGGATCGAGCGCCGCGACGGTGCAGTTGCAGCAGCTCGTCGAAAAGGAATTCGCCGCCGACGGCATCAAGGTCGAATGGCTGTTCTTCAAGGGCGCGGGGCCGGCCGTCAACGAGGCGATCGCCAACAAGGCGCTCGACTTCGCATACCAGGGCGACCTGCCCGCCGTGCTCGCGCGCTCGAACGGGATCAAGACGCGCCTGCTGCTCGCCGCGAGCGTGCGATCGGGCATCAAGATCGCGGTGCCGCCCGACTCCACGATCCGCTCGATCAAGGACCTGAAGGACCGCCGCGTGTCGATCTTCCGCGGCACCAACCTGCAGCTCGTCGCCGACAACGCGCTCGCGAAGAACGGCCTCGGCGAACGCGACCTGCGCGTGATCAATCTCGACGCCGCCAGTTCGCTCGCCGCGCTCGCGTCGAAGGGCATCGACGCGTCGGTCGGCGATTACGGGCTCTACAAGCTGCGCGACGCGGGCCTCGCGAAAATCATCTACGAATCGCAGAACGACGGCCCGCAGTTGACGCGCCAGACCCACCTGCTCGTACTCGACGATTTCGAACGCGCGCACCCGGACATCGTGCAGCGCGTCGTCACCGCGTTCGTGAAGGGCGCGCAATGGTCGTCCGACGAGGCGAACCGCGATGCGCTGTTCAAGCTGTGGGCGAAGAGCGGCGTGCCGTACACGTCGTGGCAGGCCGACTATGCGAACCAGCGCCTGAAGGACCGCCTGTCCCCGCTGATCGACCCGTTCGTCGTCGCGCGCTACAAGGCCGTCGCGCAGGATGCGCTGAACCTGAAGCTGATCCGTCAGCCGGTCGACGTCGACGGCTGGTTCGAGCCGAAGTATCTCGACCATGCATTGCGCACGCTGAAGCTCGAAAACTACTGGCCGCGCTATGACGCGGCCGGCAAGCCTCTCTCCTGACCGGATCGACCCCGATGAGCGACACCGCGTTTCCCGTCCCGTCGTCCGAGTCGCGCACGCTCGCCGTGCCGCCGCGCCGCGCGGCCGCGCTGGAACGGCTCGCGTGGCGGCTCGCGCCGTGGGTGCTGCCCGCGCTGCTGTTCGCGCTGTGGAGCGTGGGCAGCGCGCGCGGCTGGATCGCGCCGCAAATCCTGCCGCCGCCCGAACGCGTGGTCGACACGCTGGCCGAGCTCGCGTCGAACGGCGATCTCGTGCGCCACACGCTGATCAGCCTGCAACGCGTGCTCGTCGGCTTCGCGGCCGGCACGCTGCTCGGCGTGTCGATCGGCGTCGCGCTCGGGCTGTCGCGCACGCTGGAAGCCTACGTGCTGCCGAGCTTCAACGCGCTCGTGCAGATCCCGGTGCTCGGCTGGCTGCCGTTCCTGCTGCTGCTCGTCGGCGTCGGCGAGCCGCTGAAGTACCTGCTGATCGCGCATGCGGCGCTCGTCCCCGTCACGCTAAGCACGCTGCAAGGGTTTCGCCAGACGCCGCCCGCCCTCGACGAAGTCGCGCGCGGGTTCGGCTACACGCGCCGGCAACGCATCGTCCACGTCGTGCTGCCGGCCGCGATCCCGACGCTCGCGACCGGCGTGCGGCTCGCGTTCACGAAGTCGTGGCTCGCGCTCGTCGTGGTCGAACTCGTCGCGTCGTCCGAAGGGCTCGGCTACCTGATCGTGTACGGGCGGCAACTGTTCCAACTCGATCTCGTGATGGCAGCCGTGGTCGTGGTCGGCGCGGTCGGCCTGCTGATCAACCGGGCGCTCGACGCACTCGAAGCGCGCCTGCGCCGCGGCGTGCCGTCCGCGTTTCGCGGCTGAACGGGCCCGCCCGCCCAACCGAAGGAGAATCGCCCGTGCCGCATGCCGCCGCGCCGTCAGCCACACCGCCCGCTACCACCGCTACCACCGCTACATCCGCCGCGGCCGCCCGCCGTCCGCATGTGCCCGACTGGCGCGGCTTCGTGCTGCCGCTCGCGGCGTTCGCGCTCTGGTGGGCGATCGCTTCCGCGCATCTCGCGACAAGCGGGCTGCTCGTCGGCCCGGCCGACGTGCTGCACACCGCGTGGGCGCAGGCGGCAAGCGGCGCGCTCGGCCGTGCGCTGTCGGCGTCGCTCGCGCGCGAAGCGTGCGGGTTCGCGATCGGCGCGACGGGCGGCCTCCTGCTCGGCGCGGTGCTCGGGCTGTCGCGCATCGCCGCGCGGATGGTCGGCCCGAGCTTCGACACGTTCAAGCAGATCTCGCTGTTCGCGTGGATTCCGCTGATTTCCGTGTGGTTCGGCCTCGGCGACGTCGCGAAGGTCGTGTTCCTGTCGCTCGCCGCGCTACTGCCGGTCGCCGCCCATACCTGCGACGGCATTCACGCGGTGCCGCGCGCGTATGTCGACGTCGCCCGCGCGCTGCGTTACTCGCGGCTCCAGCTGATCCGCCACGTGATCCTGCCGGCCGCGCTGCCGTCGATCTTCACCGGCCTGTATCTCGGCCTGATCTATTCGTGGCTCGCGACGCTCGGCGCCGAATACCTGCTCGTCGCCGGCAGCGGGATCGGCAACACGCTGATCGACGGCAGCGAGCAGTTCCGGATGGATCTCGTGCTGTTCGGGATCATCGTCGTCGGCGTGACCGGCTGGGCGCTGAACGCGACCGCGCGAGCGATCGAGCGCAAGGTGCTGGCCCGGCGCGGCGACCTCACGCGCTGAGCGCCCCTTGCCTCCTTTCCGCCCCCTTCTTCGTACCGCCATGACGACCCTCGCCTCCGATTCGCTCGACATCCTCCATGTAAGCAAGCACTACGCGCGACGCGACGCGGCGCTCGCCGTGCTCGACGACGTATCGCTGCACGTGCGTGCCGGCGAATTCGTCACGATCGTCGGCGCCAGCGGCTGCGGCAAGTCCACGCTTCTGCGGCTCGTCGCCGGGCTCGACACCGACTACACGGGCGAAATCCGCGCGGGCGGTGAACGCGTGCGCGACACGTCGCTACAGCGCGGCATCGTGTTCCAGGATCACCGGTTGTTTCCGTGGCTGACCGTCGAACAGAACATCGGCGCCGCGCTGCGCAACGCGCCGCTGGACGCCGCCGCGAAACGGCGTGCGGTCGCCGAACACATCGCCCTCGTCGGGCTGAACGGCTTCGAGCACGCGTTTCCGAACCAGTTGTCGGGCGGGATGGCGCAGCGCGTCGCGATCGCGCGCGGTCTCGTGAACCGGCCGCGCGTGCTGCTGCTCGACGAGCCGTTCGGCGCGCTCGACGCGCAGACGCGCGCGAAGATGCAGAACGAACTGCTGCGCATCTGGGAACAGGAACGCATCACGATGCTGCTGGTCACGCATGACGTCGACGAAGCCGTCTATCTCGGCGACCGTGTCGTCACGATGGCGCCGCGTCCGGGCCGCATCGCGCGCATCGTCGACGTCGCGCTGCCGCGCCCGCGCCGGCGCGATTCGCCGGCATTCGCGCGCTTGCGCGCCACGGTGCTCGCCGATTTCGACGACAGCGACCCGTCGGGCGACGACGCGTCGGGCGGCAGGCGCATCGACGCGGCGCGAGCGCACCCGATCGGCGAATGGCGGCTCGCGTGGTAGCGATGCAACGCGTTTGCATTGCTCAGCAGGACGACACATATCGTTCAGCGCAGCCCGCACGCTAAGGTTGTGACGATTCATCGGTTCCGAATCCGCGCGGCGCCTGCTTGAATGGAGGCTCGACCGACCCGACTCCAGGAGACTCACGATGTCCGATGTCCAGCACGCCGCTCACTCGCCTTCGCCTGCTTCGCACGCCGCGCCGCGCACGGCCGCCGTCCCGCTTCAGCTTCGCCAGGTCGCCGGCCGGATCGGCGCCGAAATTTCCGGCGTGCGGCTGTCGGCCACGCTCGACGACGCGACGTTCGACGCGATCCACGCCGCGCTGCTGCGCCACAAGGTGCTGTTCTTCCGCGGCCAGCACCATCTCGACGACACCGCGCAGGAAGCGTTCGCCCGCCGCTTCGGCGACACGGTCGCGCACCCGACCGTGCCGTCCGTCGACGGCAGCGCGGCGCTGCTCGAACTCGATTCCGCGCACGGCGCACGCGCGAATTCGTGGCACACCGACGTGACCTTCGTCGATGCGTACCCGAAGGTCTCGATCCTGCGCGCGGTCGTGATCCCGCCGTTCGGCGGCGACACCGTATGGGCCAACACGGCCGCCGCGTACGCGCATCTGCCCGATTCGCTGCGCGCGCTCGCCGACACGCTGTGGGCGCTGCACACGAACGCCTACGACTATGCATCGACGCACGTGCACGCCGACGATGCGCAACTGAAGCGCTACCGCGAAGTGTTTACGTCGACCGTCTACGAAACCGAGCACCCGGTCGTGCGCGTGCATCCGGAAACCGGCGAGCGCACGCTCGTGCTCGGACACTTCGTGCAGCGGCTCAAGGGGCTGTCGGCGCAGGATTCCGCGCACCTGCTGCAGGTGTTCCACGAGCACGTGACGCGTCTCGAGAACACCGTGCGCTGGAACTGGCAGGAGGGCGACGTCGCGATCTGGGACAACCGCGCGACGCAGCACTATGCGATCAACGACTACGGCGATGCGCGCCGGGTCGTGCGCCGTGCGACCGTTCACGGCGACGTGCCGGTCGGCATCGACGGCCGCCGGAGCGTCCTGCTGAAGGGGCCGGGCGCCACGCTGCAATAACGTCCATGTCCCGCGGCGGCGCCCTTTTGCCTGTTTCCTTTCCCTTTTTCCCGCGCGCCGCCGCGCCACTCCCTGCCGGACACCCGCCATGAACCTCGCGCCACCGGACCGACGCTTGCACGCGCAACGATGTCGTCCGTCTTCCCCGTTCACTTCCGCCAGGAGCGTCGCATGAGCGCCCTACTCGAACCCGCCCCGCAGCCGGTCGACGTGATCCCGCTGTCCGCCCACATCGGTGCGGAAATCCGCGGCGTCGACCTCACGCAACCGTTGACCACGCCGCAGATCGCGGCGATCCGCGCCGCGCTGCTGAAATGGCGCGTCGTCTTCTTCCGCGAACAATTTCTCACGCACGAGCAGCATGTCGCGTTCTCCGCGCAGTTCGGCGAGCCGACGGTCGGGCACCCGGTGTTCGGGCATGTCGACGGCCATCCGGCCGTCTATTCGATCGCGAAGCATCGCAAGGCGACGCGCTTCGAAGGCGAACCGGTGCGCCGGCCCTGGACCGGCTGGCACACCGACGTGACGGCCGCCGTGAATCCGCCGTGGGCATCGATCCTGCGCGGCGTGACGATCCCGCCGTACGGCGGCGACACGCACTGGACCAACCTCGTGCGCGCCTACGAAACGCTGTCCGCGCCGCTGCGCGGCTTCGTCGACACGCTGCGCGGCATCCATCGCTTCACGCCGCCGCCAGGCGCGCGCGCGACCGGCGCATTCGACGATGCGGTCGAGCGCCGCCCGCTCGTGACCGAGCATCCGCTCGTGCGCGTGCATCCGGAAACCGGCGAACGCGCGCTGTACGTGAGCCCGAGCTTCCTGAAATCGATCGTCGGGCTGACGCCGCGCGAGAGCCAGGCGCTGCTCGAACTGCTGTGGGAGCACGTGACGCGGCCGGAATTCACGATCCGCTTCAAGTGGGAACCGCGCAGCATCGCGTTCTGGGACAACCGCGCGACCGCGCATCTCGCGCCCGTCGACATCTTCGATCTCGACTTCGACCGCCAGCTATATCGCACGACGCTCGTCGGCGACGTGCCGGTCGGCCCCGACGGCCGGCCGTCGGTCGCGCTCGAAGGCACGCCGGTCGAAACGGCCGCGGCCGTCGCGCTCGACTGACGCGGCGAACGCCGGTGCGCACGGGCGCGCCGGCCCCCCTTCCGTCAATCGAGCCACACGCCGTCGAACCGGTGCCCGCCGAGCGGCGAGAACGTCAGCCCGTGGACTCGCCTGGAGATCGGCAGCGACACGATCGACGTCGCGATCGGCGTGAACGGCACCTGGTCCTTGAACACCACCTGCGCCTGCTCGTACAGCGCCGTGCGCTTCGCGACATCGGCATTCGAGCGCGCCGCCGTCACGAGTTGCTCGAAGTCCTTGTTGCACCACTTCGCGAGATTGCTGCCGTGCACGGCGTCGCAGCCGAGGAGCGTGCCGAGCCAGTTGTCGGGGTCGCCGTTGTCGCCCGACCAGCCGTACAGGATCGCGTCGTGCTGGCCGTCGTGCTTCGCGCGGCGGTTGTATTCGCCCCATTCGTAGCTGACGATCCTCGCGCGCACGCCGATCCTCGCCCAATCCTGCTGGATCAGTTGCGCCATCAACTGCGCGTTCGGGTTGTACGGGCGCTGCACGGGCATCGCCCACAGCGTGAGGTCGAAGCCGTTGGGAAACCCGGCCTGCGCGAGCAGCGCCTTCGCGGCGGCCGGATCGCGCGGCGCGTCCTTCAGGCGCGGGTTGTACGACCATTGCGCGGGCGGCATCGGGTTCGTCGCGATCGTCGCGTCGCCGTTGAACACGGTCTTGATGATCGCCGCCTTGTCGATCGCGATGTCGAGCGCGCGCCGCACGTCGACGCGATCGAGCGGCGGATGCTGCGTGTTGTACGCAACGAAGCCGACGTTGAAGCCCGTCCCCGAAAACAGCGTCAGCTTCGGGTCGCGCCGCACCGTCTCGAGATCGGCCGGCCGCGGAAACGCCGACACCTGACACTCGCCGGCCACGAGCTTCTGCAAGCGCGCGGCCGGGTCGGGCGTGATCGCGAACACGAGGCGCGCGAGCTTCACGTCGTCCGGGTTCCAGTAGTCGGGATTCGCGTCGTAGCGGATCAGCGCGTCCTTCTGGTACGTACGCAGCACGAACGGCCCCGTGCCGACCGGGAACTGGTTGATGTCCGACTCCCGATGGCGCGCGGCGAGCTGCCCCGCATATTCGGCCGACAGCACCGACGCGAACGCCATCGCGAGATTGCGCACGAACACGACGTCGGGCGACTTCAGCACGAAGCGCACCGTGTAGTCGTCGACTTTCTCGATGCGCTCGATGTTGCGGTCGAAGCCGAGATCGCTGAAATACGGGAAGCTGACCGGATAGGCCTTGCGGAACGGATCGTCCGGGTCGAGCATCCGGCGGAACGTGAACACGACGTCGTCGGCCTGGAACGGACGCGTCGGCTTGAACCATGCGGTGGTCTGAAATTTCACGCCGCGCCGCAGGTGGAACGTGATCGTGCGCTGGTCGGGCGACACGTCCCAGCTCGTGGCGAGCGCGGGTACGAGATCGAGCGTGCCGCGCTTGAACTGCACGAGCCCGTTGTAGACCGGGTACGTGCTCGCATCGAAATCGGTGCTCGTCGTGTGCTGGCCGGGATCGAAACCGGCCGGGCTGCCTTCGGTGCAGTACACGAGCGTCTTGCCCGCGGGCGCCGCGAGCGCGTGCGTCGCGGCGCCCGCCAACAGCAACGACGCGGCGATGCAGCGGAGCGCCGCGCCGGCGTGCGATACGCCGCGCGTGCGGCGCGCGGCTGACGAAACGAAAGGATTCTTCATGGTGGCGGATAAAAAAGGCTGTCATGCGATTGACGACCGCCGATCTTCGCGCGCCTCCCGCCGATCGCTTACCAATTAATTCCGCGTTGCTTATCGTCGTGGATGCATCCCGCTGCCGCGGCATCGAAAAGTCCATGCGAGCGCCGCATGCATGCGAAGCCCCGCCGCGGCGGGCCGCCCGAAAACCCGTCGAAAACCGCCGCACGGCCTTCCGGCCCCCTGCAAGTTCTCCGGAATGGGTGCATCGTATCGATTGGCCGACGCCGGCGCCGGCGCGCGGGAATCCGCCCGGCGTGCACATGCCGGCACGGCGCGTCCGTGCGCGCCGCCCTTTCCGGAGGAACCCGATGCCGATCAACCCCGATACGCCCTCTCGTCCCGTGAAGTCGCCGGGCCCCGATCACCCGATCCTGATCGAACCGCATTCGTCCCGCGTGATCGTGAAGGTGGCCGACAAGGTCGTCGCCGATACGCGCCATGCGCTGGTGCTACGCGAGGCCAGCTATCCGGCGGTGCTGTACATTCCGCGCGAGGATGCCGACATGTCGCTGCTCGAACGCACCGACCACGCGACCTACTGCCCGTACAAGGGCGATTGCGCGTACTACTCGATTCCGGCCGGCGGCGAACGCTCGATCAACGCCGTGTGGACGTACGAGCATCCGAATCCGGCCGTCGAATCGATTCGCGGGCACCTCGCGTTCTATCCGGATCGCGTCGACTCGATCGAGGAAAGCCTGCTCGTCACCGAGTGAGCGCGGCGGCGTGCTGCCGCGTCACCGGTTACGTATCGTCCGGCCGCTGATTTGCATATTCGGATTCGTTGGTTGGCCGCCGGCCCGCCGCGCCGTATCGTCCTGACTCCGGCGCGGGCCGGCCCGTTGCGTGCGTCGCCCGCATCCGGCCCGGTCCTGCGCCGGCCGCGCCGCCTTCGCGCGCGGCCCGTGAACCCGCCAGCAGGACGCCTCGATGAACGACACACCGCACGCAGACCTTGAATCGACTCCGGCAAACCCGCGCCGCCGCCAGTGGCTGCACGGCGCGGCCGCCGGGCTGGCCGGGCTCGCGCTCGGGCCGCTCGCGGCCGCGCCCGCACGCGCCGACGCCGGCGGCACGCGGCTGCGCATCGGCTTCCAGAAATACGGCAACTTCGTCGTGCTCAAGGCGCGCGGCACGCTCGAGAAGCGTCTCGCGAGCCAGGGCGTCGCCGTGCAATGGCTCGAATTCCCGGCCGGCCCGCAACTGCTCGAGGGGCTGAACGCCGGCGCGATCGACGTCGGCACGGTCGGCGAAACCCCGCCGATCTTCGCGCAGGCGGCCGGCGTCGATTTCGTCTACATCGGCAACGAGCCGCCCGCGCCCCAGGGCGAGGCGATCGTCGTGCTGCCCGATTCGCCGATCCGAACCGTCGCGCAACTGCGCGGCAAGAAGGTCGCGTTCAACAAGGGTTCGAACGTCCACTACCTGCTGGTGAAGGCGCTCGAGCGCGCGGGCCTGACCTATGCCGACATCCAGCCGATCTACCTGACGCCGGCCGACGCGCGCGCGGCGTTCGTGCAGCGCAGCGTCGATGCGTGGGTGATCTGGGATCCGTATCTGGCCGCCGCCGAACGGCAGCTCGGCGCGCGCGTGGTCGCGAACGGCGACGCGCTCGTGCGCAATACGCAGTACTACCTCGCCGCGCGCAAGTACGCGGCCGCGCACCCGCAGGTGCTGCGTGCGCTGCTCGACGAAGTCGATGCGGTCGACCGCTGGGCGCGCGATCACGTGCCCGAGGTGGCCGCGCAACTGTCCCCGCTCGTCGGCCTCGACGCGCCGACGCTCGAAGTCGCGCTCAAGCGCGCCGGCTACGGCGTGCAGCCGATCACCGACGCGACTCTCGCGTACCAGCAGAGCATCGCCGACGCGTTCAGCACGCTGAAGCTGATCCCGGGCAAGCTGTCGGTCGCCAGCGCGCGCTGATGCGTCACGACGCGGGCGCCGCGCCGATGCGCCGCCATTCGTCGTAGTCGGTGACGAGGCCCGCGCCGTCGATCGCGATATCGGCCGCATACGTGCCGCTCTCGTAGCGATACACGTGCGGCGCCGTGCGCGTATAGCGCTGCTCGCCGCGCACGATGTCGACATCCGGAAAACGCAGCCACGCGGTGTGAATCTCCGCCGACTCGCCGACGGCGAGCGCGAGCCGCCGGATCGGCAGCGTATTGGTCGACGGACTGAAGCCGAGATCGATGTCGGTCGCGCCCGCGAGCGCCGGCGCATCGACGCCGTCGATCGTCCACCGCCCCGCATCGCACGCGATGTCCCATTGCCGTGGCGGCGCCGTGCCGGTCCACCGCGTCACGCGCGCCGAACGCGTGAGCCAGTCGGTCCCGCATGCGATCGCGTAATCGATGCGAAACGGCGTGCCGTCGATCGCGCCCGCCACCGTCCCCGCTAGCGCGATGCCCGTTTGCGACTCGTCGAGCCGGCACCATTCGGCCGCCTGCCACGTCTGCACGATCTGCCATGCGACGCAATGCGTCCGTGGGGCTTCGTTGCGTTGCGTCATGCCGGGTCTCCTGTCGGTCGCGAGGGAACGACGCCGATTTTCGCTCACGGCGCGGACGAACGCACGCGGCTTCGTCGGCACCATGAGCACCGGCCGATAATGAGTATCGGGCCGACGCGCACCGTCGGCCCTCCTCCGCTTTGATACCATCCGTCGATCGGCACAAAATCGAACCGGAAGACAAAAGGCGCGACTTCATGGATTTGTTGGCGACGATGCGCATCTACGTCAGGGTCGTGGAGCGCGGCACGATGTCCGGCGCGGCGCGGGATCTCGACATGGGCCAACCGGCCGTCAGCGAGCGCATCGAGAAACTCGAGAAACATCTCGGCACGCGGCTGCTGATGCGCAGTGCGCGTACGCTCGCGTGCACGGAGGAAGGCCGCCTCTTCTACGAACGCAGCAAGGCGCTGCTCGAGGCGGCCGAGTTGGCCGTTGCATCGGTGTCGAAGACGGAAAACGCGCTCGACGGCACGATCCGGCTCGCGGCGCCGCAATGCTTCGGCGAGGTCGTACTGCCGGGCGTGCTGATGCAGATCCGCACCGCGTATCCGAAGCTGCACATCGACCTCGTGCTGAACGACGACATCGTCGATCCGGTCACCGAGGGCGTCGACATTTCGATCCGGGTCGGCCAGCTCGGCGACGGCGGCTTCGTCGCCTACGCGCTCGGCGCGGTCGGCCGCGTGCTCGTCGCCGCACCGTCGTATCTCGACCGGCACGACCCGATCGACACGAAGGCCGATCTCGCGAACCATCCGTTCATCCGCGTGAAAGGTGTGTTCGCGAACGAACAGGTGCCGCTGCAGCGCGACGGCGGCGCAGTCGAATACGCGCGTATCCGCACGGTCATGACCGCGAGCCACTGGCGCCCGATGTTCGACACGATCGCGGCGGGCGGCGGCATCGGCGTGGTCCAGCACCCGGCTTGCGCCGATGCGCTCGCGCACGGCCGGCTCGTCCGCCTGCTGCCGCACTACGACGTTCCCGACTTCGCGCTCAACGTGCTGGTGCACGCGCAGCGGCCGCTGCCGCCGCGCGTGCGCGCCGTCGTCGATCTGTTGAAACGAGCACTCCCGCCGCTGCTGACGCAGCGGCAGCGTTAGGGCCTGTTCACGCCTGCAGCGACTTCCCCGGTTCCTTCACGTGCGCATCGACTTCCATCTGGTAGAAGCGCGCGCTGACGAAGCCGAACAGCGTCCAGCCGAGGAACACGCACAGGCCGCCCAGCATCAGCGCCTGCTCGCCCGAGCTGTAGAGCGCGTAGAAGCTGTACGCGGTCGCGACCATCGCGACCACGTTCGTCAACAGCGCCTTGCCCGGCGGCACCTTCGCGACCTTCTGGATCGTGATCAGCGCGGCCATCGACATCACGTAGGGCACGAGATTCGTGACGACCGCGAGATCGACGATCTTCTGGAACTGGCTGCTCAGCTCCGGGCTGATCGTCATCAGCGCCAGCGCGACCTGCGCGACCAGCAGGATCACCATGCCGACGATCGGCGTGCCCGTGCGCGTGGCGCGCGCGAACACCGGCAGGAAGTAGCCGACGTCGGCCGAGCTCTTGAACACCTGCGCCACCGTGAACTGCCAGCCGAGCAGCGAGCCGATGCATGCGATCACCATCAGCGCGGTGACGATCGTGCCGACGGCCGGCGTGAACATCGTCGCGAACGCGATGCCGAACGGCGCATTCGACTTCGCGAGGATCGCGTTGGGCACGATCCCGGCGATCACGTTGGTCGACACGATGTAGAAGATCGCCGACGCGATCGTGCCGCCGAGCACGGCGATCGGCACGTTGCGCTCCGGATTCTCCACCGCGTCGGAGTTCGCGCACGCCGATTCGAGCCCGAGGAACGCCCACAGCGTCACCGCGATCGAGCCGCCGACGGCCGGCCCGAACGGCAGGTCGTGCGGATTCCACGCCGCGCCCCAGGTCGCGCCGCTGAACCAGAACCAGCCGATCAGCGACACGACGACGACCGGAATGATCACGCCCCACACCGTCACCGCGCCGATCCGGCCGGTGATGCGCGAGCCGCCGAAGTTCGCGACCGTCGTCAGCACGAGCAGGAAGATCGTCCAGAGGCCCGTTTGCAGCGGCGACAGCGTCGCGTCGAACAGCACGGTGCCGTAGCCGACCGCCGTCACGCCGATCGCGACGTTGGCGATCACGAGCGACAGCCCGTACGTGTAGTTCGCCATGTAGTTGCCGGCCTTGCCGAACGCGTACTCCGCGTAGCCGCCCATCCCGCCCGGCTTGCGGCTCAGCATCCCGCAGCGCGCGAACGCATAGGCGAGCGCGAGCGAGCCGCCGGCCGTGACGATCCACGACAGCAGCGAGATCGTGCCGACCTGCGCGAGCTTCGCCGGCAGCAGGATGATGCCGGAGCCCATCATGTTGACCGCCGTGAGGACGGTGAGCTGCCAGACGTTCATCCGGTTCTTCGGCGCGGCCGTCGTGGCCGCGCCGGACAGGTGCGCTGCGTTGTCCATGGTGTTCGATCCTTCGATGTGAGGCCGCCGGGCGGCCGGTCGCTCGTTCGTTCGCTCGTCAGGCCGTCAGGCAGTACACGCGGTACGTGCCGTCCTCGACTTCCACGCCGTGCGTGTCGTGCGCGAAGCCCGGGAAACGCCGGTCGTACGCTTCGAGCGCCTTCAGGTAGCCGAGCACCGGGCCGCCGGCAGGCCCCGCGTTCTCGCCCGGCATCAGGAGCGGAATGCCCGGCGGATACGGCACGACGCCCGTGGCCACCGTGCGCCCGGCCAGCTCGTCGAGCGTGACCTGTTCGACGCGGCCCTGCACGAGATGCTCGTATGCGCGCACCGGGCTCATCTCCGGCGTCGGCAAGATCGAGAACGCCTCCGACATCAGCCGCGTCGTGCCGAGCTGCTCCATCGCCGCGAACATCGTGTCGGCCAGATCTTTGAGCCCCATGCCCGCATAGCGCGAACCATGCTCGTTCGCGAGCGACGGAATCGCCATGTCGAGCGGCAGGTTCGCGTCGTAGTCGCGCTTGAAATCGCACAGCGCGCTGACGAGCGAGCCCCACTTGCCCTTCGTGATGCCGATCGAGAACAGGAACAGGATCGTGAAATCGGTGGTCTTCTCGACGACGATCCCGCGCGCATCGAGATACGCGGTGACGACGCTCGCCGGGATGCCGACCGGCATCAGGCCGCCGGCCGGCGCGACGCCAGGCGTGACGATCGACACCTTGATCGGGTCGAGCATGCAGTAGCCGTCCTCGATATTGCCGAAGCCGTGCCATTGCGCGCCGGGGCGCAGCACCCAGCACGCCGGGTCGCTCGCGAGCAGCTCGGGCGGCGCTTCGTGGAACGGCAGCGTGCGGCCCGTGCGCGCCTCGAGCACGGTATCGGGCTGCCAGCATTCGAAGAACCAGTCGCCCTTCGCGCCGAATTCATTGTTCATTCGCGCGATCATCTGCCGGAACGCGACAGCCTCCTCGATCGATTCGCGCGTCAGCGCGGCGCCGCCGGGGCCGTCCATCATCGCGGCCGCGACGTCGTTCGACGCGATGATCGCGTAGTTCGGCGACGTCGACGCGTGCATCATGAACGTTTCGTTGAACTGGCCATGCGGAATCGGGCTGCGGCCGTCGCGCACGTGGATGTACGACGCCTGCGACAGCGCGGTCAGCAGCTTGTGCGTCGACTGCGTCGCGAATACCGTGGGCCGGTCCTTGTGGTGGTCGCGCGGGTCGCCGTGCATCGCATGGCGGTCGCGGTAGATCGGATTGAAGCGCGCGTAGCCGTACCACGCTTCGTCGAAGTGCAGCCGGTCGACGCTCGCGCCGAGCAATTCCTCGACGCGCGTGACGTTGTAGCAGAGGCCGTCGTACGTGGAATTCGTGACGATCGCGTGCTTCGGCTGGCGATCGGCCAGCCCGGCCGCGAGCGGGTTCGATGCGATCGCTTCGCGGATCGCCGCCTGCGTGAGGCGCTCCGATGCGATCGGCCCGATGATCCCGTAGCGGTTGCGCGTCGGCACGAGGTAGGTCGGAATCGCGCCCGACATCGTCATCGCATGTTCGGCCGACTTGTGGCAGTTGCGGTCGCACAGCGCGATCTGGTCGCGGCTCACGCTCGCCATCAGGATGATGCGGTTCGACGTCGACGAGCCGTTCGTCACGTGATACGTGCGATGCGCGCCGAACACGCGCGCCGCATAGCGCTCGCTTTCGCCGATCGGGCCCGAATGATCGAGCAGCGAGCCGAGTTCGCCCACCGAGATCGACAGGTCCGAGCGGAACAGCGATTCGCCGAAGTACTCGAAGAACGCGCGGCCGACCGGCGATTTCAGGAAGCCGGTGCCGCCCGTGTGGCCCGGCGTATGCCACGAGTATTCGTAGACGCGCGAGAACTTCGCGAGCGCGCCGAACATCGGCGGCAGGACGGTCGAGCGATAGCGTTCGATCGCCGCGTGGATGCGCCCACCGATGAAGTCGGCCGTATCCTCGAGCAGCCACACGAAATCGTCGACCTTGCCCATCACCGCGGCCGGCACCGTCGACGCGACGCTGCGGTCGGCCAGCAGGAAGATCGGCACGCTGCCGTTGCGATGCCGGATCGCGTCGACCACCACCTCGGACGGCCCGTGGCCGTCCACGCCGAGATCCCAGTCGAGCAGCACGCACTGGATCGACGGATCGGAGCGGATCAGCACGACGGCATCGTCGGCGGACGTGGCCGTCAACACGTCGATGCCGCGTTGCGCGAGTTCCGCGCTCAGCGTGCGGACCGCGCGGCCGGTGGCGGTTTCCTGCGCGATTTCGTCGTCGACCAGTAGCGCACGCATGCCGAGACGGCGAATGCCGCCGACGGAAGTGTTCATGTTGTTGCCCTCGCGGTTGGGTTGCTTCGATTGGTATCGTTCGTCTCGCGCGCACGCGGACGGCAGGTCACGGGCAGTGGCACGAGACGCTCGCCATTCCGGCTTGATTCGCCACCCAGTTCGGAGCCGACTATGCCATGAACGCCATTCGATGAAAAGCCGACGATTCGGTGAAACCATCGGCGCCTTTTCAATAGGATTTCATCATTGGATCATTTTTATATGCGCTGCAGCACGTCAATTGCCGATCAATTGATTAGGCTCATCCGTCAATGACATTGACGATTCTGGTCGATTGAATTCGCGTGCCTTTATTGCTACGATCGGCGGCGCCGAGCACCGTCCGATCACGGCTGTGCCGCGCGGCTCGACGCTTCCCGGCGCGGTGCGCATTCGGCATTCCGCATTCGCGGGAGCATTTCAATCGGCTGCGGCGCGCGTCGTATCGACATGACGCATCGGCGTGAATGCGGCTCCCGTTTCAGGTCATTTACCGGAGAGTTCGCGTGAGCCTGTTGAAAATCGCAGTCGAGCCGGCGCTGATCGGCGCCTTCCTCACCACGCACGAACAGGTCGACGTATTTCAGACCGATTTCACGAATATCGCGGCCATCGTCGTCGGTATCGACGCCGCGGAAAAGGTGCTGAGAACCGTCGAAAGAACCGGCTTCGCGATTCCGTTCTTCGTCGCGGTCGAGCCCGACCAGGAAGTGCCGCCGTCGGTCCTGCCGAGCGCGAGCGGCGTGATCCAGCTCCGCCACGGCGGCCGCCATTACTACGGCCGGCAGATTTCCGCCGCCGCCGACATCTACAGCGAGAGTCTGCTGCCGCCGTTCTTCAAGGTGATGCGCGACTATGTGCAGCGCGGCTACGTCGAGTTCGACTGCCCCGGCCATCAGGGCGGCCAGTTCTTCTCCAATCACCCGCTCGGCCGGATGTTCTTCGATTTCTTCGGCGAGACGCTGTTTCGCGCGGATCTCTGCAACGCGGACGTGCGGCTCGGCGACCTGCTGATCCACGAAGGGCCGGCGCTGGAAGCACAGCGCAACGCCGCAAGGATCTATAACGCCGACAAGACGTATTTCGTGCTGAACGGCACGTCGACGTCGAACAAGGTCGTCACGAGCGCGCTGCTCGCGCCCGGCGATCTCGTGCTGTTCGACCGCAACAACCACAAGTCGGTGCACCTCGGCGCGCTCGTGCTGTCCGGCGCGCGGCCGGTCTACCTCGAGACCGCACGCAACGCGTGGGGCCTCATCGGCGGCGTCGACAGCGCGGCGCTCGGCGAAGCGCGCATTCGCGACGCGATCCGCGACGTCGCGCCCGAGCGCGCCGATCTGCCGCGCCCGTTCCGGCTCGCGGTGATCCAGCTCGGCACCTACGACGGCACGATCTACAACGCGCGCGAAATCGTCGACCGGATCGGGCATCTGTGCGACTACATCCTGTTCGATTCGGCGTGGGTCGGCTACGAGCAGTTCATCCCGATGATGCAGGACTGCTCGCCGCTGATGCTGACGCTCGGGCCCGACGATCCCGGCATCTTCGTCACGCAGTCGGTGCACAAGCAGCAGGCCGGCTTCTCGCAGACGTCGCAGATCCACAAGAAGGACAGCCACATCGAAGGCCAGAAGCGCTTCTGCGATCACCGGCGCTTCAACAACGCGTACATGATCCACGCGTCGACGAGCCCGTTCTATCCGATGTTCGCGGCGCTCGACGTCAACGCGCAGATGCATGCGGGCCCGGCCGGCAAGCGCCTGTGGCGCGACTGCGTCGCACACGGCGTCGATGCGCGCAAGCTGCTGCTGAAAACGTGCCGCCAGATCCGCCCGTTCGTTCCGCAGCAGATCGACGGCCGCCCGTGGGCCGACTATCCGACCGAGCAGATCGTCGACGACCTGCGTTTCTTCCGCTTCCATCCGGCCGACACGTGGCACGGCTTCGAAGGCTATGCGGACGACCAGTATTTCGTCGATCCGTGCAAGCTGCTGCTGACCACGCCCGGCATCGATCGCGACACGCACGAATACGCGCCGTTCGGCGCGCCGGCGCCGATCCTCGCGCGCTACCTGCGCGAGCACGGCGTCGTGCCGGAGAAGGCCGACCTGTACACGATCCTGTTCCTGCTCACGCCGTCGGAGAGCTTCGGCAAGCTGCAGCATCTGGTCGCTCACCTCGCGCAATTCGAACGCCATCTCGATCAGGACACGCCGCTGCGCGAAGCGATTCCGTCGCTGTGCGAAGCCTATCCCGAGCTGTACGGCACGATGCGCCTGCGGCAGCTGTGCCAGCGCATGCATGATTTCTATCGCAGCCACGACATGAAGCATCTGCAGAAACAGATGTTCCGGCGTGCGCAGTTCCCGAAGCAGGCGATGCTGCCGCAGGCCGCGAATGCCGAGCTGATCCGCAACGACGTCGAACTCGTCACGCTCGATCGCATCGAAGGCCGGATCGCGACCGAAGGCGCGCTGCCCTATCCGCCCGGCATCTTCTGCGTGGTGCCCGGCGAAGTATGGGGCGGCCCGGCGCTCGACTACTTCCGCGCGCTGGAGGCCGGGATCAACGCGCTGCCCGGCTTCGAACCGGAAATCCAGGGTGTGTACCTGCAGACGAAGCCGGACGGCACGAAGCAGGCGTCGGCGTACGTGGTGGCAGCCGGCGCCGACGCGTCGCGCATGTAGGCACGGCGGGCGGCTCGGCACGCTCGTGGCCGTCGCGCCGGCATGCACGTGGGTTGCGGCACGGCCCGCGCGGCCGGTCGTGCGCGCGTCGTGAATCGTGCCGGGCGATGCGCCACGCGCGCCCGCCGCGTCACCACGCCTGCCGATAGATCTCCAGCGCGTCGGCCTCGGTCACCTCGCGCGGATTGTTCACGAGCAGGCGCGTCTGCAGCATCGCGTCCGACGCCATCCTCGGCAGGTCGGCCTCGCCGATGTCGACCTCGCGCAACGTGCGCGGAATGCCCGTCGCGACGATCAGCCGGTCGATCTCGGCGATCAGCGCGTGCGTTTTCGCTTCGTCGCTGCCCGTGGCCGACGGCGCGACGATCGCCGCCAGTTCCGCATACAGCGGCGCGGCGGCCGGCGCGTTGAAGCGCAGCACGTGCGGCAGCACGAGCGCGTTCGACAAACCGTGCGGCACGTGGAAGATCCCGCCGACCGGATAGGCCAGCGCGTGTACGGCCGCGACCGGCGCATTCGCGAACGCCTGCCCCGCGAACATCGCGCCGACCAGCATCGCTTCGCGCGCGTGCCGGTTCTGCCCGTCGTCGCATGCGGCCAGCAGGTTGCGCGACAGCAGCGTCAGCGCATGCGTCGCCAGCATGTCGGACACCGGATTCTTCAGCCGCGCGGACGTGTACGCCTCGATCGCATGCACCATCGCGTCGATGCCGGTGGCGGCCGTCGCCGCGCGCGGCAGGCCGAGCGTGAGCTCGGCGTCGAGGATCGCGACGTCCGCGAACAGGTGCGGCGACACGACGCCCATCTTGCGCGCCTCGCCGACCGTGACGATCGACACGGCCGTGACCTCGGAGCCGGTGCCGGCCGTGGTCGGCATCTGCACGAGCGGCAGCCGCGCGCTCGCGACCTTGTCGACGCCGTACATGTCGGCCAGCGCCTGCTGCCCCGGCACGAGCACCGCGATCAGCTTCGCGACGTCCATCGACGAGCCGCCGCCGAGGCCGAGCACGATCTCGGCATCGGCCGCGACGGCCCGCGCGGTCGCGTCGAGCACCACGTGCTCGGGCGGATCGGCGATCACGTCGTCGATCACGGTGACCTGCCAGCCGTGCGCGGCGAGGCTCGCCAGCGCGGGCGCGAGCACGCCGCTGCGATGCAGGAACGCATCGGTGACGACGCACAGCCGCGCGAGCGCCGGAAAGCGTTCGCGCAACAGCGCGCCGAGCCGGCGCGCGGCGCCGAATTCGACGATCTGCGTCGGAACGGTACGGAATTGAAACGGGTTCATCGAGCGCCTCCCGGGGCCGTCGCCGTGCCGGTGTCCGGCTGCACCATGTAGCGGATCACCTCGCGACGATCGAGCAACGGCATGATCGCGCCGACACCGATCCGCTGGAAATGCGGCGTTTCCCGATGCACGTCGAGGCCGTCGGCCTCGCTGTAACGCTCGAGGATCACGATGTGGTCGGGGTTCTCCGGCGACCGGAAGTACGCGTAGTCGAGGTTTTTCGGCTCGGTGCGCGTGGCCGGCGCGAGTTCGGCCAGCAATTCGACCACGCGGTCGCCGTTGCCGGGTTTCGCGAAGAAATGCGCGATGACCTGCAGATAGGGTTCGTTCATGCTGCGCTCCATGTTCGACACAAGCCCGTCGCGACGGGAGCGCCCCCCATCCGCCATGAGCCGGATGGATTCAAACGCGATGAGGCGGCACCGTATCACTGACGCGTCGTCGCATTGTATTGAATCGGCACGGCCTTCGCAGTGCCGCGACAGGCCGCGAACCACAGGCCGGATCCCGCGGCACGCTCACGACGAGCCGGAACCTGGCCGGCCGCCGCGCGCTTGCGCCGCCTCCGTCGTTCACCACGGCACCGTCCGCCCCAGATAGTCGAGATATTCGAGCCCGGGCCGCGCCCGCTTCGCCAGCAGCACGTCGACGAGGCTCGGCACGCTCTCGTCGATGGTCAGGCGCGCGTCGGGCCCGCCAAGTTCGGTACGGACCCAGCCGGGCGCCATCAGCGCCAGCGCGCGGCGCGTATCGGCCTGACGCGCCGCGAAGCTGCGCATGAACTGGTTCAGCGCGGCCTTGCTGCCGCGATACACCTCGCGCATCCCGCTGACGTTGTTCGCGACGCTGCCCTGCCCCGACGACATCGCGCCGATCAGGCCGTCGTCGGTCACGAGATCCTGCAGCGTCTCGATCGCACGCATCGGCGCCAGCGCATTCGTGATCATCACGCGCACGAATTCGTCGGTCGTCACTTCGCCGATCGTTTCGCTCGGATCGTTGGTCGTGCCCGCGTTCACGAACAGCATGTCGAAGCGCCGGCCCGACAGGCGCTCGCGCAGCGCGGCCAGTTGCGCGGGCTCGCAGATGTCGAGCGTGCCGATCTCGAGCCGGCCGTCGAACCGGTCGGCCAGGTCGTGCAGCTTGGTGCGCCCCGATCCTGCGCGCACGGTACCCGTCACGTTCCAGCCCTTCTTCAGGAATGCCTCCGCCATCGCCAGCCCGAGCCCGCGCGACGCCGCGACGAGAAGGATCGCAGGCGCGTTCCGTCGATTCGATTCAGTCGATTGCATGGTTTTCGCCTTTGCCGTGTTTCGTCATGCGCCCACTATAGGCGCGCGCCACGACAGGCGCCAGACGCACCCAACGCAATCGATAGTTGCATTCAACGCCATGTTATCGGCACAAAGGCGTATCCTGTCCGCATGGACGACATCGACCTGAACCTCGTCACCGCGCTCGACGTGCTGCTGTCGGAAGCCAGCGTGACCGCCGCCGCGCGCCGGCTGGGCCTGAGCACGTCCGCGATGAGCCGCACGCTCACGCGGCTGCGTATCGCCACCGGCGATCCACTGCTCGTGCGCGCCGGGCGCAGGCTCGTGCCGACGCCGCACGCAGCCGCGCTGCGCGACCGCGTGCATGCGGTCGCGAGCGACGCGCGCGCCGTGCTCCGGCCGGCGACGGCCGACGTCGATCTCGCGACCCTCACGGCCACGTTCACGATCCGGGCCGCCGCGTCGTTCATGGAAATGCTGTCCGGCCCGGTCGTCGCCGCGCTGGCCGACGTCGCGCCGCACGTGCGTATCCGCTTCGTCCCGAAGCTCGACCGCGATCCGCAAGCGCTGCGCGACGGCACGGTCGACCTGGAAATCGGCAAGCGCGGCGACGACGCGCCCGAGCTGCACACGCGCATGCTCTTTCACGACTGGCACGTCGCGGTGGCGCGCGCCGGGCATCCGGTGTTCGCGTCGGCCCGGATCACGCCCGCGCGCTATGCCGCGTGCCGCCACGTCATGGCGGCCCAGCTCGGCGATTTCTCCGGGCCGGCCGACGACACGACCGGCAACGCCGGCCCCGGCCCCGCCGTGCACGTCGTCGTGCCGGGCTACCCCGACGCGATGCGTGTCGCCGCCAGCACCGACCTGATCGCGCTGGTGCCGCGTTCGAGCCTCGGCAATGCGTGCTCGCCGGGGCTCACCGAAGTCCTCGGGCTGCGCAGTTTCGAGATTCCGGTTCGCCTGCCGGCGATCCTCGTGTCCGCGCTGTGGCATCCGCGCATGCACGGCGACCCCGTGCACCGCCGCTTGCGCGATACGGTCATCGCCGTCTGCCAGCGCGCGTATCCGGATTCCCGTCCGCCGCGCACCACGGCGCGCGGCAACGGAGCACGCGTCGCGGGCTGACCATTGGCCACATCCCGCAGTTCGAACCAGCCGGCCGCCGATCGGGCGCCTTTTGCGCGATCCATCGGCTCGTCACCATTGCGGCCCGGCCCGGCGGCGCCGGCAGGCCCTTCGGCTAAAATGCCGCACTTTCCACCTCGTCCGGCCCGCTCGCCATGCAACCCGCCTCCTCCGCCCAATCCGCCTCCCAC
This sequence comes from Burkholderia semiarida, assembly GCF_029268935.1. NCBI lineage: Bacteria > Pseudomonadati > Pseudomonadota > Betaproteobacteria > Burkholderiales > Burkholderiaceae > Burkholderia > Burkholderia semiarida. The sequence goes on along the minus strand of NZ_JAHLCL010000008.1, from coordinate 737,961 downwards.
GGCGCCGACGCCGCAGAATCGGCCCGCGACCTCGTCTACGGCCCGAACGACCGGCCGGCGCCGATGGTCGCCTTCGTCGCGGCGCTCCAGCACCTGCTGGCGATCATCGTGCCGATCGTCACGCCCGGCCTGCTGATCTGCCAGGCGCTCGGCGTGTCCAGCCGCGATACGACCCTGATCGTGTCGATGTCGCTGGTGATTTCCGGCATCGCCACCTTCGTCCAGTGCAAGCGCTTCGGCCCGCTGGGCGCCGGCCTGCTGATCGTCCAGGGCACCAGCTTCAACTTCGTCGGCCCGCTGATCGCCGGCGGCGGCCTGATGGTCAAGCAGGGCACGCCGGTCGAGACCGTGATGGCCGCGATCTTCGGCGTCGTGATCGCCGGGTCGTTCGTCGAGATGGGCGTGTCGCGCATCCTGCCGTTCGTGAAGCGCCTGATCACGCCGCTCGTCACCGGCATCGTCGTGCTGCTGATCGGCCTCACGCTGATCAAGGTCGGCCTGATCAGCATGGGCGGCGGCTACGGCGCGATGGCCAAGGGCACGTTCGCGAGCGCCGAGAACCTGACGCTGTCGGGCCTCGTGCTCGGCACGATCATCCTGCTGAACCGCGTGCCGGTCGTGTGGGTGCGCAGCACCGCGCTCGTGATCGCGCTCGCGATCGGCTATCTCGCCGCCGCGTTCCTGGGCCGCCTCGACTTCACCGGCATGCATCAGGCCGCGCTGTTCCAGGTGCCGACGCCGCTGCACTTCGGCATCGGCTTCTCGTGGGCGCTGTTCGTGCCGATGCTGATCATCTACCTCGTGACGTCGCTCGAGGCGATCGGCGACGTGACGGCCACCAGCAAGATCTCGAACGAGCCGGTCGAAGGGCCGGTGTGGATGCAGCGGATCAAGGGCGGCGTGCTCGTGAACGGCGCGAACTCGCTGCTGGCCGGCGTGTTCAACACGTTCCCGAGCTCGGTATTCGCGCAGAACAACGGCGTGATCCAGATCACCGGCGTCGCGAGCCGTCACGTCGGCATCTGGATCGCGGGGATGCTGGTAGTGCTCGGCCTGTTCCCGGTCGTCGCTGGCGTGCTGCAAGCCGTGCCCGAGCCCGTGCTCGGCGGTGCGGCGATGGTGATGTTCGGCGCCGTGGCCGCATCGGGCATCAACATCCTCGCGGGCATCCACCTCGACCGTCGCGCGCTGCTGATCATCGCCGTGTCGCTGGCGCTCGGCCTCGGCGTATCGCAGGTGCCGGACATCCTGAACAGCCTGCCGCATGCGCTGAAGAACGTGCTGGAATCGGGCGTGGCGACGGGCGGTATCTGCGCGCTCGTGATGAACTGGTTCCTGCCGGAAAAGAAGTAACCGGACGAATCGTGCGGCGGCGCGGTGCGCGTGGCGGGCCGCCCCGTGCGAACGGCGTCCCGCGCGCCCGGCCCCGTCGCGCAGCCGTCGGCCACGCGACGACGACCGGTCGTCCAGCCCGATCGGCGCCGCTTGGCCGAACGATCGACGCTGGTTAGAATGGCGCCATGCCCCGAACGCCAGCGCCCAACACTGCCGCCGAAGCGAGCGCCGTCCCGATCAAGGAGCGCGCGACGGTCGTCTGCTACCGCGGCGAGCACGTCTTGCTCGTCGCGCGTGCGTCGTCGCGCTGGGCGCTACCCGGCGGCACGATCAAGCGCGGGGAGACGCCGCTCGACGCCGCGCATCGCGAGTTGCGCGAAGAAACCGGCATGACGGGCCACGATCTGGTGTACGCGATGCAGTTCACCGGGCTCGCGAAAATCCATCATGTGTTCTTCGCGGAAGTCGGCCCGGACCATACGCCGCAAGCGAACAACGAGATCGAGAAATGCAGGTGGTTTCCGATCGAAGGCGTCGAGGCGCTGCGCGCGAGCATCCCGACGAAACGCATCGTCGAACTCGTCTACAACCACGAAATCCGCAACGCATAGCACGTCGAAGGCGCGGGCACGCGCGAGCCGCCGGCCCGCCGGAATCGATTTTTTCGCGGATCGACGCGCGAACGCTCAGTGCAAGCGCTTTCTGCGCAGTTCGTGCGTGGAATAGACGACGAGGAAGATGCCCAGCATCGCGACGCCGAACGCCATGAAGTCGTTTGCGCTTCCCGAGCCATGCAAGGACTTCGGGAGGATGCCGAGACTCAACCCCGCCACCGCGAGAAGCAATCCTGCCGCCATACCCCACATCGGTCCGGCGGTCTTTTCGATTTTATTTTTCATACAGCACCCGTCTACGGTCAAGACCTGGTCGGTATCGGCAAAAAGCGCCGCATCTACCTTCAGTCATTCCACTATAGCCGGGAAATAATTCCCGTACGTCTAGTGCTTTTCCCGATCAAGTTTGCATGGACGCGGCCGTTGTACGGCGTCGGTGCGCGACGCGGGCGCGGCATGATCCTGCCCGGGAGCGTGAGTATCGATGGACCGCATCGGATTCGGCGCGGCATCCGCGGAATCGAAGCGTCGCCGCGGTGGCAAGCGCGGCATTTTCGACGGACGCAGACCCGCCGGCGGCGTTCCGTATCGAGCGTCGGTGGGCAGGAAGATCGGGAGGAATGCCGAATCGGTCGCTCACCTGTCGATCAGTCTTCTCGCGCAAGTCGCAGCAACACGTCGGCGAGCGCCCGAATTTTCGGTTGTTCCGCACGTTGCGGCGGATAGACGAGGAAGTACGACAGGCCGTCTTCAACCACCTCGTCGAACGGTGTCACCAGCGATCCGGCGCGGAGCCGGTCTCTTGCCATTCGTGGGTCGCCGATTGCAATGCCGTGCCCTTCCGTCGATGCCGCGAGCGTCAATTCGAGGGTATCGAATACCACCCCGCGTCCCGCATCGATCTGGCGCGCGCCAACGTGATCGAGCCAGCATCGCCACTCCGCATGGCTGGGCCCCGGATGGAGCAAATCGACCTGCGCAAGATCGGCAACGGATCGCAGCGATGTCGCCAAGGCGGGCGCGCACATCGGCGTGAGCCTCTCGGGAAATAGCGCTACCGCCTCCATGCCGGTCCATTGCCCCGTGCCGCGCACGATGACGGCGTCGACGTCGGACGTCGTGAAATCCGGCGTGTCGTCCGCGGATGTCGAAATACGCAGCTCCGTCCCGCTCATCGCACGATGAATGTCCGGCAGCCGCGGGAGCAACCAGCGAACGGCGAACGTGGACGGCAACTTCAACGTGAGCACCGCGGTCGCCCGTGCTCGGGAATCCGCGTGCTGGACCAATTGCGTGAGCACGTCGACCGCGACCGTCAGCAGTGCATTTCCTTCCGCGGTCAACGTCAGCCCCGATACATGGCGCACGAACAGTGCGCATCGATAATGCGTTTCCAACTGCTGTATCTGGCGGCTCACCGCGCCTTGAGTACGGCACAGATGATCCGCCGCCTTGCTGACGCTGCCGAGCTGCGCCGCGGCGACGAACGACTGAATCGCCGCCAACGGCGGCAGAGGTCGCGTCAGGTCGGCCAGCGGATATGCATGCGCCGCATACCCGGGTTGCAAATTTTTCGATTGTTCGGTCATCGGTGCGTCGTTATCGTGCGTCTACCGGATACCCCGCTCCTACGCATGAACGGGAGCGTCAACGAATGATCGGAGGATAATTTTGGGCTCAACGTCGGCATCACTCTATACGAAACAGGTTCGCACTTACCTTCGGGAGCTGGAGCGAGGCGATGTGGGCGCCATCTGCGCGCTATTCACGCCGGACGCGCGGATTTTTTCGCCGTTTCTCGGCTGGATGCACGCCGAACCCTTCTTTTCGAAGGTCGCTGCCGCATCGGGAGAAAGCAAGATTACACCGATCGATATCTGCGTCAGCACGACAGGCGCTCGACGTGCGACCGGTTACTTCATCTACGACTGGGCCCTGAAAGACGGTTCGGTGGCGCGCTTCGAGTGCGTCGACGTGTTCGAGTTCGACATCGCGGGGCTGATCGAACGGATGATCATCGTCTACGACACCCATCCGATTCGCAGTACGGTCGGCGACAAGTACGCGTGACCGAATCGATGTCGCGCGATACCGAGCGCCGGCATTTGTGCAGCGCCGCTCCACCGCCGCGGCGGCGTCGACTACGCGTTTGCGTCGCGGTGCTGCCTGTCGAAATTCCGCCTCGCTTCACGGAAGCGGTCCGCATTCTCGACGATCCAGGTCCACAGCGGGACCATGCGAACGAGCAGGTCCATGCCCGTGTCGGACAACTCGTATTCGACTCTGGGAGGGACTTCTTCGAAATCATGACGGCGCACGAGGCCGTCACGCTCGAGCTGCCGTAACGTGCGCGTCAACATGCGCTGAGTCACCCCGTGCATGCGCCTGCCGATTTCCGCATGGCGCAGCCTGCCGTACACGCCGAGCGTGTGCACGACACCGAGCGACCAACGGCTTCCGGCATGGGCAAGCACCTCCCGCCGCAACCCGTCATCATCGTCCCGCAGGCCGTCACACACGGTCTGCGAATATTGAAGAAGTTCATCTCGATCCAACTCTCTGGCTCCCAGTATCACGCGTGTGCCTTCTTTCATCCACGCCCACGCATTGCTAGACTGCCGCCACGCATTCCTTGATGGGCTAAACGATGAACCGAACAGATCCTGACGCTACGTCTCGAAACATTCTCGTGCTCGGTGCCGGCGAACTCGGCCTCCCGGTGCTACGCAGTCTTGCACGCCGGGCGAAGGACGTGACTGGCGCGAAGATCAGCGTGCTGCTGCGCGCCAGTGCCGTCGAATCCAGCGCACCCGCCAAGCGGCATGATATCGCGGAGATTCGGGATCTTGGGATCGAGATCGTCATAGGCGATTTCGTGAAGCGTTCCATCGATGAACTCGCTGTCTTGTTCGCGCGATATGACACGGTAATCGGTTGCGCGGGCATTACGGCCGGAATCGACACGCCGATGAAATTGGCACGCGCTGCATTGCAGGCGCGAATCCCGAGGTACTTCCCGTGGCAGTTCGGGGTCGATTTCGACGTGATCGGTCGCGGCAGTCCGCAGGACATCTTCGACGCACAGCTGGACGTGCGCGAATTGCTGCGCAGTCAGCACGACACCGAGTGGGTCATCATCTCGACCGGCATGTTCATGAGCTATCTGTTCGAGCCGGACTTCGGTGTCGTTGACCTGAAAAACGACACGGTCCACGCGTTGGGCAGCCTCGACACCGCCGTGACGCTGACGACGCCCGACGATATCGGCGCACTGACTGCCGAGATCGTGTTCGCCCAACCTCGTATCCGGAACGAGATCGTGTATCTGGCCGGCGACACCGTGACTTACGGTGAGGTCGCCGACAAGCTGCAAGCGGGCCTCGGCCGCCCTTTCAGCCGTGCGGTGTGGAGTGAGGCGTACTTGCTGGATGAACTGGCGCGGGACCCACACAACATGATGCGGAAGTATCGTGCCGCTTTCGCTCAAGGGCGGGGTGTCGCGTGGGACAAGCGCGGGACGTTCAATCAACGCCACGCCATTCCGGTCACCGACGTGGCATCGTGGATCGAGGCAAACCTTGCTTCGGGCCCCGGCGAGTCATCGTGAAACCGGCCGGCCGGGCAGACGGCCGGTCCCCGCTTGACGCAGCCGCGGGCGGCTATCCACGCCCGATCGCGGGCGCTGCGAGCAGCGCCTGGGCGGTGCGCGTCGCCATCGGGTCATCAGACTTGTACGCCGCCGCGTACGCATAGGTACGCCACGATGCATCGCCAAGTGCGTAAAGACAGACAGCCGCGAGCGCCATGCCGCGCGACGACAGCGTGCCGTCGCGCTCCACCCGGCGCAATTCGGTCAGCGCCTCGCCCCAGGCGCGTGCACGCACATGCCACCAGGCCAGCACCTCGCGCATTTCGCCGCTCCCGGGACGCAGCACCGCCATCGCATCGAGCAGGTCCTGAACATCCGAAAACGTATCGAGCACCGCACCGGCCCACAGCACGTGCATCATCCCCGTGACGATCGCGTTGTCGCTCAACGCCTCGATCATGTTTTTCTCCAAGCTTTTTCGGCCAATCGCCATCGGCGAACGCATACTTGCGCGCGCTCGAGCATTCACCGCGTTTCACTTGCCGCCCGCGAGCGCCCTCGCCTCGGCCGCGATGCCCACGAGCGACAGTTGATCGCGTACCTGATCGATGAAGATCGCCGCCATCAGGGCGAGCATCAGAATCGTGAGCGCGCCTTTCACGGGCTGCGCCAGCGACGGCAGATCGAGCTTTTGCGACACCTTCCCGGTAAAGCCGAAGCCGATGTCGATCAGCAGCAGCATCAGCATCATCGGCGTGGCCAGCTTCGCCACCGTTTCCATCAGCGAGTCGGTCTTCCCCAGCACGAACGATTCGAGTACCGCCCCCCCGGCCGGCGTGAGGTTCGCAAGCGGCCACCAGGTATACGATTCGTAGATCGCGCCGAGCAGAAACGTCATGCCGCCCAGACACCAGAACGCCGCGATCGCGAACTGGCTCAGGAGCGTGGAAGTCAGCGACGTCTGCTGCCCCTGGCTCGGGTTCTGCATCTGCAGTTGATTGAAACCGGTCAGATCGTCGACGTACGTGCCGACGCTTTCGGCGGCCCAGAACACCGTCGACGCCGCGAAGCCGAGGCCGACGCCGATCAGCGCCTCCTTCAACCCGATGCCCACGAGCATCGTCGCATCGCCCTGCTCGAGCAGGCCGCGTTGCCCGTACGCGATGAAGCTGCCCCACAGCAGCGCCAGCGCGGTGCGCACGCGGCCTTGCACGACGTTGTCGGACGTCGGCGGAAAAATCATCATCAGGACCATCAATCGTTCACTGCAAAGGCCGAGCACGATCAAAAACCTGACCAGCTGATGGCTCGATTCGATCGATGCGAATGTAATCTCGCTCATTTCAGTCACCTGTCGCTCAATGGATGCCGGCTGGCGAGCGCGCTCGCCGCTTCAAAACGCCGGACTGGGCCGGCGACTCTCCGATGTTTCCTCGTCCTGCGCGTCCTCGATCGCGAGCTCGATACCCTTGACGAGCGTGTCGCGCCGCTTGCCGTAGATGTCGATGCGGGCACGGTTGCGCAGGATCTCCGTGCGCAGCGCACCGATCTGCGCCTCCTTCGCCGCGAGCGCCTGTGCGGCCTGCGCCGCCCGGGCCTCGAGCATCGCGTGCTGCTCGGCCGCGTGCGAGCGGAATTCGCGCAGCTTCAGATACTCATTCGCCCGGAAGGAAACGCCGCCCAGCATCGCGTCGATCTTGCCGTCGTGCGCGGCGAGCTCGGCCGCATGCGCGCGCACCGCCGCGCGGCTTTCGTCCAAGGCGTCCATGAGCGCCTGCAGCTCGCCGCGCAAACCGCCGAGCGCCGCATTGAGCTTGCGATCGAGCTGGCGGCGACGCGAGAGCACGCGCTCGAACGCGGCAACGCGGCGGTCTTTCATCGCTTGCCTCCGGCATCAGGACTGCACGATCTCGCCGAGGGCCGCGAGCGTGTCGCTCGGGTCGACGAGCAGATCGGTCGGTTGGCCGAGGAAAGCCCGGATCGCGTCGATCTTCGCAATGGCTTCGTCGGCAAGCGCATCGGTGCCGCTCTGATACTCGCCCACCTGCAGCAGCAGTTCGACCTCCTTGTGCTTGGCCATCAGCCGCCGCACGTGCCCCGCCGCCGCCACGTGCTCGCGCGGCACCACCTGCGTCATCACGCGCGAAAGACTGCCGAGCACGTCGATCGCCGGATAGCGGTTCTGTGCCGCAATCTCGCGCGAAAGAATCATGTGGCCGTCGAGAATGCCCCGCACTTCCTCGGCGATCGGGTCGCCGCCCGATTCGTCCTCGGCCAGCACGGTATAAAGGGCGGTGATCGAGCCGAGCTCCGAACGGCCCGCGCGCTCCAGCAGCCGCGGCAGCTCGGCGAAGATCGACGGCGGAAAGCCGCGCCGCGTCGGCGGCTCGCCCATCGCCAGGCCGATTTCGCGCTGCGCGCGCGCGAAGCGCGTCAGCGAATCCATCATCAGCAGTACCCGCATGCCGCGGTCGCGGAAGTATTCGGCCACCGCCGTTGCCGCATAAGCGGCCTTCGCGCGCTCGATCGACGAGCGGTCCGATGTCGCGCAGACGACGACCGAGCGGGCCATTCCCTCCGGCCCGAGAATGTGCTCGCAGAATTCGCGCACTTCGCGGCCGCGCTCCCCGATCAACGCGATGACGTTGACGTCGCAGCGCGCCCCGCGCGCGAACATGCCCATCAACGTGCTCTTGCCGACGCCGGCCGGCGCGAAGATGCCCATGCGCTGGCCCTCGGCCAGCGTCATCATGCCGTCGACGACGCGCACGCCCGTCGGCATCGGGGTATCGACGACGGGCCGCGACATCGGATCGGGCGGATCGGCGATGACGGGCTGCCACTCGTCGCATTCGAGCGGCCCCTTGCCGTCGATCGGCTCGCCCAGGCTGTCGATCACGCGGCCGAGCAGACGGGGGCCGATGCGCAGCGAAAGCGGACGCCGGAGCCCCACCACGCGTGTCGCCCGGGACACGCTGCCGAGCCGGCCGAACGGCGAGAGCAGCGCGACGTCGCGCGAGAAGCCGACCACCTCGGCACGCTGCAGCAACGCGCCTTCGGGCGAACGCAGCTCGCATAGCTCGCCGAGCGTCGCGTCGAGGCCCGATACGCGTACGAGCGTGCCGATCACTTCCTGCACCTTGCCGCACGCCGCGGGTTGCGCGCCGGCGCGCAGTTCGCGCTCCATCGCCTCCATCAGCGCCGAGAAGCCGCGTATGGCCCGCGGCTGCGCGATGTGCGCCCCGCTCGCTTCATCGGTTCCGAAACTGTCCGCGCTGTCGATCATGGCGCTCCCTTCCTTGTCATGTGTTCTTCCACGTGCCGCGCGAAGGCCCGTTCAGATGGACATCGCGTCGGCGTCGGCATGCGCGGCATCGGTCCAACCCTCGTCGTGCAGGTCCCCCGCCGTTTGCAGGGCCGCGGCATCGTCCTGCCAACCTCCTTCGTCGCCGAGGTTGCCGCCATCGCCGCCGTCGCCGCCGTCGCCGCCCTCGCCGCCCTCGCCGCCCTCGCCGCCATCGCCGCCGTCGTTCGCGCGCGCATCCGGGTCCGCCAGATCCTCGCCGGCGAAACCGGCCTGCGCGTCGACCGCTTGTGCGTCATCCCCGGGCCGCGCATTCGGCGCCTCGCGCGAGGGCTCCTCCGCCACGCTTCGCACCGCGCGCGCCAGGGCGTCGCGCATCGCCGCCAGGTGCAACGACAGGCTCGCGTCGATCGCGCCCAGGTCGGTTTCGGCGACGCATGCGCCGGGCGCAAGCGTCGCGTCGGCCGCCACGCGCAACCGCACGGCGCGCCCGGCCTCGCGCCACGCCGCGGCCGCTTCGTCGAAGGCCGCGCTCGCCGCGGCCAGATCCGACGGATGAACACGCAGATGAACGGGGCTGCCGTCGGCGACGATCCGCTCGACCGTCGCGGCCGCGCGCGCGAAAAGCGCCTTGGGATCGGCCGACGCAACGATCTGCTCGACCGCCAGCGCGACCAGTTCGGCCAGCCGGTCCTGCTGCCCGGGCGCGAGCCGGCAGGCTTCGGCGTGCGCGGCCGCCGCGCGTTCGTGCCAATCGGTCAGCCCCCGCCGCAAACCATCGTCGTAGCCCCGCTCGGCCGCTTGCGCGAACTCACGCACCGCACGCTCGGCGAGCTCTTCCGCGCGGGCGCGGGCTTCGTCGAGCAGCACGCGGGCCTGGGCGCGCGCCGCGTCCAGCGCCTCGTCGCATTGCCGGCGCATCTCGGCGTACGCCGCATCGATCTCGACGATCGCCGCGAGGCGTTCATGACGCAGGACGTCCCCTTCGACTCCCACGCCGAGGTCCGTGCCTTCGGCCTGCGGATTGCGTAACCAGATCACCATGACCACTCCGGAAACAAGTCGGGCAGTTGCGAGACGATCGAAAGGCTCGGGCTCGAGCCTTCCGAAGACGGTAGTGACGGCGGCAACGAAAGGGACGGCAACGCCCCTTCATCGTCGCGCGCCGGCATGGCCCACCGCATGATCGCGAGCGGGCCGCCCGGCGCCCATCGGCAGTCGCGCTCGAAAAGCCGAAAGCCGAGCCACGCGAGGACGTCGCCATCGGCCGCGTCGAGCGGCACTTGCATGACCGATGCCGCGGTGTGCGCGCGCGCGGCCAGCGAGCGCGCCTCGCCCGCAAGCTCTCGCCCGCGCGCGAAGAGCAGATTGACGCCGCGCGCCCCGATCCAGGCCGTCAACTTCTCGCGACGCGGCCGGTCGATCCAGGTGCGCAATGGCTCCACCTGCTCCACGAGCGCGCGCAGGCGGAACACGGTCAGACAATCGTGCGCCGGCAGCAAGGCAAGCGCCGCTTCCGGCGCGTTGAACGCGGCAAGCGGCGGCACGGGCATGCCCCATTCGTCGAGCAGCGCATCGGCAAGCGCCTCCGCCTGCGCGGGGCCGCATGCGCCGAGCCGGTCTGCACAGGGCACGCGTGCAAGGCGCGCCGGATGCATCCAGTCGAACAGCGTACGCCGGCGCTGATGGTAGGCGGCCAGCCTCGCCGCGACGGCCGCCGGCGTCTCGCCGTTCGGGGCGGCAACGCTGTCGGCGGTTGCGTCGTATGCATCGGCTGCGTCGTATGCGCTCATCGTGTGCTCCCCCTGCTTGCCCTGCCGGCCATGCGATCGTTCGGATCGAAGCTCATGCCGGCGCTTTCGCCGCGCGCCCCGCCCGGCGCGCGAGCAGGCCCGCCAGTCCGCCGCCGCCCTTGAGCAGGTTGCCGCGCAAGAGCGCGAAGCCGCCGGCGATCATCAACAGCAGCACGCCGAGTGCGCCGCCCGCATAGACGATCCAGCCGTCCTGGCGATGCGGGTGGGCAGGTGGATCGAGCGCATCGGCCGGCACGCTCGTCACGCTGACCTGATCGTAGGTCAGCCCCTCTATGCTGTGCACGACCAGGTTCTTGATCGCCGGCGTCATCCGCTCGAGATTCGCGTCCGGCCGGTACTTGATGAAGACCGATGCGGACGACGGCTTGACCGACTGCGCGAGCGGATCGTTGTTCGGCAGCACGATCTGCACGCGCGCCACGACCACGCCGTCGATCTTCGACAACGTGTCGTCGAGCTCCTGCGACAAACCGTAAATGAAGCGCACGCGCTCCTCGGTCGGCGTCGAAACGAGCCCGTCCTTCTTGAACAGCGCGCCGAGGTCGTCGAATTTCTTGCGCGGCAGGCCGCGTGCGCGCAGCACTTCCACGGCATGCACGATCTGCTTTTCGTCGACGCCGACCGACCAGGTCTTGCCGCCATCGGGCGTGCTCTTTTGCGCGTCGACGCCGGACATCAGCAGCGCGGCCACCATTTCGTTGCAGTCGCTTTCGGTCAGTTGCCCGTAGAGCTCCTGCTTGCAGGCCGCAAGCGACAGCACGAGCGCCGCCACCGCGACGAGCCGCCATGCGGAGGGCGGCCTCGAAGGCACGAGGTTCGGTTTCATTTCACTGGTTCTTCATGAGCGTCTGCACGGCGTCCTTCGACGACTGCACGGTTGCCATCTTCACCTGCAGATCGGCGTTCAGGCTGGCGATCTCGAGCTGGATGGTCATGTCGGCGGCGGCAAGGCGCTCCATCGACAGCGCGCTCATGTGCTGAGTCATGTAGAGCACGTCGTTCGGCACTTGCCGGTAATAGTCCGCCTGCTCCTCGACCGCTTTCGTCACGAGGTCCGCGCGCTCGGTCGGGTGCAAGGCCGCCGCATGCTGGCGCCCCGAAGCCATCATCGCCTGGAATTTGTCGACGAGCGGCTGCGATACCGCGTCCGCGGTCGGCGCCGCGGGCGTCGTGCCGGTGACGCGGGCCAGTTCGTACTGGAGTTGCGATGCAGTCGTGATGCTCATTTCGTTTCTCCTGGTAGGGGCAACAGGCTCAGACACGCATGTACTGCATCGTCAGCAGCATGTCGCTGGATGAGGACGACGGCGTCGCGACCGCTTCGCCGTCTTCGGCATGCGCTCCGTTCTCGAACGCGAGCGCGGAATCCGGCGCAACGAAGCGGCCCGTGCGCTTCGCGGTCGCGACCGCCTGCTTCAGCTCCTCGCTCGCAAGCAGAACCTTCGCGAGCCGTTCAACCTCTTCGTTGCCGCCTTCCTCCAGGAGGCGCCGGGCCTCCTCCTGCCAACCGAACTCCTGGCGGGCCTTCAGGCACTGCAGCAACATTCCCTTGCTGGCCGGCACGCAGACCGAGCGCTCGACCAGATTGCGAAAGAGCCGTTCGGCCTCGCTCCATTCCTCGCGCACCATATGCAGCCAGCCGTCGAAAAACGCGAATTCGGCGGAATCCGGGCGCAGCAGATGCAGCACTTCGACGAGGTGCTCGAGATCGTCGATATCGACTTGCTCCGGTGTGCCTGCGCGGGCCAATGCCACCCTGACCAGGTCGACGACCGCGCCGACGACTCCCGATGGGCACTGCGGCCGATCCTTCAGAACGTCCATCCTTTCCCCCAAGGAAATCAGATTCGATCCGATGGGCCGCACCCGATGAGGCGTGGCCTTCCGTTGACGCTAAGTTACGCAACACGATGGATACGCCACGTGCCCGGCACGAAGTCGCACAACGAATTGCGAAGCGCCGCATGCGATGGGCGGCGGCGCGTGCCGCGTTCGCGGACGTCTTCGCGCGTGCCCGCCGCGCGGGTCGCCTGGCTCACGTGGCCCGCGCCCGAGCGACGCGCCGTCGCGCCGCCTTGCTTCGCAGCCCTCGTCCTTGCTTCGCATCGCCATCGCGCCGGATACAGCGGCGCCGCTAACGTTGCATCGGGGCGCCCCATCCCGGGTGCGCGCCTGCGACAAGCGAAGGACAGCGGTCATGAGCGACGAAAAAACCGAAGAGCCCACAGACAAGAAGCTGGACAAAGTCCGCGAGGAAGGCCAGGTCGCGAAGAGTTCCGACCTCGTCGAAGTCGCTTCGCTCGGCTCGATCGTGCTCGTGCTGACGGCGGGCCAGCACTATCTGGCCGATACGCTGCGCGCGATCGTCAAGGAGGCGATCGATTTCACTCACGGCGAGCGCGAGTTGCAGGACCTCTGGACCGTCCTCGTTCATGTCGGCCTGCAGGCGCTTGGCCTGCTGTGCGGGATCGCGGCCGTCGCGCTCGTCGCCGCCATCATCGCGCTCGCCCCCCAGACGGGGCTCAAGTTTTCGCTGAAAGCCGTCATGCCGAAGCTTGCGTCGGTCAGCCCCGGGTCCGGCTTTCAGCGCATCTTCTCGATGAACTCCGCCATCGACCTCGCGAAGATGGTCGGCAAGGCCGCGATTCTCGTCGCCGTCATGTGGCAGACGATCAAAAGCGCGATGCCCGTGGTGGCGAGCGCGCTCGATCACTCGGTACCGCAGTTGATCGGCGTGCTGTGGTCCGTGCTCATGCACGTGGTCGTGGTCGCGCTCGGCGTGTTCGTCGTCATCGGCGCGTTCGACTACAAGCTGCAGAAGTGGCTCTTCATCCGCAAGAACCGGATGTCGAAGGACGAGGTGAAGCGCGAGCACAAGGAGAGCGAAGGCAACCCCGAACTCAAGGGCGAGCGCAAGCGCATGGCCAGGGAGATATCGCAGGAAGGCCCGAAAGGCGGCGTCGCGCGCGCGAACGTCGTCGTGGTCAACCCGGTTCACTACGCGGTCGCGCTGCGCTACGACCCGGCGGAGTTTCCGCTGCCCGTCGTCCTCGCCAAGGGCGTCGACGAGCAGGCGCTGCGGCTGCGCCAGCAGGCCATGCACGCGCGCGTGCCCATCGTCGCGAACCCGCCCGTCGCGCGCATGCTGCACAAGGTGCCGCTCAATCAGCCGATTCCCGAAGAACTGTTCGAAGTCGTCGCCGCGATTCTTCGCTGGGTGGACGGCCTCGCGCCTCAAACCGCCACCACGGAGTAGTGGACATGTTCAAGACCATGAAACTGCCCGGCATCGGCGAGGCCGGCATCGCCGTCCTGCTGATCGCGATCGTCTCGCTGATGATCCTGCCGCTGCCTCCCGCGATCATCGACGGGCTGCTCGCGATCAACATCACGATCAGCATCACGCTGCTCATGGTGACGATGTATGTGGGCCATATCGCCACGCTCTCGGCGTTCCCGTCCGTGCTGCTCTTCACGACGCTTTTCCGGCTCTCGCTGAACATCGCGTCGACGAAGTCGATCCTGCTGCATGCCGATGCCGGCGAAATCATCGAAAGCTTCGGCCAGCTCGTCGTGGGCGGCAATCTCGTCGTCGGCCTCGTCGTGTTCGTCATCATCTCCGTCGTGCAGTTCATCGTGATCGCCAAGGGTTCGGAGCGCGTCGCCGAAGTGGGGGCCCGCTTCACGCTCGACGCGCTGCCCGGCAAACAGATGAGCATCGACGCCGACCTGCGCGCGAACATCCTGACGCCGGACGAGGCGCGCAGGAAACGCGCAAGGCTCGCCATCGAAAGCCAATTGCATGGCGGCATGGACGGCGCGATGAAGTTCGTGAAAGGCGATGCGATCGCCGGCCTCATGATCACGATGATCAACATCGTCGCGGGCATCGCCGTGGGCGTCGCCTATCACGGCATGTCGGCCGGGGAGGCGGCCAACCGCTTCTCGGTCCTGTCGATCGGTGACGCCATGGTCTCGCAGATTCCCTCGCTGCTGATCTCGGTGGCCGCGGGTGTCATGATCACGCGCGTGGACGAAGGCGGCGACCATGGAAATTCCTCCCTCGGCGAAGACATCAGGCGCCAGTTCACGAGCAGCGCGCGCGCGCTGTTCTTCGCCGCGCTGTTGCTGCTCGGCTTCGCCGCCGTGCCCGGTTTTCCGGCGGCGCTCTTCGCGCTGCTCGCCGGGCTGCTCGGCTTCGTCGGCTACCGTCTGCAGAAAAAGCAGGATGGTCCGGCCAAAGGCGCCGGCAAGCCCGTCGGGGCACTGCAGCGCGCCGGCGCCAAGGGCGACGCGCCGTCGATCCTGCCACGCCCGCCGCAGTTCACGTGCCCGCTCGGCGTGCGCCTCGCAGCCGATGTCAGCGCGCGTCTCGCGGCCGATGCCCTCGACCGCGCGTTCGACGCCCAGCGCCACGCGCTGCAATCGGCAGTCGGCCTGCCGTTCCCCGGCATCATGATGTGGACCGACGGCACGCTGCCCGAAGACAGTTACGAGGTACTCCTCTTCGACGTGCCGCAAGGGCGCACGACGCTCGCCGAAACGCGCGCGGTACACGCGGCGGCCGACGGCGGCGCCGCGGACGCGCCAGCCGCCGCGGCGACACCGGAAGCATTGATTGCACGCCACACGATCGACCTGCTGCGGCGCAATGCCCATCTCTTTCTCGGCATTCAGGAAGCGCAATGGATGCTCGATCAGCTCAACGAGGACTACCCGGGCCTCGTCGCGGAGGTACAAAAGGCACTGCCGCTGCAGAAGATGGCGGACGTGCTGCGCCGGCTGCTGGAGGAAGAGGTGCCCGTGCGCAATATCCGCAGCATCACCGAAAGCCTGATCGTCTGGGGACCGAAGGAGAAGGACATGCTGATGTTGACCGAATACATCCGCATGGAGCTCGGCCGGCTCATCGCCTATCGCGCGACGGGTGGCGTGCGGGATCTGCCCGTCGTACTCGTCGACGTTCAGGTCGAGCAGCACATCCGGCAGTCGATCAAACAGACCCCCACGGGCAACTTCCTCGCGCTGCCGCCCGACGAAATCGCCCAGCTCGTCGGCAAGATCGCTGACATCGTCGGCGATACGCCGCGGCAGCCGCTGGCGCTCGTCGCCTCGATGGATATCCGGCGCTACATCAAGCGCATGATCGAGGCGCGGCTGCCCTGGCTGCCCGTGTATTCGTACCAGGAGCTCGGCTCGCACGTCGATCTCCAGCCCGTCGGCCGCCTGGCGATGTGATCGAGCGAGCCCCGCCATGCATTCCTCCGCCCCTCATCGCGCCCGCGTCATCGCGGCGCCGGCCACGCACACCGACCCCGCACCCGAGATGCCGGCCGCGCAGTTGAGCCGCCAGGCCGCCCTTTTTCAGCGCCTGCGCGAAGGCGTGCACGCCGGCGCGTCGGAAACGCCCGGCGACGAGCAGCCATGCGCCGCGCCGGCCGAGCCTTCATTCGCCGAGCAAGCCGATCCGCGCTATCCGGTCGCCGGGTTCGCCGCGGACGAACATCGCGACGATGCCGGCAGCGGCGAGCGCGACGACGACGCGCCGGCCGGCTCCGGCGACGAAGGCGACGACGCTGCCGCGCATGGTCGATCGGCAGCGCCGATTCATCCGCCCTTGCATTCGACGATGCGCCTGCCGGTGCATTCGGCCATGCAGGGGTTCATGCACGTCCCGGCATATTCGACGATGCCCGCACCGATGCCGATGCCGGCGCGCGGCGCGGCGCCGCTTTCATCGCAGTGGCCGCCCAACGCACCGCCCTCGACGGCCGCGCCGGACATGCCGCACATGCCGCGCGTACACGCCGCGGGCGAGCCGCAGCGCCCCACAGCGGGCGGCCCGCACGTCGTGGCCGCCGTGCGGGCACCGGCGCGCACGGGCCAGGACATGAACCGGTTCGTCGATTCGATCGTCGCCGAGGTGTCGGACTTCTGCGCGAATCCGATCGTATTCGAAAGCGGCGACTGGCAGATCACGATTCCCATCGATCCGGCGCTGCTGCCTGGCTGCACGTTGAGCCTCGCGCTTTCGCATTTCCAATTGACGCTTCGCTTCGACACCACGGACGCACGCTCGCGCGAACTAATCTCACAGCATGCGGCGACGTTGCGCACGAGCCTCGAGGAAGTGATGCAAAACCGCTTCGACGGCGCGCGCAGCGTCGAGATCATCGTCACGTAAAACCAATATGGATACCACACGAACGCTACTGACAGACCACGCCGAGGCAGGCGCCCAAGCGCCGGCGGCGGCCG
This sequence comes from Burkholderia semiarida, assembly GCF_029268935.1. NCBI lineage: Bacteria > Pseudomonadati > Pseudomonadota > Betaproteobacteria > Burkholderiales > Burkholderiaceae > Burkholderia > Burkholderia semiarida. The sequence continues at coordinate 721,047 of NZ_JAHLCL010000008.1, read as the reverse complement.
TCTTGCTCGATCCCGCGCGGCTGCCCGCGCTTGCGGCCGCCACCGCGCGCCTGCATCGGCTCGCCGTCGACGAGCGCCTGAGCGCACTGCTCGCTCACACGCTCGGCGTGTCGGCCTTCGGCGTCGGTACGCACGATTTCGTGGCGCCGGAGCGCGCCGCCGTCGTGCGCGTGCGCTGGGGCATGGAGACGGCCGCGGTGCGCATCGACGTCGGACAGCACGCGGGGCTCGCGAGCGTCGTCGCGTCGGACGAGCCCGTGAACGAGCGCTTGCGCCATGCCGTGTGCGCCATCCTGCTCGATCCGCTGCGGCGCGCGCTGCAAGCGCTCGGCTTCGACGGCGTGGAAATCGTCTCGCTCGAGCGGGCCGCGCGTGCGCCGTTGAACGCGCCTTGCTGCGCGCTCTCGCTGCGCGTGGGCGATAGCCGCTTCGATGCGGTGATCGAGCACATCGACGGCGGCTGGCTCGACGCGCTCGAAACGCTCGTGGCCCGGCAATGCACGCCGTTCGCCACCCACGTAAGTGAGATCGCCGTACCGGGCCGGCTGCGGATCGGCGAGAAAACGATGAGCGTGACGACGCTCGATTCGCTGCGCGCGGGGGACGTCATCTTGCGCGCCGTACCCGAAGCCACCCGCGCGCTCTTCGCGAGCGAGCGTTCATCCGCCCCGATGCAAGTCGTCTGGGGCCGCTACGGGACGCGGCAACTGCGCGCCGTGGCAGACGTCACCCACCATCTGATGACCTTGAACGAGGACCCCACCATGAGCCATGAGACGCAGTTCAACGCGCCGCTTACCGATTCGATCGACACGCCCGTCGACATCAGCCAGCTGGACCTGCCGCTGAAGCTCGAGATCGACACGGTGTCGATGCCGGTCGCGCAGCTCTCGGCGCTGCGCGCGGGCTACGTGCTCGAGCTTCCCACCGCGCTGCCCGATGCGCGCGTGCGGCTCGTCACCTACGGGCAGACGATCGGCTTCGGCGAACTCGTGAGCGTCGGCGATCATCTCGGCGTGCGTCTCGTTCAGCTGTCGCGCGGCCATGGTTCAGTTTAGCGATCTCACCGGGCTGCTGATCACCGTCGTCGCGATCAGCCTGATCCCGTTCGTCGCCATGGTCGCGACCTCGTACGCGAAGATCGTGGTCGTGCTCGGGCTGTTGCGCAACGCGCTCGGCGTGCAGCAGGTGCCGCCGAACATGGTGCTCAACGGCATCGCGGTCCTCGTGTCCGCGTACGTGATGGCGCCGATCGGCATGCAGGCCATGCAAACCATGCAGACGATGCACCGTACCCCCGGCAGCGACACGTCGCTCGTCGTGCTCGATGCATTCGATGCGGCAAAGGAGCCGTTTCGCGCCTTTCTGAAGAAGCACGCGCACGAGCGCGAAAAGCGGTTCTTCGTCCGCTCGGCAGCCGTGGTCTGGCCGAAGGACATGGCGGCGAAGATCCGCGAGGACGACCTCATCGTGCTCGCCCCGGCCTTCACGCTGACCGAGATGGCCGACGCCTTCAAGATCGGCTTCCTGCTGTACATCGCGTTCATCGTTGTCGATCTCGTCATCGCCAACGTGCTGATGGCGATGGGCCTGAATCAGGTCCAGCCGACGAACGTCGCGATTCCGTTCAAGCTGCTCCTGTTCGTCGTCATGAGCGGCTGGTCCACATTGATTCACGGTCTCGTCATGACCTATCGCTGAGGCACGCGCCATGGAAACCGATACGCTCGTTCGCATCACCTCGCAGGGGCTGCTGCTCTGCCTGTCCGTCTCGATGCCGGTGGTGGCCGTCGCCGCCCTCTCCGGCCTCGCGATCTCGTTCGTGCAGGCCATCACGTCGATGCAGGATCAAAGCATCTCGTACGCGGTGAAGCTCGTGGCCGTCGTGGCCACCGTGCTCATGTTCGGCGCCTGGGGCGCCGCCGCGATCCTGCGCTTCGCCAATCAGATCATCACGCTCGCGGTGCCGTCGTGAATTCGCCGATCCGCAACAACCACGGCCACCACGCCGCCGATCTCGCGCAGCAGGCGCAGGCCGGCGCCGAGCACATGGGGCAGATGACCCAGGCGCGCGGCTTCACGGGCGTGAAGGTGCAGCACACGAAGATGCAGCGCGCGCGCATGCAGCACAACAAGATGCTCGCCGCCGCTTTCTACCGCGGCAAGCGTTTTGCCGAAGGCTTGCACAAGCCGCCGCCCCCTTCCGCGCAAAAGCTGATGCGCCAGCTCGGCCAACGGCCGCGGCCGGCGGGCTCGGCGAAGGCGCAGGGCAAAGAAGCATCGGCTCACGAACGGCCGGACGATCAGCACGCGCTCGAGCCCCGGCGCGAGCACGAACACCCGCACGAGCGCGAACGCAAGCACGAGCAGGGGCAGCAGCAAAAGCACGGACAGCAGCAAAAGCGCGAGCGCGATCAGCAACACGGCGACGGGCAGCAACAGCATCGCAACGGCCATGGACACGATCGCGGCTCGAATCAGCAGGGCGAGGAGCATGGGCAGCCGCAGCAGAGTGGGCCGCGCGACGGGCAGCCTCGGCGCGACGGCCGTCAGTCCGGCGAAGGCCGCGACAAACCGCGCAAGTTCGCGATCGGCAAGGCGGGCCGGGCCAAGGCCGCCGCGCGCAGCCAGCCGCTCGCGGCCACGATGCAACTGCTCGCGGCGCAAAAGCTCGGTGCGCCGGACTTGCCGGCCGAACTCGCGGCGGCGTGCGCGAAGGAGGTGCTGCGGCTTGCCGCGCAGATCGAGCTGGGCCCCTTGCTGGCCGTGCCGATGCTGCTCGCGATGCGTTCGCCGATGGCGCTCCGGCGCAATGCTGCCCGGCTTCACGCGCACCGCGACGCGGCACTGATGCAAGGCGCGGCGACCCCGGGCAAGGCCGCCGCGGTGGCGGGGCTTCTCGGCGTCGCGCTCGACAACACGCTCGCGCGCCAGCGCGCGGGCATCGAATACACGTACGACGATCAATCGATCGCGGCAGTGAAGCAACGCATTCTCGACACGCAAGCCGCGCTGCCGGCCCGCGGGGCGCCAGCCGGTGCCGCCGTCACGGGCGGCGCGACGGGCGGCGCGATCGGGGATCAAACCGGCGCCGCGCGGCAAGGAGCGGCCAAGCCCGCGGCCGGCGCTTCGGATAAGACGTTCGAAGTTCGCATGGCGCCGGCTGCGACAGCGGCTAAACCCTAAACTGATTCTGACGGTCGAGGCTCGGCAGCCCGATGCGCGAAGCAGCGCAACGCCGGAGCGGCGACCCGCAACAGCAACCGCATGACCCACGTCGGATACACGGATACCACGATCATGAAAGCGCTTCGAGTACTGACCGGCACCCACGCCGGAGCCCAGGTCCGGCTCACGAGCGGCGCCTACCGGATCGGCGCCACCGAGCACGCCGATGTCTGCATCAGCGACTGGACGGTCGAGGACATCGAGCTTTGCGTGGGCGAGGACGGTGTGGCGCGGATCCGCTCGGCGAACGGCGATGAGGTGCTCGTGGCGGACTTCGTGGCCGTGCCGTTCGGCGACGTCGTGCTTTGCGTGGGCCCCGATGGCGAAGCCTGGCCGCGCGATCTCGATTTGCTGGCGGGCCTCTGGAAGACGGCCGAGCCGCCTGCCGCCGACACCGCGGCGCAGGCCGACGCGGATAGCGGCGCGCAGGATATGGACCCGGCCCATGCCGACGAACCCGGCGCCGGCCATGCGCCGGCCGCTTCGCCGAAGGTGCCCTGGCGCACGGCGGTGCTGGCGCTCGCCTGCACCGCCGCGATCGGCGGCATCGCCGTGGCCGGTGTGATGTTCGCGGGCACGCAGTCGAGCGAGGCGGCGAGCGTGAGGTTCGACGCCGACGCGCTCGCACGGCAGTTGCAGGAGGCCCTGCACCGCGAAGGCCTCGGCGATCTGCAGGCCATGGCACGCAAGGACAGTGTGGCGGTGCGCGGCATCGTGACGAGCAGCGACGAAAGCGCGAAGGCGCAGCGGATCATGGACAGCCTCGCGCGCGGCAAGGTGCGGCGCGAATACGACGTCGCGCAGCAGGATGTGGACAACATCCAGCAGTCGCTCGCCGGCACGGGCGCGGCAGTGAATTACCAGGGCCACGGCATCTTCCGCGTGAGCGGCAGCGTGCAGTCGATGACGACCTTCCGCACGCTGATCGCAGGTATCAGGGCCGACCTCGGCGACAACGTCAAGCGCGTCGACGTGGATGTCAAGGAAGCGCAGGCGCTCGCGCCCGATGTCGAGTACACGGCCGTGATCGCCACGGGCGGGCTGCGTTACATCGAGACGCCCGACGGCACGAAGCATCTGTTCGCGAGCAGCAAGGACGAAGCAAACAATTGACCTCGACCACCAAAGGAACCGACATGTACGACGCATTGCTTCCCATCGCGCAGGATCTGAACGCGCTGGACGCCACGCTCTCGGCGCCCGACGGCGCGCAACGGGTCGCGCGCATCGCGGCGGCCTTCGACGAAACCGCGCGCCGGATCAGTACGGCCACGCAGTCCGCGGCCGACGAGCGCGAGCGGCTCGATCTGCAAAAGCTTTATCGCGGGATGATCGCGGCGCGCCGCATCGTGCTCACGCTGCAGGAGCGCCACAGCGCCCGCGGCGCGGCGCTTTGACCGCATCCGCGGCGATACGCAAGACGGTTGAACAGTTTGCAGTTGCAGCATCCGGCTGCGCGTCAGCCGGCCCGGACCGGCGGCCATCACGGCCAAGGGTCTTTTACCGAAGCATCACGCGTCAACCCACAGCAGTGCTTTTTCCATCACTTTCTTGATAAGGGGAATACATCATGTCTTCATCGATCGGAAGCTCGGGCGTCTCGCAAGCCGGTTCGCAAAACGCCGACATGGTCGGCCAGATGCAGGCCATGGCCAACCAGAACAACGCGATGACGATGGCCGCGATGCAGATCAACATGCAGCAGCAGGAAACGTCGGCGCTCGCCTCCGTGGGCAACAACGGCGCGAAGAACATCGCCGACGCCGCGAAGGGCCAGTAAGCCACTCGCCTTGCCGCAGTCCGTTCGCGCGAGGGGCACGAAAGCGGAAAGCCCTGCTTTCCGGCTACGTGCCCCCGCGTTTTTGCAGCCGGGCCGCCCTATTTTCGCCGGAGATTGCCGCCCATGAGCAGGGAACGTTTCGTCGAGTTGATTCACGAGGTTTGCGCGGTGGTCGGACTGCCCGACGCCGAGTATGTCGTCGAGACGCAAACGCTCGAGATCGAAGGGTTCGACGTCCATCTCAATCACCACGAGACCGACCCCGATTCGGTCTATGTCAGCTTTCATTACGGCGCCGTCACGCCCGGCCGGTCGCTCGTCGTTTTCCGGCTCATGCTCGAGGCCAACCTGCTCATCTACGCGCAGGACCAGGCGCAACTGTGCCTCGAATCCGATACGGGCAACGTCGTGCTGCTCGTCCATCTGCCGATGGGCCCGACCATCACCGGCGATTATCTCGCCGATCTCTTCTCGCACTACGCCGAACACGGCCGCTACTGGCAGAACAACATCCTCGAATCGCCCGACGAAATGTTCGAGGGCATCGCGTCGGGCAATTTCATGTGGCTGCGGGCGTAACCCCGGCGAGCGCCAGCGCGCCTCGGGCAACGGGCGCATCCGCGCGCGTCGATGCCTGACTGACCAGCCGTCGCATCCGTTCGGACACGGCACGTCGCCTCACCCTCACGCCATCGCCGGCGCTCATCCGATCGGCGGCTATGCTGCCACGCGCGGTATCAGCAAGACGAGGCGGCGGCGCATACCGCCCTCTCCCGCACTGCCGGAATCGGTATCGTCCGCGCGACGCGCGACATCGCCGTTGTACGGCGCCGGTCCCTCGATGACGAGGCACTCGCCCGGCGCCAGGCTTTCGTCGACGGCCCGATAGCGGCGTGCATCGCCGCGGCGCCCCAGTTCCACGCGCAAGCCGATACGCGGCATCGACGCGGCGCCTTCGACCGTCGGTGCAATCGACAGCCAGAGATCGCGGGCGCCGTCATCGGGCAGGTCATCCTCGTCGCGGCGCGCGAGACGTGCCTCGTGGCGATCGATGACGGCCGGCGAGCGGTCGTGCGTGAGCGCCGTTTGCGACACCTCGATTTCGGCGCGGCCGCTCCCGGCCAATGCCTTGAGCTGCGCGAGCAGCGCGCGGCCGCCGTCGGGCGCGATACCGGCATCGCGGTGCTCGCGCGCGGCCGCCGTCGCCTCCTGCGCACCTGCCCCGCCGGCCATGGCCGGCGGCAGTGCGGGCCGCAACGCGTCGAGCGCGTCGCCATCGACGTCCACCACCCACGTCTGGACCGATACGAGCTGCGCACGCACGTCCAGGCTCGCGACGAGCGCGCCGTCGGCGTCGATGCGCTCGGCCCGATCGCGTATCAGGATGGAATTCGTGGTCGCATCCGCTTCGATCGCCGGCAGCGCCGCATCGAACTCGACGATCCGCGGTGCATCGGAAACGGCGGGCCCGCTCGCGACGGCCGGGCGCTCGAAACGGCGCCGCAACAGCGTGGCCACACCGGGCACGACGAGCGTGCGGCCATCGACCACGCGCGTTTCGTCGGCGGCATTCGCGGCACTCAGGCGAAACACCCGCACGGACAAACGCACGCGCTTTCGCGCGTCGCGCTCGAAGCGCTCGGCCGCGGCACGAATACGCTCCACGTAGGTCGCCGGCCCGCGCACGTTCACCGTTTGCGCGCCGGCATCCACCGTCAACGGGAAGTGCGTATCGGCAAGACCCGCCTGCTCGAGCGACGCACGCAGCGCATTCGCGGAAAGGAAGTGAGGCCGGATGGCGACATGCGCCTGCTCGTTCGCGGGCGACACGTGCAGGACCGCGCCGTCGTAGTACCAGACGAATCCGTACGAACGGCTCATGACGTCGAGAAAACGCTGCGGCGGCATCGCGAAACGGCCGCTCACGACGCCGTCCACTTGACCGTCGATGCGCAGGGCAACGTGCTGCCCCGCCGCGAACGCATTCAGGACCTCCGCGAGGCCCGCGCCGTTCGTCACGTAGACGAAGCGCGCGCCGGGGCCGCCGGCCCACGCCATGCTCGCCGCCTGCGCGTGCACGGCGGCCGCGCAGACGAAGGCCGCGACGGCGCCGCGTGCGAGCGTCCGCATGCGGGCCGCGCTCATGCGGCGCCTTCCGGGGACGCACCGGCGCCCGACGCATCGGCGCCCGACGCACCGGCGCCCGACTGATCCACATCCGGCTTGAGGGTCAGGCGGTAACCCGTCGCATAGACCGATTGCACGGTCCAGCCGACGCCGGCCGCCTTCAGGCTCGCACGCAGGCGGCTCACGTACATGTCGACGGAGCGGCTTTGCACGGCCGCATCCCAGCCCCAGACCACGCTCATCAGATCCTGCCTCAGCACGACGGCGCCCGTGTGCCGGGCGAGATGCCAGAGAATGTCGAACTCCTTGGTGCCGAGCTTGTGCGCCACGCCCGCCACCACGAGCGAGCGCGCCTGCTGATCGAGCGCGCATTCGCCGTCGACGAACATCTTGCGGCCCTGCACGTTCATCGGCGCGAAGCGCCGCAGCAGCGCGCGCATGCGCGCAAGCAGCACCTGCCTGTCGTAGGGTTTCACGAGATAGTCGTCGGCACCTGCATCCAGTATGCGCACGATGTCGGACTCCGCCGAGTGCACGGTCTGAAAAATCACGGGCATGATCGATTGCGAACGGCTGCGGATCTTTTGCAGCAGCTTGTCGCCGGAAACGCCCGGCAGGTCCCAGTCGAGAATCGCGAGATCGGCCCACTGCTCCGAGAGAAACTGCTGCGCGTCGAGCCCGCTGTGAAAAGCGTCGATGTGGTAGCCCTCGCTCTTGAGCCAGGAATGGATGAGCGCGTGATGCGCGACGTCGTCCTCGACGAACAGAATGCGTACGGGTTTGCCTGCAAGCGATTTCATATGGGCCTTTGGTTCCAACGGCCGCGCGGGAGCCGGCGCCCGGTCCGCGCGACGCGTGCCAAACGAATACGGGCCGCGCTCCGGCGCCTCACTCGCCGCGCGCCGCGCGCAACGCGCGGTCGGCATCGACGAGCGATGTCGCGGGCGGCTTCGCGGCGACAGGATTCAGGCACGGCAGACGCAGCACGAACATGGTACCGCCTTGCCCGTTGAGCTCCGCGTAAAGTGCGCCGCCGTGCATGCCGACGATCTGCACGGCGAGCTTGAGCCCGAGGCCGAAGCCCGTTGCCGTCCGCTTGCCGAGCTTCTCGAAGTCGGCCAGCCGATCGCCCTCGACGAGACCCGGCAGCCCGCCCGCGCGATCGTCGACGACCACCTCGGCGAAACCGTCGGCCTGCCGGATCGACACGGTCACCGCCTCGCCGCGCGGCGACGCGCGAACGGCATTGTCGATGACGTTCTGGACGGCGCGGGCCACGAAGTTGCGCATGCCGCTCACCCAGAGCGGTGCGCTGTCGGGCAGCCACAAGTGTAGCGCGACGCCGCAATAGACGGCGGTGACCTCCAGCTGCGAGATGATCTGGCGCAGCGTCGCGCGCAGATCGAACCGTTTGAAGTCGCGCGCCTGCAAATGCTCGGTCACCGACGAGAAGATGAACTGCTCGCCGAGCGAGAGCACGTACTGCGCGAGCGAGGTGATCTGCTGCATGCCGCCGCAGCGCTCGAACGCCTCGGGGTCGCTCGCGTCGAGCTGCGTGAGCGCGCTGATCGAATTGAGCGGCGAGCGCAGATCGTGCAGCAAGAAGCGCAGCGACATGGCCCGCTCGTCGAGCGAGCGCGCGAACGGCGTCACGTCGGTCACGGCGATGACGGATTCGCCCGCCCCCGCACCGCCGCACGCACCAGCGGGGCCCGCCTGAATCCAGAAGGTCGAATCGTCCACGCGCACCTCGCGGCCCGCTTCGAGATCGCGCAGCCTCGGCACGTCCGTCATCTCGAAGCGCTCGCTCAGCGCCACGCTGAAATCGACGCCCGCGGGCAACGCCATCGCCAGCATCTCGAGCGCGCGTGCGTTCGCGTGAACGACCGCGCCCGCCCGATCGAGCACGATCACCCCGCACGGCAGCCCGCGCAGCGTGCCGCGCACGCGGCGCGCCTCGTCGTCGGACAGGCGGCGATCGGCGGCGCCGTCGGCGCATCCCTCGGCGGGCAAGCCCGAGGGGGCGGGCCGCGGCTCGGACGGCTTGCGGGGCTGCCCGCCGGGCAGCGAATGCGGCTGAGTATCGGATTCGTTCACATGGCCTCCTGCATTCCCCGGTGCGGGCGGTTGCGGTGAATCACGGCGAGATGACGCGCGGCGACAGCAGGAAGAGCCGCTCCATGTGGCTCTTCTGGCGGCTGTCGGTTCGGAAGAGCGCGCCGATCAACGGAATCTTCGAGAGTCCGGGCACCCCGGTCACGCCCATCGTCGCGCTGTCCGCGCGATAGCCGGCGATGAGCAGCGCCTGCCCCTCCTCGATGAACGCCTGCGTGTTGATCGTGCTGTTCTGGATCACCGGCAGGTTGCTGACCGTCCGGTCGGTGAGCTGGCCGTCCTGAATCGCCACGTCGAGCTTGATGCGTGTGCGCCCGTCCTCCTCCACGACCATCGGCAGCACGCGCAGCGAGATGCCCGTCGACACGCTGTAGAGGTCGCCCGACGTGTATCCCGACACCGGCACGAAAAACTGCGTCTGGTTGTCCATCACGGCCTCGATGTTGTTGAGCGTGACGACCTTCGGGCTCGCGTCGATCTTGGCGGCGTTCGTCTGCTGCAGCGCCGAGATGCGCGCCATCAGATAGCGGCCGGCGTCGCCGAGCACGGCGGCCACCGATGCGCCCACGGGCGTCGCCGCCGCGAGCAAGTTGCCCGGCAGCGCCGTCTGGCCGAAGTTCTGCGAGAGCGTGCCGTTGTAGGTGCTCTGTGCGAGCGTGCCGGTGCCGGTCTGCACGTCGACGTGGCTGTTGTGCGCGGTCCAGTCGACGCCGAGCTGATGCAGCGCGTCGTCGTCGATCTCGATGATGTGCGCCTCGATCTCGATCAGTTGCGGTTTGACGTCGAGGCGATCGATCAGCTTGCCGTACTGATCCATCCGGTCGGCCGTATCGCGAATCACGACGGAGTTCGTGCGCTGGTCCGCGACGATGACGGGCAGTTGATCGTCGCTCGCCGGCGCCGTGCTCGTGTTCTGCGGCGGCGGCGGCTCGCCCACCGCCGCGGCCACGGCTGGCGAAGGCTGCCCGGTGAGCCCGGCGAACATGCCCTTGCCGGCCGCGCCCGACGGCACCGGCGGCGGAATGTACGGGCCGTTGTAGGCATTGCCGTTCACGTCGTTGATCGGCGTGGTGCGCTTCACGCCGCTCGCCGGGCGGCCGCCCTCGCCGTCGCCGCGCTTGTCGGCGGCCTTGGCCGTGCGCGGGTGGTAGATGCCGTTGAGCACGGCCACCACGCCCTGCAGCGTGACCTGCTGGCCATCGATGGGCACCGTGCGGTCGTGCGCCCATGCGTGATAGAGCGGAAAGACGCGTACCTGCGTGCCGCTTCGATGCGCGGCGTTGTTGTCGAGCCGCGACGCCACGTTCGTCACCATCTGCACGTAGCGAGGCGGCCCGCTCACGAGCGCCGTGCCCTGCGCGCTGTCGTAGACGATCGGAAAGCGCTCGTCGGAGATGCGCAGCCGGTCGAGCGCCTCGCGCAGCGCGCCCGTATCGGCCGAATCGAGCTTCACGAGCGTGCTCTGCAGTTCGGCGGCCGTCGTGATGTCGAGCACTTCGCCGTCGTAGTACCACACGAAGCCGAACGACGCCGCGAGCGTATCGAGAAAGCGCCGCGGCGGCAGATGGAACTTGCCGCTCACGGTGCCGCCCACATCGGCGGCGATGCGCGTGGGGACGCCCTGGCTCGCGCCGAAGTCGCGCAGCACATCCTTGATGTCCTTGCCCTGCGCTTCGTAATCGACGATCGACGACTTCCAGCGCACGGCCGCCGCCTCGGCAACGGGGGCCGTCGCCCCGAATGCGAGCGCGGCGGCGAGGGCCACGGTGCCCAGTCGGCAAGCCCAGTTCATGACGCGCCGCCCGCGATGAAACGTACGCGGCGCCGCCCGATGCTTCGCCGACACATAGACAAAGTTTTCATGTAAGTTCCGACTATCTTTCATAGGAAGGGCACTGACGATGAACGCTCCGAGTCACGAACGTCGCGACCTGACGCGCGAGATTCTCGAATTGATCGACCTGCGGCAGACTTTCACCGATATTCACATCGAGCAGGACCGGCCGATCATGATCAAGGCGCCGCGCGGCTGGCTCGCCGTCGGCGAGGAGCCCGTGCTCCACGACGAAATGCTGCCCACGCTGGCCTCGATCGAACCGGACTGGGAGGCGCAGCTTCAGCACGGCGCGATCGATCGCCCGTTCGTGCTCACGCGCTGCCGCCTTCGCTGCAACATCTACCGCACCAATGGCGGCCGCAAGCTCGTCATCTCGATCCGGCGCCTGCCGCTGCAGCCGCTCGCGCTCGACAAGCTCGGCCTGCCCGCCTACGTGCGCTCGATGATCGACAGCGCCAAGGGGCTGATCCTCGTGACGGGCCCGACCGGCTCGGGAAAGACGACGACGATCGCGTCGCTGCTCGAGCACATCAACCGCACGCGCAACAGCCACATCGTCACGATCGAGGAGCCGATCGAATACGAACTCGAGGGCCGCACGTCGATCGTGTCGCAGCGGCAAGTGCCCACCGACACGCCGAGCTTCTCGGCCGGCCTGCGCGAAGCGCTGCGGCAAAAGCCCGACGTCATCATGGTGGGCGAGGTGCGCGACCCCGAGACGGCGGAGACGGCGCTGCAGGCCGGCGAATCGGGCCACCTCGTGCTCGCGACGATGCACACGGGCAGCGCGATCGGCACGCTCACGCGGCTGCTGTCGTTCTTTCCGGCCGAGCAGCGCGAGCGCTATGCGGCCGCGCTCGCGAACTGCCTGATCGGCGTGATCTGCCAGTGCCTCGTGCCGACGGAGGATGGCGAGAACCTCGTGCTCGCGAGCGAACTGCTCTTCAACAACAATCAGCAGATCAGCGGCCTGCTGACCGATCCGGGCAAGCTGCCCTACCTTGCCGAATTCATGAAGCGCAAGGAAGACAACATGTCGCGCATGCTCAACGATCACCTCTTCAGCCTCGTATCGAAGCGGCAATGCCTGCCGCGCGACGTGCTGCGCGCGACCTACAACCGGCTCGAGCTGCACGAAATGCTGCAGACGCTCGCGCCGCACTGAGCCCGCGCGAAGGCCGCGCCGGCGCGATGGCGCCGGTCGCGCCGTGCGTGGCGGTGCTGCGAAGGTGTGCGGTGTCGACGGGCTCACGGTTGGGCGCTCAGTAGTAGGAGTTGATCGTCCAGCCCGCCGCGACGGGCGTGTTCCAGACCGTCTGGCCAGACTCCCCGCAAAAGCTGCTGACCCACGGCGTCGTGATGCCGGCGTACGTCGCCCAGTTCGTCGTCACGACGATCGTGTAGGTGCCAGGCGTGCCCGCCTGGGACAGCGCGTTGTTGATCCCGCCCGAATCGTCCTGAAGCGTCGGCGTCTGGCTCTCCGTATGCCCGAGGTTGTGGTTGCCGCCGTCGGTGATGTCGATGCTCTGCGAGAGCTGCCCGCGGTTGCCGGAGGGCCCGTTGCACATGCCGTCGTTCAGGTGCGCCCACGTGGACGCGACGATGATCCCCGGCTTGGTGAGGTTGACGGTCGTCCTGAACGTATACGAGTACGTGCCATTGCTGCCGTTGTACGAATAGGCACCCGACTGGAAGTTCGTCGCCGGCTGGCTCGTGCAGGCCGAGTAATCGCCCGCGCCGTTCGGGTTGGCCATCACGAGCTGACAGCCCGTGAGCGATGACGCCGGCTCGATTTCGCTTTGCGTTTGCCACCTGCCGCCGCGGCACGACAGCACGCGCCCGTTCGCATCGGTGGAGACGAGCGTCGTGCTCGCCGACGCGGGGGCGATGGCCGCATTCTGCGGCGCGGGCGGGCATGGGTCGCCGACGTTGTTCGCGTTGCCGAGCGCGAGATTGCCCGCTTCGTCCACCGCCAGCGCCTGCCATGCGGCGCCGTCGTACGCATAGGCCCGATTCGTCGCGGCGGTGAGCCGCACGTCGCCCTGATGTGCGCCAACGCCCGCGAGCGCCGCTTCGTCGGCCACCGGTTCGCGCCAGTGATAGGCCGCCTGCGGCACCCACATGTGCTGCGTTCCATCGCAATTCAGGACGTTGCCCGAAGAGTCGGCCGCGATGGCGCCGGGCTGCGTGCAGGCGGCGTAGTCGATCTGCTGCGCGAGCACGATCGGCACTTGCATCGTGTTCGCCTGCGGGTTGCCCGGCACGGCCACGCGGTACAGATAGTCGACGTTCTGCGCCTGCGTGCCGTCGTAGAAGATGAGGCTCGCCAGATGTCCCGTGCCCGTTTTCGTGTTGGTGCAGGACGTATTCGCCGGGTTGGGCGTATCGACCTTCCAGGTGCCGAAGGCGCCGATGGCCGCGCCGCTCGCATTGTTCGTCGCCTGGATCGAGCCACCGCCCGGGCCGGCGTTCGCCGCGATGTAGCCGAGTTCGGGATCGGGAATGGTCCGGCCGCCCTCCGTGACGAGCAGCGCCTGCAACGCCACCGGGCTGGCGCCGCCCGGGGCCGCGTAGACGAGCAGGCACGGCGTCTGACCATACGGGTTCGTGCCGCTCAACGCATTCGACAGGTAGGTCGACAGCTGATACGGCGAGCCGGTCATTTTCACGATCACCGGCGAGGTGGTCGTGGCCTGGGCCGCGAGCGCCGTGTAGTTCTGCCGAATGAGCCGCGTGGCGGCCGCCGTCAGCTGCGACTGATAAAGCGCGGCCTGCTGCGCGCGCGTATCGTCGAGCGACGAGTTCGTGAGCGTGACAAGGCCCGCCATCATCAATGCCGCGAGCGCAAGTACCGCCAGCATCTCCACCATCGTGAAGCCGGACATGCGGCGCGCCGGCCGCGCACGGGGGCCGGCGCGCCGCATGCCGATGCGAGCGAGGGTACGGGTGCGCTCAGTCATACGCTTGCGCCATCCATACCGGCATGCCGTTCGGGATCGCGTTCGCCAGTGCGGCCGGCAGCGGCACGGCCGGGTTGCCGGGGGACACGAGGTTGGCGCCGAGCGCCACGCCGGCCAGCGCCGAGCCCTGCGCAATCTGCTCGATGCCGTCGACCGCGGTCGCGGCCGCCGCCGACGCCGCATAGACCACGACCAGGCTGCCCGCATAGCCGGTATTGGGCTGGACGTAGTTCCGCCACATCGGATCGGGTACGGTCGCCCCGAGGTAAGGCGCGACGCTCGCCGCCGGCACGCTGCCGGCGAACGACGGGTTGGCGCGCGCGAAGGCCACCACGGCCTGCCGGTAGGCGCTCATGTTCGCCGCGAGCGCCATCGCCGACGGCGCGAGCGGTGCCGGCGCCGCCTCGGCGCCGAGCAGCGCGTAGGCACCGGTCAGCATCGCGAAGGCGGCGACGATCCAGATCAGGAACATGGCAGGCGGCTCGTGGCGTCAATCGGAGTGAAGGCCGATACTCTGGCCTCGATCAGGCGGAGGTCCAGACGATGGTCTTCGCACCACCGGCACAAGCGGCCTGAGCGGCGGCGGGCGTGACCGGCACGGTTTGCGGCGTACCGCCGATAGAGACGGCCGTCCAGGTTCCGCCGGCGGACGCCGCGTTGATGCATACGTCCGTCGGCACGGAATCGAATGTGATCGTGAATGTACCGGTGCCAGTGCCGTTAACGGTGACTGCGCCACCCCAGGCGTCGGTGACGGTATTTGCCGCGGTGTCGATGACGAGCGTCGTCGGGATGATGCCGGCGGCAATGGCGACGGTCGTCGTCAGCCCGGTGTAGCCGTTGGTCTGCCCCATATACAGCTTCTTGACGCCGGTCTGGATGGCCGTCACCTGCTCGGCCGTCTGATTCGACGAAGCACTGCCGAATGCGCCGCGCAGCAGCGCAATCGCGCCGATGACGACGATTGCGGCGATCCCGAGATAGGCGATCGCTTCGAGCAGGGTGGCGCCACGCTGCATGTGCCGCGCCCCACGGCTGCCCACCCGGGCGCGAATCGATGCGACGGTCTTGACATTCATGTTGCTCTCCTTGGTTTCCTCAATCGGCACGCGAGAAAGACGTGCCCCCTACCTTCAACACCCGTTCGTTTGCACTGCGCTTGCACGTCATTACACGGCAGGCTCAATGCACACTCCGGGCCAAAGCCGCAATTTCCTGCTGAATTCCGAAGAAGCCGCTGATGAGCCACGACAGCACGAGCGCGAGCACCACGATCGCCGCGCCGTTGACCACGCGCATCTGCGCCTCGATCGTCTCCACGCCGTCGGTCATCCATTCGTTGGCGATCGCGTGCAGCGCCTCGGCGAAGCCCTTGTATTCGGCATACACACACAGATCGTCGACGATCTCCTCCGAAGGAAACCGGTAGCCGGCGTTCTTCATCGCCTCGCCGACGTTGAGCCCCGACTTCACGCCGAACAGCATGTCGTCGATTCGCTGCCTGAGCCACGGCGTCGCATCGGCGGCCAGCCGCGCGAGCGAGCGTTCGACCGTGAAGCCCGCCGCCTGCAGCGACGAAAGCGCGACGAGAAAACCGCAGCCCGTAATGAGCCGATAGATCGAGTAAGGCGGGTAGCGGTCGAGCCAGGCCCGCACGTTGCCGGACCAGCGCGGCATCGAGTACAAGAGCGCCGCGACGAGGATCGCGAGCACCACGAGGCAGTAGATCATGCCGCCCTGCACGAACCGGGACAGCTCGTAGAGCGACTTCGCGACGCCGTGCCAGCGCTCCGGGCTCACGATCGACGCGAAGCGCGGAATCACGAGCTTGCCGAAGAGATACACGTACCCGATCGTCATCGCCACGATCACGCACGGGTAGGTCAACCCGCCGACGATGGCCGTCCGGATCCGGCGGCCGTACTGCACGACGTTGCACACGTTCAGCAGCGCGGCCTCGAGGCGCCCGGACTGCTCGCCGGCCATGACGATCATCTGCTCGGTATGCGGCACCCACCACGCCATTGCCTCGGCCAGCATGCCGCCGTTTTGCACGACGCCGCGCCAGTCCGCGAGCGTCAATGCCAGCGGCTCGTTCGGCTTGCGGCCCTCGTGCGACGCGCGCAATTCGAGCTCCTCGAGAATCTTGAGCAACGGCAAACCGTTCGCGAGCATTTTCGCGATCTTGCGATAGAGCCGCAGGCGCGCCTGCGTCGTGAGTTGCAGGCGCGCCCAGCGCCGGTTGAGCTCAAGTGCCATAGCCGCTTCCGAGCGGCTGCGGCCGCCCCCCGCTGCCCTGCATGAACGGCCCGACCACGCGCTCCGCCATGCGCGGATCGACGAGCCCTGCCGCCACTTTTTCGAGCGCGTGCTGCGCGACCGTCTGCCCCGCGAGCTCGCCGAGCCAGTACGCGTGCGCATCGGGCTTGCGCCCGGCGCGCAGCAATTCGCAAAACGTCGCGTCGGTGCGCACGACCTCGGCCACCACGGTCCGGCCGACCGTGCCGTTCTTGCAATGCGGGCAGCCAGGCCCGGCCACGCGCACCGCGTCGAACCGCGCGCCGACGGCCCGCTTCAAGCGCGCGACGAGCCCCATGTCGAGCTGCGCCATCGACTCGGCCAGCGGGCGCGAGCAGTGCGGACACAGCAGCTTGACGAGCCGCTGGCTGATGAGTCCCGTGACGAGCGATTCGTCCGTCACCATCGCGATCGGCAAGCCGAGATCGACGAGACGGTCCACGATCGCGAGCGCGCCGTTCGCGTGCACCGTCGTCCAGACCTGATGGCCCGTCATCGCGGCGCGCAACGCGCTTTGCGCCGATGCACGGTCGCGCACTTCGCCGATCATGATCGTATCGGGATCGAGCCGCATCGCGTTCGCGATCGCGGCGGCGAACGCGAGCGAGCGCGCCTCTTCCGTCGGCGCGTTGACGACGGGCGTCTGCACGGCGCCCTCGATCGGGTACTCCACCGGGTCTTCCACGGTGATGACGTGGATCGAGCCGGCCATCTCGCGCAGTTGCCTCGTCAGCACGCGCTGCAACGTCGTGGATTTGCCCGAGCCGGTCGGGCCGCTGATGATGTTCATGCCGTGCGGCTGCTGCGCGAGCAGCTCGAACGCGTTCGCCTGCGCCACCGTGAAGCCGAGCTCGGTCAGGGCCGTCGCCTCGCCCGCATCGTTGTAGAGCAGCCGCAGCACCATGACGCTGCCGACGCTCGTGGGCGCCGTCGCGATCCGCACGCCGAAAAGCCGGTCCGGCAGCTTGTCGCGATCGCCGATGGCCGCGTCCTGGCGTTCGTTCGGCTTGTAGGTGTTGTCCGATACGCTCGACATCGCCGCGTAAAGCGTGGCGAGCAGCCGCTCGCCATACTCGCGCGTCTGCTCCGACATGCGCACGAGTTCGTTGTGGATGCGAAAAAGAATCTCCGTGCTGAAGCGGTTCACACGGATATGGATATCCGACGCACGCTCGTCGCACGCCCGCGCGATCAGGTTCTTCGCGACGGCCTGCATCTGCGTGTGATCGATGCGCTCGGCACTACCGTCGCGGCGCGGGCCCTGATAGCTGCGCCTGATCGCATCGAGCGTCACGAGCCGCGTCGTATAGCGGCAATTGAGCCGTTCGAGCCTCGCGCAGTACGACAGCACGAACGGATTCATTTCGTGCCCTTCGGCAACGAGCAGCGTGCCGTCGTCGAGCAGACAGAGAAACTTGCGCTCCTCGTCGCTCGCGGCGAACTCGCCGCTGTCCGAAAGCGGGCGCGCCACCGCGGCGAGCGGCAGCGCCTGCCCCGGCGGCTGGCTTTGCGACGCCGTTTGCGCGGGCCGCACCGAAGCGGCGGCGGCCGCGGCCACGGCGCTCAGCACCGGCTCGCGTGGCCGAGCAACCGGCGCGAGAGCCGGCGCGGCCGGGGCCGCGGGCTGAGCCTGCGCAACAGACGGATCGGTTTCGATCGGCTTCACGGCGCGCGAGAGAATCAGCGGCGTCACGCTCGTGGGCGTCTTGCCCGGCGGTGTGGGAGACGAACTCATGGCGTCACCTCGCAGGCATCGGCAACGCAGGCAGCGTCGGTATCGGCGGCACGCCGGGCGAGCCTGTCGACGCCACGTTGCGCGCGGGCTGCTGCCGCACGCTCGCGGAGACGGTCAGCGTCGTGCGCCGTCCGTCTTGCGATGCGAGGACGATCGCACCCGGGCGAATGGCCGCCACGCGCATGCCGTTGGGCAGCGTATCGCCGGGCCCGACGTCGAACTCCGCGCCGTCGCTCGTCGCCACGGTTGCGCCGAGCTTCTTGCCGAGCCCTTGTGTCGCCACGAGCGACACGTCCGAATACGACGAGACGGTACTGCCCATCCGGTGCAGCGCTTCTTGCCGCTCCGCCACCTGCGCCTGCGCATCGAGCTTTTTCAGCTGCGCTTTGAGGATCATCGTTTCCTCCTGTAGCCGCATCAGTTCGTTGGCTGCCTGCACGGCGGCCGGTGTCGGAACGACGTTCATGCGCGGCGCCGCTTCAGCGGGCGCGGCGGCCGTGGTGGCTGCGGCGGCCGTGGCGCTGGCCTCGCCGAACGCGGCCAACGGCCACGCCCAGCAGCAGGCGAGCACCAGCACAGTCAATGCATCGTCATTTCTCATAGAGCACTCCGTCGAGCGTCCACTGCCCGGATTTGTATGAAAGCGTCTCGACGCGCACGCCCGGCTCGTCGAGGTACCTGACGAGGCTGTCGGGCCGCACGTCGCCCAGTTGCGCCGACATGCGCCAGGTCTGCCAGCTCGGCGCCGGGGGCGGGCCGCCGCCCGGATGCAGCCGGTCCAGCGTTTGCGAAGCGAGGCCGCGCTGCGGCGCGCTTGCCGGTTGCAGCGTGAACGTCAGGCCGATGCCCAGCAACTGGAAGGCGGAAAGCATGCGCAAGCGCACGCCGTGCACGCCATCGAGCACTTCGTCTCCCCCTGCGGGCAAGGCCAGCGGCTCCACGTAGCTCGCATGCTCGCCGTTGCCGTCGATCGTCGCGCGCGGCTCCGCCGCCATCAGCATCGCCACGTTCGATCCGCCCCGCGACCAGCTGTAGCTGACGTTCGACGCGCGGCAAACGTAGTCGTCGAGTTCCCAGCCGCCCGGCGCGATATGCGTGAAGTGATCGAGGCACGCGCGAACGAACGCATCGGGCCGCGGCGCGCCGGCCCATGGGTGCGCGGCTTCGGGCGGCGCCACGGGCTTGGGCGGATGCAGCGCGAGTTCCGCGCGCATCCGCTCGAACGCCTGCTGCCGCTCGAGTTCCATACGGTGGCGCCGGTACGCGACGATGCCGGCCGCCACCGCGGCCGCCACCACGATCGCGCCGGCGACCAGCAGCACCTCGCGCCGCGGTGCGCGCCGCGAGACACGCGACAGATTGAGCCAGCGCGGCAAATGCGGCTTGCCGCCCCGGCGCGGGATCATGTCCTCGATGCGCCGCGCGTAGAAGTTGTGGAACCCCTGCACTTCCAGCTGCGGATCGCCGATGACGACGTTCCAGCCGCCGAGGCTGTAATCGCCGTGCAGCCGCTCGAACACGTCTTCGCTCGAACCGATCCAGTCGCCGTTCGGCAGGAACGCGCCGTCGCGCACGGCGAAGTAGGCCCAGCGCCCGTCGGGCAGATGAAACGCACCGAGCCAGTTGGGCGCCGGCTGCTGGCGCCCGTCGTAAAACGCGCCTTCGGCCGCGATCGTCTTCGACACGAGCGCGCCGAGCGACGGCAAGCCCAGTTGCGCGCCCTCGCGCGTGCTCGCGAAACCCACACCCGCGAAGGTGCGGTCGATACGCAGCACCATCGCGTCGAAATTCAGGCGCGCGGCGAGTTCCACGGCCTCCGCGCGCAGCGCGTGCCGGCGCGAGAGCGATTGCCAGAAAAGGCCGCATATGAAACGCTGACGGCCGATCTGGATGACTTGCGTCGCCATGACGGATCCTGTGCCCGAGCGCGCGTCAAGCGCCGTTGATCGCGATCGGCGACAGCAGGATGACGATCACCTCGCGCGTGCCCGACGCGTTGAATCCGCCCATCGCGTAGTTCGACGGATGGCCGACGCCTTGCCGGTTATCCTGATCGGTGATGCCCTCGTAGCCGCTGATGACGAGCGTTTGCCCCGACTTCACGGCGATGCGCTGCAGGAAGTTGCGCGTGTCGACGGTCGGCAGCTGGATCTGCTGGTTCGCCGGGCCGAACGGCGCAAGGTTCACGAGCGACGAAATGTTGCTGTAGAACTGCATCATGATCGTGCCGTCGTCGAGGATGTGCGGCAGCACCGTGAGGTTGAAGCCGGTCGTGATCGTGCCCGGCGTGAGCGAAGTCTGGCTGCCGATGTTGACGGTGTTGGTCGTCGAGATCTGCGCGAGATAGCCTTGCTGCTCGGCCACCTGCACGGGAACGGGCTGATCGTTGAGCGTCGTGATCGAGGCCGAGGTCTTGCGGTGCACCGTACCCTGCGTCGAAAGCGCATCGATGATGGCCGTCGTGCTCGAGGCGCGGCTCGACGGTGTGATCACCGTGGCCGAGAGCTCGCTCGGGTTCTGGATCATGCTCGTGAACGCGGTGGTGATGCCGAACTGCGTGCCGAGCGCCTGATAGACCGCGTGCCAGTTGATGCCGTAGCTGTCCTGCGCGGAAAGCGTGACCGAGAGCACCGTCACGTTGACGAGCACCTGCCGCGCGAGCACGCGGTTCTGCTGCTCCATGAACTCGCCCACGCGTTCGAGCACGTCGGGCGTATCGGTTACCGAGATCGAGCCCGTGGCGGGCGAGGTGATGACCGAGCCTGCCGGAGAGAGCATCGCCTTGATCGCCGTCTGCAAGCCGTTGTACACCGAGAGTTGCGCGTTCATCGTGATGTTCGCGGTGTTGTCCGACGACACCGACGGCGAACCGGACGCCCCGCCGCCTCCGCCGCCGATGCCCGCGCCACCGGCGCCCGATCCACCCGCGGCCCCCGCGCCGTTGCCCGACGCGCCGCCGCTGTTGCTCGCACCGCTCACGACGTTCGTATCCAGCCTCGAGTCGCCCGGAATGGCGACCACCTGATAGACGCGCGTGGCCGTGTAGAAGAAGACGATCGCGCCGTCCTCGTACTTCCAGTAGACGCCGAAGCGGGCCGACGCCGTGTCGAGCAGCCCGCGCAGCGTGCCGCGCGAATACGCGATGCGTACGGGCGACGATACGTTCGGCACGCGCGCGGCCACCGTCGCGGCGCTCGTGCTCGGCGCGGGCCCCTGCAGCAGGCCCGGTGGCAGCGGCGGCACGCCGGGATAGGCTCCGGCGCCGCCCGTATCGACCGCGGTCTGCGTCGCGCGCGCGGCCGCTTCGCTCGTGCCCGGCGCGACCTTGGCCGGCAGGTGCGCGAGGCGCGAAATCCGATCGGCGAACATGCGCAGCGAATCGACCGTGCCGTCGAAGCTCGCCGGCTCGTCGAAGAGCTTCGGCAGCGTCGATTTCGCGGCGATCTTGATCGTCTTGCCCGAAAGCCAGAGTTCGTCCTTGACGATGACGTCGTCACTGCCCGGCACCGCGCGGTTGTCGCCGTTCGACAGCTTGCCGAGCAATTGCCCCGCACGCGCGGTATCGGCCTGCGAGCTGCGCTCGATCTTGTCCAGGAGGCCGGTGCACCCCGCGAGCAGCGAGAGGCAGGCGGCAAGGATGACGAAAGGACGACGGAGGACGCTCATCAACTTGCTCCTTTGGGAACGACGCGCATGACGCGGTTGCGCTGGTACAAGACCACCTGAATCGGCACCTGCGCGCCGGCGAGCGCATTGGTCACCTGACGCAGCGCTTCGGCGAGCGTGCCGTGTATCGTGGCCGTCGCGTCGACCTGAAAATCGGTCGGCACGTCCCAAATGAATTGCCAGCCGGCTTCGCTCGCCCAGCGCGCGAGCGCATTGCGCACGGAGCCGTCCGACAGGCGCATCTGCCACTCCGTGCGCTCGGGCGCCACCGCGGGCGCGAACGCCGGCGTCGCGACGGGCGCCCACGATGCGGCCGGCGAGTCCGGGCCGGACGCCGGCTGCATGGCGGCGAGCAGCGGGGGCTCGATGGCGTCACGCTTTGCGGGCGCGGGCACCTGCGCTCGCGGCGGTGCTGAAACAAGTGTCGGCACCGATGCCGGCATCGCCGGCCCGGCTGCCGGTGCGGGCGACGTCACCGGAGCGGGTGCGGGTGCTGGTGCTGGTGCTGGTGCTGGTGCCGGTGCCGGTGCCGGTGCCGGTGCCGGTGCCGCCACGGGCACGACCGCCGGTGCTGCCGCCGGTATGCGAGCCGATGCCGGTGCTGCAGGCGTCGACGTCGAAACGCGCGCCTGCGCCACGGTCTGCGCCTGTGCAATGGCAGGCCCCGCCGCGGGCGCCATCGCCGTCGCGCCCGTGGGCAACGTGGAAGACGCATTCATGGCGGCACCGTTCATCCGTGACGCCGCGCCGGCCGCCTGCGAGGCAGGCCGCGGCGCGTCAACGTTTGCGCGCCGTGCATGCGCAGTCACCGTGAGCAAGCGCATATCCGTATCGATGCGCGCCTGCAGCGCGGGATCGACCGACAGCACCTCGCCGAGCGCGTGCGCGACCGACGAGCCGGCGCGCCAGCTCACCGGCGCGTCGGCCCAAGCGCCCGCGTTCGGCACATTGATGCTGTAACTCGTCGGCATGATCTGCTCGAGCGCGCGCAGCAACGGAACGTCGTGGCCGCCCGTGCGCACGACGCCGCCCAGGCGCTGCCCGCCGTCGACGATCACTTGCTGATCGGAAGCGTGCGCGACCGTGCAGGCGAACCAGACGCCGCACAGCAGCGCCCGAATTGCCGGCGGCATCGCCGCTATCCAGACATTCGCCCTCGCCCGGTTCCACCTCTTGTCGCTCATGCACCTCGGATGCACCGGAAGCTCTATTTTTCTTGTTGCCACGTTCTTTTCAATCTACTTGAACCACGCCAATGGCCGCCCGAAAAGCAGCACCGAAAGGCGTCAGGAATTCGAAAGAAATTGTGTAAGAAAACCGTAACGCCGCGTAAGGATAGCACTACAGCTCAATGGGTGTTTACGACAACGTACACCGCACCTTTAAGTAAAAAAATAATCCTGGAAAATCATCCTGTCTCGGCCGGCATGGATGATACAGGCACTGGCGAGAGAACGTCGCCTTCGCGTCGCAAGCCCCGCCCAGCATGGCGCTGTGGCAGCCGCGGAATTTTTTTTGGACGTTTAGGCGCGAATCGCGGAATGGCCGCCCTGGAAATATGGCAGATACAAACGTGTGCTATGGCGCCGTTCGCGGGCAAGCCGCCAATTGGGTGCCGTACAGGAGGTATTCGGAATTCCGTGCGTCAGGCGGATTGATATTCAGATTCCATTGTTTAATCTTTCTGAATAAACAAGCGCGAACTGATTCACGGCGCGCTCCAATCGTGCGGGGAACCGGTCCATTGACCAAGACGTTGCGCAGCGGCGGCCAGATCAGCTTGAGCGCCGCCTCATCCGACGGGAAGTGGCCGCGCCGTGATCATCTTCCGAGGCTGCATGTGCAGCGACTCGAGTTTGCGTGGCATGAAGCGGCCCCCTGGCCGTCGGTTCATGCGTCACACACGAAGATCCGGACAGGCTCGGCGTGCACCGCGCCAAACGGCGCACGGCGGCGGCAAACGTAACAAATCATCAAAAAGCCGCGACGCAGGCCTCCCGCTCGTGCGTGAAAGTCCACCGCGGCACCGCCCTATCCGGCACATGCCGATACCGAATCGAAGGTAACAAACCATCACAAACACGCGCCTGAATCGGCCCGCGATGAAAACATGCGCTCACGGCTTCACGAATCGTTTCACGCCGCTTAACGCATCGCTCATTGAGTCAGGAGCACGACATGTTCTCAACGATCTACTTCGCCGCCGCCTCGGCCCTCGCTTTCGACGACACCCCCGCGGACGTCGCCTCGAAAATGCTCCACGGCCAGTTTCTCGACGCTGTCCGCCACGCCGCACGCCATGCCGATACCGACACGGCGCAAGCTCAGCCCGGCTACGCACAGCTGCAAGTCTGCGCCGACCTCGAGCTGATGCTCGGCCGCCATGAAGAAGCGGAGGAAACGTATCGCCGCGCGCAAAAAGCCATTCGCGCCCATCGCGACGGTCTGCGTATCGCGTCGTGCCGCAATACCGGCTGGCAAGCCTTGTTCCGCAACCAGTTCAACGTCGCGCTCAGTTGCTTCAAGCGCGTCGGCGAGGAAAAGGCGGCCACGCCGCGCCAACGTCTCGACAGCCTCCTCGGTGCGACGCTCGTTTCGTTTCATCTGGGCTTGATCCAGGCAGCGTGCCATCGCCTCGGCGAGCTGGCCGCTCTGGCGGCAACGCATGGCGATCGCCGTTGGAGCTACCTCGTGGACGCGCTGCGGCGGGACCTCTTCGCGCAGCACGAACTGCACGGTGCGGAGCGGCTCGCCGACCACATCTACTGGCGCTCGGCCATCGCGGAGTTCGAGCCGAGCGAGGCACCGGTACCCGGCTCGCAGCCCGCCGGGACCGTGCTGCCGCTGCTGGCCGAGCGACTCTCGCACCTGAGCCGGCTCGTTTCGCTGGCCGACGGCCGGACGAGCGCGGGCGAAACGCTCAAGCAATACGTGAGCTGGAGCCGCCAGGCCGGCCTCAACGATTACCACCGCAGCCTGTGTCTGGAAATCACGCTGGCCGCGATCGCCGGCCACGCGACGCCGTTGGCCGAAGCGATGCTCGATGCGTCCGGCGCGGCGAATTCGCAAGGCAGCCAGCATGCGCGCTGGTACCTCGACTACCTCTACTGCCGCGCGAAGATCATGCAGCAGCAGATGCGCACGCAGGAATTCGCGCAGTTCTACGGCCGCTACGCGCTCGCGTCGATTCAGCACGTGCGCGCGGACAGCATGTCGATGCCCGCCGCCGCGGCCGATCACATGCAGGCGTCGCGCACGGCGCAGCGCTCCGACGACGTGAGCGCGCGCCTGCCGGCGAAATACCGCCGCGCCTATCGTTACCTGATGGACAACCTCGACCAAAAGGACCTTTCGGTGCGCGAAGTGGCATCGCATGTGGGCGTGACCGAGCGCGCGATGCAGGCAGCGTTCAAGAACCACCTCGGGCTGTCGCCGAGCGAGCTGATCCGGCGCCAGCGGATGGAGCGCATTCGCGGCGATCTGCTCGACGACGGCGCACCGGCCACGCGCGTGCTCGACGTCGCGAACAAGTGGGGCGTGCGCCATCGTTCGACGCTGGTCAACGGCTACCGGCGCGTGTTCCAGGAAGCGCCGTCGGAGACGATGGGCCGCTGAGGGCAGCGGTGTGCGGCGCCCAAGCGCCTGCACCGCCGATCGCCAACACGGCCGGCCCACGGCTTTTTTCGCCAACGCCGTCCGACGAAACGCAAACGCGTGGGTCGGACGGCGTTTTCATTCGCACGTCGGTGCGAAGCGATTCCCCGCACCGCTTCTCTTACCGGATGATCCATGATGCGACCATTCACCCCCAAGCCGGCGCTCGTGCTGGCGCTTGCCATTCTGTCCGCGCGGCCCGCCGAAGTGCGCGCGCAGACTCCCGACTGCTTTGCAGCGGCTGCAGCCTATCAGCAGGTGAGCCCCGTCGTGCTGCGCGCGATCGCGTGGCAAGAATCGCATGGCAATGCGAACGCGCTCCATCGCAACCGGAACGGTTCGACCGATTACGGCATGATGCAGATCAACTCGATTCACCTTCCGCTGCTGTCGCGCTACGGCGTCTCGGCGGACGACCTCATGAACCCATGCCTGAGCGTCTACGTGGCTGCGTGGCACCTGCACAAGATGATGGTCAAGTACGGGAATACCTGGGCGGCGATCGGTGCCTACCATTCGGAGACACCTGCCGAGCGCGACCGCTACGCGCGTTCCGTGGAACACATCGTCGAGCGCATGAAGCTGACGGATGACGGGCAGTAAGACGAGGGGGTAGCCGGGGAGACCCGGCTGCCGGCGAACGTCGTCAAGCGAGAATGCGACGTTGCATGAAGAAATCGTCCCGCATGGCGAGCGCCAGGGCAAGCACGAAGCGCAGACGAAGCAGGAACAAGGCAGGCAGGACGTGTGGACGATCAGACCGGGGCGTTCGCGAGCCGCGCGCGAAAACGCCGCGGCCCGCCGCAGCCGTTACTGCCCCTTGGCGGCGTTCGAAATGTTGCTGGCGCCCTTGTTACCCACCGACGCCAGCGCCGATGTGAGCTCCTGCGACTGCTGGTTGACGGCGGCCGCCAACGTGTTCGCGTTGTTGAGCCGCGTCATCTCGCTTTGCTGCCTCATGAAGTCGTTTTGCATCGCGGCCATTTGCGTCACGGGGTCCCCTGCGCCGAGGGCCGATGGACGCACGATGTCACCCGCCGCATGCATCGCGGTGGACGCGATACCAGGCGGCAGAAAGTGGCTTCCGGCATGCAGCGCCGAACTCAGCACCTGTGCACCGACGTTCCCCGCGCGCCCCGGCAGGCTCGCGAAGTTGCGCGGCGGCGGAGGAGGCGGCGGCGCGCCGTCGGCCCCCTTGAAGCTGGACAGCCCGTCCAGTTGGCCTTTGCTGCGCGCGGGCGCTTGCTTTTGCGCGCCGTCGGTCGCACCGTTCTTCGTCCCTTTCTCGAATTTCGCGATAGTGGACTGGACGAGCCCCGGTTGAATTCCTAACTTGCTCATGGAGAACTCCTTGAGTGACATGACGATTTCCGTCGCCGGCAACATCGCTCGATGTCGGTGCGGTACGGTCCCCGCATCCCACTCACGCGGAGCGATATCGAGGAATGCAAGCCCAAGCTTATGCTCCACGGCATTGCGCCACGCAAGCGACGCGACGCGGCGAGCGAAATTGCGAAGCGCGCATGCGGCAAATGCGATGAAGTGCGCAGATGGGTCCGCACTCGCAGCACCGCGCCGGCATCGACGTGCGCTTTTTTGCACGCCACTTCGGAATCGGCAGGCTGCCACCGTTATGTCGTTTTACCTTTCCAACACGAGAACCCACGTTCGCAAAGCGCGAAGACGGAATCGACGGGCGAGACACGT
Source organism: Burkholderia semiarida (assembly GCF_029268935.1). Classification (NCBI taxonomy): domain Bacteria; kingdom Pseudomonadati; phylum Pseudomonadota; class Betaproteobacteria; order Burkholderiales; family Burkholderiaceae; genus Burkholderia; species Burkholderia semiarida. The sequence goes on along the minus strand of NZ_JAHLCL010000008.1, from coordinate 693,940 downwards.
CGACCACCTGGACGCGATGAGGCAGCGCGAAAGTCCATCAGGGCCTTTGTCGCGAGGCGACGTCGAACGATCGAAATCAACCGAAAGGAAACGTCATGACGATCAGAAACAGCACGCAAGTACGGTCATCATCGCTCGACCTCCCGCGCGACAACGCGCAGCCCGCGCCGGCCCCGCGCCAACGAAGCGCATCGATGACCGGCCCGCGCCCCTCCGGCGGCGCATTGCTCGGCGCTCTGGGCAATGCGCCCGCCCTTCCGGCGCACACCGGCAACCATGCACCGGCGCAGCCGGGCCCGCTTTCGACGACATCGCAACCGGCCGGGACGGTACAGCAGCTCCCATCGCCGCCGCTGCCGGCGCCGATGCCGGTCAGGCGCAGCTCGCTGCCTACGCGCGCATCGTCGTCAGGCTCCGCGATCGGCCGCCAAGGCGGCTCACGGTCGCTGCCCGGTTCGGGCAAGCTGGGCGCTCAACGTGCAGCCCTGGCGGACGAGGCGATACCGGTGCTCAACTTGTCGGGCGGCGGGGAGTCGAGCGAAGAAGTGCCCGTACACGAGGAGCCGCGGCCACGCACGCCTGCATCGCAGCACGACAGTGCGGCGCCCGTTCGACATCAGGAGACCGTGGAAACGAAAACTCCCGACAAGCAACCGGCCACGTCGCGTTCGGGCAGCCCGTTGCCGCACGAGAACGCGGCCACGGGGCTGACAGCCGCGACGACGAGCGAGGCGGAATCGACTCCCGACACGTCGCGCGCGGCCAGCCCGGTGCCGCTCCCGAAAGAGGCGCCCGCGCTCGAAGAAAAGGCAACGACGAGCGCCGCGCCACCGCAAGACGAACCGATGCCGACAAAAAACACTTTCACGACGCCTTCCCACGCGGAAGCCTCATCGTCGCGCCTGCCCGACACACCTTCGTTGCCCAAGGCGCACGACACGGCGTCCCGGAGCGCCCTCTCCCCGAAGCCGGCCAGCTTCTCGGCGCCTCACGTCGTCGCGCACGACGTCAACAGTCAGGATTCCGAAAGCCCGCCCGAAGCAACCGTTCCGAGCGCGTCGTCCCGGGTAGCACCGGAAACCCGCACGCTGGCCGCCGCCGCGACATCGGTGCCCACGGAGATCTCGGGCGCGGAGACCGAGGGCACACGTCCGGCATCGGCCGCCTCGATCACCAACAACCTGTCGGCCGCGCTGTCCCGGCCGGGACAGATCCAGTCGTTCATCTCGAACGTCGGCGACATGCTGACCCGGAACCCCTACGGCGCCGCGCAACCGCTCAAAGGGTGGACGGCCAACCTCGTCAACGCGTTCAGTCATGAATTCGTCGCAACCGGCGGCGCCACGCTCTTCCGGGAGTTGTGCTCGATGGCTGCCGAAGCAGTCCTCGACAAGACCGGTGCCGGGCCCGAAACACGCGGCGCCATTACGGCCACGCTGTTCACGGCGGCCGCGATGGGCAACCTGGCCGCGATGTTGCACAAGTATCACACCGGCGCCGCGGACAACAAGACCTACGCGGGCCACGGTGCGCAGATCTTCGCGCTGATAGCAACAGTGGCCACCGCAGCCTATACCGGCAAGAACGACGAGGGCAACGGGCACCTTGGGCAGCTCTCCAGCATACTGCCTAGCGCGATCAAATCGTACGCATACCTGGCGCGCGACGTGATCAACGTGTTCCGCCCGCTCGAAGGCAATCACGACGCAGGCTACGAGCACCCCGTCAGAGGTCAGCTGCTCAACGACGCTCCGTATTTCGGAAACCAGCTCGCCGTGAACACCGCGCAGAGCAGCTCGCAATGGTCGGCCCCGTCCTACGTCGACAGCCTCATTCACCACACGAAGAGCAACGCAGCGATCAAAGGCCTGTTCGGCTATTCGGCGGCGAATGCCGCCGGCGAGGGGCTGGATGCGATCGGGGGACGCGTGGCCTCGGAAATCGCGACGCACGGCTTCACGGGCAAGGCGCTCGATGAACTGAAGACGCTGCGCCTGAGCTGGGGCAAGATCGACACCTCCGCAACCAGCACGGCCAGGCAGCTCGGGGACAAGGCGGCCGGCGCGGGAATCGCGCGTCTCAGCCTGTTCCTCTCCCTTTATGCCGCCACCGCCGTGGTCAATCACGCCGTGGAGGGTAAAGGCGATTGGTCCGCCGGCGGCAAGAGCTTCGCGGAGAACGCGTTGGGCGCACTGCTCATCATCGCGGGATGCCTGCCGTTTGCCGCGAGCACGTCGGGCCCGTCGAACCGGTCGAACGAGGGGCGAACGATCGGCGCCGACAACGCGGTGGAACTGGGCGTGATGCATCGCACGACCGCCTGAGCAACCGGGGTGCGCCGAGCAAGCGAAACGACGCAGGTTCGCGCAGGTGGCCGCATCGGTGGCGCGGCGGCTCGCCTGCCGCAAGCCGCTCGCAACGGCATCGCGGTCGCCACGCGGTTCGGCAATCCGACGACGACTTCGCATCCGTCAACGCACTGTAAGCGCCGGGCAATAAATTAGGTTTCGCGGGCGGCCGCTATCGGCCCTCCATCAGCAGCTGATGAATACCGTCATTCTCACGCGGAGAAAATCATGTCCACTACAGCAGTACAAGGCTATAACGCCGGCTATCTGAACGGCATCGATGATGTCGGCGGCATTGGCGGCACGAACGAATCGCAGCTCGCACAACTGCTCGAGTTGCTCATCGAAGAAATCAAGCAGATTCTCGATCCCTCCAGCCAGAATTCAGGCGATGCGGGTGGCGTGGGCGGCATCGGCGGCGGTACGCCTTCGTACTCCGCGCCGCCCGCCTATGCCGGCGGCGGCGGCACCGCACCCGCTGGCGTGAGTGGCGGCGGTGGCGGCCAGGGCGGTGGCGGCGCGTCGCCGGGCATAGGCGGCGGTGGAAGCGGTGGCGGCGGCAGCCACGGCAACACGCTGCCCACAGTATCGGGCGGCGACGCCGCGCACGCCATCGCACAGGATCTCAAATCGCGCTACGGCCTCACCGACGCGCAGGTAGCCGGCGTGCTCGGCAACCTGCAGCAGGAAAGCGGGCTGCAAGGCAACGTCAATCAAGGCGGCGCGAAGGGCGCGCCCTCCGGCAACTTCGCGGACGACAACGCCAACGGCTGGGGTCTTGCGCAATGGGGCGGCACACGCAAACAAGGCGAAATCAACTATGCGAAGGAGCACGGGCTCGACCCGGGCAGCCTCGAAGCCAACATCGGCTTCATGAATCAGGAACTCGACACGACGTACAGCAAGACGATCACGGACATCAAGCAGACGACGACGGCGGAACAAGCGGCCCTGGTCTGGGACAAGGACTACGAACAGGCCACCGATCCGCAAATGGAAAACCGCAACAAGTACGCCGAGCAATTCCTCGCGCAAGGTTTCTGAACGCGAACGCGTCCGCCCCCCGGGGCGTTTGAAGCTCGCACGATCCCGCCCGATGTCCGGGCGGGATTTTTTTGCCGCGCGAGAACACCGCTCGCCGGCAATTTACGAACTACCCGGTCGCGCCCACGCAGATCAAATCTGCGACGCGATGGCGCCGGCGGCGGTGCGCCGTATTCATGAGGAGGCTCGTCGAAGCGACGGCAGCGGGAGGATGTCGCAAGCGTTGCGCTTGCTCGGACACGACGTCGGCCTTGTCGAGCTCGATCGTTGATGCGTCAGGCGCGGCTGGTGCGGTCCAGGCGCGTACACCGTTATCGGGTGGCAGGTCGAGAGCCCGATTGCGCCGAATCGGCTTGCACGACGATTCGATCCGGCGCGGTGCAATCGGGCATCAGTCTCGTTCGAGCAGGCGTCGCATGGCAAGGCGCACGTAGGGATCGGCACTGTCCTCGTGTGCCGTCGCATAGCCATGCCACGACGGATCGTCGAGGACTTTCAGGCAGATTGCCTTCAGTTCGGGCGCGCGATCGTCGGGCAATCCGTTCACGATCTGCCACGCATCGTGCGGACGCCCGCGCACCAATGCGATCGTCACGGCAAACACGTGCACCTCGCGCGTTTCGGGGTAGACATCGTGCATGCGCGCCAGCAGCGCCTCGGCCTCGTCCAGCTCGTTGGCCTCGATATGCTCGATGATCGCCTGCGCCATGGCCGGCGCATCGGCCGGCAGTTCGGTAAGAAGCTCCATCATGCTCGTCACCGTCCGTGCATCAGGCTGCGCCCGTGCCCGAGGTCAGCGTTCGCACCGCCTCCTTGCCGCCCGCCAATGCGAGTGCGGTAGCGGCGCCCTCCGGCGTCAGGTTTTCCGCGAGCGCCGTGCCGCCCTCGAGCGCCTCGAGCCCACCCGTCGCAATGGCCCCCGCCCCCGCAAGGGCTTCCTTCGGGTTGCCGCTCAGCAGCCCCTTGCCGAACGTCGCCGCGCCGTGCAGCGCGTTGCCGACACCATGAAGGACATCCCCGGCAGCCTTGGTGACATCCCCGACCACGCTTTTCACAATATTGCCGATGAAGCTCATTCGTTTTCTCCTTGATCGTGAAAGAAACGCGCGTTCGATGAAACGCGCGGAACCGAACCGCGCGAAGCCGGCCCTCGTTCCAATCTAATGAATGCGGATGCGAACGCGTTCGCGCGCGCGAAGCCGCACCGCGAAAACCGAATGAGCGACACCCGCGAGACGGCTCGGCGGCAGGCCGCCGCGAACCTGCTTCGTCAATCCGGACGACGCTTCGCGCGGTTCACGGGAGTGTCATGACCGGCCTGCACAGTCCAGTCCATCCTGTCTCCTGGTCCGAGAACATCATGGCTGCTCCACCGAAGATCGAGTTCCGGTCGCGTGCGATCGAATCCGCCGCCCTCACCCGCACGCCGAGCGACCCCGGCCCGTCCACGGGAGCGAAGCCCGCGCCGGTGCCAACCCGGCGCGCGAGTGCCGGCGCGCTCATCGACGAGCTCGGCGGCCTCGGCAAGCGCCCGCGCGCGGAAGGTCCGCCCACCGCGCCCGCTGCGCCCAAGCCCGCCGCGGCTATCGCACCGCAGAAGCCCGGTGTGGACGACATCGGCGCATTCGTGCCGGGTGCCGGCGGCAAAGGCCGGCGCTTCGCCGATTTCGCGCACGCGATGGGCGTCAACCGCAAAGGCATGACGTTGACGGCCTTCGCCGCCAAGCGGCCCGCGAAAGACGGCCTGAACGGCGTATCGACGGCGGCGCACGGGCAGTTCGGCTACGACGCGGCGCCCGCCACCGACCTCGTGAACGCGCTGGCCTCGGGCTCGGCCGCCGCCGCCGCGCATTCGATCCATCGCCGTTACGAAAACAAGGTCAAGGCGATGCTCGCCGCCGACGTCGAACGCTTCGAGCACCCCGAAAAACGCCCGCCGGGCGCGCCGATGCCCAACCAGGTCGACAACCTGCTGCTGACGAAAAACGGCAACGGACAATGGCAATACGACACCGGCAAGCTCTCGCGCATCGCGCGAGACGACGCGCATCCGCTCACGCAGCATGCCCGCGACGTATTGACCGCCATGAGCATCGCCGAGAACAAGGGCAAGCAACGTAACGGCGCGCTCTACCAGTCGGTCACGTCCGCCCTCGGTCTGACGGCAAGCGGGCTGCTCGTGGGCGGCTCGCACGGCGCGCTGGCGCCGCTCGCGGCATCCGGGCACCTGACCAACGCGGTCAAGGAAGCGCTCGATTTGAAGAAGCCGTTTGTCGAAGGACGGCAAAACCTGCGCAATGCGAAGGCCGCCACGATTCAACGCTACGTCGACACGGTATTGGCCCCGCACGACTACACGGGCCAGACGCAGGACGAGCGCCTGCGCGCGGCGCTGCAAACGAGCCGCGCGAAGATCGACGATCTGCGCGCCATGGAGGCGCTGCCGGCGGACGAAGGCCTGCCCGCGGACGTGCGCAGCCCGCAGGCGCAGGCCGGTATCTATGCGTCGCTCTATGACGATGCACGCCGCTACGCCAACAGCACGACGTCGTTCGGCAAGCGCTTGATCGCGGGCATGCACGCCGAAGACAAGGCGAAGGTACACAAGGATGCCGAGCGCGACATCGTGGTCAAGCACATTCTGTCGATGGTCACCAGAAGCATCGGGCGCCTCGATCCGGCCACGCTCGCGGCGCTCGCGGGTGCCGACATGGCAGTCGATGCATCAGCGTCGCAGCGCGCCAGGCAGGCGCTCGCGATCGTGGGCAACCATCCGCGCGCGAGCCGCAACCAGGATCTGATCGCCGCGCACACGCTGCTGACGGACAGCGGCATTCCGAAGGGCGAAGCGGCACTGCTGCTTTCGCAGCTTGCACGCGCGCGGCGCGAAAAACCGCAAGAGGCGCCGGCGCCGCGCGATACATCGGCTTCCAGCCGGAGCGCCGCACCGCTGACCGACAGCGAGCGGCTCAAACAGATCGCCAACATCATCGGGCAGCCCGGCCTCACGGCAACCGCCGCCAAGACGGCGGAGGACCTCATCAAGAAAAACCTCGCGCTGAGGTCTTGACGCGCGGCGCGGCGTCGCGCCCAATCGCGACGCCCTCGCCGCGGCGCGCAGCCGGCGATTGATTCGCCGGTTCGCGGCACTCGACGAAACTTCGGGATACGCAGGCTATCCGCCACCGTGCGCGCTTACCGTGAAGCGGGGTGGCCGTCGGCCGTCATCGCCGTCCATGCCGCCCTGACCTTCAATGCGAAAGGGAGAACCGATCATGCGATTCGCGTTCGCCGGCTTCGATCGCTGGCGTGTCGTCTTCGACGCGTTCGTCGCCGCCGGCTGGGAGCCTGTGGCGCTCTACTCGATTCCGGTCGACAACCGGCTCGACTTCAATAGCGAACTCGTCGAGCGCGCGGACAAGCTGCGTATTCCGGTGCAGCTGTCACGCATGAACGAAGACGATCTGCGCCGGCTCGCCGAACGGCAATGCGACGCACTGATCGTGGCCGGCTACAACTGGAAGATTCCGGCGTGGCAGCCCTATCTGCGCCATGCGGCCAACTTCCATCCGTCACCGCTGCCCGACGGGCGCGGCCCGTACCCGGCCATGCGCGCGATCCTCGAGGGGCGGCGCGAGTGGGGCGTCAGTTGCCATCGCATCGACGCCGATTTCGATACCGGGGAGATCGTCGATGCCGAATGCTTTCCGCTCGATGCCGACGAATGGCACGAGACGCTGCAGCTGAAGCTGCAGATGGCCGCCCATCGGCTGGCCACGCGCGTGGCCCGCGACTTCGATCGGCTTTGGAACGAACGGCGTCCGCAAGGTGCGGGCAGCTACTGGCCGCGCGTTGCCGATGCCGAGCGCACGATCGATTTCGCGCGGCCCGTGGCCGAGGTGATGCGCGTCGTGCGGGCCTGCGGGAACGTCGAATCGATCGCGCCGCTCTTCGGCACGACCGTCCACGTGCGGCGCGCCACCGCGTGGCAGGAAGCACACACGTACGAGCCCGGGCAGATCGTGCATCAGTACCGGCGCTGGGTCGTGGTCGCCGCGCAGGACGGCTTCGTCGCCTTGCTCGAATGGAGCCCGCTGAACGCGTCCCTTCGTCGGCAGATGGAGGGCTGAATCGGGACATCGGTTGCGCGGGTAAACGACGAAGCGGCCGCGCTGCGGTGTATCGCAGCGCGGCCGCCGATTGTGGCCGCTTGTCACCGATCGTTGCTTCCTGCACCTCCCGATCGGCGGCCGCTCGGGTCGCCGATCGGGATGATCGCCTGAACGGCCGGCGACGTTACTTCGTGCTGACGCCGGCGATCGTACCCGTGTGAATGCCGGTGATGTTCTCGAAGGCAATCGCGGCGCGCGTCTTGCCCGGCGTCAGCACGTTCGCGCCGCCCAGCGCATCCGAAAGCGCCTTGCTCGCGTCGTGGCTGATCTTGCCGCCGCCATGCGCGTTCGCCGTCTGCTGCAGCTGTGCACCGATCGCCGCCGCATCCGACTGGCTCAGCTTGCCCGACTTCACCGCGTTGGCGAGCGTCTTCGCCGCGGCATTGCCGTCGCCGTGCGACAACGCGCTTTCCATGGCCTGGAAGTCGGCGCCGTCCTGCGCGTTGAAATTGGCCAGCGCCTTGCCCTCGTCGGCCATCTGCAGCGGCTTGCCGTCCTTCAAGAGGTCGCCCGTACCGGGTGTGAAGCCTGCCGTCGCGCCCGTCGTCGGCAAGCCACCCGTCGTCGGCAGCGTACCGGTGTTCGTCGGGAAACCGCCCGTGCCAGGCAAGCCGCCCGTCGCCCCCGACTGCCCCGCCGCGCCGCCCGCGCCACCCGTTGCGTTGCCCGCCGCGCCGAGACCGCCTTGAGCCGCCCATTGGAAATTGCCGACCGCGGACTTGCCGTCGGTGCCCGCCACGTCGTGCGTGTCGATCTGCTGGTAGGCAGCCGGGTTCGCGAGCATGGTCTGCGCCGCTTGCTGCACCGTGGGTGGCGTGCCGCCGTCGGCGTTCGTCGCGAGTTTGTACATCGTGTTCGGGTCCGACGCGTTGATGCCATGCTGCCCCATGTACGAGGCCAGCACGCCCGCCGCGTTTTGCACCGTCATCCCGCCGGTGCCGCCCGGCATGGCGCCCGCGCCCCCCATGCCGCCGGGCGTGGCGCCCACACCGCCGGGCATCGCGCCCGCGCCGCCACCGGGCATGCCGCCAGCACCGCCGGCGCCGCCCGGCATGCCGCCGGGCTGCCCGTTCTGCCCCGTCTGCATCTGCTTGAGCAACTGGCTGATGAGGCCGATGAGATCCTTGAGCACGTCCTGCGTCGAGCTCGCCGAGGCACCGTTGGTCAGCCGTTGCAGGTAGCTCGCCGGATCGGTGGGGTAAGTGGTCATACTCGGAACGTTCAGATTCATGATGTTTCCTTCCTGTCGGGTAAGTGTTGCGTGACCGTGGGTACTACGAAGCAAAGTCAGTCTAGGTTGCTGTCGCTGCTACAAGCGCACCGATGCGAAGGCTGCGATTGAAATGCGAATCGCCCGGCGCGCGGAAAACATGAAAACGGATACTCATGCGCGGACCCACGTCATCGACGCGGAGAATCCGCCGTTGTCGGCCGGCCCGCCGTGCGTGCTCGCCGGCGCGTCGGTGGACGCAGGCGCTTGAACGCTGGCGTCGAGCTTGGCGGCACGCTCGAGCAGACGCGCGCCGATCTTCGCGCCCTCGATGCTTTCGCGCTGCTCGGCCGCGCTGAGTGCATAGCTGTGCCACAGCGGGTCTTCGAGGCCGAACAGACACACCGCCATCAGCGCGGTATGAAGCCCCGAGCGCTTCGCTTCGGTGTCGTCGTCTTCGAGCACGCGGCGCGCGTCGCCCCATGCCTGGCGCCGGACGTAGCGCCACGCGGCGACCGTCCCCGTCCCGGGCCACTTGGGCCGAAGCACGCGGATCGCCTCGAGGAGATCCTCGAAGTCGGCTTCGTCGTCGAGCTGCGAAGCCGTCCACAGCACCTTGGTTAGGCCGCCGGCAATCTCGTCCCTGCATCCTGTGTAAGTCACGATGTCCTCGTCTGCTGGAGTGCTGCAATCAAAAAGCGCACGGCGGCGCCGCGCCCAGCCGTGCCGCGCTAGCTGCCGGCTCGTGCGGTGGACGTCCCCTGGCGGTTAGTCTCTTGCATCGGGTCGGCTTTTGCCGACGCGATGCGAACGGAACGATCGGGATGCGAAGAGAGAACGGAGAAGAATACCGACCGCGGCGATGGAAGCGATCGGTGCGACAGGCCGGCGGGCTCGCCGTGTATCGGAAGGGGATTTGCTTTATGCCCGGCGTAGAAGAAGGCCCGCCATCGGTTGATGCGCCCCGGCCATCGGCCAGGATGCGTCCATCGAATCACGCCCGGCGACCGATGCCGCGTCCGCAGGCGTCGGCTCATGAAATGGAGCGATCACCACGGGCAGGAGGCGCTGTCCATCACGCATCGATCGACGAATCGAAACGCTGGATTGCGCGGGCCGTGCGCTGCGTGGGCGTCCTGATGATCGTGCTCGACACCACGATTGTGAACATCGCCCCGCCCTCCTTCGCGCGGACCGCTACTTCACGGGTGGGATCTACAGGGCGTTTACGGAAGGCGCCGGAATGCGCAAGAAGCCATGACTGGCGGAAGGCAGCAGGAGTCGAACCTACCCGGGAGTGTCTGACACCCCCAACTGGATTTGAAGTCCAGCCGTACCACCGGATACGAATGCCTTCCGCGGGAAAAGAAACCGAAGAACAACGAGCGCCTACGCCTGAATACCCACCCAACCGCTGTCAGGCCGCAGGTAGTGAAGATCGCGGTGGAAGCGAGTATACCCAACCCGGTCGAAGAACTCGAGAATCTGGATCGCGCGCTTGCGACCGAGCCCCGTCGCGTCGCGAAACGTCGCGGCATCGAGCCCGCCGCCGCGCGACGGTGCGAGATGCGCGACCAGCGCCGCCAGTTCGCGCGCGACGTCCGCATGATAGAACAGGTCGCGCACGACCTGGTGCACGTCGCCGCGCCGCGCGAGCTTGCGCAGCAGCGTGCGCACCGCGTCCTCGGCCGCGCCAGTATCGCGGGCCAGGTCGCGCACCCACGGCGGATCGAAGCGCCCCGCGTGAATCAACGGCAGCAGTTGCCGCGCGAGCGCTTCCTCGCGCGGCTCGAGGCTTACCGAATGCGACGGCAGATGCAGCCACGGCCCGCTGCGCGCGACTTCGCCGCCCGCCACCAGCGCATCGACGAGCGCGCGCCACAGCAAATCGCCAACGAGCGGCGCAGCCATCCGCCGCAGGCGTGCGGCGTCGAGCCCCTGTTCGTCGGGCATGCGTTCGTGATACACGCGCAGCGTATCGACCGCCCGCGTCTGCAACGCACGCCAGTGCGCATGGGAAATCACCGCGCCTTCGTTCGACGCGGCATCGCGTTGCCCGATCGCCAGCGCATCGCCAGGCAACGCCAGCACATTCGGCGCAAACCCCGTCAGATGCGTGAGCGTCGCACGCGCGATGCCGAGCGGCGCCTGCGCGAGCAGCGCATCGAGGCGCCCTTCGTCGAGCCACGCCGCGAGTGCATCGAGCCACGCGCGGCGCGCGGGCGTGCGGCGCTTGCGTGCCGGCCCGAACGGATCGAGCACCCGGCCGCCGCCGACGGTGCGCGTCGCCTGCGGATTGCGAACGATGAAGCGGTCGCCCGGCAGCGCGAACACCGGCTCGTCGAATACCAGTTGCACGCGCATCCGCTGGCCGGCCGCGAGCGTGTCGCCGTCGAGCAGCGCGACATGGGCCACGCGATGCAGCGTACCGAGATGCACGTGCAGCGGCGCCCAGTGGGTCAGCGTCAGCCCGGCGTCCGCAAGCAACGTCAGCTCGACGTCCAGGCGCGGCGACGTCGCGACGAGCCGCGCGTCGGCGACGGTGTCGCCTCGCTCGACGTCGGCCTTGTCGACGCCGGCCAGATTCAGCGCACAACGCTCACCCGCGCGGCCGGCCTCGACCGGCCGGTTCTGCGCATGAATGCTGCGCACGCGGGCCGCGCCGCCCGTGCGCAAGATCGCGAGCGTGTCGCCCGTCGCGACGCGGCCCGCGAATGCGGTACCCGTCACGACGGTACCCTGCCCGGCGAGCGTAAATACGCGATCGACCGCGAGCCGGAACAGCCCGTCGTCGCGACGCGCGCGCCACGCAATCGCCGCGTCGGCCAGGTGCTGCTTCAACGCGGCGACGCCCGGATCGTCGGCAACGGTCGCACGCGTTTCGAAAATCGGCACGCCGGCCAATGTCGAATCGTGCAGCCACGCGGCGATCTCGTCGCGCACCTCGACGACGCGCGCGGCATCGACGCGATCGCATTTCGTCAGCGCGACGGCGCCATGCGTGACGCCGAGCAGTTGCAGGATCGCGAGATGCTCGCGCGTCTGCGGCATCACACCGTCGTCGGCGGCAATCACGATGAGCGCGAAGTCGATCCCGCACGCGCCCGCCGCCATCGTATGAATCAGCTTCTCGTGGCCCGGCACGTCGATCAGCCCGAGCACGTCGCCGTTGTCGAGCGGCGTATACGCGTAACCGAGTTCGATCGAGATGCCGCGCGCCTTCTCTTCCTTCAGGCGATCGGTGTCGACGCCCGTCAGCGCACGCACGAGCGTGGTCTTGCCGTGGTCGATGTGTCCCGCGGTCCCGACGATCATGCGGCGGGCCCCGCGAGCGGCGCGCATTGCGCGACGAACGCCGCTTCGTCGGCCGCTTCGAGGCAGCGCAGGTCGAGCCGCAGCGCGTTGTCGGCGATGCGGCCGATCACGGGGCGCGGCCATTCGCGCAGCCGTTTCTCGAGCTGCGCGAGCGCGCGGCCGCTGCGCTTGCCGTCCGACGAGCGCACCACGAGCCCGGCGCTCGGCAACTGGTCGACCGGCAGCGCGCCGCTGCCGATCTGGCTGAACATCGGTTCGACCGTCACGTCGAAACCGCCGCCGAGTGCGGCCTGCAGCACCGGGCGCACGCGTTCGGCGGCTTCGGCGATGTCGCGCTGCGGGCGCGTCAGCAGGCGCAGCGTCGTGAGCCGGTCACGCAGGAATTCGGGTGACTGATACAGGCGCAGCACCGGTTCGAGCGCCGCGAGCGTCAGCTTGCCGACGCGCAACGCGCGCTTGAGCGGATGCTTCTTGATCTTCGCGATGAGCGCACGATCGCCGACGATCAGGCCGGCCTGCGGCCCGCCGAGCAGCTTGTCGCCGCTGAACGTGACAACGTTTGCACCGGCGGCGACGGTTTCCTGCACGGTCGTCTCGTGCGGCAGCCCCCATTGCGTCAGATCGGCCAGCGTGCCGCTGCCGAGATCGACGGCGACCGGCACGCCGCGCTCGCGCGCGAGCGGTGCGAGTTCGGCGAGCGTCGCCTCCTTCGTGAAGCCGCTGATCGCGTAGTTGCTGCAGTGCACCTTCATCAGCAGCGCGGTGCGCGGGCCGATCGCGTCCGCGTAGTCGCGCAAATGCGTGCGGTTGGTCGTGCCGACCTCGCGCAGCTTCGCGCCGGCACGGCTCATGATGTCGGGAATGCGAAATGCCCCGCCGATCTCGACCAGTTCGCCGCGCGACACGACCACTTCCCGCTTCGTCGCGAGCGCCGACAGCGTCAGCAGCACGGCCGCCGCATTGTTGTTGACGACGGTCGCGGCTTCCGCGCCCGTCAGTTCGCACAGCAAAGTGTCGATCAGGTCGTCGCGATCGCCGCGGCGGCCGGTGGCGAGATCGAATTCGAGGTTGACGGGCCGCGTGAGCGCGTCGACCACCGCACGCACCGCGTCATCGGGCAGCAGCGCGCGCCCGAGGTTCGTGTGCAGCACGGTGCCGGTCAGGTTGAACACGGTGCGCACGGCGCCTGCGTTCTGCGCGGCCAACGTGCGCGAGACGGCAGCGGCGATGCGTAGCTCGTCGAGCGGCTCGGCCGCCGCGGGATCGTGCTGGGCGGCCGTGCGCCAGCGTTCCAGTTCGGCGCGCACGGCGTTCAGCACGCGCGTGCGTCCATGGTCGGCGACGAGCGGTTGCAGCGGCGCCGACGACAGCACGCGCTCGACCGACGGCACACGCGCCAGCACGGCATTCAATTCATTCACACCCGGTTCGGTCACGTCGTTGTCGCTCCAGTCTCATGCTTCGCAGTCGGCCGGGGCCGACGCTCGCGCACCGCCCCGGCCCCGTGCCGTCAATCCGCTTCCCGCGACACGTCGGGCCACAGCAGCGGGTTCGGCGAACTGCGCTGGTAGCCGGCTTCGTTCATCAGCAGGTCGAGCGTGAGACTCGCGAGATCGTCCGCCAGCGGCTCGAACTCGTAGTCCTTCTCCTGATAGCCGATCTTGCGATAGGTCTTGCATTCGTCGCACGATTCGGCCTTGATGGCTTCGCTGCCGCCTTCGATCCCGTGATACGCGATGCCCTTCGTCGAATCGCAGTGCGAGCATTTGGTGCGCACCATGTGCCACTCGGTCGTGCACAGCCCGCACTGCAGGAAACGGTAGCCCTGATACTGGCCGCCCACCCGCACGACGCTCGCGACCGGATGGGTGCCGCACACCGGGCACAGCCCCGGCTGGTCGAGATACGGCACGTCGGCCGGCGTCACGCGGCTCGCGAGGTCCGTCCACGCGACCTGCAGCGCGGCCATCAGGAACGGCGCGGTGGCCGGGTCGACCTCGGCGAAGCGCAGCGCGAGGATCGCATCGGCCTGCGCGTCGAGCTCGGCAGGCGCCATCAGGCGCAGCCGGTCGAGCAGCTTCGCGAGCGGCGGATTGACAAGCCCGGCGCCTTCGACGCGATCGAGCAGTTCATACAGCACGGCGCGCCAGCGCGCATCGCGCTCGCCGTCGAGCGCCGGCACGAGCGGCATCGAATGTTCCTGCGCGCGCGCGATCGCTTCCTTCGACGGCAGCGGCAGCGCCAGCGTCTGCAGCGTCGCGTGCTGCGCGTCGGCGACGGTGGCCATCAGCCGCAGGTAGCCGCTGATCGGGTTCAGGTCGGCAAGCTTGCGCAGCCGCGCGGCGCGCGCCGCGAATGCGGTCGCGCGCTCCGGCAGGCGAAAGCGCGGAATGGCCGAATGATCGAGCGCCGAGATCTCGGTCGGTTCGAGAATGCGTTGTGTCACGACAATATCTTCCAAAAAAACAAGCGCCGACAGGTCGGCGCTTCGGGCGGTTCCGACGGCTGACGGGGCGGCCCGCCGCAATCGGCGTGCCGCCCCGCTCCGCTGCGCTACTTCACGCTTTCACGGAACCACTTCGGGTGATGCTTGCGGGCCCAGCCCAGCGTGACGGTGCCGCGCACCATCGCGCCGATCGAACCCTTCACCCACAACGCCGCGTAAATGTGCACGATGATGCTCGCGATCAGCACGAAGGCCGCCACGGCATGCACGACAGCGGCCGCGCGGATCACCCCGATCGGGAAGTAGAACGAGAAATAGCGCCGCCAGATCACGATTCCCGACAGCAGGAGCAGCAGCAGGCACGCCACCAGCGTGAAGAATAGCAGCTTCTGCCCGGCGTTATAGCGCCCGACCGGCGGCAGCTTGTCTTCCTGGTTGGTCAGCACGTCGCCGATCTGCTTCAGCCACTGCCGGTCGTCCGCGTCGAGCGCATTGTGGTGCCAGAAGCGCACCACGAGAATCGCGAACGACACGAACATCACGAGGCCGACGAACGGATGCAGGATCCGCGTCCACTGGCCGCCGCCGAACAGCGCGGTCAGCCAGAACATCGACGGATGGAACAGCGCGAGCCCGGACAGCGCGAGCAGCACGAACGTGATCGCGGTGATCCAGTGGTTCGTGCGCTCGTTCGGCGTGTAGCGGACGATCAGGTTGGGGTCGTCGTGGCTCATTTCGCGTCCTCCTTGATGCGTCGCGCCTCGTCCCGGGCGGCGGCTTCTTCGTCGTCTGTGACCTCGTTCGGACCGACCCGCGTGTAGTGGAAGAACCCGGCCAGCGCGGTCAGCGCGAGGCCCGCGACCGCGAGCGGTTTCGCGATGCCCTTCCACAGCTTCACCATCGGGCTGATCGACGGATTGTCGGGCAGCCCGTGGTACAGCGACGGTTTATCGGCGTGATGCAGCACGTACATCACGTGCGTGCCGCCGACGCCCTGCGGGTCGTACAGCCCCGCATGCTCGAAGCCGCGCTCCTTCAGGTCCTCGATCCGCTCGGCCGCGTGCTGCTTCATGTCCTCCTTGGTGCCGAACACGATCGCGCCCGTCGGGCAGGTCTTCACGCAGGCCGGTTCCTGGCCGACCGCGACGCGGTCGGAACAGAGCGTGCATTTGTATGCGCGATGATCCTTCTTCGAGATCCGCGGCACGTTGAACGGGCAGCCGGTCACGCAGTAGCCGCAACCGATGCAGTTCTCCTCGTGGAAATCGACGATCCCGTTGTTGTACTGCACGATCGCACCCGGCGACGGACACGCCTTCAGGCAGCCCGGATCCTCGCAGTGCATGCAGCCGTCCTTGCGGATCAGCCACTCGAGGTCGCCCGCCGGGTTCTCGTATTCGGAGAACCGCATGACCGTCCACGAATGCTCGCTCAGGTCGGCCGGGTTGTCGTACACGCCGACGTTGGTGCCGACCTCGTCGCGCAGGTCGTTCCACTCCATGCATGCCGTCTGGCATGCCTTGCAGCCGATGCACTTCGATACGTCGATCAGCTTCGCGACGCTCCCGGTCACCGGTTCGCGCACCGTGGGCGGTGGCGTCGTGGTGGCCGAGACGCGCTTGATATCCAGCGATTGCAATGCCATCTCTTTCCCCTTACGCCTTTTCGACCTTCACCAGGAACGACTTGAATTCCGGTGTATAGGAGTTGCCGTCGCCCACGGACGGAGTCAGGGTATTGGCGAGATAGCCGGGCTTCGTCAGACCCTTGAAGCCCCAGTGCAACGGGACGCCGACCGTCTGGACCTTCTTGCCGTCGACCGTCAGCGGCTTGATCCGCTTCGTGACGAGCGCGACCGCGACGATGTAGCCGCGCTTGGACGACACCTTCACGCGTTCGCCATGCGCGACGCCGACCTCCTTCGCGAGGTCTTCGCCGATCTCGACGAATTGCTCGGGCTGGATGATCGAATTCAGCCGCGCATGCTTGGTCCAGTAGTGGAAATGCTCGGTCAGCCGGTAGGTCGTCGCCACGTGCGGGAAGTCCGCCACCTTGCCGAACGACGCACGGTCGTCCGGGAACACGCGGGCGGCCGGGTTGTTCAGCGCCAGCGGGTTGTTCGGGTGCAGCGGGTTCGCGCCGAGCGGCGTCTCGAACGGCTCGTAGTGCTCGGGGAACGGACCTTCGTTCATCCCCGCGCGGGCGAAGAAGCGCGCGACGCCTTCCGGGTTCATGATGAACGGCCCCATCCCGTTCTCGGGCGGTTCGTCCGCCTTGAAGTCCGGAACGTCGGCGCCCTTCCACGCGCTGCCGTTCCAGCCGATCAGCTTGCGGGTCGGGTCGAACGGCTTGCCGGCGACGTCGCACGATGCGCGGTTGTACAGGATCCGCCGGTTCGCCGGCCACGCCCACGCCCAGTTCAGCGTCTGGCCGATGCCGGTCGGGTCGGCGTTGTCGCGCCGCGCCATCTGGTTGCCGGCCTGCGTCCACGCACCGCAGAAGATCCAGCAGCCGCTCGCGGTCGTGCCGTCGTCCTTGAGTTGCGCGAACGCGGCGAGCTGCTCGCCCTTCTTCGCGAGCGTCTTCGCCGGATCCTTCGGATCGGGCAGATCGGCGAGCGCTTTCCCGTTGAACTCCATCGCCAGCTCTTCGGGCGTCGGGCTTTCCGGGTTCGCGTACGGCCAGGTCAGGTTCACGATCGGGTCCGGGTACTTGCCGCCGTCCTTCTGGTACATCTTGCGCAAGCGCAGGAACAGCCCCGACATGATCTCGAGGTCGCTCCTCGCCTCGCCGGGCGGCTCCGCGCCCTTCCAGTGCCACTGCAGCACGCGGCTCGAACTGACGAGCGAGCCGTTTTCCTCCGCGAAGCAGGTGGTCGGCAGGCGGAACACCTCGGTCTGGATCTTCGACGCATCGACGTCGTTGTAATCGCCGTGATGCTTCCAGAACTCGGACGTCTCGGTCGCGAGCGGATCCATGATCACGAGCCACTTCAGCTTCGCGAGGCCGGCCGCCGTCTTCACCTTCGACGGCGCCGCCGCGAGCGGGTTGAAGCCCTGGCAGATGTAACCGTTCATCTTGCCGGCATTCATCAGCTCGATCGCCTGCAGCAGGTCGTACTGCTTGTCCAGCTTCGGCAGGTAGTCGTACGCCCAGTTGTTTTCGGCGGTGGCCGCGTCGCCCCACCACGACTTCATGAAGCTGACGTGGAACGCCTTGTAGTTCTTCCAGTAGCTCAACTGGTTGGGCCGCAGCGGCTGCTGCACGCGCTTCTTGATGTACGCGTCGAAATCCTGCTCGGCCTGCATCGGCAGCGTCATGTAGCCGGGCAGCAGGTTCGACATCAGCCCGAGGTCGGTCAGCCCCTGGATGTTCGAGTGGCCGCGCAGCGCGTTCATCCCGCCGCCGGCGATGCCGATGTTGCCGAGCAGCAGCTGCACCATCGCGCCGGTGCGGATGATCTGCGCGCCGATCGAGTGGTGGGTCCAGCCGAGCGCGTACAGCACCGTGCCGGCGCGGCCGGGCACGGCCGTGGTCGCGAGCATCTCGCACACCTTCAGGAACTTGTCCTTCGGCGTGCCGCAGACCTGCTGGACCATGTCCGCCGTATAGCGCGCGTAGTGCTGCTTCAGCAGGTTGTATACACAGCGCGGATGCTGCAGCGTCGGATCGACCTTCGCGAAGCCGTCGTCGCCGCGCTCGTAGTCCCAGCTCGATTTGTCCGGGTACGCGTGTTTCTCCGCGTCGTAGCCGGAATAGATGCCGTCGTTGAACGCGAAATCCTCGCGCACGATGAACGAGAAGTCCGTGTAGTTCTTCACGTACTCATGCTGGATCTTGTCGTTCGTCAGCAGATAGTTGATGACGCCGCCCAGGAAGACGATGTCGGTGCCGGTGCGGATCGGCGCGTAGTAATCGGCCACCGAGGCCGTACGCGTGAAGCGCGGGTCAACGACGATCAGCCGCGCCTTGCGGTGCGCCTTCGCCTCCGTTACCCACTTGAAACCGCACGGATGGGCCTCGGCTGCATTGCCGCCCATCACGAGAATCACGTCCGCGTTCTTGATGTCGACCCAATGGTTCGTCATCGCTCCACGGCCAAACGTCGGGGCAAGACCTGCCACCGTCGGGCCATGTCAGACACGCGCCTGATTGTCGAATGCGAGCATCCCGAGACTGCGGATGGTCTTGTGCGTCAGGTAGCCGACCTCGTTGCTGCCCGCCGACGCGGCCAGCATGCCCGTCGTGAGCCAGCGGTTGACCTTCGCGCCGTCTTCGGCCGTCTCGACGAAGTTCGCGTCGCGGTCGACCTTCATCAGCTTCGCGATGCGGTCGAGCGCGTCGTTCCACGAGATGGGTTCCCACTTGTCCGAGCCGGGCGCGCGATACTCGGGGTGCGTCAGGCGGTTCGGGCTGTGGATGAAGTCGATCAGGCTCGCGCCCTTCGGGCACAGCGTGCCGCGATTGACGGGGTGGTCGGGATCGCCTTCGATATGGATGATGCTCGGCTGCGCGTTCTTCGCGCCGTCGCCGAGGCTGTACATCAGGATGCCGCAACCTACTGAACAGTAAGGACAGGTGTTGCGCGTTTCGACGGTGCGCGCCAGTTTGTACTGCCGGACTTCGGCCAGCGCTTCGGACGGAGAAAAGCCCATCAGGGCAAGACTCGATCCGGCGAGCGACGTGGCCGTCACCTTCAGGAACTGGCGCCGGGACATTTGTAGCATGATGGTCTCGGCGTTATTGTGGGGTGGGGTGCAACTGAAAGGGATTATAGACAGTTCAGGCAACTATGATCGAATCCTCGGATCAATACCGATTGGTCCGATTTATCTGAGATGATCCGCGTTCCGCGCGCAACCGAACCGTCATGAAACGACAGATCACTTCCGAAGCCACCCGTCTCGCCCAGCAGCAGGCCAACTGGGCCCTCACCGCGTTCAAGCGCTTCTCGTCCGACCGCTGCTCCGCGATGGCCGCGGGCATCGCGTTTTTCTCCGCGTTCTCGCTCGCGCCGACCCTCGTGATGGTGATCGCCGTGGCCGGCTGGTTCTACGGCGACGACGCCGCGCGAGGCCAGGTGTTCGAACAGGCGCACCAGTTGATCGGCGACGACGCGGCGGCCTCCATCCAGACGATCGTGCAGAACGCGCACCGCGCGGGCGAGCGCGGCGGCCTCGCCACGCTGATCTCGTTCGCCGCGCTCGCGATCGGCGCGTCGGCCACGTTCGCGTCGCTCAGCGCGGCGCTCAGCGTGATCTGGCCGGCCACCGAAAGCCGCTGGTCGAGCATGCTCGGCCTCGTGCGCGTGCGGCTGATCTCGTTCGGGCTGGTGCTCGGCGTCGCGTTCCTGCTGATCGTGTCGCTCGTGCTCGACACGGCGATCACCTTCATCGGCACCTGGCTGCTCGGCGATTCGCCGTACGTGGTCGTCACGAACTTCATCCAGTTCTTCGTCGGCATCGCGGTGCTCGCGGCCGCGTTCGCGTCGCTGATGAAGTTCCTGCCCGACGCGCGCGTCGCGTGGCGCGACGCCGCGATCGGCGGCATCGTGTCCGCGATCCTGTTCTCCGGCGGCAAGAAGCTGTTCGCGCTGTATCTCGCGCATGCGGGCACCGCCAGTGCGTTCGGCGCGGCCGGATCGTTCGCGGTCCTGCTGATGTGGCTGTACTTCTCCGCGATCGTGCTGCTGCTCGGCGCGGAGTTCGCGGCGGCACGCGGCGATGCGCATCGGCCGACCGAGGATTCGGCGCCGGCCGGGTCGGCTCAAGTTGCTCAACCTGGCCACGCCGATCATCGCCCGCGCGACGACTGATTTACCCACCGCCTGCAAACGGCCGCGCATCGATGTCGCGCGCGCCCGGCACACGCCTCGCCCCTTTGCAACCCCGTGTCCGCCGCGCATTCGTGCGGCGTCGGCGCATGCGTTGCTCGCCGACCTGCATGCACCTGCAACGGCAAACGTTTGCATGCCCTCGTTTTGTTGCTGCAACGGGCCAAAACAGGCGGTTCACGGGTGTGCGCGTCAGCGATTGAAACAATCGCGGCGCAGCAATTGTCAACTGTTTCATAAACAGGAACAGTTGCTGATGTGCTTGATATATATGGACTTTTCCGCGCTGTTACCTTTTCGAGACACTTTATTTTTTGAGCTTTCTTGCGTGTATGGCACTGAGCTATTCTCCAATCCGCAACAAATAACGATGAATCACTTGCGTGGAGAAACTCAACGATGAAGAAACTTGCTCTCTCGACCCTCTCGCTCGCGCTGCTGGGCGCTGCCGGTGCTGCTCAGGCGCAATCGAGCGTGACGCTGTATGGCGTGATCGACACGTCGATCACCTATGTTCACGGTAACGATGGTCAAGGTAACAATTCGTGGTCGATGGGTAGCGGCAACCTGCAAGGCGCCCGCTTCGGCCTGAAGGGTTCGGAAGACCTCGGTGGCGGCCTGAAGGCGATCTTCCAGTTGGAAAACGGCTTCAACTCGGCAACGGGTGCATTGGGCCAAGGCCAGCGCATGTTCGGCCGCCAGGCTTTCGTCGGCCTGCAAAGCGACCAGTACGGTACGCTGACGCTGGGTCGCCAGTACGACCCGCTCGTCGACCTGGTCCAGGCGGTCACGGCTGACAACTACTTCGGCAGCGTGTTCGCCACGCCGGGCGACGTCGACAACAACGACAACAGCCTGCGCGTCAGCAACGCGATCAAGTACACGTCGCCGGTCTGGGCAGGCCTTCAGGTCGAGGCGATGTACGCACTCGGCGGTGTCGCCGGCGCAACCGGCAAGGGTCAGACGTGGGCGGCGGCTGCAGCTTACAACAACGGCCCGCTCGGCCTGGCTGCAGGTTACTTCCACGCGAACAACTCGGCTCCGCTGAGCCCCGCTGGCGTGCGCACCGGCTGGGCCGGCACGTCGGACGCGATCTTCGACGGTTCGGGCAGCTTCATCAACAACGCATACACGTCGGCATCGTCGATCGGCATCGCGCAAGCCGCCGGCCAGTATGCATTCGGCCCGGTAACGTTCGGCCTCGGCTACAGCAACGCACAGTACAAGGCTGACGCGAACTCCGGCTTCGGCACGAACCAGAAGTACAACACGGGTCGCGCATTCGTCACGTACCAGGCATCGGCACCGCTGCTGCTCGGCCTCGGCTACATCTACACGAAGGGTAGCGGCCAGACCGACGCCAAGTACCATCAGGTTTCGCTCGGCGCGGACTACTCGCTGTCGAAGCGTACGGACATCTACCTGGTTGGCGCATATCAGCACGCAAGCGGCCACAACGCCGACGGCAGCGAAGCGCAAGCGTCGATCGGCTCGTACGGCATCGCCGGCAAGAGCTCGCAGGAAATCGTCGCACTCGGCCTGCGTCACAAGTTCTAAAAACGAAGTATCCGGTGTGCATGGCGTCTCCGACGCCCTGCCGCCGACCTGGAAAGCCAGCCCCGGTTTCGGCCGCGGCTGGCTTTTTTTCGTCCGCCTCCGGCGAGCGAGCCGGCATTCGCTGCACGGGCTGCCGGGCAAACCGCTCCATGCCTGCTTGCCGGCAACGGCACCTTGCGGCTGTCAGCGGCCCGGAACACCGTTTCCGAATGGTCGGGCAGGTCGCCATTTCTCCGTACGACGGCTACCATCCGCACAGCCGGCACCGCCCGCTTCATCCGATGCGCGACTTGTTGGTCGCACGTGTCGATTTCGGCAGGCGTCGTCCGTCGTATCGATGGCGGCATCCGGTTTGCCGCGGCCCCATACAGACAGGAGACTCGTCATGACGATTCAGAAGATCACGCCGTTCCTCTGGTATTCGACGCAAGCCGAAGAAGCAGCGGCCTTCTATGCCGGCATCTTTCCGGATTCGCGCGTCGTGCGCGTCACGGCCGTGCCCGGCACCGACGGCACGCGAATGGTCGAATTCGAGCTGTTCGGGCAACCGTTCTTCGCGATGAGCCACCCGCGCACGGAGACGTTCAACCACGCGATCTCGCTGCTCGTCAGTTGCGCGGACCAGGCGGAACTCGACCGCTACTGGAGCGCCCTGCTCGACAACGGCGGCACGGCCGACGGCTGCGGCTGGCTGAGGGATCGTTATGGGGTGTCGTGGCAGATCGTTCCGGAGGCGCTCATCCCGATGATGGCCGATCGCGACGCGGTCAAGGCGGGACGCGTGGCCGCCGCGATGATGCAGATGACCAAGTTCGACGACGCCGCGCTGAAGGCCGCCTTTGCGGGCACCGCGGGCTGACGAAACGCGTCGGGCCGCGCTGGCGTGACGCCGCGCCGGCTGGCCTGCACGCACCCGGCTCGACCGTTTGCGCATGCAGCCGGCTCGCACGCGTTCGCTATCCGTCGCTGGCCGGCCAGCCGGTAGCGTGCATCGTTGGCGCCGACTGCGACGCAGACAGCATCGACTCGACCGTCCGCCGCGCGTAGCCGATGAATTCGGCCAGCGGTTCGCCGGACAGGATCGCCGCGCCCGCTTCGCCATCGAGAGAGGCGGCACGCGCGGCCGCCACGACCGGCCGGTGCGCGTCCGGCAAGCGCGCCAGCACCCACGCCGCGGCGACGTCCTTCGGCGCGATCCTGCCGGTCGCGGCGCTGTACCAGATGCGTGCGAGCGCGAGCACCACGTTGCACTCGTCGCCGCGCCAGTCCGGCTCGGCATTCCACTGCGCAACGGTGGCGAGCAGCGCGGCGCCGAAATCGCGCGGGGGCACCGGCTCGAACAGCACGGCTGCGGGCGGCCCGACCAGCGCGACACCGTGCTGCCGCACCTTCGTCAGCAGGATCGCCAGATCGTGATCGACGAGCGGCGCTTCGACGATGCCGGCTTCCAGGTCGCGACGCAGCCATTCGCCGAACTGCAGTTCGCGCCGCGCCGGATGACGCCACGGCGCCACGTCGCCGTGCGCGACGACGGTGACCTCGAGCGGACGCATGCCGCCTGCGTGACCGGGAGGCGCCGACGCAGCGAGCAGGTCGAACATCAGCGCCCGCCGCACCGTTGCGTCGGGCCGCACGGCCACCGTCACCAGCAGGTCGATGTCACTGCGCGGTTTCAAGCCGCCGTCGAGCGCCGAGCCGAACAGGTGGATCGCTTCCATCGTCGCACCGAGATGCCGCTCGATCGCGGCGCGCGCGACAGCGACCTGCCCGGCGATCTCAGACGGAACGAATTCAGTCACGATGCGCGGGCCTCACGATGCGCACGCAACAGGCGGTAGGGACTTTCACCCCCAAGTGAGTGCGCCTGCCGGGCGCACCAATAAAAATCCCCGCACGCTTTCGCGTACGGGGACCGCGGGACATCGCAACGGCTGCCGACATGCGTGCGGCAGCGTTGCTGCGGCATTACGCTGCCGCGTCCTTCAGCTTCTTCAGCGCACGTGCCTTCACGCGCACGCTGGCCGGCTTCGCCGGGAACCAGCGCTCTTCGCCCGTGAACGGATCCTTGCCGAAGCGCTTCTTCTTCGCCGGCACGACTTGCGCCGTGATCTTCAGCAGACCCGGCAGCGTGAACTCGCCTGCGCCCTTCTTGTGAACCGAGCCCAGCACGACGTTCTCGAGTGCGGCGAGCACTGCCTTGACCGCCTTCACTTCGACAGCTGCGCGCTCAGCGATGTGCGTTGCGAGCGATGCCTTCGTGAACTTGTCCTTCAGCGGCGTCGGAGCAGCCGGTGCTGCCTTCGCGACAGCCTTCTTGGCCACTACTTTCTTCGCGGGCGCAGCCTTTTTGGCAGCCACTTTCTTGGTCGCCGGTGCGGCAGCCTTCTTGGCCACCTTTTTTGCGGAAGTCGCCATGTTTCTCCTACCAGGTGTGGTCGTTGGATACACGAAGCGTGCAACGCGCGCGCTTCAACGCCGGATTCTACAAGCGCCTTGACGCTTCGTGCAGTACTTTTATGCGTTTTCGCGGGGTTTCCCGCACGTTTTGTTGCGCGCGACCGACTTCATCGACGCTCGAGCGTGAAAAAACGCCTTCACGTAGGCGCTCAAATGGGGCGAACGCGAATTACGTTCGATATTTGCGCACCTATACTGGGCCCGCTCAATGCCCGGATGCCTCCATGCGCGAAGTCAGATACGTCAAAGGACTCGACGGCCTGCGAGCCCTCGCCGTCATCCTCGTTTTCCTGTCCCACAAGGGCCACGTCCTTGCCATCGACGTCGGCAAGCTTGGCGTGTGGACGTTTTTCCTCATCAGCGGATTCCTGATCGTCGGCGAACTGCATCGCAACCGCCAGGCGGTCGAGCGCGGCGCCATCACGCGCCGCCACGCGCTCGCGCTGTTCCTCGCGAAACGCGCGCTGCGGATCTTTCCCGTGTACTACCTGCTGCTCGCGGCGCTCGCGATCGCGCATGCGCTGTTCTACCAGCGCGGCGTCAACCTCGGGCTCGCTTGGCATGCGGCGTTCCTGTCGAATTACTGGATCGGCGTCGTCAAGGATGGCTGGCCGGGCTCCACGTCGCACTTCTGGAGCCTCGCCGTTGAACAGCAGTTCTATCTGATCGCGCCACTCGCGCTGCTCGCGGTGCCCGCCGCGCGCCACGTCGCGCTCAGTGTGGCGGCCGTCGCGCTGTGCGCGGTCGCGCATCTCGCGCTCTACCTGGCGGACGCATCGCCGGTGCTGATCTATGCGTTTTCCCCGTGGAATTTCGCGTTGATCGCGCTCGGCGGCGTCGGCGCGATGGCGCTCGCCGATCGCGGCGCGGCCGCCGCGCGCCGCGTACCGCCGGGCTGGCTCGGCGCGGCAGGCGTCGCCTTCTTCCTCGCGCTGCCCGCCTGCACGGCGTTGCCCGATGCGGCTGCAGGGCTCGCCGATCTCGGCCTGTCCGCGTCGCTCGGCGCGCTGATGCTGTGGATCGTCAGCGAGCCCGAGCATCCCGTCGTCGCGCTGCTCGACTGCGCGCCGCTCGCCTATCTCGGCACGATCAGCTACGGCTTCTACCTGTTCCACAACCTGATCCCGGCGCGTTTCGGCGCGCTGCCCGCGTCCTTCGCGCACGTGCCGATGCCGGACCTCGTCCGCGACGCGCTGCCGGAAATGCTGCAATTCGCGCTCGCCGTACTGCTCGCGCACCTGTCGTGGCGCTATCTCGAAAAGCGGCTGCTCGACTTCAAAAAGCCGATCGCCGCGATGCTGGCCCGGCACTTCGCCGCGCAGCCGAGCGCGTCGCCGCGCTGAGCGGCGCGCCGACGCGGTGCGCGGCCGGAACCGGATCGGAACGCGTCGATACCGGTGACGACGTCCGGCGGGATGGCAGCCGATGCGTCATCGCGCGACATCCGCGCGACGCGCGAGCGTCGCGCATACCGCGCAATCCATCCACCGATCCGGTCACGCGGCGAATGCCGCGGCACCGGTTTCACGCACGACGTCCTGCCGCGTCGACAGACGTCGCGCGTCGCGCGCCACCACCCCGCACCCATTCCCGGCGCCGCACGCAAACGTCGCGCACCATGCTCGTGCGCCGCAAATACAAAAAAGCCCCGGCGCGCGAGCGGCCGGGGCCAACGGAACAACCACCACCTGAAACGACGGAGCGCGCGGCCGCTTAAGCGACGGCAGCCAGCGCGGGGAGGCAGGTACGCAGGTACGCCTCGAATTCGCGGCTCACTTCCGGATGCTGGAGCGCGAGCTCGACGGTTGCCTTCAGATACCCCAGCTTGCTGCCGCAGTCGAAACGCGTACCGTAGTAGCGATACGCGAGCACCTGTTCGTTCGCGAGCAGCGACTGGACGGCGTCGGTGAGCTGCAGTTCGCCGCCCGCGCCGGGCTTGAGCTTGCGCAGATGATCGAAGATCGTCGGCATGAACACGTAGCGGCCGACCACGCCGAGGTTCGACGGCGCATCCTCGGGCGCCGGCTTCTCGATGATGCCCGACAGCTTGATGATGTCCTCTTCCCATTCCCGGCCTTCGACGACGCCGTACGAGCGGCTGTCCTCGCGCGGGATCGTCTCGACCCCGATCACCGAGCTGTGATAGTGGTCGAACACGTCGACGAGCTGTTTGAGCACCGGCTGTTCGCCGTGCAGCAGGTCGTCGGCGAGGATCACCGCGAACGGCTCGCCGTGCACGAGCTTCTCCGCGCACAGCACCGCATGGCCGAGGCCGAGCGCTTCCGGCTGCCGCACGTAGAAGCAGTTCACGTGGCTCGGCTTGATGCCGCGCACGAGCTCGAGCAGCTTTTCCTTGCCGCGTGCCTCGAGTTCGGCCTCGATCTCGTACGACTTGTCGAAATGATCCTCGATCGCGCGCTTGCTGCGCCCGGTGACGAAGATCATCTCGGTGATACCGGCGTTGATCGCTTCCTCGACCGCGTACTGGATCAGCGGCTTGTCGACGACGGGCAACATTTCCTTCGGGCTCGCCTTCGTTGCCGGGAGGAACCGCGTGCCGAGACCGGCAACGGGGAACACGGCCTTGGTGACTTTCAACATGTTCGCATCCTGATAGCGTTGTCTGCGCCGCGTCGACCCGCGACCCGGCGCGATTGTGTTCCGAACGGCATATCGAGAATCGACGGCACTGCCAATTCCGCTCCGCTCATTTTCGATATGAACTGATTGCCCAATTATTCCGGAAAAAAATATAATCGTTTCAGGCCGGTCGATATTGCCGAACCGATTGCCGGAGCAGAAACAAATTACCGATTTTCCGGATACAAATTCTTACGATTCGAATTCCTCGATATAGGGCACGCCGCCCCGTTCGAGGCCTGGGCGGATCGGTTCGTTCTTCAGCGCCTCGCGGTACGCCGACAGCACGGCCATGACCAGTAGTACTGCAGCGCTCGCGATCCAATGCATGTCCATCTTGCCGCTCCTTGCATCAATCAACTGGAGCTTCAAACTATCAGAAAAAAATCGGCAAATAATTCAGGCGGCTCTCGGAACCGCTTTCAGGTATCGATAAACCCATGATGCGGAATACCGATATTTCCGGACGAGATTTTTTTATTCATTGACGGAATTCTTGCGCATTACGATTGGATGAAACTTCCCGTCCATCCGTCGCAAGGAATCGAATCGCATGCAAGCTTTCAGCGGATCGTCTCTGGCCGCGCCGCCCGTCGCCGACCACAAGGAACACGTGATCGACGCGATGCGCGGCTTCGCGGCGCTGCTCGTCGCCTATTTCCACTGCCGCCAGGTCGTCTGGGTCGGCATGCAAAGCTTCCATCACGCTTACGGCCACGCGCTGAGCCCGGGCGCGATCGCCGGCTACCTGACCTTTCCGTTCGCGTGGGGCTCCGCCGGCGTACCGATCTTCTTCGTGATCAGCGGCTACTGCATCCACCGCAACGCGGCGCTCAAGCTGGCGGCGAACCCCGCGTACCGGCTCGACGCGCCGAACTTCTGGGTGCGCCGCTTCGCGCGCATCTACCCGGTGCTGCTCGCCGCGCTGCTGTTCACGCTCGCGCTCGACGCGGTCAGCCTGCAGATCGAGCCCGTCAGCCACAAGATCCGCGACGTCGGCGTCGTCGCGTTCCTCGTGAACCTGTTCTCGCTGCAGGGCGTCGCCGGCTATACGTACGGGTCGAACGGCGCGCTGTGGACGCTGTCGCTCGAAGTGCAGTTCTATGCGATCTACCCGCTGCTGTTCGCGCTGCGCCGGCGCATCGGCATGCCGGCCGTCGTGGCCGCGGTCGCGCTCGTCAACGTCGCGTCGGCGTGGCTGCTCGAACGGCACGACCTGCAGTTCTTCACGTCCTACTGGCTGTCCTGGACGATCGGCGCGTGGATCGCCGACGTGCGCGCGCAGCAGTCGCGCGGCACGGCCGTCGTGCCGTCGCGCGCATGGTACGTCGCGGCCGCGGTGCTGCTCGCCGCCGGCTGCGGCGCGTTCCATTTCGGCCAGTACGGCGCGTTCCAGCTGTGGTCGGCCGGCTTCGCGTGCTTCCTGTACCGCGCCCTCGCCCGCCCGCCGCGCGCCACGCCGCCGCTGCGCGTGCTGAGCTGGTTCGGCGACTTCAGCTACTCGCTGTATCTCGTCCACCTGCCGCTGTTCGTCTGCCTCGGCTCGGTGCTGTTCCACTCCGAGCTGCAACTGTCGATCTGGCCGTCGTTCGCGTTCATGGCCGTCGCGATTCCGGTGGCGTACCTGTTCTACCGGATGTTCGAACGGCCGGCGATGATGTGGTCGGCCAGCTTCAAGCCGACCCGCGCCGCCCGCGTCGTCGCGTCGACGCCCGAACAGGCGGCCTGACGCCGGGCGGCCGGCCCGTCCGGCTCCGGAGCCCTCGCGCGGCGTCCCGCCGCTCGAGGGCTTTTTCACGGCTGCACGCGGTTGCAGGCCGGTTCGACAAGGGACCCGGCAGCCTGCTGCGCGCCGACCGCGCCACGGCCCGCGCGAGCCGCCGGTGCGCGGTTTCCTCGGTACGACTGCGACGGTGTCCTGCTCGCGTCACGTTGCCGACGGCCCGCTCCCGTTCCGGATGACGATCGGCCGCGATCACGCCGACTCGGACTCGGACTCGAGCCCGCCAACCCGCCCCAACCAGGCGCGTCGCCCGCCGAAAGACGAAGCCCCCGCACGGCACGACGCCGCACGGAGGCTCGTTTCCCGCCGGCGCGCGCCGGCTGCTATTTCTTCGCTTTCGCGGCCCGGGCGGCCTTCGCCGTATCGGAGAGAATCTTCTCGACCCGCTCCACGTAGGTTTCGGTCCCGAACCGCCGCACCGCGGTCGCGCGCCCGCTCGCGACGAGCCGCTCGCGCAGTGCGCCGTCGCGCTTGAGCGTCGTCAGCGCGTCGGCCAGCGCGGCCGCGTTGCCCGGCTCGCAGAGCAGCCCGTTGTCGCCGTCCTCGATGATCTCGACGACGCCGCCCGCACGCGCCGCGACAACCGGCCGGCGCGCCAGCATCCCCTCGACGATCACCCGCCCGAACGGTTCGGGCGTGATGGACGTATGCGCGACGACGTCCACCGCCGTCATGCACGCGGCCACGTCGCGCTGGAATCCGAGGAAATGCACGCGCTCGTCCATCCCGTGCTGCGCGACGTATTCGTGCAGTTGCGCCGCATAGTCGTCCTCGCCGAACAGCGGCGCGCCGACCAGCACCACGTGCATGTCGGGATGCCGCGCGGCGGCCTCCAGCAGCACGTGCTGCCCCTTCCAGCGCGCGAGCCGGCTGAACGAACCGACCAGCCATGCGTCCGTCGGCAACCCGAGGCGCGCGCGCAGCGCCGCCTGGCTCACGCCTTCCAGCGCATCGAACGGTTCGGCCGAGATGCCGTTGAACACGACGTCGACGTGCTGCGGCGTGAAGCCCGTCAGCGCGCGGAACGCTTGCGCGGATGCATCGGAGTTCGCGATCACGCGCGTGACGCCGAGCCGCGCGCAGTACTTGATCGCCTGCAACTGCTTGCCGCCGAAATGGTCGGCGCTGACGATGTCGCGCAAATGCCAGACCACCGGCTTGCGCGCGAGCCGCCCGGCAAGCGCGGCGACCACCATCGCGCGTTGCGTGTTCGCGTAGATCACCTCGGCGCGGCGCGCGCGCCGGGCGACGTCGCGCACGAGCCGCACGAGCTGCTTCACCGCGCCGAACGACACGCCGCCCTGCTTGCGCACGCCCGCGAGCGCGCCTTGGTCGACCACGTCGACGCGTGCGCCGATCTCGTCGAGCGCCGCGCGGAACGGGCCGTCGTCGAACAGCAGCACGTCGGCGTTCGCGCGCATGTGCTTCATGATCTCGAGCAGCGACAGCTCGGCGCCGCCGAGCACGCCGCTCTGGTCGAGCACGAGCGTCGCCGGGCCGCGCGCGGCCGGCATCGGCGCGGCCGTGCCGCGCCGTGCGGTCGAGCCGGGCAGCGCTTGCTCCACGTAGTCGAGGAAGCGCTGCCGGAACGTATCGGCGGAAAACCGCTCCGCGTTCGCGCGGCACGCGTCAGGCGTGAAGCGCTGCGGCGCGCGCTCGAAATCGTCGACGGCCGCGACGATCGCGTGCGGCGTCTGTTCGTCGAAGAACAGGCCTGTCGGGTTCAGGCTCGACTGCGGGTCGAGCACGGTTTCGAGCGCACCGCCCTTGCCGTACGCGATGACCGGCGTGCCGCACGCCTGCGCCTCGACGACCGAGATCCCGAAATCCTCCTCGGCCGCGAACACGAACGCCTTCGCGCGCCGCATCCGGTCGTGCAGCACCGCGAACGGCTGATAGCCCATGATCTCGACGTTCGGGCCGGCCTTCGCGCGGATTTTCTGCATCTCGGGGCCGTCGCCGATCACGACGAGCTTGCGCTCGGGCGTGCGCGAAAACGCTTCGACGATCAGGTCGATCTTCTTGTACGGCACCATCCGCGACGCGGTCAGGTAGAAGTCCTCCTTCGCCGCGTTCAGCGAGAACGCGTCGACGTCGACCGGCGGGAAGATCACCGCGGCGTCGCGGTGGTAGACCTTCTTGATGCGCCGCGCGATGAACGCGGAATTCGCGACGAAGCCGTCCACCGCGTTCGCGGTGCGCGTATCCCAGTTGCGGATGTAATGGAGAATCATCCGCGCGAGCAGCGATTTCGGCCCGTGCGTGAGATTCGACTGTTCCAGATACTGGTGCTGCAGGTCCCACGCATAGCGGATCGGCGAATGCACGTAGCTGATGTGCACCTGGTCCGGCCCGGTCAGCACGCCCTTCGCGACCGCGTGGCTGCTCGAGATCACGAGGTCGTACTCGGACACGTCGAGCTGCTCGATCGCGAGCGGCATCAGCGGCAGGTAGCTGCGGTACTTGGTGCGCGCGAACGGCAGCTTCTGGATGAACGACGTCGTCACCGGCTTGCCGCGCACGAACGCGCGGTCGTCGAGGAAATCGACGAGGCTGAACAGGTCCGCGTCGGGAAAGCACGCGACGATCTGTTCGAGCACGCGCTCGGCGCCCGCGTAGGTGACGAGCCAGTCGTGGACGATCGCCACGCGCAGCGCACGCGCCGGCTGCCGCGCGCCGGCCCGTTCGGCCGGCACCGCGCGGTGCAGCGCGGCGGCGTCGCCCGCGTGGGCCACGGCGGCGTCGGCCGTGGCGAGATTCAGGACGGCGTGTTCCGCCAGATCGCGATTCATGCAGTTCTCCTCGCATTGAGACGGACGAACAGGTCGCGCACGAGTGCACGCAATCCCGGCGTCATCGTGAGCGACCACGCAACGTTCAGCACCAGCACGACCGCGCACAGGCCGATCGACTGGACCAGCCCCGGCCACGCTTGCGCCAGAAACAGGCTCGCGAGCAGGAAGGCGAGATGGGCGAGCATGTCGAGCACGATCGCGCGCATCCGGATCGCCGACAGGTACAGCAGCACGCCGTAGTCGACGAGCGCGCGCGCCGCGACGACCACCGCCGCGCCGATCAGCCCGAAGTGATGAATGCCGAGCCACAGGCCGCCGACGAAGAACGGCATCTCGACGAGCCCGGCGAATGCCGCGCGGGCCGGGTTGACCTGCGACTGGATCAGGATGCGTGTGACGCTCGCCTGGCCGACGAGCCATACGCTGATCACGAGCACGCGGCCGACCGGCGCCGAATGCGCGGCGAGATCGGCGCCGACCCACAGCGTGAGGAACGGCGCGAGCGCGAAGATCGCGACGATGCCGACCGGCGTGAACACGCCGTTCAGGAATTCGAGCGACTGGCGCGCGAGGGTATCCGCGTGATCGCGGCCGACCGCCGACAGGCGCGGAAACAGCGTGCGCACCAGTGCGTTCGGCAGCATGTTCAGGCGCGTGACGAGGTTCTGCGGCACCGTGTAGTAGGTGACGAACTTCGCGCCCATGCCGGCGCCGAGCATCACGCGGTCGAGCGTGTCGGCGATCATGCTGGTCGTGCTCGCGATCAGCATCCAGCCGCCGAAGTTGAACAGCCCCTTCGCGGTACCCCACTGCGGCGGATCGATGCGGCGGATGCCGAGCACCTTGATGCTGGCCTGGCCGAGCATCACCGCCGCGATCAGCCGCGCGACGACGGCCGCGGCGAGCACCGTCTGCAGGTTCGGCGCGATCCACCACGCGGCGGCGAGCGGCAGCAGCTGGAACAGGAACGTGCCGATCGTCTGGTTCGTGTTGAACACGCCGAACCGTTCGGCGCCGTTGATTGCGCCGGCGAACACCCACGACACGTTCGCGAGCGGAATCGCGAGCGCGAGCCACGGCAGCGCGAGATACACCTCGTGCTGCATCGCGGCCGACACCTTCGTGAAATACGCGGTGTAGACGAACGCACCGAAATAGATCAGCAACCCGCCCGCGATGCCGGTGCCGAGATTCAGCCAGAACGCGCTCCAGAACACGCGCGCGCTTTCGTCGGCGTCGCCGCTCGCGAGCGCCTTCGAGATGTGGTTCTGCGCGGCCATGCTCATCCCGAGATCGAGGATCCCGAAATAGCCGATCAGCGTCCATACGAGGCTGACGACGCCGTAGCGTTCGACGCCGAGCGCGTGGATGTACGCGGGCACGGTCACCAGCGACACGAAGGTCGGCAGGATCAGCCCGATGAAGTTGATCGAAACGTTCTTGAGTATGCCCTTGTCCATGCTTAAGCCTTGAGTGACGTCGACGACGGCGCGCCGCCCGTCACGGTTTCCAGCGATACATCAGCACCTTGCCGCGCGCGTCTTCCTCGACGAACACGAGGTATTCGCCGTTCTCGCGCCGGAACGCGCTGATGCCGAACGGCACGTCGACCCAGCCGGAGGCCTTGCCGACCTCGGCGCCCGGGCTCATCACGCCCACTTCCTTGCCGGTTTCCTTGTCGTACACGTGGATCTTGCCGACCGGCTCCACCGTGAAGATGTAGCGGCCTTCGACCGTGATCCCGATCAGGTCGAGGATCGGCTTCGCATCGAGCTGCCATGGCAGCGCGACCTGGTAGCGCACCACCGGCGAGCCGCTCGACCACTTGTCGAAGCGCACCAGCACGCGGCCGACTTCCTTGTTGATGCCCGGCTGCGGCGGCGCGTCGGCCGTGTAGCCGGTCACGTACAGCGTGTCCGTCTGCGCGTCGTAGATCGACCGGCGCAGTTGCGTGAACGGCTGCGGCATCGGGTAGGTCGTGACCTTGTCGTACGAATAGATCGGGTTACCGGCCTTGTCGACGCCGCCGTACTGGAAGCGGTGGATGCCGCGCACGTCGCTCGTGCGCCAGATGTCGCCCTTCGTGTCGACCCACCAGCCCCAGCCGCCCGCCTTCGCCTTGCCCGTCGTGTTGAGCTCGGACTCGTCGGCATCGATCCGGCCGTTGCCGTTCGCGTCGCGCCACAGCCAGTCGCCGCCCGGCGGCTTGTTCGGCACCTTGTCGACCGGCCGCGCGCGGCCTGCGATCAGGCCGGACGGAATCGCGACCTCGCCGTCGCGCTTCGCGTCGAAGCGGTAGATCTTCAGATGATCGGCGTACATGTCGGTCAGGTACAGGAACGTGCGGCCGTCGACGCGCCGCGCGATCGGCATGCCCGGATACTGGTCGGTGTGGAACACGGGGTCGTCCGGATACTTGAAGCGGTTCGACAGGAAGCCGACGTATTTCCAGTCCTGGCCCGGCGGCTTCGACAGGTCGAGCTCGAAGCGCTTGTTGCCCGTGTACACGCTGTTCGGCCGCGCGGGGTCGAGCCACGCGCCGTCGACGAACAGCAGCCCCTGCACCTGCCAGCGCAGCTTGCCGTCCGGCGAGTAGCTTTCCAGCACCGCGCCGAGCCCGGCGCCGATCGTGTCGTGGCGCGGCCCGATCCCGTTCATCGACACGTAGACGTTGCCCGCGCGGTCGACACCGACGCCCGTCAGCCCATTGAAGCGCTGCGGCCCCGGGCGCCCCGGCACCGGCCCCGCGAAGATGCCGCCGCGCTCGCCGAGCGAGCCCGACTGCGCGTAGCCGTTCGCGCCTTTCGAGAAGATCAGGATCTGCTGGCGCGGCCCGTTGTCCGCGACCAGCACGCGCCCTTTCGCATCGACCGCCACGTCCACCGCGTCGGTGCCTGCCGGCAGCGCCGGCGCGTCGTCGAGCTTGCGGCCGTCGGCCCGCACGTGCACGAGATGCGCGGGCCCGCCGAGCGTATCGGTCAGCAGCCACAGCGTGCCGTCGCCAGCTAGCGCGATGCGGCCCGGCTCGTGCGCGCTCCACGTGCCCTTCCGCTGCATCGTCTCCGCGTCGTACACGTCCACCGCGTCGCGCGACGGATTGGTCGCGAACAGCGTCTTGTCGTCGGCCGCGAGGCCGCCCACTTCCGCCTTCGCGTCGCCCACTTCCGAGCGCGCGGGCGCCGGCACCTCGTTCATCATCATGAAGCTGGCGGCCATTCGCGCGCGGCCGGCATCGGCGCGGCCGCCCGGCGCGACCGGCGGCGCCGCGCGAAACGGCGCGGGCTGCTTCATGTCGCCGATCGTGCGCCGCGAGATGCCGAACCATTGCTTGCCCTTGTCCGGCCAGATGCCGGGCGACTGCAGGTGGCCGCGCTCGTTGCCGACACCGATCGCGACATACGCATACTTGCCGTTCACCGCGATCGCGTTGCCGCCGAGATTGCCCCAGCCGTGGGTGCCGCCGGCGAAGCCGAGCATCTTCCCGTCCTGGTAGACGCTCGCCTCGGCGCCGCTCTCGTCCCACGGCGCATTCGTATACACCTTGCCGTCGGGCGTCACCGCGATCGCGCGGATGTCGATCTGCGTCCAGCTGCCGTCGCCATAGCCGAACGTGTTGCCGATCCACGAGGTCGTCGCGGGCAACACCGTTTCGGCCGGCACGGCGCTCGTCAGCAGCGCCGCGCATACCGTCACGCCAACCAGAATCAGACGTCGCAATGCGCTTCTCCAGACTCGATGCAACAACGACCGGCGCAGCCTCGGATGGCCGGCGGCTGCGCCCTGTCGCTAAATGGGTTTCAAACGTCGCGATGCAGGTTACAAGCAAAAATAATCACAAGAAATTTGGAAATATTTGGGGATGTTTCGGCCAGAAATATCGAACCGGAACAGGCAGTCAATCCGGCCCGGAAACGGCAATAACGACCGCCTTTCCCGCGCCGCCACGTAGAAAATTCCGCCCCGCGCCACGTCTGGCGGCCGCCCGGTGCAAATCTTTCGTCTCGCGACCGTAATAATCGGCATTCGGATATTTGCCGTCAGATAAATGGCGCGCGTTTTTTTACCGATTTCTTTTCCCTAGAATCGTTTTCGATTCCCTATTTCATTTAAAGGCATGCAATACGTACACGCATCGGATGCGGGTCGTGAAGGAGCCGCGCGATGACGGCCCTGTCGCGCCCCGCCGACCTCGCCCCGCCGCAACACGGCCGCATCGTGCAGCTCGACGGGCTGCGCGCGATCGCCGTGGGCGCCGTGTTCCTGCAGCACGCGCTGAAGGCGCCGCTGTGGATGGGCGTCGATCTGTTCTTCGTGCTGAGCGGGTTGCTGATCACCGGCATCCTGCTCGATCGCAAGGCGCGCGGGCAGTCGTACTTCAGCCACTTCTACGCGCGCCGCGTGCGCCGCATCCTGCCGCCGTACGTGCTGCTGCTGGCGGTGTCGACGCTGCTGTTCGGCGCGAGCTGGCTGCCGCACTGGCCGTGGTTCGCGTTCTTCTCGACCAATATCGGGCTGTCGCTCGGCAGCATCGGCCATGACAGCCTGAACGTGCTGTGGTCACTCGCGGTCGAGGAGCAGTTCTACATCTTCTGGCCGTTCGTCGTGCTGTGGTGCTCGGAGCGCGCGCTGCTGTGGGTCGCCGCCGCGCTGATCGTCGCGGCGCCGGTGCTGCGCGCGATCGCGACGCCGTGGTTCGATTCGTTCTGGCCGATCTACTACCTGACGCCGTTCCGGATGGACCTGCTCGCGGCCGGCGCGTTGCTCGCGATCGTGCTGCGCCGCGACCGGCGCGCGCTGGAGCCGTTCTATCCGCTCGCGATCGTCGGCGCGCTCGTGTCGCTCGCGATCCTCGGCTGGCTGCACCTGTCGTTCCCGCGCTTTCGCGCCGCGAACACGCCGCTGTCGAACGCGGCGCTCTACAGCATCTCGCTGCTGCTGTGCACGTCGATCGTCGTGATCGCGCTGCGCGGGCGCGGCCTCGTGCAACGCGTGCTGACGAACCCGATGCTCGTCTACGTCGGCACCGTCAGCTACACCGTCTACCTGATCCACCTGAGCGTGCTGTACGCGCTGTGGCCGCTGCACCTGAACCGTTTCGTCACGGCCGCGCTGGCGCTTGCGATCACGCTCGCGTACGCGACCCTGAGCTGGTACGGCTTCGAACGGCGCCTGACGCGCGGGCCCGCGCGCCGCGCGCTGCCGGCCGCCGCCGGCACGACCGCCTGAATCTCATCATCCATCGCTTCTACCAGGACAACGCCATGAGCCAAACGCGTAAAAAGGCCATCATCACCGGAATTTCGGGGCAAGACGGTGCGTACCTGACCAAACTGCTGCTCGACAAGGGCTACGAAGTCACCGGCACCTATCGCCGCACCAGCTCGGTGAATTTCTGGCGCATCGCCGAGCTCGGCGTCGACACGCACCCGAACCTGACGCTCGTCGAACACGACCTGACCGACGCGGGCTCGAGCCTGCGCCTGCTCGAACGCACGCAGCCGGACGAGCTCTACAACCTGGCCGCGCAAAGCTTCGTCGGCGTGTCGTTCGACCAACCGGCGACCACCGCCGAAGTGACCGGCATCGGCCCGCTGAACCTGCTCGAGGCGATTCGGGTCGTGAGCCCGAAGACCCGCTATTACCAGGCGTCGACGTCCGAGATGTTCGGCAAGGTGCAGGCCATCCCGCAAACGGAAACCACCGCGTTCTACCCGCGCAGCCCCTACGGCGTCGCGAAGCTGTACGCGCACTGGATGACCGTGAACTACCGCGAGTCGTACGGCCTGTTCGGCAGCAGCGGGATTCTGTTCAACCACGAATCGCCGCTGCGCGGCCGCGAATTCGTCACGCGCAAGATCACCGACACGGTCGCGAAGATCTGGCTCGGCAAGGCGACCCGGCTCGAGCTCGGCAATCTCGACGCGAAACGCGACTGGGGCTTCGCGCTCGAATACGTCGAAGGCATGTGGCGGATGCTGCAGGCCGACGAGCCCGACACCTACGTGCTGGCGACCAACCGCACCGAAACCGTGCGCGACTTCGTGCGGATGGCGTTCGCGGCGGCCGGCTACCAGCTCGAATGGACCGGCAAGGGCGAGCAGGAGCGCGGCCTCGACGCATCGACCGGCAACGTGCTCGTCGAAGTGAACCCGAAGTTCTACCGCCCCGCGGAAGTCGACTTGCTGATCGGCTGCGCGGACAAGGCGAAAAGCAAACTCGGCTGGGAACCCAAGACGACGCTCGAACAACTTTGCCAGATGATGGTCGAAGCGGATTTGACGCGGAATCAACACCATGACACGTTCTGAGGCCGGGCGTCCGTCGCGCCGTGCGTTCGTCACGGGCCTGACGGGCTTCACCGGCCGCTACATGGTCGAACGCCTGCAGGCGGCCGGCTACGACGTCTGGGGCACGGTCGCGCCCGGCACGCCCGGCCCCGCCGATCCGGCGTTCGCGCAGTGCACGCTGCTGCCCGTCGACCTGCTCGACGCGCAGGCCATGCGCGCGGCCGCGGCCGACGCGCGGCCCGACGCGGTCGTGCATCTGGCCGCGCGCGCGCATGTCGCGCAGGACGAGCCGTCGCACACCTACGCGGTCAACATCGTCGGCACGCGCAACCTGCTGGCCGCGCTCGACGGCCTCGACCGCCGCCCGTCGGCGGTGCTGCTCGCAAGCAGCGCGAACGTCTACGGCAACTCGACGGCCGGCGTGCTCGACGAAACCGTCGCGCCGGCCCCGGCGAACGACTACGCGGTCAGCAAGCTCGCGATGGAATATGCGGCGAAGCTGTGGGCCGACCGGCTGCCGATCGTGATCGCGCGGCCGTTCAACTACACGGGTGTCGGCCAGAGCGATGCGTATCTGCTGCCGAAGCTCGTCGCGCACTTTGCGGGCAACGCGCCGCGGATCTCGCTCGGCAACCTCGACGTGAGCCGTGATTTCTCCGACGTGCGCGACGTGACGGCCGCCTATCTGAAGCTGATCGAAGCCGCGCCGGCCGGCGAGACGTTCAACGTCTGCTCGGAGCGCGCGTATTCGCTGAAGGAAGTGCTGGCGATGCTGTCGCGCATCGCCGGCTACGTGATCGACGTGACGATCGATCCGCGCTTCGTGCGGCACAACGAAGTAAAGCGCCTGAGCGGGTCGCGCGACAAGCTGCGGCGCGCGGTGGGCGAACTACCGATCACGCCGCTCGACGAAACGCTGCGCTGGATGGTGGACGCGATGCGCGCCGCGCCGCCCGCGCACGCCGCGGGCTGAACGTCGGCAAAACACGCACGACGGCATGCGCCGAAACGACAACGGGCCGCTCTCTCGAGCGGCCCGTTTCATCGTCGATGCCGGGCAAAAACCGGCCGTATCGCTCAGCCGTCCAGGCCGCGCGCGAGATCGTCACGAATGTCGCCCGCGTGCTCGAGCCCGACCGCGAGGCGAATCAGCCCTTCGGTGATCCCCGCCGCCGCACGCGCTTCCGGCGTGATGCGGCCGTGCGTCGTGGTGGCCGGATGCGTGATCGTCGTGCGCGTGTCGCCGAGGTTGCCGGTAATCGACACCAGCTTCGTGTTGTCGATCACACGCCACGCGTTCGCGCGCTGCTGCTCCGGCGTGTCGCCCTTCAGCTCGAACGACACGATTGCACCGCCCGCCTTCTGCTGGCGCTTCGCGAGTTCATGCTGCGGATGCGATTCGAGGCCCGGGTAGAACACGCGCGCGACCGCCGGATGCGCGTCGAGCCAGCGCGCGATCTCCAGCGCGTTCGCCGATTGCTTCTCGACGCGCAGCGACAGCGTCTCCATCCCCTTCAGCAGCACCCACGCGTTGAACGCCGACAGCGTCGGGCCCGCGCTGCGCACGAACGGGAACACCTTGCCCATGATGAATTCCTTCGAGCCGACCAGCGCGCCGCCGAGCACGCGGCCCTGCCCGTCGAGGAATTTCGTCGCCGAGTGCATCACGACGTCCGCGCCCAGCTTCAGCGGCTGCTGCAGCACCGGGCTGCAGAAACAGTTGTCGACGACGAACAGCGCGTTCGCGGCCTTCGCGATCTTGCCGATCGCCTCGATGTCGGCGAGTTCGGTCAGCGGGTTCGACGGCGTCTCGAGGAAGAACATCTTCGTTTCCGGCCGCACGGCTTCCTGCCATGCGTTCAGGTCGGTCGGGTCGACGAAGGTCGTCGTGATCCCGAACTTGCTGAAGATCTGCGAGAACATCCCGAGCGTCGAGCCGAACAGGCTGCGCGAGCTGACGAGGTGGTCGCCCGCCTGCAGCGCGGACATCACGACCGACATGATCGCGGCCATGCCCGACGCCGTCGCGATGCACGCCTCGCCGCCCTCGAGCGCCGCGAGACGCTCCTGGAACATGGTGACGGTCGGGTTCGTGAAGCGCGAATAGGTGAAATAGTCTTCCGAATTCGCGAAGCGCTCGGCCGCGTCGGCCGCGCTCGAGAAGCAGAAGCTCGACGTGAGGAACAGCGCTTCCGAATGCTCGTTGAAGTCGCTGCGCAGCGTGCCAGCGCGCACGGCAAGCGTGTCGAAGTTGAGGGGGTCGTCCATGTTCCGTTTTCCGTATTCGATGGCCGCGCCGACGGTCATGCACGAGGCGCGGACCCGGTCAAAACCGAGGCCAAAAACAAAAAGCCCGCTATGCGTCGGCATCAGCGGGCTTCGGTGCGGTACGACAGCGATCGACTCGGGCCGGCTGCCGCCGGCCTTCGCTTTAGCTGTTTTGGGAAGTTGCCCCGCGTCCGCAAGCTGATATCAAATCGACGCAAGGCCACATCCTATCACGCCTCGATCCAAGCGCGCGCCGGCGTGAGTTACTCGACCGACAGTTGCAGGTTCATCTGCGAGCGCTCGGTATCGCTGGCCGTATCGCGATCGGCCTGCGACGCCGGCGTGAGACGCGCGCGCTCGATCGCATCGAGGTACTCGGGCGTCACGGCGCCGGTGATGTAGTTGCCGTCGAAGCACGACGCCTCGAAGCGCTCGAGCTTCGGGTTGATGTCGCGCACCGCGCGGCGCAGATCGTCGACGTCCTGATAGATCAGGTGATCGGCGCCGATGATCTTCGCGACTTCTTCGTCGGTGCGGCCGTGCGCGACGAGCTCGCCACGCGTCGGCATGTCGATGCCGTACACGTTCGGGAATTTCACGGGCGGCGCAGCCGACGCGAAGATCACCGACTTCGCGCCCGCATCGCGCGCCATCTGCACGATTTCGTGCGAGGTCGTGCCGCGCACGATCGAATCGTCGACGATCAGCACGTGCTTGTCCTTGAACTCGATGCTCATCGCGTTGAGCTTCTGGCGCACCGATTTCTTGCGCACGGCCTGCCCCGGCATGATGAACGTGCGGCCGACGTAGCGGTTCTTGAAGAAGCCTTCGCGGTATTCGACGCCGAGCTTCGCGGCGACCTGCATCGCGGCCGGGCGCGACGAATCGGGAATCGGCATCACGACGTCGATCGGCACGTTCGGCAGTTCGCGCTTGATCTTCTCGGCGAGATAGTCGCCCATGCGCAGGCGCACGTTGTACACCGGCACGCCGTCGAGGCACGAATCCGGACGGGCCAGATACACGTATTCGAACATGCACGGATTCAGCGTCGGGTTCTCCGCGCACTGCTGGCTGTGGAAGTTGCCGGCCTTGTCGATGAAGACCGCTTCGCCCGGCTCCAGGTCGCGCACGAATTCGAAACCGATGCCTTCGACCGCCACCGACTCCGACGCGACCATCCATTCGGTGCCGTGCTCGGTTTCGAGCTTGCCGATGCACAGCGGGCGGATGCCGAACGGGTCGCGGAACGCGAGCAGGCCGTAGCCGGCGATCAGCGACACGATCGCGTACGAACCCTGCAGGCGGCGATGCACGCCCGAGACCGCCTTGAACACCGACGCCGGGTCGAGCTCGAGGCCCGTGGTCGACAGTTGCAGCTCGTGCGCGAACACGTTGAGCAGCACTTCGCTGTCGGAGTTGGTGTTGATGTGCCGGCGGTCGATCCGGAACATCTCGTCCTTCAGCTGCATCCAGTTCGTCAGGTTGCCGTTGTGCGCGAGGATGATCCCGAACGGCGCGTTCACGTAGAACGGCTGCGCCTCGGCCTCGCTCGACGCCGAGCCGGCCGTCGGGTAGCGTACCTGGCCGATGCCGTAGGTGCCGGGCAGGCTGCGCATGTTGCGCGTGCGGAACACGTCGCGCACCATGCCGTTCGCCTTGTACATGTGGAAATTGCTGCCGTCCGCCGTCGCGATGCCCGCCGCGTCCTGACCGCGATGCTGCAGCAGCAGCAGGCTGTCATAGATCAGCTGATTGACAGGGGATTGGGAGATAACGCCTACGATGCCGCACATGGCATGTCCTTCAAGATGACAAAATCGGTTCCGTCCTGCCCGGCCGCGCCGTCACACGCGTACGTACTGGGCCATGCCGTCGGGCAGGAGCTGCTTCAGCTCGTGCACGCCCTGTTCGGCAAAAGGACGCAATAGCGCATTGCGCCAGAAATCCTGTTTGGGCAGTTCGGTCAGCCCGGCCGCCGCGACCAGCAGCACCACCAGCACACAGCCGCGGACGAGCCCGAACATCATGCCCAGCGAGCGGTCGACGCCGCCCAGGCCGCTCGCCTGCGCGATCCGCGACAGCAGCGCGTTCGCCACGCCGGCGACCAGCACGACGCCGATCACGAGCAACGCGAAGGCGATCACCCACTGCGTCAGCGCGCCGCCCGGCCAGTTCGCCGGAATGTACGGCACGACCAGCCCGACGTAGCGGCCCGCGATCACGACCGCCGCGATCCAGCCGATCAGCCCGAAAATCTCGGACACGAAGCCGCGCCACGCGCCGCGCAGCGCCGACAACGCGATCACCGCCAATACAGCGTAGTCGAAAGCCGTCAGCATCGCACGTTACTGCGTCAGTCCGGCTTCGCGCACCTTCGCGATCGCGGCGGATGCCGCCGCACGATCCGCGAACGGGCCGGCACGCAGCAGTGTAGCCGTGCTGCCGTCGGCCTGCTTGCTGTGCTCGACATATGCGGGCACGCCCGCCGATTTCAACTTGGTGGCCCACGAACGGGCGGTCGCGGCGTCCTTGAACGAACCGAGCTGCACCGCGAAGCGCGCACCGGCCGGCGACGCCGGCGACGCCGGCGACGATGCGTCGCCGCCGTCCGGGCTCGCGGCGCCGGCATTCGCGACGGTTGCGGGCGCAGGCTTCGGCGCGGCCGGTTTCGCCGCCGGAGCGGCCGGCTTCGGCGCGGGCTTCGGCGGCGTCACGCTCGCGGTGGTGGTCGTATCGGGTTTCGCGGCCGGCTTGGCGGCGTCCTTCGGCGCGGGCGCCGGTGCGGCCGCCACGGCCGCGTCGGATGCCGGCGGTTCGTCATGCGCGACGCCCGCCTG
Source organism: Burkholderia semiarida (assembly GCF_029268935.1). Lineage (NCBI taxonomy): Bacteria > Pseudomonadati > Pseudomonadota > Betaproteobacteria > Burkholderiales > Burkholderiaceae > Burkholderia > Burkholderia semiarida. The sequence goes on along the minus strand of NZ_JAHLCL010000008.1, from coordinate 650,945 downwards.
CACGTCGGACACGTCGTCGTCGCGCGGCGCGACCGCCTGGTGCGCGGGCCGGTTCGGGATGTCGATCGCGATGTCGTCGGTGACCGGCTTCGGGTGCGAGTCGAGCACCATCGGGAGCACGATCACGGCGGCCACGACGAGCGCGATCGCGCCGACGAGGCGACGGCGCGCGCGTTGCTTTTCAGGAAGGGTCGGATCGAGGAGCAGTGCGTCCGATTCCGGACGCTCGGTGCGGCGCGTGCGGCGCTCGACGCGTTCAGTGCGCTCCGTGCGCACGTTCCGGGAGGCCCCGGTGCGACCGGCGCGCCGCGGGGGCGCGTCGTCGTCTTTCTTGCCGAACGAGAAAATTCCCATGAATGGCTGAGTCCGAAACTGCCCGTCAGTCAGTGTTGCTGCGATTTACGGTAGGCCAGCACGCCGGCAACCGTATGGAAACTGCCGAAAACCACGATTCTATCATTCTCGGATGCTCTTTTTAGTGCATCGCGAAACGCTTCCGCGGGCGACGCGTAACGCGTCACGCTCGAATCGGGCCCCTCCTCCACGCCGGCCTTGCGCAGCGCGGCTTCGAGCTGCTCCGCGGAGGCTGCGCGCGGCAGCGGCAGGTCGGTCACGCACCAGTGGTCGATCTCGCCCTTCAGGTGCTGCAGCACGCCGTCGATGTCCTTGTCGTGCATCGCGCCGAACACCGCGTACGTGTACGGGAAGAAACCCATGTTGCCGAGGTTCTGCTCGAGCACGGCCGACGCATGCGGGTTGTGCGCGACGTCGAGCACGATCGCCGGCTTGCCGGGCAGCACCTGGAAGCGCCCCGGCAGCTCGACGTTCGCGAGCCCGAGCCGGATGTCCTGCGCGGACACCGGCAGCACCGGGCGCAGCGCCTCGAGCGCGGCGAGCGCGGCCGACGCGTTGATCAGCTGGTTCGCGCCGCGCAGCGCCGGATACGCGAGCGCCGGATAGCGCTTGTCGCGGCCGAGGTAGCTCCATTGCTGGCGCTCGGCCCCTGCCTGCGCCTCGTAGCGGAAATCGCGGCCGACGAGCCACAGGTCGGCGCCGATCGCTTCGGCGTGGTCGACGAGCGTCTGCGGCGCGGCCGGATCGCCGCAGATCGCCGGCTTGCCCGCGCGGAAGATCCCCGCCTTCTCGAACGCGATCTTCTCGCGCGTGTCGCCGAGGTATTCGGTGTGATCGATGTCGATGCTCGTGACGATCGCGCAATCGGTGTCGATGATGTTCACCGCATCGAGCCGGCCGCCGAGGCCGACTTCGAGGATCACCGCGTCGAGCCCGCGCGAGGCGAACAGATGCAGGATCGCGAGCGTCGTGAATTCGAAATACGTGAGCGACACGGGCTCGGCCAGCGACGTGCGCGCGGCTTCGACGGCCTCGAAGTGCGGCAGCAGTTCGTCGTCGGTCACGTTCTGCCCGTTCACGCGCGCGCGCTCGTTGAATGCGAGCAGGTGCGGCGACGTGTGGCAGCCGACCTTGTAACCCGCGCGCACGAGGATCGTCTCGAGGAACGCGCAGGTGGAGCCCTTGCCGTTCGTGCCGCCGACGGTGATCACCGGGCACGCGAATTCGAGCTGCAGCGCCGCCTTGACCTGCCCGATGCGGGTCAGGCCCATGTCGATGCCGACCGGGTGCGCGCGTTCGAGATGCGAAAGCCACGCGTCGAGAGTGGGAAATGTGCTCATCGGATCAAATCTGGATCGGTACCGCCACTACGCCAAAAAGCAAAGCGCGCCGCCTGAGAAGCCAGGCGACGCGCGGAGTCACGACGTTGCGCCGGTCAGGCCAGCGCGTCGGCCGGCTGTCGCTGCAGCAGCGCGAGCAACTGCGCGATCTCGTCGCGCATCTTGCGACGGTCGACGATCATGTCGATCGCGCCCGTCTTCAGCAGGAATTCGGCGCGCTGGAAGCCTTCGGGCAGCTTCTCGCGGACCGTCTGCTCGATCACGCGCGGGCCGGCGAAGCCGATCAGCGCCTTCGGCTCCGCGATCACGACGTCGCCGAGGAACGCGAAGCTCGCCGACACGCCGCCCATCGTCGGGTCGGTCAGCACCGAGATGAACGGCAGCTTCGCTTCGGCCAGCTTGGTCAGCATCGCGGTGGTCTTGGCCATCTGCATCAGCGACAGCAGGCTTTCCTGCATCCGTGCGCCGCCCGATGCCGTGAAGCAGATGAACGGCACGTGCTGCTCCAGCGCGTTCTGCGCACCGCGCGCGAAGCGCTCGCCGACGACCGAACCCATCGAGCCGCCCATGAACGAGAACTCGAAGCACGCTGCCACGACCGGCAGCGTGTGGATCGCGCCGCCCATCACGACCATCGCGTCGGTCTCGCCGGTTTCGTCCATCGCTTCCTTCAGACGATCGGGGTACTTGCGGCTGTCCTTGAACTTCAGCGAGTCGACCGGCACGACCTCCTGGCCGATCTCGTAGCGGCCTTCCGGATCGAGCAGCCCGTCGAGGCGCTCGCGCGCGCCGATGCGCATGTGGTGATCGCACTTCGGGCACACGTGCAGGTTCGCGTCCACGTCGTTGCGATAGAGAACGGCCTCGCAGGACGGGCACTTGACCCACAGGCCTTCCGGAATGCCCTTGCGGCTTTTCGGGTCGGTCTGCTTGATCTTCGGCGGCAACAGTTTGTCGAGCCAGCTCATCGTATGGTTTCCTGTTCCGTGGCGGGGCGGGCCGACGCGGCCCGTTCCCGCTTCCTGTGTTGTGTTTATCGCGCCGTGTTGCCGGCACCGTCCAGGGCGGCGCGCAGCTCGGCGATGAACGTCTTCAGCGCGGCGGCGGCACCTTCCGGCGCGGCGCTCTCGAGCAGTTGCACGAGGCGGCTGCCGATCACGACGGCGTCCGACACTTCGGCCACCGCACGCGCCGTTTCGGCGTCGCGGATACCGAAGCCGACACCCACCGGAACCGGCACGCGCGACTTGATGGCCGGGATTTTACCTGCAATGCTCGAAACATCCAGATTTCCCGCGCCGGTCACGCCCTTGAGCGACACGTAATACACGTAGCCGCTCGCGATCTTGCCGACGTCGGCGATGCGTTCGTCGGTCGACGTGGGCGCGAGCAGGAAGATCGGATCGATCTGCGCGGCCCGCATCTTTTCGGCGAACACGCCCGCCTCTTCCGGCGGATAGTCGACCACCAGCACGCCGTCGACGCCGGCCGCGTGCGCTTCGGCCGCGAACGCGTCGACACCCATCCGTTCGATCGGGTTCGCATAGCCCATCAGCACGACGGGGGTTTTGGGGTCGGTTTCGCGAAAACGCTTCACGTCGGCGAGCACGCTCTTCAACGTGACGCCGCGCGCGAGCGCGCGCTCCGACGAGCGCTGGATCACCGGGCCGTCGGCCATCGGGTCCGAGAACGGCACGCCGAGCTCGATCACGTCCGCGCCGCCGGCGGCGAGCGCGTGCATGAATTCGACGGTTTTCGCGGGGTCCGGGTCGCCGGCCGTGATGAACGGGATCAGGCCCTTACGGCCTTGTTCGGCGAGCGCGGCGAAGGTCTGCTGAATACGGGACATGGCAATTTTCCTCAGTGCATTCGGCGGCGGCGCGATTCACGCGCACGCCGGCGCGGCGAGCGCGCTCACGCGCTCGTGCGCGATCGCACAATAGCTTTCGTTGATCTCGTAGCCGACGAAGTCGCGCCCCTGCCGTGCGCAGGCCACCGCGGTCGTGCCGCTGCCCATGAACGGATCGAGCACGCGGCCGCCCGGCGGGCAGCTTGCGAGCACCATCCGCTCGATGATTTCCAGCGGCTTCTGGGTCGGATGATCGACGCGCTCCGCGTGCTGCCGGTGCAGGCGCGAGACCGACCAGACGTCCTTCGGGTTGTAGCCCATCTCCAGCCACTTGCTGCCTTCGAACAGCTTGCGCGAGCGGGCCTTCTTCGTGTCGGCGTCGTACGGGATGCGGACCGGATCGAGATCGAAGTAATACGCTTTGGAAACCGCGAAAAAGCCGATGTTGTCGTGCACCGACGTGAAACGGCGCGTCGTGCCGCCCATGCTCGGCACGCGCCGGTCCCAGATGATCTCGTTGACCATCGTGAGTTGCGTCTTCAGGAAACTGAAGATTTCCGGCGCGTACTGCCACGTGCAGAAGATGTACATCGACCCGCTCGGCTTCAGCTTCGGAATCGCGAGGTCGAGCCACTCGCGCGTCCACGCGAGGAAATCGTCACCCGAACGCTTGTCCGAATCGTTGCCGTAGTCCTTGCCGAGCCCGTACGGCGGATCGGCGACGATCAGGTCGATCGACGCATCCGGCAAGTGCGCGGCATCGGTCAGGAAATCGCGGTTGTGCAGTTCGATACCGGACGGCAGCGCGCGCGGCACGGCGGCGGCCGGCTGAACCGCCTCCGCCTCGCTCGCGGCGCCGCCGCCCGGCTCTTCGATCAGGTCACGCATCGGTCGGGGTCAGAGCGCGATGCCCGATCGCTCGGCGACCGTGTGCATGTCCTTGTCGCCGCGGCCCGACAGGTTGACGAGCAGGATCTTGTCCTTCGGCAACGTCGGCGCGAGCTTCACGCCATACGCGATCGCGTGGCTCGACTCGAGCGCGGGAATGATCCCCTCGATCCGGCAGCAGTCGTGGAACGCCTTCAACGCTTCCGCGTCGGTGATCGGCACGTACTGCGCGCGGCCGCTGTCCTTCAGCCATGCGTGCTCGGGGCCGACGCCCGGATAGTCGAGGCCCGCCGACACCGAATGCGTCTCGATGATCTGGCCGTTGTCGTCCTGCAGCAGGTACGTGCGATTGCCGTGCAGCACGCCCGGGCTGCCGGCGATCAGCGACGCCGCGTGATGGCCCGTGTCGAGGCCGTCGCCGGCCGCTTCGACGCCGATCAGCTGCACCGACGTATCGTCGATGTACGGATAGAAAATGCCCATCGCGTTCGACCCGCCGCCGACGCAGGCGATCACCGCGTCGGGCTGCCGGCCCGCGAGCTCGGGCATCTGCACCTTGCACTCGTCGCCGATCACGCGCTGGAAGTCGCGCACCATCATCGGGTACGGGTGCGGGCCCGCGACCGTGCCGATGATGTAGAACGTGCTTTCGATGTTCGTGACCCAGTCGCGCATCGCTTCGTTCAGCGCGTCCTTCAGCGTGCGCGAACCCGATTCGACCGGCACGACCGTCGCGCCCAGCAGCTTCATCCGGTACACGTTCGCGGCCTGTCGGCGCACGTCCTCGGCGCCCATGTAGACGACGCACTCCATCCCGAAGCGCGCGCAGATGGTCGCGGTCGCGACGCCGTGCTGGCCGGCGCCCGTTTCCGCGATCACGCGCTTCTTGCCCATGCGCTTCGCGAGCAGCGCCTGGCCGATCACGTTGTTGATCTTGTGCGCGCCCGTGTGGTTCAGGTCTTCACGCTTCAGGTAGATCTGCGCGCCGCCGAGCGTCTCGCTCCAGCGCTGCGCGTGGTAGATCGGCGACGGACGGCCGACGAAATGCTTCAGCTCGCGCTCGAATTCGGCGACGAAATCGGGATCGTTCTGGAACTTTTCATACGCCGCGCGCAATTCGTCCAGCGCGTGAATCAGCGTCTCGGCGACGAACACGCCGCCATACGGGCCGAAATGGCCACGATCATCAGGAAGGTTGTACATGGTGTCTCTCTCGATCGGTCGGTGCGCCCCGCCCGCGGGGCCGCACCGGCTTGCATCACCCGGCGTCCGCTTCGCGCACCGCGCGTACGAACGCCGCCATCCGGGCGTGATCCTTCACGCCCTTCGCGCCCTCCACCTCGATGCCACTGGAGACATCGACAGCAAACGGACGCAGCTGGCGGATCGCATCACCGACGTTTTGCGCGTTCAAGCCACCACTCAAAACGGCCCGACGCGCGAGCTCTGCGGGAATAAGAGACCAATCGAAGACCTTGCCGCTACCGCCGTAATCCGGCACCAGGGTGTCGAACAGGAGGCCGCGCGCTTTCGAATAATGAAGAGCCGATTCTACCAAATCGGCACGCTGCGTCGAGGGGCCGACGCGCACCGCGCGCAACCACGGCAGGCGCGCCGCGCGGCCGAGCGCGTCGCACTGCTCGGGCGTCTCGTCGCCATGGAACTGCAGCACCGTGAGCGGCACGTCGCGCACGACGGCTTCGATCTCGGCCTCGGTCGCATTCACGAACAGTCCGACCACCGAGACGAACGGCGGCGCCAGGCTCGCCAGCTCGGCCGCCTGCGCGATCGTCACCGCGCGCGGGCTCTTCGGGTAGAACACGAGGCCGATCGCATCGGCGCCGAGGGCTGCCGCGTGCAGCACGTCCTCGGGCCGAGACAGCCCGCACAGCTTGATGCGCGTGCGCGGCGGCACGCCCGCCGCCGCGGCGGAACTCGAAGGGGACACGGCGTGATCCGTCATGATTGTGGGTCCAGATCGGCCCAGACGCTGCTCCACGGCACGCTGCCGAGCTGCGCGGGCGGGACGGCGAATTCCGCCGGGTAGCCGACGTGGGCGAGGTACAGCCCGTCGGCCATGAACGTGGGTGCGGCGAGGTTGCGGTCGCGCCCGGCCAGCACGTCGGCGAGCCAGTCGGCCGGATATCGGCCGCGCCCGACCGCGACGAGGCAGCCCATCAGGTTGCGCACCATGTGATGCAGGAACGCGTTCGCGCGAAAGCGGAAATGGATGAAATGCCCGGCGCGCCGCACGTCGATCTGATACAGGTGTTTGACCGGCGTCTTCGATTGGCATTCCGACGACCGGAACGACGAAAAATCATGCTCGCCGATCAGGTGCGCGGCGGCGGCGCGCATCGCGTCGTCGTCGAGCGGCGTGTGGATCCAGCCCGCGCGCCCGGCCAGCATCGGCGAACGCACGGGATGCACGTACAGCGCGTAGTAATAGGTGCGCTCGAACGCCGAGAAGCGCGCATGGAACGTGTCCGGCATCGGCTTCGCCCATTGCACCGACACGGTCGGCGGCAGGAACGCGTTGGTGCCGCGCACCCACGAGAACACCTCGCGCTCGAGATCCGTGTCGAAATGCACGACCTGCCCGAGCCCGTGCACGCCGGTATCGGTGCGCCCGGCCACCGTCGTGTGCAGCGGCACCCGCGCGAACTCGGCCAGCGCATGCTCGAGCCGGTCCTGCACGGTCTTGCCGTGCGGCTGCGCCTGCCAGCCGCAGAACGCCGCGCCGTCGTACTGGATGCCCAGCGCGATCCGCATCACGCCTCGTCCGCCAGTTTCGCGAGCAGCGCGCGTGCATCGTCGCGCGTCGCGGCGTCGTTCGCGTCGACCACTTCCTGCAGCAGCGTCCGCGCGCCGGCCAGATCGCCCAGCTCGACGTATTCGGCCGCGAGGTCGAGCTTGTTGCGCGCGATGCGCGCGAGCTCGTCCGCGGTGAGCGCGGGCAGTGCGGCGCCCGGGGTGGACGGCAGGTCGAGATCGAAATCGAGCTTCAGCGCGCCGAACTGCGCGCCGCCGAGCGGCGGCAGCGATGTCGCCGCAGGCGGGCCGCCCGCTTGGCCGGCGGGCGTCGCCGCGTCCGGATCCCAGTCGAACTCGTCGTCGTGGTCGACCGGATGTTCCGGTGTCGTTTCACCCGAACCCATTGGCGGGTGCTGGGCGGATTGACCGTTAGTTGCGATTTTGCCGGTGTCGGACTGCGTTGCCCGCGTGGCAAGGGCCTCCGGCGTCAACGACGGCTCGTCCGCCGCCCGCGGCGGCAACGGCATGTCGAGACTGTTGAGCGCGCTGATCGCGTTCTGCATCAGCGTCGCGTGCTGTGCTTCGGTCGTCGAAGGGGCGACGGATGCGGCGGTCGGCTCGGTCGGCTCGGCCTGCTTGTCGGCGCCAGTGGTTTTTTCCGCCGGTTCTGCGTCGGGCGGAGCCTCAGCCGGAACCGGAATCGCGTCGTTCGCGGGCGACACGGCAGCGACGGCAGCCGGCAATTCGGGCGACTCGTCGCGCGGTGCCGCCACTTCAGGCGCAGTCGATGTGTCCGCTGCGGGCGGCTCGACCGCCTCCGCCGCCGCAGCAGTGGCCGCGGCGAGATTCATGTCGGACGCCGCATCGCGTGCGACCGGCATTTCGGGCGTGATCGGCAGTTCACGTTCGACGGTCGGCGCGGCTCCCGCAGCCGCGGCGCCGCCTGCTGCGGCTGCGGTCGTATCGGCACCCGCGTCGTCCGCGCGGCGACCCTTCCGGCGCTTGCGCCATACGAAGCCGGCCGCGAGCACGATCACGGCTGCACCGGCCGCGGCGGCCGGGCGCCAGTCCATCTGTTCGGTACGACGTGCCGGTGTGGCGACGGGCGCGATCGGTTGCACGGAAGCCGATGCCGGTTGCGGTGCGCTGGCTGCCACACCCGACGCGGCTTCGTCCACCGTCGATGCGGCGGCCGACGCACTCGCGTCATTCGCGGCCAGACGCGGCGCGGCGGGCGCCGGAGCCGGCGCAGGCGCGACGCCGGTCGTCGTCGCCGGTTTGCCGATGCCGTGCTTCTGCAACTCCATCAGCACGCGATTCTTCAACGCCAGCAATTGCTGCAAGCTCGACGGCCGGGGCTGCGACGCTCCCACGGCGGGCGCCGCGCCGCCCGGTTCGCGCACGCCGGAAACCGGACTGCCCGGCACCGCCTGCCCCGCCGCCTCGCTCGCGGACGACGGCGCCGACTGGATCGCCCCGCTCCACACATGCGGGCCGCTGGCACCGCCCGTGGGCGCCGCCGGCTGCGTGCTGTCGACACCCGACGCGCCCTGTGCGGCCGCCGCCCCGGTCGAAGCCGAAGCACCGGTCGAAGCCGAAGCACCGATCGAAACCGCCACCCCCGCCGCCGGCGCACTCGCACCGCTCACCGGAGCCGCATGCACGGCCGACGCCACCGGCGCGGATTGCACCGCCGAGCCAGGATGCGGCGCGGATGCGCCGTGCTGCGCGATCGCCGCCCCACCCGATGCGGCGGCGGGCGCGGAAGCGGCCGTCGCACCGGAGGCAGCGGACGCGCCGGCCGGCACGAGCGCCGCGCCGGTGGCGTCGAGCGCGGGCACGGTCAGCGTCGCGCCGACTTTCAGCCGGCTCGCGTCGCGCTTCATGAACGCCTGCGGATTGGCGTCGAACAGCGCACGGGCGGCGCGCGCGAGCACGGCCGGGTCGTGCGATTGCGTGGCCGCTTTCGCGATGTCGTTCAGCGACTGGCCCGGCTGGACCGTCACGGTAAGCGGTGCGGCGGCGCCGGCGGCGGACGCCGGCAGTTCGCCGGTGCCGACTGCCCACGCCGATGCGGCTGCGCCAAGCGCCAGGATCGTCAGCGCCCCACGCACGGCGCGCGACAGACGGGACTGACGCGGAAACAAGGAAATTCGGGACATCGTTGGCTCTATCGCCGCGCGCGGGCGCGGCTCGGATTCGCGGTTGGAAGCGTCAATAAAGTTGCTGCAGAAATGCAAAAGCGTCGCGCGAAACGCGACGCTTTCGGCGGGTCTGTGCGTCGTAACCGCGTAGTTTACTTCACGCGCTCGAGTTCCGGCCGAATTCGTCGCCAGCCGGCGCGCGCGTCGGGCGGGTCCGCCTGCCGCAGCCCATGCATTCGATCGACCAGAACGCCCCCCACGCGCGCTGTCGAAAACCGTCTCGCAACAGCACCGCCCCCTGCTCGAATGACGCGGCCTTTCGGTGCTCACTGCGCGTCCACCGCAGGATCACGGCGACAGCATCGCAAACGCTCCCTCAATGACCCGCCCCGCCAGCCGTTAAAGAATTAGCCGCAGGAAATCCAAATAATCCCAGCCGGCAATCAATCCCGAACCAACAAATTTCAATTCGTCGATAAGAAGGCAGTTCATCCCGCTTATCGGCGAAATGAAAATCCACATCACCAAAGCCCCGCCCCATAAGGCTTTCATCGCCTTCCGCCCACCTGTCTCTCATACAAAGGCGATCTTTTCCGCATCAATTCAATTTCATTACACAAAATTACACAGACCCAACCGTTGCCGTCGATACGATCGCCTTCAAACGGGAATCGGCATATTTCGACTTCGCGGTCGGACCGATGCCGTGAAGGACCAGAGGGCCATCGCGCAGTCGCACGACTGCATTCACTACCAGCTCGTTACGGGGACGAACATGGGCTATCAGCAGGGTTTGAGCGGGTTGGCCGGCGCGTCGAGCAACCTCGACGTGATCGGCAACAACATCGCGAACGCAAACACGGTCGGCTTCAAGCAGGGGCGCGCGAACTTCGCGGACATGTACGCGAATTCGGTCGCGACGTCGGTCAACACGCAGATCGGCATCGGTACGCGGCTCGCGTCGGTGCAACAGAATTTCGGCCAGGGCACCATCAATTCGACGAAGTCGTCGCTCGACGTCGCGATCAACGGCAACGGCTTCTTCCAGATGTCGAGCAACGGCGTGACCACGTACTCGCGCGACGGCACGTTCCACCGCGACAAGAACGGCGCGATCGTCGACGCGCAAGGCCGCAACCTGATGGGCTATGCGGCAGGCGCCGGCGGCGCGATCAACACCGCGCAGACCGTGCCGCTGCAGGCGCCGACCAGCAACATCGCGCCGCGCGCGACGAACAAGATCACCGGCCAGTTCAACCTGAACGCCCAGGACAAGGTGCCGGCCAAGACGCCGTTCAACGCGACCGACAACACGACGTTCAACTACAACTCGTCGATCCAGGTCTACGACACGCTCGGCGGCTCGCAGCAGGTCACGATGTACTTCGCAAAGAGCGCGGCCGGCACGTGGCAGGCCTACGCGGGCGTGCAGGGCCAGACGCCGACGCATCTCGGCACCGTCACGTTCGACGCATCGGGCCGGATCAGCTCGACGACGTCGGCCGCGACCGGGCAGCCGACGCCGAGCCTCGGCCAGTTCGCGTTCTCGATCCCGAACACGACGGGCGGCGCCAATCCGCAGAACCTGACGCTCGACCTGGGCGGCACGACGCAATACGGCGGCAAGGACGGCGTGAACAATCTCGCGCAGGACGGCTTCGCGAGCGGCACGCTGACGACGTTCTCGATCGGCAGCGACGGCAAGCTGACCGGCAACTATTCGAACGGACAGAGCACGGTGCTCGGCCTGATCGCGCTCGCGAACTTCAACAACCCGAACGGGCTCGTGAACATCGGCGGCAACCAGTATGCGGAAACGGCCGCGTCGGGCGTGCCGCAGATCTCCGCGCCGGGCAGCACGAACCACGGCACGCTGCAGGGCAGCGCGCTCGAAAACGCGAACGTCAACCTGACCACCGAGCTCGTGAACCTGATCACTGCGCAGCGCAATTACCAGGCGAATGCGCAGACGATCAAGACCCAGCAGGCCGTCGACCAGACGTTGCTGAACCTGCGCTGAACCGCGCATGAAAAACGCGCCGCGCCGGCCCCGAATCTCGAGGCCGACGCGGCGCGTCGTATCGTGCAGCCCGGCCCGCGAGCCGGACAGCGAGCGTGCTTACTTGTCGAGCAGGATGCGCAGCATGCGGCGCAGCGGCTCGGCCGCGCCCCACAGCAACTGATCGCCGACCGTGAACGCCGACAGGTATTCGCCGCCCATCGCGAGCTTGCGCAGGCGGCCGACCGGCACCGACAGCGTGCCGGTGATCTTCGCCGGCGACAGGTCGCGCATCGACGCTTCGCGCTCGTTCGGCACGACCTTCACCCAGTCGTTCGCCGATGCGAGGATGCCGTTGATTTCGTCGAGCGGCACGTCCTTCTTCAGCTTGATCGTCAGCGCCTGCGAGTGGCAGCGCATCGCGCCGATCCGCACGCACAGCCCGTCGACCGGGATCGAACCCGGTTCGCCCATCGCCGGCTTGCCGAGGATCTTGTTGGTTTCCGCGCCGCCCTTCCACTCTTCCTTCGACATCCCGTTGCCGAGATCCTTGTCGATCCACGGGATCAGCGAACCGGCGAGCGGCACGCCGAACTGGCTCGTCGGCATCGCGTCGCTGTTCATCGCGGCCAGCACGCGGCGGTCGATGTCGAGGATCGCGGAGGCCGGATCGGCGAGCTGTTCCTGTACCGCGCCGTTCAGCGTGCCCATCTGCGACAGCAGCTCACGCATGTTCTGCGCGCCCGCGCCCGATGCGGCCTGGTAGGTCATCGCCGTCATCCAGTCGACGAGATTCTCGCGGAACAGGCCGCCGAGCGCCATTAGCATCAGGCTGACCGTGCAGTTGCCGCCGATGAAGTTCTTCGTGCCCTTGACGAGCGCGTCCTTGATCACGTCGAGGTTGACCGGATCGAGGATGATGACCGCGTCGTCCTGCATCCGCAGCGACGATGCCGCATCGATCCAGTAGCCGTTCCAGCCGGCCGCGCGCAGCTTCGGGAACACGTCGTTCGTGTAGTCGCCGCCCTGGCACGTGATGATCACGTCGCACTTCTTCAGCTCGTCGACGCTGGTCGCGTCCTTGAGCGTGGTCTCGTTTTTCGCGAACGACGGCGCCTTGCCGCCCGTGTTGCTGGTGCTGAAAAACACCGGTTCGATCAGGTCGAAATCGCCCTCTTCCTGCATGCGCTGCATCAGGACGCTGCCGACCATGCCGCGCCAACCTACGAGACCTACGTTCATGACTAACCCTTTGCTTTGAATGGAGCTTCCCCGCCATTTCCGTCCCCGCGTGACCGCGCGGGGAAACAGGCGGGCACGACGGCGATCAGCGTTTAATGATCGTTTTCGTGGTAATGGTTTTCGTGATGACGATGGCGCGCGCACCCGCACGGGCAGTGTTGCCGTGGAGTTTCAGGACCGGGGAGATCAGGGAAATCAGCGCCATCGTTCGAGTCTACACAAAGCCGGTGGCCCGCACAACGGCCAACCGCGCGCGAACCGGCCGATTTTCACGGCCCGTTCGCGCCCTTTTCCACATTAGTTACCGCACTTCATTTCCCACGCTTACAGCGCGGCGACCACCGCATCGCCCATCGCCGCCGTGCCGACCTGCTTGCAGCCCGGCGTCGCGATGTCGCCCGTGCGGTAGCCTTGTTCGAGCACCGTTTTCACCGCGCGCTCGATACGATCGGCCTGCTCCGCGCGATTCAGCGAATAGCGCAGCAGCATCGCGGCCGACAGGATCGTCGCGAGCGGGTTCGCGATGCCCTTGCCCGCGATGTCCGGCGCCGAACCGTGCGACGGCTCGTACAGCCCCTTGTTGTGCTTGTCGAGCGACGCGGACGGCAGCATGCCGATCGAGCCCGTCAGCATCGACGCCTCATCCGACAGGATGTCGCCGAACATGTTGCCGGTGACGATCACGTCGAACTGCTTCGGCGCCTTCGCGAGCTGCATCGCCGCGTTGTCGACGTACATGTGCGACAGCTCGACGTCCGCGTACTCCTTCGACACGTCGATCATGATGTCGCGCCAGAACTGCGACGTCTCCAGCACGTTCGACTTGTCGACCGACAGCAGCTTCTTCGCGCGCTTTTGCGCGGCCTGGAACGCGACGTGCGCGATGCGGCGCACCTCCGGCTCCGAATAGCGCATCGTGTCGAAGCCTTCGCGCTCGCCGGCGAACGGGCCGTCCGGCGCCGAGCGCACGCCGCGCGGCTGGCCGAAGTAGATGTCGCCGTTCAGTTCGCGCACGATCAGGATGTCGAGGCCCGCGACGAGCTCCGGCTTCAGCGGCGACGCATCGACGAGCTGCGGATAGCAGATCGCCGGGCGGAAATTCGCGAACAGCTCGAGGTGCTTGCGCAGCCCGAGGATCGCCTGCTCGGGGCGCAGCGCGCGCTCGAGCGAGTCGTACTTCCAGTCGCCGACCGCGCCGAACAGGATCGCGTCGGCCTGCTTCGCGAGCGCCAGCGTCGCGTCGGGCAGCGGATGGCCGCTCGCCTCGTAGCCCGCGCCGCCGACCGGCGCCTGTTCGAGTTCGAACTTCTCGTCGAGTGCGTTCAGCACCTTCACCGCTTCATTGACGATTTCCGGACCGATGCCGTCGCCGGGCAGCACTGCAATCTTCATGCGAAATTCCTGACTGGGTAGGGTGTTATGGAGGCAGGCCGGCGAGCGCACGCACGGCGCGCCCGCCTGCAACGCGCGCTCAGCCGACCAGCTTGGTGCTGAGCCACGGCTGCTTCACGAGCCGCTCCGCTTCGAACTGGCGGATCTTGTCCGCGTGGCGCAGCGTGAGGCCGATGTCGTCGAAGCCGTTCAGCAGGCAGTACTTGCGGAACGCGGCGATCTCGAACGGATACTCGCGGCCGTCGCCCGCGCGCACGACCTGCGCGTCGAGGTCGATCGTCAGCTGGTAGCCGTTGAACGCGTACGTGTCGCTGAACAGGTGATCGACCTGCTGCTCGGTCAGCACGATCGGCAGCAGGCCGTTCTTGTAGCAGTTGTTGAAGAAGATGTCCGCGAAGCTCGGCGCGATGATCGCGCGGAAGCCGTACTGCTGCAGCGCCCACGGCGCGTGCTCGCGCGAGCTCCCGCAACCGAAGTTCTTGCGGGCGAGCAGCACCGATGCACCCTGGTAGCGCGGCTGGTTCAGCACGAAGTCCGGGTTCAGCGGACGCTTCGAGTTGTCCTGGCCCGGCTCGCCGTGATCGAGGTAACGCCATTCGTCGAACGCGTTCGGACCGAAGCCCGTGCGCTTGATCGACTTCAGGAACTGCTTCGGGATGATCGCGTCGGTGTCGACGTTCTCGCGATCGAGCGGCGCCACGACGCCGGTATGTACAGTGAATTTTTCCATGATCCGTCTATCCGGTTGAAGGGCCGGCAGTCAGCCGGCGCACATCGACAAATTCTCGGCGGGAACCGTCACTCCGCGGCGCGCTTCAGCGCGCTGCCGGCGGCGTTGACGTCTTCACCGAAGCCGCGGACGGTATTGCAGCCGGCCAGGCCGAAACCCAGCCCCGCCAGCGCCAGCGCGGCAACCAGCCGCGCGATGACTTTCGATGCCGTCACGCGTCACCCCAGCTGGCGAATGTCGACGAAGTGGCCTTCGATCGCCGCGGCCGCCGCCATCGCGGGGCTCACGAGGTGCGTGCGACCGCCCGCGCCCTGCCGGCCTTCGAAGTTGCGGTTCGACGTCGACGCGCAGCGCTCGCCCGGCTCGAGCCGGTCGGCGTTCATCGCGAGGCACATCGAGCAGCCCGGCTCGCGCCATTCGAAGCCCGCATCGGTGAACACCTTGTCGAGCCCTTCGCGCTCGGCCTGCGCCTTCACGAGGCCCGAGCCCGGCACGACCATCGCGAGCCGCACGTTCGACGCGATGCGGCGGTTCAGCTTCTTCACGACGTACGCGGCCGCGCGGATGTCCTCGATCCGGGCGTTCGTGCACGAGCCGATGAAGATCTTGTCGACCTTGATCGATTCGATCGGCGTGTTCGGCTCGAGCGCCATGTACGCCAGCGCGCGCTCCATCGCGTCGCGCTTGACCGGATCCTTCTCGCGTTCGGGATCGGGCACGCGACCGTCGATCGACGTGACCATTTCCGGCGACGTGCCCCACGTGACCTGCGGGACGATCTCGGCCGCGTTCAGCTCGACCACGCGGTCGAACTGCGCGCCGTCGTCCGACTTGAACTGGCGCCAGTACTCGACGGCCTGATCCCATTCCGCGCCGGTCGGCACGAACGGACGGCCCTTCAGGTAGTCGATCGTCGTGTCGTCCACCGCGACCATGCCCGCGCGCGCGCCGGCCTCGATCGCCATGTTGCAGACGGTCATGCGGCCTTCCATCGTCAGCGCGCGAATGGTCGAGCCGCCGAATTCGATCGCGTAGCCCGTGCCGCCTGCCGTGCCGATCTTGCCGATGATCGCGAGCACGATGTCCTTCGCGGTACAGCCGCGCGGCAGCGCGCCCTCGACCTTCACGAGCATGTTCTTGCTCTTCTTCTGCAGCAGGGTCTGCGTCGCGAGCACGTGCTCGACTTCGGACGTGCCGATGCCGTGGGCGAGCGCGCCGAACGCGCCGTGCGTCGACGTATGCGAATCGCCGCACACGATCGTCATGCCCGGCAGCGTCGCGCCCTGTTCCGGCCCGATGATGTGGACGATGCCCTGGCGCACGTCGTTCATCTTGAACTGCGTGATGCCGAATGCATCGCAGTTCGCGTCGAGCGTGTCGACCTGCAGCTTCGAGACGGGATCGGCGATGCCGTGGCTGCGGTCCGTCGTCGGCACGTTGTGGTCCGACACGGCCAGGTTCGCGCTGATGCGCCACACCGGGCGCTGCGCGATCTTCAGCCCTTCGAATGCCTGCGGGCTCGTGACTTCATGCAGCAGTTGACGGTCGATGTAGAGCAGGGTCGTGCCGTCTTCCTCGGTGTGGACCACGTGGGTGTTCCACAGTTTGTCGTAGAGAGTCTGTGCCATGGGTATGCGGGGTCGTTGTGACTACAAGCCTTGCGGATGCGATCGATTATGCCACGCAAAATCGGCCCATGGAGTACCACGATAACGAAAAAAGTGAATAAAAACAGTGAGTTGGGTGGTACACGCGATACCCGGATAAGTATTACCCGGCAAGCGCGGCAGCGCGTGCGGCACAGGCGCGTGCCGCACCGACGGGGCTTGCTCCGCGCACCATGTCGGCCGTCGTGGGCCGCTCCAGCCCTTGCAATCGACTCGCGGCGACGTGCTACCGGAAGAAATTGCGCAACGCGCGCGCCAGCGCCTGCGGTTGTTCCTCAGGGATGAAATGCCCGCTATATGCGATCGTCGCAGCCGTCACGTCTTCCGCGACATGTTCGAGCGGCCCTGCCATGTCGGGTATGGATCCCTGGTCGGCACTGACAGCGAGCACGGGCATCTTCAGCTTTCCTCGCGCCTGCAGCTTGCGGTTCTGGGCCGACGATTCCGACACGGCCCGATAAAATGCCAGGCCCGCTCGCAACCCGCCGTCCCTGGTGAACACCCGGACGTACTCGTCGATATCCGCGTCGGAGAACGATTCGGGATTTGCCGCCTTGCGACGCAAGAACCAATCGAGATACGCGCGCTCCCTGCCGGCGATCAACGTCTCCGGCAGGTCGGCTACCGCATGGAATGCAAAGTGCCACGTGCGCCATGCGCTGCGAGGCTCGATCGGCAGTGCGTCGGGCAGCGTGATGCCGGGTATCCCGGCGTCGAGCAACGCCATGCGCTTCACTGAATCGGGATACATCGCCGCAAACGGATAGGCGACCCATGCGCCGACGTCGTGAGCGGCCAGGTAAAAGCGCGAGATATTTTGCCGCTCCAGCAGGCGCGCAAGCGTTGTCGCGACGGTCTGCGTGTCATACCCGGTGAGCGGCCGGTCCGAGTCGCCTTGCCCGGGAAGATCCGGCGCCACGATCCTGAATTCGTCCGCGAGCAGGGACATGATTCTGCGCCACGCGTACCAGCTTTCCGGAAACCCCGCGAGCAACACAATGGTCTCGCCGTCGGTGCGGCCGCCTTCGACATAATGAAGGCGCACCCCGTCCACCGTATCGAACCGATGACGAAAGCCGCTGAGCCGCGGGTCTTCGCGAAAATAGGGTGTGGTCGCAAGCGGCAAAGAATCCGCGGTCGATTGATGCTGGTGCATAAGTTCGTCCTCTCTATGGAATCGACTTTCCTGGATGATGGTTCACCACGCGCAGCGCGAGCAATGGCATTGGGAAATAGTCGTTTCCTAATTCGACAGAACCAGATCGCGCGCACGCGTGGTTTCGCGTGTTACTTCACATCGAGTTACCCAAGGGATGACGCTCTACCCTAGTTGAGCAGCCGCATGGCCTCGTCGACCAGCATCGACATATCGCTGCGGCGTTGGCCGAGCTTACCCACCACTCGAAGCCCCTGCACCATGGTGAACAGACAGCTCGACGTGGCTTGTGCGTTCAGCGTGGCATCGACGGACCCATCGGCCTGCCCCTGCCTGATCAAATCGCGAAGGAGACGCTCGACCCGCTGCATCGATTTGTGAACGATGTCGGCGATCTCGCTATCCAACGTACCGAGAACAATAGCGCCGCCCACGACCAGACAGCCCTTTCGGCCCTCGTCTCCATGCGAGACGTCCGCATAAAAGCGCAGCAGCGCGCGCACCTTGTCCCGTCCGTTCCTTTCATCGGCAAGGATCGTGTTGAGTTCGCTCGCGCGCCGATCGACGTACCGGTTCAACGCGGCAACGAATATGGCGTTCTTGTCCGCAAAAGCCTTGTAAAGACTGCCGGTGGTGAGCCCTGTCTCCCGGGACAGATCGCCGATGGAAGTCGCATGATAGCCACGCTCGCGAAAGACGCGGATGAAGCCGTCCAGCGCTTGCTCCATGTCGAATTCTCGCGGCCTGCCAACGTTCGGTGCAATTTTCGTCGCCATGCGGCATTATAGGAAATGATCATTTCCAAATCAAGCGATCCGGAACCGCGCAACGAGGCATACGATTAAACGACCGGCCGAAAACGCGCCTTTCCTTCCGTTTCTTGCAGGGTTCGTCCTCGCGGGTTCCGCATCGGGGCGGCTTCCGACCGACGGGGAAGGTCAAGGCCTGTTCGCGCCCATAGGTGACGGGCTTGCGCTGGCGCTGACCCGCTTCGCCAGCGGCGACACGCACCCTGGCATGATCGGCGGTGAACTGGTCGAACGCAGCCACGAAGGCGTGTGGGCGCGACGAACGCCGCGCATGAAACGCGGCGCCGCTGGCATTTCGCACTCGATCTCGTAGACTGTCTATTCGCAACGGGCGGCACGCGGCCGCCCTCCCGCCATCACGATGCGAGCATCACCCGAAGCATCGAAGGACAGGAGCACTGCATGCGATATGAACTCTATTACTGGCCTGAAATCCAGGGCCGCGGCGAGTACGTGCGCCTCGCGCTGGAAGCAGCCGAGGCCGACTACGTCGACGTCGCGCGCGAATCGGGACGCGGGATGGGCGTGGCGGCGATGATGCGCATGATGGACGACACGAAAGCGGAATGCGTGCCGTTCGCACCGCCGTTCCTGAAGGCGGGCGACGTGGTCGTCGGACAGACCGCGAACATCCTGCTGTTTCTCGGCGCGCGGCTCGGACTCGCGCCCGACGACGAAGCCGGCCGGCTGTGGGTGCACCAGCTCCAGTTGACCGCCGCCGATTTCATCACCGAGATCCACGACACGCACCATCCGATCGGCAGCGGCCTGTACTACGAGGACCAGAAGGCGGAAGCGGCCGAGCGCGCGGCCGATTTCCTCGAGAACCGGCTGCCGAAATTCCTCGGCTACTTCGATCGCGTGCTCGAACAGAATCCGCACAAGAGCGGTTATATCGCGGGCAACACGCTCACCTACGCGGACCTGTCGATGTTCCAGTTGATCGAGGGCCTGCGCTATGCGTTTCCGAAAGCGATGAAGCGCGCGGAACGCAAGATCGCCGGGCTCGTCGCGCTGCACGATCGCGTCGCACGGCATCCGCCCGTCGCGCACTACCTCGAGTCGGAACGCCGCATCCCGTTCAACGACATGGGGATCTTCCGGCACTATCCGGAGCTGGACAAGTAACGGCCGGCTGCCGTTACCCCATCGCGGCAGCGGCCGACCGGCGCGGTGGCCCGTGCCGCGCGGCGGCCGCGTCGACGGCCTCGACCGAGCGCGTGAGCCACGGCCCGATGTCCATTTCCTCGTAGCGCACGAGCCGGCTTTTGCGCGCGCGGCGACAGCGTCGCGAACATCGGCGCGTGCCCTTCCGATGCGAGGTTGTACAGCGTCCGTGCCGCCGCGTAGGCACCCGAATTGCCGGCCGACAGCACGGCCGTCAGGATCAACGGATTCATCGCGCCGGCGGCGAGCTGGATCGCGATCATCGCGATGCGACGGCCCTGCAGACGGCGTTTCAGCGTCGCTCCGGACGGCGCGGCCGTCTGCGCTGCCGCTTGCGCGGCATCCATAATGTTCACCCCGATCGTGATCCGGGACAGTCGATTCGATTCGGGATGCAAATCGATCGCGCCGGTCATTCGCATCGAAACCGGCCCTGGCTGGCCGGTCGCCTCACACGACGCTGCGCTTGATCGTCTGCAGTTCGGCCGTCGTCACGATCTTCTCGATCCGGAATCGCGGGCTTTCCAGCCACACGTTCGCGATCCGCCGGTACTCGTCGAGATCCTCGCACGCGAGCCGCACGAGAAAATCGAACGTGCCGCTCACCA
Organism: Burkholderia semiarida; assembly: GCF_029268935.1. Lineage (NCBI taxonomy): Bacteria > Pseudomonadati > Pseudomonadota > Betaproteobacteria > Burkholderiales > Burkholderiaceae > Burkholderia > Burkholderia semiarida. The sequence goes on along the minus strand of NZ_JAHLCL010000008.1, from coordinate 630,846 downwards.
GCCAGCAATCGAGCACGGCCGGATTCGCGCGCATTTCCTCCTCGAACGGCGCCTGCGAACGCCCGTGGTCGGCCAGCACGATCTGCGCGATCACGACGATCGGCTTGGTCGCGCGCGGCGCGTTGATCACCGCGCGGTACCCTTCGATCACGCCGAGCGCCTCGAGCCGCTCCACGCGCGCCTGGCACGGCCGCGGCGTGAGATTCACGCGTTCCGACAGCTTCCGGTAGGAAATCCGTCCGTCGGTGCGCAGGATGTCGAGAATCCGGAGATCGATCTTGTCCAACTGCATCTTCTTGTCGGTCATCCGCGTTCGCTCCGGTCGGGTCGTGGCTCATGGGAGGAACGTCTGCCGTTCCACACGCGGGCCATATTATCCGGCCGCCGCCGCGCGCCAATCGACTAGAACCGCAGCGACAGGCACGTCAGGCCGCCGTCCATCTTGCGGAACTCGCTCGTGTCGATCACGTGCAGCGGCATGCCGAGCGACGCGATCGCGTCATGCACGCGCGGATAGCCGGCCGGCGTGATCAGCGTGCCGTTCACGCGCAGCGTGTTGGCCGCATATTCGTCGGCGGCGGAAATCGCGATCCTTCGATAGTCGGCGAACGCCGGATGCGCGGCCAGCGCGTCGGTCACGAGCAGCGTGTCGTCGCCAAGCGCATTGACGACCGATTTCAGGTGCAGGCCGGCGCCAACCGGCACCGCGACGACCGAATATCCATGGCGCGACACCAGCGACTCGAACGCGGCGATGCCTTGCGCGTCGGTGCGGCTCGTCAGCCCGATGAAGAAGCGCTTGCCGACCAGCATCACGTCGCCGCCGTCGAGGCGGCCCTGTTGCATCGGCAGCAGCTCGCGATGCACGCGCAGCGACGCTTCGATGTGCGCGGTCTCGCCGCGCCGGGCGGGCGCGCCGGGGCGCGTGATCACCGCGAACTCCGGCGTGACGACGGCGACGTCCTCGACGAAGTGCGAATCGGGAAACGCATCGAGCGGCGGCAGTTCGGTCAGCTCGACCGCGAGCATGCGCAGCGCGTCGCAGTATGCGTGGAACTGCGCGAGCGTCTTGTCGTAGTCGGGTGCGCCGAGTTCGGCGGTGGTCAGGCCCGCGCCGCAGGACGGCGCGGGACGGCGAACGATCGCTTGCGTGAATTGCATCGACTCCTCCATGATCTGCGCCGCACCCGTGCCGTGCACGGGCCGGCGGCGTCGTGACCGGACCATTATCGGAAGCCAAATTGCGCAATTCGCGTCGAATTCGGCGGCGCCGACAGCCGATTGCGTCGAATTGCGCGCACCACGCAGCCGATTCGGCGAACGGGCCGCCCGCGCGTCATGCGCCGGGCTCGAATCCCATCTGCGCGCGGCCGAGCGCCGTGAGTTCGGCCTCCCCCGCGCGCCCGTCGAAATCGACCTCGAAATGGTCGGCCGGGAAATCGGGCGGGCTGTCGCCGCGCAGGAACGCGCAACGCTGGCGTTGCAAGTATGCGTCGTTCTTCGCGCAGCCCGGCGCGGCCGCGATGTACATCACGTTGCTGTCGCCGCTGCCGCGATGCGCATCCTCGACCGCATGCACGACGTCACCGTGCCAGAACACCGCGTCGCCCGGTTCCATATGCGGGATCGGCACCAGCGCATCGAGCAGCAGCGTGTGCCATTCCGGGCGAATCGACAGCGCGCGGCCGGGACGCGCGCCGCACAGGTCGTCGTCGGCGACGTCGTCCTGCAGCGCGCGCAGCACGACATAGGCCATCGCGTTCGCAACCGGGATCAGCTGCAGCGTGCCGTCGCCGGGCCCCTGCGGTGTCAGCGCGGTCCAGCCCTGGAACGTGCGGAACATCGAACACACGGCCGGCGACGGAATCTCTTCGACGTCGGGCCGGAACGCCGCATCGAAGGGATCGTACTCGCGCCAGCGGCCGGCCAGCACATGGCGATAGACCTGCCGAAAATTCGCGCCGAGCCAGCGCTCGACCGAGCCGCCGTCGACATGCGGCGACAGCCCGAGCGACGTCGAACCGGGCGGCCGGCGGCGGATCCGGTCCGCATACGCGGGCACCCGGTCGGGATCGAAATGCGCACGTGCGCCGTCCGCATGCCGCCACAGGCGGTTCAGGAACACCCGCGCCTGCGTGAGCGCCGGCGACTGGCGCGCGGCCACCTGCGGCTTCGACCAGTAGACGCCGTAGATCTGCGGCTTGCCCGACGCCAGATTGCCGAAATAGCGGTCTTCCGCGCGCGCGTGCAGCCGGTCGGCGAAACGGTTCGCATCCAGATACGCGCCGATCTCGTCGTTCCAGTCGCGTGCCTGCCTCGCATCGAACACGCCGCGGATCACGACCGCGCCATGCGTGCGGATCGCCGCAACCGCATGCGGATCGACCCGGCCGCCCGCGATATCCGCGAACGGCACGACCGGAATCACGTCGTGGCCGTGCGCGTGCGCGCGGCGGATCGCATCGACCTGCCGGGCGATGTCGCCCTCCACTTCGCGGAACGTGGCCGCATAACCGGGCAAATCGGCGCGCAGCGCCCGTTTCGCCGCGCGGATCGCGGCAGGCATGTCGTCAATCGTCAGTTGCATCGTCGTCTCCTCGCTGAAAGCGTGTCGTGATGTGCTGTCAGCGTACGGCCGGCACACGGCCGTCATCACCACTATCCGGCCAACGATCGATACAATCCTGACAATCGTGCGTCATTCGGGACGATGGCAGACCACGCAGAGCTTGTTGCCGTCCGGGTCGCGGAAATACGCGCCGTAATAGTCGCGGTGATAGTGCGGCCGCAGGCCCGGCGGCCCTTCGCAGGTGCCGCCATGCCGCAGCGCGAGCGCGTGACAGCGATCGACGTGCGCGCGGGTCGGCGCATCGAACGCGATCGTGTGGCCGTTGCCCGGCTCCGGTGGGCGGCCGTCGAGCGGCTTGCCGAAGAAGAACAGCGGCCGCTCGGCGTCGGCCGGCATCCAGCCCGACCAGCCGTCCGGCTCGCGGAATTTCAGGCGCAGCCCGAGTGCCGCGAACAGCGGCGCATAGAAATCGTAGGCGCGCGCCGTATCACCGACGCCCACGCACACATGTGAAAACATGGCATCGCTCCTTGGTGAGAATCGCCCACGATCATGCCACGGCGCACTGCCCGCCCCTACCGGAGGCCGCGATGAAACCGCAATACGAGCACGTGACGTTCGCGTCCGGCTGTTCGATCCGCGTCTATCACCGCCAGCTCGCGCGCATTCCGTTCGAATGGCATCGCCATCCCGAGTACGAACTGACGCTGACGCTCAACAGCCGCGGCCAGCGCTTCATCGGCGATCACGTCGCGCGCTACGCGGACGACGATCTCGTGCTCGTGCCGCCGAACCTGCCGCATACGTGGTCGTCGAACGCGCGCATCGATCGCGACGCGCCCGAAGTCGCGCTCGTCGTCTGGTTCGACGGAGACTGGGCGCGGCGGCTGGCCGACTGCTGCCCCGAATACGCGCCGCTGCGCTCGCTGCTGCGGCGCGCGGCGCCGGGGCTGCACTTCGACGTGGAGACGGCCCGCGCGATGCGCGCGCGGCTGCCGCGGTTGCTCGATCCGTCGCCGCGCGTACGGCTTGCAGCCACGCTCGACACGCTTGCCGATCTCGCGGAGGCCGGCGGCGAACCGCTCGCCACCGCGCATGCGTACGACCGGCCCGACGGCGCGCCGTCGCCCGGCGGGCCGGGCGCGCCCGAAGCCGAACGTCTAGACCGCGTGCTCGACGCGATCGACCGGCATTTCCACGAACCGCTGCGCATCGACGCACTCGCCGCTGCCGCGCACCTGTCCGAACGCACGCTGCAACGGTTGTTCGTCCGGCATCTCGGCGAAAGCGTCGGCCGTTACGTGCAGCGGCTGCGCCTCGCGCATGCATGCCGCCATCTCGTCGGCACCGACTGGCCGATCGCGACGGTCGCCGCGCGCTGCGGCATTCCGAATGCCGCGAACTTCAATCGCCAGTTCCTCGCCGCGCGCGGCACGACGCCCGGCGCGTACCGGCAGTTCTTCAAGCAGCACGGCCATGCACCGGACGACGACGCGCCCGCGCTCGACACGCGGCCGCCGTCGCTGGAGCGCCGCGCCGGCTCGGGCCAACGTCGGCCGCGCAAATGAAAACACCCCGACGGGCTGACCCGTCGGGGTGTCGTGGCGTTGCGGTTGCCCGACGCGAGCGGCCTGCCGGCCGTTCGCGCCGCACACGGTTTAACGTGCGTTGAGCGGCTTCGCTTCGCGCGGCGTATCGCCGATGAACAGCTGGCGCGGACGGCCGATCTTCTGTTCCGGATCGGCGATCATTTCGTTCCACTGTGCGATCCAGCCGACCGTACGTGCCATCGCGAAGATACACGTGAACATCGACGTCGGGATGCCCAGCGCGCGCTGGACGATACCCGAGTAGAAGTCGACGTTCGGGTACAGCTTGCGCGACACGAAGTATTCGTCTTCCAGCGCGATCTTCTCGAGCTGCATCGCGAGCTTGAACAGCGGGTCGTCGTGCAGGCCCAGTTCGTTCAGCACTTCGTAGCACGTCTCGCGCATCAGCTTCGCACGCGGGTCGTAGTTCTTGTACACGCGGTGGCCGAAGCCCATCAGCTTCACGCCCGAGTTCTTGTCCTTCACCTGCTTGATGAATTCGGGGATGTTGTCCGGCGAACCGATCTGCTCGAGCATGTTCAGCGCGGCTTCGTTCGCACCGCCGTGCGCCGGGCCCCACAGACACGCGATACCGGCCGCGATACACGCGAACGGGTTCGCGCCCGACGAGCCGGCCAGACGGACCGTCGACGTCGATGCGTTCTGCTCGTGATCGGCGTGCAGGATCAGGATGCGGTCGAGCGCGCGGACAAGCACGTCGTTGACCTTGTACTCTTCGCACGGATTCGAGAACATCATGTGCATGAAGTTCGCGCTGTACGACAGCGAGTTCTTCGGATACACGAACGGCTGGCCGATGCTGTACTTGTACGCCATCGCGACGAGCGTCGGCAGCTTCGCGATCATGCGGATCGCCGACACTTCGCGGTGACGCGGGTCGTTGATGTCGAGCGAGTCGTGGTAGAACGCCGACAGCGCGCCGACCGCGGCGACCAGGATCGCCATCGGGTGCGCGTCGCGACGGAAGCCACGGAAGAAGAAGTGCATCTGCTCGTGCACCATCGTGTGCTTCGTGACGGTGTCGACGAATTCCTTCTTCTGCGCGGCGTTCGGCAGTTCGCCCTTCAGCAGCAGGTAGCAGCTTTCGAGGAAGTCCGCGTTTTGTGCGAGGTTGTCGATCGGGTAGCCGCGGTACAGCAGCTCGCCCTTGTCGCCGTCGATGTACGTGATCGCCGAATTACACGAAGCCGTCGACATGAAGCCCGGGTCGTAAGTGAACTTGCCGGTCTGGCCGTACAGCTTGCGGATGTCGATCACGTCCGGGCCCATCGTGCCCTTGTAGATCGGCATTTCGACGCTCGGCGAGTTGTCGCTGAACGATAGCGTGGCTTTAACATCAGACGGAGTCATGGCACATCCTCAATCGAAATAAAGAAACGGGATTCGATAACGGGCGCAGCGCGTTACACCTTGGCGTCACACGTTGCGCAGCATCTCCAACAGCCGGTGAATGTCCGGGCTGTCTAGGTCGCCTTCTGGTTCCTTGCGCGCGAGGAGCAAGTCCATCAGGTCGTTGTCGCTCAGATCGAGCAGGCGCGACAACGCGCCTACGTCTGCATCGGTGAGGTCATGCTCGTATCGGCTGAAGAAACGCTCGAATACGATGTCGTTTTCCAGCAGACCCCGCCGCGCGCGCCAGCGCAGGCGCGCGCGGCGGTGCGGGTCGGATTGATGCGATTCGTCGCTCATCAAACTTTATACCGCGCGCCGAACCATCAGTTCCTTGATCTTGCCGATCGCCTTCGTCGGGTTCAAGCCCTTCGGGCAAACGTCGACGCAGTTCATGATCGTATGGCAACGGAACAGACGGTACGGGTCTTCCAGGTTGTCGAGACGCTCGCCGGTGGCGGTGTCGCGGCTGTCCGCGATGAAGCGGTAAGCCTGCAGCAGGCCGGCCGGGCCGACGAACTTGTCCGGGTTCCACCAGAAGCTCGGGCACGACGTCGAGCAGCTCGCGCACAGAATGCACTCGTACACGCCGTCGAGCTCGTCGCGCTCTTCCGGCGACTGGAGGCGTTCCTTCTCCGGCGGCGGCGCGTCGTTGATCAGGTACGGCTTGATCGAGTGGTACTGGTTGAAGAAGTGCGTCATGTCGACGATCAGGTCGCGCACGACGGGCAGGCCCGGCAGCGGGCGCAGCACGATCTTGTGCGGCAGGTCGTTCAGGTTCGTCAGGCACGCGAGACCGTTCTTGCCGTTGATGTTCATCGCGTCCGAACCGCACACGCCTTCGCGGCACGAACGGCGGAACGACAGCGTCTCGTCCAGTGCCTTCAGCTTGACCAGTGCGTCGAGCAGCATGCGCTCATGCTGGATCTCGAGCTCGTACGTCTGCATGCGCGGCGCTGCGTCCTTGTCCGGATCGTAGCGGTAGACTTCAAAAATGCGTTTTGCCATTTCGGATTCCTTTGACTCGGCTTAGAACGTGCGCGGCTTCGGCGGCACGGAATCGACCGTCAGCGGCTTCATTTGAACCGGCTTGTAGTCGAGGCGGTCGCCTTCGCTGTACCACAGCGTGTGGCGCAGCCAGTTCTCGTCGTCGCGGTGTTCGTAGTCGCTGTGCGCGTGCGCGCCGCGGCTTTCCTTGCGCGCCTCCGCCGACACCATCGTTGCGCGGGCCACTTCGATCAGGTTCTCCAGCTCGAGCGCTTCGACGCGCGCGGTGTTGAACACCTTCGACTTGTCCTTCAGGTGGATGTTTTCCACGCGCGCCTTCAGGCCGGCCATCTGGTCGACGCCTTCCTTCAGCAGCGCCGACGTGCGGAACACGCCTGCGTGCTTCTGCATCGTCGCGCGGATGTCGTTCGCGACGTCCTGCGTGTACTCGCCCGAGCTCGACTTGTCGAGCTTGTTCAGGCGCGCGAGCGAGAACTCGCCCGCATCCGCCGGCAGCGGCTTGTGTTCCTTCTGGTTCTTCACGTGCTGGACGATGTGGTTGCCGGCCGCGCGGCCGAACACCACGAGGTCCAGCAGCGAGTTCGTGCCGAGACGGTTCGCGCCGTGCACCGACACGCACGAGCATTCGCCCACTGCGTAGAAGCCGTTGACCGGTTCCTTGTGATCGCGCGACGTGCCGACGACCTGACCGTGGATGTTGGTCGGGATGCCGCCCATCTGGTAGTGGATCGTCGGGACGACCGGGATCGGCTCCTTGATCGCGTCGACGTTCGCGAACTTCAGCGCGATTTCGCGGATCGACGGCAGACGCTTCATGATCGTCTCGGCGCCGATGTGCGACAGGTCGAGCAGCACGTGATCCTTGTTCGGACCGACGCCGCGGCCTTCCTTGATTTCCTGGTCCATCGAGCGCGACACGAAGTCACGCGGCGCCAGATCCTTCAGCGTCGGTGCGTAGCGTTCCATGAAGCGCTCGCCGTTCGCGTTGCGCAGGATGCCGCCTTCGCCGCGCACGCCTTCGGTGATCAGCACGCCCGCGCCGGCCACGCCGGTCGGGTGGAACTGCCAGAACTCCATGTCCTGCAGCGCGATGCCCGAGCGGGCCGCCATGCCGAGGCCGTCGCCGGTGTTGATGAACGCGTTCGTCGATGCCGCGAAGATCCGGCCTGCGCCGCCCGTCGCGAACAGCGTCGTCTTGCCTTCCATGATGTAGACGTCGCCCGTCTCCATCTCGAGGGCCGTCACGCCGAGCACGTCGCCGTCCGCGTCGCGGATCAGGTCGAGCGCCATCCATTCGACGAAGAACTGCGTCTTTGCCTCGACGTTCTGCTGGTACAGCGTGTGCAGCAGCGCGTGACCGGTACGGTCGGCGGCCGCGCAAGCGCGCTGGACCGGCTTCTCGCCGTAGTTCGCGGTATGGCCGCCGAACGGACGCTGGTAGATCGTGCCGTCCGCGTTACGGTCGAACGGCATGCCGAAGTGCTCGAGTTCGTACACGACGTTCGGCGCTTCGCGGCACATGAACTCGATCGCGTCCTGGTCGCCGAGCCAGTCGGAACCCTTGATCGTGTCGTAGAAGTGGTAGTGCCAGTTGTCTTCGCTCATGTTGCCGAGCGACGCGCCGATCCCGCCTTGCGCGGCGACCGTGTGCGAACGGGTCGGGAACACCTTCGACAGCACGCCGACCGACAGGCCCGCGCGCGACAGTTGCAGCGCCGCGCGCAAGCCGGAGCCGCCCGCGCCGACGATCACGACGTCAAACTTGCGGCGCGGGAGGGAAGTTTTGATTGCAGCCATTCTTTACACTCTCCAGAGAATCTGCGCGGCGTAGCCCGCACATGCGAGCAGCCAGACGATGGTCAGCGATTGCAGCAGCAGGCGCACACCGACGGGCTTCACGTAGTCCATCCAGATGTCGCGCACGCCGACCCATGCGTGGTAGAAGAGGGAAAGCAGCATCACGAAGGTCGCGAGCTTCATCCATTGCGCGGCGAAGATCGATGCCCAGCCTTCGTACGAAAAATCGTGCGCGCCGAAGAACAGGACGAGCAGAATGACCGTGTAGACCGCCATGATCGTGGCGGTGACGCGCTGCGCGAGCCAGTCGCGCAGGCCGTAGTGTGCGCCGACGACGAGGCGCTTCGAGCCGATTCGGTTGTTGGCTGCCATTTTCTTAGAATGCTCCGAACAGTTTGAGTGCCATGGCGATCGTCAGCGCGATCGAGACGACAAAGACGACGACGGCCGTCCGCTTGCCGCCTTCCTTCGAGACGGCGTCGTGGTTGACGTCCATCAGCAGGTGGCGAATGCCGGCGCAGAAATGGTGGAAGAAGGCCCACGACAACGCGAGGACGATCAGCTTGACGACGATGTTGGAGAGGAAAGCCTTGAAGACTTCGAAGCTGAGCTCGGAAGTGAGGCTCTGGTCGAAGAGGAACAGCAGGAACGGCAGGAACAGGAACAGCAGCGCGCCGCTGACTCGGTGGAGAATCGACAGTATCGCCGCCAGCGGCATGCGATACTTCAACGTGATGTCGCCGATTCCGATGTTCCGGTATTCCGGCCTCGGCTTTCTTACTGCGTCAGTCATGCTAGACCCCTACTATGTTGTCACACTAATCCGCGATTTTAGCGCCTTTTCATATCGCGCTGCAGCGAAAGTCTGCTCTGGATAATTGCGCGAACACGAACAAAGGCGGCCCGAAACGTGCTTCGCGAGCGTGGGAAACGCGAATGCACGCGGCTGAACCGAACGTCGTCAGCTCAAGTCATTCTGATAGTAGTACCCGGTTGTGACATACCAGCCGCGACGCACTTCCACCGGCCGGTCCCCGTACGTATAGGACACGCGCTCGACCGACAGCAGCGGGAAACCCGCCGGCACGTGCAGCAGGTCGGCCACCGCCGGATCCGCCGCGACCGCGCGGATCTTCTCCGTCGCGCGGATCATCCGCGTACCGAACTCCGTCTCGAACATCGCGTAGAGCGGCCCCTTGTATTCGCTCAACCGCTCGAACGTGAGCCCGCGGAACATCGCGCCCGGCAGCCAGATCTCGTCGAGCACCGTCACTTCGCCGTCGAACTCCAGCAGGCGGCGCACCTGCACGACGGGGTCGGCGGGCTTCAGGTCGAGCTGCCGTGCGATCTCGGCCGGCGCGCGCAGGCGCCGGCATTCGAGCAGACGGCTCACGTGCGGGTGCTCGGCGCCGTCGTCGGCCAGCAGACGCAGAAAGCGGAATTGCGCGCGATCCTCGTTGTGCGTTGCAACAAAAGTACCCTTGCCCTGCCGCCTGACCACCAGGTTTTCGGCGGCCAGCTCGTCGATCGCCTTGCGAACGGTGCCCTGGCTGACCTTGTAACGGGCCGCGAGCTCGACTTCGCTGGGGATGATCTCGCCCGGCTTCCATTCGCCGGATTCGAGACTCTGCGTGATCAACGACTTGATCTGCTGGTATAACGGGCTGAACGTCGGCGACGCGGCCGCCGCGGGCGAAGCCGCGGGATCGCCCGCGCCCGGCTGCCCTGGGCCGCCTGCGCCGGTCTGATTCGCGGTGTTCGCCTGGTTCGATGTCATGGCGCGCATTTCATCACAAACCGCACTTTTTCGTCCACTCAATTTCCGCAAAACATCTGTCTTATATAAGACATATGATACCGTTTGACTTTGCGCGTGACGGCTCCTACACTCCCGGTCGAGCAAGGGTTCGCGGGTGCAACAGCGCGTCCCCGGCTACGTGCCACGGCCGTCTCCAGGTTCACCGCGTCTGCCATCGCGAGTCCTCCGCCCTGCTTCAATGCAACGCTACGCACAACGCGCATAGAATGGCGTTTTCGCTCGCGTCCAACGCTTCACCCGTCCTGGAGATTTTCAATGGCTAAGCCCGCAAAGCGCGTTGCCGTCACCGGCGCCGCAGGTCAAATCGCTTACTCCCTGCTGTTCCGCATCGCGAACGGCGACCTGCTCGGCAAGGACCAGCCGGTCATCCTGCAACTGCTCGACCTCCCGCAAGCCCAAGCCGCCGTCAAAGGCGTCGTGATGGAACTCGACGATTGCGCGTTCCCGCTGCTCGCGGGCGTCGTGATCACCGACGATCCGAAGGTCGCGTTCAAGGATGCCGACGTCGCGCTGCTGGTCGGCGCACGTCCGCGCTCGAAGGGCATGGAGCGCAAGGACCTGCTGTCGGCGAACGCCGAAATCTTCACGGTCCAGGGCGCCGCGCTGAACGAAGTCGCGAGCCGCGACGTGAAGGTGCTGGTCGTCGGCAACCCGGCGAACACGAACGCGTACATCGCGATGAAGTCGGCGCCGGATCTGCCGAAGAAGAACTTCACGGCCATGCTGCGCCTCGACCACAACCGCGCGCTGTCGCAGCTCGCCGCCAAGTCGGGCAAGCCGGTCGCGTCGATCGAGAAGCTCGCCGTGTGGGGCAACCACTCGCCGACGATGTACCCGGACTTCCGCTTCGCGACCGCCGAAGGCGAATCGCTGCTGAAGCTGATCAACGACGACGTGTGGAACCGCGACACGTTCATCCCGACCGTCGGCAAGCGCGGCGCGGCGATCATCGAAGCGCGCGGCCTGTCGTCGGCAGCGTCGGCGGCGAACGCGGCGATCGACCACGTGCGTGACTGGGTGCTCGGCACGAACGGCAAGTGGGTCACGATGGGCATCCCGTCGGACGGCTCGTACGGCATCCCCGAAGACATCATCTACGGCGTGCCGGTCACCTGCGAAAACGGCGAATACAAGCGCGTCGAGGGCCTGGAAATCGACGCGTTCTCGCGCGAGAAGATGGACGGCACGCTGGCCGAGCTGCTCGAAGAGCGCGACGGCGTCGCCCACCTGCTGAAGAACTAAGCATCACGCATCGGGCCGGGCGGCCTTCGGGCGCCCGGCTTCGGCGCGGGCCGGCAGGCCGCCGCCCCGCGCCGAGCGATCCGATTCGCGCACGTTTTGCCGCCTCGCGCCACCTCTCGCCGGCCCAGAACCTGCCCGAATCCGATTTTCTCCACGTTGACCCGCTTCCCTGACGTAGAAGAGATGGCCGCGCTCACTCCTGCACAAGTGCTCTACGACGGGGCGTCCCCGCCCGCGATCCTGCCCTGCTGCGATCACTACGCGGGCAGCGAGAAGCTGATGCGCAAGTCGCTCGCACTGCAGGCCGAGCTGGGTCCCGTGTTCGACCTCACGCTCGACTGCGAGGACGGCGCGGCCGTCGGCCAGGAAGCCGCGCACGCGGCGCTCGTGGCCGACCTGCTCGGCAGCGCCGAGAACCGCTTCGGCCGCGTCGGCGTGCGCATCCACGACTTTTCCCACCCGCACTGGCGCGACGACGTGCGCATCGTGCTGCGCGCGGCGCGCGTACCGGCCTACATCACGCTGCCGAAGATCGCGAACGCCGCCGACGCGGCCGAAATGACCGCGTTCATCGAAGGCACGCGCCGCGAGCTCGGCATCGCGCAACCGATCCCTGTCGACGTGCTGGTCGAAACGCACGGCGCGCTCGCGCAGGCGGCCGCCCTCGCCGCGCTGCCGACGGTCGGCACGCTGAGCTTCGGGCTGATGGATTTCGTCTCCGCGCACCACGGCGCGATCCCCGACTCCGCGATGCGCTCGCCCGGCCAGTTCGATCACCCGCTCGTGCGCCGCGCGAAGCTGGAAATCGCCGCGGCCTGTCACGCACACGGCAAAACATCGTCACACAATGTGACGACCGAGGTGCGCGACATGAGCGTGGTCGCCGGCGATGCGCGCCGCGCGCGCGACGAATTCGCCTTCACGCGGATGTGGAGCATTCACCCCGCGCAGATCCGCGCGATCGTCGACGCGTTCGCCCCGCGCACCGACGAAGTCGCGCTGGCCGCCGAGATCCTGCTGGCCGCGCAGGCCGCCGACTGGGGCCCGACGCGCCACGGCGATACGCTGCACGATCGCGCGAGTTATCGTTATTACTGGTCGGTGCTGCGCCGTGCGCGGGCCACCGGCCAGCCCGTACCGTCCGAGGCCGCGCCGCTGTTCGGCCCGGCCGCCGCGGGCGTCGCGCATTGAGTGCGCGCCGCCGGCCGAGCCACGCGTTGCATGCATCCGCCGGCACGCGAGCCGGCAGACGTTTGCGAAACGACAAAAAACGTAACGGAGCCCGAAAACCTGATATATGCGCGGCCAAATAGGTGAAAATAGCGGCCGCTGCGCGCTTTCGGGGCGCGTGCAGTTTCAAACCGGCCGGCAGTGTCGATTGCCGGCCCTTGTCAACTGATTATCGAAAGGTTCTGACTCCATGAAGAAACTCCTGATCGCTACCGCCATCGGCGCCTTGTCCGCCACGATGCTGGTGTCGGCTCCGAGCGCGTTTGCCCAGGGTACGGCCACCACGACCGCGAAGAAGGCAGCGGCCAAGCGCCCGGCGCCGGCCAAGCGCATCATCCCGCGCAGCAAGAAGGCGCAGGCGCGCGCGGCCGCCAAGGTCGATCCGGTGCCGGAAGGCGCGGTCAAGTGGTCCTGCAAGGAAGGTCTGTCGTTCGACCTCGCCGGCGACATGAAGCGCGACCAGGTCGTCACGGTTCACTGGGCGAAGAAGAACTACAAGCTGCCGCGCCAGACCACGACGACGGGCGCCGACACGTTCTACGATCCGGCAGCAGGCTTCAAGCTGGTCGTGATCCCGACCAAGGCGATGCTGTTCTCCGACGCGAACGGCGGCGAGCGCCTCGCGGACGAGTGCGTGACGCCGGAAATGGCGCAAGGCGGCGCAGCGCCGACGCAGGCGAACGAACTGAAGCCGGCAACGAACTAAGCGCGCGCATTTTTCCGCTCTCGGCCCCTCGATGTCCGCCCCGGTCTCCAACGTCCGCCCTGCTCCGGATACGGTACTCGTCGACATCGTCGACTACGTGCTGAACACCGGCATCGACAGCGCGCTCGCGCTGGAGACGGCGCGTCATTGCCTGATCGACACGCTCGGATGCGGACTCGAGGCGCTGTCCTACCCTGCCTGCACCAAGCTGCTCGGCCCCGTCGTGCCCGGCACGATCGTGCCGAACGGCGCGAAGGTGCCCGGCACGTCCTTCCAGCTCGATCCCGTCCAGGCCGCGTTCGGCATCGGCGCGATGATCCGCTGGCTGGACTTCAACGACACCTGGCTCGCCGCCGAATGGGGTCATCCGTCCGACAACCTCGGCGGGATCCTGGCGACGGCCGACTGGCTCTCCCGCACGGCCCGCGCGGCCGGCCGCAAGCCGCTCGCGATGCGTGACGTGCTGGTCGCGATGATCCAGGCCCACGAGATCCAGGGCTGCCTCGCCCTCGAGAATTCGTTCAACGCGGTCGGGCTCGACCACGTGCTGCTCGTGAAGGTCGCATCGACGGCCGTCGTCGGGCGCCTCATCGGGCTCACGCGCGACGAGCTGATCAACGCGGTGTCCAACGCGTTCGTCGACGGCCACGCGCTGCGTACCTACCGCCATGCGCCGAACACCGGTTCGCGCAAATCCTGGGCGGCCGGCGACGCCACGTCCCGCGCGGTGCGCCTCGCGCTGATCGCGAAAACGGGTGAAATGGGCTATCCGTCGGCGCTCACCGCGAAGACCTGGGGCTTCTACGACGTGCTGTTCGACGGCAAGCCGTTCCGCTTCCAGCGCCCGTACGGCACGTACGTGATGGAAAACGTGCTGTTCAAGATCGCGTTCCCCGCCGAATTCCATGCGCAGACGGCCGCCGAGGCCGCGCTGCTGCTGCACGCGCGGCTCGCCGCGGCGGGCCGCACGACCGACGACATCGGCCGGATCACGATCCGCACACACGCGGCCGCGATCCGCATCATCGACAAGCAGGGCCCGCTCGCCAATCCGGCCGATCGCGACCACTGCATCCAGTACATGGTCGCCGTGCCGCTGCTGTTCGGCCGGCTGACCGCGGCCGACTACGAAGACTCGGCCGCGGCGGACCCGCGCATCGACGCGCTGCGCGCGAAGACCGTGTGCGTCGAGGATCCGCAATTCACGAAGGATTATCACGATCCGGACAAGCGATCGATCGCGAATGCGCTGACGATCGAGTTCACGGACGGATCGAAGCTTGCCGAAGTGGCGGTCGAGTACCCGCTCGGCCATCGGCGGCGCCGTGCGGACGGCATCCCGCTGCTGGTCGAGAAGTTCAGGACCAACCTCGCCCGCCGCTTTCCGGCCAAGCAGCAACAAGCGATTCTCGACGTGTCGCTGGACCAGGCAAAGCTCGAAGCGATGCCGGTCGATGAGTACGTCGATCTGTATATGATCTAGCCGTCAGATACAGGACTCTTTGTTTCCTAGCCTCAAACCCAGGAAAATCACCATGGCCCACAATCTCCACAAGACCCTCAAGGAATTCGACAGCGGTTCCGGCAAAGGCAAGTTCTACTCGCTGCCGCAGCTCGGCAAGGAACTGAAGACGAAGATCGAACGCCTGCCGGTGTCGATCCGCATCGTGCTCGAGTCCGTGCTGCGCAACTACGACGGCAAGAAAATCACCGAAGAGCACATCGAGCAGCTCGCGAACTGGAAGCCGACCGCGAAGCGCGTCGACGAGATTCCGTTCGTCGTGTCGCGCGTCGTGCTGCAGGATTTCACGGGCGTGCCGCTGCTCGCCGACATCGCGGCCATGCGCGGCGTCGCCGAGCGCACGGGCAAGAACCCGAAGAAAATCGAGCCGCTGGTCCCGGTCGATCTCGTCGTCGACCACTCGGTCCAGATCGACTACTTCCGCCAGAAGGACGCGCTCGACCTGAACATGAAGCTGGAATTCCAGCGCAACAACGAGCGCTACCAGTTCATGAAGTGGGGCATGCAGGCGTTCGACACGTTCAAGGTCGTGCCGCCGGGCGTGGGCATCGTCCACCAGGTGAACCTCGAATACCTCGCGCGCGGCGTCCACAAGAAGACGGACGGCGCCGACACCGTGTACTACCCGGACACCCTCGTCGGCACGGACAGCCACACGACGATGATCAACGGCATCGGCGTGGTCGGCTGGGGCGTGGGCGGCATCGAGGCGGAAGCCGGCATGCTCGGCCAGCCGGTGTACTTCCTGACGCCGGACGTCGTCGGCGTCGAGCTGAAGGGCAAGCTGCGCGAAGGCGTGACGGCCACCGACCTCGTGCTGACGATCACGGAAATGCTGCGCAAGGAGAAGGTCGTCGGCAAGTTCGTCGAATTCTTCGGCGAAGGCACGCGCTCGCTGTCGCTGCCGGACCGCGCGACGATCGGCAACATGGCGCCGGAATACGGCGCGACGATGGGCTTCTTCCCGGTCGACGAAAAGACGATCGAGTACTTCGAAGGCACGGGCCGCACGAAGGCCGAAATCGCCGCGTTCGAAAACTACTTCAAGGCGCAGAATCTGTTCGGCATTCCGAAGGCCGGCGACATCGACTACACGAAGACGGTGACGCTCGACCTCGCGACGGTCGCGCCGTCGCTGGCGGGCCCGAAGCGCCCGCAGGACCGCATCGAGATCGGCCACGTCAAGTCGACGTTCACCGACCTGTTCTCGAAGCCGGTCGCGGAAAACGGCTTCGCGAAGAAGGCGGAAGACCTGAACACGCAGTACACGACGAGCAACGGCGTCGACGTGAAGAACGGCGACGTGCTGATCGCCGCGATCACGTCGTGCACGAACACGTCGAACCCGAGCGTGCTGCTGGCGGCGGGCCTGCTCGCGAAGAAGGCGGTCGAGGCCGGCCTCACGGTCGATCCGAAGATCAAGACCTCGCTCGCGCCGGGATCGCGCATCGTCACCGAATACCTGACGAAGACGGGCCTGCTGCCCTACCTGTCGAAGCTCGGCTTCGAAGTCGCGGCGTACGGCTGCACGACCTGTATCGGCAACGCGGGCGACCTGACGCCGGAGCTGAACGAAGCGATCACGAAGAACGACATCGTCGCGGCGGCCGTGCTGTCGGGCAACCGTAACTTCGAAGCGCGCATCCACCCGAACATCCGCGCGAACTTCCTCGCGTCGCCGCCGCTTGTCGTCGCGTACGCGATCGCCGGCAACATCACGCGCGACCTGATGACCGAGCCGGTCGGCAAGGGCAAGGGCGGCCGCGACATCTACCTCGGCGACATCTGGCCGACGAGCGACGAGATCCACGCGCTGCTCAAGTTCGCGCTCGATCCGAAGAAGTTCGAGGACAACTACTCGAAGCTGACCAAGAAGGGCGACCTCTGGAGCAAGATCGAGGGCGAAACGGGCGAGGTCTACGACTGGCCGAAATCGACGTACATCGCCGAGCCGCCGTTCTTCGGCAACGACTTCTCGATGGAACCGGCCGCGTCGATCCCGACCGTCAAGGGCGCGCGCGCGCTGGGCATCTTCGGCGATTCGGTCACGACCGACCACATCAGCCCGGCAGGCTCGATCAAGGAAGATTCGCCGGCCGGCAAGTGGCTGAAGGAAAACGGCGTGCAGAAGGCCGACTTCAACAGCTACGGCTCGCGCCGCGGCAACCACGACGTGATGATGCGCGGCACGTTCGCGAACGTCCGGATCAAGAACCTGATGATCCCGGCGAAGCCGGACGGCACGCGCGTCGAAGGCGGCCTGACGATCCACCAGCCGAGCGGCGAACAGCAGTCGATCTACGACGCGGCGATGCGGTACGTCGCCGCCGGCACGCCCACCGTCGTGTTCGCGGGCGAGGAGTACGGCACGGGCTCGTCGCGCGACTGGGCCGCGAAGGGCACGCAGTTGCTCGGCGTGAAGGCCGTGATCGCACGCAGCTTCGAGCGCATCCACCGCTCGAACCTGGTCGGCATGGGCGTGCTGCCGCTGCAGTTCAAGGGCGCGGACAGCGTCCAGTCGCTCGGCATCACCGGCGAAGAGACGTACGATATCGAAGGCCTCGGCGACGATTTCAAGCCGCAGCAGGACGTCACGCTCGTGATCCATCGCAAGAACGGCGAAACGCAGCGCGTGCCGGTGCTGCTGCGCATCGATACGCCGATCGAAGTCGACTACTACAAGCACGGCGGGATCCTGCCGTTCGTGCTGCGCTCGCTGCTCGCAGCGTAAGCGCTGCCTGTTGCAGGTGCCGCAGCCGCCTCGCGGGCGGTTGCGGCCGATTTGGATGCCCGACCTCGTGTCGGGCTTTTTTTCGCCGGTGCTCGATGCGGCCTTACGCCGCCTTGTCGCCGCGCGCCTTCGCGGCCGCCCCTCGCGCGTTCTTCTTCAAATGCATGCGGTTGTATTCAATTGCCGCACGCACGAGGTGCTTCAAGGCCCGCTTGTCGATCTCGTCGCCTTCGACAAAATCGATCGCGCGACGCGCGTTCCCTTCGAGGCCCGCATTGAACAACCCGTCGGGATCGGGCAGGTGCGCGCCGTGCATGAACGTCAGCTTCACCTTGCCCTTGTGCGCGTTCGCGACCGCGATCATCCCGTCGCACGACCACACGGGGCTGCCCATCCACTTCCATTCCTCGACGATGCCCGCTTGCGCATCGAGGATCGTCTGGCGCAGGTCGGCGAGCGTCTCGCCGCGCCAGTCGGCGATGCCGGCGATCAGCGCGTCGATGCGCTCGGACGGTTGCAGCTCGTTGGCACGCGTACTCATGCGCGGGCCTCCGTTTGCGCGTCGGGGCGCGCCAGCACCTGTTCGAGCGCGTCGAGGAACCGTACCCAGCCGTACTGCGCGCCGCGATACGCCTGCTCCTGATCGGGCCGGAAGCCGACCTGCTCCATGCGCAGGCGCGTGCCGGCAGGCGTCGGCGTGAGTGTCCACGTCACGACGCTTTCGAGGCCGTGGGCCGCCCACGTATAGGACAGCGCGCGGTGCGGCTCGATCGTGAGGACCGTGCAGTCGACCGAGCCCCAGTCCGCCCGGAAGCTGAACGCCCGGCCCGCGACGGGCTCGAAGTCGCTCTTCATCAGCCACGCCTCGATCAGGTGCGGTTGGGTGAGCGCGCGCCAGATCCTCTCCGGCGGATGGGGCAGCTCCCGGTCGACGACGACGGAGCGTGTTTCGGTAGTGGCTTGGTTCATTACTGATCCATCCTTTTGAGCAGATCTTCAAGGGCATCGAACCGGCTCCGCCAGAAGCCCGCCATCTGGCTCGTCCAGTCGATCAACGGGGCCAGCGCCTGCGGCTGCGCGCTGTAGTGCGTCTGCCGGCCTTCGTGACGGTCGTTCACGAGCCCGGCCTGCTTCAGTACGCCAAGGTGCTTCGACACGGCCGGCTGCGACACGCCCGCATCGGCCGTGAGCGCAGCAACCGTCAGCTCGCCCTCCGCGCACAGCCGCTCGAAAAGCGCGCGGCGCGTCGGATCGGCGAGTGTCCGGAAAAGCGTGTCGTGTGCATTCTGCATATCGGTCACAATTCATAACTCTGTGGTTATGAATTCAAGAATATCCGCTGATCGGCTCGAGTCAAGGCGGGATTTCGCGAACGGCGCCGTTCGATTCGGCGCACGCATCGCTCGGTCGCGCCGGCACGCGGCCTTCGTCGAATTCGAGACTCTCCTCTAATCCGCAGTCGCGCCACGCGATCCGAAAGCCGCCTGCAAGACTGCCCGGCGCGCTGTTCCACAGTTCGGGAAACATCCGGGCTCCACCGGCCCCGTCGTTGTGCATGCGCGAATCCGTTCCTGACGAGTCGCTTCCAATGACCACATAGTGCGATACGGCGCGCAGCCATTGACACGCACACGCCATGCATCCATGCGGCGCGCCCTTCCGGGACCGCGCACATTCCGATGCTGCAACGAACGGCTCGTGTGTGCGAGCGACGCGCGTTGCCGCGCCGTCGTACCGCAAACCGGTTCGCTCACCGGGCCCACCATCGCCGTCGCGTACGCCGCCGCGCGTGCCCGCCATGCGTCCGGTTGTCAGAACTGACAGCTATGGAAACTGGCAGCTACCCGAACGGCATCGACGCCCTACGCTCGTCACCGCTCGCGGCCCCACAAGGGCCGGGGGTTCCAGTAACGTCGCCTCTCCTAAAAAAGGACTCCCGATGAAAAGGAACGCCTGGTTTGCCCTTCCCCTTCCGTCGCCCCGCCGCCTGGCGTGCGTGGCACCGCTCGTGTTCGCCGCCGCTGCGGCGCATGCGGCGACGGATTGGGTCGATACCCATACGAAAGCCTTTCTGACCGGCCCGCAGTTGATGGCGCGCAGTGCGGCGCCGTCGCTCGAACTCGCGGCCGGCGAGACGACCAACGTCGTCGTCAGCCTGAAGCTGCGCAACGCCGCGCAGCTCAAGCAGCTGGCGCGCGACGTGAACCGGCCCGGCAGCGCGCATTACCGCCAGTACCTGACGCACGAGCAGTTCCTCGCGGACTACGCGCCGACCGATGCGCAGGTGAAGTCGGTCGTCGACTATCTGCACAAGAGCGGCTTCACGAATGTCGAGGTCGCGCCGAACCGCCTGCTGGTCTCCGCCAGCGGCACGGCCGGCACGGTGAAGGCCGCGTTCAACACGTCGCTCGTGCACTTCCAGTACGCGGGCCGCTCGGGTTTCGCGAACACGTCGACCGCGCAGGTGCCGCGCGCACTCGGCGACGTCGTCGGCTCGGTGCTCGGGCTGCAAAGTGTCGCGCGGGCGCGGCCGATGCTGCGCATCGGCAACGTGGCGAAGCCGCAGGCGCTCGCGGCCGGCACGGCGACAGGCCACTATCCGAAGGAATTCCCGGGCCTCTACAACGCGACCGGCGTGCCGACCGCCGCCGGCGTGACCGTCGGCATCATCACGATCGGCGGCGTGTCGCAGACGCTGCAGGACCTGAAGCAGTTCACGTCGAGCAACGGCTACGGCACGGTCTCGACGCAGACCGTCAAGACCAACGGCACGGGCGGCAGCTACGCCGACGACCAGGACGGCCAGGGCGAATGGGATCTCGACAGCCAGTCGATCGTCGGCTCGGCCGGCGGCCAGGTCGGCAAGCTCGTGTTCTACATGGCGGACCTGAACGCCGCCGGCAACACCGGCCTCACGCAGGCGTTCAACCGCGCGGTGTCGGACAACACCGCGAAGGTGATCAACGTCTCGCTCGGCTGGTGCGAAACCGATGCGGACGCGGACGGCACGCTCGACGCCGAGGAACAGATCTTCACGACGGCAGCCGCGCAAGGCCAGACGTTCTCGGTATCGTCGGGCGACGAAGGCGTGTACGAGTGCAACAACCGCGGCTATCCGGACGGCTCGAACTACACGGTGTCGTGGCCGGCTTCGTCGCCGCACGTGCTCGCGATCGGCGGCACGACGCTGTACACGACGTCGGCCGGTGCGTTCTCGAACGAGACCGTGTGGAACGAAGGGCTCGATTCGAACGGCAAGCTGTGGGCAACGGGCGGCGGCGTCAGCTCGATCCTGCCCGCGCCGTCGTGGCAATCGGGCAGCAATCGCCGGTTGCCGGACGTCGCGTTCGATGCCGCGCAAAGCACGGGCGCGTACATCTATAACTACGGCCAGTTGCAGCAGATCGGCGGCACGAGTCTCGCCGCACCGATCTTCACGGGCTTCTGGGCGCGGCTGCTCGCGGCGAACGGCACGGGCCTCGGCTTCCCGGCCGGCAACTTCTATGCGGACATTCCGTCGCATCCGTCGCTCGTGCGCTATGACGTCGTGTCGGGCAACAACGGCTATCAGGGGTATGGCTACAAGGCCGGCACCGGCTGGGATCTGACGACCGGCTTCGGCAGCCTGAACATCGCGAACCTCAACCAGTTGATCAAGTCGGGCGGGTTCTGAGCGATGCATGAAAGCCGGCGCGCGGCGATGGCTTGCCGCGCGCCGGCTGTGACCGTGCCGCGCGCTACTCCGCCGCCGGCTCCTTCACGCGCTCCGACACGACCGGCGCGCCGGCCCGATGCGACGGCGCGAACAGCCGCAGCCCGCTCGCGACGCTCGCCGCGCCCGCGAACCCCGCACCGAGCATCAACGCAAGCGTCGGCCCGTGGCGGCCCGCGATCCCGAACGACAATGCAACCAGCGCCGCGCCCGTGGCCTGCCCGATCAGCCGCGCGGTCGCGATGATCCCGCTCGCGCCGCCGCTGCGTTCGGGCGGCGCGCTCGACATCAGCGCCTTCAGGTTCGGCGACTGGAAGAAGCCGAAGCCCGCGCCGCACAGCATCATCCGCCAGCCGATGTCGACGACGCCCGGCGACACCGGCAGCGCGGCGAGCGACACCATCCCCGCACTCAGCAGCGCGAGGCCGATCGCGCCGAGCAGCCCGGGCGGATAACGATCCGACAGCCGCCCCGCGATCGGCGCGGCGAGCGCGACGACCGCCGACCACGGCGTCATCAGGAAGCCCGTTTCGACCGCGCTGCGATGCAGGACGGTTTCGAAATAGAACGGCAGCGACACGAACGCAAGCCCCTGCGCGGCGAACGCGCACACGGCGGTCAGCGCGGACAGCGTGAACACGGGCCGGCGGAACAGGTCGATCGGCAGCATCGGCGCCGGGTGCCCGGCCTGGCGGCGGATCAGCAGCCAGCCGAACGCGAATGCCACCGCGGCCGCCGCGAACACGACGGAGCGCGGCCCGCGCTGCGCGAATTCGCCGAGCGCGAAGATCAGCGATGCGAACGTGATCACGTTGAACAGCGCGGCGACCGGATCGAATACATGCTTGCCGCGCGCCGTCCGCGGCAGCGACGGAATCGCCACGGCGAGCGCGAACACGCCGAGCGGCACGTTCACCGCGAACAGCCACGGCCATGCGGCCACCGAGAGAATCAGCGACGCGATCGTCGGCCCCACCGCGAACGACACGCCGACGACGAGCGCGTTGAAGCCGACGCCGCGCCCGAGCCGGTGCGCGGGGAACAGGCCGCGGATCAGCGCGACGTTCACGCTCATGATCGCGCTCGCGCCGAAGCCTTGCACGATGCGCGCGGCCGTCAGCATCGGCAGCGTGGCCGCGAGCGAACAACCGAGCGACGCCAGCGTGAACACCGCCAGCCCGGCGACATACACGCGCTTGTGGCCGACGATGTCGCCGAGCGACGCGAACGGCAGCAGCGTCGCGACCATCGCGAGCTGGTACGCGTTGATGATCCACACGGACGCGGCCGGCGACGCGTGCAGGTCGGCGGCGATCGCGGGCAGCGCGGTGTTCGCGATCGCGGTGTCGAGCGTCGCGAGCGCGACGGCCAGCAGCACGGCGGACATCGCGCGCCAGTTGACGGCCGGCTCGTGCGCGCCGGCGGGGGAAGCGAATTCGGACAAGATGGGCTCGGCTGACGAGCGACGCGCGGCGTCGCGGATTGAGCGGCGCGGCGCCGGACGCCCCGTGCAGCAGCACGGGAACGCGCGGCACCGCGAGCCGTATTGTTGCAGAGCCGCATCGAACGTGCAGGCGGCCGCCTCGTCAGTCAGCGAAACGAAAGATTCGGTGCGCCGCGGCGGGCGCGCGCCATCGATGCAGACGCAACGACCGGCGCACTCGCGGCCCCGCCGGACGGCACGCGGCCGGCCGCCGCCATTTACGACACCGCACGCCGCGCATTGCGGCCGCGCAGCCATTCGAGCGCGAGCAGCAAACTCGTCGAGAAAATGATCAGGATCGTCGCGAGCGCGGCGATCGTCGGGCTGATGTTCTCGCGAATGCCCGTGAACATCTGGCGCGGCAGCGTCGTCTGGTCCGCGCCCGCGAGAAACAGCGTGACGACCACTTCGTCGAACGACGTCGCGAACGCGAACAGCGCGCCCGACATCACGCCCGGCGCGATCACCGGCAGCGTCACGCGGAAGAAGGTCGACACCTGATTCGCGCCGAGCGACAGGCTCGCGCGCACGAGGTTCTGGTTGAAGCCCTGCAGCGTCGCGGCCACCGTCGTCACGACGAACGGCACGCCGAGCGCCGCGTGCGCGGCGATCAGCCCCGTGTAGGTATTCGCGAGCCCGAGCGGCGCGAAGAACAGGTACATGCCGACGCCGACCACGACGACGGGCACGATCATCGGCGACAGCAGCACGGCCATCAGCAACGCCTTGCCGCGGAAGTCGGCCTTGGTCAGGCCGATGGCCGCGAGCGTGCCGAGCACGGTCGCGACGACGGTCGCCGACGGCGCGACGATGAAGCTGTTTTTCGCGGCCATCCGCCACTCGTCCGACGCGATCAGGTTCTCGTACCAGCGCGTGGAAAAGCCTGGAATCGGATACACGAGGAACGTGCTCGACGAGAACGACAGCGGCACGATCGCGAGCACCGGCAGGATCAGGTACAGCAGCGTCAGCACGACGAGCACGCGCAATGCGACGTACCACGCGCGCTCGACGAACGACATGTGCGGCGCGAACAGCGGCCTGGCGAGTTTCATGGTCGGCATCCCCTTCCCGTTTTCCTGTGCCCGGCGCTCAGCCGAGGCTCACGTTCGAGCGCGCGAAGCGCCCGTACACCGCATACAGCACGAGCGTCGCCGCGAGCAGCAGCCCGCCGAGCGCACACGCCATGCCCCAGTTGATCGTCACGTTCGTGAAGTACGCGACGTAGTAGCTGACCATCTGGTCGTTCGGCCCGCCGAGCAGCGCGGGCGTGATGTAGTAGCCGATCGCGAGGATGAACACGAGCAGCGCGCCCGCGCCGACGCCCGGATACGTCTGCGGCACGTACACGCGCCAGAACGCGGCGAACGGATGGCTGCCGAGCGACACGGCCGCACGCTGGTAGGTCGGCGGAATCGACTTCATCACGCTGTAAAGCGGCAGGATCATGAACGGCAGCAGGATGTGCGTCATCGAGATGTACACGCCGACGCGGTTGAACAGCAGCGTGAGCGGATGCGAGATCAGCCCGCTGCCGATCAGCGCCGTGTTGATGAGCCCTTCGCTCTGCAGCAGCACGATCCATGCGGCGACGCGCACCAGCACGGACGTCCAGAACGGAATCAGCACGAGGATCATCACGAGGTTCGCGCGCCGTTCCGACAGCGTCGAGATCCAGTACGCGAGCGGATAGCCGAGCAGCAGCGCGAACAGCGTGACGGCGATGCCGATCACGAAGGTGCGCCCGAAGATCGCGAGGTAGATCGACTGATCGGGATCGGCCTGCACGATATGGCCGAAGCCGTCCTGCTTGTGGTCGAGCGCGGCGAGCAGATAGAACGGCGACACCTGGCTGCCGTTCTTCGCGATCGCCTGCCAGTACGCGGGCTCGCCCCAGCGCGCATCGAGATCGATGAATTTCGCGCGCGTCTGCGCGGGCGTCAGCGCCGCGTCGCCCGCGTTACCGTCGCCCTTGATCGGCATCGCGCGTGCCGTCTTCGCGACGAGCGAGCGATAACCGGGAATCTCGGTGTTCAGGCGCCGTGCGAGCGCGCCCATCGCCTCGCTGTCGGCCACCTTCGTCATGTCGGCCGCGAGCGCGACATACGCGGCGTCCGCCGGCGGCGTCTTGCGGTCCCAGCCCGACAACGCGGCGACCGTGTTCGGCAACGCGGTCGCGATTTCCGGGTTCTGCACCGCGCGCGTGAGCAGCGTGCCGATCGGCACGACGAAGATCAGCAGCAGGAAAATCGCGAGCGGCGCGACCAGCAGCAGCGCCATCGTGCGCTTGCGCGCCTCGGCGGCCTTCAGCTCGCGCTTGAGCGCGGCGGTCGACGGCGAGGAAGGCGCGATCGTGATCGTATTCAACGGTTCTCTCCGGCCGGGCACGTTCCGGCGGAAGGCCGCGCGACGGGTTCGACGCGTCGCGCGGCCGGTTGCATCACGGCATCCTTCAGGATGCCCGACCGGTTACTTCGTGGCCCACGCGGCGAAGCGCTGTTCGAGCTCGTCGCTGTGGTCGGTCCAGAAGCCGATGTCCTCCAGTACCGCGTTCTTGCCGTTGGCCGGCGAGTTCGGCAGGTTCGCGAGCGTCTTCGCGTCGAGCGACTTGATCGCGGCGACGTTCGCCGGGCCGTACGCGATGTGCTGTGCATACGCCTGCTGCGGCTTCGGCGTCAGCGTGTACGCGATGTACTGCTCGGCGAGCGCCTTGTTCGGCGAACCCTTCGGAATCGCCCAGTAGTCGAGGTCGTAGATGCTGCCGTTCCACACGACCTTCAGGTTCTTGCCTTCCTTCTGCGCGGCGTCGATGCGGCCGTTGTACGCGGTCGACATCACGACGTCGCCGGCGACCAGGAACTGCGGCGGCTGCGCGCCCGCTTCCCACCACTGGATGTACGGCTTCAGCTCGTCGAGCTTCTTGAATGCGCGATCCTGGCCGGCCTTCGTGCCGAGCACCTTGTAGACGTCCTTCGTCGCGACGCCGTCGGCCATCAGCGCGAATTCGAGGTTGTAGCGCGCGCCCTTGCGCATCCCGCGCTTGCCGGGGAATTTCTTCACGTTCCAGAAATCGGCCCAGCCGGTCGGCGCGGTCTTCAGCTTGTCCGCGTTGTACGACAGCGCGGTCGACCATACGAAGAAGCCGACGCCGCACACCTGCGGCGATTCCGGAATCAGGTCGGATTTCTTCGCGATCTTCGACCAGTCGAGCTTCTCGTACAACCCTTCGTCGCAGCCGCGGTTCAGGTCGCCCGATTCGACTTCGACCACGTCCCAGTTGACGTGCTTGGCCTCGACCATCGCCTTCACCTTCGCCTGCTCGCCGTTGTATTCGACGGCCGTGACCTTGTTGCCGGTCGCCTTCTCGAACGGCTGGTTGAACGCGACCTTCTGCGCGTCGCCGTTCGCGCCGCCGAAGTTGACGACCGTGAGTTCGGCAGCGGCGGCCGATGCGCCGAACGCGACCAGCGCCAGCGCGAGCGCCGTGCGGCGCGCGGTAAAGCTTGCTCGTTTCATGATGGTTCCTCTCCTCTCGTGGTGGAAGTGGGCTTTGTTGTTGACGACGTGCTACGGGAAACCGGGTGAGCCATGCTCACGCGAACACGCGCAGGTGTTCGGGCGAGAACGCAAGCGAGACGGGTGCGCCGGGCGAGAACGCGTCGAGCGCGCCGGTGCCGAGCGGCACCTTCACGAAGCATTCGTCCTGGCCCGGCAGCGCGCAGCGCATGCGCACGTGATCGCCGAAATAGATGAGGCTGCGCGCCTCGCCGGTCACGCGGTTGGCGGCGGCGCCGTTCTGGTGACCGTTCGCGAGGCCGTTGGCGAGGCTCATGCGTTCGGGGCGGATGCACGCGACGGCCGCCGCGCCCTCGGCGGCCTCGCCGATATGGCGGCCGACGAGCTTCGTGCCGTCGTCGAGCCGGAACTCGCAGAATTCGCCGTCGACGCGCGCGATGGTGCCGCGCAGCCGGTTGCTGTCGCCGATGAAGTTCGCGACGAATTCGTTGCACGGCGATTCGTACAGGCGGTCGACGGTGTCGAGCTGCTGCACGATGCCCTTGTCGAACACGGCGACGCGATCGGACATCGTCAGCGCCTCGCCCTGGTCGTGCGTCACGTACACGAAGGTCACGCCGAGCTTTTCGTGCAGTGCCTTCAGTTCGTACTGCATGTGTTCGCGCAACTGCTTGTCGAGCGCGCCGAGCGGCTCGTCCATCAGCACCAGCTTCGGCTCGA
Source organism: Burkholderia semiarida (assembly GCF_029268935.1). NCBI lineage: Bacteria > Pseudomonadati > Pseudomonadota > Betaproteobacteria > Burkholderiales > Burkholderiaceae > Burkholderia > Burkholderia semiarida. The sequence goes on along the minus strand of NZ_JAHLCL010000008.1, from coordinate 603,792 downwards.
ACACGAGCGCGCGCGCCAGCGCGATGCGCTGCTGCTGGCCGCCCGACAGTTGCGCCGGATAGCGTTTCGCGAAGCGCTCCATCTGCACCATCTTCAGCGCATGCGCGACGCGCTCCGCACGCTCGCCGGCCGGCAGCTTGCGCACCGTCAGCGGATACGCGACGTTCTGCTCGACCGTCAGGTGCGGAAACAGCGCGTAGTTCTGGAACACCATGCCGATGTTGCGCTTGTGCGGCGGCACGTTGTTCAGCAGCTCGCCGTCGAGGCGGATCTCGCCGCCCGTCGGGAACTCGAAGCCCGCCAGCATCATCAGGCAGGTGGTCTTGCCCGAGCCGGACGGCCCGAGCAGCGTCAGGAATTCCCCTCGGTGGATGTCGAGGTCGAGCGATTTGACGACCAGCGTCTCGCCGTCGTAGGTCTTCCGCACGCCGCGAAAGCTGACGATTACATCATCGGACTTCATCGTGCTGTCCCCTGGTTCCGCGCCAATTGATTTTGAGATGCGAGCCACTATACGGCCCGCACGGTTCTATACTAGGGAACCATTTCAATATTCCTAGTAGGACCACTTTGGATACCGTGATCCTCGCCGACTGGCTGTCCGCCCGTCTGGACCGCAGCTCGTCCGAGCCGATGTACCGGCAACTGCTGCAACTGATGCAGCAGGCCATCCTGACCGGGGAATTGGGGCCAGGGACGAAGCTCCCGAGTTCGCGCACGCTCGCGGGCGACCTGTCGATCGCGCGCAATACCGTGCTGCACGTGTACGACCAGTTGACCGCCGAAGGCTACGTGCTGACGACCACCGGCAGCGGCACCTACGTGGCCGACACGCGGCCGGACGCCGCCGCGATCCGCGTACCGGGCGCCGCGCCGCCGTCAACGGCCGGCGAACTCCCGCCGCCCGACGCGCAGGGCAGCCTGTCGATGCGCGGGCGGCAATTGGTCGAGCATGCGGGCGTCTCGCGGCGCCAGTGGGGCGCCTTCATGCCGGGCGTGCCGGACGTGTCGGAATTCCCGAGCCGCACGTGGAGCCGCCTGCAGGCACGGCTGTGGAAGGAGGCCAATCCGGAGCTGCTGACCTATGCGCCGGGCGGCGGCTACCGCCCGCTGCGGCGCGCGCTCGCCGATTACCTGCGCGTCGCGCGCTCGGTCAAATGCTCGCCGGACCAGGTGATCATCACGACCGGCATCCATCAGTCGATCGATCTCGCGGTGCGGCTGCTGTCCGACATCGGCGATCGCGCGTGGGTCGAGGAGCCGTGCTACTGGGGCGTGCGCAGCGTGCTGCAGGCGGCCGGCCTCACGCTCGCGCCGGTGCCGGTCGACCAGGAAGGGCTCGACCCGCGCGCGAGCGACATGCAGCATCCGCCGCGGCTCGTGCTCGTCACGCCGTCGCACCAGTACCCGCTCGGGATGGTGATGAGCCTCGCGCGGCGCCGCATGCTGCTCGAATATGCGCGCCAGCACCGCTGCTGGATCATCGAGGACGACTACGACAGCGAATTCCGCTACGGCAGCCGCCCGCTCGCGTCGCTGCAGGGGCTCGACGACGGCGGCCGCGTGATCTACGTCGGCAGTCTCGGCAAGATGCTGTTCCCGGGGCTGCGGATGGGCTACATGGTCGTGCCCGAGCATCTGGTCGACACCTTCCGCACGGGGCTGTCGGAGTTGTACCGCGAAGGCCAGCTGATGCAGCAGGCCGTGCTGGCCGAATTCATCATGGACGGCCACCTCACGTCGCACGTCAGACGCATGCGCACGCTGTACGGCGAGCGCCGGCAACTGATGATCGACGCGATCCGCGCGCGCTTCGGCGACGCGCTGCCCGTGATGGGCGACGAGGCCGGCCTGCACCTGGTGCTCGGCCTGCCCGATGCGTGCGACGATCGCACGGTCACGCAGAGTGCATTCGACGCCGGCGTGATCGTGCGCCCGCTCACCAGCTACTACAGCAATGCCGACACCGCGCGGCAGGGTTTGCTGCTCGGCTATGCATGCGTCCCGCACGAAGGCATCCGGCCCGCGTTCGACACGCTCGCCCGTGCCATCGAGCAACATCTGCCACGCAACATCTCGCGCGCGGCATGACGCCCGCCGCGCGCGGCGGCGCGCGGATCAATGCGCGCTTCCCGCTCCACGATCGAGCGATGCCGCACGCACGGCCTCGCCGGGCTTCGTAAACACGCGCTGCCGCAGCGCGGCGATCTGCGCGTCGCGATCCTGCGGCGACAGGCCAGCCGACTCGATCTGCGCACGCTGCGCCGCGTAGTCCGCGTAACGGCTCTGCCACGACGCGTCGTCCTGCTGCATCTGCGCGACGCGTGCGGCCGCCTCGGGGCCGAGGGTCTGCGTCAGTTGCGCGCGCATCGCGTCGGGCGTCGCGCCGCTCTTCTGCAATTGCGCGATCTGGTCGATCGCGGCGCGCTGCCGCTCCACCCGCTGCCGCGCCGCGCGTTCGTCGGCCGGCATCTGCTGTTCGAGCGCCGCGAGCCCCTCGGCCTTCTGCGCGTCCGTGAGTGAGCGATCCTGAACGATCTTCAATCGTGCGAGGTCGTAGCGCTGCCGCCACTGCTCCGCGCCGAAAAACGGCTGGCTCCAGTCGCCGAGCGTGCGGTACACAAGCGACGCGCGCTGGTCGAGCGCGAGCTGCAACGCACCCGGGTCGGACTTGTCGACCGCGCCGGCATCGGGCAATTTGGCGAGCGCGTCGAGATACGCGCGATACCGGTGCCACACGTCGAGCGCCTCGGCCTGCGCCACCGTGCCGTCGAGCTGCGCGGCGATTTCGCGGGCGACGAACGCGTCGAGCGCGGCCGCGCTCAGGTCGCTCTGCGCGGTCAGGCAATAGTCGAAGAAATCGCGCACCGCGCGCGATTTCGCGAGATGGCCGCCTGCATCGAGCGGCAACCGCGGCGCGCTGGAGCCGGCGAGCGACGGCGGCAGGCCCGCCCTCGCCGGCGCGGCGGCCTGCGGTGCGGCGGTGGCTACACCCCCGACCGCGGCCGCATCCTGCGCATCACTCGTCGCGCCCGTGCCTCGATGCGATCCCGCACCGCTCCACATCGCGACGCCGGCAATCGCCGCCAGCCCCACGACACCATAGATTGCAGCGCGCCGCGCGAGCGGCGCGCGCCCTTCACGTGCCGCCATCGATCACACGCCCGCGAGCTTCAACCGGTTCGCATGCGTGCGGATCACCGCGACCGGATCTTCCGCATACGCGCCGCGCACGCCGAGCAGCTGGTTGATCTCGTCGACATGGTTCCACTTGTAGCTCGTGCTCAGCACCTGGCCATACAGCGCGCTGCACCTCGACACGAGCCCGTCGTTCGGGCCCGAGCCGCGATTGATCATCACCGTGCCCGTGCCGTACAGCGCGGGCGTCGACACGTCGAGCGCGTTCGCCGGATCGACGACCGGAATGGTGCTCGTGTCCGTCGCCCCCGTCACGCCGAGCACGGAAAGCGTCGGCTGGATCGCCGTGCCGGCCCACGAATACAGCAGATGCGTGTTGCCGCCGACGGTTTCCGTCGGCGCGCCGGTCTGGCAACTGCCGGGCGCGCCGAGGCCCGCGCTCGGATAGTTCTGGTTGTAGGTGGCCGCTTGCGCAGTCGTCAGCGTCTTCAGTGCGGCGAGGGCGTCCTGGTTGGTGTTGTGGCTGCTGCTCGTCAGGATCCCGAACACATTGACGAACGCGGCGATCACCGTCGACGACAATCCGGTCGGATCGTACGCGAGCACGCCCTGCACGAAGTCGGCGAACTCGGAGCCGCGATGCGGCGTGCCGATCGTCGTCACCGACGCGACGAGATCGGGCGCGACGGCCGCGACATAGCGCGACGTCAGCCCGCCCTGGCTGTGACCGACGAGATTGACCTTGGTCGCGCCGGTCGCGGCGAGCACCGTCTTCACGTAGGCCAGCAACTGCTCGCCGCGCCCGTTCGGGCCGTCGTCGCTCTGGAAGCCCGACACGTTCGCGACGTAGACGGTCGCGCCATGCTGCTGCAGGTCTTCCTGGATGCCGTACCAGTAGTCGAGTACGCCCGCATACTTGTCGGTGCCGGTCAGCCCGTGCACGAGAATGATCGGATAGCGCGTCGTCGCATAGTCGTCGGCGGGCGCGGTTGCCGCCATCGCCGTATGCGTCGTCGCGAGCGTCGTCAATGCGGTCGTCCCCGCGAACGGCGCGACGCTCATCGCGCATGCCACTGCCCCTGCCATTACCCTGGAACGCATCGATTTGGCCATGCATGTTCTCCTGGTTATTGTGCTGCCGGTGCGAATGACACCGGATCGACACGCACGCCGCATCGCGCGCGCCGCGTGTGTCGAATGCGGGAGTGAAGCACGACTCGCGAACGTTTGCGCCCCGACTAGATACGGTTCTCTAATCGGTTGACGCGCGCCGCCCGTTCGGGCGGTGCGGCGCCCAGGCACGCGCATGCTGCGACGCACACACGCGTGGCTCGCTACAGCTTCGCGCTCACGCGCACCCACGCGGTACGCCCCGGCTCCATCACCGGCGCGTTCGCCGGATAGCCGAAGCCCGCGTTGCCGGCGAGGTTCAAATGCTCGGTGTAGGCCTTGTTCAGCACGTTGTCGACGCCGACCGAGATCTGCACGGTCTTGCTGACGTTGTACTGCGTATGCAGCGACAGCACGCCGAATCCGGCGCTCGGGCCGAAGTCCTTGCCGACCACGTTGCCCGCGTTGAGTGCATAGCGATGCTGCGGCGCAACGATGCGCCACAGGCCGCCCGCCGACCATGCACCGCGCGTGTATTCGAGCCCGATGCGCGCCTCGAGCGGCGGCATTTGCGGCAGCGGATCGCCGCTCGCCACGTTGCGCCCCCACGCATACGCGAGCGACGTCTCGACGCGCAGCGGCGCGACCGGCCGCCACGACAAGCCGGCTTCGCCGCCCATGATCTGCGCGTTGACGTTCGTGGCCTGCGTGGTCGCGCCCATCATGCCGGCTGCATAGTTGAACAGGATGAAGTCCTGTACGTAACCCGCATACGCGGACACCCACGCATCGAACCGGTCGCTCTTGTATTGCGCGCCGATATCGAGCTGCGTGGTCTTCTCCGGCTGCACCGCCGAGAATGCGTTGACCGAGCCGGCCGGCCCGCGGGTCGCGGAAAACAGTTCCCAGTAGTCCGGATAACGCTCCGCATGGCCGATCCCCGCGTACCACGTGACGGGCAGCGACGCGAGATCGCGCTCGTAGCGCACGAAGCCGCTCGGCAGCACCCTCGACCGGTCGTCGTCGAAAGTCGGGTTCGGCTTGCTCTTCATCATGCCGCTCGTCGTCGCGCGCTTGTCGCGTGCGCTCGCATAGTCGACTCGCGCGCCGCCGATCACGCGCGACACGTCGCTCGCATACCAGGTCAGCTCGCCGAACACGCCCGCGTTCCACATCGTCGCCTGCGCATTCCACGGCTGGTCGCGGTAGTTCTGCCGCCCCATCGCCGAACGCGAATCGAGCCGGTTCGATTGCGCATCGACGCCCGTGACGAGCTTGACGTCGTCGCCGAAGCGGAACGTCGCGGCCGCGCGCGCGCCGACCGTGCGGCGCCGCACGTCCGCGGCCATCCGCATCGGCATGCTGCTCGCCGGGTCGGGCTGCCGCAGCGTGTAGTTGTCCATCACGTGATCGGCTTCGTTGTAGTACACGCGTGCCTCGATCCGGTCGAGCACGTCGCCGAGATGCCGCTTGTCGAACGACAGGCCGAACGTCTCGCGGCGGAAATGCGCGCCGTCCATCCCGCGGCCGGCGTAGCGCGCATAGCCGTCGCCGGTGCCGGCGGTCAGCTCGACGCGCGTATGGTCGTCGGGCGTCCAGCCGAGCGCCGCATCGGCGTTCCACTTGTCCCACTGCGACGGCACGGTGTTGCCGTTGCCGTCCTGGTAGTCCTGCGAATGCGCGTGGTTCGCGGTCACGCGGCCATAGACGTCCGGCGTGCCGGCGCTCAGGTCGACGTTCTGGTCGTTGCGGCCGAACGCCCCCCCGACGAGGCTGCCGTCGAAGCGCATGCCGGGGCGCTCGAAACGCGGTGTCACACGTTCGAACAGCACGGTGCCGGCCGACGCGCCCGGACCGTACAGCACGGTCTGCGGCCCCTTCACGACGGTGACCTTGTCATAGCTTTCCGGTGCGATGTACGACGTCGGCGCATCCATCCGGTTCGGGCACGCGCCGAGCGTCGGCATCCCGTTCGCCAGGATGTTCAGCCGCGACCCGAACATCCCGCGCAGCACGGGGTCGCCGTTCGTGCCGCCGCTGCGGATCGACGTGAAGCCGGGGATCGTCTTCAGGTAATCGGCGCCGTCGCTGGCGGGCAGCGGCTGGCGCGGCGCCTTCGGATCCGTGACGACGACGAGCGGCGTCGACAGCGGCGACGCGACGACTTCGACGGGCGGCAACAGCGCGGCCGCGTCGGCCGTCGCCGCGCCGGCAGCAGGCACGGTTTCGGCCGCGGCGGTGCTCGCGGCGAGCGCGCCGGCGGCCAGCGCCGGAACGGTAAGTTTCAGCATGCGCGGCAGAGGCCGCGCACAGGCATTGCGGAGCGCCCGCGGCGCACGCAACTGGGAATGGGTCATGATCGAAAGCCCGAGTGACGCCCTCCACGCGGCCTTGGCGGGCCGCACGGATATCGGCGGTGATAGGAACGGAAAGAAACGCGTCAGGCGCGCTCGGGCGGTGCGCGCGGATAGGCGCGCGGATAGCGGTCGCTGTGCGCCGCGACGGCAGGCGACGCGGCGGCGGCAACGGAAACGACGGGAATGGATTCGACCGATGCGGCGGCAGGCGCGCCGATCGCCGGGCTATGCGCGAAGAAAGCGCAGTAGCCGCACGCGTCGAGATGCAGCGCATGATCGTGCACGCCGCCCGCACCGGATGAACGATGCGCACCATGCTCGGTACTGCAGACGATCGCCTCGGGCGTGGCCGCCTGCGCGATACGCCACTGCGACACCAGCGGCGCCGCGATCGCGATCCAGATCGCGAGCAGGCCAAGCCAGGCAGTCAGGTGACGATGTCGGTACAGCATGGACGGCGACGCGTAAGCGGAACGTAAAAACAGCCGAGATGTTACAGAATGTTCAACGTGATGACCAGTGCGGACGACCGTAAACGAACCGGGGGCGCATGGTTGTCAACACAACCATGCGCCCCCCGCATGCGGTGCGCGCCGGCGGCGGATGATCAGGGCGCCATGCGCCGCAACACGTCGTCGCGCCGGATGAAGTGATGATAGAGCGCGGCCAGCGCATGCAGACCGATCACGAAGTAGAACGCGTTGCCGATCAGCTCGTGCGCTTCCTTGATCGTCGGCCGCAGCGCCTTGTCGGGGCCGAACAGCGTAAACGACACGCCGAGCCAGTCGAGCGACACCGGCTTGCCGCCCATGTTGATCGTCATGATGCCGAGCAGCGGCTGCGCGATGATGAACGCATAAAGCGCGAAATGCGCGAGCTTCGACAGCCAGCGCAGCAGCGCCGCCTGCGCAACCGGTTCCGGCACGCGGCTGACGACGCGCCACAGTACGCGCAGCACCGACAGCACGAGGACGCACGTACCGGCCGTCACATGCACGTTCATCCAGAACGCGCGGCTATCGCTGCCCTTCGGTCCGCGGATCTCGATGGCCAGATAGGCGAGCGCGACCAGCAGGAAGACGGCCCAGTGGAAGAAGATCGCGGGCGAGCTGTAGCGCGTCTGTTTCGCGAGGATGTTTTTCATGCTTCGTCTCGTGTCGTATTCGGGGAGAGGCGCCGGCCACCGGCCTGCGCCCGGCAAAGCTGTGACGATTGTAGCCGCACGGGTGTCCGGCTTTGCACGACGCGGTCAAATATCCGATCCATCGTCGACGCGCGCCGCACAATGGCCGCCCTATGGAAAATCCGCATCGCGCGCCCGGGCGGCTGTGGCACGATGAAGCTTTGGTGCGACGGCGCGCGGGCATCATGAGCAAGGCGTTCTTCGTTGCGGCCTACCGGCTAATCGCCGCGTTGCTCGCGGTGTCCACCACGCTGCACAGCGTCGCCGACTACTGGCGCCTGCCGGACTTTCATCTCGGCAACTACCTCAGCTACTTCACGCAACTGAGCAGCCTCTACGCGGCCGCGATGCTGGCCGCGGGGCTGTCGCGCATCGCGCGCCCCGGCTCCGCCCGCTACGAATCGATGCGCGGCGCGGCGGTGCTGTACGTGCTGATCACCGCGATCGTCTACGAGCTGCTGCTCGCGCGGCTCGATGCGCTCCGCCACGTCACGCCGGCGTTCAACAACTGGGTGCTGCACCGGATCGTGCCGCTCGTGGTGCTGTGCGACTGGCTGTATGTCGAACCGCGCTCGCCGATTCCGCGCCGCAGTGCGTTCGCGTGGCTCGGCTTTCCGGTCGTCTATCTCGGCTATACGCTCGTGCGCGGCGCGGTGGAGGACTGGTATCCGTATCCGTTCGTCGATCCGCGGCCGCACGGGTACCTGCCGGTCGCGATCCAGTGTTCGATGATCGCGCTCGGCGCGGCGGCGCTCGCGCTGGGCATTTGCTGGCTCGGCAATCATGCGAGACAGTCTGGCAGCGCGACGCTTAAGGAAGGATGAAGACGGAAAAGAGGAAAGAAGCGGGAACGTGTGCGCCGCCCGGCGCACACGTGGCGATGCGGGCGATCAGCGGCCGTTGCGCGGCAGGAAGTTCATCGGATCGACGACCTTGCCGTTCTGGCGGACTTCGAACTCGAACGTCGAACGACCGCTCGCGTCGGTGCCCATTTCGGCGACCGGCTGACCCTGGCGCACCGCGTCGCCTTCGTTGACGAGCAGCTTGCCGTTGTGCCCGTAGGCCGTGATGAGCCCGTTGTCGTGCTTCAGGATCACGAGCGGACCGTACGCCTGGACGCCGGAGCCGGCATACACCACGCGCCCGTTCGCCGCGGCCCGCACCGAACGGTCGGGCCCGGATGCGGCGATCACGACGCCGCGCGTCTTGCCGGCCGAGAACGGCGTCGCGACGACACCCGTGGCCGGCCATGCGAGCGAGCCCGGCTGGGCGGCCGACGCGGGCGGCTGCCCGTACGAGGTCGCAGCCGGCGGCGGCGCGACCCGCAGCACCTGGCCGGGCGACACGGCATCGGTGGGCGCCATGTGGTTCCAGCTGGCGACGTCCTGCACGCGCTGCCCGTAGGCGTTCGCGATGCCCGCCAGCGTATCGCCCGGGTTCACGCGGTAATAGCCGGCGATCACGCCCGGCGTTGCCGCCGACGTGGGCGCCGGCTGGCGGGCGGGCTGCCAGTTGTCGGTCCACGGCGTCATCGTGCAACCCGTCAGCGCGATGGCCGCGGCAACGAGCGCCGCCTGTGGCAGCCAGCGCGTGAGCGTGTCGTGGATGGGAATAGTTTCTCTCAAGGGTCCTCCCGGATTTGCGTCGTTGCGCCGCCCACCGCCCTCCGGCGCGCGACGCACGATGTCCGGCCGAACGGCCGGATCAATCAGTATCCGACCGCTTGCGCGGCCGTCAGTTTCCACAGCGGAACGTCGACGCGAATGAGCTCACCGGCCCCTTTTTCGCGTCGTCCCGATCGGCAAAGATACCATTTGTCGCGGTCAAGGCCCCGACAGTTGCCCGACCCGGAAACAATCTTGCGGCGTCGCACGGGGGGCGCCGGTCGCCTGCGGGCCGTGCCGGCGGGCGCTTTGGGGGTTTTTCGCTGGCGCGGCCGCCCTTGCCAGCGGTCTCGGTGCCGTCATATTGTCCGCTTCGATCCCCGCCTATACTCGGTGATGCGCAGCGCGAATCCAACGACAACGACGAGGATGACAATGAACAACGCGACGTTTCTCTCCGTGCAGCTCGACGCCGACGATTTCGCCGGTTCCAGCGGTCTGGTCGAATTGCTCAACCGGCACCTGTTGTTCGCGACCGACGTCGCCGAAGCGGCCGATGCGCTCGTCCAGTTGGCGAGCGTCACGCATTTGACCGGCGCCACGCGCCACAGCGTCGAGCTGCCGGTCCTCGCGATCGAGCGGCTGCGCGACGCGCTCGATACGCTGAGCGGTTACGACGAAACGTGGCTGCAGGTACTGGAACCGGCCGAAGCGCTGTTCCGCGATATCGGGCGCGGCAGGCGCCCGCTGCACTGAACGGCCGCGCATCGCGCGCCGCCAATGAAAAAACCCGCCGTACCGCTATGCGGTACGACGGGCTTTTGTACGACAGAGGGTCGGATGCGGTCGCCAGCGTGGCCGAACCATTAACGACCCTTGTAGACCGGTGCGCCGTCCGAGATGCGCTTGACTTGCCAGCCGGTCTTGGCCGGAGCCGGCGCGCCCGATTCCTGGCCGGCGGCCGGTTGCGCACCGTAGCCGGTCGTGTCGGCCGCGGCGACGTTCTGTTGCGGGTTCACGCGGGCTTCAGCAGCCTGGATGCCTTCCGGGTAGTTCGTCCGGTCGCTGCCCAGCTTGTAGCCGGCCTGTTGCAGCTGGACCAGCTCGGCCTTCACCTGGGCACGGGTGACGGGCGCGTTTTGTTGGGCGAACGAGACGGCGGGGACGGCGAGGACAGCAGCAGCAGCGAACGTTGCGATCAGCGATTTCATGATTACCTCCGGGATTTTTTTGCTCCGCCGCACACACCATGTCTGCAGCGATGGAACAGAGTTTAGTCCCGACAGCACCTAGGGAAAACCATGAAAGAGCGAAAACACTGTTTCCCCGGAGCCAACAATGTCAGCATCCGGGATAGAGAAACCCTATTCAAAGAATAGATTTTCGCAACAATGCCGCCGCAAGCCGGTTACGACCAGTTCGCGTGGAAGCTGCCCGGCTTGTCGGTGCGCTCGAACGTGTGCGCGCCGAAGAAGTCGCGCTGCGCCTGCACGAGGTTCGCCGGCAGCCGCTCGGAACGGTAGCTGTCGAAATACGCGACCGCCGATGCGAAGGCGGGAACCGGCACGCCGGCCTTCACCGCGGCCACCACGACGTCGCGCAGCGCCGTCTGGTAGTTCGCGGCGATGTCCTTGAAATACGGATCGAGCAGCAGGTTCGCGAGCGCCGGATCCTTCGCATATGCGTCGGTGATCTTCTGCAGGAAGCGCGCGCGGATGATGCAGCCCGCGCGGAAGATCTTCGCGATCGTCCCGAGATCGAGGTTCCAGCCGTATTCTTCCGACGCCGTGCGCAACTGCGCGAAGCCCTGCGCGTACGAGATCACCTTGCTCAGATACAGCGCGCGGCGCACCGCTTCGACGAACGCGGCACGATCGCCGTCGAACGGCGCGGCGGCCGGGCCCGACAGGATCTTGCTGGCCGCGACGCGCTCGGTCTTCAGCGACGACAGCACGCGCGCGAACACCGACTCGGTGATGAGCGGCAGCGGCACGCCGAGATCCAGCGCGTTCTGGCTCGTCCACTTGCCCGTGCCCTTCTGCGCGGCGCGATCGAGGATCACGTCGACGAGATGCTTGCCGGTCTCTTCGTCCTTCTTGCCGAAGATCTTCGACGTGATCTCGATCAGGTAGCTATCGAGCTCGCCCTGGTTCCATTCGGTGTACACGGCGCCGAGTTCGTCGTTGGTCAGGCCCGCGACGTCCTTCAGCACCGAGTAGCTCTCGGCGATCAGTTGCATGTCGCCGTATTCGATGCCGTTGTGGACCATCTTCACGTAGTGGCCCGCGCCGTCCGAGCCCATGTACGCGACGCACGGCTCGCCGTCCGACGGCGCCTTCGCGGCGATCTGCTTGAGGATCGGCTCGACGAGGTCGTACGCGTCGCGCTGGCCGCCGGGCATGATCGACGGGCCGCGCAGCGCGCCCTCTTCGCCGCCCGACACGCCGGTGCCGATGAAATGCAGGCCCGACTGCGCGAGTTCCTGGTTGCGGCGGATCGTGTCGGTGAAGTGCGTGTTGCCGCCGTCGATCAGCACGTCGCCCTTCTCGAGCAGCGGCTTGAGCGATGCGATCGTCGCATCGGTCGCTTCCCCGGCCTTCACCATCATCAGGATCCGGCGCGGCGTTTCGAGCGACGCGACGAATTCCTCGAGCGTATGGGTCGGCACCAGATTGCGGCCGGGGAATTCGGCGATCAGTTCGTCGGTTTTCTCGCGGCTGCGGTTGTACACCGATACCGCGTAACCGCGGCTCTCGATATTGAGTGCGAGATTGCGGCCCATCACCGCGAGCCCGATCACACCGATTGCTTGTTTGCCCATTAGTCAATTCTCCGGAAAAAACGGGGCGCGACCCGAGCCGGGCCGCGCGCACAGGCGAAAGGATAGAGGAAACCCGGCGGCGCTGCGCGCTTGCGTGTCATTGCTCCGCGTGCGGCAGGCGCCGGAACACGACGCTCAGGTTGTTCGCCGGCATCTCGACGACCTCGCGGCAGTCGAGCCCGCGATCGAGCCCGAGCGCGACCACCGTCTCGAGATCGCGCACGCCCCACGACGGGTCGCGGCCGCGCAACTGCTGGTCGAAGGCCGCGTTCGACGGCGCCGTATGGCGGCCTTCGCGACGGTACGGGCCGTACAGGAACAGCACGCCGCCCGGCCTCAGCACGCGCGACGCGCCCGCGAACAGCGCTTCCGTACAGGCCCACGGCGAGATGTGGATCATGTTGATGCAGACGATCGCGTCGAGCGCCGCGACCGGCCACGGCGTGTCGCGCACGTCGAACGCCAGCGGGCCGGCGACGTTCGCGAGGCCCGTGTGCGCGATCCACGCCGCGATCGAGCGCCGCGCCTGCGCGTCGGGATCGCTCGGCTGCCAGTGCAGGCCCGTCAACGCCTGCGCGAAGTGAACGACGTGCTGCCCGGTGCCGCTCGCGATTTCGAGCACGCTGCCGCTCGCCGGCAGCACGCGGCGCAGCACGTCGAGGATCGGCCCGCGATTGCGTTCGGCCGCCGGCGCCGACAGCCGCGCGGACGGATCGGGCGAGGAAGCGGCGCCCGTCACGATGCATGCTCCGTCGTGTGGCTGTTGCTTCCGAGCCCCAGCCGCGCCACGAGCGCGTCGAGCGCGGGGGCGCAGTGCGCCTCGACCTTCAACGTCAGCATCGGGTCCGCGCGCGTATGGCCGAGATTGAGCGCGGCAACCGGCTTGTGCTGCGCCTGCGCCCACACGCAGAAGCGGTAGCCGGAATACACCATCAGCGACGAGCCGACGACGAGCAGCGCGTCGGCCGCATCGAGCGCCTGCGACGCCAGCGCCACGCGCTCGCGCGGCACGTTCTCGCCGAAGAACACCACCGCCGGCTTCAGCAGCCCGCCGCACGCGGGGCACGCCGGGATGCGGAACGTATCGAGCGCGGCCCATTCGAGATGCGCGTCGCCGTCCGCGGCCGGCTCGGCCTGCGCGCCTAGCAGATCCGGATTGTCGGCTTCGAGCACGGCCTGGATCGTCGCGCGTGCGTGATGCGCGCCGCAGTCGAGGCAGGTCACGCCGTTGATGCCGCCGTGCAGCTCGATCACGTCGTCGCTGCCCGCGCGCTGATGCAGGCCGTCGACGTTCTGCGTGACGAGGCGCTCGATCCGGCCCGCGCCGCCGAGCCGCGCCAGCGCGACATGCGACCCGTTCGGCCGCGCGCGCCCGACGACCGGCCAGCCGATCATGCTGCGCGCCCAGTAGCGGCGCCGCGCGGCATCGGAGCCGAGGAATTCCTGGAGCTGGATCGGCGGCGAGCGCATCCATTGGCCGTTGCGGTCGCGGTAGCCGGGAATGCCGGAATCGGTGCTGATGCCCGCGCCGGTCAGCACGAGCAGGCGCGGATGACGCTCGACGAACGTGTGCAGCGCATCGAGCGCGGCCGGATCGACGTCGGCGAGGGAGGAATCGGGCAAGGCTTTATCGTTCATGTTGGCAACGTGATCGGTCGTGCCGGCAGGCCGTGCGCCCGCACGGGCTGGCCACGCATGCCAGCACATGATACAGAACGCCGCGCGATCGGGTGGGCCGCCGCCGCGGTAAGCCGGGGCACGAAAAACCCGCAAAAAGACGCCCATCGCCGCTCGGCGACGGGCGCTTCAACAATTGATCCATCGGGGTAGTGGATCAACTGACAGCACAATGTTGCGACGCCCGTCGTACCGCGATCGACGGACGTTCCCCGGACTTCGTGTTCCGCGCTGCCGCGCACATCGGCGCGTCACCGGCTTTCCCGATTCGATCCTGTTCGGCTGGCTCGTCACGCCGACACGATGCCCGGCGTGCAAATGCATTCGCCGCGCGACGACGTGCGTGGCGCCATGGCATGACGATTCCGGGATCCAGGCTGCGGCCATCCGCCTGCGTCGCTGTTCATCGTCGACGGCCGAGCGGCACTGGTCGGCCTCGTGCGTCACGCATGCACGCCGTCGTTCAGAACGAACCCGATTGCCCGGATGAAACGGAAAGCCGCTCGTTCACGTCGCCGTCATCAACGGCGAAGCGACTACCCTGGCAGGTCGGCGATTCATGTTTGCAACACGATTCGTTGCGTTTCGGTCTTTTTTCATTCTCTTGTCCCCGTCTCCGATACATCCGACCCACTGAAGCGATTGCCGGGATCGACTTCGCCCGCGATCGCGCTCACGGCACATACAACCATGCAAGGAGCGCACCATGCTTCATGCCGCAAGGCCTCGCGGGCACCTGCAAGACCGCGAACAAGCATCGCACCCCGCCAGAAAGCGCGAACGTTTCGAAACTGAAACGCATCGCCGGGCCCGCCGGGCGTCGTCGTGCGGCCTCCGAGCCGGGCGGTCGATTACCTTACGATCGCCTTGAGATCGCCCGACGTTTGGCGCCGCGCGGCACGCCCCCCGCGGGCCGGATAGCGCGAGCTTGGCCGTCCCGCTCGTCCGTCGCGCAAACACGCTAGAGTCTCTTTACATAGGGAACGCCGCGCGTTCCCGCCGCCTCGCCTCCAAGGACCCGCCATGACCGCACTTGCTGCCGCCCACCCCGACGTCGCGCATCCCGTGTTTTCGGCCGGGCGGCTGTCGATCGGCCTCACGCTTCCGCTCCTGCGCAGCGGCCATGTCGTCGCGGACTTCAACGAACAGCTCGAACTCGCGGCGCGGGCCGATTCGCTCGGCTTTCGCGCGCTGTGGATTCGCGACGTGCCGCTGAACAGCGCAGATTATCCCGACCCGGTCGGCCACCTCGACCCGTGGGTGCTCCTCGGCGCGCTTGCGGCGCGCACCCGCCGGATCGCACTCGCCAGCGGCGCGATCGTGCTGCCGCTGCGTCATCCGCTGCATATCGCCAAAGGCGCGCTGTCGGTCGCGACGCTGTCGGGCGGGCGCTTCATCCTCGGGCTCGGCTCCGGCGACCGGCCGCCCGAATATGCGGCGTTCGGCGTCGACGCGGAAACGCGGCGCGACCGCTATCGCGCGCACTGGGACGTCGTCGCGGCCGCACTCGGCGTGCCGTCGCGCGTGCGGCCGGACGAAGCGCCGCCCGATGCGCCCGAATTCACGCTGCTGCCGCGCAGCGCCGACGCGGTGCCGATGCTTGCGGTCGGCTCGGGCGGACAGAGCGTGGACTGGATCGCACGGCATTCGATCGGCTGGATGACGTATCACCGCGATCCGGAAACGCAGCGCGCCCGCTATTCGATGTGGCGCGCGGCGGTCGACCGGCTCGCCTCGCCGGCATTTCGCGCGTTCGGCGTCGCGATGCGGCTCGACCTCGCCGCCCGTCCGGATACGCCCGCCACCGCGCTGCCGCTCGGTTATGCAACCGGGCGCCGCGCATTGGTCGATATCCTGCGGGACATGCGTGCGGCAGGTACGCACCATGTCACGCTGAACCTCGGATCGGACCGGCCCGTGCGCGATGTCATCGAAGAAATCGCCGAACATGTCCTGCCGGTATTTCACGACGAGCAAGCGTGATTCATCAGGAATCCAAATTCAGATGACGCGATGCGAGCGTGGGTCGCGGCCGGACGAACGCTCGCCGGGCAACGCATCGCGAGCCGGCATCGAAAGACACGCGTTACAGGCGGCCCCCCTGCGATCGGGAAAGCGGGACGTTCCCGCCGATGCCGGACGGCGGCAGCCTGCATCAGGTATCAGGTACATGGCTTGCGGACATGCACCGCCAGCGCCCGCACAGCCCCGCTCATACCCGATCCGAATAGTCTGCGACGGAACTATTCGCTCCCGGTCGCAATCATGTTAACTTCCGTCCATCGTTCAGCCCGGCGGGCCGCGTGACGATACGCACCCGCCTCTCCACTCCATGCGACATCTTCTCCTCGGCTGGCTGCTCGCCGCCGTCGTCTCGGCCGCCCACGCGGCCGCGCCCGCTCCGGCCGCCGCGTCGGCCGCCTCCGGCGCCGAGCCCGCACTGACGCCGCAGCAGGCGCGGCAGGCATTGAATGTGCTCGAGAACCCGCGCGAGCGCGCACAGGTCGAAACGACGCTGCGCGCCATCGCGGCCGTCGGCGCGTTGAGCGCGCCCGCCGTGCCGGCAAGCGCCGCGCCTGCCAGCGGCGCATCGGCTGCCGCAGCGCCGGCGGCGCTCACGTCGAACGGGCTCGCATCGATGCTCGTTCGCCAGGGATCGCGCTGGGCCGTCCAGATCGGCAATGCACTGCAGGAATCGCTGCGCTCGCTGCTCGATATCGGGTCGGTGGGAAGCTGGTGGCACGACAGGCTCGTGCGCGCCGACCAGCGCGCGGACCTCACTCACACGCTCGTGATCCTCCTCGCGGTGCTCGTGCCCGCGCTCTTCGTCGAATGGCTCGCGAAGCGGCTGCTGCGACGCGCGCTGGCTGCAGTGGCCGCGCGCCGCGCGGCGTCCGATTCCGCCGCGTCGGACGAGGGCAACACGCCGCCGCCCGATACGTCCACCGCGCTCGACACCGCAACCGCAGGCACGGCAGACGCCCCTCCGTCCTCGCAAAGCCGAGGCCACGCACGCCGACACACCACGCTGCTGCACCGGATGCCGCGCGCGCTCGTGAGTCTCGCGCTGCGCGCGGTGCCGCTGCTCGTGTTCGTCGGCGTCGCGAGCCTGACGATGTCGTTGCTCGATGAAGCGGACACGCCGATCGAATCCGCGCTCGAAGCATTGATCGACATCTACGTGATCTGCCGGCTCGTCACCATCGTCAGCCGGCTGTTCTTCCAGCCCGATGCGCGGCAGTTGCGGCTGCTGCATATCAGCGACGCATGGGCCGATTTCGCGCAACGCTCGATCGCGCGGATCGTGATCGTGGTCGGCGCGTGCACGGCGGCCGTCGAGATCGCGGCCAACTTCGGCCTGACCGAAGCCGGCCATGTCGCGCTGCTGAAGGCCGTCGCGCTCGTCGGGCACGTGATGATCTCGGTACTGATCCTGCAGTGCCGCCGGCCGGTGGCGGCACGCATCCGCGCCGCCGGCGCGGATCGGCCGACCTTCACCGTCGTCGCCAACGCGCTCGCGGACGCGTGGGCGCCTGTCTCGGTCTTCATCGTGATGGCGCTGTGGTTCGTGTGGGCGCTCGACGTCCACAACGGCTACCGCGTGCTGATCGCGCTCGGGGGCCGCTCGATCGCCGTGATGATCGTGATGCGAATGGTGTCGATCGTCGTGTTCGGCGCGCTCGCGCGGCTGTTCCAGCGCCGCGAGGACGACCGCACGCTCGTTCATCTGCACGCGTACCGCTACTACCCGCTGCTGCGCCAGATCGTGTCGGGCGCGATCGGCATCGTGACCGTCGTACTGCTGCTGCAGATCTGGGGCGTGCCGATCTTCCGCGCGTTCGAGACGGGCACGATCGGCCACCGCCTCGCGTCCGCGCTGGTGACGATCGCGATCGCGGCAATCGTCGCGCTCGTCGTGTGGGAAGCGGCCAACATCGCGATCGAGCGCCGCCTGCAACGCTGGACGCGCGAGGGCAACCTGGTGCGCGCGGCGCGGCTGCGCACGCTGCTGCCGATGCTGCGCTCGCTGCTGTTCGTGATGATCGCGCTCGTCGTCGTGCTGACGGGCCTCAGTGAACTCGGCGTAAACGTCGGCCCGCTGCTGGCCGGCGCCAGCATCTTCGGCGTCGCGCTCGGGTTCGGCTCGCAGAAGCTCGTGCAGGACTTCATCACCGGAATCTTCCTGCTGATGGAAAACGCGATGCAGGTCGGCGACTGGGTCACGCTCGCCGGCGTATCGGGCACGGTCGAATACCTGTCGATCCGCACCGTGCGGCTGCGCGCCGGCGACGGGTCGCTGTACACGATCCCGTTCAGCTCGGTGACGACCGTCAACAACACGAATCGCGGGCTCGGCAACGCGGCCGTCAAGGTCAGCATCGCGTACGGCGAGGACATCGACCGCGCGATCGCGACGCTGAAGGAAATCGGCGCCGCGTTGCGCGACGATCCGAAATACCAAGACGGCATCCTGTCGGATTTCAGCTACTGGGGTATCGATCAGGTCGATGGCGCGGCGCTCGCGCTGGCCGGGCAGATCCAGTGCACGGACTCGGCGCGCTGGAGCGTTCAGCGCGAATTCAACCGGCGGATCGCGGAAACGTTCCGCGAACGCGGGATCCGGATCGCCAATCCGCAGCGCAGCGTCGTAGCCTATGCGGATGGATCGCGGCCTGCCGGCAACGATGAGAACGACGCGCGCCCCGACACGCGAAATGTCGCCGAAGCGGCAGCCCGGCCGCCGTCGCCCGACGGAGCAGAGCGCAAGCCGGGCTGATCGCGCTCGCCCGGGGCCGGCGACCGGCCGCGCTCAACGCGCGGCAGGCTTCTTCACGCCCGCCGTGCTTTTCGCGGCGGGGGGTACCGCCCCCGGCTTCGCGGCACGTGGTTTCGCCGCGGCACGCTGCCCGCGCTTCGCAGCGGTTGCCGGGCCAGCGGCACCCGCATCGCGCTGCGCATGCCATTGCTCGAGCAGCACGCGCGTCTGCTCGGCAATCGTGTCGGTTACCAGCGCCGCACGCTCGCCCTCGAACGCGTCCCATTCGAGCAACTGCAGCGCCGAACGCTGCGCGATGTGGAACACCGTGATCTGGCCGAACAGGCTCAGCGCGCGCAACCGCGTGACGGGATCGTCGGCCGGCCGCCCCGAAATGCGGCCGATCAGCTCGGCGCTCACGTCGTTCAGCGGCTTGCGCATGCGCGTCATCAGGATCTCGCTCGCGCTCGCCGGTTCCTGTCCGCCCTGCTCGCGCGCGAAGAACATCCGCTGGTTCATCGTCTTCGGTGCGGTGAACATCCGGTCCGACAGCGCGCGCAGCAGCCCGACGAACGCATCGATCAGCTCGTCGACGCTCGCGTCCGTGTCGAGCATCGCCCGCGCATGGCCGACCGCCGGCGCGAACACCGCCCAGCCGTGCTCGGCGATCGTCTCGACGCACGCGCGGTACACGCCTTCCTTGTTCTCGAAGTAGTACTGGAGCGCCGGCGCGTTCACGCCCGCCCTCGCGGCGATCTCGCGCGTCGACGCGCCCGCGAACCCGCGTTCGCCGAACAGTTCGAGCGCCGCCTCGATGATCCGCTGGCGCGTTTCGTCGCCGCGCGCGTAGCCGCCCGCCGACGTGCGGCGCAGCTTCTTCGCTTCGTTCATGCCTTCCTCGTCATTCGATCGATCGACATTCTACTTGACACAATTTTATCAACTGGAATAATTCTTCCACTTGGAATAAATTGGACTCAGCATGTCGACGCCACAAGACCCGCCACAGAAAGCAGATCGTCAGGAAAACGGAACAACGCCCCGCAACGGAAACGGCGGGAGAAGGCGGCGCATCCTGCTCGCGGTCGCCGTGCTCGCGGCCGTCGGCGGCGCGGTCTGGCTCGGCCGCTGGTGGACGGTCGGCCGCTTCATCGAGAGCACCAACGACGCGTATCTGCAAGCGGACAGCATGACCGCCGCGCCGAAGGTCGCCGGCTACGTGACCGACGTCTATGTACGCGACAACCAGCCCGTGAAGGCCGGCGATCCGCTCGTGCGGCTCGACGTGCGCCAGTATCAGGTCGCGCTCGCGCAGGCGCTCGCTACCGTCGACGCCCGCCGCGCCGATATCGCGCGCGCCGAAGCCGACATCAGCCAGCAGCGCGCGAATCTCGAGCAGGCCGAAGCGCAGGCGAAGGTATCGCGCATCAACGCGCAGCACGCAAGCGACGAGTACACGCGCTACGCGCCGCTCGCGGCGACGGGCGCCGAGACGCACGAACGCGTGGCCGACCTGAAAAGCACGCGCGACCAGGCGGCGGCGACGCTCGCCGCGAACAACGCGTCGATCGCCGCCGCCCGCACGCAGATCGCGTCGTTCACCGCACAGCTCCAGCAGGCGCGCGCGCAGCTCGAGGCCGCGCAGGCCAGCGCCGCACAGGCGCAACTCGACCTCGACAACACGATCGTGCGCAGCACGCTCGCGGGCCGCGTCGGCGATCGCACGGTGCGCGTCGGTCAATACGTGCAGCCCGGCACGCGTCTGCTGACCGTCGTGCCGGTCGACTCGATCTATCTCGTCGCGAACTTCAAGGAAACGCAGATCGGCAACATGCGCATCGGCCAGCCCGTCGAGCTGCATGTCGACGCGCTGCCGGACGGCCCGCTGTCCGGCGTCGTCGACAGCTTCGCACCCGGCACCGGCGCGCAGTTCGCGCTGCTGCCGCCCGAGAACGCGACCGGCAACTTCACGAAGATCGTCCAGCGCGTGCCGGTGCGCATCCGTCTCGCCGCGGATGCCCGCGCGCAGCGCATGCTGTTGCCCGGGCTGTCGGTGACGGTCGACGTCGATACGCGCTCGGCCCGCGACGAGACGCATCATGGCTGATACGTCCGCCACGATACCCATGCCGCCGCACGAGGGCCGCGCGAGCGTGACCGACTGGATCGCGGTCGCGGCCGGCGCGCTCGGCGCGCTGATGGCGACGCTCGACATCTCGATCACGAACTCCGCGCTGCCGCAGATCCAGGGCGAAATCGGCGCGACCGGCACCGAAGGCACGTGGATCTCGACCGGCTACCTGATGTCGGAAATCGTGATGATCCCGCTCGCCGCGTGGCTCACGCGCGTGTTCGGGCTGCGCAATTTCCTGCTGACGAACTCCGCGCTGTTCATCGCGTTCTCGATGATGTGCGGCTGGTCGCATTCGCTGCCGATGATGATCGCCGGCCGGATCGGCCAGGGCTTCACCGGCGGCGCGCTGATCCCGACCGCGCAGACGATCATCCGCACGCGATTGCCGCTGTCGCAGTTGCCGGTCGGGATGACGCTGTTCGGCCTGATCGTGCTGCTCGGGCCGCTGTTCGGCCCGGTGCTCGGCGGCTGGCTCGCGGAAAACGTGAACTGGAGCTGGTGTTTCTTCCTGAACCTGCCCGTATGCCTGCTGCTGATGGCGCTGCTGGTGTTCGGGCTGCCGTCGGACCGCCCGCAATGGAGCGCATTCTTCAACGCGGACTGGCTGGGCATCTTCGGCCTCGCGATCGGCCTGAGCTCGCTGACCGTCGTGCTCGAGGAAGGCCAGCGCGAGCGCTGGTTCGAATCGCAGATGATCGTCACGCTGAGCGTCGTGTCGTTCGTCGGGATGATCCTGATCGCGCTGTCGCAACGCTTCGCGAAGCGGCCGATCATGCGGCTGTCGCTGATGCGCAACCCGCGCTACGCGAGCGTGATCGTGATCGTGTCCGCGGTCGGCGCCGGGCTGTACGGCGTGTCCTACCTGCTGCCGCAGTTCCTCGCGATCGTCGCCGGCTACAACGCGGAACAGGCCGGCGCGATCATGCTGCTGTCGGGGCTGCCGGCCTTTCTCGTGATGCCGATCCTGCCGCGCCTGCTCGGCAAGGTCGATTTCCGCATCCTCGTGATCGCGGGGCTGCTGCTGTTCTGCCTGAGCTGCATGCTCGACATCAGCCTGACCGCGCAGAGCGTCGGCCACGATTTCGTGTGGTCGCAACTGATCCGCGGCCTCGCGCAGATGCTCGCGATGATGCCGCTCAACCAGGCGTCGATGGCGGCCGTCGCGCGCGAGGATTCAGGCGATGCGGCCGGGCTCTACAACATGGCGCGCAACCTCGGCGGCTCGATCGGGCTCGCGATCATCGGCACCGTGATCGACCGGCGCACGACCTTCCATACGGCCGCGCTGCGCGAATCGGTGAGCGCGAACTCGCTGATCGGGCAGGATCGCCTGTCGGCCTATGCGGCCAACTGGTTCGCGCACACCGGCGATCTCGCGTATTCGAACATGCGCGCGCTCGGCCAACTGGCGCAACAGATCCAGATCCAGGCCGTCGTGATGACCTATTCCGAAACCTTCTATCTGCTCGGCCTCGCGCTGCTCGCCTGCGTGCCGCTCGCGCTGCTGCTGCGCACGCCGCGCGGCCCGCAACCGATGTCGTCCGGCCATTGACCCGTCTTACGCGATGAAACCCTTCACCCTGCCCCGCCGCCCCGCGCTCACCCTGTGCGCGGCCGCGTGCCTGCTCGCCGGCTGCACGGTCGGCCCCGACTACCGCGGCGCGCCCGCCGCACCGGATGCGCCGACCTTCGTGCGCGCACCGGCCACCGGCGTCGACACCGCCGCGCCCGCGCCGAGCGCGTGGTGGCACGCGCTGAACGACCGCCAGCTCGACGAGCTGATCGTCGCCGCGCTCGTCTACAACCCCGATCTGCACGCGGCGCAGGCGCGCTTGCGCGCGGCACGCGCGCAGCTCTCGCAACAGCGCGCCGCGCGAATGCCGAAATCGTCGGCCACCGTCGCGGCCATCCGCATGCGCGAACCGGACGTCGGCGCGCTCGGCTCGCTGCTGCCGTCGAACGACTCGGGCCAGTCGGCCGGCACGTCGCCGTCGCTCGGCGGATCGGGGCCGCTGCAACTCTATTCGGCGGGCTTCGACGCGACCTGGGAAATCGATCTGTTCGGTGGCACGCGCCGCGCGATCGAAGCCGCATCCGCACAGGCCGAAGCGGTCGATGCCGATCTTGCCGACACGCAGGTGTCGATCGCGGCGGAAGTCGCGAATGCGTACGTCGACCTGCGCGACCAGCAGCAACGGCTTGCGTTGTCGCGGCGCACCGCGCAATTGCAGCAGCAGATGCTCGAACTCACGCAGCAGCGCCGCGCGCGCGGCGTCGCGGCCGATGCGGACATCGAGCGCCTGACGACGCAGGTCGAGAACACGCGCGCCTCGCTGATCCCGCTCGATGCCCAGGTGACCGAATCGCTCGACCGGCTCGCGATCCTGACGGGCCGCGCGCCGGGCGCGCTTGACGCCGCGCTGTCGACGCCGGACGCGGCATTGCCGACGCTGCCGGGCAGCGTCGCGATCGGCGATCCGGCCACGCTGCTGAAACAGCGCCCCGACATTCGCGCGGCCGAACGCCGGCTCGCGTCGAGCAATGCGCAGATCGGCGAGCATGTGGCCGACTATTTCCCGAAGGTGACGCTGCTCGGCGATCTTGGCTTCAGCGCGACCGACCCCGGCCACCTGTTGCGCAAGCAGAATTTCACGTGGGTCGGCGCGCCGTACCTGCAATGGAACATTCTCGACTTCGGACGCACGCGCGGTGCGGTACGCGCGGCCGAAGCATCGCGCGACGAAGCGGAAGCGAATTATCAGAAAGCCGTGCTCGATGCATTACAGGATGCCAACACCGCGTTGCAGCGTTACGGGCATCAGCGCGAACATGTGGTCGCGTTGACGAAGGTGCAGACGTCGGCCGTGCATTCGCGCGCGCTGATGGACCAGCGCTATCGCGCGGGCGTCGCGTCGATGATCGACCTGCTCGATACGCAACGCGAAGCGCTAGCCGCGCAGCAGAACGTGATCGCCGGGCAAGCCGAACTGATCAAGGACTACGTGTCGGTGCAGAAGAGCCTCGGGCTCGGATGGCAAACAGGCGCCGGTTGACGGCGCCGCCGCAAATCATGTACGACCGATGCATCATGCTCGTCGAAACAATTCGGCAACAACTCATTGCGCGCGCAACAATACTGCTTCGTTTCGTGCGCAACGAACGGTTCGCGCCGCATCGTGCCCACGGCTATCGATGACATATCGAATATCAATTAGCCAATCGTCTGACGATCTCTTCTAATTCAGTCGGCTTCCCCACCACCGATCGGATCAAGGAGTTCCATCGTCATGTCCTCGTCTTCCCATCGCGTGCTGCGGCACGCAGTCGCCGCAATCTGCGTGGCACTCTCCGCTTCCCCATACGCCGCCGAACTCACGCGCGACACCGGCGCACCCGTCGGCGACAACCAGAATTCGCAGACGGCCGGCCCCGCCGGCCCGGTGCTGCTGCAGGACTCCGCGCTCATCGAGAAACTGCAGCGCTTCGATCGCGAACGCATTCCGGAACGCGTCGTGCATGCGCGCGGCACCGGCGCATTCGGCGAGTTCGTGCCGAGCGCCGACATCTCCGACCTGACGAAAGCGAAAGTCTTCACGCCGGGCACCCGCACGCCGGTGTTCGTGCGCTTCTCCACCGTGATGGGCTATCGCGGCTCGCCGGAGCAGGCGCGCGACCCGCGCGGCTTCGCGGTGAAGTTCTATACGCAGCAGGGCAACTGGGACATGGTCGGCATCAACTGGCCGGTGTTCTTCATTCGCGACGGCATCAAGTTCCCCGACTTCGTGCACGCGAACAAGCCGAGCGCCGTGACCGGCGTGCAGGATCCGAACCTCGCGTTCGACTTCTTCGCGCACACGCCCGAAGCGACCCACATGCTGACGCGACTGTACACGGACGAGGGCATGCCCGATTCGTATCGCCGCATGGACGGCTTCGCGGTGCATGCGTTCAAGTTCGTCAATGCGCAAGGCGACGTGCACTACGTGAAATTCCACTGGAAGAGCCAGCAAGGCGTGCACGGCCTGCGCCCGAAAGAGATCGCCGCGTCGATCGGTCGCGACTGGAACATGATGACGAACGATCTGTACGGCGCGCTGAAACAGGGTGATTTCCCGAAGTGGGACCTGTACGTCCAGGTGCTCACGCCGAAGGACCTGAACCGCTTCGATTTCGACGCGCTCGACGACACGAAAGTGTGGACCGGCGTGCCTGAACGCAAGATCGGCACGATGACGCTCAACCGCGTGCCCGACAACTACTTCCAGTCGACCGAGGAATCCGCGTTCGCGCCGTCGCGGCTCGTGCCCGGCATCGAGCCGTCCGAGGACCGGATGCTGCAGGATCGCCTGTTCGCGTACGCCGACACGCAGATGTACCGGCTCGGCGCGAACTACATGGATCTGCCGATCAACCGCCCCGTCGTGCCGGTGGTCAACAACAACCAGGACGGCACGATGAATGCCGGCGACCGCAAAGGCGAGGTGAACTACGAGCCGTCGACGCTGAACGAGCTCGCGCAGGATCCGCAGTACAAGTCGGTCCGCATGGCGCTCAGCGGCACGACGCAGCAGGAAGCGATCCGCAAGAAGCTGCCGTTCCGTCAGGCCGGCGAGTACTACCGCAGCCTGTCGCAGCAGGACAAGGACGACCTCGTCACCGCGCTGTCCGGCGACCTCGGCCAGGTGAAGAACGCGCAGAACCAGTACGCAATGCTCTCGTACTTCTACAAGGCCGACGCCGACTACGGTACGCGCCTCGCCCAGGCCGTTCACGCGAACGTCCAGCAGGTGCAGTCGCTCGCGGCGAAGCTGAGCGACAACTGATCCCGCGACGCCGGTCGCTGCCGACGTGCGCAATTGCGCCGCGCACGTCGGCCCGGCCACCTCATCAGGACTTCCCCATGCGATCCGAACGCTTTCCCCATGCGATCCGCGCGGCCGCGGCGGCGCTCGCGCTCGCCGCACTCGCCGGCTGCACGCACCTGCCCGACCAGCCGGCGTACGGCAAGGCCGATCCCGCCGCGCTGCGTCGCTATGACGACGACTGGTTCGACGCCGCGCGCGTCGGCCGCGTCGATATCCTGCGCGCGTTGCACGAGGCCGGCTATCCGGTCGACGCGACCGACAGCCACGGCTATACGGCCGTGATCCTCGCGTCGTACGACGGCCAGCCCGCGGCGCTCGACTACCTGTTGTCGGCCGGTGCCGACGCGTGCGTCGGCGATCGTCACGGCAACACCGCACTGATGGGCGCGCTCTTCAGGAACGAGCGCGACATCGCACGGCGCCTGATCGACACACGCTGCCCGATCGACCAGACCAACGGCGCCGGCGAAACCGCGTTGGGCTTCGCGACACTGTTCAACCGCTTCGAGCTGATTCCGCTGCTCGTCGCGCGTGGCGCAAATCCGAACCATGTCGACCGGCGCGGCCAGTCGCTGCTTCAGCTCGCGCTGACGCACGACAACACGTACGCCGCGGACGCGCTGCGGGAAGCCGGCGCCAGACCGTAGCGCGACGGCGCGTCAAATGGCGCGCCCCATTCTCTGCCCCCCGCCCGCTTCGCCATCGCGCGACGCCGGCGCCGCGTCGTCGGGCGGTTCGCCCGGCGGCCCTGCCGGCTCGATCTTTAAATACCGGCGCGAGCCGACGCCCGCATCGAGTCGAAACATCACGCGCATGACACCGCGCGGCATCCCGTTCGTCCGAGCATTCCGCTTCGGCTCACTCCCTGCTTTTCGGCGCCTTTCGCCGCCTCCATCGAATCTCCATCTTTCCGCATAAAAGCCGCCAACTACTCCAAGCACACTCCGCCCCGTCAAAGCAGGCAGTGGGCTGCCTGCGCTTCCTGGAGTCGTTATGAACAATCAGAACCGATGCTGCCACGGCGCCGTATGTGTGCTGGTGGCGGCGATGCTGGCCGGTTGCGGGCCGTCCGAACAGCAGGCCGCCGCGCCGGCCACCCCGGTGGCGGCCATGGCGGTGGCCGCCACGCGCGTCGACGTGACCGAAGATCTGCCCGGCCGCGTCGCGGCCGTGCGGGTGGCCGAGATCCGGCCGCAGGTGAGCGGCATCGTGCAACGCCGGCTGTTCGAGCAGGGCACCGAAGTACGCCAGGGCCAGCCGCTGTTCCAGATCAATCCGGCGCCGTTCAAGGCCGAGATGGATACGGCCGCCGCCTCGTTGCTGCGGGCGCAGGCCGCGCTCGAACGCGCGAAGGTCCAGACCGCGCGCTTCAAGCCGCTCGTCGAAGCCGATGCGATCAGCCGCCAGGTGTACGACGACGCCGTATCGCAACGCGACCAGGCCGCGGCCGACGTCGCGCAGGCCCGCGCGACGCTCGCGCGCCGCCAGCTCGATCTGAAATTCGCGACCGTGGAAGCGCCGATCGCCGGCCGCATCGACCAGGCGCTCGTGACGGAAGGCGCGCTGGTGTCGAGCGGCGACAGCCAGCCGATGGCGCGCATCCAGCAGATCGACCAGGTCTATGTGGACGTGCGCCAGCCGGCCGCGTCGCTCGAAGCGCTGCGCGGCGCGCTCGCGTCGCAGCCGCAAGCGTCGGACGGCAACGGCCTGCCGGTCGACGTGCTGCGCGACGACGATACGCGTTACGACGTAAAGGGCCGCATGCTGTTCTCGGGCGTCAACGTCGATCCGGGCACCGGCGACGTGCTGCTGCGCGTGCTGGTCGACAACCCGAAACGCCAACTGCTGCCGGGCATGTACGTGCGTGCCCGCATTCCGCGCGCGCACTACGCCAACGCGGTGATGGTGCCGCAACAGGCCGTCGTGCGCGCCGGCGGCAAGCCGCAGGTGTGGGTGCTCGACGCGAAAGGGCACGCGCGTCTGAAGGCCGTCGAAGTCGGCGAGCTCGCGAACCGCCACTACCGCATCAAGTCGGGCCTGCAGGCCGGCCAGAAGATCGTCGTCGAGGGCATGGAACGCCTGACCGATGGCGCGCCGGCCGCCGCGACCGACTGGAAGTCGCCTGACGCGGCCGCCGCCGCGTCCACGCACTGAGTCACGAGGAGCCTCCAGCCATGGCTGAATTCTTCATCCGCCGCCCGGTGTTTGCGTGGGTGATCGCCCTCTTCATCATCCTGATGGGGGTGATCGCGATCCCGCAACTGCCGGTCGCGCGCTACCCGTCGGTCGCGCCGCCGTCCGTCACGATCACCGCGAACTACCCGGGCGCCACGCCGCAGACGATGAACGACGGCGTACTGAGCCTCATCGAGCGCGAACTGTCCGGCGTCAAGAACCTGCTGTATTTCGAATCGTCGGCCGATACGTCCGGCTCGGCGCAGATCACCGTGACGTTCAAGCCCGGCACCGATCCGGCGCTGGCGCAGGTCGACGTGCAGAACAAGATCAAGTCGATCGAGCCGCGCCTGCCCGCCGCCGTGCGCCAGAACGGGCTGATCGTCGAATCCGCGTCGTCCGGCTTCCTGATGCTGATCGGCCTGCGCTCCGACAACGGCCGCTTCGACGAAGGCGCGCTCGCCGACTACATGGCGCGCAGCGTGTCCGAGGAGTTGCGGCGCATCGACGGCGTCGGGCGTGTGCTGCAGTTCGGCTCCGAGCGCGCGATGCGCATCTGGGTCGATCCGCAGAAGCTGATCAATTTCGGCCTGTCGATGAACGACCTGACGACCGCGATCGGCCAGCAGAACGTGCAGATCGCGCCGGGCAGCCTCGGCGCGCTGCCCGCGCTGCCGGGCCAGCGCGTGACCGTGCCGCTCACCGCGCAGGGTCAGCTCACGACGCCGGAAGAATTCGCGAAGGTCGTGCTGCGCGCGAACGCGGACGGCTCGAAGGTCGTGCTCGGCGACGTCGCGCGCGTCGAACTCGGCTCGCAGAACTACATGTTCGTGAGCCGCGAGAACAACAAGCCGGCCACGCTCGCCGGCGTGCAGCTCGCACCGGGCGCCAACGCCGTGAAGACGGCTGACGCGATCCGCACGCGCATGGCCGAACTGGGCAAGTCGATGCCGTCGGGCATGCGCTACTCCATCCCGCTCGACACGTCGCCGTTCGTGAAGATCTCGATCGAGAAAGTGCTGGCCACGCTGTTCGAGGCGATGGTGCTCGTGTTCCTCGTGATGTACCTGTTCCTGCAGAACGTGCGCTATACGCTGATCCCGGCCATCGTCGCGCCCGTCGCGATGCTCGGCACCTTTGCGGTGATGCTGCTGACCGGCTTCTCGATCAACGTGCTGACGATGTTCGGCATGGTGCTTGCGATCGGCATCATCGTCGACGATGCGATCGTCGTCGTCGAGAACGTCGAGCGCCTGATGGCCGAGGAAGGGCTGTCGCCGAAGGACGCGACGTCGAAGGCGATGAAGGAAATCACCGGCGCGATCGTCGGCATCACGCTGGTGCTGACCGCGGTGTTCCTGCCGATGGCGATGGCGAGCGGCTCGGTCGGCGTGATCTACAAGCAGTTCACGCTGTCGATGGCCGTGTCGATCCTGTTCTCCGCGCTGCTCGCGCTGACGCTCACGCCGGCCCTGTGCGCGACGATGCTCAAGCCGCTCGCACCGGGCCATCACGAGAAGCGCGGCTTTTTCGGCTGGTTCAACCGTCGCTTCGATCGCCTGACGAAATGGTACGAGACGCGCGTCGGCCGCCTGGTCGGCCGCACCGGCCGCGTGATGCTGGTGTTCGTCGCGATCGCGGGCGCGCTGGTGTTCGGCTTCCGCAGCCTGCCGTCGTCGTTCCTGCCGGACGAGGATCAGGGCTACTTCATCACCAGCTTCCTGCTGCCCGCGGACGCTACCGCCGAGCGCACGCATGACGTGGTCAACACGCTGGAAAAACATCTTGCCTCGCGTCCGGCAATCCAGTCGAGCATTTCCGTGATCGGCTACGGTTTCTCGGGACAAGGGCCGAACGCGGCGATCAACTGGTCCGTGATGAAGGACTGGAAAAACCGCGGCGGCGCATCGACCCTCGAGGAAGGCATGCTCGCGCAACAGGCGATGGCCGGCGTGACCGAAGGCACGGTGATGAGCCTGCTGCCGCCCGCGATCGACGAACTCGGCAACAGCTCGGGCTTCTCGATGCGCCTGGAAGACCGCGCCAACCAGGGCACGGCGGCGCTCAAGGCGGCCGAAGCGAAGCTGCTCGAACTCGCCGCGCAAAGCAAGGTCGTGACCGGCGTGTACCCGGACAGCCTGCCGGCCGGCACGAGCATCCGCCTCGAGATCGACCGCGCGAAGGCGCAGGCGCTCGGCGTGTCGTTCACGACGCTCAGCGACACGCTGTCGACCGCGATGGGTTCGACCTACGTGAACGATTTCCCGAACGCGGGCCGCATGCAGCAGGTGATCATCCAGGCCGACGCGCCGGCACGCATGCAGATCGACAACGTGATGAAGCTGTACGTGCGCAACGCGGCCGGCGGCATGGTGCCGCTGTCGGAAGTGGTGCGCCCGGTGTGGACCGACACGCCGCTGCAGATGGTGCGCTTCAAGGGCTACCCGTCCGCGCGGATTTCGGGCAACGCCGCCCCGGGCCAATCGAGCGGCGCGGCGATGGCCGAGATGGAGCGGCTTGCCGCGCAACTGCCGCCGGGCTTCGCGGTCGAGTGGACCGGCCAGTCGCTGCAGGAACGCCAGTCGGCGTCGCAGGCGCCGATGCTGATGGTGCTGTCGATGATCGTCGTGTTCCTGGTGCTCGCCGCGCTGTACGAAAGCTGGTCGATTCCGCTGTCGGTGATGCTCGTGGTGCCGCTCGGCCTGATCGGCGCGATCGGCGCGGTGCTGCTGCGCGGCTTGCCGAACGACGTGTTCTTCAAGGTCGGGATGATCACCGTGATCGGCCTGTCCGCGAAGAACGCGATCCTGATCGTCGAGTTCGCGAAGCAGTTGCGCGAGGAAGGCAAGGGCTTGATCGAGGCGGCCGTGCAGGCGTCGAAGCTGCGCCTGCGCCCGATCCTGATGACCTCGCTCGCGTTCGGCCTCGGCGTCGTGCCGCTGATGATCGCGACCGGCGCCAGCGCCGAAACGCAGCACGCGATCGGCACCGGCGTGTTCGGCGGCATGGTGACCGCCACGGTGCTGGCCATTTTCTTCGTCCCTGTTTTCTTTGTGTTCGTGATGAGCATCCAGGAGCGCATCGGCGCATGGCGGGCGTCCCGCAAGCAGCCGGCTACCCCGACTCGCGAACAGGAAGGTTGATGCCATGCGATTGCTTGTTCTTCCCCTCATCCTCGCGCTGTCGGCCTGCTCGCTCGCGCCGACGCTGGTCAAACCCGCGATGCCGGTGCCGACGGCCTACACCGCCGCCGCTGCCGCCGATCTCGATGCGAACGCCGCCGATCTGGGCTGGCGCACGATGTTCGGCGATCGCCGCCTGCAGCGCCTGATCGAGCTCGCGCTCGACAACAACCGCGACCTGCGCGTGGCCGCGCTGAACGTCGAGGCCGCGGAAGCGCAGTACGGCATCCAGCGCGCCGCGCGCCTGCCGTCGATCGGCGCGGGCGCGAACTTCACGCGTCAGCGTACGTCGGACGACACGCAGTCGAATCCGCCGCTGTTCGGCACGACGCAGAACCAGTACGGCGTGAACGTCGGCATCAGCGCGTTCGAGATCGACCTGTTCGGCCGCGTGAAGTCGCAGTCGGATGCCGCGTTCGCGCGCTACGTCGCGACCGATCACGGCCGCCGTGCGGTGCAGATCTCGCTCGTCGGCGGCGTGGCCGACGCGTACTTCGCGGAACGCCTCGCGCACGAGCAACGCCAGTTGTCCGAGCGCACGCTCGCCGACTGGCGGCAGTCGCTCGATCTCGCGCGCCGCCTGAAGGACGCGCATCAGGCGAGCGGCGTCGACATCGCGCAGGCCGAAGGCCAGGTCGCGAGCGCGACGGCCGATCTCGAGGCGCGCACGCGCGCCGTCGAGCAGGCGCGCAATGCGCTGCGCCTGCTGGTCGGCGCCGAGCTGCCGAAGGATCTGCCCGAGCCGCTGCCGCTTCAGCAGCAACCGGTGATGACGCAACTGCCGGCCGGCCTGCCGTCGGAGCTGCTGTTTCGTCGCCCGGATATCCAGCAGGCCGAACAAAACCTCGTCGCCGCGAATGCGGACATCGGCGCCGCGCGCGCCGCGTTCTTCCCGCGCCTGTCGCTGACGTCGTCGATCGGCTTCCTCAGCCCCGCGATGGGCAGCCTGTTCGACGGCGGCCAGCGCGTGTGGAGCTTCGCGCCGCAGGTCACGGTGCCGATCTTCCAGGGCGGCCGGCTGCGTGCCGAGCTGCGTCTTGCGGAAGTGCGCAAGTCCGGTGCGGTCGCCGAGTACGAACGCGCGATTCAGGCCGCGTTCCGCGAAGTGGCCGACGGCATCGCCGGACGCGAAACCTTCGGCCGCCAGATCGA
Organism: Burkholderia semiarida; assembly: GCF_029268935.1. Classification (NCBI taxonomy): domain Bacteria; kingdom Pseudomonadati; phylum Pseudomonadota; class Betaproteobacteria; order Burkholderiales; family Burkholderiaceae; genus Burkholderia; species Burkholderia semiarida. The sequence goes on along the minus strand of NZ_JAHLCL010000008.1, from coordinate 571,638 downwards.
AGCGCAGACCCGCGTGGTCGGTTCGGCCGAACGCCGCACCGACCTGTCGACCCTGCGCTATCGCGCGGGCGTCGAGGGACGGCTGGAGTTGCTCGATTCGCAGCGGCAACTCTATGCGGCACGGCAAGCGCTGCTCGACCTGCGCCGCAGCGAACTGAGCAATGCCGTTGCGCTGTACAAGGCGCTCGGCGGCGGCCTGACGGACCAGGACGTCGCACCGTCGAAGCGCGTGGTGCAGAACTGAACGAACGGCGCCGTTCCGCCCGCGCGGCAGCGTGGCGGAACGGCGCGCCCCGGCCCGGCGACGGGCCGCCCCGACTGTTCGCCATCGCACGGCACACTCCATGACGAATTCCCTGATACTCATTGCAGAAGACGAGCCCGATATCTCGGACATCCTCGATGCGTACCTGAAGCACGACGGCTTTCGCACCTACCGCGTCGCCGACGGGCAAGCGGCGCTCGACATGCAACCGCGCCTGAAGCCCGACCTGATCCTGCTCGACGTGAAGATGCCGCGGAAAAACGGCTGGGACGTGCTCGCCGAGCTGCGACGGCGCGACAATACGCCCGTCGTCGTCGTCACCGCGTTCGATCGCGACCTCGACCGGCTGCAGGCGCTGCACGCCGGCGCGGACGACTACATCGTCAAGCCGTTCAACCCGGCCGAGGTCGTCGCGCGATTGCGCGCGATCCTGCGCCGGTCGGCCGCGCCGCCCGCCACGCGCATGCTGCGCGTCGGCGACCTGGAGATCGATACCGACAGCTATCTGGCCCGCGTGCGCACGGCGGGCGCCGAGGTGCCGATCCCACTGACGCTGACGGAGTTCCGGTTGCTCGCGCACATGGCGAGATCGCCGAGCCGCGTGTTCACGCGCGGCGAGCTGCTCGATGCGTGCATGGCCGACGTGAGCGCGCTGGAGCGCACGGTCGACAGCCACATCTGCCGGCTGCGCAAGAAACTCGAACGGGCCGGCGCGCCAGGCATGCCCGAAGTGATGCGCGGCGTCGGCTACCGGCTGCGGGGCGTGCAGTGACGCTGCCGGCACGGCCCGGCCGGCAAATCGGGCGGGCGATCGGCGTCGCCGCGATCGTCGTCGTGCTGCTCGCCTGCACCGTCGCGTTCTTCGTCCATGCATTGCATGCGCCGGCCGCGTTGCCGCACGACGCGGCGGCCGACGCGATGCTCCGCAATGCATTTACTTACGTGGTGCTCGCGGCGGCGCTGTCCGTCTGCCTGCTGGCCGCCGCGTTCGACCTGATCAGGCTGATCCGCCGCATGCTCGCGACGCTCGACGCGATGGCGGACACGGTTGGCCGGATCGTGGCCGGCGATCCGTCGGCGCGCGCGGTTTCCGTCGACGGCTGCCCGGCCGGCCTGTCCCGCTTCATCGAGCACTTCAACGCGATCACTCATTCAATGAAACCGGCAAATCCATCCGATGCGACGGCCACCGTCGCCACCAGCAGTCACGTCACGCACACCCAGCTCGCCGAACTCGCAACCCGGCTCGACACGATCAAGGCGCTTGCCGCCGATACGAATGCGCCCTCGCGCGACGCGCTGCTTCAGCATATCGACGCGCTGTTCCGGTTCGTCGACGATCTTCGGGTGCCGAACGACAGGCCGCAACGATTCGAGCATTTCCTCGATGACGATTGGCCGTCTAACCCGGGCCGTTTCAACACGCATCGGAAATGATCGGCGAATCGCATTCGGCATTACCTGCGTTGCGGGTTTCGAACATTACAAAATGCCGCCGATCTTTTCAAAACCATTGCGGTTAATTCGGTTTAATTTTATTTCATATAATCAAAAAAAGTTTGACACCGCGCTTTCGTTCTTGATACCGTCCGATGCAAGCAATCCGACGGTTTGCCCGCCACGCAATCGATTCCGCTCCACGTTTTTTTGCTTCCGCTGCACCGAAGTACGCGCCGCCGAACGATTCGTTCGCACGCCGGCGCGCGCGGCATCCCGATGCATTTCACTGGACGGCTGCCATTCGGCAGCGGGCCGAAGGATCGAATCAAATGAGCAGGACAACGAAGCTGTTGCTCTAGCAATCCGCCCGCGCCGAATCCGGCGCGACTGCTCCGCCCCGCGGCGCAGCCTTCCCGTCATCGCGTTTTCCGTATTTCGCCCCCGGAGAAAAACCGTTTTCCGGATCGGGTGAAAGGCCCTGTCGCGTCCGTGCCATCCGCCCGCATGCGACAGAAAGCGGCGGTGCATGACCCGCACCGCTGTCGACCGTCGTTGTTCGTGCCGTTCGATGTTCAACCGGAGGGGTAATTCAAATGAATCAGGTTGCAAACAAGAAACACAAGCACATTCGCATCGTCAAACTCGCGTTCGCCGCCGCAGCAGCCGCTTCGTTCGGCATGGCGACCGCCCATGCCGCGCCCGCGGCCGGCTGGACGGAAACACGCACCAAGGGATTCCTGCCGCTCGTGCAGCAGAACGAAGCCGGTACGGCCGGCGCGCCCGCCGCGAGCACGGCGGCCGCTGCCGCCTCTGCCATCGACATGGCGCCCGGCGAATCGGTGGACATCGTGCTCGGGCTGAACCTGCGCAACGAAGCTCAACTCGACCAGTACCTGCGGGACCTGCATACGCCCGGCTCGCCGCACTACCGGCAGTTCCTCACGCCTGCGCAATTCGCCGCGCAATATGCGCCGACCGATCAGCAGGTCGCCTCCGTCGTCGCCCACCTGCGCAAGGCAGGCTTCGTGAACATCGTCGTCGCACCCAACCGGCTGCTCGTCTCCGCATCCGGCACCGCGGGAACCGTCCAGTCCGCGTTCCGCACGACGCTCAAGCGCTTCACCCGCAACGGCCGCAGCGTCTATGCGAATACCGACGCCGCGCAAGTGCCGAACGCGATCGGCAACATCGTCGGCGCGGTACTCGGCCTGCAGAACGTCGAGCTGATGCATACGGGTGCGGGCGGCAAGCCGCAAGGCAACACCAGCAACCTGACGATCCCGGCCGGCGCGTCGGCGGTCCCGCACAACCCGACCGAATTCTCGTCGATCTACGGCGGCGACGGCACGCCGACGGCATCGCAGACCACCGTCGGCATCATCTCCGAAGGCGACCTGTCGCAGACGGTGAGCGACCTCAATACGTTCGCCGCGAACAACGGCCTCGGCACGATCAGCAGCAGCATCGTGAAGACGGGCCCGGCCGGCAGTTCGTACACCGACACCGACGGCACCGTCGAGTGGAACCTCGACAGCCAGTCGATCGTCGGCACGGCCGGCGGCAGCGTGAAGCAGGTCGTGTTCTACACCGCGCCGTCGATGACGCTCACCGCGATCACGGCCGCGTACAACAAGGCCGTGACCGACAACGTCGCGAAGGTGATCAACGTGTCGCTCGGCGTGTGCGAATCGTCCGCGTACAGCACGGGCTCGCAGGCGACCGACGACACCATCTTCAAGCAGGCGGTCGCGCAAGGGCAAACCTTCTCGGTTTCCGCCGGCGACCACGGCGCGTACGAATGCGCGAGCGGCAAGCCGTCGCGCTCGACCTACACGGTGAGCGAGCCGGCCACGTCGCCGTACGTGATCGCGGTCGGCGGCACGACGCTGTTCACGAATACGTCGACCAATGCGTACAACAGCGAAATCGTCTGGAACGATCCGAGCTGGCAGTCGGGCACCGTGTGGTCGACCGGCGGCGGGTACAGCAAGTACGAGGCCGCGCCGGCGTGGCAGTCGTCGACGCTCACCGGCTCGACCAAGCGTGCGCTGCCCGACGTCGGCTTCGACGCCGACCTGCGCACGGGTGCGATTCTCGTCGTGAACGGGCAGACGTCCGACACGCTGTGGGGTTCGGGCTACCTGAACAACGAAGGCGGCACGAGCCTCGCCGCGCCGATCTTCACGGGCATCTGGGCGCGGCTGCAATCGGCCAACAACAATGCGCTCGGGTTCCCCGCGTCGAGCATCTACAAGTACTTCCCGACCAACGCCGCGCTGCTGCACGACGTCACGTCCGGGAACAACGGCAGCGGCACTTACGGCTACAAGGCAAAGGCCGGCTGGGATGCGACGACGGGCTTCGGCAGCGTGAACATCTCGAAGCTGAACGCGTTCATCCAGAGCACGTCGGACTTCGCGCGTTGACGCGCTGCTGACCGTTGCGGTTGCGCAAGCGCGACGTATCGTACGCAACCGCGTCTGACGACCCGCGAAGGCTGCGCAGCCTTCGCGGGTTGTCTGCATGCCGCGTCATCTCGCCTCTGCCGATCGGCACGTCGCTGAGCGTGCGGGAGAGCCCGGGCGGCATGCATGTCTGTGCGGATCTCGCGGCGACGTCCGCCGCTACGACGGCTTCGTGCTCGGCTATTCAGGGCTGAACGACGCGACGATCGAGACAGCGGCGACACAGTTCGCGAACGTCATCGAGCCGCACCGCCGCGCGCGACGCTGAGCGTCGCTCACAGTTGCGATTCGATCGGAAACAGCCCGAGGAACCAGACTTCCATCCGCCGCCCGGCAGATACCTCCGGCTCGTGATCGATCTCGGTGACCTTCCCGTCCGCATCGGTCTGAATCCACTTGAGCCGCCCGTTGCCGGCCGCGTCGGTGCTCGCCTCGACACGCCACGCGATCTGGTCGAGCCGCGCTTCCAGATCGTTGGCCACCTGCGACGCAATCGCGGGGCTCTCGCAGTAAACGCCGATCTCCGTATTGAGGTTCAGCGAACGCGGATCGAGATTCATCGACCCGATGAAGATGCTCGTGTGATCGAACACGTAGGTCTTCGCATGCAGCGACGCGCGCGACGAGCCGATGATGACCTGCTTCGAAATGCTCTTGTCGCCCGATGGCCGGCGCTCGTAGAGCCGCACGCCGGCGTGCACCAGATCGCTTCGATAGCGCCGGTAGCCGGCATGCACGGCCGCCACGTCGGTCGACGCGAGCGAATTGGTCAGCACCGTCACGCGTACGCCGCGCGCCGTGAGCGCGCGCAGCCGCTCGACCCCCTCCTTGCCCGGCACGAAATACGGCGACACGATCAGCAGGTCGTGCCTGGGCTGCAACGCGAGCGCACGCAGTTGCGGCATCAGATGCCCGTCGCTGTCCTTCGGCGGGTGCGCGATCTTCGACGGATCGTCGTACAGCACCGTCGCATGCCCCCACGACAGCGCCGTGCCCTCTCCGTGAACGATCCGGTCGAGCCGCTGCCGTGCCTCGAGCACGTACGGATTGTCCTCCATGGCCCGCAGGTAGTCGCGCAACCGTTCGCGCTCGCGGTCGAGGCCGCCCGGCGCCGCATCGTGTCCGACGAGCGTATCGATCGGATACGCATACGGCGAATTCCAGAACGTATCGAATTCGGTCGAGATGTCCTTCACGACCGGGCCGTGAACGACGACGTCGAGATCGCCGAACTCCAGCATCGACGATGCGCCGAAGTATTCATCGCCGATATTGCGGCCGCCGACGATCGCCGCCTGGTTGTCCGCGATCATCGCCTTGTTGTGCATGCGCCGGTTGACGCGCGAGAACTCGAACACGGTGCCGATCTTCTTGAACCGGCGCGTAGCCACCGGATTGAACAGCCGGATCTCGATGTTCGGATGCGCGCTGATCTCGAGCAGCTTTCGGTCGTCCGCGTTGGTGCCGAGATCGTCGAGCAGCGCGCGCACGCGCACGCCGCGGTCCGCCGCACGGATGACCGCGTCGGCCAGTTCGTGGCCGGTCAGGTCGTCGTGCCAGATGTAGTATTGAAGGTCCAGCGAGCGGTCGGCGCGGTCGGCAAGCAGCACGCGTGCGTCCAGCGCATCGACCGGATCGGTCAGCAAATGAAAGGCGTCCTGCCCCGGGTGCGTGCGGGCCTGCTGCTGAAACGCGGCGCCCAGCCGCGTATTGTCGGTATCGGTGTACGCATGCGTCGGCGCGCGATCGGCCTGCGGCGGCAGGCTTGCGCACGCGGCAAGCATCAGCAACGACAGAATCGCACCCCACCAACGCAGCCTGATCATGATCGCCGTCCCCGCTCCCGGGTGAAATCCGTTTGTTCTGGCCGCCGGATGGAGGCGGCATCGATCGGCGGTCCCGACGTACGCGAGTATCGCGCCGAGGCTTGCCGCGCCACAGCATACTTCGATTGCCGTCGGCGCGGCAGGCCTGCGTTGTTGCCGCGCGTGCGCCCAAAGAAAAACCCGCGACGCATGACGCGATCGCGGGTTTTCGGCATGCCGCGACACAGCGCGGCGCGGCATGAAATCTGGTGGGCCCCCCGGGAGTCGAACCCGGCACCAACGAATTATGAGTTCGCTGCTCTAACCAAGCATGAGCTAGGGGCCCAGACGAGAAGCACGGCGTGCTACACGCCACCCCGGCAACGAAGCCGGGCCGGCATTGTAACAACAAAGACGACAAAGGGAACGAACGCCACCGGCATCATGCGGATACCGGCAGCGTTCGCAAGAGAAACGCCGGAAATCAGTTCCCTTCGAGGAACGACTTCAGCTTGTCGGAACGGCTCGGGTGACGCAGCTTGCGCAGCGCCTTGGCCTCGATCTGACGGATCCGCTCGCGCGTGACGTCGAACTGCTTGCCGACTTCCTCGAGCGTGTGATCGGTGCTCATCTCGATACCGAAACGCATCCGCAGCACCTTCGCCTCGCGCGGCGTCAGCGAATCGAGCACGTCCTTCACGACGTCGCGCATGCTGGCATGCAGCGCGGCATCCGCCGGCGCGACCGTGTTGGTGTCCTCGATGAAGTCGCCGAGATGGGAATCGTCGTCGTCACCGATCGGCGTTTCCATCGAGATCGGCTCCTTCGCGATCTTCATGATCTTGCGGATCTTGTCTTCCGGCATCTCCATCTTCTCGGCGAGCGTTGCCGGATCCGGCTCGAGACCGGTTTCCTGCAGGATCTGCCGCGAGATGCGGTTCATCTTGTTGATCGTTTCGATCATGTGAACCGGAATCCGGATCGTGCGCGCCTGGTCCGCGATCGAGCGCGTGATGGCCTGACGGATCCACCACGTCGCATAGGTCGAGAACTTGTAGCCGCGACGGTATTCGAACTTGTCCACCGCCTTCATCAGGCCGATGTTGCCTTCCTGGATCAGGTCGAGGAACTGCAGGCCGCGGTTCGTGTACTTCTTCGCGATCGAGATCACGAGACGCAGGTTGGCCTCGGTCATTTCGCGTTTCGCCTGGCGCGCCTTCAGTTCGCCGGCCGCCATCTGACGGTTGGTTTCCTTCAGGTCCTTCAGCGGCAGCACGACGCGCGCCTGCAGGTCGAGCAGACGCTGCTGCTGTTCGCGGATCGCCGGGACGTTACGCGACAGCACCGCGCTGTACGGATGGCCTTCCGCGGTGATCTTCTCGGCCCAGTCGAGATCCGTCTCGTTGCCCGGGAAGCGTGCGATGAATTCCGAGCGCGGCATGCCGCACTTGTCGACGACGATGTGCAGGATCTGGCGCTCGACCTGACGCACTTCGTCCACCTGCGCACGCAGCGTGTCGCACAGGCGTTCGACGGTACGCGCGGTGAAGCGGATCGTCATCAGCTCGCTCTGGATCGTTTCCTGCGCCTTCAGGTAGGCCTTCGACTTGTAGCCTTCCTTTTCGAACGCGCGGCGCATCTTGTCGAACCACTCGCTGATCTGCGAGAACTTCTCGAGCGACGCACGCTTGAGGGCTTCGAGTTGGGCGGCGTTCGCCGATGCCTGCGCGGCGCCGTCGTCTTCCTCCTCTTCCTCTTCTTCCTCTTCCTCTTCGGCTTCCTCGTCCTCGTTCTCGATGGCTTCCGCTTCCTTCGCGGAGAAGCCGTCCGTATCGGCGGCATCCGCGGCGTTCGGATCGAGCAAGCCGTCGACGAGCTCGTCGACGCGGATCTCTTCGTTCGCGACGCGTTCGGCCATCGCGAGGATGTCGGCGATCGTCGTCGGGCATGCGGAGATGGCCATCACCATGTGGCGCAGGCCGTCCTCGATCCGCTTCGCGATCTCGATTTCGCCTTCGCGCGTGAGCAGCTCGACCGTGCCCATCTCGCGCATGTACATCCGGACCGGATCGGTCGTGCGGCCGAATTCCGAATCGACGGTGGACAGCGCGACTTCCGCTTCCTCCTCGACTTCATCGTCCGACGACGCGGCCGGCGCGTTGTCGTTCAGGAGCAGCGTTTCCGCGTCCGGCGCCTGCTCGTAAACCGCCACGCCCATGTCGTTGAACGTGCCGATGATGCCCTCGAGGGCTTCGGTCTCGGTGAAGTTGTCCGGCAGGTGGTCGTTGATTTCGGCGTACGTGAGGAAGCCGCGCTCCTTGCCGAGCTTGATCAGCGCGCGCAGTTTCACGCGGCGCTCTTCGAGCTCCTCGGCCGTGCCCGGCGTGCTCGTCGCGAACGCTTCCTTCAGCAGCGCCTTTTCCTTGGCGCGACGATCACGCACCTTGGACTTGCCCGGTGCAGCCGCGGCTGCGGGCTGCTCGTCGCTCTGATTTGCGTCGTCTTCGACGGATACTTCGTTCAGCTTTTTGGTCATGGAGTTCGCCGTACCGGCTATATCGACTCGCGGCTGCTGGACGACAGCCGGTTGAACCGTGGGTGCATGAGTAGTACGTACTGCCGTTTCGTCCGCGGCGGCAGTCGTGTCCCTTGCGCTTTTCGCACTTGCCCGCTTCGCCGCCGGCTTGGCCGGCCCGGAGTCGGGTCTGGCGGCAGCCCGTGTTCTGGCTGCCGGTGCCGGCGCAGCCTGAGCGGTGCCGGCCGCGGTTTTCTTTCCTGCAGGGGCTGACGTGGCTGAAGACGTTGTCCTGGTGGAAGAAGCAGACTTGGCCGCTGTGACCTTCTTGGTCGGCTCCGTCGAGCCCTTGCCTGTTGCTTTCTTTCCGCCTGTCGTCTTTGCCATCGCGATTCTCGCCTCTGCTTGGAAAACAAACCGCTGGAAACCTTATATTATAGCACGCTGGGGAGCCCTCTCTAAGCGCCCCGGCCGCCTACAGCCCGAGCCGACGCTTCATGTCGGTTCGCTGCTGGTTCAATTCCGTCAATTCGGCCAACTCCTCGGGGGTGAAGGTGGATTGCCGCGCCAGCCTGTCCAGCCGGTCGCAGCAGGCGTCATAACGCATCTTGAGCACCGCTGCCTGCAGCTCCTCCCCCGCGATCCGCTCCTGCTCGCGTTGCCGCTCGAGCACCGTCTCGTCTTCCGGGTTCTGTAACAGCAGATCGCGGACGTTTTCATCATAGTCCAGAATTTCGCGGAAGATTTCCTCGTAAGTCGCCCCGTTCGAGGACGCCCTCAGGACATCCGACAGCAGCCGGAACTCCGCGCCGTCGCCCAGCGCACGCGCATGATCGACGACTTCCGCGAACAATTCGCCGATGCGCGGCAGCGCGCGCAGGGTCGCGATCTGTTCGTCGTCGAGCTGCGATGCGATGCGCGGATGCATCACGAGTGTGCGCAACGCGCGCTTTTCGCTGTCCGTCACGCGTCGCCGCTCGCTGCGCGCGGGCGCCTGGCGCGGCGCCGCCGCGATGCGCGTATCGACTTCCGACAGCCCCGCGACTTCCTCGAACGGGATATCGAGGCGGTCGGCAAACATGTGCATGATCTGCGCGCGCAATGCATTCGCGGGCAGCGCCTGCAACAGCGGCTTCGCATCGAACAGCGCCTTCGCGCGGCCTTCCGGCTGATCGAGCGCCTTGCCGGCAATTGCTTCGTTCAACAGAAATTGCGACAGCGGCATCGCGCGTTCGACCTGCTCGGAGAACGCATCCGCGCCGAACTCGCGCACATAGCTGTCCGGATCGTGCTCGGGCGGAAGAAAAAGGAACCGGATCGTCCGGTTGTCGCCCGCATGCGGCAGGCAGGCCTCGAGCGCGCGCCGGGCCGCGCGCCGCCCGGCCGAATCGCCGTCGAAACTGAAAATGACCGTGTCGGTCTGGCGCAGCAGCTTCTGCACGTGAATCGGCGTGCACGCGGTGCCTAGCGTCGCGACCGCGTTCGGAAAGCCGAGCTGCGCGAGCGCGACGACGTCCATGTAGCCTTCGACGACCAGCACGTACTTGCGCTCGCGAATCGCGAGCCGCGCCTCGAACAGCCCGTACAGCTCGCTGCCCTTGTTGAACAGCGGCGTTTCCGGCGAGTTCAGGTACTTCGGTTCGCCGCTGCCGAGCACGCGGCCGCCGAAACCGATCACCTGCCCCTTCACGTTGCGGATCGGGAACATGATCCGCTCGCGGAACCGGTCGTAGCGGCGCGCGACGCCCTGCGCGTCGGTTTTCTCGCTGACGATCACGAGCCCCGCTTCGACGAGCGACTCGTCGCGATAATCCGGGAACGCGGCCTCGAGGTTCTGCCAGCCGTCCGGCGCATAGCCGAGACCGAAGCGCGCGGCGATCTCGCCGGTCAGGCCCCGGTTCTTCAGATACTGGATCGCGACGGTCGCGCCGCGCAACTGCTTGCGGTAGTAGTCGCACGCCGCCGTCATCGCGTCGGACAGCGCGGTCGCCACCGATTTCGACACGGGCGCCGGATAGTCGCCGCCACCGCCTCCGCCCCCACCGCCGCCGCGCATCGACGGCTCGTGCGGCACGGTCAGCCCGACGGATTGCGCGAGCTCCTGCACGGCTTCCGGGAACGTGAGCCCCGCATGCTCCATCAGGAAGCCGATCGCCGTGCCGTGCGCGCCGCAACCGAAGCAGTGATAGAACTGCTTGGTCGGGCTGACGGTAAACGACGGGCTCTTCTCGTTATGGAACGGGCACAGCCCCATGAAGTTGGCGCCGCCCTTCTTGAGCTGCACGTACCGGCCCACCACGTCGACGATATCGACGCGGTTCAGCAAATCCTGCAGGAACGAATGCGGAATCACCGTGGGATCGAGCGAAAAAGGACGATACGACGCCCGGCGCACGCATCGCTGGGCGCGCCGGGAACGGGTTTTACTTCGTGAGCGCGGCCTTGACCTGCGCGGAAACGGCCGTCATGTCGGCGCGGCCGGCGAGCTTGCCCTTCAGCACGCCCATTACCTTGCCCATGTCCTGCGGGCCCGCCGCGCCCGTTTGCGCGACCGCCGCCTGGACTTCGGCCGCCACTTCGGCGTCCGACAGTTGCGCGGGCATGTAGCCGCCCAGCACGGTCAGCTCGGCCTGCTCCTTCGCGACGAGATCGTCGCGGCCGGCCGCCTGGAACTGGCTGATCGAATCCTTGCGCTGCTTGATCATCTTGTCGATCACGGCCGTGATGCCGGCGTCGTCGAGCGTGACCCGATCATCGACCTCGCGCTGCTTGATCGCGGCCATCAGCAGGCGAATCGTTGCCAGGCGCTCGCTTTCCTTCGCGCGCATCGCGGCCTTCATGTCTTCGCTGATCTGCTCTTTCAAACTCATCTTTCACCCGGGATGGAAATGTGAATCCGACGCCCGCAAACGGGCGTCAACACAAAAACCCGCTTGGGACAGTGTCTCAAGCGGGTTGCTCGAATCCGGCATCGGCGACTCGCCGCCTGATCGGCTGCACGATCGCACCCGATCGCACGGAATCGCCGGTGCGCCGCTCAGTGAACCGCGCGGCGCCCAATCGTTCAGTACAGCTTCTTCGGCAACGTCTGGCTGCGGATACGCTTGTAATGACGCTTCACCGCAGCAGCCTTCTTGCGTTTGCGTTCTGCGGTCGGCTTCTCGTAAAACTCGCGCGCACGAAGCTCGGTCAGCAGACCGTTCTTTTCGATCGTGCGCTTGAAGCGACGCATTGCAACTTCGAACGGCTCGTTCTCTTTAACGCGAATGATCGTCATGATCCGACACGAATAAAGGTTTGCAGGGAAAGACTACCGAGTATAGCAGAGCGATTGCTCAAAGGCACGGGGCCCGGCCCCGCCGGAACGGCGCCGGCCGGCGCGTCAGGCGCCGCGCGCATACTCGGCCGCGGCCTGCCCGGCCGCCGTGCCGGACGCCCACGCCCACTGGAAGTTGTACCCGCCGAGCCAGCCCGTCACGTCCACCGCCTCGCCGACGAAGAACAGCCCCGGCACGCGCGCGCTCATCATCGTCGCCGACGACAGCTCCCGCGTGTCGACCCCGCCCTTCGTCACTTCGGCCTTCCTGTAGCCTTCGGTGCCGTTCGGCGTCAGCGTCCAGCCCGACAGCGCGTCGCCGATCTGGCGCAGCGTCTTGTCGGGCAGATCGGCGAGCCGCGTGTCGGCCGCGACGCGATGCGTGTCGAGCCACGCATGCGCGAGGCGCGCCGGCACCCAGTCGGCGAGCAGCGAACCGATCTGGCGCTTCGACGTGCGTTTCGCCTCGAGCAGGTCGGCCACCGTGTCGCGCTGCGGCAGCAGGTCGATGCGAATCGGGTCGCCGGGCTGCCAGTAGCTCGAGATCTGCAGGATGCCGGGGCCGGACAGGCCGCGATGGGTCAGCAGTAGGTCCTCGACGAATTCGCCGCCGCGCTTCCTGTCGCCGGTCGATACGCGCACTTCGAGCGACACGCCGGACAGCGGCACGAACGGCGCCCAGTCCTGCGGCGCGAACGTCAGCGGCACGAGGGCGGGCCGCGTATCGACGAGCTTGTGGCCGAACTGCTTCGCGACCCGGTAGCCGAAGTCGGTCGCGCCGATCTTCGGGATCGACAGGCCGCCGGTCGCAATGATCAGCGCGCGCGCGCCGATCGCCCCGGCCTGCTGCGTATCGAGCACGAAGCCGTCGGACGGCGCATGGCGCACCGCGCCGACGACGACGGGCCGGCGCCACGCGACGCCGCCCGCGTCGCACTCGTGTTTCAGCACGTCGATGATCGCGTCGCTGCCATGGTCGCAAAAGAGCTGGCCCTTGTGCTTTTCGTGCCAGGTCACGTGATGGCGCTTGAGCAGCCCGAGGAAGTCGCGCGGCGTATAGCGCGCCAGCGCCGAGCGCGCGAAATGCGGATTCGACGACAGGTAGTTGTCGGGCCCGGCATACAGGTTCGTGAAGTTGCAGCGGCCGCCGCCCGAGATGCGGATTTTCTCGGCGAGCCGCGACGCGTGATCGATCAGCACGACGCGGCGGCCGAGCTGCCCGGCGACCGCGGCGCTCATCATGCCGGCGGCGCCCGCGCCGATCACGGCGATGTCATAAGTTTCCATGGCGCGGATTGTACCTGCCCGGCATCGGGCCCGGGCCGCCGCCAGCGGCGGTCCGCCCTCGCCTGCTATACTTTCCGGTTACGTTGACCTACCCGAGGCGCGTCCGAAACGGCGCGTCCTGCCCTCACCCATGCTCGTTCTCGGCATCGAAAGCTCCTGCGACGAAACCGGCCTCGCGCTCTACGACACGCAGCGCGGCCTGCTCGCGCACGCGCTCCATTCGCAGATCGCGATGCACCGCGACTACGGCGGCGTCGTGCCGGAGCTCGCGTCGCGCGACCACATCCGCCGTGCGCTGCCGCTGCTCGAGGAAGTGATGGCGCAAAGCGGCACGCGCCGCGACGACATCGACGCGATCGCGTTCACGCAAGGCCCCGGCCTCGCCGGCGCGCTGCTCGTCGGCGCGAGCATCGCGAATGCGCTCGCGCTCGCATGGAACAAGCCGACCGTCGGCATCCATCACCTCGAAGGCCATCTGCTGTCGCCGTTGCTGGTCGACGAGCCGCCGCCGTTCCCGTTCGTCGCGCTGCTGGTGTCCGGCGGCCACACGCAACTCATGCGCGTGACCGACGTCGGCGTGTACGAGACGCTCGGCGAAACGCTCGACGACGCGGCCGGCGAGGCGTTCGACAAGACGGCGAAACTGATCGGCCTCGGCTACCCGGGCGGCCCTGAAGTATCGAAGCTGGCCGAAACGGGCACGCCGGGCGCGGTCGTGCTGCCGCGCCCGATGCTGCACTCGGGCGATCTCGACTTCAGCTTCAGCGGCCTGAAAACCGCCGTGCTCACGCAGATGAAGAAATTCGAAGCGGCGAAGCTGGAAGGCGAAGCACTCGAACGTGCGAAGGCCGACCTCGCGCGCGGCTTCGTCGATGCGGCCGTCGACGTGCTCGTCGCGAAGTCGCTCGCCGCGCTGAAGAAGACGAAGCTCAAGCGCCTCGTGGTCGCGGGCGGCGTCGGCGCGAACCGCCAGTTGCGCGCGGCACTGTCGGCGGCCGCAGCCAAGCGCGGCTTCGACGTGCACTACCCCGATCTCGCGCTCTGCACCGACAACGGCGCGATGATCGCGCTCGCGGGTGCGTTGCGGCTCGGCCGCTGGCCCGAACAGGCGAATGCCGACTACGCGTTCACGGTGAAGCCGCGCTGGGATCTCGCGTCGCTCGCACGCTGAATCGCGCAACGCGACACCGTCAGCCGGAAAACAGAAGGCCGCTCGAACGAGCGGCCTTTCTCATGGGCGCGACAAGACGCCGCGGCGTTATGCAGCCAGCCGCTTGTCGCGCTCGATCAACGCATACGCGCTATGATTGTGGATCGACTCGAAGTTCTCGGCTTCGAGCACGTAAGCGGCCACGCGCTCGTCCGCATCGAGGCGCTGCGCGATATCGCGCACGAGATCCTCGACGAACTTCGGATTCTCGTATGCACGCTCGGTGACGAACTTCTCGTCCGGACGCTTCAGCAGCCCCCACAGCTCGCACGACGCCTCTTCTTCCGCGATGCGGATCAGCGCCTCGACCGGCAGATCGGCAGCCAGCTCCGCATCGATCGTCACGTGCGAGCGCTGGTTGTGCGCACCGTATTGCGAGATCTTCTTCGAGCACGGGCACAGGCTCGTTACCGGCACGAGCACCTTCAGGAACAGGCGCGTATCGCCGTTGCGGCTTTCGCCCGCGAGCGTCACTTCATAGTCGAGCAGGCTTTGCACGCCGGACACCGGCGCCGTCTTGTTGACGAAATACGGGAACGTGACTTCGATGCGGCCGGCTTCGGCTTCGAGCTTTTCGAGCATCGACGCGAGCATCGCGCGAAAACGCTCGACCGTCAGCGGCGCACGATTCTCTTCGAGCAGCGCGACGAAGCGCGACATGTGCGTGCCCTTCTGATCGGCCGGCAAACGGACATCGAGGTTCCAGACGCCGACCGTCGGTTGCACGTCGCCGCTTTCGGTACACACCGTCAACGGATGCCGGACCGCCTTCACGCCCACGCGCTGAATCGGAATCTGACGGGTATCCACCGTGCTCTGCACGTCGGGCATCACGAAGGCGGGATTCATCTGGTTCATCTTGTTCAATCCTTGTAAGCCGCGCGTTCGACGACGCGCACGCCGCGTCATGCGGCAGCCGGAAAAGCAACATGGGCCCGCAGGCCCATGTTTTCCGCATCAATGTAGACCGGTTGCGCCAGTCGCACCGACGCCGCCCGCGGGCGGCGTCAGCTTATGCGACGCGCTTCGCCTGGCCGGCGACGTCGGCCGCCGGGTTCAGGAAGCGTTCGCGAATCGATTTCGCGATGCCCGCGCCGTCGAGGCCGCATTGCGACAGCAGCTTCGCGGGGTCGCCGTGATCGATGAACTGGTCAGGGAGGCCCAATTGTAGTACGGGTCGGATAACCCCACTCTCCATCAGGGCTTCCACGCAGGCCGAGCCTGCGCCGCCCATCACGCAGCCTTCCTCGACCGTGACGACGTAGTCGTGCGTTTCGGCGAGCTCGCGCACGAGCGCCGCATCGATCGGCTTCACGAAGCGCATGTTCGCGACCGTTGCGTCGAGTTCGTCGGCCGCCGCGAGCGACGGCGCGACCATCGTGCCGAACGCGAGGATCGCGACGCGCTTGCCTTCCGGCTGCGACGTGCGGCGACGCACTTCGCCCTTGCCGAGCGGGATCTCGGTGAATTCCTTCACCGTCGCCACGCCCGTGCCCGCGCCGCGCGGATAGCGCACCGCGGTCGGGTTCGGCTGCTGGAGCGCCGTGTGCAGCATCTGGCGGCATTCGTTCTCGTCGGATGCGGCCATGATCGTCATGTTCGGGATGCAGCGCATGAACGCGAGATCGTACGCGCCCGCATGCGTCGCGCCGTCCGCGCCGACGAGGCCCGCGCGATCGATCGCGAACACGACCGGCAGGTTCTGCAGCGCGACGTCGTGGATCAGCTGGTCGTACGCACGCTGCAGGAACGTCGAGTAGATCGCGACGACGGGCTTCAGCCCTTCGGTCGCGAGACCGCCCGCGAACGTCACCGCGTGCTGCTCGGCGATGCCGACGTCGTAGTAGCGATCCTTGAAGCGCTTCTCGAATTCGACCATGCCCGAGCCTTCGCGCATCGCGGGCGTGATGCCGACCACGCGCGTATCGCGCTCGGCTTCGTCGCACAGCCACTCGCCGAACACCTGCGTGTACGTCTTCTTCGCAGGCGTGGTCGACGGCTTGATGCCTTCGGCCGGATTGAACTTGCCGGGGCCGTGATAGAGCACGGGATCGGCTTCGGCGAGCTTGTAGCCCTGGCCTTTCTTCGTCACCACATGCAGGAACTGCGGGCCGCGCAGTTCGCGGATGTTCTGCAGCGTCGGGATCAGCGAATCGAGATCGTGACCGTCGATCGGGCCGATGTAGTTGAAGCCGAACTCCTCGAACAGCGTGGCCGGCACGACCATGCCCTTCGCGTGCTCCTCGAGCTTGCGCGCGAGTTCGAGCACCGGCGGCGCGACGCTCAGCACACGCTCGACGCCCGCGCGTGCGGCCGCGTAGAAGCGGCCCGACATCAGGCGGGCGAGATGGCGATTCAGCGCGCCGACCGGCGGCGAGATCGACATGTCGTTGTCGTTCAGGATCACGAGCAGCTTCGCATCCTCCGACACGCCCGCGTTGTTCATCGCCTCGAACGCCATGCCGGCCGTCATCGCGCCGTCGCCGATCACGGCGATGGAGAAGCGGTCGTCGCCGTTCAGCTGGCTGCCGATCGCCATGCCGAGCGCGGCGGAAATCGACGTGCTCGAGTGCGCGGTGCCGAACGTGTCGTATTGGGATTCGCTGCGGCGCGGGAAGCCCGAGATGCCGTCGTACTGACGCAGCGAATGCATCTGGTCGCGGCGGCCCGTCAGGATCTTGTGCGGGTAGGTCTGGTGACCCACGTCCCAGACGATGCGATCGTTCGGCGTGTTGAACACGTAGTGCAACGCGATCGTCAGCTCGACCGTCCCGAGGTTGGACGACAAATGGCCGCCCGTCTTCGACACGCTGTCGAGCACGAACGCGCGCAGTTCATCCGCGAGCGGTTGCAGTTGGCGACGATCGAGGCGGCGCAAATCCGCCGGGTCGTCGATGGTTTTCAGCAAGTCGTACATCGTCGTTCCATTGTAGGAAATCAAACGCGCCCGCATTCTTTTGCACGCACCGTAGCGTGTGCGCGGCGGCGGGCTTTCGCGTCAGCTGACCCGGTTCACCACCAGGTCGGCAAGTTCGGCGAGACGCTGTGCGCGTGCGCCGAACGGTTTCAGCGCGTCGTGCGCTTCGGCGCGCAGCTGCGCTGCCAGCTCGCGCGACGCCTCGAGACCGAGGATCGATACATAGGTCGGCTTGTCGTTCGCCGCGTCCTTGCCGGCCGTCTTGCCGAGTGTCGCCGAATCGGTCGTGACGTCGAGAATGTCGTCGACGACCTGGAAGGCCAGACCCACGGCCCCCGCGTACACGTCCAGCGCAGCCATCGTTTCCGCCGAAGGCGTCTCGCCCGCCAGCGCGCCCATTCGCACGGCCGCGCGCAGCAATGCGCCCGTCTTCATCCGGTGCATCGTTTCGAGCTGCTCGCGCGTCAGCTTCAGGCCGACGCTCGCCAGGTCGATCGCCTGCCCGCCGGCCATGCCGATCGAGCCGCTCGCGAGCGCCAGCTCGCGCACGAGCGCCGCCTGCTGCGCCGGCGACAGCGCATCGGCGTCGGTCAGCGCCACGAACGCCTGCGACTGCAGCGCGTCGCCGACCAGCAGGGCCGTCGGCTCGTCGTACTGCACGTGCACGGTCGGCTTGCCGCGACGCAGCGCATCGTCGTCCATGCACGGCATGTCGTCATGCACGAGCGAGTAGACGTGGATCATCTCCAGCGCCGCCGCCGCGGCGTTGCGGGCCGCCTCCGTCGCACCGGTCAGCTCGCCTGCCGCATGGCACAGCAGCGGGCGAACGCGTTTGCCGCCACCGAGGACCGCGTAGCGCATCGCCTCGTGAAGTTTCGCGGGCGTCGCGGTTTCGGCCGGCAGATAGTGGCCGAGGGCGTCCTCGACACGGTCAAGCACGGACCGCATCCATTGTTCGAATGTCATAGATCGTCGTCTTCGCCGTCCGTGGCGGCCGTTCCGGACGAAAGCGGCTTCAGCGTCGCGCCGTCGAGCACGCGGACCTGCTGCTCCACTTTCTCGAGCTGCTGTTGGCAAAACGCAACGAGGGTCGCACCGCGACGATACGCCGCCAGTGAATCCTCGAGGCTCAACGCGCCGCCTTCCATCCGGGCAACCAGCGTCTCGAGTTCCGCGAGCGCCATCTCGTAATTGTCCGGCAACGGTTCGGTGCCATTGCCGGGCGGCGTGGCGCCTGGGGATGCGGTTTTCGCCATGGACGAGGGTGTCAAATTTCAAAACAAGTCGGACATTCTACGGCAAAAGAGAATTTTCCGACCTGCCGTCTTGGGCGCCCGCGCACGATTCCGGCCCCATCTTCGACGCACAGTGTGCGCCTTTCGAGGGTAGCCCGACAAAAAATTGACACAAATCAGGCACTTAATCCTAGCCTTGCGAGGCGAACCGGGTATAATTCTCCGTTTCCCTAAATCGATTTTTCGATGGTTGGGTTGTTCACTGCTTTCACGCTAACACCGGGAGTGGGAATGTCCAATCTGAGCGATGCGCTTCAGTTGAAGTCGGCCCACAGCCAGCTTCCAGTCACTGCATATTTCGATGAGGCGCTACTCGAGCGCGAGATCGAAACCCTCTTCAAGAAAGGACCTCGTTACGTCGGGCACGAGCTGATGGTGCCCGAGGCGGGGGATTATTTTGCGCTGCCGTCCGAGAAGGAAGGCCGCGTGCTGGTCCGTAACCAGACGAATCGGATCGAACTGCTGTCGAACGTGTGCCGCCACCGGCAGGCGATCATGCTCAACGGGCGCGGCCACACGCAGAACATCGTGTGCCCGCTGCACCGCTGGACGTACGACCTCGAAGGCGAGCTGCTCGGCGCGCCGCACTTCCCCGACAAGCCGTGCCTGAACCTCGGCAAGAGCCCGCTGCAGAACTGGCAGGGGCTGCTGTTCGAGGCCGAGGGCCGCAACGTCGCGCGCGACCTCGCCAACCTCGGCACCAAGCATCACTTCGACTTCTCCGAGTACCTGTTCGATCACGTCGAAGTGCACGAGTGCGATTACAACTGGAAGACGTTCATCGAGGTCTACCTCGAGGATTATCACGTCGTCCCGTTCCACCCGGGCCTCGGCAGCTTCGTGTCGTGCGACGATCTCAAATGGGAGTTCGGCGACTGGTACAGCGTGCAGACGGTCGGCGTGCACAACGCCCTCGCGAAGCCGGGCAGCGCGACTTACCAGAAATGGCACGAGCAGGTGCTGAAGTTCCGCAACGGCGTGCCGCCGGAGTTCGGCGCGATCTGGATGGTCTACTACCCGGGCCTGATGATCGAGTGGTATCCGCACGTACTGGTCGTGTCGTGGCTGATCCCGCGCGGGCCGCAGAAAACCACCAACATCGTCGAGTTCTATTACCCCGAGGAAATCGCGCTGTTCGAACGCGAATTCGTCGAGGCCGAGCGCGCCGCCTATATGGAAACGGCCGTCGAGGACGACGAGATCGCGATGCGGATGGACGCAGGCCGCCGAGCGCTGATGGCCCGCGGCGAGTCGCAGGTCGGCCCGTACCAGAGCCCGATGGAAGACGGGATGCAGCACTTCCACGAGTTCCTGCGCCGCCACCTCGGCGACCTCTGACAGCGGCCGCGGCGCCTCGACGCCGCCCGGCCGCCGGCAAGCGAAAAGACGGGCTTCGGCCCGTCTTTTTTGTTTAGACTTGGAGTGTCAGGCCATTCGCACTCCAGGGAGCCGTCATGCCACACACTCATTACACCACGCTCATCTCCGCCGCCAATCTCGCCGAGCGCCTGGCCGCGGCGCCCGGCAGCGTCGCGCTGTTCGACTGCCGCTTCGATCTCGCCGATCCCGGCGCCGGCGAGGCCGCCTACGCGGCCGGCCACCTCCCCGGCGCGCAATATCTTCATCTCGATCGCGACCTGTCCGGCCGCAAGACGGGCACCAACGGCCGCCATCCGCTGCCGACCCGCGACGCGCTCGCCACGCTGCTCGCGAGCCGCGGCCTCAAGCAGGGTCAGCAGGTCGTCGCGTACGACGCGCAAGGCGGCGCCTATGCAGCGCGCCTGTGGTGGCTGCTGCGCTGGCTCGGCCACGATTCGGTTGCCGTGCTCGACGGCGGGCTGCAGGCGTGGGAAGCGGCCGGCCAGCCGCTGACGACCGACGTGCCGCAACCGGCCGCCGGCGATTTCCGCACGGCAACGCCACTCGAATCGACGGTCGATGCAGCTGCCGTGCTCGCGAACGTGTCGTCGCCCGCGCGCGTCGTGATCGATGCACGCGCACCGGACCGCTATCGCGGCGAAAATGAAACGATCGATCGGGTAGGCGGCCACATTCCCGGTGCGCGCAACCGCTTCTTCAAGGACAACCTGACTGCCGACGGCCGCTTCAAGACCGGTCATGAATTGCGCGAGGCATTCACCGCCGTGCTGGCCGGCACCGAGCCGAACCGCGTGATCCTGCAATGCGGCTCCGGCGTCACCGCATGCCACAACGCGCTGGCGCTGGAAGTGGCGGGCCTGCACGGCGCGTCGCTGTACCCGGGCTCGTGGAGCGAATGGAGCGCCGATCCGTCGCGGCCGATCGCGACCGGCCCGAACCCTTGAGCACCCACGCGACGCGATGAGGATGATGCGGCGGCCGATGCCGCGGCGGCCGATGCCGCGGCGGCCGGTGCCGCGGCGGCCGATGCCGCCGCTCGTCGTTCACATCACGCCGTACTTGTGGAACCACTCGATGGCGCGCTTCCAGCCATCCTCGGCATCGGCCTTCACATAGCTCGGCCGGTAATCGGCGAAGAACGCGTGGCCGGCATCCGGATACACGACGATCTCCGATTCGCGCGCGAGCTTCGAATCGCTCGCCTGGATCGCCTTGCGCATGTCCGCGAGCGACGCCTGCGTGATGTTCTGGTCCTTCTCGCCGTACAGGCCGAGTACCGGCACCTTCAACAACGATGCGTGATCGACCGGGTTGAACGGCGTCATCTCGTCGGTCTTGCCCTCGACGAACCCGTACCACGCCACCGCGGCCCGCACGTGCGGATTGTGTTCCGCATACAGCCACGCCTGGCGGCCGCCCCAGCAGAAGCCGGTCACACCGAGGCGCGTCAGGTCGCCGCCGTTCTTGCCGGCCCACGCGACCGTCGCGTCGAGATCCTCCGTCACCTGCCGGTCCGGCACCTTGCTGACGATGTTGTCGACCAGCGCCTGGATCGTCGGATACTTCGCCGCGTTGCCCTGCCGGGCGAACAGGTCGGGCGCGATCGCGAGATAGCCGAGCTTCGCGAAGCGCCGGCACACATCGGCGATATGCGCGTGCACGCCGAAGATCTCGTGAATCACGATGACGACCGGCAGGTTCGTCTTGTCGACCGGCTGCGCGCGATAAGCCGGTACGCTCGCATCGCCCGAGCGGATCTCGATGGTGTCGACGTCCAGCCCGGCGCTGTCGGTCGTGACCGTCTGCGCCGACACGGGCAGCACGGCCGCCGCGAAGGTGCCGCCCAGCGCAGCCTGCATGAACTTGCGGCGCGAGAACGGGACATGGGGGACCAGGCTGTCGACTTCGGGTTTCAACATGAATGCACTCCTCGATTGGGCGCCGCCGTCACGATCGCGGATACGGCATGACGGGGCATCGCACCGGCGCACGGCGCGGATGTCGCGGCGGTTGGCACCCCGCCGCAAACGAAAACCCGGACAAGATGCCCAATAATCCGTTGTCGCGTCAACTGTCGGATGTGTAAGACTCGATTACGACGCGTTGAGGCGATCGAATCGATCATCGCACGGCGGCCTGCCGACGGGCCGCCGAGTCACCGTGCGGCGGCGCGCATCGTGGTTCGTCGCGCGGCCGAATCGTTGCGAATCGAAACGAAAAACGGGCGGCGAACACGCTCGACAGGCGCATCCCCGCCCGCTCCGCGCGCAAGCGCGCGATCAGTGCAGCTTGACGCGCGGCAGCGTCGTGCGCCGCAACCAGTGCGCGACCGTGTCGAGCATCATCCGCGGATAACCGTGCAGCGCCGCGATGTGCAGCCGATACAGCGACATGTACATGAAGCGCGCGAACAGCCCTTCGATCAGCATGTTGCCGCCGATCAGCCCGCCCATCAGGTTGCCGACCGCACTGAAGTGGCCGAGCGACACGAGCGAACCGAAATCGCGATACGTGAACTCGGGCAGCGGGCGCCCCTCGAGCCGGCAGCCGATCGCCTTGAGCAGGAAACTCGCCTGCTGGTGCGCCGCTTGCGCGCGCGGCGGGACGTTGCGTTCGTTGCCGGGCCATGCGCAGGCCGCGCAATCGCCGAGCGCGAACACGTTGTCGTCGGTGAAGGTCTGCAGCGTGCGGCGCACGTCGAGCTGCCCGAGCTTGTTGACCTGGAGGCCGTCGAGGTGCGAAAGCACGGACGGCGCCTTGATGCCCGCCGCCCAGACCGTCAGGTCCGCGCGCACCGCCTTGCCGCTCGCGGTATGCACGAACCCGGGCGCCACCTCGGTCACGCGCTCGGCGAGCATCAGCCGCACGCCGAGCTTCTCGAGCAGTTCGGCCGTCGCCGCCGACACGCGCTCCTGCAGTGCCGGCAGGATCCGCGGCCCCGATTCGATCAGCACGATGCCGACGTCATGGCGCGGATCGAGCTTGTGCAGCCCGTACGCGGACAGCACCTGCGCGGTATTGCGCAGTTCCGCGGACAACTCGACGCCCGTCGCGCCGCCGCCGACGATCACGACCTGGATGCGCGGTTCGGCCGACTCGCCCGGCGCGCTCGGCGCCGGCGCCTGGTGCTCGGCGCGCATGCACGCCGCGATCAGCCGCTTGCGGAAGCGTTCGGCCTCCCCGACCGTGTCGAGTGCGATCGCGTTTTCCGGTGCGCCCTGCACGCCGAAGAAGTGCGTCGTGCTGCCGATCGCGATCACGAGCGTGTCGTATTCCAGCTCGCGCGCCGGCAACAGCTCCGCGCCGTCGCTGTCGTTGAGGGGCGACAGCGTGACGCGCTTCGCCGCGCGATCGAGCCCGGTCAGCTCGCCCTGCTGGAACTCGAAGCCGTGCCAGCGCGCCTGCGCCGCATATTCGAGCTCCTGCGTGAACGGGTCCATGCTGCCGGCCGCGACCTCGTGCAGCAACGGTTTCCAGATGTGCGTCGGATTGCGGTCGACGAGCGTGACAAGCGCACGCGCGGGACGATTGCCGCGCGCGCCGTAACGGTCGCCGAGCCGCGTCGCCAGTTCCAGGCCGCCGGCGCCTCCGCCTACGATGATGATCCGATGCATCTGATTCCCCCTTTGCGATTCGAAACTGCTGCCGCCGGATGAAGCAAACGCCCTATACGCGCGCCGCCCGGTGGATTAACCGGTTCGGACATCGTCGATGTGCAGTTCGAAGCACTTCGATGCGTCCGATCCGGAACGCAGGGCGCGCCGCCCCGCGTCAATGACATGACTCACATGCATTGTCCGGGAGCTTGCGCGTTGACCACAAGCAAACCATCTCGATATTTGGCATCCCTGCAACAATATGCCGCGGGAAACGGGAATCGCGCGGGGGTGCGTCAGTGTGCCTCTTCCCAGTTCGCGCCGGCGCCCACCTCGGCGACCAGCGGCACCTTCAGCTTCGCGACGCCGCACATCATTTCCGGTAGTTTCTCGCGCACGAGCGGCAGCTCGCCTTCCGGCACCTCGAGCACCAGTTCATCGTGCACCTGCATGATCATCCGCGACGCGAGCTTGTCGCGCGTCAGCCAGTCGTCCACCGCGATCATCGACAGCTTGATCAGGTCGGCCGCCGTGCCCTGCATCGGTGCATTGATCGCCGCGCGCTCGGCCGCCTGGCGGCGCGGGCCGTTGCCGCCGTTGATCTCGGGCAGCCACAGGCGGCGACCGAAAACGGTTTCGACGTAGCCCTTCTCCTTCGCGGTCGCGCGCGTGTCTTCCATGTACTGCGCGACACCCGGATAGCGGGTGAAATAGCGGTCGATATAGAGCTTCGCCGCGTCGCGCGTGATGCCGAGGTTCGATGCAAGCCCGAACGCGCTCATCCCGTAGATGAGCCCGAAGTTGATCACCTTCGCGATCCGGCGCTGGTCGGAATTGACCTCCAGCGGCGTCACGCCGAACACTTCGGCGGCCGTCGCGCGATGGATGTCCTCGCCCTGCGAGAACGCGCGCAGCAGCGACGCGTCGCCGGAAATGTGCGCCATGATCCGCAGCTCGATCTGCGAGTAGTCGGCCGACACGATCCGGTGGCCCGGCGATGCGATGAACGCCTCGCGGATGCGCCGACCTTCGGCCGTGCGCACCGGAATGTTCTGAAGATTGGGGTCGTTCGACGCAAGCCGGCCCGTGACCGCGACCGCTTGCGCGTAGTTCGTGTGCACGCGGCCGGTGGCGGGATTCACCATGCGCGGCAGCTTGTCGGTATAGGTCGACTTCAGCTTCGACAGCCCGCGATGCTCGAGCAGCACCTTCGGCAGCGGGTAGTCCTCGGCCAGCTTCTGCAGCACTTCCTCGTCGGTCGACGGCGCGCCGCTCGGCGTTTTCTTCACGACCGGCAACTGCAGCTTCTCGAAGAAGATCTGCCCGATCTGCTTCGGCGACCCGAGATTGAATTCGCCGCCGGCCAGCTCGTACGCCTGCCCCTCGAGCTCGATGAGGCGCGTCGCGATCTCGCTGCTTTGCGCCTGCAACAGCGCATCGTCGATCAGCACGCCGGTGCGCTCCATCTTGCGCAGCACGAGCGACACCGGCATCTCGATGTCGCGGTACACGCGCTCGAGGCCCGGTTCGCGCGCGACCTGCGGATACATCGCGTGATGGAGCTGCAGCGTGATGTCCGCATCCTCGGCCGCGTACGCAGCGGCCTGGTCGAGCGCCACTTCGTCGAAACCGATCTGCTTCGCGCCCTTGCCCGCCACGTCCTCGTACTTGATCGTCTTGACGCCCAGATGACGCAGCGCGAGGCTGTCCATGTCGTGC
Source organism: Burkholderia semiarida (assembly GCF_029268935.1). Taxonomy (NCBI): domain Bacteria; kingdom Pseudomonadati; phylum Pseudomonadota; class Betaproteobacteria; order Burkholderiales; family Burkholderiaceae; genus Burkholderia; species Burkholderia semiarida. Next base: position 546,428 of record NZ_JAHLCL010000008.1, on the reverse strand, counting down.
GTGCGGTGCGATTCGAGCACGTACGATTCGAGCAGCGTGTCGTGCTCGATGCCGTTCAGCGCGATGTCGTAGTTCGCGAGCACTTGCGCGTCGTACTTCAGGTGCTGGCCGACTTTCTTGCGATCGGCCGACTCGAGCCACGGCTTCAGGCGCGCGAGCACTTCGTCGAGCGGAAGCTGCTCGGGCATGTCGGGACCGCGGTGCGCGACGGGCAGATAGGCCGCCTTGCCCGGCTCGACCGAGAACGACAGCCCGACGAGCCGCGCGAGCATCGGATCGAGCGCGGTGGTCTCGGTGTCGAACGCGGTCAGCGCGGCCGCGTCGATCTTCGCGAACCACGCGTCGAACTGCTCCCAGGTCTGGATCGTGTCGTATTCGCGCGCGATGTCCGCCGCGACGACCGGGGCCGGCTCGCCTTCCGGCGCATCGGCGCCGCCGCCTTCCGCGGGTGCGCTGTCGACTTCGCGCAGCCAGGTCTTGAAGCCGTAGCGCGCGAAGATGTCGCGCAGCAGCTCGCGTGCTTCGCCGTCCGTCTTCAGCGACGCCTCGATCGATTCGAGATGCGGCGCGAGATCGCACGACGTGTCGACGGTCACGAGCTTGCGGCCGAGCGGCAGGAAATCGAGCGCGCGGCGCAGGTTGTCGCCGACCACGCCCTTGATCTCGCCCGCGTGTTCGATCACGCCGTCGAGGCTGTCGTATTGCGACAGCCACTTCACGGCCGTCTTCGGCCCGCACTTCTCGACGCCCGGCACGTTGTCGACGGTGTCGCCGATCAGCGCGAGGTAGTCGATGATCCGCTCGGGCGGCACGCCGAACTTCGCGATCACGCCGTCGCGATCGAGCGTTTCGTTGGTCATCGTGTTGACGAGCGTGACGCGATCGGTGACGAGCTGCGCGAGATCCTTGTCGCCGGTCGACACGATCACGTTCATCCCGTGCCGTTCGGCCTCGCGCGCGAGCGTGCCGATCACGTCGTCGGCCTCGACGCCTTCGACCATCAGCAGCGGCCAGCCGAGCGCGCGCACCGCGCCGTGGATCGGCTCGACCTGCAAGGCGAGATCGGGCGGCATCGACGGGCGGTTTGCCTTATAGTCGGCATAAAGGTCGTCGCGGAACGTCTTGCCCTTTGCATCGAACACGCAAGCGCTATACTCTGCACTGACTTCCTTGCGCATACGGCGCAGCATGTTGATGATTCCGTAGAGCGCTCCGGTCGGCTCCCCGCCAGGGCCACGCAAATCAGGCATCGCATGGTAAGCCCGATACAGATAGCTCGAACCGTCAACCAATAGCAGGGTCTTACCTTCCAGATTTCGTTCTTCAGGCATTATGAACAAGAGAAAAGTGATTCCGAGTCTGCGTTCGCTCGCAGATCAAGAACGCGCGACGGCCAAGAAGGCGCGCGCATCGTGGCAGATGTTCACGATTATGGCAGAGTTTATCGAGGCGACCGAGTACCTGTCGGAGATCCGCCCGGCTGTCAGCATCTACGGTTCTGCCCGCCTCAAACCCGACAACCCGCACTACAAACTTGCCGCGCAGATCGCGCGCAAGCTGTCGGACGCCGGCTTCGCGGTGATCTCCGGCGGCGGCCCCGGCATCATGGAAGCCGCGAACAAGGGTGCGCACGCCGGCAAGGCGCCGTCGGTCGGCCTGAACATCGAGTTGCCGCACGAGCAGGCCGGCAACCACTATCAGGACATCTCGCTGCGCTTCCGCCATTTCTTCACGCGCAAGGTCACGTTCGTGAAGAATTCGGATGCCGTGATCGTGATGCCGGGCGGCTTCGGCACGCTCGACGAACTGTCCGAAGTGCTCACGCTGATCCAGACGAAGAAGTCGCGCCTCGTGCCGATCATCCTCGTCGGCAGCGAATTCTGGCAGGGGCTGCTGCAATGGTTCCGCGATCAACTGATTCCGATGGGCCTGATCAATCCGGAAGACATGAACCTGATGCAGGTGATCGACGATCCCGACCAGGTGCTCGACGCGGTGCTCGCGTTCTACGAGGACAGCGGCGAGGAAGAGGAAGGTTCGGACGGCGACGATCAACCGCCGCGGCCTGAAGAAGACCGGATGTTCTATCTGTAACGGTCAGTGACGACAGCCGGCCCGACGGCCGGCTGTCGTGCTTTTCACGCAAAGGGCAGCGCGATCCGGTGGCCCGCCGGGCGTGACTTTGTAACGCGCTGTTAATGCCCGTTCGCCGCCGCGCGCGGTCGAATGTCAAATCCCGCAGTCGGCGCTGCGTCATGCGGCGGGATCAGCCGCACCGGCGGCCCGCCAATGTCAAACGGATGGCCCTTCGCGCGCCTGTGCACCGCCAATCCTCCGTAATAATCACGACTCGCCTTTTCCGTCGCGCGGCAGCACACTGCATTGTGTCGGCGCGGCGTTCCCCCGGTGGAGCGCCCCCCCCTCGCTTCCATCGCGTCGCGTCGGCCTATTCATCACGACACCACGGAAAAGAACATGCAACGCTCGCTGATCGCCCTCGCTTTCGCCGGCCTCGGCCTTTCGCTGTCCGGCCTCGCTCACGCCGTCAACGTCGACGTCAACATCGGCACGCCCGCGCCGGTCGTCGTCGCGCCCGCCCCCGTCGTGGTCGCCCCGGCGCCGGCCGTCATCGTCGGCTGGCACGGCGACCGCTACTGGGACGGCCGCCGCTACTGGGAACGCCGCGAATGGGAAGAGCACCAGCACTATCGCGGGCGTGGCGGCTATCACTGCCCGCCGGGACACGCGAAAAAGGGCGAGTGCTGAGCGCCCGGGCGCGTTCACCCGCGACGCAAGGCCGCCCGCGCGATTCGGCGCAGGGCGGCCTTTGATTTTGGGTGGCGGGCCGCGAACGAAAGGCGGCGGAGCCGCTCGATTCCGGGTGGTAGGATTGCCCTCGTCCAAGGCCTGTCCCGCCACTCATGCCGCTCATCCGAATCTGGGCCGTCGACCGCGCCCTTGCGTCCGGTATCGCCGCGCCGACCGACATCCTCACGGCAGCCAACCATATCGCATCGACGATGCCACCGCATCGCACGGCTACACCGTTCCGCTGGCGCGTCGAATCGATCGACGGGCGGCCCGTGCGCACGGCGTCCGGGCAGGTCGTTCCGGTCGACGGCGCGATCGACGGCGGCAGTGCCGCCGACGCGATCTGGCTGACCGGTCCGTTCGTCGCGGATCTCGACCGGCTGCTCGACAAGCCCGCCTCGCTCGCGCCGCTGTTCGACGCACTGCGCCGGCAACACGCGCGCGGCACGCTGATCGCGACTTACTGCACCGGCGCGTTCCTGCTCGCGGAGGCCGGATTGCTCGACGGCCGCGTCGCCACGACGCACTGGTCGAAGGCGTCGAGCTTCCGCGCACGCTATCCGGACGTCGCGCTGCGCGCGTCCGACGTACTGACCGAACAGGACGGCATCCTGTGCGGCGGCGCGGTCACGTCGTACCAGAATCTCGCATTGCGGGTCGTCGACAAACTGGCGAGCGCGCGCGTCGCCGCGTCCGTCGCCAGGCTCATGTTGATCGACATGAATCGCGACTCGCAGGATTCGTTCATCGACCTCGACCGGATGGGCCACCACGGTCACGACGATCCGGCCATCGCGCGCGCGCAACGCTGGATGGAAAAACACTTGCGCGAACCCTTCAGCCTCGCACGGCTGAGCGACCACGTCGCGATGAGCGAACGCACGCTCCATCGCCGCTTCCGGGACGCGGTGGGCGCCCCGCCGCTCAGGTATCTCCAGACGCTCAGGATCGAAGTCGCGAAACGGCTGCTCGCGGAAACGAAGCTCGCGATCGACACGGTGTGCGAACGCGTCGGCTATGCGGACATCAGCGGCTTCCGGCAACTGTTCAAGCGCGAGACCGGCATCTCCCCAGGAGAATATCGCCGCCGCTTCGCGCGTTAGGGCCTGAAACGGCCGGGAAGCGCGATGTCGGGAATGGCATCGTCGAATGGCAGTTTCGCCACTTCGCGCGTGGCGACGCGGTTCATACACTGGGTTCACGTCTCCTTGACCGGAGCGACGCGATCTCCACCGAACCCAGGACACCATCATGCCGATGATCGATGTGACCATCCCCGAAGGCGCGCTCGCGCCGCAAGCCGAAGCACAGTTGATGAACGAACTGACCACCACGCTGATCCGCCACGAGGGGCTCGATCCCGACGATCCGCGCGTACGCGACGTGACCTGGATCTTCGTCCATCGGCCGGCGGCCGTGTATCGCGCGGGCGTCGTCGCACCTGCGCCGATCTACCGGGTCGTGCCGACGGTGCCGGAAGGGCAGTACACGGACGCCGCGCGCGCCGCGCTGATCGCCGACGTGACCGCCGCCGTCGCACGTGCGGAAGGCGTGCCGATCGACGCCGTCGCGACGCGCGTGTGGGTCTTTCCGACGGAAATCGACGACGGCTGCTGGGGAAGCCGCGGCACGGTGCGCCGGCTGCCGGACATCATGGAATATTTCGGCGGCACGACGCTGCGCGCGCTCGGCGAACAGCGCCTGGCGATCAAGCGGCGCGCGGATGCGGGCCGGCTCGTCGATGCGGTGCGCGACTCGATGCTGGAGACGGCCCGGCGTGGATCGCACGAGCCGAGCGCCGAAGCCGCGCGCTGACGCCGGGTCGCAACGGAATCGCAACCGGCCCCGCGTCACGGAAGAAAGGCATGCCCCGGTTCGCGATTGCGCCGGACATCGCGGCGCGCACCGCAACCCGGGGCCGCGGTTCACGTCACTGGAACGCCACTTCCGCAAAGCTGCGCAGCTTGCGGCTATGCAGCTTGTCGAGCCCGTTCGTGCGCAGGATCTCCATCGCCTTCACGCCAATCTGCAGATGCTGGTCGACCTGCCCGCGATAGAACGTGTCGGCCATGCCCGGCAACTTCAGCTCGCCGTGCAGCGGCTTGTCCGATACGCACAGCAACGTGCCGTACGGCACCCGGAAGCGGAAGCCGTTCGCGGCGATCGTCGCGCTTTCCATGTCGAGCGCGATCGCGCGGCTCTGCGACAGCCGCTGCACGGGCTCGCGATGGTCGCGCAGCTCCCAATTGCGGTTGTCGACGCTCGCGACCGTGCCCGTGCGCATCACGCGCTTCAGTTCCACGCCCTCCAGCCGCGTGACCTCGGCCACGCCGCGCTCGAGCGCGAGCTGCACTTCGGCCAGCGCCGGGATCGGCACCCACAGCGGCAGGTCGGCGTCGAGCACGTGATCTTCCCGCACGTAACCGTGCGCGAGCACGTAGTCGCCGAGCCGCTGCGTGTTGCGCAGCCCCGCGCAGTGGCCGAGCATCACCCACGCGTGCGGACGCAGCACCGCGATGTGATCGGTGATCGTCTTCGCGTTCGACGGGCCGACCCCGATGTTGACCATCGTGATCCCGCTGCCGTCCGCGCGCTTCAGGTGATACGCGGGCATCTGCGGCAGGCGCGGCGGCGCGGTGCCCTCGGCGGGCTCGCCGCCGAGGTTCGCGTTGTACGTGACGACGTCGCCCGGCTCGACGAACGCGCTGTACTCGCTGCGGTACGCACGCACCTCGGGATCGTCGCTTTCCGTCATCATCGTGCGGCCGAGCTTCACGAACTCGTCGATGTAGAACTGGTAGTTCGTGTAGAGCACGTAATTCTGGAAGTGCGTGGGCGACGTCGCCGTGTAGTGGCGCAGCCGGTGCAGCGAGAAGTCGACGCGCGCGGCCGTGAACAGCGCGAGCGGATGCGGCTCGCCGGGCGCCGGCTCGAACGTGCCGTTGACGATGCGGTCGTCGAGATACGACAGGTCGGGCGTGTCGAAGATGTCACGCATCGCGAGCAGCCGGTCGCGATCGAGTTCGCCCTCGAGATGAATGCCTTCCGGAAACGCGAAATGGATCGGAATCGGCTGCGACGATACGCCGATCTCGATCTTGACATGGTGGTTCTTCGCCAGCAGGCGCAGTTGCTCGCGGTAGTAGTTCGCGAAGAGATCGGGGCGCGTGACCGTCGTCTCGAATACGCCGGGGCCCGCGACGAAGCCGTACGAGCGGCGCGAATCGACGTGCGTGTTGACGTCGGTGCGGATCCGCACGAACGGATAGCATGCGCGCACGTGCTCGGTAATCGCTTCGTGGCGGCGATAGCGCGCGAACGCATCGCGCAGGAAGCCCGTGTTCGTGTCGTAGATGGCGGACAGCCGCGCGACCGCGGCGATCGGATCGTCGAAAGCCTCGACCGACGGGCTTTCGGGCGACAGCACACGGTGCCGGCGGCTCAAATCGTTCTTCATTTTCATCACCTCGTCTGATCCGACGACATTACCACGGAACCCGGGCGCCTTTATGGCCGCCCCCGCACACGCAGGGGCCGGATGGCGCGCAGTATTTGCTAAAATCGGTGGGTTCACTGGAGACTCATCATGAAGCCGCTCATTTTCGTCGCCGCTGCCGTCGCGTTTGCCGCCGCCAGCGTCGCTCACGCCGCCGGCGGCACGCCTGAGGCCGACGCGCCGGGCGCCGACGCGCAGGCCCGGGCCGAGGCCAACGAAGCCGCCGGCCTGCCCGATCTCCGCAAGATCAACCGGCCGGGCGCCGAAGTCACGTCGAAAGTCGACTTCGCGGACATCCGCCGCACGCCGAGCTTCCACGAAAAGAGCAAGAACGGCACCGAAGTCACCGAGTACCGCGACCGCGGCAAGCCGGTCGAGATCGACGTGAAGTCGAACTTCGGCACGCGCTATCAGATGAGCTCGACGCCCGACACGTCGCCGAAGCCGCACGACGCCGGCATCCCGATCACGCGCCTGCCGTCGCTGAACCTGCGCTACTGATTCCGCGGCGCCGCGCACCGACCGCGCCGCGCCGCCCCTTCACCCGTTGTCGCGACGCACGCCGCCCGCGTGCCGACACCCTGACCTGACGCATCCCGCATGGCCGTTTTCACCGCTGTTTCCGACTCCGATCTCGCGCAATGGATGCGCCACTACGAACTGGGCGACGTGCTGGCGTTCCGCGGCATTCCGTCCGGTATCGAAAACAGCAATTTCTTCCTGACGACGACGCGCGGCGAATACGTCCTCACGATCTTCGAAAAGCTCACGGCGCAGCAGTTGCCGTTCTACCTCGACCTGATGCGCCATCTGGCCGCCCACGGCGTGCCGGTGCCGGACCCGGTCCCGCGTGACGACGGCGCGCTGTTCGGCGAGCTGCACGGCAAGCCGGCCACGATCGTCACGAAGCTCGACGGCGCGGCCGAACTCGCGCCCGGGGTCGAACACTGCATCGAGGTCGGGCAGATGCTCGCGCGCCTGCATCTCGCGGGGCGCGACTATCCGCGCAGCCAGCCGAACCTGCGCAGCCTGCCGTGGTGGCAGGAGAACGTGCCGGCCATCGTGCCGTTCATCACGGACGCGCAACGCACGCTGCTCGAAGGCGAGCTCGCGCACCAGGCCGGCTTCTTCGCGTCGGACGACTATGCGGCGCTGCCGGCCGGCCCATGCCATTGCGACCTGTTCCGCGACAACGTGCTGTTCGCGCACGCGGCGCCCGGCACCGGCCACGACGTCCGGCTCGGCGGTTTCTTCGATTTCTATTTCGCGGGCTGCGACAAGTGGCTGTTCGACGTCGCGGTCACCGTCAACGACTGGTGCGTCGACCTCGCGACCGGCGCGCTCGACGTCGCACGCGCCGATGCGCTGCTGCGCGCGTACCAGACGGTTCGGCCGTTCACGGCCGAGGAGCGCCGCCACTGGAGCGACATGCTGCGCGCCGGCGCGTACCGCTTCTGGGTGTCGCGCCTGTACGACTTCTACCTGCCGCGCGCGGCCGAGATGCTCAAGCCGCACGACCCCGGCCATTTCGAACGCATTCTGCGTGAGCGTATCGCGCATACGCCCGCGCTTCCCGAGATCCAAACCGCATGCAACTGATCGAAGTGCCCGCCAAAACGGGCTATGTCTGGTTCCGTCAAGGCATCTGGCTGTTCCGCCGGAATCCGCTCGCGTTCATCACGCTGTTCTTCACGTACCTGCTCGCGATCACGCTGGTGTCGATGGTGCCCGTGATCGGCTCGGCGCTGCCGCTGGTGTTCATTCCCGGCATCGCGGTCGGCTTCATGGCCGCATGCCGCGACACGGTGGCCGGCAAGACCGTGATGCCGACGATCCTCGTGGACGGCTTTCGCTCGTACGGCACCATCGCGACCCAGCGGCTGCTCGCGCTCGGCGTGATCTACGTCGCGTCGATGGTGCTGGTGTTCGCCGCTTCGTCGTTCGTGGACGGTGGCGCGCTGTTCCACATGATGATGGGCGCGGCCGGCGAAGCGAACACGACGCCCGAGACGCTCGCCGCGCAAGGTGCGCTCGGCGCGCTGTTCTTCGCGACGCTGCTCTATCTGCCGGTCGCGATGCTGTTCTGGTTCGCGCCGGTGCTGGTCGCATGGCATGACGTCCCGCCCGCGAAGGCGCTGTTCTTCAGCGTCGTCAGCTGCTGGCGCAATCGCGGCGCGTTCGTCGTGTACGGCGTGCTGTGGTTCGCCGTCGCGCTCGGCACGTCGCTCGCGCTGTCGCTGCTACTGCAAGCGCTGGGCGCGGGGGCGTATGCGCTGACGATCATGATGCCGGTGACGATCATCATCGTCACGATGCTGTACTGCTCGTTCTACGCGACCTATCGCGGCTGCTTCGGCGTGCAGGAACCGGGTGCGACGACGACGATGCCGGGCCGCTGATCCTGCTTCCGGCCGGCGCATGTCGCCGGCCGCTCCGCTGTTCGGCCCCGGGTCGTCGCCGGCGCGCTTCTGATCTCCCCCCTTTTTCCATATCGACTGCCCGCCGGCCCCCTGTTCAGCCAAACCTTTTGCGCGCAAAATAATTCGTGTGCAAATCGTTCGCGCATCCGATGCGCTTCCCGAACCATGGATCGCCTGCCCGCGCTGCCCCAGACACTCGACGAGCAACTCTGCTTCGCGCTTTATTCGACTTCGCACGCGATGACGAAGGCGTACAAGCCGCTGCTCGACAAGCTGTCGCTGACCTATCCGCAATATCTCGCGATGCTCGTGCTGTGGGAGCGCGACGACATGGCCGTGAAGGACATCGCCGCGCGGCTCGACCTCGATCCGGCCACGGTCACGCCGCTGCTCAAGCGACTGGAGGCGCTCGGCTACGTCGAGCGCGTGCGAAGCGCGACCGACGAACGCGTCGTCAACGTGCGTGTGACGCCGGAAGGCCGTGCGCTGAAGGAGCGCGCGCGCTCGGTGCCCGCCGACCTCTTTTGCGCGATGCAACAGACACCCGAATTCCTGATCAGGTTGCGCGCCGATCTGCAGCAGTTGCGCGACGCTTTGTCGGCGGCCAACGAACGCTGACGCTCGAGCTCGGATCGACCGCCCGGCGTGCCGGGCTTTTTCTTCGAAATTTAATTTGCATACTAATGATTTGTGCTCTATATTTGCTTCGTGGCCGGCGACACCCCGTCCGACCGGACCGCTTTCTCCCTCTCTTCCTGACAGGAGCAGCACGATGAACATTCTGTACAAGACCAGCGCCACGAGCACGGGCGGCCGCGACGGCCGCGCGGTTTCCGGCGACCACAAGCTGGAAGTGAAGCTGGCCGCGCCGCGCGAACTCGGCGGCACGGGTGCGGAAGGCACGAATCCGGAGCAGCTGTTTGCCGCAGGTTACTCGGCCTGTTTCCTGAGCGCGATGAAATTCGTCGCGGGCCAGAACAAGCAGACGCTGCCGGCCGACACGCAAGTCACGGCGGAGGTGGGCATCGGCCCGAACGACGCAGGCGGCTTCGGGCTCGACATCGAGCTGCGCGTGTCGCTGCCGGGGCTCGACAAGGCCGACGCGCAGGCGCTGGTCGACAAGGCGCACCACGTGTGCCCGTATTCGAACGCCACGCGCAACAACGTGCCGGTGCGCCTGACGCTCGTCTGACGGCCGCGGGTTCCGGCAGGATGCAAAAAGGGCGCGTGCGGCATCGTGCCGCACGCGCCCTTTTGCGCGATTCGTCGAACTGGCGGGCCGGCAAGGCCCGCGCGCGCTGCTTAGCGCGCGCCGATCGAATACGGGCGGTTCATTGCCGCGTCGCGATCGATCTTGCGCATGCGGAATTCGAGATCGTAGATGTCGGTGGCTTCGGCCAGGTACGCGTCGGCGCGCTCTTTCGCGGCCTTTTCGGCGTTCTTGGTCAGCATCAGGAAGAGGTGGCTCAGCAGGTACATGGTCGATCTCGCTGTTCAAAGGTTCTGGACTAGGGTTTTCCCGAATTATAGGGAAAACCCTAGGCTTTGACCAGCATCGATCAGACGGTGCGTCGTTCCGTCGCCACAGTGCGGCGATAGGTTTCGAAAAAGGACCAGATCATCGCGCTTGCGTCGGGGCCGACCGCCGCGTGAAACGGCACGGCTTCGTCGCCGCCGGCCCACGCGTGGGCGAGCCCTTTCACGTGACACAGCCGCACGACCGGCTCGCCGTCGCGGCATACATCGGTGATCTGCACGCCCGTTTCGCGCGTCTCGACGCGCTCGCCGCCGCGCAGCGCACCGCGGCTGTCGGCAAGCCCGTTCAGGCGCATGAACTGCACGGTCAGTTGATCGGCATTCTTCGGCGCGACGACATGATCGCCGTCGCCCTGGACGATTAGCACGGGCATGCCCGGATACGCACCGGTATCGACCAGCGCATCGACCGCCGCGGCCGGGTTCTGGCGCAGGCCGCGCCGCATCACGTCCATCGCGGTAATGCCGGAGTTCGCCTCGCCGAGCGCGGGGCCCGAGTGCAACGCGATCGCCGCGAAGCGCTCCGGATGGTGCAGTGCAAGAAGCGACGCGAGCCCCGCGCCGGCCGACAGCCCGGCGACGTAGACGCGCGACGCGTCGAAGCCGTGCTCGTCGACCAGCGCGTCGACCAGTGACGCCACCGTGTCCGCCTCGCCGCGCCCCGCGCGGTCGGTGTCTTCATACCAGTGCCAGCAGCCGTGCGCGTGCGCGCGCAGCGACTGTTCCGGATACAGCACCGCGAAGCCGTGCTTGTCGGCCAGCAGGTTCATCCGCGTGCCCTGCGCGAATTCGTCCGCCGACTGCTGACATCCGTGCAGCATCACGACGAGCGGCATCGCGCCGCGCCGCCGGCCGGGCGGTACGTAGAGCCCGTATGCGAGGTTCTGGACCAGCCGCCCGAGCGCGGGCGTCATCGGATGTTCGCCGCGTGTCCACTCGCCCGCCGCCCATGCGGCCGCGCGCGGCCGTACGCGCGATTCGCGTGGCGGGGACAGATCGGACACGGCGGGAGAGGCGGCCTCGAGTGCGTCGCGTGCGATGCGTTGCGCATCGCGCGCGCCGCGCTTGGTGGCCGGAGACAGCATGCGTTTCATGCCGCCCAGCCACACCTTGGTCAGACTTTTGGTCATCGATCGGGCTCGCAGTCAGGAAAAATAGGGGCGCCATGAAAGCGCCGCAATGGGTGCACCGTTCAGCTTTGTGCAATGCACCATAACATTGTTTCTGGGATTTTTCCTGCGCGCCGATAGTTCCCGGCCGCGCAAAAAACGGGCCTCATGCGGACGCGGCGCTATACTGGGGTTTCGCCGCTTGTATCCGTTGTAGTCGTTCTGCCCGGCTCGCGCGTTGATTTAAGCATTCTCCCCGCCCTCGTTCGTCCCCTTCCCGATGTTCGACCTGCCCTCTCATCTGTGGATCATGATCACCGCGTTCGGCGGCGCCGGCCTGACCTTGCCGCTCGCGATCACGATTGCCGTGTGGCTCGCGCTCGGCTATTCGTGGCAACGCGCGGCCGCATGGCTCGGCGTGCTCGCGGCCGCGATCGGCGTGGTGGCGCTCACGAAGATCGCGTTCCTCGGCTGGGGCATCGGCATCCGCGCGTGGGATTTCACCGGGTTCAGCGGCCATGCGATGCTGTCGACGTCGGTGTATCCGGTCGCGATTTTCCTCGCGCTGATCCGCGCGCGCACGCCGCTGCGGATCGCCGGCATCGCGCTCGGGCTGGCGGCCGGCATCGCGGTCGGCGTGTCGCGCGTCGCGCTCGACGCGCATTCGCCGTCCGAATCGATCACCGGCTGCATCGTCGGCGCGCTCGCCGCGCTCACGTTCATCGCCGGCTCGTGGCGCGCGGTGCCGCACCGCTGGTCGGTGCCCGCGGTCGTCGCGAGCCTCGCGCTCGTCACCGTGGCGCTGCACGGCATCACGGTGCCGTCACACCGCTGGGTCACCAAGGTCGCGCTGGAACTGTCGGGGCACGAGCGCCCGTTCGTCCGCGCGCGCTGGAAGGCCAACCCGAACTACCATCCCGCGTCGCAGCCGTCGTCGCTGCAGCGCACCGAATCGGCGCCGCATACGCTTCACGCGTGACCGGCTGCCGGGCCGCTCCTTTTCACGTCCGACCATTTCATGCGCACCGCCGCATGAGCAGTATGCCGAGCGTTATAACCCGCCCTATATTACGATTACGGTTTCCCCCGTTCAAAGCGAATCCGCCATGCGCTCAACCGTCCGTCCGCTTCGCCGCACCCTGCTTCGCCTCCTGCCGCTCGCCGCGCTTGCCGCCGGGTTCGCGTTCAGCGCGCCCGCTTCGGCCGCCGACGAACTGGTCGTGTCGGCCGCCGCCAGCCTGACGAACGCGTTCAAGGCCGTCGGCGACGCGTACGAGAAGCAGCATCCAGGCACCAGGGTGCTGCTCAACTTCGGCGCATCGGACGTGCTGATGCAGCAGATCGCCAAGGGTGCGCCGGCCGACGTGTTCGCATCGGCCGACCAGAAGGCGATGGATCGCGCGGTGAACGAAAAGGTGATCGCGCCCGGCACACGCCGCGATTTCGCGGCGAACTCGCTGGTGCTGATCGTGCTGGCCGACAGCCACGCGGCCGCGCCGACGTCGCTGAACGACCTGGCCGCGCCCGGCGTGAAACGCATCGCGTACGGCGACCCGGCATCGGTGCCGGTCGGCCGCTACACCGAGGGCGCGCTGCGCGCGGCCGGCGTGTGGGAGGCGGTCAGCGCGAAAGGCGTGCTGGCCGCCAACGTGCGCCAGAGCCTCGACTACGTCGCGCGCGGCGAGGTCGACGCGGGCTTCGTGTTCGGTACCGACGCCGCGATCATGCCGGGCCGCGTGAAAGTCGCGCTGACGGTGCCGACCCGGACGGCCATCACCTACCCGATCGCGGTGGTCAAGGACAGCCGCCACGCCGCGCAGGCGCAGTCGTTCATCGATTTCGTCGTGTCGCCGCAGGGCCAGGCCGTGCTGTCGACGTTCGGCTTCAAGCCCGCCCGGTGAGCGACTCGCGATGCAAGACGCCTGGGTCCCGCTGCTGCTGTCGCTGAAGGTTGCCGGCTGGGCGACCGCGCTCGACGTCGTGCTCGGCGTCGCGGCCGCGTTCGTGCTCGCGCGCTGGCGCTCGCCGCTGCGCGACGTCGTCGATGCCGTGCTGACGCTGCCGCTCGTGCTGCCGCCGACGGTGCTCGGCTATTACCTGCTCGTGCTGCTCGGCCGGCGCGGCGTGTTCGGCGCGTGGCTCGACACGCTCGGCATCGAGCTGGTGTTTACGTGGCAAGGCGCGGTGATCGCGTCGATGGTCGTCGCGTTTCCGCTGATTCTGAAATCGGCGCGCGCGGCGTTCGAAGGCGTCGATCCGCATCTCGAGCGCGCCGCGCGCACGCTCGGGCTCGGCGAAGTGGCGGTGTTCTTCCGCGTGACGCTGCCGCTCGCCACGCGCGGGATTCTCGCGGGGGCGCTGCTCGCGTTCGCGCGCGCGCTCGGCGAATTCGGCGCGACGCTGATGATCGCCGGCAACCTGCCCGGCCGCACACAGACGCTGTCGGTCGCGATCTACGCGGCCGTGCAGGCCGGCGACGACAACACGGCCAATTTCCTCGTGCTGGTGACGTCGATCACCTGCGTGCTGGTGCTGCTCGCGACCGGCTGGCTCGTACCGTCGCGCGCACGGCGGAGCCAACCGACATGACGCGCGTGTGCTGTCCGCATCACCGGTGCCGCCCGGCAGCCGGCCCGCTTCGGCGGAGGCCCGCATGAGCCTCGTCGTCGACATCCGCAAGACCTACGCGAACGCCGAGCGCCGCTTCACGCTCGATGTGTCGTTCACGGCGGCGATGCAGCGCGTCGTGCTGTTCGGGCCGTCCGGCGCGGGCAAGAGCATGACGCTGCAGGCGATCGCCGGGCTGCTGACGCCCGACGCAGGCACGATCACGCTGAACGGCGAGCCGCTGTTCGACGCCGCGCGCCGCATCGACGTGCCGACCCGCGAACGCCGTGTCGCGTACCTGTTCCAGGACTACGCGCTGTTTCCGCATCTGAACGTGCGGCAGAACATCGCGTTCGGGCTCACGTCCGGGCTGCGCAACCCGCGCGCGAGGACGGTGCCGCCGGAAGTCGCGTACTGGCTGCGCGCGTTCGACCTCGAATCGCTCGCGGGGCAGTATCCGTCGCAGCTATCGGGCGGGCAGAAGCAGCGCGTCGCGCTCGCGCGCGCGCTGGTCGCGCAGCCGCGCATCCTGCTGCTCGACGAACCGTTCGCGGCGCTCGACGGCGCGATGCGCCAGCGCATGCGTCACGAGCTCGCCGAACTGCAGGCGCGGCTCGACATCCCGATGGTGCTGATCTCGCACGACCCCGACGACGTCGCCGCGTTCGGCGACCAGGTCGTGCAGTTGAGCGAAGGACGCGTGCAGGCCAACTCGCCGCACGCCGAGTGGCCGACGCGCGTCACCTGAGCGCGCGACGCCGTGGTCGTGAGCGTGGCGCTGGCCGCCGCGTTGGAGCCTGGGAGAAGCCGCGTCGCGGCACATGCTGAAAGCGGAAACGAAGTCGGTGCGATGCACACACGCGTGCGGCACCGGCTTCACCCCGCCCCGCACGACGGCCGCCGGCCAACGGAAGCCGCACTGCCGGCCGGGTCAGCCCGTCACCGCCAGAATCACGCTCGACGCCTTGAACAGCGCGATGGCCCGCCGGCCCGCGTCGAGCTGCAACGCATCGACGCTGTCGTTGGTCACGACGGCCGTCAGCGTTCCGCCGCCGTCGAGCGCCAGCGTCACCTCGCTGTTCACCGCGCCCGCCGCGACGGCTTCCACGCTGCCGTGCAGCCGGTTGCGCGCGGAAACTTTCAGGTCGGGCCCGCCATCGTCGACCGCGAGCACGACCCACGACGCCTTCACCAACGCGCACGCGTGCTCGCCTTCCCGCAGCCCGAGCGCGTCGGCGCTTTCGTGCGTCAGCACGGCGACGACGGCTTGCCCGCCAGGCAGCGCAAGCGTCACCTCGTCGTTGACGGTGCCGCGAACGATCGACGCGACCTTGCCGAACCACTGGTTGCGCGCGCTCGTCTTCATCCCGATCCGGCCGATCAGCGCCCAGTCGACGTCGAAGCCGGCAACGGCCGCGCTCGCGGCCTCGATGAAGCGGCGATGCTCGCGCTCGATCGCGCGGAACGCGGCGATCAGCGACGTCGCGCGCGGCGTCAGCGTCGTGCCGCCGCCGCCCTTGCCGCCCGTCGCACGCGCGACGAGCGGCTCGCCGGCGAGATTGTTCATCGTGTCGACCGCGTCCCACGCGGCCTTGTAGCTGAGGCCGACGGCCTTGGCCGCGCGCGTGATCGAACCGGTGTCGCCGATCGCCGCGAGCAGCGCGATGCGCGTCGCGCCGCCGAGCGTCCGTTCGCCGGCGCGCAACCACAGCTCGCCGCCCAGTTCGAGCGGTCCGGCGGACGAGGAAGAAGGCGGGGCGTCGGTCATCATCGGCATGCGTGCGGGAAACGGGCGGCCATTATAGGGGGGGGCGCGGCGCTCAGCCCGGCTTGCCGTCGAGCTTCGGCGGCCGCAGGCTGGCCAGCAGCGCCTCGGCGTCGCGCGCCGCGCGCTGTTCGAGCGCGGCGCCGTAGCCGCGCACGAAACCGAGCTGATACGGCGGTGCCCCCAGTTGCTCGAGATGGTGAAGCGCGACCATCGCGTCGTTCGCCTCGCCAAGGACGCCCTGCACGCGCGCCAGCGTCTTGACCGTCTCGTTGCGCGTGCGGCGCGACGCCAGCGACGCGAAGAATTCGAGCGCGTAGCGCAGCCGCTTCGCATCGATCCGCACCTGATGGCGTGCCGCCGTGTCGAGCGACGTGAGCGACGGCGAGCCGTAGAGATGACCGAACAGCCGCCGCACGCGCTTGGTCGCGTGACGCCGCAGCGACGGCGCGTCGTCGCCGTCGGCCGCCGGCAACGCGAGCGTGCCCAGCCATTCGAGCCAGCCGAGCGTCAGCCGCGCATAGCGGGCCGAATGCAGCGCCTGCCGCAGCTCGACGCGCGCGGCCATCGACTGCGCGCGGGCCGCGTCGAGCGTGCCGTCCCAGTCGCCGCCGCCGCCGTCGGCCGCGATCAGCGCAGGCAGGCTCTCGGTCGCGAACACGTCCCAGTCGCGCACCGTGCCGAGCAGCGCGGCGAGCCAGCGCAGGTCGACGCCGAGCGTGTCCTTCCATCGACGATCGGTGAAGCGCGGGAAGAAGCGCATCAGCGTGCGCAGGCGGCGCAGCGCGACGCGCATCTGGTGGACGAATTCGGGATCGTCGCGATCGAGCACGCCACGCTCGTTGCCGAGCCACTGCGCGGTGATGTCGCCGGACAGCGCGAACAGCGCGGCGCGCTGCGTGCGGATGCCGGTCAGGTCGACGGGCTGCGCCTTGACCAGCATGGCGGCCACCGGGCCGCCCGCACAGGCGCGGTCGATCACGCTCGTCAGTTGCACGAACGCGGGCCATGCGCCGCTCAGTTCGCGCGCCGCGGCGAACAGCGCGTGCAGCGCGGCCGTGCGCGCGGCAACGGTGTCCCAGTCGGGCGCGGCCAGGCGCAGCTCGACGTAGCGGCGCGGCGGCTCGCCGCCGCCGTGCAGCGTGATGTCGTCGAGCGTCATTTCGACCACGACGCCGCTGTCGTCGGCCCAGCGCCCGCGCCGCCGTTCGCTGACGATGCGCGGCGCCGATGCCTGGGATCGCGCTTCGTCGGTGTCCGGTGCAACGCCGTTCACGTCGGCAGCCGGCGCGTCGGCATCGGCTGCGGCACGCGTCGCGGGTATCGGCAGCGGCGCCGCGACGACGATGCCCGCGTGCTCCGCGTCGAACAGTTCGCGCTGCGTGACGCCGGGCGCGAACGCCTCGGTGCGCGACGCGACGACCCGCGTGCCATGCGCGTTCGATTCGACCCAGGTCCACCAGCTCGCGCCCGGGCTGCGCTCGGCCTCTTCGATCTGGCACGGCTCGATCGTCACGCGCTCGTGGCCACGCCGCATCCGGACCTGCGGGCAGATCCGCCACGCACGCACGAGTTCGGCGCCGAAGTCGCGCTGCGCGCCACGGGCACGGCTCGCGCCCTTGACCGGCCACCCTTCCAGCGACAACGACAACACGATTTCCAGCACACGCGACATGGAGGCTCCCGCACAAGAAGGATCGCCGGCGCATCCACCGCGCCGGCGTCGCTCGTGAAGCAGCTTCCATAGTACACGCCCCAAAAGGGCGCAGGCGACGATCCGGCCCTGTCTCCGTGTGGCACGTCAAACCGGCAGGTCAAGCCGGTACGTCAGACGGCATATTGCGCGATGCCGTTGCCGAACGACCAGTTCTCCTTGAGTACCTCGACAAGGCTGATGAATACGTCTTCCTGCCGCACGCCGGGCTGCTGCGCGAGGTTCTCGGCGATCGTCCGGTACAGCGCCCGCTTCTGCTCCAACGTGCGCGTGTTGTTCGCGGTGATCTGGATCATCACGAGATCGTCGCTGCGTTCGATATCGAGGTAATGGCGGCCGAACACGAAGTTGTCAGGCGCATGCTCGGTCACGACCATGAAGATGTCGTCCTCGGGTACGTTGAACGTCTGTATCAGCGCGCGCTGCACGCCGTCGACGAGGGCCCTGCGGTAGGCGGCCGGTTTACCTTCGCGTACGGCGATACGAGTGAATGGCATGGTCCTGCTCCTGTTGGTGAGTAACGTTGAAGAACGAAAACACAGCGTCAGGTTAGGCTCGTCAATCTATAATGAACAGTCATTGATGAATATTTCATTCATTTTCATTTGAAATGAAAGTACTCGATCTCGATGCCGTGCGCGCGTTCGTGCTGGTCGCCGATCTCGCGAGCTTCACGCGCGCCGCCGATGCGCTCGGCACCACGCAATCGGCCGTCAGCCTGAAGCTCAAACGGCTGGAAGCCCACCTCGGCAAGCCGCTGCTGGCGCGCACGCCGCGCGTCGTCAAGCTGGCCGCCGACGGCGAGCATTTCCTGCCGGCCGCCCGCGCGCTGCTCGACGCGCACGAGCATGCGCTCGGCGCGATCTCGACCGGCACGGTGCGCCTGTCGCTCGGCGTCAGCGAGCACGTCGCGGTGCCCGACCTGCCGGCCGTGCTCACGAGCCTGCACCGCCAGGATCCGGGGCTGTCGCTGGAAATGCATCTCGGGGCGTCGACGAGCCTGCTCCCGCAGTACGACGAACGGCGGTTCGACGCGGTGATCGTCCGGCACGAGCCCGGCGAAGACCCGCCGCGCGACGACGGCACGCTGCTGTTCACCGAGCCGCTGGCGTGGCTCGCCGCGCCCGACTGGGCGCCGCGCGCAGGCGAGCCGCTGCCGCTCGCGGTGCTGGCCGGCCCCTGCGGCGTGCGGGCGGCCGCGCTGCGCGCGCTCGACCGCGCGGGGCTGCCGTGGCGCGAGCGCTTCACGGGCGGCGGAGTCGCGGCGGTCTCGGCCGCCGCCGCGGCGGGGCTGGCCGTCTGCCCGCTCGCGCGGCGCGTCGCCCCGCGCACGCTGGTCGACGTCGGCGCGAAATTCGGGCTGCCGGCGCTGCCGCAATCGCAGGTCGTGCTGTATTCGCGCGTCCGCGACGCCCGCGCCGCCGCCGCGCTGCGCAGGTTTGCCGACAGCCTGGCAATCTCGGCGTAAACTAGCGGCCCCGCCGCCCGTAATCTCCAGACGAATGCCGATGAAGCCCGACGCCCGCAAGCATCTCCGCGCCAACCTGCTGATGCTCGGCGCCGCCGCGATCTGGGGCTCCGCGTTCGTCGCGCAACGCCTGAGCCTCGACGTGATCGGGCCGTTCCTGTTCACCGGGCTGCGCTTCCTGCTCGGCGCGCTCGTGCTGGCGCCGCTGCTGATGCTGAATCCGGCGTCGCGCGCGCAGCTCGCGGCGATCCGCCGCGGCCCGGCGCGGCTGCTGCCGGGCCTCGCGCTCGGCGGGCTGCTCGCCGTGTCGATCTCGCTGCAGCAGGTCGGCCTGCAATACACGCGGATCGCCAACGCCGGCTTCATCAGCTCGCTGTACGTCGTGATCGTGCCGCTGATGGGCGTGTTCGCGCGCCACCGGATCGGCGCGGGCACGTGGTTCGGCGCGTTGCTGGCCGCGATCGGCCTGTATTTCCTGAGCATCGACGAGCACTTCTCGGTGCTCTACGGCGACTGGTTCCAGCTCGCGGGCGCCGTCATCATCGCCGCGCACGTGATGGCGGTCGGCCATCTCGCGAAACGCCACGATCCGCTCGTGCTCGCGTTCCTGCAGTTCGCCGTGTGCGGCGTGGCGTGCCTCGCCGTCGGCCTGGCGGTCGAGCCGGTCAGCGTCGCGATGCTGCGCGGCGCGCTGCCCACGCTGCTGTACGGCGGGCTGCTGTCGGTCGGCGTCGGCTATACGCTGCAGGTCGTCGCGCAACGCGACGCGGCGCCCGCGCACGCGGCCGTGATCTTCAGCATGGAAGGCGTGTTCGCGGCGATCGCCGGGTGGGCCGCGCTCGGCGAAACGCTGACGCTGCGCGCGCTCGTCGGCTGCGCGTTGATGCTGGCCGGCCTGCTCGCGTGCCAGTTGCTGCCGAACGGCGCCGCGCCGAAAAAGGACGAGGACGCGCTGCCGGCGTGATCGCCACCGTCCCTATAATGACGATTCGCGTGACCCTTACGCCAACCGTTTCCGACAGGCCAGCTCCGTGACGCCCCATTCCGTCGATCCCGCCGCCGACCTGCTGCGCGAACGCGCAGCGCACTACGCCGCCCAGGCGGCGCTGTTCCTGCGCGACCAGGCGCTCTCCACCGCGTCGCACGACCTGCGCAGCCCGCTGAACGCGATGCACAGCTGGGCCTACGTGCTCGAACGCCAGCTCGCCAATGCCGATCCGAACCTGCAGCGCGCGCTCGCGGGCATCCGCACCGGCATCGACCAGCAGGTCGCGCTGATCGACGACGTGCTCGACGCGCCGCGCGCGCAAACGCGCACGCTCGCGCTCGCGCCGCAGCGGTTCGCGCTGCGCGCGCTGCTCGACGACACGCTGGCGCTCGTGCGCTTCGCGCTCGCCGACGCACGCGAGGTCGCGCTCGACGCGACGCTGCCGGACGGCGAGCCGTCGCTCGCCGTCGATCGCGAACGCGTCGCGCAGGCGCTCTGGACCCTGCTGACGACAGCCGTCGAGGCCAGCGCCGCGGGCAGCCGCGTCGCGTTCGCATGCACACGCGACGGCGCGCAGTTCACCGCGCGCGCCACGTGCACCGTGAACGCCGACGTGCTCGTCGATCCCGCGCGGCCGCACGTATTCGAATCGTTCGCGCGGCGCGAGATGCTGCGCGAGCGCGACGCGAAACGCAGCGCGTGGACGCTGGCGCTGTGCCAGCGCGTCGCACTCGCGCACGGCGGCACGTTCGCGCACGACGCGTTCGCCGACGGCGCGCCCGCCACCATCACGTTCTCGATTCCGTGCGAGGCGCCGGTGTAAGCGGTCGGCCGCCCGAAACATTACAACTTCCTTTCCGGGCCCTATACTGACGGGCCTGTCATAACCGGAGCGATTCTTTGTTACAGATCTTCGCGCTCATCGGCGCGTTGTTCCTGGTGGCCCTGAACGGGTTCTTCGTTGCGGCCGAATTCGGCCTCGTCAAACTCCGCGCAACGCGCGTCAAGACCCTCGCCCGCAAGCACGGCCTGCGCGGGCGCATCCTCGGCCTCGTGCACGGCCGGCTCGACGCATATCTTTCCGCGTGCCAGCTCGGCATCACGCTCGCGTCGCTCGGCCTCGGCTGGGTCGGCGAACCTGCGTTCGCGCAACTGATCGGCCCGCTGCTCGACCTGATCGGCGTCGAGTCCGAACGCGTCGTGCACCTGATCTCGCTCGTGTTCGCGTTCTCGCTGATCTCGTTTTTGCACATCGTCGTCGGCGAACTGGCGCCGAAATCGATGGCGATCCGCCAGTCGGAGAAGGTCGGCCTGTGGGTCGCGCTGCCGCTCTACGCGTTCTACTGGGCGATGTATCCGGCGATCTGGGTGCTCAACACCAGCGCCAACGCGGTGCTGCGGCTCGCGGGGCTGTCGGCCGACCACGGCGGCGACGCGCACTATTCGACCGACGAGCTGAAGCTGATCCTGCGCAGCCGCCGCAGCGCGGCCGGCAATGCGGCGCAGCCGGCGCGCGGCACGTACAGCAACGACGAGTGGAACACGCTCGCGCATTCGCTCGATTTTTCGTCGATGACCGTGTCGGACCTGATGCGGCCGGCCCATGAAATGATCGGCCTGCGGCGCGACCTGCCGCTGCCCGACAACATGGAGATCGTCGCGCGGCACCGTTTCAGCCGCTATCCGCTGTTCGAGGATGCGTCGCGCGAACAGGTGAGCGGGCTGATCCACCTGAAGGACCTGCTGCTCGCGCGTCACGCGGGCGCCGCGCTCGAGGATCTCTCCGACTACGTGCGCCCGGTCCAGTACGTGAAGCCCGATACGCCGGCGCTGGAGCTGTTCCGCCGCTTCCGCAAGGGCGCCCCGCACTTCGCGCTGGTCGGCAGCAAGGGCGAGAAGCCGATCGGCTTCCTGACGCTCGACAACCTGCTCGGCGCGCTGGTCGGCCAGATCCACGACGAATTCCGCCAGGGCGACGCCGACTGGAGCCGCCTCGACGACGGCACGCTGATGGGCAAGGGCAGCCTGCCCGTCGTGTCGCTCGAGCAGGCGCTCGGCATCGACATCGACGAAGGCCGCGCGGAGTCGGTCGGCGGCCTCGTGATCCAGGCGCTCAGCGACCTGCCGACCGAAGGGCAGCGCGTATCGTTCGACCGCTTCGACATCGTCGTGAAGAAGATGAACGGGCCGCGCATCGTGCTCGTGCGCGTCTATCCGAAGATCGCGAAGGAGGCCGACGAATGACGGCCGCGCGTCGCATCGCGCGATGAACGCGCCGCTGCCGCGCTGCTGCGTGATCACGCCGGAACCGGCGTCCGCGTCGGCGGCCGATCGGGCCGCGTTCCTCGACCGGCTGTCGGCCGTGCTCGCGCGCGGCGAAACGCTCGTGCAACTGCGCGTCAAATCGCTCGACGCGGCCGCGTTCGCGTCGCTGGCCGCCGCGGCGCTCGCGCGCTGCGACGCGGCCGGCGCGCACCTGATGCTGAACGGCCCGATCGAGGCAGCCGGCGTGATGCGGCTCGACGGCGCCGGCTGGCATCTCGACGGCGCCGCGTTGCCCGCTGTCGCGCAACGGCCGCTGCCGGCCGGACGATGGGTGTCCGCCGCGTGCCACTCACCGGAAGATCTGCTGCTGGCCGCGCGCGCCGGCGCGGATTTCGTCACGCTGTCGCCGGTGCTGCCCACGTTGAGTCATCCCGGCGCGCCGACGCTCGGCTGGGCGCAATTCGGCATGCTGGCCGCACAGGCCGCGATGCCCGTGTTCGCGCTCGGCGGCCTGACCCATGCACACCTCGACGACGCGCGCCGTCACGGCGCGTACGGGATCGCGGGCATTCGCGGGTTCTGGTAATTCGGCCCCCTCCGGCAGCGCTGCCGGCCCCGCCGCTTCACACGTTCATCGACTCAGGCGTTCATGCGCTCATGCGTTCAGGTGCGGACGCATCGCGCGCCATGAACCGTCGTCGATGCGACGCACGTCGTGCGTCAGCGCATAGTGGTTGACGTCGCCGGTCAGCCACGCGACCAGCGAATACGGCGGCAACTCCCCTTCATCGACCCGGTCGCGCGCGCGCGCCGGCGTCTCGAACACCACCCGCCCGCCCGGCGCGTCGAACGGCACCGCATCGGGCGACAGGTTCAACGCGATCGTCAACGTCTCGTCGTCGGCAAGCCGCCACGACGCGCACAGCGCGTCGGCATCGCCGTCGCCGTTCGCCTTCAGCGCATGGGCTTCCTGCGGCCGGCAATCGGACAGCCTGGGCGCGATCAGCTTCGCGCGCACCGCGAGCGCCGACTGCACGAAATGCGCACGATCGATGTCGCGCGCGGTTTCGTCGAAGATCAGCGGGATCTGCGGCGTGAGCAGCGACAGCGCGAGCGCGGCCAGGCCGGCCGCTTGCCCGCTGTCGCCCGGGCCGGTGTCGCGCCAGGCGCCATCGGACAGCACGAGCGACGTCAGCGACAGGCCGCCTTCGGCGGCCATTCCGTCCGCCGATGCGGCCGGCTGGTACGCCGCGCCGGCCGCGGTCAGCGCGCGGGCGAGCGTGTGAATCGACTGATGCGTGGAAATGCCTTCATGCGCCGACGTGTCGCGCCCCGTGAGCCGGTGCAGCGCCCGCTCGCCGCACCCGTTCCACTGCGCATCGAAATGGGTATCGGCGAGATGCGCCGGATGCCGCTCGCTGCCGAGCACGAGGTGGATCAGCCGGTCGGCCGGCACGGCGGCGCGCACGCGATCCGCGATCTCGCGCAGCCACGACACGCCGATCCGGTCGGCTTCGCGCAGGCGCAGCCCGTCGCAGCGGTATTCGTCGATCCAGTACAGCGCGTTGTCGCAGAAGAAATCGCACACTTCCGGATGATCGAGCGCGAGCGGCGCGGCCTGCAACGGATCGTCGCGCGTATGGAAGAACGGCCCCGCGTAGTGGCGAAGCGCATCGGTGCCGCTGCCGAAGCGCGCATAGTCGAGCTCGAGCAGCACCGCGAGACCGTAGCCATGCGCATCGTCGATCAGCGCCTTCAACGCGGCCGGGCCGCCTTCGGCCGCGAGCGGCGCGAACGGCAGGCTGTCGTGCGGCGACGCGAGCAGCTCCAGCGCGGTCACGCCGAGGCGCGCGAGCCGCGGCAGGCGGCGGCGCACGCCGTCGAAGCCGCCCACCGCGTGCGGGCGGATCGCATAGAGCGCGATGTCCTCCCACGCGCGCCCGTGCCAGAACGTATTGCGCCACGTGAACGCGCGCGGATCGACGACCTCGCTCGGGCCGTTGAGCCCTTCGGGTTGCGAGCGCGACGCGGGATCGGGAATCGACACGGTATCGTCGAGACGATAGCGGTATCGCGCGCCCGCGCCGCAATCGACGAAGACTTCGAACCAGTTCGGGCCGGCACTCGTCATCGGGATGAGCGTCGGGCCGTAGCCGGTATCGAGTTCGAGCTCGACGTGCGTGCTGCCGGGCGCCCACACGCGGAAATGCGTGCGCGGCGTCGTGCAGAGCGCGCCGCAGGGCTGCGCGCCAAACGGCAAGCAGTGGATGTAGTGCTGCGCGTACGGATCGTGCGGACAATCGGACATCATGCGCTCCTCGTGCGTACCGAGCGGCATGGCCGCGCCAATGGCGCAGCGCATCGGGGCCCGGCATGCGAAGGCCAGGCGGGGGGAGAAACGAGTATGCGCCGGATTTGCCGCCGCGATGCGGCGTGGTCAGACATTTTTAAATGCGAATCGACCCCGGCAAACCAGCGGTCGTAACCGCCGGCCGGCACGTGCCGGCGAGTCGGGTAGTCGGCATACCGGAATGACCGCTCGCCTTGTTGCGCCGGCCTCGCGCACCTACGCTTTGCGTCACGTTCGCGGACACGTCGTCCGCCCCCTGACTCGAGGACTCCGCCATGTCGCTTCCCGCCAGCGCCGCGAAATTCGATCCGTCACGCGCACACGAATATGCCGAGCAATCGCGCATCGCGCTCGCCGGCTACGATGCCTGCCACGAACTCGCCGCCTGCATGCTCGCGTCGGCGATCGGTGCGGCCGATGCACGGATGCTCGTCGCGGGCGCGGGCGGCACGGGCCAGGAAATCTGCGTCGCGGCCGCGCTGGAACCGGGCTGGCAATTCACGGCCGTCGACCCGTCCGCGCCGATGCTCGCGCTCGCGCGCTCGAACGTCGAAGCCGCGGGTTTCGGCGCGCGGACGACGTTCGTCGAGGATGCCGTCGACGCGTTGCCCGACGCACCCGCGTTCGACGGCGCGACGCTGATCGGCGTGCTGCATCACGTACCGGGCGACGACGCGAAAGCCGCGCTGCTGCGCGCGATCGCGCGACGCCTGAAGCCCGGCGCGCCGCTCGTGCTCGCCGGCAACCATCGCCGCTACGCGGATCACCCGCGCCTGCTCGATGCGTGGCAGCAACGCTGGCGCATGAAGGGCGCCACGCCCGACGCCGTGCGCGCGCAACTCGCGAAGATCCTGCAGGGCGCCGATCCGCCCGCGTCCGAGGAAGCCGTGTTCGCGCTGCTGCGCGACGCGGGCTTCGATGCGCCGCTGCGTTTTTTCGCGAGCCTGTTCTGGGGCGCGTGGATCGCGGTGCGGCGCACGTGACGGTTCGACGCGACGTGCGACGGCACGCATCACGCCTTTCGCGAACGCGCCGCCCGCGCTCGGTATGATGTCGTTCCCGCCCCCTTCCGGCCTCGACATGCTTACCGTCCATCACCTGAACAACTCGCGTTCGCAGCGCGTGCTCTGGCTGCTCGAAGAACTGGATGTGCCGTACGAGATCGTGCGCTACGAACGCGATCCGAAGACGATGCTCGCGCCGGCCGAATTGCGCGCGATCCATCCGCTCGGCAAGTCGCCCGTCGTGACCGACGACGGTCGCACCTTCGCCGAATCGGGCGCGATCATCGAATACCTGGTCGCACGCTACGGCGACGGGCGGCTCGCGCCGCCGCCCGGCTCGCCGGAGCGGCACGACTACACATACTGGCTGCACTACGCGGAAGGGTCGGCGATGCCGCCGCTGCTGCTCAAGCTCGTCGCGCTGCGGATCGCGCATGCGCCGATGCCGTTCTTCGCGCGGCCGATCGCACGCAAGATCGCCGCGACGCTGCAGTCGGGTTTCGTCGATCCGCAGATCGACCTGCATCTCGGCCACGTCGACAGCGCGCTGGCGCGCACCGGCTGGTTCGTCGGCAACCGCTTCAGCGCGGCCGACATCCAGATGAGCTTTCCGCTCGAGGCCGCGACCGCACGCGGCGGCGGCAGCCGGTATCCCGCGATCGCGCGCTTTCTCGACGCGATCCATGCACGGCCCGCGTACCGGCGTGCGCTGGAACGCGGCGGCCGGTACGACCTGCTCAAGTAACCGGCGTCAGCTCAGCAGCCCCGCCGCGACATTGATCGACAAGCCGAGCACGGCCATGTTGAAGTAGAACGACAGGATCGACTGCGCGAGCACCGAACGGCGCGCGGAACGGTTCGCGAGGGACACGTCGGCCGTCTGCGACGCGACCGCGAGCGTAAACGCGAAATACAGGAAATCCCAATAATCGGGCTCGGGGTGCTGGTCCGGGAAACGGAGCGCACGATCGCCGCTCGGCGAGCCGTAATAGAGGCGCGCGTAGTGCAGCGTGAAAATCGTCGGGATCAGGAACCAGGCGCCGAACAGCGTCGCGCCCGTGATCGCGTAGTGGCTGAGCCCCGCGCTGAAGCCGACGCTCTTGGCGGTCGCGAGTTCGATCGCGATCGCCGCCACGCTTGCGACGGTGGCGAGGCACACGACGGTCAGCACGGTCGTCGCGTTTTCGTCCTCGCGGATCGCGACTTCGCGCACCTTGTGATGATGCGCGGTGACCATGCGCACCCACATCAGCACCAGATACAGCCAGACCGCGCAATCCCAGCCGATCAGCGCGCGCGCGGTCGGACGCAGCGGAAACGGCAGCACCACCGCGCACAGCACGCCGGCGACGAATGCCGCGACCATGCGCGGCCGGTTGCGTAATACCTGCGGATAAAACGTCATCGTGTGATTCCGAAAGCGGATGGAAAGGATTCGGCCGGTGCGCGGGAGAGCCCCGGCGCCGACACGTAACGCGCCCCGATTATCCTCATTCCATCGTGGCGTGGCGATGGGCGCGAGCGCCTAAGATAAGGGGATGACCGCCACCGCCCTGCTCTGCCGCCATCCCGCGAACACGGCCGGCCGCGACTTCGTCGTCGGCGACCTGCACGGCTGCGTCGACGTGCTGCGCGCGCTGCTGCACGACGTCCGCTTCGATCCGGCCCGCGACCGGCTGTTCTCGGTCGGCGATCTCGTCGACCGCGGCCCGGCCTCCGAAACCGCGCTCGACCTGCTCGACCGGCCGTGGTGCCACGTCGTGCGCGGCAATCACGAGGCAGTGCTGAGCCTCGTCGCGCACGGCAAGCTGCCACTCGACGCGTGGCGCGGCATCGGCGGCGACTGGGGGGCCGAGCTGCCGCCGGAGCGGCTGCGCGCGCATGCGGCGCGCGTTGACGCGCTGCCGCTCGTGCGCGTGATCGGCGACGGCCCGGCGCGCTTCAACGTGCTGCATGCCGAATTCTTCGGCTCGGATGCGGATCTCGATACGGGCAGTTATGCGCACGACGTGCGCGAGCGGCTGATCTGGGGCCGCGATCTCGTGCAGGGGCTCGCGGATCCCGGGTGGCAGGCCGGACTGTCGCTGACGTGCACCGGGCACACGCCCGTGCGTGCGCCGCAGCGGATCGGCGCGCAATGGTTCATCGACACGGGTGCGTTCGCGCCGGCCGGGCGGCTGACGCTCGCCGAGCCGCGCACCGGCCACACGTTGTCGATGACGCAGGCCGAAGCGCGCGAACGCCGCGCAGGCGACTGGCCGCTGCCCTGACGCGCCGGGCCGCGCAACGGTACACCGCGCCCAGCCGGCCCGGGCCAGGCGAACGCTAGCCGACCTGATTCAGTTCGAACACCGCATCGACGGCCGAGCCGTTCCAGTTGTATTCGAGATAGGCCGCATGCTGGCAGTCGCGCAGCAGCGTCGTGCGGAACGCGGCGAGACACTCGCCGCGCGGGTCGCGCACCGACGGATAGAGAATCCCCGCGCCGCCTGCATTGCGCACCGCGCGGCCGAATGCCTGCCCGACGCTGTAGTCGGCCGGATCCAGCAACGCGGGATCGCGCTGCGGCCACGTGCGCACGTCGGCGACGTCGCCGTGCGCGAACACGGTATAGAGCCGCATCTGCTGGCGCATCGGCGGCTCCTTCGTCGCGGCGAGGAACAGCCCGCTGTGATAGCGCGTTTCGGCGATCGCCGTGTCGCGCGAGCGGGTGCAGTAGAACACGCCGTAGCTGCCGTCGGAAAAGCGGCTGCCCAGCGGATTCAGGTGCGTGAATGCGGCCATGATCGGCCCCCAGCCTTGCCCGTAGCGACGCTCGGCGGGCGGCACGAGGTCGAGCGTGCCGACTTCGTTGCGGATGCGGTCGTTGGTCAGCGATTCGAGCGCGTAGAGCGCGTCGAAATCGTCCGCCGACGCGACGCGATCGAACAGGTTGATGGCGGGAAAACGGGTGGGAATCACACGATAGGCGGGCGCCCAGTCGACGGTGGTCGTGGGCCACCGGGTCACTTCGGTCGGTATCGTCACGCCCAGCCGCCCCGCATCGCGTCGAGATATTGCCGGACGGCCACCAGATCGCCGACGTTGCCGGCCAGCATCCGGTCGAGCGCGCGCTTGCCGCCGAACGGCGCCGCATCGTTGGGCCGCTTGATCCATGCATCGGCCGCGGCGGGTTGCGGCAGCAGGATCTGCAACCCCTTGTAGATGCCGAGCACGAGCGATAGCCGCTCGAGCGTATCGCGCGGCAGGCGCGCCGATTCCGGCGCGGCCTTCCACTTGAAGAATGTCGAGCGGCCGGGCGAGCCAAGCAGCACGATCTGCTCGTCGATCGTCAGTTCCCAGTCGCGCGCGATGTTGAAAAATGCACGCAGGCCGGCCGCCGACATCTGCGCGACCGAAGCGCGCGGCACGGCGGAATGCGATTCATAGGCAGGCTGTGACATGATCGTTAGTCTCGAAACGAATTTACTAACAAGATTAGTCCATTCCTGTATTTTTGCAAGGGTCGCACCATCGACCGTGCTCGTGCCCGAGAACGATTTCGACGGAATGATTCCGGCGCTGAAGGCGAAGAAGTTCGACGCGGTGCGGTCGTCGGTGTCGATCACGCCGCGGCGCGCGCAGCAGATCGGCTTCATGACGAAGATCTACAACCCGCCGACGCGGCTCGTCGTGAAGAAAGGCTCGTCGTTGCTGCCGACCGCCGAATCGCTGAAGGGCAAGTCGACCGGCGTCGAGCAGGGCACGACGCAGGAGACGTACGCGAAGGCGTACTGGGGCAAGCACGGCGCGAACGTCGTGTCGTATCAGAACCAGGACGGCGTGTATGCCGACCTGATCGCCGGCCGCCTCGACGCGGCGCTACGGCGGTTGAAAAAACGGCGTCGCGCGCGTACGGATACCGCTTTTCCGTCGCGCGCGTCCGACCGCCCCTCCCCTTCAACCGGATGGCAACGGCGGCGCGTGGTTCGCCGTTGCATCGAATGCCTGTCGTCTTGCATCGCGCGCAGCACGATGCGTCGGCCATCGTTCGGATGACAGATCAATCGTTCGCGGAAAAGATGGCCATGCGAACGGACCTCGTGCCGCTCGGGTCAATAGGCGAAGACCGGGCGTCGCGGCATCGGCGCCCGTGCGCACATGCCCATGCGGATCGGGTTCGCGTGCAGGAAAGTGCCGACCCGGCGCGGATGACCGGCAACCAGCCGGATCCGCCTCGCACCGGGCGCGGAGAGATGGCCTGTCGAGGCATGCCGGTCGGCCGCAAGCGCGACGTTCGAGCGGCGATGTCCCGAATCACTGCGATCGCGGCCTGCGGACCGCGGCGTGTGATGATCGATCATTTTTCTACCCCGTTTGCTGTCTGATGTGTGTTCCGGCAACCGGACAATGCCGATGCCCCGGCGATCAGGCGACGACGTTCCGTGCTCGCCGCGGCGCGGCTGCTGCGCTGCACCGCGCTCGGCCGCCGCATCCCCGCGGACTGCGTCCTGGCCGGTACGGGAAGCTTTCGCTGCGTGACCGGATGGACCTCGTGTCGTCGACTCTCGCACGTCTCTCGTCGCAAGGACCGGGCCAGCCCCACGCGAGCCCGGCCGGACAAGGCGATGATCGGGCCGGCCGCCGGCCGCATCGGGCGTGGCCCGCCGGAAGTTACGAAACTGAAACATCGGGGCGCGGGCATGCGCCGGCCCGGCAACGGCGAGGCCTTGCGGAATAAGGCTGAACAATGGGACGCGGAATTTTTACCGGCGGCAGGCTGGCCGATCGGCCCGGTTCGACGCGGAAATTCGCCGGGCGGCCGACGCGAAATGTTTCATGCGCTTTACATGCCCACGCCGGCAATTAGACGCACCGGACGTCGCCGCTGGACGCAGCGGCCAATCGCATGGCTATACTGCGACACCGCTTCACGCGAGCTCACGCGACCTCCAGCGACTTCACGCAAACGAGCGCCCACGATGATCCGAACCTTTCACGCCGCCGAGCGCACGAGACTGATCCGCTTCGGCGTGTCGGGCCTGGGCTCGACCGCGCTGCATGCGCTGATCGCGGCCGCGATGTTCGCGCTGTTCGACGCGACGCCCGTCATCGCGAACGCGACCGCGTTCGTCTGCTCGACCGCGTTCTCGTATCTCGCCAACACGCTGTGGAGTTTTGCGTCGCCGGTGACGTGGGGCAACTTCGCGCGCTTTCTCGTGGTCGCGACGGCCGGCCTCGCCGTGACGATGCTGCTGGCGCACGGCACCGGCGCGCTCGGCCTCGCCCACGCATGGAGCATCGTCGCGGTCGTGCTGTGCGTGCCGCCCGTCACGTTCGCGCTGCACCGGCTGTGGACCTATCGCTAAGCCGGTCCGCACGCATCGCAGGCATCGCGCATGCCGCTCAGCCGACCCGCTGATGCCCCGCGTCGCCCGATGGCGCGCCGTCGTGCCCGCCGCTGTCGCCATTGCCGCCGTTGCCGTCGTGATCGTTCAACCCGTGTTCGATCATCATCCGGTAGAGCGTCACGCGTGAAATGCCGAGCTCGGCGGCGGCCTTGTTGATCCGGTGGTCGTTGCGCAGCAGCGCGTTCTCGATCGCGGTGCGTTCGGCCAGCGCCCGCGCCTGTTCGAGCGTCACCGGTTCGGTTTCGCCGGGCGTGTCGAGCCCGAGATCGTGCGGCGTCAGCAGCCGGCTCTCGGCCATCACGATCGCGCGCCGCACGCGATTGATCAGCTCGCGCACGTTGCCGGGCCACTCGTAGCGCCGCATCGCGTCGAGCGCGGCCGACGTGAAACCGCTGATCTTGCGGCCGCTGTCGGCCTTGAATTTCTGCAGCACGTAGTGCGCGAGGATGTCGATGTCCTTGCCGCGGGCGCGCAGCGGCGGCTCGTGGATGCGCAGCACGCACAGCCGGTGATAGAGATCCGCGCGGAAGCGCCCGGCCTCGACCGCGCCGTCGAGATCGACGTGCGTGGCCGAGATGATCCGCACGTCGACGGGGATCGATTCCTGTCCGCCGAGCCGCTCGATCTTGCCCTCCTGCAGGAAGCGCAGCAGGCTCGCCTGGCTTTCGACCGGCATGTCGCCGATTTCGTCGAGGAACAGCGTGCCGCCGTTCGCCGATTCGATCCGGCCCGCGCGCCGCTGGTTCGCGCCGGTGAACGCACCGCGCTCGTAGCCGAACAGCTCCGACTGCAGCAGGTGATGCGGAATCGCGCCGCAATTGATCGCGACGAACGGCCCCTTGCCGCGGCTGGAGCGCTCGTGAATCGCGAGCGCCGTCAATTCCTTGCCGGTGCCCGACTCGCCCGAGATGAATACGCTCGCGTCCGTCTTCGCGACCTTGCGGATCGTGCTGAACAACTGCTGCATCGCCTCGCAGTTGCCGATCATCCCGTGTTCGCCGATCGACGCCGCATAGGCCGCGCCGTCGACACGATCGAGCGCGGCCATCCCGCGTGCATGGCCGAGCACGTGCGAAATCCATTCGTACGGCAGCGGTAGCGTCACGTAGTCGAAACAATAGCTGCGGATCAGCTCGCGCACGGCGGGGCCGATCGTGATGCCGGCCTGCGCGATGGAAATCCAGCCGATCGCCGGCTGGCTCAGGCACATCTTCAGCGCGGGATAGTCGCGCGACGTGAACCCGGTGAAATCGACCAGCCCGGCAGCCACGCTCACGCCGGAGGTCATGTTCTGCGCGGCGCCGGCCGTCTTCGCGACCGAGATCTCCCAGCCGAGCCCGCGCAGTTGCGCGAGCAACGGCTCGTCGGGCGTGCGCATGATCACGAACAGCTTGCGTCCGGCCTCGGGAGCGGTGACGGACACGTCCGTCATCTCGGGCGCCGCCTGCCCGTTTGCGTCGGGTGACCTTGCAACCATCGTTATTCCCCGCTTGGCGTTGGTATCGCGCGCCGGCTCGCCGTCGCATCCGACGGACACGATCGAACCGACATATTGGCCGTATTTCCGTCCGAATAAAATCCCCCTGCGCATGAATCGCGCGTGAGGTGGACGTTGTCATGAACGGTATATCGATGCGGCCGGCCTGCGGCTAGATGGGTGTTATCCCTGTGGCAGGCACCGCGCGCGACCGGAAAGGCCCGGCCCTGCACGCGCAAAGCCGCGCCGGTGCTGGCGCGCGGCGATTCCGCGCGACGCGGCGCATGCAAGGCCGGCGCGCCGGCGCCGGTGCGCGCAACCGGTCGGCCGGGCATGCGGGCGCCCGGGAGATCGATTCCGGTTGATTTTCGTCAATCGCCGAAAGAAGCCGGTTGATGCACGAACGCAACATGCTCAGCGCCCCGCCGCGCGGCGGGGCCGGGTCAGCGGCCCGATGCGAGCGGTGCCGGCGCGTTCGCGCGGCCGCGGCCGCGGCCGGCCGGCGTGCCGCCGTGTTGGCCGTAGCGGGCGGCCAGTACGTCGACCCGCGCGAGATGGTGGCGATTGTCGTGATCCCACGGGTGGAAGCCCGGCCGGAAAAAGCTCAGCCATTCGCCCGCGATGCGCGGGAACAGCCCGCGGCGCGGCCCGTACAGGAACGCGATCGTGCGCAGCATGCCGCGCGCGTGATGCCCGGCGCCGCGATCGCGCCACAACAGCGTTACATGGATCAGAAACACGGTCGGCCAGAACGTCAGCGTCGTCAGCAGATACACGCCGATGCGGATCAGGTAGCGGCGCAGCCCCGGCTCCGTCACGGCATTCCACACGTCGAACGACACGGCCTTGTGCTCGGTTTCCTCCAGCGCATGCCAGATCCACATCTGCCGGTAGCCTTCGACCGAACCGTCGAGGCGCGTCGGGTCGCGCAGCAGCCAGTCGGCGAGCATCGCCGTGTAATGCTCGGCCGCGACCGTGTGCGCGAGCTGCACCGAATGCGGCAGCTTGCGCTTCATGTAGCCGAGCACCTTCCACACGCGCTGGTCGAGCTTGCGCGCGGGCAGCCGGTTCGCCTGCATCAGCTCGTTGTATTCGACGTGCTCGCGCGTATGCATCGCCTCCTGGCCGATGAAGCCGAGCACCTGCTGCTTCAGCACGGGATCGTCGATCCGGTCGCGATAGTTGCGCACCGCATCCATGAAGAAGCGCTCGCCGGCCGGAAACAGCAGCGACAGCGCGTTGAAGAAATGGGTCACGTGCGATCCGAGGCCATGCCAGTCCTTCGCGCGCTCGACCGGCAGGTCGAAGCGCAGGTCGCGGCGCACCGGCATGATCCCGGCTGCGGTGGCGCAAGCGGCTGACTTCATGTTCATCGTTCTCCTGTTGCGGAGCGGCCGGCGCATCGTACGACGCGGCCGGCGCAAGCCCGGGCGGCGCATCGCGCACCGCCAAAATCATGACATCGACAGATGTAAAGATAGGCCGCGCGCGCCGGCACACGCAAGCTGCACGGTAGATGCGCGCTTCCAAACAGCGCGCGGTCCGCAAGGCGGAAAAAATGGCGCTCGGACGACGCCCGGACGGGTTGCGATTCGAACGCTGAGGTGCACTGACGAACGCGGTCCCGGGCGCGGCGCCGCGCCCCCACGTCGGCCCGCGAGCCCCGTGCGGCGGGCCTTGCACCGCATCGGGCACCCGTCGCGCAGCGGGCGGCGACGCGTGCCGGTCACATCGATTCATACGCGCCGCGCACCCCCATGGTGCAACCTTGGCCCGAGCGGCTCGCGAAAAATTCAAACGCGCGTTCCAATTGCGTTTCGGGCGGTGGTGCGCTCGGCGCCCCGCCACGCTTGCCGGCACGCGTGCGGCGGCGCGAAATCCGTGCGCGCCGGCCCACTGCCCGCTCGCCTACAATAGCGGTTTCACGCAACCTCTTTCAGGAGAAATCATGTCCGTCATCACGACCGAATCGGGCCTCAAGTACGAGGACCTGACCGAAGGCACCGGCGCGGAAGCGCAAGCCGGCAAGACGGTAAGCGTCCACTACACGGGCTGGCTGACCGACGGTCAGAAATTCGATTCGAGCAAGGATCGCAACGACCCGTTCGCGTTCGTGCTCGGCGGCGGCATGGTCATCAAGGGCTGGGACGAAGGCGTGCAGGGCATGAAGGTCGGCGGCGTGCGTCGCCTGACGATCCCGCCGCAACTCGGCTACGGCCCGCGCGGCGCGGGCGGCGTGATTCCGCCGAACGCGACGCTCGTGTTCGAAGTCGAACTGCTCGACGTCTGACACGGCACGCGAGCCGCCGGCTGACGCGCTGCCCCATGGCGCACCTTCCGTCCCCCACCGTCGCGCTGCAACGCTACGACACGCTCGAAGCGTCGGATGTGCACGACTTTCACCAGATCGTGCTCGGCATCGACGGTGCGATGGTGATGGCGGTGGACGGCGTCAGCCAGCGTCTCGACCGGCACGGCGCGTGGCTGGTTCCGGCCGGTGCGCGCCACGATTACGCGGGCCTGGGCGAGAATCGCCAGCTGGTGCTCAACCTTCCCCTCGCGTCGCTCGCGGTGCCGCAGCGGTTGTTCGACCATGCACGTGCCGTGTCGATCGACCCGGCGCTCACGTCGCTCGTCGCGCAGGTCGCGGCGGCCGCCGCGCAGTACGATGCGCCGGACGGCGACGCACGGCAGGCGGCCGCGCACCGTTTCCAGTGGCAGGCCGCCGCGCGCCTGTGCGACGCGCTGCTCGACGATGCCGGCATCGCCGCGCCTGCGTCGGGCCTCGATTTCGCGCGCATCGACCGCTGGCTGCGCGCCCACCTCGCCGAACCGCTGCGCATCGCCGATCTCGCCGCGCACTGCGGCTACGGGATGCGCCGGTTTCATCAACTGTTCGTCGACGCATTCGGCGAAACGCCGCATCGCTATCTGCAGCGGCTGCGGCTCGACGCAGCGGTCGTGCTGCTCGCCGACGGCCGGCATTCGCTCGTCGACATCGCGGGCAGCGTCGGCTTCGCGGATCAAAGCACGTTCACGCATGCGTTCACGAAGCGCTTCGGCATCGCGCCGGGACGCTGGCGCGGTGAACGGCATTGAACGCATCGGCCTCGCTGAATCCATATCGACGCACATAGCAGGCAACAACACCCGCAGCCGTACCGACGCTTCACGTCCCGCCGAAACATCGCATGTCCGTCGCTGCCTACGATCGACGACCATCCGGCGGCGCAACCATCGCCCATGACGCTTACCGCCGTGCCGCGCCGGCTTCGTCGCCGATCTTCCTGACGGCCGTATCGGCCGCCTTCAAAGGCCGGCCGTCGTCGTGCCGAAGCGCGAGCTTGCGGATCGCGCGCCCGGTACTGCGATCGACCAGCACCGAATGCGGCTCGCCGCGCGCGAACAGGTTCGCCTCGCCCCACTGCCGCAGCATCACGATGACCGGAAACAACCCCTCGCCCTTTTTGGTCAGCACGTACTCCTGATACGCGGTGCCGTCGGACGCCGGCACGACGTCGAACACACCGGCGTCCACCAGCATCTTCAGCCGGTCGGACAGAATGTTGCTCGCGACGCCGAGGCTCGCGCGGAAATCGCCGAAGCGGCGCACGCCGTCGAACGCGTCGCGCACGATCAGCAACGCCCAGCGATCGCCGACGATATCGGTCGCGCGCGCCACCGGGCACGGCGAATCCGCAAGACTTTTCTGTCTGGCCATGTTCCTCTCCGCAAGCATGCCGGCCGCCTTCGCGGGCATGCCGGCCATCCGTGCACGGGCCTCTGGCCCGCCACTCAACAGGTTGCATTTTAAAACCTGTTTCCCTACACTCCAAACCAGTTTTAAATTGCAACTACATTGCACAAGGGAACCATGGGATCGTCCTGTCATTCCGGCACCGTTGCCGCTCGCACGCCCATCGATGCGATCCATTCTGCCGAGGGTGGCCGCCTGTCGCCGGCGCGCGTCGCGCTGCTGGCCGCGTGCTGCGCGGCGAGCGTCGCGAACGTCTACTACGCGCAGCCGCTGCTCGACTCGATCGCGCGGGACTTCGGCGTGTCGCAGGCCGCCGTCGGCGGCGTCATCACCGCGACGCAGCTCGGCTGCGCGCTCGCCCTGCTGTTCGTCGTGCCGCTCGGCGACCTGGTGAACCGCAAGCGCCTGATCGCCGTGCAGCTTCTGCTGCTGACCGCGGCCTGCGTCGGCGTGGCCGCCGCGTCGACGCGCGTCGCGTTGCTGGCCGGGATGGTCGCGGTCGGGCTGCTCGGCACCGCGATGACGCAAGGGCTGATCGCGTGCTCGGCCGCGCTCGCCGGCGCAGGCGAACGCGGGCGCGTCGTGGGGGCCGCGCAAGGCGGCGTCGTGGTCGGGCTGCTGGCCGCGCGCTCGCTGGCGGGCGTCGTCACCGACGTCGCGGGATGGCGGGCCGTCTATCTCGTGTCGGGCGCGCTCGCGATCGCGATGCTCGTCGTGCTGTCGCGGCTGCTGCCCGACATGCACGCGCCGCGCGAACGCATCGGTTACGCGGCGCTGCTGCGCTCGATGGGGTCGCTGCTGTGCGACGAACGCGTGCTGCGCGTGCGCGGCGCGATCGCGCTGCTGATGTTCGCGGCGTTCAGCATCTTCTGGACCGCGCTCGTGCTGCCGCTCAGCGCGCCGCCGCACGCGATGTCGCACACGCAGATCGGCGCGTTCGGCCTCGTCGGCGCACTCGGCGCGGCGGCCGCCGCCCGCGCGGGCCGGCTCGCGGATCGCGGGCGCGGCGAAGCGACGACAGGCGCCGCACTCGCGCTGCTCGCGTGCGCGTGGCTGCCGCTCGCGTTCGGCAATACGTCGATTGCGCTGCTGGTCGTCGGCATCGTGCTGCTCGACGTGGGCGGGCAAGCCGTGCACGTCGTCAACCAGAGCATGATTCTCGGTGCGCGGCCCGACGCGCATGCGCGTCTCGTCGGCTGCTACATGCTGTTCTATTCGGCCGGCAGCGGGCTCGGCGCGATCGCGGCGACGATGATGTATGCGCGCGCCGGATGGACAGGCGTGTGCGTGCTCGGGGCGGGGGTGAGCGTGGCCGCGCTCGGCGTATGGGCCGCGACGCTCCGGCGCGCGTGATGCGCGCCGGCCATGCGGATCGGACGGGAAAAGCCGGCCCGCCTTTGCCGGACGGCCGGCACGCGAACCGGCCACGCACGCGCGCCGGTGGGGTTTTCGGACCGCTTCGGTCCCGCTTCGGACCCGCTTCGGTGCGGCGCCCGCGGCGCGCGCCGCGGGCGTTCAGCCTGCCGCCTGGATCGCCTCTTCGTACACGCCGGCGACGCGCCGCGCGATCACCGCGTTGTCGAAATGCTCGCGCGCGTAGCGCTTGCATGCGGCCTCGTCGGGCAGCGCGATCGCGCCCGACAGCGCGCCGCCGAGCCCTTCCGCGATCGCGTCCGCGCCCGTCGACGGCAGCACGAGATCGTTCGACAACCCGGCGACCGCCTCCGGCAGCCCGCCGACCGGCGTGACCAGCACCGGCGTGCCGGACGCGAGCGATTCGACGGTGATCAGCCCGAAGCCTTCCAGCGCGACCGTCGGCACGACGCTGACCGTCGCCGCGCGGTACAGCGCCGCGAGATGGTGGTCGGGCACGAAGCCGAGCAGCTTCACGTTGTCCTGCAGCCCGGCTTCGTCGATACGCTGCTGCAGTTCCTCGCCGATCTTGCCCTTGCCGGCGATCAGCAGCAGCACGTCCGGATGACGGCGCTTGACGAGGCCGATCGCGTCGATCAGGTCCTCCAGCCCCATGCGCCGCACGAGCCGGCGCACGGCCAGCACGATCGGCCGGTCCTGCGGCAGTTGCAGCTTGTGCCGCGCCTCGGCGGGCGTGAGCGGCGTGTCGAACTGCGCGGTATCGACGCAGCCGGGAATCACGCGCACGCGCGACGGATCGATTCCGTAGCGGTTCGTCAGGATCTGGCCAAACGCCTGCGACAGCACGATCAGCCGCGACGAGCGCGTATAGACGGCCTGTTCGAGATAGCGCTTCGCGCGCTGCCCGAGCGACGCGGCGCCCTCGACCTGGCTTTCGTCGGCCCACGGCCCCTGGAAGTGCGACACCTGCGGAATCCCGCGCGTCACGTCGAGCCCAGGGAACGTGTACAGCGCGAAGTGCGACGAAATCACGTCGGGCCGCTCGGTGCGGATCTCGTCGCGCAGCGCGCGCCGCGCGGCGAGCATCCGGCGCGCGAGCGGCTGCGACGCGGGCCCGAAGCCCTGGATCGCCCCGCCCGTGTCGTCGGCGACCTTCGGCGAGCCGGCGACGAGCCCGCGCACCTCGACGCCCGCGCCGGGCAGCGCGCCGACGAGCGAGTAGTACATCCGGTCGAGGCCGCCCGCGCGTTCGGGGAACCAGTGCATGCCGATCTGCAACGATTTGATCGGCCGGGAGGATTGGGACATCACGGTTGCTCCTGCGTGATTGCATGCTCGACCCGCTCGAACGCGGACGGCTGCGTGGGTTGGCCGATGCGCCGGTAAAGCGCGACGTACTGGGCGCCCATGTGCGCCCAGCCGAAACGGGTCATCAGTTCGCGGGCCGCGCCGCCCATCGCGCGACAGGTGTCGCGCGACGCCGCGAGCGAGCCGATCGCCTGCGCGAGCGCGGCCGGATCGTCCGGGTCCTCCAGCACGATCCCGCACTCGCGCGTGATGATTTCCGCGCCGCCCGCCGTGCGCGCGGTGACGACCGGCAGCCCGGCCGCCATCGCCTCCAGCAGCGACAGGCTCATCGCTTCGTAGCGCGACGGAAAGACATACGCGTCGACCGAGCGCATCAGCGTCGGCATGTTCTTCACGAGCCCGAGGAAATGCACGCGCGAATCGAGGCCGAGCGCGCGCGCTTCTTCCGGATACGGGCTGCCGGGCAGGTAGCCGGCCACCGCCAGATGCACGTTCGCGGGCAGCTTCGTCAGCGCTTTCAGCACGGTGCCGAGGTTCTTGCGCGGCGTGCGCAGATCGCCGACGAACAGCAGCAGGAACGCGTCGTCCGGCAGCTTGAACGCCGCACGGTCGGCCTGCGCGCCCGCGAACGCGCTGCCGTCGACGCCGTTGTAGATCACGCTGATCTTGCGACTGTCGATGCCGAGCCCGGCGATCTCGTCGGCCACCTTCTGCGATACCGCGGTGATCGCGCGCGAGCGCTTGTACGCCCAGCGCTCGAGCACGGTGTTCACGCGCGTGTAGACGTACTGGTAAGCCGACCACAGCCCCTTGGTGGGCCCGAACGGATAGTACGGACTCTTGAACCAGCCGCCGTGCACGAAGTGCGCGGTATTCACGTCGGCCTCGATCCACGAGATGAAGCCGTTCACGTGCAGCACGTCGTATTCGCCGCGGTGCGCGCGCAGCCAGGCCGCGCTTTTCAGCGCGAACACCTGCTGCTTGACGAGATTCGACGGCCAGAAGGCCCCGACCTTCACCGGCACCCAGCGCACGCGCGGATCGGCCAGCAGCTCGGGCGCGACATGCGACGCGACCAGCGTGACCTCGTAGTTTTCGGCCAGCGCCGCGCGCGCGATTTCGTAATTGACGCGGCCCTGCCCGTCGTTATGTCGCACGACGTGCGTGACGATCGCGATTCTCAATGGTCGCCTCCCCGTGAACGCGCGGCGGCCAGCAGGCGTTGCGCCTTCTGCCAGTGCGCCGCGGCAAGTATCGAAAAAATGGCTGTGAACATCAGCAGGCCGCCGGTGCCGATCAGCGAGTTCGTGAACACGAGCATCGCGAAGGTCGACAGGCACAGGCTCAGGCACGCGCCGACGAACTTGTCCTTGCACAGCTTGAACGCCGCGCGCAGCGTGCGGCCGAACAGCATCACGACGCCGGCGAGATACAGCAGCGTGCCGGGCCAGCCGAGCACGAACGGCACGTTCATCACGCCGCTGTCGAAGCTGCCGTACTTGCCGAGCTCGCCGCTGTCGCTCGACAGCTTCGTCGACGCGCCGGTCGCGCCCATCCCCTCGCCGGCGACGTCGGTGAACGCCGTCTGCGCGAAGGTCGCGTAGAACTTGTTGCGGTCGTCGTAGCTGCGATCGTCCTTCAGGTTGGTGATCGACTGCAGGCGCTGGCCGAGCCGGTCAGCCACCGGCCCGACGGTCAGCAGCGGCACGCACAGCCCGACCAGCACGACGCCGCTGATCAGGATCCGCATCCGCACGCGGTTGCTCGATTGCACGAGCTGGATCGCGAGCGCGATCACCCAGCCGCCCCAGGTCGAACGCACGAGACACAGCGCGAACGACACGAAGCCGGCCGCGCCCGCGAACCAGCGGATCTTCTGCGGCGCGACCAGCACGAACACGAGCGCGCCCATCATCGCGAACGCGAACGGCCCCGACGAATTCATCGTGCTGAACACGCGCACGCCGTACGGCACCGGCTCGCCCTGCGAGCCCATCTGCGAGCCGACCATCCACAGCACGTCCCACTGCGGCATCACGAAATACTGCACGACGCCGTACACGCCCATCACGAGCATGCCCCACATGAAAGTGGACAGCAGCACGTCGCGATACTCCGGATAGTTGCGCGCGTTCACCATGATGTGAAAGCCGATCAGGATCGGGTACAGCCAGTTCGCGAGGTCGTAGGTCGCGGCCATCACGCCGCTCGACACGATCCCGACCAGGTACGCGTACACGAGCCCGAACAGCATCAGCAGCACCGGAATCCCGCGCCGCTGCGCGAGCACGCGGTAATGCCTGACGAGC
This sequence comes from Burkholderia semiarida, assembly GCF_029268935.1. Taxonomy (NCBI): domain Bacteria; kingdom Pseudomonadati; phylum Pseudomonadota; class Betaproteobacteria; order Burkholderiales; family Burkholderiaceae; genus Burkholderia; species Burkholderia semiarida. The sequence continues at coordinate 505,280 of NZ_JAHLCL010000008.1, read as the reverse complement.
CCCAGGCCGGCGATCATCGTCACCGCGAGCGGCGCGACCTGGATCAGGCTCGTCGGCGTGAACGCGCCCTTCGACCAGTCGGCCAGGCGCCGCACTTCCGGGCTCAGGAACCACACCCACCACATGAAGCCGACATAGCGCGCCGGGCTCTTGAAATACAGCCAGATGCCGACCGCGATGGCCAGCACCGGGAACGCGAGCGTCAGCACCTTGCCCTGGTGGACGGCGATCAGCGCGGCGGTGAACGCCCACAGTCCGGCCTGCCCGGCCCAGTGCTTCGGCTCGGCGAACCAGCTGCGGGCCCGCGACGGCGCGCGTTCGGCGGCAATCGTACTCATCGATCCGCGCTCACCGCGACGACGCGCTCGAATCCGCGAGCGGCATCGCGACGTCCGCCGCCGCGGGCGTGCGGCGCCGGCGCAGCATGTCGCGCGTGATCCGCACGTGCTGCTCGGCGAACGCCTGCGTGGTCAGGTTGCGCTCGCGCAGGCACGCGGCGGCCGCCCGTGCGCAGTCGAGCGCCGCCGCCGGATCGGCGACGAAGCGGTCGGCGGCCTGGCGCATCGCCTGCGCGTCGAACGCCGGTACGTAGGCGGCCGTATCGTGCGGGAAGTAGTCGCTCAGGCCGCCCACGTCGGACACGATCATCGGCTTGCCGACGGCCGCCGCCTCGAGCATCACGGTGATACCCGACGCGTGGAAATTCGGCCGCAGCGGCACGACGATCACGTCGGCCCACGCGTACAGCTCGTGCTGCTTCGCGAGCCCCGATGCCGAGCCGATCTTCACGTTCGGCGCATGCCACTCGCGCGGCACGCGGCGGCGCGTCGCGAGCCGCACGTCGTAGCGTTCGTCTCCGCCGAACGCGGCGAGAAACGTGCGCCAGTCGCGGTCGCGGTCGTTGCCGATCGCGGCGATCCGCAGCGGCCGGTTCGGCTGCCATTGCCGCGGCTCGACCGGCGGGAAATCCTGCGTGTTCAGCCCGTAATAGACGAACTCGGCTTCGCGCCCGAGGGTGCGGCGGCACAGCTCGGCGTTGTCGCGGGCGAGCGTGGTCAGCACATCGGCGCGCGCGAGCAGCTTGCGGTACAGCCAGCGGCGTGGGCCGCCGAAGCCGTCCCACTTGTCGAACAGCCACACGCTCTGCGCGAGCAGCAGCGGCCGCTTGCCCTGCGCGCCGGCGAGCTTCAGGATCAGCGCGGCGGCCAGATGCTCCTGCTCGGTGTGCGTCCAGATCACGTCGGCGGCGCGCAGCGCCGCGCGGTTGCGCCACGCATGCACGACGTCGAAGCCGAGCGCCGCCTTCAGCGCGCGGCGCGCGAGGCTCACGACGCGGTTCTCGCGCACGTCCTGCGAATAGGTCAGCCGGAATTCGTCGGATTCGGCGTGGTGATAGCCGTACAGGCAGCCGATGCCGTCGCCTTTCCGGTAGGTACGCGGATCGGCGCCGTAGAACAAATGGACGTGAACGTTCGTTGCAGCCTTGGTGGTCATGCGAGCCCTCCGGGCATGGCCGCGCGCGAGGCGCGCAGGCCGTTCAAGACGTCACCGGCGGCATCGCCGCACGGTGGGGGGCGAGGTTCGTGCGGCGTGCATCGCGCGCGCCGCGGCGCACCGCGCGCCAGTGCGCGAGCACGCGGGCGCGCCGCGGGCTCGGCAGCGACAGCAGCACGTGCGCGAAGCCGGGATAGACGCGCGTGCCGACCAGCGTCCACCACCACCACGCGATCTCGCGCCGCAGCGGCGGCAGATGCTCGCGCAGCGTCAGCTGCAGGTTGTATGCGCCGTTGCCGATCGCGTTCAGCGACGCCGCATCGCGCCGGTCGTCGTCGAAGCGCTCGGCCGGGAAATGATCGACGGCGATCGCCGGGTCGTACAGCAGCGTCCAGCCCGCGCGCTGCACGGCCATGCTGAACGCCATGTCGTTGTGCACCTGCGCGCCGGCGCCGCGCAGCCGCGTATCGAAGCGCAGCCGTTCGATCGCCGCGCGGCGGTAGCTCATGTTCGCGCCTTTCAGCATGTCGACTTCACGCGCGCCGCCGACGCCGAGGTGATGATTGCCGACGATCTTGCCCGACAGCGTGAGCTGGCCGACCCGCTCGCGCGATTCGTCGAGCACGCGGCCCTTCTCGTGCACCCAGTCGCGCCCGCCGACCGCGCCCACGCGCGGGTTGGACAGGAACGCGGCTTCGATGCGCGCGAGCCAGTCGGGGTGCGGCGCCGCATCGTCGTCGGTGATCGCGACGATGTCGCCGCCCGCCGAGTCGAGCCCCTTGTTCAGCGCGGCGACCTGCCCGGCCACGTCGACCGGCACGATGCGCAGCGGCAGCGCGCCGCCGACCGCCGGGTCGGCGAGCCGTTCGTGCGTGGCGTCGTCCTCCGGGCGCGCGACGACGATCACCTCGTCGGGCAGCCGCTGCTGCCGCTGCAGCGCCAGCAGGCAGCGCGCGAGGTCGGCGGGACGCCGGTAGGTCGGAACGAGCACGGAAATTTTCATCGAGGGTTCTCCATTCGGCCGGGCCGATGCGGCGCGCGCCGGCCCGGTGTCGTGCAATGCGGTCAAGCGCTCAGGTATTCGTGCACGGCCGCATAGCCGCGGCCGTAGCCGCGCGCCTTCGGCGGCACGCCATTGAAGATCCCGCCTTCCAGATCGACGCCCGCGGTGCGCAGGCGCTTGATCGCATCGGCGATCTCGCCTTCGGTATGCATGCCCGAGCGCAGCACGAGGAACGTCGAGCCGGCCATGCGGCCGATGATGGTCGCGTCGGTCACCGCCAGCACCGGCGGCGAATCGATCAGCACGACGTCGTAGCGCTTGCCGAGCCCTTCGAGGTATTGCGGCAGGCGCGTCGACATCAGCAGCTCCGACGGGTTCGGCGGGCGCGTGCCGGCCGCGATGAACGACAGGCCCTGCACCGGCGTCTCGCGGATCGCTTCCTCGAGCGGCGACTGATCGCTCAGCAGCTCGGACAGGCCCGGCTGTACGGTGAGGCCGAAGTAGCGGTCGAGCATCCCGCGGCGCATGTCGGCGTCGATCAGCAGCACGCGCTTGCCCGAATGCGCGAGCAGCACCGCGAGGTTGACCGTCAGGAAGCTCTTGCCGATGCCCGGCGTCGGGCCGGTCAGCACGATCACGCGATTCTTCGCGTCCATCATCGCGAACTGCATCGCGGTGCGCAGGCTGCGCATGCTTTCGACGCTCAGGTCCTTCGGACGCAGGCTCGCGAGGATCGGCCGCGCGCGGCTGCCGCCCTTCTCCGCCGCCGCGTCGAGCTTCACCTGCTCGGCGCTTTGCGGCACCAGCCCGTACAGCGGCAGGTTGAAGGTGCGCTCGATGCGGTCCGGATCCTCGATGCCCTGGAACAGGTTGCGGCGCAGGAACACGACGCCCGTGCCGAGGATCAGCCCGAGGAACACGGCGGCCGACAGGATCAGCACCTTCTTCGGCTTGACCGGCGCGCCCGGACGCAGCGCCGAATCGATGAGGTGGATGTTGCCGCCCGTGCCGGCCTTCTGCACCGACAGCTCCTGCACGCGGTTCAGCAGCAGCACGTAGATGTCCTCGGCGACCTTCGCGTCGCGCTGGAGCTGGACGGCCTTCACTTCGGTCGCCGGCAGGCTGCGGAAGCGGTTGCTGAACTTGTCCTTCTCGCCCTGCAGCTCCGCGAGCTGCTGCTTCGCGGCGATCACCATCGGGTGCGAATCGGTGAAGCGCTGCGCGAGCGACGCGAGCTGCAGACGCTGCGCGGCGATCTGCTGTTCGTACTGCACGCTGCCCTGGAGGTAGACCTTCGCCTCGTCGCTCGCGTTGATCGAGCCCGACGTGCGCTGGTATTGCGTGAGCGCGGCTTCGGCGCGCTCGAGGTCGGCCTTCAGGCGCGGTTCCTCGCCCTTCAGGAAGTCGAGCATCTTGGTCGCTTCGGCCTGCTTCGCGATCACGTGCTGGTTCAGGTACGACTGCGCGAGCGCGTTCGCGATCGCGGCGGTCTGGTCCGGGTCCTTGCCTTCGAGCGAAATCTGCACGACGCCCGTCTGCTTGCCCTGTTCGCTCACCTGGATGCCGGCCTGGAACCCGCTGATCGCGTCGAGGTCGTTGTAGCGCACCACCGTGAACTGCGTGCCGGGGCGCGCGACGAGCTTGCTCACGAGCAGCGTCACGCCGCCGCCCTGTGCCGATTCGCCGACGCGGCCGGCCAGCAGCCGCGTGCCGTTCTCGTCGACGAGCGAATAGGTGCCGTTCGGGCCGGCCGTCAGCGTGAGCTTCTTGCCTTCGAGCGCCGGCACGACGCTGATCGAATCGACGTCGGCGACTTCGCCGCCCCACGCGTACGATTTCAGGCCGAGCCACGGCCGCGACGGCTCGCCGGGCGTCGCGACGCGCGCGGCGAGGCTGCCGATCACCGGCAGCGTCTTCGGCGCGATCGAGAAGTTCAGCTTGAACTGCTCGACCACCGGCGCGACGACGCCGCGGCTCTTGATGATCTCGATTTCCGCATCGGTCGGCGCCTGCTGCGGCCCGCTGTTGATCGACGCGCCCGTCTGCGTCTGCGTGAGCGCCTGCGACGTGTTGTCGTTGCCCTCGACCCGCACGTGCACGTCCGCCTGGTAGACCGGCTTCGCGACGAAGCAGTAGAGGCCGGCGAGCGCGACGACCATCACCGCGATGCCGAGCAGCAGCCAGATGTCGTCCAGGATGACCTGGAGCAACTGGCCGAGGACGACGTCCTCTTCCTCGGTCTTCGCGGTCAGGTCCGCGTAGGAGTGTTTCGCTTGCGTGTTCACCATTCGTTCCCGCTTGAGTGGTGCCGGGGGGCGGACGCCGCCCCGGCGGGCTATCAGCGCGTGATTTGCCGCATGTAGAAGATCGTCTGGATCGTCGGCAGCACCTGCTGCAGCACGCGGTTGAACTGCACCGAACCGGCCGTGCTGACGTAGACGACGTCGAGCGGCTGAAGCGGGAAGCGGCTCGACAGCATCAGCGCATCGGGCTGCGTCATGTCGAGGCGGTACACTTCGGGCTTCGTCGGGTTGTCGCGCATCCCGCGCATCACGTAGATCTTGCGCGGGTTCGCGTCGGTGTCGAGAATCCCGCCGCCCGCGGTCAGCGCATCGGCGATCGTCAGCTTGCCCTTGAGCATCGGCACCGTGACCGGCGTCTTGACCTCGCCCATGATGAACACGCGGCTATCGCTGCGGTCCGGCACGTTGACGATGTCGCCCGGCTGCAGCATCACGTTCTGCTTCACCTCGCCGCGATCGAGCACGCCGTTCGCGTCGAGCGTGTACAGCTTGCCGTCGCGCGTCAGGCGCACGCGCTGCAGGTCGGCCTCGGCGGTCGAGCCACCCGAGCGCGAGATCGCGTCGACGAGCGTGAGCGGCACGTCGCTCACCGCGAGCGGGCCCGGCTGCTTCACCTCGCCCGTCACCTGCACCTTCTGGCTGCGGAACGACAGCACGCGCACGTCGAGCTGCGGATTCTTCACGTAGCGCGCGAGGCTCGACGCCATCTCGTCGCGGATCTGCGCGACCGTCTTGCCGGCCACGCGAATCCGGCCGACGAACGGGAAGAAGATCGTGCCGTCGGCGGCGACCGTCTGGCCGTACGGATCGGCCTGGCCCGGCAGCGCGGTCGTATACGGCTGCTGCAACGCGCCCGCGACCGATTGCGTCGTGTTGCCGCCGCTCGAGAACGACTGGCCCTGCGGCGTCGTCAGCTCCGGGTGGTCCCACACGGTGACGCCGAGGATGTCCTGCGGGCCGACGCGATACGTGTACTGCGACGGATCGGTATAGCGCCCGGGCGGCAGCGGATGATCGACCTGCGCTTTCTGCAGCTGGTCCATCACCACTTTGGCGTCGATGTAATGAACCGGATAGGTTTCGGCCGCTTCCTGCCGGCCGTCGTCCTTCAGGTTCGACGAGTCGAGGTAGTTGCCGGGCGCGGTTGCACAGGCTGACAGGAAAGTCGTCAGCGCGACGGCAAGCGCCACCGGGCGCATCGGGCGTTTCAGCATAGTTTCTGTAGCCATCCTTGAACCAGACGTTCGATCAGTGAGTAGCTCTCGCGGTAGTCGGCCTCGGGGCCGCCGTGCGGGTCCGCGATCTCGGCCCCTTCCCACTTGCCGAGCAGGTGAACCTTGCCGCGTGCGAACGGATCGACCGATTCGACGGCCGCGATCTGTCCGCGCTCGCTGACGAGAATCAGGTCGGCGTCGCGCACGATCCGGCGCGACAGCCGCCGCGAGCGGTGGGTCGTCGCATCGACGCCCCGCTCGGCGAGCAGTTGCCGCATCACCGGATCGATGCCGTCGCCGTCGTTCGCGTGCACGCCGGCCGAATGGAACGTCGGACGCGGGCCGCCGCGCGACGCGGCGTGCGACTTGAACAGCATTTCCGCCGCCGGGCTGCGGCAGACGTTGGCGTGGCAGACGATCAGGATGTTCCGGAACATGGCGTCTCGTAACGAGTGACGGAAAACGGGTTACGCGCTGGCGCGCGCGGCGCCCGGCACGCGCGCGGCGACCGCCTGGCGCGAGCCCGGCCGGCCGATCGGGTGGTACTCGATACCCTGCTCGCTCATCGTCTCCGGCTCGTACAGGTTGCGGCCGTCGAAGATCACGGGCGCCTTCCACAGGCGGCCGAGCGCGACGAAGTCGGGGCTCTTGAACGCCTTCCATTCGGTGACGATCACGAGCGCGTCGGCGTCGCGCGCGGCCTGCGCCTCGTCGTCGACGAAGGACAGGCGCTCGAGCCAGCTCGGGTGATCGGCGAGATCGAGCGCGAGCACGCGGCGCGCTTCCTGCTGCGCGACCGGGTCGTACGCGGCGACGCGCGCGCCGCGCGACAGCAGCTCGGCGATCAGCTCGCGGCTCGGCGCCTCGCGCATGTCGTCGGTGTTCGGTTTGAACGCGAGGCCCCACAGCGCGAACGTGCGGCCGCTCAGGTCCTCGCCGAAGCGCGCGACGATCTTGTCGGCCAGCACGCGCTTTTGCGTCGCGTTGACCGACGACACGGCCTTCAGGATCTGCAGCGACTGGCCGTGCTCGTCGGCCGTGCGGATCAGCGCCTCGACGTCCTTCGGGAAGCACGAGCCGCCGTAGCCGCAGCCGGCGTACAGGAAGTGGTAGCCGATGCGCGGGTCGGAGCCGATCCCGCGGCGCACGGCCTCGATGTCGGCGCCGAAGCGGTCGGCGAGATTCGCGAGCTCGTTCATGAACGAGATACGCGTCGCGAGCATCGCGTTCGCCGCGTATTTCGTGAACTCGGCCGAGCGCACGTCCATGTACAGCGTGCGCTCGTGATTGCGGTTGAACGGCGCGTAGAGCTTCTTCATCAGCTCGCGGGCGCGCTCGCCCGGCACGTCGTCGTCGCAGCCGATCACGATGCGGTCCGGCCGCGTGAAATCGTCGACGGCCGCGCCTTCCTTCAGGAATTCCGGATTCGACACGACCGAGAACATCTGGTCGCCGCCGCGCTTCGCGAGCTCCTCGGCGACCGCCGCGCGTACGCGCTCGGCCGTACCGACCGGCACCGTCGACTTGTCGACGATCACCTTGAAGCCGGTCATGTAGCGGCCGATGTTGCGCGCCGCCGCAAGCACGTACTGCAGGTCGGCCGAGCCGTCCTCGTCCGGCGGCGTGCCGACCGCGATGAACTGCACGTCGCCGTGCGCGACCGCGGCCTCGACGTCGGTCGAGAAGCGCAGGCGGCCGGCCGAGCGGTTGCGCGCGATGACTTCCTTCAGGCCCGGCTCGTGAATCGGCACGCCGCCGTCGTTCAGGATGTCGATCTTTGCCTGGTCGACGTCGAGACAGAACACGTCGTGCCCGATGTCGGCGAGACAGGCGCCGGTGACAAGCCCTACGTAACCGCTGCCGATGATAGTCAGATTCATGATGTGTCGGACCCCTTGACCAATGATTCGAAATTCGGAAAACCGGAATGCCTGCGTGACGCGGCGCGTCGGCGTCAGTACGCGTTGCTGCCGGTGAAGCCTTTCCACAGCGTCAGCACGACGATCTTGATGTCGAGCCAGAACGACCAGTTCTGCATGTAGTACAGGTCGAGCTTCACGCGCCCCATCATCTTCTCGATCTGGTCGGTCTCGCCGCGATAGCCGTTGATCTGCGCCCATCCGGTGATGCCGGGCTTGATCCGGTAGCGGAACATGTAGCCCTTGACCAGATCCTTGTAGATGTCGTCGTGCGCGAGCGCATGCGGGCGCGGCCCCACCACCGACATCTCGCCCTTCAGCACGTTGATGAACTGCGGCAGCTCGTCGAGGCTCGTGCGCCGCAGGAACCGGCCGACCGGCGTCACGCGCGCGTCGTTCTTGGTCGCCTGCGTGACCTGCCCGGCCACTTCCTGGTGCACCTTCATCGAGCGAAACTTGTAGATCTCGAACTCGTGCCCGTCGATGCCCTTGCGCTTCTGCCGAAAGAACACCGGCCCGCGCGAGGTCAGCTTGATCAGCGCCGCGATCAGCACCATCACCGGCGCGAGCGCCGTGAGCGCCGCCAGCGCGAACAGCCGGTCGAACACGAACTTCGGCAGGATCCGCACGTCGGTGATCGGCGACGCCGCGAGGTTGATCGCCGGCACGCCGAGCACCTCGACCACTTCCTGGTTGAAGAACGACAGCGTGCGCACGTCCGGAATGAAGCGGATGTTCACGAAGTCGTGGCGGAACACCGTCACGATATGGTGAATCCGGCGTTCCTCCGTGATCGGCAGCGTGAGCCACAGCTCGCTGATCGCGCGGCTGCGCACGAGCCACACCAGCGAGTCGAACTGCCGCTCGATGCGCACGTCGTCGAGCGCGACTTCGCCCGGCGCCTCGCTTTCGTCGTACACGCACACCGGGTTGAAGCCGGCTTCCGGCCGCGCCCGCATCTGCGCGATCAGCCGTCGCGCCGCGGGCGTGCCGCCGACGATCGCGACCGCCTTCAGGTTGTAGCCGCCGCGGCGCAACTGCCGCAGCACGACGTGCACGCAGGTTTTCGAGCCGGCGAGCAGCGCCATCGTCACGAGCGCCCAGTAACCGAGCCACAGCCGCGACAGGTCGCCCGACTGGTGAAAGCTGAAACTCAGCAGGATGCCCGCGAGCTCGACCGCGAGCCATGCGAACGCCACGCGGACCACCAGCCCGACGAGACGCTTGCCGCGCCACGACTGATAGATGCCGACGGCCGGAAAGAACACGACGACGAGCAGGCAATCGAACAGCACCGTCGTACGTTGCAGGTCGCTGAGCCCGATGCTGCCGTCGTGCAGCGCCGCCGCGATCAGCGCCCCCGTCACGACCATCGCGATATCGATGACTCTCGCCAGCACGCTCAACATGTCCGCTTCCTCTTTGAACAGGCGTTTGCCGAACTGCTCCTCGTGCGACCCGTGCCGCACCTTCGATTCAAACGTTGCATGACGCTATTGAAGCGACAAGAAAATTCCGCCTCAAGCGCACAAGTATTTCGAAAAATAATCGGAAATTCTTGCTGCGATCTTTTTTAATTAAATCGGCAGGTTTTCCCGAATCGGTGTGAAACGGGGATTTTTTCAGATGCATTGCGCTTCCCGCTCGCCCTTTGCAGACGGGCATGCCGGGCCGGCACCCGGAATTATTTTTTATTTTTTTATTTCCTGCCGGTGCTACCGCGGAAAATTCTCCCGACCGCATGCGCGGCGGATATCCGGCATTGGGTCCGGTTTTATTGTCGATTTACTTCATGCTACAACGACAGGCACCGACTTCAACCATGGAGAGTGTCATCATGAATGCTCCGGCAGTGGCCGCCGAAACGCGCCATTCTTCTTCCGCCGCACCCGCCGTCGGCACGCCCGCAGCCGGTACGCCCGCCGTCGGCACGCGCCTCGCCGTGCAGCCCGTGATTCTCGCCGGCGGCTCCGGCACGCGCCTGTGGCCGATGTCGCGGGAGCGCTTTCCGAAACAGCTGATCGGCCTGCTCGGCGATCATTCGCTGCTGCAGTCCACCGCACTGCGCCTCGACGGCCTGAGCGCCGATCACCCGCTGAACGACGACGTGCTGATCGTGTGCGGCGAGGATCACCGCTTCACGACCGCCGAACAGCTGCGCCTCACGGCCAAGCGCGCGACGATCATGCTCGAGCCGCTCGGCCGCGACACCGCGCCCGCGCTGACGCTCGCCGCGCTGCGGCTCGTCGCGAACGGCAACGACGCGGTGATGACCGTGATGCCGGCCGACCATGCGGTCGCGGACGTGCCGCGCTTTCACGCGGCCGTCGCGGCCGGCGTGCACTGCGCGGCGCAAGGCAAGATCGCGACGATGGGCATCGTGCCCAAGCACGCGGAAACCGGCTACGGCTACATCCGCGTCGGCGCGCCGCTCGGCGACGCCGGCACGGGCGCCCTCGACGTGCGCCGCCTCGACCGCTTCGTTGAGAAGCCGCACCTCGAACTCGCGCAGCAGTACGTCGCGTCCGGCGAATACTGGTGGAACAGCGGGATCTTCATCGTGCGCGCGTCGGTCTGGCTGAAGGCGATCCGGCAGCTCGAGCCCGCGATCTACGCGGCCTGCGAACAGGCCGTCGCCCAGGGCAAGGAAGACGGCGATTTCTTCCGCGTCGATCGCGACGCATTCGCCGCGTCGCCGTCGAACTCGATCGACTACGCGGTGATGGAGCCGCTCGCGAGCCTGCCGCAACTGTGCGAAAGCGTCGTCGTGCCGCTCGACGCGGGCTGGTCGGACGTCGGCTCGTGGGACGCGATCTGGCAGATCTCGCCGAAGGACGACACCGGCAACGTCGGCCGCGGCCACGTGCTGTTCGAAGGCGCCGAATCGACGTTCGCGCATTCGGAAAGCCGGCTCGTCGCCTGCGTCGGCACGCAGAACCTGGTCGTCGTCGAAACGCCCGACGCCGTGCTCGTCGCGGACAAGTCGCGCGTGCAGGACGTGAAGAAGATCGTCGGGCACATCAAGGCGCGACAGGGCTCCGAAGCGACCGATCACCGCAAGGTGCATCGTCCGTGGGGCCACTACGACTCGGTCGACACCGGCGAGCGCTTCCAGGTGAAACGCATCGTCGTGAAGCCGGGCGCGCAACTGTCGCTGCAGATGCACCACCACCGCGCCGAACACTGGATCGTCGTGCGCGGCACCGCGCGCATCACGCGCGGCGAAGAAACGTTCCTGCTGTCCGAGAACGAATCGACGTACATTCCGCTCGGCGTATCGCATCGCCTGGAGAACCCGGGCAAGATGCCGCTCGAACTGATCGAAGTGCAGTCGGGTGCGTATCTCGGCGAGGACGACATCGTCCGCTTCGACGATACCTACGGCAGACGGTAACGCGTCATGCACCACAGGGCGCCGCTGTAACAGCGGCGCCCGGGCAAGGCACACATGGAGACACCGGACTTCCGCGCGGGCGTCGTGGCACACGACGGCCCGCGCGCCGCACGGCAGCGGCGATCAGCCCACGCGGTACGCGTATTCGTGACGCTCCGACTGCACGGGATCGTTGCGGCTTTCCGACAACGCACCCGCGCGACGCTCGGCGATGAAGCGCTTGATGTCCGATTCCGCGCGCGCCAGCGCCGACAAACCGGCCAGCACTTCGCCTTGCGGCTCGCGCGCCGGTGCGTCGCTCGCGCCGTGTCGATCGATCCACTGGCGCGCCCAGTCGAGCGCGTACTGCTCGGCCGCCTCGGCATCGGTGAAGCGCGGGCCGATCAGGCCCGAGCGCTCGACGCGCCGGTCGTCCTGCGAGATCTCGGCCCACGCGCGATACATCAGGTTCTGCACGGGCTGCGCGATGCCGCTGATCGTATAGCCGCGATATTCATCGACCTGCGGCTCGGCCGCGGCGAAACTCGCCGACGACGCCCGCGCATGGCGCAACTCCGCGGCCGGCGCACCGGGCACCGTGAACGACACGCGAGCGCGGCCGTCCACCTGGTCGTCGCGCATCGTGCTCAACGACGACGCCCCTTCGCCCTGCCAAACGTTTGCCTGCGCAACCGGCAATTGCCACGACTCGGGGTTCTGCCAGAACACGCCGCGCAGACGGTCGTTATCGGGCACGGGCTCCGCGCGGCGAGCCGGCACGACTGCCTCCGGCGGCGGCGGAATATACGCGAACGTGCGCCCGCTGAACTGCGTCAGCACGTCGATCATCTTCAGCAGCGTGCCGTTCGCCAGCCACTCCTCGTAACGGCGGCGGCACGTCGGCCCGGACGGATAGCGGCCCGGCAGCTTTGACCAGGCTTCCCCGGTCGTCAGGATCCAGAGCACCGCGTTGGCGACGACGCGCGGTTCGGCGCGCGGACGCCCACGACGATTCAGCCGGATGGGTTCATCGGCGATCAGCGCTGAAAGGCGAAACCACTCTTCATCGTTAAGCTCATCGAAGAACATAGTCGATCTCTCCACGCAGCCAGGCCGGGGCTGCGATTGGCGGCGCCGTCGCGACACATCGCGTCGCGGGGCGGCCAGGTTGCACATTATGGTTATCCGGCGTTGTGCATACCGGGCGACACCGCACTTTCACGGTGCCGCGATTCCCGGCAATGGCGCACAAATCGCGGTCTCACTCCAATGTGGGAATTTTTGTGCACGAAGCATACCATCCCTAGGGTTTATCTCAATATGACAATGACTTAATGTTACGCACTGAAACAACCTGCCATGGGCGAGCAATCCATTTACGCTTGAATTTTTTTGCGGGATCTTTATGCCGATCGCTGCAAAGGCCCGTCTGGCGGGGCGCCTCAGCGTCTGAAGAATGCCGTCGAACCGGCTGTTACCGTCTGATCCGACCCCGATCGGCAACAATCTCCGGGATTACTTCGGGAAATCGGTAAATCAGGGGAAAATTCGTAACAAGATATTCACGGATCGGTAAATCATTCAATTTGCGTTGAATCAAATTATCTCTCCGCACAATCTCTTTATTGTTTCTCTGCGGGTAATGAAAATACGCTGACGTAGCGCGACCAATGTGTCCCCGCATGCAAATCCGTCACGCTTGTTACATCTTCGCGGGGACCGGCAAGCGGCCGCGCCGCGCGGCATGTGGCGCGGCCGTTGCAGGCCGGAACGGAAAGGAGGAAGCCGGCGTGGTGAACAGCGCGCGACAGTGGCGGTGGCGCTAGCGCAGATCGCCGGCCAGCGACGCGGCCACGTCCGCGTCGACACGCTGCGCCGGCATCGTATAGGCCGGGTGATCGCATCCGATCGACAGCGCCGCCCCGCCCTTGAGCGCCGCGCGCATCGGCACATCGAACTCGAAGCGGACGAAGTGCACGGCCGACGTCTTCTCGGCGTTGTCGCGCTCGAGATCCTCGTCGGCGATCGCGTAGACGCTCCCGTGCCCGTCGACCCGCAGGTAGACGCGATCCTCGACTCCGATCAGCCGCGCGAGCGCCGCGCGCCGTTCGATCTCGTGCTCGTACTCGATCTGCATCGTCGCCTTCAGGTTGGTGCCGTCGGGCACCAGCGGCAGATACGCGTCGAGCTCGGCTTCGATGCCGGCCTCGTCGAAGATCTTCTCGATGTGCAGCATCTCCTGGATCTGGTAGCGGATCGTCGTCTCGTCCTCGAACAGGAAACGCAGGTGGTTGCCGAGCGCCACCGCGCGGCGGCGCTTGTACGCGACGAGCCGCGCGTGTTCGGCCTTGCGGATCTTCGCGTACGCTTCGAGCGTCAGCAGGGAGTCGCGGGTCAGCGTCATGGGTGTCCTCGTGGATGGCCGGCGGCTCAGACGCCGTACGCGCGGCGCAGCAGCGTCAGCGGATGCGCGAGCGGCGCCGGCGGCACCCCGCTCTCGTCGATGCCCTGCACGATGTGATGGCCGGCGAGCGCGCAGTCGGACGACACGACATCCGGCCGAGGCTCGGCCATCGCCTTGAACACGGGCGCACCGATCCGCATCGCGTCCGCATGGAATGCCTTCTTCACGCCGAACGTGCCCGCGTGGCCCGAGCAGCGCTCGACGACGTTCACGCGCGTGTCGGGCACGAGCGACAGTGCATCGGCCGTCTTGCGGCCGATGTTCTGCACGCGCGCATGGCACGGCACGTGATACGACACAGTGCCGAGGCCCGTCTTGAAATCGGTCTTCAGCAGCCCGTCGCGATGCCGCGCGATCACGTATTCGAACGGATCCCAGAACGCGTCGGCCACCGCGCGCACGGCTGCGTCGCCGGGGAACATCAGCGGCAGCTCGCTCTTGTACATCAGCACGCAGCTCGGGATCGCGCCGATCAGCGCATAGCCTTCGCGCGCATAGCGCTCGAGCACCGGAATGTTCACCGCCTTCTTCGCGGCGACGCCGTCGAGATTGCCCTGCTCGAGCAACGGCATCCCGCAGCAGGCTTCGCGCGTGACAAGCTCGTACGGGATCTCGTTGTGCGCGAGGATCGCGAGCAGGTCGTGGCCGATCCCCGGCTCGTTGAAATTCACGTAGCACGTCGCGTAGATCGCGACCTTGCCGGGCGTACGCTCGCCGTCGCGCACCGGCGGGCCGTCCGAGCGCCGAGCGGCGCGCCGGAACTTGCGCGGTGCGAATTCCGGCAGCCACGCGTCGCGATCGACGCCGAGCGCCGCTTCGAGCGCATGGCGCGCGGGCGGCGTGCGGTTCACCGCGTTGACCGCCTGCGTGACGACCGGAATGCCCGCGAAATGGCCGAGCGCATCGGTATTCGACAGCACCTTGTCGCGCAGCGTCGCTTCGCCGCGCTTGTAACGCGCCGCCTTGCCGCGCAGCATCAGGTGCGGGAAATCGACGTTCCATGCATGCGGCGGCACGTACGGGCATTTCGTCATGTAGCAGAGGTCGCACAGGTAGCACTGGTCGACGACCTTGCCGAACGCGGCCTTCGGCACTTCCTCGACGTCACCCGTCGGCGTGTCGTCGACCAGATCGAACAGCGCCGGAAACGCGCCGCACAGCGACACGCAGCGCCGGCAGCCGGCGCAGATGTCGAATACGCGCGTCATTTCGGCGTCGATCGCGGCCTGGTCGTAGAATGCTTCGGACTGCCAGTCGAGTGGATGCCGGGTCGGCGCTTCGAGACTGCCTTCCTTGTGGGGCATGGGGCCCTCCAGCGTGGCGCGCATGCGCGCGGACGCGCCGCCCGTGTAGTGCGGGCAGCGAGCGGCGCACGGCCGCCGGCCAGCGAAATTTTCCGACCGGGCCGTGCGGCCTTGCAGGGGGCCGCGTCAGTCGACGAGTGCGTCCAGCGCCTTCGTATAGCGGTTCGCGTGACTGCGTTCGGCCTTCGCGAGCGTCTCGAACCAGTTCGCGATTTCGTCGAAGCCTTCTTCGCGCGCCGCCTTCGCCATGCCCGGATACATGTCGGTGTATTCGTGCGTTTCGCCGGCGATCGCCGATTCGAGGTTCAGCCGCGACGAACCGAACGGCAAGCCCGTCGCCGGATCGCCGACTGCTTCGAGATATTCGAGGTGGCCGTGCGCATGGCCGGTTTCGCCTTCGGCGGTCGAGCGGAACAGCGCGGCGACGTCGTTCTGCCCCTCGACGTCGGCCTTCGAAGCGAAATACAGATAGCGCCGGTTCGCCTGCGATTCGCCCGCGAATGCGGCCTTCAGGTTGGCTTCGGTTTTGCTGCCCTTGAGTTGAGCCATTTGCGCCTCCGTTCGAGTCGGCGCGGCCGCGTGCGACGCCGGGCCGATCAGATATGTGGGGAACGATGCCGCGCCGGGCGCGCATCGTGCTCTTCAATCTAGGCGCTCGCGTTCGCATCACCCAATAGGCTTTTTCAATGCAGGCGATAGCATGGCGGCAGAGCGCGCGTACCAGGAAAACGGCGTTGCGCGGCGCGTGGCACCGCGCCCGCTCGTCAGGCGTCACGCATCCATCGCGCGCTTGAGCAGCAATTCTCGCTCGCGCTCGTTGCGCGTGAGTTCCGCCGCGCGGCGGAATTCCCGCTTGGCCTCGTCGGTGCGACCGAGCTTCGCGAGCAGATCGCCGCGCACGCTCGGCAGCCAGTGATAGCGCGCGAGCGCCGGATCGTCGCGCAGCACGTCGACGAGTTCGAGCGCCGCGGCCGGCCCGAATGCCATCCCCACCGCCACCGCGCGGTTGAGCTCGACGACCGGCGACGGCGCGACTTCGGCAAGCGCGTCGTACAGCGCGACGATCTGCACCCAGTCCGTGTCCGCCGCCTGCCGCGCACGCGCGTGACACGCGGCGAGCGCGGCCTGCAGCGCATACGGCCCGCGCACGCCGCCGAGCTTCGTCGCCCGCTCCAGCGCCGCGAGGCCGCGCCGGATCAGCAACGGATCCCAGCGGCTGCGGTCCTGGTCGAGCAGCAGCACGGGCCGGCCCTGCGCATCGATGCGTGCGTGCATGCGCGACGCCTGCAGTTCCATCAGCGCGACGAGCCCGAGCACTTCGCTTTCGTCCGGCGCGAGCCCGGCCAGCACGCGGCCGAGCCGCAACGCCTCGTCGCATAGCGCCGGACGCATCCAGTCGTCGCCCGCCGTCGCCGCATGGCCTTCGTTGAACACGAGGTAGATCACTTCGAGCACCGACGCGAGCCGCGCGGGCCGCGCATCGGCGGCCGGCACCTCGAACGGCACGTGCGCCGCCGCGAGCGTGCGCTTCGCGCGCACGATCCGCTGCGCGATCGTCGGCTCGGGCGTCAGGAACGCACGCGCGATCTCGCCCGTCGTCAGCCCGCCGAGCAGCCGCAGCGTCAGCGCGACGCGCGCGTCGGTCGACAGCACCGGGTGGCACGACGTGAAGATCAGCCGCAGCAGATCGTCGCCGATGTCGTCGTCGCGCGCGTCGGCGAGCGCGTCCGCGATGTCGGGGACGACATGCGCGTCGAGCGCGTCCATCTCGTGACCGAGCTGATCGCGCTTCGCCGCATGAAGCGACTCCTGCCGGACCCGGTCGAGCGCGCGACGCTTCACGGCCGTCATCAGCCACGCGGCCGGGTTGTCGGGCACGCCGTCGACGGGCCAGTGCTCGAGCGCGGCGACGAGCGTGTCCTGCGCCAGTTCCTCGGCCACGCCGACGTCGCGCACCACGCGCGCGGCGCGCGCGATGATCTTCGGCGCCTCGATTCGCCAGACCGCCTCGATCGCACGATGCGTCGCCTCATGCGTCACGACGCCTGCCCCTGGGCGGACGCCTCCAGCGGCATGGCCATCAGCTCCCACGTGTGGCCGTCGGGATCGGTGAACCCGTGGCCGTACATGTTCGGGTACTCGCGCGGCGCCTGCGGCGCGGCCCCGCCGGCCGCCAGCGCCTTCGCGACGAGCCCGTCGACTTCGGCACGGCTGTCGCACGACAGGCACGACAACACCTGGATGTGCGTGGCCGGATCGATGATGGTCTTGTCGGTGAAGGTCTGGAAAAACGGCCGCACGAGCAGCATCGCGAAGATCGCGTCGCTGATCTTGATGCAGGCGGCCTGATCGTTGGTATAGGCCGGCACGACTTCGAAGCCGAGCGCCTGGTAGAACGTCTTCGCGCGCGGCAGGTCGGCTACCGGCAGGTTGATGAAAACCATCTTGTGCATGACGGGTGCTCCCGGTGAGGTTGGATTCAGGCGTGGCTGCGGCCGACGTGGAGATCGCGGAACCGCTCGACCGCGTCGCTCGGCGTGAGGTCGTCGAGCTCGAACAGCGGCCGCACCTCGATCTCGCAATCGAGCTCGGCGCCGAACGGCGCGGGAAACCGGCGCGTCCATTCGAGCGCCTCGTCGCGCGAGCGCACCTGGATCAGCGTATAGCCGGCGATCAGCTCCTTCGTCTCGGCGAACGGGCCGTCGATCACCGTGCCCTTGCCGCCCGCGTAGCGCACGCGCCAGCCATGGGCGCTCGGCCTCAGGCCGTTGGCGTCGAGCAGCACGCCGGCTTTCGCGAGTTCCTCGTGATAGACCGTCATGGCCTCGACCAGCCGGTTGTCCGGCAACGCGTCGGATTCGCTGACGGCGTTCGCCCGGATCATGATCATGAATCGCATCGTTGACTCCTTGTCGTCGGTGGAAGGCGACGCCCGTTCCGCGGCGCCTTACCCGGACGACGGCCGAACGACGGCCGGATCGACACGCGCCACGACAAATCAGGGTAAATACCGAGTCGCGACGCTTACAGGAAGCACGGGCCGACCGCGCGCACCTCGACCGTGCACCATTGCGCGGCCGGGCACTGGCGTGCGATCTCGATCGCTTCCTCTCGCGTGTCGACGTCGACGAGGAAGAAGCCGCCGACCATCTCCTTCGCCTCGGCGAACGGGCCGTCGAGCAGGCGCGTCTCGCCGTCGCGCACCTGCACGCGCGTGCCGCGCTCGGAGCGCTCGAGCGACTCGACGCCGCGCAGCACGCCGCGCGCCTTCAGCGACTCGGCGAACTCGACCATCCGCGCATAGAGCGCCTGACCTTCGTCGAGCGTGCGCTCGGCGCGCTGTTCGGTCGGTTCGACAATCAACAGCATGTAAGACATGGATTTCTCCTGTGGGGGACGGGGCGCGGCGGCCTGCGCCGGGCGAGCGGCACACGACGCGCGGTGCGAAAGCGTAACAGCCGCGAAGCGGCTTGCCGCATCGTTGGCCAACCGGCACTGGCCGGACGGCCATTTCGGCCGCGGTCCGACATTTTGCCTTCAAGATGCGGTCCCGAACTGTCGGATTTTCATCCTGTGGACCGTCTCATGTCACGCCCGCTTCCCCTGTTTGCCGTCGCGCTGTTCGTGGTGTTGTCCGTCATGCCGCCCAAGGCGCTCTTCGCCCGGCCGGCCGCCGCCGCGCTGCCCGTCAGCAGCGGCTGCGGCGGCGCCGCCACGGCGATTGCCGAAATCCGGCGCGCGGGCGGCCCGTCGCCGCTCGCCGGGCAAACGGCGTCGATCGAAGCGGTCGTCACCGCGGCGTTCGGCGGCGCCGACGGCCTGGGCGGCTTCTTCGTCCAGCAGGCCGACGCACAACGCCAACACCGGCCGGGCGTCCCGGAAGGCCTGTTCGTCTACGCACCGAACGCGCGCGTGGCGCCCGGCGATCTCGTGCATATCACCGGCAAGATCGACAAGAAATACGGCCGGACGCAACTCACGCTGTCGGGCGACGTGGCCGTCTGCGCGCGCGGGCAGACGGTCACCCCGGCAGTGCTCACGCTGCCGGTCGCGTCGCCCGCCGTCCTCGCCGCGCACGAAGCCATGCGCGTACGCCTGCCACAAACGCTGACGGTCAGCGATACCTACGAACTCGGCCGCTACGGCAGCGTCGTGCTGAGCAACGGCCGGCTGCGCGCGCCGACCCAGGTCGCGCCGCCGGCCGACGCCGCCGCGCACGCCGCGGCCAACGCGCTGAACCGCATCGTGCTCGACGACGGTTCGAACCGCCGCGACCCGGCGGTCGTCCGCTATCCGCCGCCCGCACTGAGCGCCGCCAACACGCTGCGGGCGGGCTACACGGTACGCGACGTCGAAGGCGTGCTCGAGCTGCGCTACGGCGCATGGCGGCTGCAACCGGTGGCCGGCGCGGCGCCCGTATTCGAGGCCGCCGCGAACCCGCGTACCGCGGCACCGGCCCGGCATCCCGGTGCCGACGTGCGCATCGTGTCGTTCAACGTCTTCAACTATTTCAACGGCGACGGCCACGGCGGCGGATTCGACGCGCCGGCCAACCGCGGCGCGAAAACGCCCGCCGCGTTCGCGCGGCAGGAGGCGAAAATCGTCGCGGCGTTGCGCGCGCTGCGCGCCGACGTGATCGGGCTGATGGAGATCGCGAACAACGGCGACGGCGACGCGAGCGCCATCCGTCGGCTCGCCGCGCAGCTCGGCGACGGCTGGCGCGCGGTCGCCCCCGACACCGCGCGGCTGGGCCGCGATGCGATCGCCGTCGCGCTGCTGTACGACAGCCGCGCGGTCGAGCCGATCGGGCGCGCCGCCACCGTCTCGCTCGGCCGCCGCCACCGCCCGCCGCTCGCGCAGACGTTCCGGCGCATCAACGGCACACGCACGTTCACGGTCGCGGTCAATCACCTGAAGTCGAAGAACTGCCCGCATGCGAGCGGCGTCGATCTCGACCAGTCCGACGGGCAGGGTTGCTGGAATGCGGCGCGCACGCAGGCGGCCACGCGTCTCGCCGACTGGCTCGCCACCTCGCCGACGGGCAATGCGGCCGGCGGCGTGCTGCTGATCGGCGATCTGAACAGTTATGCGAAGGAAGACCCGATTCGCACGCTCGAAGCGCGCGGCTACACGAACCTCGTCGCCCGCTTCGTCGGCGATGCTGCGTACAGCTACGTATTTCGCGGCGAGGCCGGCAATATCGACCATGCGCTTGCCACGCCGCCCCTCGACGCGCGCGTGAAGGCCGTACGGTTCTGGCACATCAACGCGGACGAACCGGTTGCGCTGCAACCCGTGCCCGATTACAAAACCGCCGCACGGCGGTCGGCTTATTACGCACCCGATGCATACCGCTCGTCGGATCACGATCCCCTCGTCATCGACATCGCGCTGGACCGGGGCGCCGCGCCACCGGCAGCAGGCACGAATCGTGCGCACCGCTCGGGCGTCGAGTAGTGCATTTGCATCAGCATCCAGCCTGCAATGGCACTATTTACCTGAGGCCCGTGGCGACGCCATATTTACCGGACCTTCACTGCGACCTGCTGCTCGACACGCTGCTTCATCCCGAGACGCGAAATTTTTTCAACCGCTGCGCTGCCCCGCGCGGCGGGCTTTCCCGGCGATCCTGCCGACGAATTGAAAATTTGTCTCGAAACTCAATGGGAGGAAGTGAATCACATGGGTTGCTGGGATTCGTCTTATCTTCAAAATGGGCCTGGAATCAAAGGAGGATAAACACCATGGCGCTTACCGACTCGATCGAACACAAGCTGGACCGCGGCCTGTCCGATATCCGCCGCACCGGCCGGCGCGTGGGCCGCACGACGCGCGCGGCTGCCCGCGATCTGCATGCCGACGTGACCGACGATCTGCGCGGGCTGGTCGATGAACTGGAAGATCTGCTGAAAAACGATGGCGATGGCGATATCGCCGCGCTGCGCAAACGCGTGCAAGCCCGGCTCGATGAAGCGCGCGGCGCGCTCGACTACGCGTCGGGCAGCGCGGCCGCCCGGCTGCGCGATTCGGCCGAGCGCGTGTCGCAGGTCGTGCACGAGAACCCGTGGCAAACCGCCGGCGTCGTCGCGGGCCTCGCCTTCGTCGCGGGCCTGCTCCTTTCCCGCCGTTGAACGGGGCCGCGTGCACCGCCGCCCGCCCCGCCCGTCATCAATCAGACAACGAAGGAGAATCGCCATGCAGAAGTCCCTCGCCATGAAAGCCGCTGCCGCCGTGATGCTCGGCAGCCTCGCCCTCGCCGGCTGCACGACCACGTCCGACAAACCCGATACCGCCGCGGCCAGCGCGTCCAAGCGTCAATCGATCGACGCCAGCGTGAACGCGACGCTGTCGCGTCTGTATTCGACGGTGCCGGGTTCGCGCGACCTCGTCTCGAAGGCGCGCGGCGTCCTCGTGTTCCCGAACGTGCTGCAGGCCGGCTTCATCGTCGGCGCCCAGTCCGGCAACGGCGCGCTGCGTGTCGGCGGCAGCACCGTCGGCTACTACAACACGTCGTCGCTGTCGGTCGGCCTGCAGGCCGGCGCGCAGTCGAAGGCGGTCGTGTTCCTCTTCATGACGCAGGATGCGCTCGACTCGTTCCGCAAGTCCGACGGCTGGTCGGCCGGCGCCGACGCGTCGGTCGCGGTCGTGAAGGTCGGCGCGAACGGTGCGGTCGACTCCAACACGGCCACCGCCCCGGTGGAAGTGCTGATTCTGACCAATGCAGGCCTGATGGGCGACCTGTCGGTGAACGGCACGAAGGTCACCAAGCTCAACATCTGACGACGCGGCACGCGGCCTCGCGCCGCGTTCGCTTCCCGGCAGCGCCGCGGCCCCGGCCGCGGCGTTTTCGCATGTGCGTCACGCAGCGGCTATGATGGCGGCACCTTTGCGGGCATACTCCGCATGGGCCGCCCCGCGGATGGCCGCGGCGCGTTGCTCCGCGAACCCGTGACGTTCGCGAACCGATCGCGCGCGGGGCAACGAGATTCAATCAAACCACGCATCAATCTGCGCGAATGCACCCATGGATAGCGGACACGATCACCAAAAATTCTTCTATTTCCTGCTGTTCGCGGTTACCGTCGGACTCTGCTGGATCCTCGCGCCGTTCTCCGGCGCCGTCTTCTGGGGCACCATTCTCGCGATCCTGTTCCAGCCCGTGCAGCGCTGGCTGGCCGCGCGCTTCGGCAAGCGCCGCAATCTGGCCGCGCTCGTCACGATGTCGCTGATCATCCTGATCGTGATCCTGCCGCTCGTGTTCGTCACGGCCACGCTCGTGCAAGAAATCGCGTACGTGTACCAGGAGCTCAAGGACGCTCAGCCGAACTATTCGCAGTACTTCCACGACATCATTCACGCGCTGCCGACGTCGATCCAGAACCTGCTGCAGAAATACGGGCTGACCAACATCCCGGGCATCCAGAAGAAGCTGACCGACGGCGCCGCGCAGATCAGCCAGTTCGCGGCCACCCAGGCGCTCAGCATCGGCCAGAACACGTTCCAGTTCGTCGTGAGCTTCGGCGTGATGCTGTACATGGTGTTCTTCCTGCTGCGCGACGGCGGCGAGATCGGCCGCCGCGTGCGGCGCGCGCTGCCGCTCGACGAAGAGCACAAGAACCTGCTGCTCGCGAAATTCACGACCGTCGTGCGCGCGACCGTGAAGGGCAACATCGCGGTCGCGCTCGTGCAGGGCGCGCTCGGCGGCCTGATCTTCTGGATCCTCGGGATCGAGGGCGTCGTGCTGTGGGGCGCGCTGATGGCGTTCCTGTCGCTGTTGCCCGCGATCGGCGCGAGCCTCGTGTGGGTGCCGGCCGCGCTCTACTTCCTGATGATCGGCGCGGTCTGGAAGTGCGTGATCCTCGTCGCGTTCTGCGTCGGCGTGATCGGCCTCGTCGACAACCTGCTGCGCCCGATCCTCGTCGGCAAGGACACGAAGATGCCCGACTGGGTCGTGCTGATCTCGACGCTCGGCGGAATGGCGCTGTTCGGCATCAACGGCTTCGTGATCGGGCCGCTCGTCGCCGCGCTGTTCATGGCGAGCTGGGACATCTACGCACGCGCCGAACACGGCGAATGACCCGCGTCCGTCCGCCGGTGCTCCGCACGCGTGCGGAGATCGCCGCTCAGGGATGACGGATATGGATCACGACGGGCGCCACGGCGCCCGTTGCTTCATCCGCCGCAATCGTCATCACGCCGCCATACGGGCCGACGCGCTGAACCTGGCCCGGCGCCAGCCGCACGCTTTGCCCGGCGTGCGCATCGCGCCACGTTGCGCGCACCGCCGCGCCGCCGTCCGGCGCGAACGGCGCGCCGTCGGGCCCGACCAGCGCCACCTGCGCGCCGGGCAAGCGCCGGCCATGCGCATCGAACCGGAGTGTGGCCGTTGCCGCGCCGTCGGCCGCCTCTCGCGCGTCGACGAGCACGCCCGCCGGGGCATCGAGCGTCACGTCGTAGAGATCGACGAGCGAGCCGGTGAACCGCACGACGCCATCCGGCGCGGGCTGCCCGGCTGCCATCGCGTTCGACATGGCAGTCGACATCGCGAGTACGACACCGAGCCCGACCACCGTCCTCCGTACGCCCCCGGCGCGCGATGCCGCTGCCGATCCCGACCGCTTCGCGTTGTTCCGCATGTTTCCTCTCCTCCGCCGCGTCACCAGAAAAACAGGCGGCGTGACGCGTCGGTCACGCCGCCTGTCTGCTGGCAATCACTTTAGGGAGAGCGGCCCGGACAATATATGGGACAAGTCCTAAACTGCAGCCGGGTTGATCGAACTCAGTGCAATCGACATCGCCCCGCGGCCCGATGCGAGCGGCGTTGCACGCCCGTTACGCGTCCGGGTCGACCCGCAGCACAAGCTTGCCGCGATGGTCGCCGTCGAACAGCCGGTTCAGCACGTCGGGCGCGTTTTCGAGCCCATCGGCCACGGTTTCCTCGGCCTTGAGCCGGCCGTCGCGCAGCCAGCCCGCGAGCGTCTGCACGGCTTCGCGGCTCTTGCGGTAGTCGAGGATCAGGAAGCCGCGCATCGTCAGCCGCTTCGAGATCAGCACGCCGACGTCGTCGGCCGCGCGGCCGCTGTTGTAGTTCGAGATCACGCCGCACAGCGCGACGCGCCCGCCGATCACCATCCGCGACAGCACCGCGCGCATCACCTCTCCGCCGACGTTCTCGAAGTTCACGTGCACGCCGTCCGGCGTCGCCGCCTTCAGTTGCTGGCGGAAATCGTCGGCCTTGTAGTCGACGGCCGCGTCGAAGCCGAGCGTCTCGGTCAGGTAGCGGCACTTGTCCGCGCCGCCCGCGATGCCGACCACCCGCGCGCCGTGGATCTTGCCGATCTGCCCGGCGATCGAGCCGACCGAGCCGGCCGCCGCCGACACGACGAGCGTTTCGCCCGGCTGCACCGGCGCGATGTCGGTCAGCCCGTAGTACGCAGTCAGCCCGCTCATCCCGCACGCGCCGAGCAGCGTCGGCAGCGGCAGGCCCGACTGCGCGGGCAGCTTCACGAGCTGCTCGGCCTGCCCGGCCGGCACGACCGCGTAATCCTGCCAGCCGACGAGCCCCTGCACGAGATCGCCTTCGGCGAAACCCGCGTTGCGCGACGCGACCACGCGGCCGATACCGAGCGCGCGCATCACCTCGCCGATCGCGACGGGCGGCAGGTACTGCGGCACGTCGCTCATCCACACGCGGTTGGTCGGGTCCATCGACAGATACAGCACGCGCACGAGCACCTCGCCGTCGGCAAGCGCCGGCACCGGCGTCTCGACGAGCGAAAAATGTTCGCGGCCGACCCGCCCTTCCGGGCGCGTCTTCAGCAGCAGCTGGCGGTTCACGGGTGTCGACATGCTGTTCTCCTCCAATCGTTGTGGTTCGGGATGCGCGTCAGACCGCGCACATGCCGCCGTCGATCACGAGTTCGGCGGCCGTCACGAAGCGGCTCTCGTCGGACGCGAGATAGACGGCCGCATGGGCGACGTCGTCCGGCTCGCCGAGCCGGCGCAGCGGAATGCCGCGCGCGAGCTTGCGCGTCGCGTCGCGTTCGCCGAGCGACTGGAACAGCGGCTCGACGATCCCCGTGCGGATGAACGCCGGGTGAATCGAATTGCAGCGCACGTCGATCTCGCGGCGCGCGCAGTCGATCGCGACCGATTTCGTCAGCGACGCGACCGCCGCCTTCGACGCGTTGTACGCGGTGAAATCCGGTTCGACCTTGAACGCGGCGACCGACGAGATGTTGATGATCGACGCGGGGTGGCTCTCGGCCAGATACGACAGCGCATGCTTGCAGCCGAGCACGATGCTCTCGACGTTGATCGCCATCACGCGCCGCCATTCGTCCAGCTCGATTTGCGCGGGCGAGCCGATCGAGCCGACGCCCGCGTTGTTGACCAGCACCGACAGCCCGCCCATCGCATCGACCGCCTGCGTGAGCAGCGCCTGCCAGCGCGCTTCGTCGCGCACGTCCTGGGTCGCGGCGAACGCGACCGGCGTCGCATGGCCCGCGTTGAGTTCCTGCGCGAACGCATCGAGCACCGCCGCTTCCGCGATGTCGGTGACGAACACGCGCGCGCCGTGCTCGACCATCCGGCGCGCGATCGCGCGGCCGAGGCCGCCCGCGGCGCCCGTGATGTATGCGCACTTGCCGGCGAGGCGCGGGGAAACGATTGTCATGGGCCTGCTCCTGTCGTGAATCGTCGTCGCGGAACGCTGCCGCGACGGGGTTTTCGTGCCTGCCGGGCCGCCGCCGGCCGACGTGCGTCGGTTACCGGTACGCCGGCATGACGGCGCACCGCACGTTTGCGCGAGTATATCGAGATAAGCGCGACGCACGCCGGACCGGCCCGGCACGACAGCCAGCGTACGCGAACGCGGCCGATCGATGAAATGAATATTCGTGATGCCCGGTCATAAGCGCCGTTCATGGCTGGCGCGTCGCCGCGCCGATGCGCGAAGCGGCGGGCGCGGCCGGACGCGCGCACGAGCCGTGCCAGTCGATTATCGGCATGACGGGCGTTGGGTTGCGCATCAAGGAGAACGCAATCGGGAAGATGAACCGGCGGCGAGGCATCGTGCCCCCGCCGGAAAGCGCCGGACGAACGCCGGCGGCAAGAAAGCGGCGCCGAAGCGCCCGCCGTGGCCCGAAAGTCAGAAGCCGTCGCCCGACGGCGCGCGCACGAACGCGCAGAGCTGCGGCGAATGCGTGTCGATCATCTGCTGGAACGGCGCACGGTGCCCGTACGCGATACCCGACACGAGCAACAAGCAGACCGCCGCGACGCGCGGCGAGAACGTGCGCTGCCGCGCGCCGTCGTAGCCGCGCAGGAACACCAGCGCGACCAGCGCGCCGAGCATCCAGCCGACGACGACTTCCGGCACGGTATGCGAGTGATCGAACACGCGCGCGACGGCCGTGAGCGCGCCGACGGCCAGCCCGGCCGCGATGCCCGGCGCCTTGCCCGGCCGGAACGCTTGCCACAGCATCGACAGCGCGACCGTCCACACGGACGTCGACAGCATCGTGTGGCCGCTGATCACGCGGAAATCGAACTGCGCGAGCTCGATGCCGCATCCGGCGTACAGGATCTTCGTGGCGCCGACGAGCCCCATGCCGGCGGCCAGCAGCAGGCCCCAGCGGGCGGCGAGGCGCCAGTCGGTCAGCGCGAGCCACGCCGCGCAGGTCAATGCGATCGGCAAGGTCAGCGCGGCATCGCCGATGTTGCTGATTTCACTCCACATGACGGACTTCGGAGACGAACGAAAGGCCGCAGTTTACCGCATGCGCGCAGCGCACCTGTGTCAGCCTGTGACAGGCTGTATCAGCCCGCGACACCGGTAATCAACAGCAGGTTCGTGCCGGTGATCACGGCGAACAGCGCCCATGCGAGCACCTGCATCCCGCGGCCGATCGCGTGTTCGCCCATCGTGCGGCGATCGCTGACCGAGCGGATCAGCGGCCACATCGCGAACGGCAACTGCAGGCTCAGCAGCACCTGGCTCCATACGAGCAGTTGCCCGACCGAGCCGTCGCCGAGCCACAGCACGCCGATCAGCGCCGGCACGAGCGCGAGCCCGCGCGTGATCAGCCGGCGCTGGTAGCACGGGATCTTCGTATGGAGGAAACCGTCCATGATCACCTGGCCGGCGATCGTGCCGGTCAGCGTCGAGCTCTGCCCCGACGCGAGCAGCGCGATGCCGAACAGCAGCGCGGCCGCGCCGCCCGCGATCGGCGTGATCAGCCGGTATGCCTGCTCGATGTCGGTCACGTTGTGCTGGCCCGTCGCATGGAATGCCGCGCCCGCGACGACGAGGATCGCCGCGTTGACGAGCATCGCGACGAACAGCGACACGCAGGTATCGATGCGCACGAGCGCGAGCGTGTCGCGGATCACGCCGCGCGTGCCGCCGACGACGTGCCGCGTCTGCACGACCGACGAATGCAGGTACAGGTTGTGCGGCATGATCGTCGCGCCGACGATGCCGAGCGCGAGCACGATCGCATCCTTGCGGTCGTGGCCGGGATCGCCCGGCACGAGCCCGCCGACCACCGCATGCCAGTCGGGCGGCGTGATCGCCACCTGCGCGACGAAGCAGAACGCCATCGTCGCGATCAGCCCGAGCACGATCGCCTCGATCTGCCGGAACCCCTTGCCCTGCAGGCCGAGCACGATCACGGTGTCGAGCGCGGTCAGCACGACGCCCCACGCGAGCGGCACGCCGAGCAGCAGCTTGAACGCGAGCGCGCAGCCGAGCACTTCCGCGATGTCGCACGCGATGATCGACACTTCGGCGGTCATCCACTGCACGACGCGGCCGAACCGGCCGTAGCGGTCGTAGCTCGCCTGCGCGAGATCCTTGCCCGCGACGAGGCCGAGCCGCGCCGCGAGCATCTGCAGGAAGATCGCCGCGATGCTCGAGAACGCGACGACCCACAGCAGCGAATAGCCGAACTGCGAGCCGGCCTGGATATCGGTCGCCCAGTTGCCGGGGTCCATGTAGCCGATCGCGACCAGCAAGCCGGGGCCGAAGAAACGCCTGAGCTTCTGCCAGCGCGGCGCGGCGGCGTCGATCGTGATGCTGCCCTTTACTTCCGACGGGCAGAAAGGGGCGGTGGCGGTAGAGGGGAGGAAGGGCATGGAAACCGGGAATCGAGGTCGCGACACGACGATTCTACGGGTATCCGTCCCGTTTTCCCGCGCGCGGTCGCGCACGCGTCGCAATTCGCCCCGTCGCCGTCGCAACACGCGGCGGCGTGCCCGTCATACGAAACGGGCGACGCCGCGCGGTGCGCGAGGATTTTTTCCCGCTCGGCGACGCGATATTCGGTCGGCGACATCAGCAGGCGCTGGCGAAACAGCTTCGCGAGCCGCTCGCCGCTGCCGAACCCGGTGCGCCGCGCGACCTTGTCGGCCGGCAGCGTCGTATGGATCAGCATGTGGCACGCCCGTTCGAGCCGCACGTGCTGGACGAACTCGGTCGGCGTCACGCCGATTTCCTTCTTGAAGCGCCGCAGGAAATTGCGCTCGCTCATCGCGGCCGCCTGCGCGGCGTCCGCGACCGAGATGCGGTTCACGCTCTGCGCGCGCAACCGCTGCGCGGACATCCGGATCGACGGGCTCGCGCTCAGTTCGCGGAACGCCCACATCGACTGCACGTAGCGCTGCTCGACCGGCCGCGCCATGTTGCTGGCGATTTCCTGCGCGGCGCCGTCGCCGAGGTCGGCGCGGAACATGTCGAGCGCGGCGGCGAACACGTCGGTCTCGCCGGCCGGCGATTCGATCGTCGTGGTAACGCGGTGCCCGGCCCTGCCCGGCCGCCCGTCGATCGACGCCGGCGGCCGCCGCGTGGCGGCGAGCGCGGGCAGATCCATCGCGTCGACGATCCAGCGCGCCTGCTGGCGAATGTCGGCCAGGCGCCGCTGCAATGCGTCGTCCCAGTTGACTGTGGGGAGGTGCTCGATTTGACACGGCGAGAACCAGTGCTCGAAATCGGCCCGAACGCCCATCACGCAAGGCGTCGGGCGATTTCAGCGGACACGACAATGCGCGAAAGGTTCTGCCAGAAATGACTGCGAAATGCGCGGATTTCGCGAAGATTTTGACACCGGAATAAGCGGGAAACGGAAGTTATCCACAACGCCTATACCTGTCGGCCAAACCAGACCACGCGCCCGATGATGGCGAAGTCCGACGGCGGCTTGGCCATGTTGACCGTGAACGGCTTGTAGGCCGGATTGGCGCTACTCACCTCCAGTATCCCGTCTGGAAGCCGCTGCAACGTCTTGACGATGACATCCCCGTCGATCCGCAGCACATACAGGCCCGCCGCGCCACTGGTTTGGCTCCGATCGATCAGGATCACATCCCGATCGTTAAGTACCCCCTGGAGCGAGTCGCCTTTCACTGACAAAACTGAAAGGTCCGCTGGCGCTGCATGGAGGTAGTTCTCGATCCAGTATCGACGGAAGGCCATCGTATGCTTGGGAGCCTCGTCCGTGATCGCTTGTCCGTGCCCCGCTGCAACCTTCACGTTGTAGCGAGGAATGAACACGAACTCCTCTAGATCGACCGGATTCCCCAGCGTATCGACGCACAGCTGCGGCTGCGCCGCGTCTCGTTGCGCCTGATCGCCGCCCCGGACGCCGTCGCCCTCTCCGGTCGCGACCCAGTCCAAGCTGACTCCCGCAGCACGGGCGAGCTTTGCCACTACCTCGAAGGTAGGTTTGCTGTCGCCACGGATGTATCGACGAAGCATGTCGTCCGATACCCCGGCGACGGCCGCCGCCGCGCCACGCCCGCCAATCTGGCGGCACATCTCATCAATTCGACTTTCGATTCCGTCCGCCGGAATCGAAACCCGCACATCTTCTCGGTTCGGCACTTTCGTTATCGCTGTAAGTGATTGATGGAGCTACTTTTTTCGGGGCACGGCCCTGCAAAAGTGCGGGGTAAGAAACGAAACAGAAACGAAAATCTGCACAGCATCCGAACTTTCTCTTGATCTACCCAGAATATCTGCGGTACGATGTGCGCACATGTTCAGCAAAAAGGACGAGCACATGCGCACATTTGCGGAGTCAAAAAAAACCGCCAGTGACTGGGACAAGGCGGATATCAAACATGCCCTTGAAAAAAAGGGCTGGAACCTGCGGCAGCTCGCCAAGCGATCGGGTTACAGCAACTCCAGCGCTCTGCGGAAGGCGTTCGACGCCCCATATCCGAAGGTCGAACGCATTATTGCGGACGCAATTGGCGTCGCCCCCGAAGTTATTTGGCCGAGCCGTTACGCAAAACGAAATTTTACGCCTGTTTTGTCACCGTCCTCTCCCGTTTGCACGGTTCGCCCCGAAAAAGTTCGGGCCGCTGCGATGGGGTGAATCGTACGTGAACGAAGCGCACCACGCTACTGACACGATTCCCGATGCGAGTGACTGAGTGATGAGAAAACGGACCTGGAAATCCCTGCACGCGACGAGCCTGAGCGAGGCTTTCGAGCTGTGCGTTGAACATGCCGACGAACAGCGCCGCCCGGCGAAGGTGCTGGCCGATCTGATGGGCGTCGAAGTCAAAACGCTGTATCGCTGGCTCGCCGATACATCGATGCCGCTGAACCGCTTGCGTCAATTCGAAGAATTCTGCGGCGCGCGCTTCGTCAGCGAATACCTCTGCATCGCGGATGGCTGTCGCGTCGTTATCGAAATCCCGACCGGCCGCCGCCCCCGCGTCACTGATCTGGCGTCGCTGCAATCTGCATTCGCCGACGCGGCTGCGGTGCTGTGCCGCTATTACGAATCCGGCCACGAACAGGCGGAAGCGGTCGCTGCGCTCACTCATGCGATGACGCAAGCCGGTTACCACCGCGAGAACGTCACGAAGGATCGCGCCCCCGAACTGCGGTTCGACGCAGCGGAGGCCGAGTGATGCAGCTCGTCGTCAAATCACACTACACCGCCCCCGAACTTGCGATGCTCGGTCTGCCTGGGGTGCCGACGACCGAACAGGGCGTTCGCTACAGCGCGACCAGGGAAAAGTGGGCGGCACGTCGCCGAGCAAAGGGCAAGGGCCTGGAATACGCGCTCGACAGCCTGCCTGCCGAAGCACAAGCGGCGATTCGTCACCGCGCATCGGCGGCGCTCGTCACGTCCGTCCCCGCGCAGCCAGCCAAGGCCGTCATCCGACGCGAGCAGCAATTGCAACTCGTCGAAACCGACACGCAGCGCCTGCGCGCCGATGCGCGCAAGGGCATCTTGTCGATGCTCGATCGCATCATGACGCAGTGCCGTGTCTCACGTGAAGCGGCGATGCACACGCTGCTGACCCAGGCCCGCCTTGGCACGCTCGACGACCACATGACGGCCATGCTGCGCGCTGCAAAAGACCCGCGCGGCCGCAAGGGAGACGAGTTCCCGAGCATTCGCTCGCTGAAGCGCTATCTTGGCCTGTCGAAACAGGGTTCACTCGCGCCGAAAATCCCGAAGTCCAGCTTCGTTATCCCGGAGTGGGCGAAGCTGTTCCTCGAACACTATCAGCAGCCGCAGAAGCCATCTGTCGAGCAAGCCTATCGTGACTTCACGACGGCATGCGCGGTGCGACGCGTCACATACGACGTTCCGAGCGTTCACCAGGTCCGTCGATTCCTCGACAAGCTCGGCAGCGTGACGTTGCAGACCGGGCGTATGGGGTCGCGCGAGCTGAAGACCATGCTGCCGTTCATCCGCCGCACGTTCGACAAGCTGCTGCCGAACGACATCTGGTCGGCCGACGGCCATACGTTCGACGCGGAGGTACAGCACCCGCTGCACGGTCGGCCGTTCCGACCGGAGATCACGTCGATCATCGACGTCGCCACGCGACGCGCGGTCGGCATTTCGCTCGACCTTGCCGAGTCGTCATTCGCAGTGCTCGATGCGCTGAGTACCGCAGTGCTCAAGTGCGGAGTGCCGAGCATGTTCTACGTCGACAACGGGTCCGGCTACAAAAATGCGCTGCTGAAAGACGAAGGCGTCGGCGTCCAAGGTCGCCTGGGCTTCGTCGTCACGCACTCGATCCCGTACAACTCGCAAGCCCGGGGCGTCGTCGAGCGCCTGCACCAGACGCTGTGGGTCGCTGCCGCGAAGAAGCTGCCGTCATACATGGGCGCGGACATGGACCGTCAGGCTAAACACGCGGTGTTCAAGATCACACGCGACGCGCTCAAGCATGGTGGGCCGATGTCGCTGATGGGATGGGACGCGTTCATCCAGTTTTGCCAGGAACAGGTCGACGCGTACAACGACCGTCCCCATAGCACGCTACCCGTCATCCGTGATCCGAACACCGGTAAGCGTCGTCACATGTCGCCCAATGAGGCATGGGCCGCGCATGTCGAGCAAGGTTGGCAGGCCGACACGCTCGACGAACACGATGCACGCCTGGTGTTCCGGCCGCGTATCAAGCGCACCGTTTCGCGCGGCGAGGTTCGATTCCTCAATCACCGGTATTCGAATCCGCAGGCGCTGCTCGAATTCCACGACGAAGAAGTCCAGGTCGCCTACGACATCAACGATGCGCGGTTCGTCTGGATCTACGCGCTCGACGGTCGCTACATCTGTCAGGCCGAGGCCGGCGCGAATGAACGGGACTACATGCCGCAGTCCGCTGTCGAGCAGGCCCGCGAGAAACGCGCCGATGCGCGAGCGAACCGCTTGCAGGCGAAGCTGGACGAGGTCGAGGCGGAACGTCGTGGACAACGAGCGCTGACGCTCGAAACGCCCGAGGTCATCACGATCCCGGGATTCGGCGACATCACGCGCGATGTCCTGAATCGCCGATTCGTGGATGCCGAGCCGGTGATCGACATCGAACCGATCGCGCCCATCACCCATGAACCGCAACCGGAAGCCGTAACCGAAACCGCAACCGTGTTCCAGCTTCCGGAAACACCCGAGCTGCGGTTTGCCCGGTGGCAGACGCTGAACGAACAGATCGAAACAGGAGGCATCCCCGACCAGGACGAGTTGCAGTGGTACGGCAGATATGCGTTGAGCAAAGAATTCGCGGCGCAAAAGCGCCGCGCGGAACAGGCTGAAGAGTTGCAGCTCGCCAGCCATCAGTAAGACCAACAGGAGCAAGCATGACACAACTCGAATCCACGCTCAAACCGATTGTAGGCGGCGTCGCCCAAATCACCAACCTGAACATGTGCGACATCGCGATCGAGCGCGCCGTCTCACGCAGCGCGAACCTGCCCGGTCTCGTGTGCTTTTACGGCCCGTCCGGCTACGGCAAGAGCATGGCCGCGAACTACGTGGCGAATGCTCGCCGCGCGCGCTACGTGCAGGCGAAATCCGTCTGGACGAAGAAGCATTTCCTGAAGGCGATCCTATTCGAGATGGGTATCAAGCCCGGCGGCACGATTCCCGAAATGGCCGACCAGGTCGCCGAGGAACTGGCCGCGTCCGGCCGGCCGCTGATCATCGACGAAATGGACCATCTGGTCGACCGCAACGCGGTTGAGCTGGTCCGCGACCTGTACGAGTCGAGCCAGGCGCCCATCCTGATGATCGGCGAGGAAGCGCTGCCAGCGAAGCTCAAGAAATGGGAGCGCATGCACGGCCGTGTGCTGGCATGGATTCCGGCGCAGCCCGTCACGGTCGACGACGCCCGCCAGCTTGCACCGCTGTACTGCCGTCACATCACGGTCGCGGATGATTTGCTCGCGCGCGTCGTCGAACTGGCCCACGGCTCTGTGCGGCGTGTGTGCGTGAACCTCGAACGCATCCAGGAAGAAGCGCTGATGGCTGGCAAGGATGCGATCGACCTCACGCAATGGGGTAAGCGCGAGCTGTACACCGGTGAAGCGCCGAAGCGCCGCGTGTGAGGTGAACATGATCGATCACCACATCACACCCGACGCAAATGCCGCCGCCGATGCCGGCCGTGCGATCCAGTTCATCGCGCGCGTGTCTGCCGCCTCGTTTGTTGCGCTCCTGGCCGGTTTGCTGATCCCGTCGAGCTGGATCGCACTGACGACATGGACGGTAGCCGTCCTGTTCGCCGCACTGGCATGCCTCGCGCTTGCTGCTCTGGCTGTTGTGAAGGGAGGCAAACATGGCTAGAAAACCTGCCCACCTCGAACTGACCGGCGGCAAGGGGCCGCGCCAGCGTGTATGGGAAGCGATTCGCAGCCAACGCGACGACTTCACCCCGCACAGCATCGTCCGTGCCGCCGACATCGACAAGCCGACCGTACAGACGTATTTGCAGGCGCTCGAACGCGGCCAGTACGTCGAGCAGATCGGCGAACGTAAGGCGATCAGCGATCGGAAGCACTACCGTCTCGTTCGCGACGCTGGCGTCGAAGCACCGCGCCTCGATCGCAAAGGCCAGCCCGTCATGCAGTCGCGTGGCAACGAGCACATGTGGCGCACGATGCGCATCATGGGCGACTTCACGCCGCGCGAGCTTGCCATGCGCGCGTCGACGCCCGACGTCGCGATTACCGATTCGACGGCGCAGTCGTACGTCAAATGCCTGTCGCACGCCGGTTATCTGACGCTCATCGATCCGGGCCACGCATACATCCGTGGCAAGGGCGCGAAACAGGCGCGCTATCGCCTGATCGCATCGAAGTACACCGGCCCGCGCCCGCCGATGATCCAGCGCACGAAATCGGTCTACGACCCGAACCTCGGGAAGATCGTGTGGCAAGAGGAACCGGACCATGACGCATGCTGATCCGGACTGGCTCGCCATGCTTCGCGAGGCCGTCGCCGCGACGTCGCAGACCGACGCGGCCAAGCTGCTCGACGTCTCACGAACGACCGTTTCGCTTGTCCTGTCGGGCAAATACCCCGGCAAAACCGATCGCGTCGCCGCTCGCGTCCTGAAGACATTCGGACAGGTGCAGTGCACGCATACCGGGCAGTCGATCTCGCTGACGGTATGCGTGTCCTTCGCCAATCGCCGCGCGCCGATCAATAACCCGATGGAACTGAGCCACTGGCGCACGTGCCGCAACTGCCCGCTGCGCCCCGTTAAAGGAGAGTCCAAGTGATGACGAACTGTAACGCCCTCAACCCGGCCGTGCCGCCGATCAATCAGCTCATGCAGCTCACGGCGCTGCGTCTCGCGGCGACGATCGAGACGCTGACCGCGAAGGGCTTCACGGTCATCGGTATCGAGTTCTCGAACGGCTCGAAACCGACGATCCAGGTGCAGAACTGCGCCGTCTGCGCCGACATGGTCGAGAAAGGCGAAGCCACCTACTACCGCACGGGCGGTTCCGGTATTTCGCGTTACCGAACCGGCCAGTTCAAGGTCGGCGAGATTCGCGTCCTGTGGACGGAGCGAGGCCACTGACATGCGCTTCCACATCATCGCCCAATCGCAAGCGGGAGAGCGCTTTCGTCGCATCGAGGTCGACGGTGAACGTGTCGACTTCCCCCAATACAAGACAGAGTCGTTCGCGGCGCACGCGAACCCGCTGGCAAAGACCCAAGGCGAGCCTGCCTATGTGGTGTCGCACGTCGGCACGGGCATGCGTCTGGCCGGCGGCAAGACGCAGGCCGCTGCGATCTCGACCGCTCGGCAGCTCATCGCAGAGAAGTCAACGGAAGAATTCTGGCGCGCGATTGCAGCCGCCCGCCAGTTCATCAAAGCAACCCAAACCCTCGCGTGAAAGGAAGGAACATGGCATCCGTAAAGCAAATTCTTCAGGCCATCATCGACCACCCGGGTTCGTCCGGTGCGCAGCTCGGCGAAATGCTGGACATCGAGGCGAAGGAAATCCAGCCGCGCATCGATCCGTATATCCGCCAGGGTCGCGTGATTCGCGACAAAAAGGTCATGGACGGCTCATCGCCGATCAACCTGTACTACCCGACCGACGACCTGATCCGCGAGTTCGACGGCACGAAACAGATCGTGACAAAAGCGGCGCGAAATTCGCCCGCATTCACGCCCGCCGATGTCGCACCCGGCGAGTTCGTGTGTGGCTTCTCCACCGCCGGCCGCCTGACGGTCACCAAGGGACGCAAGACGATTGAGCTGACACGCGCAGAAACTGCCCGCCTGCTCAAGTTCGTCGACTGCATCAACATCGAAGCCATCGCGGGAGAACAGGCATGACTATGGAAGCCATTGTGATGGTCGGCCCGACGATCACCAACCCCGAGAAGCTCGACACGATCGAGGACCTCCGTCGTGAGTTGCACCGAGTGAACAAAGAGCTTTTCGAGCAGAGCGCCTTGCTGGCCAGACTGAACGCAACGGGCATTCAGATGGCGGGCTTCGTCGAGGGCGTGCTGAAGGCACATATTCGCGCCGACTCCACCGCGCTCGCTGCGCGTTGTGACGCTTACCTTGCCAACCGTGAGCGGCTACGCGAGAAGCTCGAAGAAGCGATCGAGAGCGAAGCTCTGCGGAAGATGCACTAAACGCACCTTCAACCCAATACCAGGAACACACCATGACAAAAAATACCATCCCGGCCGGCTATGTCCAGGACGCACGCGGCCGACTCGTTCCCGAATCGCTCGTCGAGCCGATCGACCAGCTCCGCGATCAGACGGTTACGTCGCTCGTCGCTGATGCGAAGCGTCTGCAATCGGAGTTGGCCGAATTCAAGGCACGGGCATTCGGCGACATCGCTGCCTTCGTCGAGGCCAGCCACGAGCAATACGGCGTCAAGGTCGGTGGCGCGAAGG
Source organism: Burkholderia semiarida (assembly GCF_029268935.1). NCBI lineage: Bacteria > Pseudomonadati > Pseudomonadota > Betaproteobacteria > Burkholderiales > Burkholderiaceae > Burkholderia > Burkholderia semiarida. Next base: position 468,520 of record NZ_JAHLCL010000008.1, on the reverse strand, counting down.
GCAACATTTCGCTGATCACGTTCGACGGTCGCTACAAGATCGTGCGCCAGATCGCGGAGCGCATCCAGTTCGACGAGCGCCTTCAAGCGGCGAAGGAACTGATCGACGAATGTCTGCGCGAGTGGACCGAAGGCAGCAACGACAAGATCAAGGTGTTGATCAACGAAGCGTTCCAGGTCGACAAGGAAGGCAACGTGAACACCGGCCGCATTCTCGCGCTGCGTCGCCTTGCGATCGACGATCCGAAGTGGACCAAAGCAATGCGAGCGATCGTCGACAGCATCCGTGTGACGGGCAGCAAGCCGTATATCCGGCTGTACGAGCGCGTCGAGGATACGGAAGAGTATCGCGCGATCAGCCTCGACCTTGCGGCGATCTGACCATGGCGACGAGAAAAGCCACTACGCGTAGTCGCGATGTCGCCTGCCTCCGAATCGGCTACCAGGAATACCTGATGGATGCCGACAAGGCAATGCAAGCACTCAAGCTGTTTCAAGGCGCGATCAAGTGCGATAGGCACTATCACGATCAAGGATACCGGTATATCGCCCAGGAGCGTCCGGAACTCCAGATGACGATGGTCGATTCGGACGATGTCGTGATGCCGAGCAGCCATCCTGCACTCGAAGATCGCAGTCGTTAAAGCGGGGGTAACGTGGATAAGAAAACTGCAATCGAGAAAATCCGTAAGTGCCTTGCGCTGTCGCAATCGAGCGAGCCGCACGAAGCGGCTGCCGCGCTTCGCCAGGCACAGAAGCTGATGGAGCAGTTCGGGATCGACCATCCCGAGCTGCTTGCGGCCGGCGCAAGCGAGGAATGGTCGAAAAGCGCAGCCGCGAGCCTGCCGGTTCGATACGAGGTCGCTTTGGCCGGTGTCGTCGCCGATGTGTACGGATGCGAGCTGCTGTTCAGCCGGCGTCCCAACGACACTCTCACCCGCATTGTCGGCGGTTATATGTTCGTCGGCGTCGCGCCCGCACCCGAGGTGGCGAAGTATACGTTCGACGTCTTCGCCCGTCAGTTGCGCGCCGCTCGTCGAGCCTACATCCAGACGAAGTTGCGCCGCTGCGGTCCGAAGAACAAGACCGCCCGCGCCGACGAGTTCTGCGAAGGGTGGGTGTACGCGGTACGCATGCAGATGCAGAACACGGCCCGCACTGACGAACAAACCGCGATGATCGACGCGTACATGCGGGCGAATCATGCCGAGGTACGCGAATTTGAGCCGCGCACGCGGGACGTAGCTGGGCGTCGCACGACCGATGATCACTGGCACGGCGTCGCGCAGGGGCGATCGGCCGTTGTTCGTCCCGGTGTCGGTGCGCCTGGCACACGGAGGCTCGGCCATGTCTGACATCGTCGTTATCCTGGTCGGGATCGTCTTCCTGGTCTGTCTCTGCCGCAAGGAACTGCGGCGCTGGTGGAGGTCGTGATGCTGATCGCAAAAACGACAGTAGCGAAAATCCACATCGCAAAGCAGCAGCTCGCGATGACCGACGATGAATACCGCACGGTGCTGCGCAGCGTCGCCGGCGTCGGCTCGTCGAAAGACCTGACGCCGGAAGGCGCGCACAAGCTGCTAAAGCACTTCGAGCGCTGCGGTTTCAAGCCGAAGCGCGATGCCGGTCGCCGGCCGAATGTCGCGCGGCCGCGTGTCGCTCAAATCCGCAAGATCGAGGCGCTGCTCGCCGACGCGGGCCGGTCGTGGGATTACGTGGGCGGCATGGTGAAGCGAATCTGCAAGGTTGACGCAATCGAGTTTTGCGATGACGTGATGCTCGGCAAGCTCATCGCGGCGCTGCAATACGATGCGAAGCGGAGGTCGGCATGAAATTCGACGGTGTTGAACACCTGTTGCCGGACGTCGTGAAAACCATCGTCAAGCTGATCGGTTTGCCGACAACGGTGCGCCTGGTCGAACAGCTCGGCGGCACGACGTTCCCGGTTGCGATGCGCCGTTCGCGCCTGGGTGAAATCCGCTACGAAGCACTGGCGGAGATCGTTGGCCCGGACGCGGCCGATCAGCTTACCGCGCATTTCGGAGGCGACGTGCTGTACATACCGCGATGTGTCAAAGCTATGCGCGAGTTGATGTACCGCAGCATTCGCGCTGAGTTCGACGTGCTGACCCGCGACCACGCTGCGAATCACGCTGTCGCGCAACTCGCACTTCGCTATCAGATGGCCGATCGACATGTTTGGCGCATCCTGAAACGCGCCGACGCATCCGAACGCACCGTTCCCCAGGCGGAGCTGTTCTAGCGTTAGAATCGCGCCATGATTAAACGAAGCCCCGCCACGTGCGGGGCTTTTTGTTGCTACCCGCTGACATCGGTCGACTCGTGTCAGTGCATCGCAACATCAACAATGCGGTCATCATTCCACGAATAGAGGTATCGATGGCACGCATTGCGGCCGAGGCGGCGGGCGGACAAAACGTCGTCGCATTTCTCGACATGCTCGCTGCGAGCGAGATCGACAAATGGACGCGTCAGAACAGCGACGACGGCTATAACGTCCTGGTCGGCTCGCACGGGCCGATCACCAAGAAGAGCAGCGCAGGCGGCACTTACGTCGTCCCGGCCCGACTGCTTACGTTCCCCTCCTACGCGAAGCACCCGGGCATCTACAACGCGGAGCTGAATTCGACGGCCGCTGGCCGCTACCAGCTCCTGTCCCGTTACTACGCACCCTACGCGAAGCTGCTCAAGCTCGACGACTTCAGCCCGCTTTCCCAGGACATGATCGCGATTCAGCAGATTCGCGAACGTCGTGCGCTGCCACTGATCGTCGCCGGCCAGCTCGCTGCCGCCATCAAGGCATGTTCGAACATCTGGGCGTCGCTGCCCGGGAACGACTACGGCCAGCGTCAGAACGAACTGGCGATGCTCACGGCGGCCTACCGCGCGGCCGGCGGTGTCGTTGCGATTGCCTGATCAGGAGCGGCGATGTCACTCAGCGATCTGATCACCGGCCACGACGGCAAGCTTTCGCACGCGAAGCTCTGGCCGAACATCGCGTCGGCCGCCGCTACGGGCATGTTCATCTACCAGGGCTACCGAAATCAACTCACGTTCGATACCTGGCTGATCTATCTCGGCTGCGTCGGTGGCTACTCAGCCGTCATCCAGGCGCTCGCCGCATGGCGTGGCCGTCCCTCGAAGGAAAGCGCAAATGACGGAAGCAATCAGTAAGTACGCGAAGCTGGTCGCAGGCATCGTCGTCGCGGTGCTCATCGTGTTCGCCTTCGCGAAAACCTACCAGCACGGCTACAGCATGGCAGCCGCACGCGGCGACAAGGCGCTGGCCGACTACCGTGCGTCCGTCGAGCACACTGCCGCTTCGGCCGCGAGCGACGCATTCGGTCGATACGCGGCCGACGTGACACGTGCATCAGCCGCGGAGTCCGGCTATCTCACAGTTCAATCCGCCGTCGCACAGAGCGCGATGGCACTGAAGGAGCGAATCGACCATGTCGCGCAACCTCGTCGTAGCCCGCCGGTTCCCGGCCAGAAAAATGATGCGCCTGTCGTTGGCTGTGTGTTCAGCCGTGGCTTTGTCCGCGTGTGGAACGACGCAGCAGGCATCGCCGACGCTGGTGATTCCGACGTGCCGGCAAGCGCCGATTCCGCCGCTGCTGTTGTCGGCCCCGACGCCGATGCCGCCGCTGACTCCGGGGTATCACAAGCCGACGTCCTCGCCTGGTTCATCGACTACGCCGCGCGCACTCGAAACACCGAATCGAAACTGAAGGCGGTGAAGGCCGCACTTCCGGAACAAGAGGACCAGCAATAGATGGATGACTTTGACCACGCGAGCGACGTCGAAGAACAGTATCGCGCGCTCGCGATTGCAGCGGCAACTCGCCCCGTGCACAGCGCTGCCGAATCGGAATCGTTTTGTCAGAACGAGGCATGCGGGGAACCCATTCCCGAGGAACGGCGCCGCGCGGTTCAGGGCTGCCGCTTCTGCATTGAATGCCAGGAGCGCCGCGAGCACGTTATCAACCGGAGGTACGCGTGCAAGTGACATTCGATCCGGCCGCAATCTTTATGGGCGTCATCACACTTCTACTCGGAGCGATCAACCTCTTCGGGGGCGTTGTGATCCGCAGCGTTGTGAAGAAGATGGAGGACAACGAAAAACGAGATGCAGGAATTCTGCGCGAGTTCGCTGCATTCCGAGAGACCGTAGCACGCGATTACGTTCCTCGAACCGAGCATCGTGAAATGCGTGACGAGTTCCGCGACGGATTGACGAGAATCGATTTGAAGCTCGCCGATATCAATAACAAGCTTGACCGAAAACAGGACAAACAATGACCGAGGATGTGAAGCCGGAAGACAGCCCCGAAATGCGGATGCTGCGCAAGATCGACGCAGGGGTCGACGAACTGAAAGACCAGATGGCCAAAGTCGAGAAACGCGCGATCAAGTACGGTGCGGCCGCAGGTGCCGGCGCGGGTGCCGTGGCCGGCGGGATCGTCGCGATGGGCATCTCGTTTGCCCGCGCGAAGCTGGGGCTGTAGTCGAGATGGCCTACCCGAAGGAAGTTCGCGACAAGGTGCGTCGAGCGTTCGTGTTCGACCGTCTGTCGCTCGAAGTCGCCGCCATGAAGAGCGGCGTCAACTATTCCACGGCGCGGCGATGGAAGGATGACGCACGTGCTGCCGGTGACGATTGGGATAAAGCCCAGGCCGCGCAGTTGATGGCTGGTGGCGGGATCGAAGGTGCGGCCCGACAAATGCTCGCCGGCATGATCACGCAGTATCAAGCGACGATGGATCAGCTCGACGCCGATACCGTAATGAAACCGGCCGATAAGGTCGCCATGCTGGCCAGTCTCGCCGACGCATACAACAAGACGATCAACGCGTCGAAGCGTGTGCTTCCGGAGACGAATGAACTCGCGGTCGCGATGGGCGTCGTGCAGCGACTTGCCGCATTCGTGAAAGAGCGCTATCCGAGTCACGTTGAAGCGTTCGCAGAAATTCTCGTGCCGTTCGGTGACGAGCTGGCCACCAGCTATGGTTAAAGGAGCTTCGCATGGAAAATCAGCATCGCATGATCGCGGGATACCGCGAGCTTAGCCAAGAAGATATCGACGTGATAAACGCGATCAAATTGCAAGGTAACAACCTTGGCGAGGTGTTTGACATGCTCGAGAAAAGTCTCGAGGTAGACAAGCGTTGGCTGGAGATCGCCAAGACAGATATCCAGAAGGGCTTCAGCGCGCTGATTCGCGCAATTGCAAAGCCGACCACGTTCGTCTAATGGTCCAGAAATTCACCGAGAAAGATTTCCATAAGGAAATCGCGGAGCTGGCGTCCGAGCTGCGGCGCGACATCGAGGCCCATGCAACGGGCCTCGATCCGTCGCCGGCCGCGCGCCTGGAACGCCGCCGACGTGTGCTGGTCGACGGCGATTACCAGTTCTTCGCATACACGTACTTCCCGCATCACATTCGCGGCACGCCGTCGTTGTTCCAAGCGCACTTCTGCGGGCGATTTCCGAAGCTGCTGCGCCAGCCTGGCGGCACGCGCGAATGGTGGGTCGCGCCACGCGGCGAGGCGAAGTCGTCCATGTGCACGAAGATCGGCCCTGTCTACATCATCGTGCAGGGTCTGTTACAGCGTGAGGAAATCCGGCGTGAGGTCGGATGGACGGACGCGCTCCCCGCGTTCCTCGACTACATCATCCTGCTCGGTGCCGAAACGTCGCTGCCGACCAAGCTGCTCGAAGTGGTTAAAACGGAGCTGACCGCTAACGCGGCGCTTCAGCTCGACTTCCCGGAAGTGTGTGGAAAGAGCCCGACGTGGCGGGTCGGCGAGATCGTCACGAAGAACGGCGTCAAGGTGGAACCGTTCGGTGCCGAACAGGCGATTCGCGGCACGTTCCACGGCGCAAGCCGCCCGAAGGTGCTGATGGGCGATGACCTGATCACCGACGCCGAAGCAAAGAGTCCGACCGAGCGCCAGAACCGGTGGACGTGGCTGGAAAAGGCCATCGACTACCTCGGCCCACCGGACGGCAGCGTGAAGTACATCGGCGTCGGCACGGTGCTCGACAAGGATGACCCGATCTCCCGCGCGAAGCGCACGATCGGCCACGTCGTCCATCACTTCCGCGCGATCGCGCAGATGCCGAAGAACATGGATTTGTGGCAGCAGTGCGAAGCGCTGATGCTCAACGACGACAAGCCGGCGATCGAAGCGGCCGCGCAGCGCGGCGAGGCGGTCGCCGACACCGAGCTGCCGTCGTACCGGTTCTACCTGGAGCACCAGGCCGAGATGGACGCTGGCGCCGTTACGTCCTGGCCGTCCGTGCGCACGCTGTTCTACCTGATGCGACAGCGCGCGAAGTCGCCCCGCGCATTCGCGACGGAAATGCAGGGTGACCCGCGCACCGAAGAAGACAAGGTCTTCGGCCACATCACGTTTTGGGTGCAGCGCCTGCAATCCTGGTTGATGTTCGGCGCGTGCGACCCATCGATGGGGAAAGATCGGAAGTCGGACCCGTCCGCGATTCTGGTCGGCGGTCTCGATACCGTCAGCCGGAAGCTGCACGTCATCCATGCGGAGATCAAGCGCCGCGTTCCGTCCAAGTTGGAAGCGGACCTGATCGCCGTTCAGCGGGAGTATCGCTGCCGTGCATTCGGCTTCGAGAACAACAACGCCTACGAGTGGGCGCGGCAGGATTTGCTGAAGTCTAGCCTTCGCGCCGGTGTACCGCTTCCGCTTGTCGGCGTCACCGCGTCCATTGCGCCCGAAGTGCGGATCGACTCTCTGGAACCGTTCATCACGGATCGTATCTCGCCATCGATTCTCTTCCACGCTGCGTTGACGACGTTATTGGCCGAGCTGGACGAATGGCCGGAGCCGCAGGGACATCACCACTTCGACGGCCTGACCGCACTGCACATCCTTTGGATGATCGCGCAGTCGCGCGGCTACGGCATCACGGACGGGTACGAGCCGGTCGCGTCACGGCCTATCGAACGCGGTTCGGACCGCCCCGACGACGACTACGACTATCCGCAGTCAAGCCGGCGCGGGTTTTGAGGAAACGAAAAAATGGCACAAATTCTTGATATGTACGGACAGCCGATCCAGCGGGAGGTGCTGTCCGAGCCGCAGACGTCGAAGATCGGCTGGATCACGCGCGATTTTGCACAGCATCCGTCGCGCGGCCTGACGCCGAAGAAGCTGCACTCGATTCTGGAGGCAGCCGAGTATGGCGACCTGATGGCGCAGTCCGATCTGTTCACCGACATGGAAGAGCGTGACGCGCATCTGTTCGCCGACATGAGCAAGCGTAAGCGCGCACTGCTGACGCTCGACTGGAATATTGTTGCACCAGCTAACGCCAGCGCCCAAGAGAAGAAGCAAGCCGCGCAGTTGGAGGAATGGTTCACCGACTTCGCGAATCTCGACGACGTGCTGTTCGACCAGATGGACGCGGTCGGCCACGGCTTCTCGGCGCAGGAGATCGAGTGGCACCAGGTCGAGAAGGTGTGGCTCCCGAAGACGCTCACCCACCGGCCGCAACGATGGTTTCGCACGCCGCTGTACGACGGTAACGATTTGCGCTTGCGTGACAATTCGTCCGATGGCACGCCGCTCTGGCCGTTCGGATGGCTGGTCCACAAACACCGTGCGAAGAGCGGCTACCTGACCCGCGCCGGCCTTCATCGTGTCCTGGCGTGGCCGTACCTGTTCAAGACGTACGCCGTGTCGGACCTGGCCGAGTTCCTCGAAATCTACGGCCTGCCGCTGCGGGTCGGCAAGTATCCGCCGGGTTCGACGAAGGAAGAGAAAGCGACACTGCTGCGCGCAGTGGCCGAGATCGGCCACAACGCGGCCGGCATCATCCCGGAAGGGATGTTGATCGAATTCCAGGAAGCGGCCGACGGCACGAAAGACCCGTTCGAGGCCATGATCGACTGGTGCGAGAAGAGCGTGTCGAAGGCGATCCTCGGCGGCACGCTGACTTCGCAGGCTGACGGCAAGACGTCGACGAACGCGCTCGGCAAGACGCACAACGAAGTGCGGCGGGATCTGTTGACGTCTGACGCGCGCCAGGCGCAACGTACCCTGACGAACCTCTGCTACATGCTGTCGGCGCTGAATTTCGGCGCGTCCGATCCGCGCCGCTGCCCGCGCTTCGAGTTCGATACGCGCGATGCCGAAGACTTGGCCCTGTACGCCGACGCACTGCCGAAGCTGGTCGGTGCCGGCGTCAAGGTGCCACGCCAGTGGGCGCAGGACAAGCTCATGATCCCCGAGCCGAAGGATGGCGAGGACATCCTGTCGGTGCCGAAGCCGCAGATGGCGCTGCCGCCAGCGGAACGACCGGACGAGCTGCCGCGCACCGCGAAGATGCGCTATCGCGCCGTGCTGCGCAACGCAGCCGGCGAGATTGTCTATCCCGACCAGGACGAGCTGGACCAGACAGTCGCGGCGCTGCCGGCCGACGAGATCACGGACGCGTTGCGCGCGACAATCGGGCCGGCGATTGCCGCGCTGCGCCGAGGCGCGACCCCGGATGAAGCAATCGAGATGCTGCTCGAAGCGCAGCCCGAGATGGACGACACGGCGATGCAGGAGCTGCTCGCGCGGTGCATCTTCGTTGCCGATGTGTGGGGGCGTCTGAATGGCGGTTGATCTCGGCTACGCGATCGGCCTGGAACCGGAGAAGGCTATCGCCTACTTCGAGTCGAAAGGCTACAAGATCGGTTTCCGCTGGCAGGACGTCGCCGCCGAGGCGCATGCCAAGGCGTTCACGGTCGCGGGCGTGATGAAGGTCGACGTGCTTCAGGATATTCGCCAGGCGCTCACGACGTCGTTAAAGAAGGGCACGACGTTCGACGAGTTTAAACGGCAGCTCTCGCCGGTTCTGGAAAAGAAAGGCTGGCTCGGCCAGGGCATGATCGTCGACCAGGACACCGGCGAGATCGAAGGCAAGCGCCTGACACCCCGCCGTTTGCAGACGATCTTCCAGACGAACATGCAATCGGCCTACATGGCCGGCCGCTACGCCGCGCAGCTCGAACAGGTCGACACGCATCCGTATTGGGAGTACGTCGCCGTCCTGGACAGCCGGACGCGCCCCGCGCACCGGGCGCTGGCCGGTGCGATCTACCGATACGACGATCCGTTCTGGCACACGTTCTACCCGCCCAATGGCTACCGGTGCCGCTGCCGCGTGCGCACCCGCACGCGCGCGTATGTCGAGCAGAACGGTATTCCCGTACGCAACAGCGACGGCGACCTGGTCGAGGTCGAGATTGTCGACCGATCCGGTGCGAAGCAGCCGGCGCTCGCTTACAAAGACCCGGCCACGGGACAGAAGCTACTGCCGGACCCGGGCTTCAGCTCGAACCCGGGCGCGCAGTGGATGAAGCCGTTTACGCCGCCGCCGGCCGACAGCCTGCCGCGCACCTTTCCGTCCGGCATCGAGCTGCCGACATTGCCGACGCCGACCCCGGTGCCGGCGTCGAGCTTGTTGCCGGCTGGCCGCACGCCCGAACAGTATGCGCAGGCGTTTCTTCGGGAGTTCGGCCTGAAGCCCGGTCAATCGAAGGTCTTCGAGGATGCCACGCGTTCGGCCGTCACGATCTCAGACGATCTGTTCAAGGCTGGCGACGGGAGCTGGAAGGCGGACAAGGACGGACGCGGTGCGTATATGTCGCTGCTCGCCCGGGCGATCCAGGAACCCGACGAGATATGGCTACGGTGGGAAGAGAGCCGCGCGAAGCCCGGTACGTGGCTGCTCAAGCGGCGCTACATCAAGTCCTGGTTGATCGACGGCCAGGACGGTGCGCAGTACGGTTTGAGCGTGTTCGAGCTGGGCCAGGACAACTGGACCGGGTCGACGGCCATGATGGCGAATATCGAGCGCGGCGAGGAAGCGCGCCGTCGGTATATAGAAAAGCAGCGTGACGGCTTTCTGGCGTACCGGAAATAGAACGGCCCGCGACGCCGACTCGTCGCGGGCCACCGTGCAGTTCCTTTGGTCGCGTCAGTCGGGAGCTTGTGCGACTGCAATCGGTATATACAGAGTATAGCCCATGATCGTAGAAATCGAGATCGACGACTCCCGGTACGCGGCGACCATGGCCCGCGTGCGCGCACTGATGCAGGATGCGTCGCCCGTGACGGCGCTGATCGCCGGGCTAATGGCCGACGCCGTCGAAGAGAACTTCGCGCAACAAGGCCGGCCGAAATGGCTCGGCCTGAGTCTGAAGACCCTCAAGCGCCGCCGTGAGGAAGCCGGCACCGGCAAGATTCTGCAACGTTCGGGTCGGCTCGCATCCAGCATCACGCCGGCACACGACGCGACGACGGCCCGTGTCGGCACTAACGTTGTATACGCGGCGATTCACCAGTTCGGCGGCACGATCCAACGTCATCCCATGTCGGGCTACGTTAGATTGCGCAAGGATCGCAATGGCATGATCATGCGCCAGGCGGACCATCCGCACTTGGCCGTGTTCGCGAAGAACAGCCACAAGCGGGTCAAGATCGTGAAGTGGACCCGCAGCCAGGGCTGGACGATCAAGATTCCGGCGCGGCCGTTCTTTGCGCTGACCGAGTCCGACAATATCGGGATCGAGTCAGAGGTCACCACCTACCTGCGCCGCCTGTTTGATCAGTAACCCGCTCGCCCGATTTGAGCGGTTTTCAGGGGCCGGATAGGCGCAGATAGCCAGATGGGGGCGTGAGGGCCGTTAAACCCCCGTTAAAATCAGTCCTAGCGGCATTCACTTCCCGCCACTCCCCCCGCGCGAGTCAACCGGTGTGTTCCCAGTGACACCGGTCCCGTTATTTTTCCCCCGGCCGGTCGCCAACATGGCGGCATGGCTATCTTCTTCATCGCGGCGCTTTCCGCGCAAATCCAGTCGACCGGCACGGCACTCAAGCTGCTGCCGGCTGGCGAGTTCCGTGCACGTGACGGCCGACCGACCGAATGCGCCGCGTGGCGGCTCGACGCGGCCGGTGCGGAACGTCTGATCGCGGCGGCGAACGCCCGGCAGACCCGCTATGTGATCGATTACGAGCACCAGACGCTCAATTCGGCGAAGAACGGCCAACCCGCGCCGGCCGCCGCTTGGTTCAAGACGCTGGAATGGCGCGAAGGCGACGGCCTGTACGCGACCGACGTCCAATGGACCGCCCGCGCGTCCGCAATGATCGACGCGGACGAATACGCCTACATCTCTCCTGTGTTCGCCTTCGATAAGGCGGGCAACGTGATCGCGCTCTTCAACGCGGCACTGACCAACGACCCCGCGCTCGACTGTCTCGACGAGGTGCAGCTCACCGCTGCGTGCTCGGCAATGTCCGGCGCGATCGATCCTGCCGCGCACGCGGCGCTTTCCACTGTCCCACCTACCGAGGTTCCCAACATGAATGAACTCCTGGAACGGCTGCAATGGCTGCTGAATATGCCGGTCGGCGCGACCGCTGAAGAGATCGTCGCCCAGCTCAACAAGCTGATCGACACGTTGTCCGGCGGCGAAGGCACCGCCGCTGCCAGCGTGAACCTGCCCGTCCTGCTTGAATCGCAACGCGCGCAGATCGCGACGCTGTCGGCCAACCAGGTCGACCCGGCGCGCTTCGTGCCGATTTCGGTGATGACCGACCTGCGCGCGCAGCTCGACGCGGCCAACGCAAAGCTCACCGGCAACGAAGTCGAGGAACTGGTGACGGCCGCTCTGAAAAACGGCCGGCTGCTGCCAGCTCAGGAGAGCTGGGCGCGCGACCTCGGCAAGAGCAACGTCGCCGCGCTGAAACAGTTCGTCGCGACCGCACAGCCGATTCAGGCGCTCGGCGGCACGCAGACCGGCGGCAATCCGCCGGCCGGCGACCAATCCGGCGCACCCGCGCTCGCCGAAGCAGACCTCGCTGTGTGTAAAGCGCTCGGCCTCGACCCGGCGACGTACAAGACGTCGCAGCCGACCGCCTGACGGTAGCGCGGCAACTCGTTTCACTTCCATCAGCAACGCGTTTTCACTTCCACCAGGAGATTCACATGGCTGCATTGACCGCCGACCGCGACACCGTTGCCCGGGCCGGCCTGCTGTTCAGCTACCCGGCCAAGGGCGGTGTGCTGTTCTTCACCGGCGCGATCGCCGCGATCGATACGGCGACCGGCCTCGCGACCAAAGGCGCTGAATCCACCACGCTCAAGGGCGCCGGCATCGTCCAAGAGCAGATCGACAACACGGCCGGCGCAGACGGTGCCGCGAACGTGACGATCCGGCGCGGCCAGTGGCGTGTCGCCAATTCGGCCGGCGCGGACCAGCTCACGCTGAAGGACGTCGGCATGCCCGCGTACATCGTCGACGATCAGACCGTCGCGAAAACGGACGGCGGTGGCAAGCGTTCGGTCGCCGGCACCATGGTTGACATCGACCCGGCCGGCGTCTGGATCGCGTTTTAACGCGGCCCCGTCACACCTCCCGACCACTCCATAAGGAAAGCACATGGAAATCAATCGCGCCAATTTGCGCGCAGTGTTCACCGGCTTCAACACGGTATTCCAGCAAGCCTTCGATGGTGCGTCATCCGACTGGCAAAAGGTCGCCATGCCCGTGCCGTCGACCACGTCGCAGGAAGTCTATCCGTGGCTCGGCCAGACGACGCGCTTCCGTGAATGGATCGGCGATCGCGTTCTTCAGAACCTGACGTCCCACGATTTTGCGATCAAGAACAAATCGTTCGAGAACACGGTCAGTGTCGAGCGCACGACAATCGAAGACGACACCTACGGCGTTTACAAGCCGGCGATCGCGCAGCTCGGCCTCGACGCGAAGCAGCATCCGGACGAGCTGGTGTTCGGCTTACTCAAGCAAGGCTCGACGAAGACCTGCTACGACGGCCAATACTTCTTCGATACCGATCACCCGGTGCTGCAGGAAAACGGCCAGGTCGGTTCGGTCTCGAACTTCCAGGCCGGTGCAGGCCCCACCTGGTATCTGCTCGATATGACGCGCGTCGTGAAGCCGATCATCCTGCAGCAGCGCAAGCCGTACAACTTCGTTGCAATGGATCAGGAAACCGACGAAGTCGTGTTCTCGGAGAACAAGCTCCGCTACGGCGTTGACGCACGTTGCAACGTGGGCTTCGCGCTCTGGCAACTCGCGTATGCGTCGCAGGCCGAGCTGACCGAGGACAGCTACGAGGCCGCCCGCCAAGCGATGACCGGCATGAAGGGCGACAACGGCCGCCCGCTTGGCATCCGTCCATCGCTGTTGGTCGTGCCGCCGATGTACGAAGGACGCGGCCGGAAGATCCTGAACGCCGACGCGAACAACTACGGCGCGACCAACATCTGGAAGGGTTCGGCCGATCTGCTGGCAACGCCCTGGCTGGCATAACGGGATAACGCCCCGCGAGAAACGGCCGCGCGACGCCGATAAGCGCGGAGGAAGAACGTCCCGGAGCTGCGGCGCAATGGCGGGCTCCGGTTGGGTTCGAATTCACAGGAGAGGTTCATGAGCAAGAAACATCCGGCGATCAAGGTGGCGTCGGCGAAGGAAGGGTTTCGCCGCGCTGGCCATGTGTTCGGGATCGTGCCGAAAACGATCGCGCTGGCTGCGCTTCATCCGAACGCACACGCCGCAATCGTCGCCGACAAGTCCCTGGTCGTGGTCGACACGGCGATCCAGCTCAGCGACGAAGACGCGGCGGCGCTCCCGCACCACGACGCCCCGCACGTGACGGCGGCGCTGGCGAACGCCGACACGCTGACGCTCGATGTGAGCGAAGACGATGCGAAGCGCGCATTGGCGCTCGCCGACATCGAAGCGGAACTGAATCAGCGCGAAGCGTCGATCAAGTTGCGCGAGGCCGATCTGAAGGCCGCTGAAACCGAGTTCGAAGCGGCGGAAGCGGACCTGAAGCGCCGCGTCGCCGAGTTCGACGAGCGCGTCGCCGGCCTGGTCGCGCGCGAGAACGATCTGACCGCCCGTGAACAGGCGTTCGAAGCCGCTCAGGCTGCCGCAGCATCGGGCAAGTCGGCGGCGACCAAGGCTCGGAGCTAATCAGGCATGTACGCCACCGTCGAATTTCTGGTGGGCCGGTTCGGACAGCGCGAGGCAATCTCGCTGTCCGACCGCGATCGCACCGGCGACGTGAATGCGCTCGTGCTTGCCGATGCGCTCGACGAAGCATCCGCCGAGATCGATACGTATCTGGCCGGCCGCTACGCGCTGCCGCTCGATCCGCAACCGAAGATGCTTGCGGGCGTGTGCTGTGACATCGCGCGTTATCGCCTCTGCGGCGGCGAGACCGTCATGACAGACGAGATCGACAAGCGCTACAAGGCGGCGATCGCATTCCTGAAGCTCGTCGCATCGGGTGACGTCACGCTCGGCTCGACGACGACGGGATCGGTCCCGCAACCCGACAACTCTGTCCAGTTCGTGACGGGCACGCGTGTGTTCTCTCGCGACAACCGATAACGCCATGCCCTACGTCCCGATCGTGACCGCCGTCGAGCTCGGCATCGTTGACCGCCTGACGCGCGGCCTCGGCAAGATGGTCACCGAGGTCAAAACCTATGGCGGCGAGTTCGACGATGAAGAGCTGGACACCGTCGTTCGGCGCTTCCCGGCCGCGTGGGTGACGTTCGGCGGTGTGAAGCGCACCGATCCCGTTGCGACGAGTCGTTCGAAGTGGAAGGCCGAGGCGACGTTCGTCGTGATGGTGGGCGCGCGCAGCGTGCGCAACGAGGAAACGAGCCGGCACGGCGGGCCGGCACACGTCGAGGTCGGTACGAACCTGCTGATCTCGGCCGTGCGGCATCTGTTGAACCAGCAGGACATGGGCCTGCCGATCCGACATTTGCAACCCGGTGCGATTCGCACGCTGTTCAACACGAAGGTCCGCAGCGACGCGATGTCCGTCTATGCGCTGGAATTCCACACCGCATGGGTCGAAGACACGTTGTTCGTCGGCGCGTTTCCGCAAGGCAGCGTCGAAGGGCCGCTCGGAGAAGTGTTCGAGCAGTACGACGGCCAGCTCGATCCGCCGACGCCGGACTGGAAGTCGACGCTGCTGCGCTACTACCTGCAACCCGGCACTGATCGGCCGGCTGACGCTGTCGATCGCATTGAGATGAAGGAGCAACCATGAAAGTGAAAGCCCGATCCGGGCTGCGTGTCCCGAAGGAACACGCATCGCGCCAGTACATCACGGACGCTGAAGCCGTCGATGTGCCGGACACCGCGTATTACCAGCGTCGCGTCGCCGAGGGTGACCTGATCGAAGAAAACCGGCCGGCCGCGGAGTCGAGCGCCGACGTCGCACCGAGTCCGGCAGTCGACTCGGGTGCCAAAAAGGCCGCGAAAGGAGCCTAACCGATGGCAAGCAAAAACATCTCGTTCGATACGATCCCGTCGGGTATCCGCAAGCCGGGCAAGTATTTCGAATTCAACACGAAGCTCGCCGTGCGCACGCTGCCGGCGAACGACCAGACTGTGCTTATCATCGGCCAGCGTACCGCTGACGGCACTGTGCCGGCACTGAAGCCAGTCGACGTGTTTTCCGGCGACCAGGCGGCACTGTACTTTGGCGCAGGGTCGCTCGCGCACATCGCGGCCGTCGCTGCGATCACGGCGTACAAGTACGTGAGCCTGACGGTCATCGCGGTCGACGACGCTGTTGCGGGGCAGCCAGCAAAGGGGACAATCGAATTCACGGGACCGGCGACTGCCGACGGTGCGTTCGCCCTGTTCATTGCCAATGCGCGGGTCGATATCGCTGTGTACGCGGACGACACCGAAACGACGATCGCCACGCGCCTCAAGGATCAGATCGCGCAGAAGACCGCATTGCCCGTCACGGCCGACTCGGTCAACGGCAAGGTCACGCTGACGGCGAAGAACAAGGGGGTGTTTGGCAACGATATCGTCCTGTCGCAGCTCAACCAGGCGGCCGGCGTCAAAGCAACGATTACCGCACTCTCCGGTGGGTTGAACGATCCCGACATCGCCCCTGCGCTCGCGGCCGTATACGGCGCGAAGTACAACCTGTATGCGACGTGCTGGCCGACGTTGGAGTCGATGACGAAGTTGCGCACGCACTTGGACAGCATCTCGGGCGCGCTCGAACAACGTCCCGCTGTCGGCGTCGCTGGCACGCCCGCGACTCTGTCTACCGCTACTACGCTCGCCGGTGATCTCAACGGGGGGCGGATCACGATCGGTTGGCATCCGGGCTCGGTATGCATGCCGGCCGAGATCGCAGCCGAATATGCAGCCGTCCTTTCCAGCGAGACCGACCCGGCACGCCCGCTGAATACGCTCGCGCTGCTCGGCCTCGATGTGACGCCGATCCCGTCGCAACCGGGACGCACCGAACAGGAGAAAGCACTGCATAACGGCGTGACGCCCTTCGAGATCGGCCCCGGCAACGTTGTGCAGATCGTCCGTGCGATCACGACGTACACGAAGGATGCGCAGGGCATCGACGATCCGGCGCTGCTCGACGTGACGACGATCCGCACGCTGGACTACGTTCGCAAGGCGTGTCAGCAACGGATTGCGCTTCGCTTCCCGCGCGAGAAGCTGTCGGAGAAGACGCCGCCGAAGGTGCGTAGCGAGCTGCTCGACGTGCTGTACAAGCTGGAAGAGCTGGAAATCATCGAAAACGTCGAGGCGAACAAGGACAAGCTGATCGTCGAACGCGATCTGCAGGACGTCAACCAGCTCAATGCCGCGATCCCGTGCGACGTCGTGAACGGGCTGCACGTCTTCGCTGGCCGGATCGACCTGATCCTGTAACACCCATCGAAACACTATAGGAGCCAGCTATGGCATTGGAAGAATACGTCGGCGCGATCGTGCTCGAAGTCGACGGCCAGGAGGCCGAGGTCGTGACCTTCTCGGTGACGTCGAAAACTGGCAAGAAGCCGGTCAAGACGATGAACCGTACCGGTCGCGTCAAGGGCTTCGCGCGCGGCGTCGAGGAACATGAACTGAAGGTGACCGTCGTGATCCCGCTCGGCGGCGATGAGATCGACTGGTGGAACATGGAAGGCGGCAAGCTGACCCAGTTCCCCGTCTCGCCGGGCGGCCAGCGCGTGAGCTATTACGACTGCGTCACGCTGGACATGGGCGACCAGTACAGCGTGGAAAACGAGGCGCGCCGCGACCTCACCATCTTCTCGACTCGACGGGTGAATGAATGAGCATCAACACCGAAAAAGGTTCGCTGGAATACGGCGTCGAATATCCGCCGGGCAGCGGCGAACTGCACTACGACTTCGAGATTCGCCTCGGCACCATCGGCGAGAACATCGAGGTCTACGAACAGCCGGAAATCATTGGCGGTGGCGTGTCGAACATGCGCGTGAACGTCGCAATGCTCGCGCGCTGTCTCGTCTCGCTCGGCGCGATCCCGAAGGAAGCCATCACTGACGAGCTGCTCATGACGGCCGTCGACAGCGACTACGACGTGATGATGAAGGCGCAGGACGATCTTAAAAAAAAGCGACAGCGGCCGAAGCCGGCCGCCGAAACTACCGGCTCGCCGGAATCGTCCTCGCCGAATACGGCGTCAGCGAAGAACGGTTCCGGAGCCTGACCGAGCCGGAACTTGAGGGATACCTTGCCGCGATCGCAACGATTCGCGGCAAGAATCCTCGTCAGCAGGTGCCCGGCACCACGACGCGCACCGTGAAGAGCATGAGGCGTAAGCGTCCGAAGGGTAAAAAACAGTGAGCCGGGATCTCGAAGTTGGATTGACCGTGCGGATGCGCGACCAGGTGTCGACGCCCGCACAACAAAGCGAGCGCAACGTACAGCGCTCGGTGCGTCAGACCGCGCAGACGTATGTAGACGCGTCGCGCGTGAGCGTAGCGACCAGTCGCATGCTGTACGACGTGCGCATGTCGCAATCGGCCCGTGCCGAGCAGGCCGTCCAGCGCAACGTGCAGCAAACCGAAGCGGCCTACACCCAGGCGAACCGGAACATCCTCACCGGCTCCCAACGCCTGGCGGCGGCTCGCTCGCAGCTCGACGTCCGTTCCGAACAGGCGATCCGCCGGGAAATTTCCCAGACCGTCGCCGCCTACAACCGTCTCCAGCGCGCGGGCTTCGCGTCGGCCGCCGAGCAGGCGCGCGCGTTCGCTGCGGTGCGTACGCGTGTGGCCGAGCTGAACCGCGAGCTGCGCGGCACCGAGCAGGCGGAAGGCCGGCTCGCGCGCGGTGGTCGTGCGGTCGGCGCGATGTGGCGTGCCGGCAGCGTCGTGGCCGGCGCTGCTGCCGGCGTGATGGTGGCCGCCCCTGCCGTGCGCGAGACGATGGCCTATGACCGCCGGCTCGCCATGATGGCGAACACCGCGTTCTCCGATCGCGACGTCGCTGGCCGACGTAGGGGTGTCGGCGAGCTGAACGATGCGATCGTGACGGCCGTGCGTTCGGGTGGTGGTTCGCGTGAACAGGCGGCGGACACGCTCGACAACCTGCTCGCGTCCGGCGCGGTCAGTGACAAAACCGCCATGAAAATGCTGCCGACCCTGCAAAAGTTCGCGACGGCCACCGGCGCGGACCCGAACGAACTCGGCAACATCGCCATTCGCGCGATGCAGAACTTCAAGATCAAGGAAGCCGACATCCCGCGCGCGCTCGACATGGCGCTCAAGGGTGGCCAGGCAGGCGGCTTCGAGCTGAAGGATATGTCGAAGTGGCTCCCGCAGCAGATGGCCATGGCGAAGCTGGCCGGCATGTCAGGCTTGCAGGATTTCGGCAAGCTCGTCGTCGCCAACCAGGCGTCGGTGATCACGGCCGGTACGAAGGATGAGGCCGGCAATAACCTGGTCAACCTGCTCGAGAAGCTGAACTCGCAGGACACGCAGATCAAGGCGAAGAAGCTCGGTATCGATCTGACCGGCAGTCTCGCCGCGTCGCGTGCGAAAGGTGTGAACGCACTGGACGCGTTCGTCGGCATTCTCGAAAACGTGATGTCGCGCGACAAGCGCTATCAGAGCCTGAAGACCAAGCTCGCGACCGCACCTGAGAGCCAGCGCAAAGAGATCATGGAGAGCCAGGTCCAACTGCTCGAAGGTACGTCGATCGGCAAGATCATCCACGATCGACAGGCGCTCGGTGCGGCAGTCGCGTATATGGGTCAAAAAGACTACCGGAAGCAGGTCGAGTCTCAGGTGTTCAACCCGAAGATGGCGGTCGACAGCAACTTCGAGACGATCGCCGGCACCGCCTCGTTCAAGGCCGAGCAGCTCGAAAACGAGCGCCAGATTGCACGCCAGAAGGCGCTGGAAGGCTTCGACGAGAAGCTCGGCAACGTGGCGACGAACCTCACCGACTACGCGCGCAAGTATCCCGAGCTGACTGCCGCGATCGAAGGCACGACGCTCGGCCTGAAGACTCTGTCGGCCGCGCTCGGTGTCGCGGCGTCTATCAGCATCCTGCGCGGCGGGTTCGCTGCGGCGCCGGTTGCTGGAGTTGCGGCCGCTGATGCCGCAGCCGCTGCATCGGCCGGGGCGCTCGGCACCACCGCCGCCCAGGCCGCGACCTTCGGTTCGCGCTTCGCGGCCGGCGCGCGATTGGTGGGTCGCTTCGGTGCCCCGTTGCAAGCGGTCATGGGCGGCATCGAAGCGTACTCCATCGCGAACAACGACTCGATGACGCCGGACCAGAAGAAGGCCGGTTACGTCGGTGTCGCGGGTGGCGTCGTCGGTGGTCTGGGCGGCATGGCATTGGGCGCAGCCGCAGGCGCTGCGGCCGGTTCGGTGGTGCCGATCGCCGGCACTGCCGTGGGCGCGATCGGCGGTGCGATCGCGGGCTACTTCGGCCACGACTTCGGCGAGCGCATCGGCAAGATGATCGGCGACGCGATCTTCGCGCAGAAGAAAGACGAGAAGCCGCCCGTCGTCGAAGGCCACTTCACGATCAATCTCGACGGCCAACACCTGTACGACTTCGTGTCGACGGCCAGCCAGAAGAACGCACTGAGGAACTGATATGGCGTGGAAAGACACACTGTTCGACGCATCGTTTCGCGGTGTGCCGTTCGACGTGAGACTCACCGACGATACGATCGACCGCGACACGGCGGAATATGCGGTCCCGCACGTCGACGGCGAGGATGTCGAAGACCTCGGTTTGAAGGCGCACACGACGAGCCTCACGGCGATCTTCTTCGGCGACGACTATGAAGTGCGGATGAAGGCGCTGCTCGCCGCGCTCGCGGTCAAGGGGCCGGGCGAACTGATTCATCCGGTGTTCGGCTCGATGCCGAGCATGCAGCTCATCGGCGCGCACGTGTCGCACGACGCCGACAACGTTGACGCGTGCGTGATCGAGATGCGGTTCAAGCGCTCGACGCCCGGCAACCCGTTCTTCGTCGAGCAGCGGCCGACGCAAACTGCCGACGCGGCCGCGCAACTCGCGACCACCGCGATGGATGCCGGCACCAGCATGTTCGAGCGCGCAGTCGGTTTTCTCAAGACGATGAAGGCCGGTCTGCGGCGACTCAATGCGCTGCGCGACGTGTTGAGCGAGACGCTCGGCCCGATCAAGGCACTGGTCGTCGGCTTCCGCCGTGCGAGCGTCGACTATCTGTCGTGGCCCGGCGCGTTTGCGTCCGACCTGATCGGCCTGGTCAGCGGCATTGCGGACTTCCGTTCGTTCGATCCGGGCCTCGTTATGTCCGATTGGAACGACATGCGCGACCAGATGAAAACGGTCGTGAAGCTGCCCGCCGCATCTGCCGCTGGCCAGCCGCTTGCTATTCCTGGTACGCAGGCGACAACGGTCGTGCCGAGCGGCTCGACCGATCCGGCCGCGCCGTATGCACCGCCGCGCCCGGGTACGGTCGCGGCCGACACATCCGACGTGCAGCTCGTCACGGCCGTGACGGCCGTCGTCGTCGCAACGGTTACCGCGAGCGTCGCGTCCGACGTTCTCGCGAACGAGGCCGACGAACCGACACTCACACCGGACCAGGTCGAGCAGATCGCGAATGACACGCGCGAGCTGATACAGACCGCAATCGACGCGGTTCGTGCGGCCGTGCCGGTCGAGCAGGCGCGGCCCGTTATCGAGCCGTTAAAAGAGACGGCGCTGACGGTGCAGGAGCTGGCGATCAAGGTGATCGACGTCCTGCCGCCGATCATCTCGCGTACCGTCGATGCACCGTCGAACATGACGTTGCTCGCACATCTCTGGTACGGCAACTACCTGCGCTCCGCCGAGCTGCTGCGACTGAATCCGCAAATCCGCAATCCGAACTTCATCCAGCGAGGAGACACTGTCCGTGGCTTCGCCCAATAACGACGTAACGGTGCTAATCGGCGGCAAGGCGCACAGCGCCTGGTCGTCGTACTCGATCGATTCCGATCTGTTGACGCCGGCCGATGCGTGGGACGTGCGGCTCACGCGCCCGGCCGGCAAGATGCCCGACACGGTCAAATCTGGCGCACACGTCCAGGTGAAGGTCGGCGACGATACCGTGCTCGTGGGCTACGTCGACAACGTGCGGCGGCGCACCAGCAAGACGGAGAAGACACTATCGATCAGCGGCCGTGACTATGCCGCGATCCTGCGCGATTGCTCGGCCCCGATCTTCACCGCGAAGCAGGTAACGCTCGCCGACGTCGTCGCGAACATCGTCAAACCGCTCGGCATCAAGAAAGTACGCATCGACACCGTACAGGCCCAGTCGACGTGGGACAAGATCAGCGTCGATCCGGGTGACACCGCGTGGGACGCGCTGGTCCACGCTGCCGAGGGCGAAGGCTTGTGGCCGTGGTTCGAACCGGACGGCACGCTTGTGATCGGAGGCCCCGACTACAATGCGCCGCCCGTGGCCAGCCTGATCCTGCGCGAGGATGGCAAAGGCAACAACGTCGAATGGTTCGACGAAGACGATTCGATTGCGGAGCGGTATTCGGAAGTCACGGTGCTGGGCCAGGCGCACGGTACGCGCACAACGGCCGGCAAGCACGCGATCAAGGCCACGGTGAAAGACCAGGGGGTGACGGTGTATCGGCCAAAGGTGTACGTCGATCACGACGCGCCCAACCTTGCGGCCGCTGAAGCTCGCGCGAAGAAAATCATCTCCGATTCGGCGCTCGCGGCGCATACATTGAAAGCCAGCGTGAAGGGACACCGAACCTCGAACGGCGTGCTGTGGAAGCCCGGGCAGCGCGTGCATGTCGTGTGGGAAGAGTACGGCATCGACGCCGTTTATTTCCTGATGGCGCGCCGCTTCACGGGCGGTCGTCCTGGTGGGGCTCACACGACGCTGACGCTGAAGGAAGACGGGGTCTGGATTCTCGACGCGCATCCGCATTCGGGGCGCAAGCATCGACGCAAGAAGAAAGGCGACGGCCCGCTTTCGCTGGTCGTGACGGACGCAAACGGCAACACGACGGTGACAAAATGATGCGAGAAGTTGAAAAGCGAGTGTCGCGCATGTTGGCCGGCGTGCGACAAGCGTTTCGTGGCGTGATCAGCGGCGTGAACACCGACGGCCCGGTGGTGATGGTGCGTGGTGAAGGGCTTGCCGGCGAGAGCGGTGTCGACGAAGAGCTGTTCCAGCACTACGGATACACCAGTGCGCCGCCGGCCGGCACGATGAGGATCGTCGTGCCGATCGGCGGAAAGACGAGTCATAGCATTGTGGTTGCGACGGAGCACGCGCAGTATCGCGTGAAAGCGTTGAAGGATGGTGAGGTAGCGATCTACACGGACGAAGGTGATTCAATCGTGCTCTCACGCGGCCGCGTCATCAACATCAAGACGAAGACGCTGAACATCGAGGCGGAAGACTCGGTGAACTTCAAGACGCCGACCGTCAACATGGATCACGCGCTCAACGTCGCCGAGCAGATCACAGGCAAGGGTGGCTTGTCGATGTCGGGTGGCGACGGTGCACATATCGACAATCTTCGCGTCGACCAGGACGTGGTGATCGGCAATAAGAGCTTCAACGGCCACAAGCATCCGGAAACCGGCAGCATCACGGACACGCCTGTCGTTTGACGTCAGCAGAAGCCCACTGACCTCCATCACGTAAGACGTTCACGCGCGCGCGATGACAATCGCGGCATGGACGCACTTCTGAACCCGCAAACAGGCGGATATACCGGCACACAGACGACGACGCTCGCCAACGCCGTGTATATCCGCCTCGCCACGCCGCTCGGCTCCTGGTGGGCTGCGCCCGACGTCGGGTCGCTGCTGCACACGCTGGCGCGCGAGAAAGACACGCCGCGCGTGCGTGGCCTCGCTGTTCAATACGCCGAGCAAGCGCTCGCCCCGCTGGTCAAGGATGGCCGCGCGAGCAAGGTGGTGGTGTCGGCCACGGCGGGCGAAAAAGGCTGGCTCGTTCTGCTCGTCGAAGTGTATGACGCGACGGGCAACGTCCAGCACTTCCAGCATCCGGTCAAGGTGTCGTAATGCCGGCGACCGTTCTCACTCTCGACCAGGTCCGCGCGAACATTCTGCGCGAGATCAAGAACCAGCGCCCGGATGCCGACGTCGGCGACGATTCCGATCACTACGTGCGCGCGAGCGGCACGGCCAGCGCGGTCGAAGGTCTGTATGCGCGTATCGCCTGGACGGCGCGGCAGATTTTCCCGGACACGGCCGACGAAGACAATCTCATCCTGCACGCGCGCCTGCGCGGCATCGATCGCAAGTCGCCTGTCGTCGCAAGTGGCACCGCACGCGCCAAGGGCAAGCCTGGTGTCCAAATCGCCAGCGGTCTGAGTGCGAAATATCAGGACGGCACCGCCTACGTGACGACGAGCGGCGGCACGTTTGATGCGGATGGAAATCTGGTCGTGTCGGTAGCGGCCGTCGACGCCGGCACCATCGGGAACCGCCAGGACGGCGATACGCTCACGCTCACCGTGCCGCCGATCGACGTCGACGCGACACTGACCATCGTGACGCTGCGCGGCGGGACGGCGATCGAGACGCTCGATAGCCTGCTCGCACGCCTGCTTCAGCGTATCCGTCGGCCGCCGGCCGGCGGCAACAAATACGACTACTGGCAATGGGCGATGGAAGTACCGGGCGTGACCGCGGCGTTCGTCTATCCGCTGCGTCGCGGACTCGGCACGGTCGATGTGGTGATCGTGACCGAGGATGGCCTACCGTCCGACGATGTGTTGAAGGCGGCACAGGCGCACATCGACGATCAGCGCCCCGTGCGGGCCAAGGATACGCGTGTCGTTGTGCCGTCGATCAAGACCTATGACGTGACGGCGGCCGTCAAGCTGAACGGCATCACGCTCGATACGGCCCAGGCGGCGGTGGAATCCGGACTCGGAGCCTACAACGCGGTTGTATCGCCCGGCGACACGGTCATTCGCAACCGCATCGGCGGTGTCATCAACGACACGCTCGGCATCGGCGACTACGTGCTGGACAGTCCAGCGGCTAACGTCGTCCCGGTGGTCGATGCGCAGGTGATCGAGTGGTGCCGCCTCGGCAACGTGACGTTGAGGCCGATGGTATGAACGAACACGCCGAGTTGCTTGGGCGTCTTCTCCCGCCCGTCTCATACGACCCTCGCGAGCCGCGTCTCGCGGCGGAGCTGACGGCCGAGGGGAAAGCGCTCGATCGCGCGCTCGCCGATGCCGACACGATTGTGAACGGCATCACGCCGTTCTTCGCGCAACAGCTTCTGCCGGATTGGGAACGCGTGTGCGGGATTACGCCGGCCGTCGATGCCACGTTGCAGCAGCGCGTGTCGACCGTCGTCGCGAAGGTCAACGAGACCGGCGGGATGTCGATTCCGTATTTCACGCGCCTCGCGGCCGCGCTCGGCTATCGCATCGAGATCGTCGAACCGGACCCCTTCCGCGTCGACGAAGGCGCGATCGGCGATGCGATCTGGATCGAGGACATCGTCTACGAGTGGGGCGTGATCGTACACGGCTCGCCTTCGCTCGAAATCTACTTCCGCGTCGATGAGAGCGCGGTTGGCGAGCCGCTGCTGACGTTCGCCGATCCCATTCTCGAATCCGTGTTCCAAGACCTGAAGCCGGCCGACACGTTCGTCTACTTCATCTACCAGGAAGAGTAACCATGCAGCGAATCAACACACCGGACGGCAACTGGCACGCGGGCGATCCTTCGCAAGGGATCAAGGGCACGGTTGTCACGATGCCGTACATGCAGACCGTCCAGGAAGAGCTGGCGGCCGTTCCCGAGAGCGTCGGCATGCAACTCGATCCGGCCGACAACAAGCAAATCGTCAAGGCGATCCAGAAGATGGTCGCCGACGCTGGCGCGGACTACCAACCCAAGCTCGGCTACACACCGGTTCAACAGGGCACCGGCGTAGGCCAAGGCACCAATGCTGTGAAGATCGGGTGGGCGAAGGACGGTTCCGGTCTGCGCGTGACGGTCGATGCGAACGATCTCGGTCTGCTCGCATTCGCGAGCCAGCTTTCCGCATATGCGTCGCAGGATTGGGTGAAGGGATACGCCCTCAATAAGGCCGGCGATACGATGACCGGCATCCTGACGATCGCGGTACCGGGTGGATACAGCGGTGTAGTTCTCAGTGCGAGCGGTTACACACCGCGTATCCAAACTGATGGCCCTGGAAAATTCGTCGGCATCGTGAACGGCGCGAACACCGCTGTGAATATGTGGGTATTTGACGGTGGCCAAGTAGCGACCCGAAGCAGTTTGACCGTAGGCGGGACGACGGTAGGAGGTGGGGCCAATGCCACGTATGCAACCGACGGAAACGTCTATGGACCGGTATGGGGCGGATGGTTGAGCACATATCTGTCCAACACGTATGTGTCGCGCAGTGTGCCCCGCATGTCGGACCGACTGATCGTCTCGCGTGACGGCTGGCAGGCAGACATCCAGCTTCAGAACCTGTATTCGCAGAACTCGAATGTGTACCTGCGGGCGCGCATCGGTGGCGGCCTGGACATCATCAACAGCGCTTACAACGCGGTTCCGTGGCAAGTGTCGGATGCTGGCGAGACGTGGCAAAACAGCACCGCTCACGTGGGTGGTGCGTCTTATCAGGCCGACGGCAACATATGGGGATCAGCCTGGGGAAACGACTATGCGTCGAACGTGGTCGCGAGAAAGGCGACTGCCGGCGCTCGCGTGCAGTGGGATTCGGGTATCTCTGAATTCGACTACGTGGGGTCAGTGAGCAGCAACATTCACGGTCAAATCGATTTGCCCGCGCCGTGGGTTGTGACGGGTCTGCGAGTCGCAGCGAGCACCAGTGCAATCACGGCGATCTGGCAGCGCGGCGTTGTGCTGCGCAACCAATAAGGAGCGAAGAAATATGGACCTCAGACAAATCGACTTCCGCAATTACACGCACGATCACATGGTTCTTAGTCTGAAACGCATGTACCCGGAGCTCGTCGCCGGCAGAGACTACCGCACGCGACATCCGCTCGGTGAAGATGGGAAGCAAAGCGGGCCGCCGGTTATCGTGTATTGGACGAGTGACTCGGTGCCGCAACCCGACGATACGGACGTGGAGGCGTTTTTCCGTAGCAACGAGGAATCGATCCGCGCCGAGCACGTTCGATTCTTCCGGGATGCGGCTTTGAGCGCGACGGACAGCAAGCCGTTCGCGCCTCCTGACGCTCCGGACTCAGTGAAGGCGCTCGCTGTCAGGTGGATCGCATTTCGTGAAGCGCTGCGGAAGATTCCGGAGCAGGAAGGATTTCCGTTCGAGGTAACTTGTCCGGTTCCTCCCGACGAGGAACCGGGCAGCGAGTAAAGGCTACGTGGCGGTCGAGCGAAGATCGATTGGCATGGGATCAATCTGGTGCAAATCGAAGATCGTCACTTCGTTGTAACCCTTGCGGAGCCACGGAGCGGGACAGAAGAGCCTGAACTGCGGACCAACGTTCCAGTAACGGCCAATGTTCCGACCGTTGACCCATACAACGCCCTTGATCCAATGGCGCATGTCGAGGAACGTATCGCCTACTTCGTTGAGCATCATTGATGCTTTGAAGAACAACCCGGGGCGACGTGGATCAGTGCAGATCGGTCGCAGTGCCGCGACATACTCGGGACTCATGGGAAGGCAGTAGGTATGCCATCCACGGAGTTCCGTTCCATCGAGGTGTGCGGCGTCTGTTATCCCTTTTCGATCGA
Source organism: Burkholderia semiarida (assembly GCF_029268935.1). Lineage (NCBI taxonomy): Bacteria > Pseudomonadati > Pseudomonadota > Betaproteobacteria > Burkholderiales > Burkholderiaceae > Burkholderia > Burkholderia semiarida. The sequence continues at coordinate 441,388 of NZ_JAHLCL010000008.1, read as the reverse complement.
TCATGTCGTCACCATAGTTCACGCGCCCCATGGCTTCGACAAGCACGTCGAGCGTAGACGATCCGCTCGCGATAGGCAGCCGGTCCTCATTCGTCACAAGGCGCAGCCCCTCGGCCAAGTAACGAGGCATTTTCGCTCGACTGACCCCGCCGATATACGATCCGTCGGTGAAGACCGTTGCGTAATCGTGCACGTCGCGGAGTGTCAGTGCGCCACCAATACCCGGCATGTCGGCCTTGCGATACAGGATGAACCCCGACGCCTGGCGATGGTGCTCCATCGACTTGAGCGGTGCGTCATCGCCCGCGACGATCGGCGACGGCAGGTTGTCCCATACCGACGAATGCAGATACGGACGCAGCGCGTAGTCGCCTGACAGGTCAAGTGCTGGTGGAACGGCCGGCACATCGGGAAGCGGTGTATCGAGGCGTGCCTGAATTATGGTTCTGTATTTCGAGAAACTGTCGGTGGCTCGCCCTTGCTCGTCGATCGGCGCGTTGTAGTCGTAGCTGGTGATGTCCGGTTGATACTCCCCGGTTTTTGAGTCGAGGTTTGCACCGGCCGAATAGCCGAAGTTCGTGCCTCCGTGGATCACGTAGATGCTGAACGAGATGCCATAGCGCATGAAGTCCGTAAGCTCGCGCGAGATGTCGGACTTTGCGCCTTGGAATTCGCGGTCACCCCAATGCGTAAAGAAGCCGGGGTAGAGTTCGCCGCCCATAACAGTCGACCCGGGGAACGTCTCGCAGATTTTTGCGACGTCGTGTGCCTTCGGCCCACTGAGTGCGATGGCACAGCCTTCGAGCGCTGTCCGGCTCTCCTGGAGCTGCTTAACTCCATCGTCGGTAAAGAACGGGCCGGGTATCCCGCCCTGCACCCACGCCGCGCGGATTTCTTCGAGGTACGCGACGTCGTTGCCGTACGTTGCATACTCGTTTTCGATCTGAAGCATGAGGATCGGGCCGCCGTTTTCCGACATCAACGGTTTGATGCGCGGCACCAGCTCAGCGATGTATCGCTTCGCCGCGTCCATGTATCGGCGATCGCGGTGCGAACTGACGCGCAACTGGATGTCGTCGTGCGCAAGCAGATACGCAGGCAAGCCGCCCAGGTCCCATTCGCCGCAGATATACGGCCCTGGACGCAGCAATACCCACATGTCTTCGTCCTGGCATAGGCGAATGAACGCCTCGACGTCTCGCTCGTCGGTATCGAACTCGAACGTGCCTTCGCTCGTTTCATGAAAATTCCACATGACGTAGACGGCGATGGTGTTCATCCCCATAGCCTTCGCCATTTGAATCCGGTGACGCCAGTAGTCGCGCGGGATACGCGGCGGATGCATTTCACCGCTCCGAATCTGATATGGCTTACCGTCCAGCAAGAACGTGATGCCGTCTTCCCCGAACGTAAGGATGTGCTTGCTGCCATCGTTTGGAGTCGGGCCAGCGGCAATTGATCGCGGTTGAAACCGCTTAGCAGCAAGATCGCGGCTGCACGCGCCGAGCAGCGGCGTCAGCGCCGCTGCGAGGATGAATTCTCGCCTTTTCACTTCGTTTTATCGAAATTGATGGTCCCCGGACGGCGCACAACGCGCCGCCTGTCCCGGTTGGTGTAGAAAATTTGCCGACTTACGGACGGCTTGCAGGAAATTCGTCGGAAGTATAGACGAATCGGGGACGGGACCGTTTCGCGGAGCGGCTAGACGGACGGATACGATTGGCGTGAACTGCGATGGGCGCAGCCCGGTAGGCCGGCTTGCTACGGGCGCGCGAACCCGACATTGGAACGTGACAAAAAGACCGCAAAGCGCCTACGACACGTCAGTGACAAAGCCAGCGCGAAACAGTGCCAATTCGGCCGCGACGTTACATTGACGGCCGCGCGCTCGCCATGAAGATGAAAGAACGCGAGCGCACGGCGGCTGTGTTCGTCGCCGAGCGGATCGGCCGCGATTCTCACGCCGGACGACGACTGCAACAGTCCCCCGCTTTCGGATACGTACTTGAGCTGGTAATCCACGCCGTACCCATGCAGGCGATTCGCCAGGTTGAAGGCCTCGCCAAGACGCGCGGCCTGGGCCAACGAAAACCCCGTGCTCAAATAGATGATGACCCACCGCTGATCTGCTGCATTCACTGGCCAAGCCCCCGACTTGTTCGACTTCTTCTAATACCGTCGAACTGTCAGGCTTATATTTGGTTTGAATGCGTGCGACAGGACGGCTATCCCGAAATATGAAGCGACGGCATCTTAGCCGAACGGGTAGCGCCTTTGGCGCGAAATGGCCGACGGGGACAGCATGATGGCGGATTACTACAGGCTGCCGCGCGCCGCTGGTATGCCGACACTGAAACGCGTATGCGATGCGGCCGATTATTGCAGCCGCCATGTTCAATGACGAGTGTGTCCGATGGCGTCGTGCATCGGCAAAGCGAACGCTCGCGTATCGGCGCGAACGGCATCGACGTGCATCGAACGCGTGCGATCGCGTCGCACGCCGACGGGCGCATCCGTTGCCCGCGCATCCGTTGGAATCGATCGGTCCTTCACCACGCCGCCCGCGCGCCGCACGTCACGCAACCGGCCGTCACGCATGCGCTCAACCCGCTGCGCGCGCATGTCGACGATCCATTCCCGCTGCTCGCGTACTGGCACGAGTCACGCGACACCGACCGAGCGCATCAGCGGGTGCGCGAACGCATCGTCGCGCGCGTGCGCGGCAGCGCCGGCATCGCCGACGCGTCGCGCGCTGCGCACGCGCGCTCGACCGGGAAGGTATGCTGGCGGCTGCACGCCACCACACGGCGCCTTCTTTCCTCGATCCGCTTACCGGAGACTTGCCATGTCGCTCATCCACGCCGCCGCCGTCCTCGATGCCGACGCACCCGACTACGTCGTCCAGTTGCAGGCCGGCACGCATGCGCTGACCGGCGACGAGGCACCGCGCGAAGGCGGCCAGGATCGCGGGCCGGCGCCGTACGAGTTCGTCCTGGCCGGGCTCGCGCAATGCACGGCCGCGACGCTGCGCATGTACATGCAGCGCAAGACGTGGCCGGCCGCGCGCATCGCGGTGCGCACCGAGCTGCATGCCGATCGCGAAGGCGTGCAGTACGTGCGCCGCGTCGTGACGCTCGACGGCCCGCTCGACGACGCGCAACGCCAGCGTCTCGCGGAGATCTGCGAGAAAACCCCCGTGACGCAGTTCATCAAGCGCGGCACGCGGATCGAGACGACGTTGAACTGACGCACTGACGCACCGACGCACGCCGCAGGCACTCACGCACGGCGCTCGAACGCTTGAAAAACGGAACGGGCGGGCCGCGCATCCAGCGCGACCCGCCCGTTCGTCGATCCCGCCCGACGCTTACAGTCCGAGCGCGGACAGATCCAGCTTGCCATCCTTCATCGGCGGGCACCAGAAATACGCGCCCGTCAGCGGCCGCGTGAAGCGGAACAGGCCGTCGACGATGCCGTCTTCCGCGCCGCTCATCCGGCGCATCTGCACGTCGAATGCGCGGAACGAGCAGCCGAACGCGACGAAATAGAGGCCCGCCCGGCGCGTGTCCGACCACGGCGACGAACGGCGCAGCATGAACGCCTCGGGCGCGAAGCTTTCCTGCGCGGTGCGCTTCACGTGCGCGAATTCGGGCGCGTCGTCGAGTTCCTCGTTGTCCGAACGGCGGCGCCCGATGATGTCGTCCATCTCGCCCGACGGGATGCGCTCCATCTGGTCGAAGTCGTGCACCCACTGCTGCACCGCGACGAAGCTCGAGCCGTCGAGCCCCGCGCCCTGCCCCGTCACGATCGCCGCGGCCACCGCGTCATCGCCTTCCGGATTCTCGGTGCCGTCCTCGTAGCCGGACAGGTCGCGATCGTTCGAATAGCGGAAGCCGTCGACGGCGTCCTGCAGCACGAACGCCGGCGCCAGCGCGCGTTCGATCGCCCGCGCGCGCAGCACGATCTCGCCGCGGTCGTCCGAGCGCAGCCACACCCACACGTCGGCCGGCGTGATCGGCAGCGTGCGGTCGTTCACGGAGAACGCGGGGTACCCGGTGAGTCCCGGCACCGGGTGCCCGAGATAGGCAGCCAGCGCGTGCCCGAAGCCGACGACCGTGTCGCGTCCGTCGGCGATCTCGCGCAGCGCGGCCAGCGCCGCCGCGATATTGCCGTCATTCGACATCGTGAAAGTGAGGTATCGGGCCGCCGTATCGATCGGAGCCAGGATGCCTTGCTGAACGTCGCTCATCGTTTCCTCGGGAATGGTTCGGAGTGAATCTGTGCGGGCCGCATCGTCGCGCGCCGCGGACGCGCAAGTGTAATCGATGCGCCTGCCGGCCCCGTGCCCGCCATCGCGCAACGTACGCGAAAAGGGGCCAAAACCCCGAATACTAACCGTATCGACGCCGCAACGCCGCATTCGTCAGACGTTGCGGCGCGCGCGACACTCCTGATAAAATCGCGACACGTCTTTTTTCGGCGTCCTTTCAACCGTTCACTTCAGGGAGGTGCAGATGTTCCGAATGCCAGCAACCTTCCCGAACGTGGTCCCACGGCGCAGCTGATCCAGCCCGCCGTCCGCGCCGGCTCCCGAGTTTTCCGCTAACCCGTCAGCCGCGCTTTTCCCGACAGCCCGTTTCGTTCCGCCCGCGTGTTTCGCGCGGCCCGGCTGTTGCGTTTTCGACGTTCTCCGAACCGGAAAGTCCCGTCGCGCGATGCGCCGGGCAACGATACATGACCAGAAAAACCTCCCATCTGGGCGGCCACGCATTCCAGGCCGTCTTCGGCTTCACCGTCCGTTACTGGCGCAAGCAGCCGGCGCGCATCGCCGCGGTCGCGAGCCTCGCGCTGCTCGCCGCGCTCGCCGACGTCCTCACGCCGCTGTTCGCCGGCCGCCTCGTCGACGCGCTGTCGGCCGGCCTGACCGACCGCGCCGCCGCGTGGCATTCGGCCCTCGCCGCGTTCGGCACGCTGGCCGCGCTCGGCATCGGCGCGACCGTGCTGCGCCAGGGCGTCTACCTGAACATCATCACGCTCACGCTGAAGATGATGAGCGAGATCGCCGCCGCGTCGTTCCACCGCGTGCAGCGCTTCTCCACCGACTGGCACGCGAACAGCTTCGCGGGCTCGACCGTACGCAAGATCACGCGCGGGATCTGGGCGCTCGACCTGCTCAACGACACCGTGCTGATCGCGCTGCTGCCGTCGGTCACGATGCTGGTCGGCGCGACCGTGCTGCTCGGCACGCACTGGCCCGTGATGGGGCTCGTCGTCGGCGCGGGGTCGCTGCTGTACATCGCGGTGACGGTGGCGGTGTCGCTCGGTATCGTCGCGCCGGCCGCCCGGCTCGGCAACCTGTGGGATACGCGCATGGGCGGCGCGCTCGCCGACGCCGTGAGCTGCAACGCGGTCGTCAAGGCGTTCGGCGCGGAAACGCGCGAGGAAGCGCGGCTCGCGCGCGTGATCGGCAAGTGGCGGCAGCGCACGCGCCGCACGTGGGTGCGCGGCACGTTCAACGGCGGGCTGCAGGGTGCGATGCTCGTCGCGATGCAGGCCGCGATGATCGGCGTCGCGCTGCGGCTGTGGATGAACAATGAAGCGAGCGTCGGCGACATCGCGTTCGCGCTGACGATGTTCTTCATGCTGCAGGGCTATCTGCGCGACGTCGGCATGCACATCCGCAACCTGCAGCGCTCGGTGAACGACATGGAAGAACTCGTCGCGCTCGAACGCCAGCCGCTCGGCATCGACGATCGCCCCGGCGCGCCGGCCATCCGCATCGATCGGGGCGAGATCCGCTTCGAGCACGTGACGTTCCGCTACGGCAACCATCCGGTGCCGCTGTACGACGATTTCTCGATGCGGATCGCACCCGGCGAACGCGTGGGCCTCGTCGGCCATTCGGGGTCGGGCAAGACGACGTTCATCAAGCTGATCCAGCGCCTGTACGACGTGTCGGGCGGCCGCATCACGATCGACGGCCAGGACATCGCGCAGGTGCGGCAGGATTCGCTGCGCAGCCAGATCGCGATCGTCCAGCAGGAGCCCGTGCTGTTCCACCGCACGCTCGCGGAGAACATCGCGTATGCACGCCCCGGCGCGAGCCGCGCCGACATCGAGCGCGCCGCGCGGCTGGCCAGCGCGCACGACTTCATCGCCGCGCTGCCGGACGGCTACGACACGCTCGTCGGCGAACGCGGGATCAAGCTGTCGGGCGGCGAGCGCCAGCGCGTCGCGATCGCGCGCGCGTTCCTCGCCGATGCGCCGATCCTGATCCTCGACGAAGCGACGTCGAGCCTCGACAGCGAAAGCGAGCTGCTGATCCAGCAGGCGATGGAGCGGCTGATGGTCGGCCGCACGACGCTCGTCGTCGCGCACCGGCTGTCGACCGTGCGCGCGCTCGACCGGCTGCTGGTGCTCGATCGCGGCAAGGTGATCGAGGAAGGCAACCACGATGCGCTGATCCGCATCGACGGCGGCATCTACCGCCGGCTGTTCGAGCGGCAGGCGCTGGAGCTGGCGAAGGGGCTCGCCGATTCGCCGCGCCGCATGGTGGATCGCGACGCCGGGCCGCTGGGCGAACCGGTGGAGGCTTGACGCCGGCGCGTCGCGATGCGGCCCGGCGGCGCGGTCATCGCCGCCGGGCCGTGTCGTCGGCAATCGGTTCCGATTCGAGGCCGTGCCACGCGCACGGCCTTTTTCGTGCTCGCGGATCTTGCGCGGCGGCACCGGGCCGCGCGCCGCGTCCGCCGCCAGGATCACTTATCATGTCGGCCAGGCAATTCGCGACGAAAGGCAGACCATGTTTACAGGCATTGTTCAGGGTGTTGGCACCATCAACGCCATCAAGGATCACGGCGAGCTGAGGACGTTCAGCATCGAATTCCCCGAGCGCTTCACCGACGACATCGAGATCGGCGCGAGCGTGTCGGTCGATGGCGTGTGCCTGACGGTGACGACCATCCATTCGCCGGCGCTGATCGACTTCGACGTGATGCTGCCGAGCCTGCGGATCACCACGCTCGCCGACCTTACGACCGGCGCGCGGGTCAACGTCGAGCGGGCCGCGAAGGACGGCGCGGAGATCGGCGGGCATCCGCTGTCCGGTCATGTCGATTTCACGGGGACCATCGCGCACATCGCGTCGTCCGAGCACAATCGGATGATCCGCATCGGCGTGCCGGCCGAATTCAAGCGCTACGTGTTCGCGAAGGGCTATATCGCGATCAACGGCTGCAGCCTGACCGTGTCGGACGTCAATCGTGACGAAGGGTGGTTCGACGTCTGGCTGATTCCAGAAACGCGCCGCGCGACCACGTTCGATGCGAAGGGCGTGGGCGACAAGGTCAACATCGAGATCGAGCGCAGCACGCAGGTCGTCGTGGATACGATTCGCGAGTCGGTCAAGGAAACGCTCGGCGAATTGAACGGCGTCGTCACCGCGCTGCTCGCGGAAAAAGGCATCGATATCGAGGAACTGCTGGCGCGCAACGTCGCGCGGCTGCCGAAGCAGTAAGCGCGATGCCCGCGTGCCAGGTGATCCGCCGGATCACCGGGTACGGGATATCGCATCGCGCCGCGGCGATCGAACGACATCGGCCGCGGCCGCCCGTCACTCCCCCTCCACCCGCGCCCCCTTCCCCACCGCCACGCGCTGCGCGCGATAAATCCCCGCGTGCCCGGAAAACAGATACGCGACGACACAGGCGACGATCGCATACACGCCGATATCCGCGCCGAACAGTTCGATCGCCATGATCGTCGACGCGATCGGTGTGTTCGCGGCGCCCGCGAACACCGCGACGAAGCCGAGCCCCGCGAGCACGGGTACCGGCAGCGCCAGCACCTGGCCTAGCGCATTGCCGAGCGTCGCGCCGATGTAGAACAGCGGCGTCACCTCGCCGCCCTTGAACCCCGACGCGAGCGTGACGACGGTGAACGCGAACTTGCCCGCGAAATCGTAAAGCGGCAGCGGGCCGTGAAACGCGGCCTCGATCGTCGGGATACCGAGGCCGAGATACTGCGGCACGTTCAGCACGGTCGCGGCCACCGCGACCAGCAGGCCGCCGAGCACCGGCTGCAGCGGCGCATGGCGGATCACGCGGCGAAACCACGCGGTCAGCGCATGCGTCGCAAACGCGAACAGCCGCCCGACCACGCCGAACGCGATGCCCGCGACGACCGTCACGGCGAGCCCGGTCACGGTGACGGCCGGCACGGATGGAATCGCATAGGCCGTGTGATGGACGCCCCACGCGCGGCACACGACGTCCGCGACGATCGCCGACGCGACGCAGGTCAGCAGCGCGTCGTAGCGCAGGCGCCCGATCGCGAGCACCTCGAGCCCGAACACGGCGCCCGCGAGCGGCGTGCCGAACACCGACGCGAAGCCGGCCGCGATGCCGCCCATCAGCAGCACGCGGCGATGCTCGCGATCGAGGCGGAGCACGTGCGTGATGCGATCGGCGAGCGCGCCGCCCATCTGCACGGCCGTGCCCTCGCGGCCGGCCGAGCCGCCGAACAGATGCGTGACGACGGTCGCGACGAGCACGAGCGGCGCCATCCGCTTCGGCACGAGCGCCTTCGGGTCGTGAATCTCGTCGATCAGCAGGTTGTTGCCGCGCGCGACCGACTGGCCGAATCGATGGTAGATCCAGCCGGTGGCGAAGCCGGCGGCCGGCAGCCCCCACAGCAGCCACGGATGGGCGACGCGCGTACCGGTCGCCCAGTCGAGCGCGATCAGGAACAGCGCGGAAGCCGTGCCGGCGAGCGCGCCGAGCAGGGCCGAAAGCGCGAGCCAGCGGCACACGTAGCGCACGGTCGCGAAAAAATCGGCAGAAGTCGTGAAAAACATGATTTCCCAGATTCGACGGAACATCAAAACCTGGGCGGCAGAATACCGGATGGACGGCCTGCGACCTCCTGACGACCCAGGAACACGCAGGCATCATCAGCCGGGCAAACCGGCGGTTGAGGGCCGCACCGCGCGCGCCACGCGCCGGGAACGACCGCAGGGAGGCATGCCATCTCCGCAGGCGGCAATTGTACGCGACGGCGCGCCACGCACACAATGCAGACGCCGCCGGGCCGCTGCGAAACGACGGCGCCTGCCCGCTGCGCCGTCAGTCGCGCGGCGCGAGCGCGATCCGCGCGATCAGCCGGGGCGCGATCTGCTCGAGCGGCAGGATCGCCGACGCCGCGCCGATCGCCGCGGCCGCCTTCGGCATCCCGTACACGGCGCTGGTCCCCTCGTCCTGCGCGATCGTGTACCAGCCCTTCGCACGCATCGCCTTCAGGCCGAGCGCGCCGTCGCGTCCCATGCCGGTCAGCAGCACGCCGAGCGCCTCGCCCTGCCAGCCGTCCGCGACGCTGTTGAAGAACACGTCGATCGACGGCCGGTACGGCGTGTCGGCCGGATGCCGCGTATAGCCGAGCACGCCGCGCGGCGACAGCGTCAGATGGTCGTTGGTCGCCGCGAGCAGCACCGTGCCCGCTTCCGGCACGCTGCCCTCCCGCGCGACGCGCACCGGCAGCCGCGTGTAGCCGTCGAGCCATTCGGCCATGCCGTACGCGAATGCCTGGTCGACGTGCTGGACGATCACGAGTGCCGCCGGAAAATCGGCCGGCAGCGCGCGCAGCAGCGCGGTCAGCGCGGTCGGCCCGCCCGCCGACGCGCCGATCGCGACGAGCGTCGGCTGGCCGCGCGCGGACGCGGGCCCCGGCGGCACGAGCGCCGCGGAGCGGCTTTCGAGCAGCCGGCCGATCTGGTCGATCTTCGCGAGCAGCGCCTGCGGCGACGCGTCGGTCGACAGCCCGAGCGCGAGCGTCGGCGTGTCGACCGCGTCGAGCGCGCCCGCGCCCATCGCCTCGTACACCGACGACGTATTGGCGCTGACGCTCGCCGTCACGATCAGGATCGCGCACGGCGCGCGCGCCATGATCCGGCGCGTCGCGGCGACGCCGTCGACCTTCGGCATCACGAGATCCATCAGCACGACGTCGGGCGGGTGCGCGACGCAGAAATCCACCGCCTCGTCGCCGTCGGTCGCGACCCACAGCACGCGATGGTCCGCGCGCAGCGCGATCACGCGGCGCAGCGCCTCCACGGCCAGCGGCAGATCGTTGACGATGCCGATGTTCATTCTCGCGCGTCCCCGATCAGGTCGTGCACGGCATCGAGCAGCGCCTCGTCGTGGAAGCTGCTCTTCGCGAGGTAGTAATCGGCGCCGGCGTCGAGCCCGCGGCGGCGATCCTCGTCGCGATCCTTGTACGACACGATCATCACCGGCACGCGCTTGAGCATCGGGTCGCCCTTGATCAGCGTGACGAGTTCGATGCCGTCCATGCGCGGCATGTCGACGTCGGTCACGACGAGATCGAACGCATCGCTGCGCACCGCGTTCCAGCCTTCCATCCCGTCGACCGCGACCGTCACGTCGTAGCCGCGCTTTTCCAGCAGCTTGCGTTCGAGCTCGCGCACCGTCAGCGAATCGTCGACGACGAGCACGCGGCGGCGCCGGTCGGCGAGCGCGAGCTGCGGATCGCGCGAGACCCGCGCGAGCTGCCCGCCGCGCACGAGCTTGTCGACCGAGCGGATCAGGTCCTCCACGTCGACGATCAGCACCGGGTCGCCGTTCTCGAGCAGCGCGCCGGCCGCGATGTTCTGGATCTTGTTCAGGCGGCTGTCGAGCGGCTGCACGACGAGCATCCGTTCGCCGAGGAAGCGGTCGACCGCGACGCCGTACAGTTCGGGTTCGCCGCCGACGACCACGACGGCCGTACTGGCGCGCGCCACGTCGGGTTCGCCCGCGTCGAGCAACTGGTGCGCGGCGACGAGGCCCGCGCGCCGGCCGTCGAACGGAAAATGCGGCTGCCCTTCGAGCACGTCGATGTCGTCGTGCGCGAGTTCCAGCGTGCGGCGCACGTGCGCGAGCGGGAACGCGTACGGCTCGCCGCCGACCTCGACGAGCAGGCTGCGGATCACCGACAGCGTGAGCGGCAACTGCAGCACGAAACGCATGCCGGCACCCGGCTCGTTGAAGATCCGTACCGCGCCGCGCACGCCGCGCACCATCTCCTGCACCGCATCGAGGCCGACGCCGCGCCCCGATACGTCGGTCACCGCGTCGCGCATCGAGAAGCCCGGCAGCAGCAGGAATTCGAGCAATTCGGGATCGGACAGCCGCGCGGCCGTCTCGTCGTCGGTCAGGCGCTGGCGCACGACGGCCGCGCGCAGCGCGTCCATGTCGACGCCCGGCCCGTCGTCGATCACGCTGACGAGCAGCGAGCCGGCGCTGTGGCGCGCCTCGAGCGTGACGCTCGCCTCGGCCGGCTTGCCGCGCGCGTGCCGCGCTTCGGGCGAATCGACGCCGTGGTCGATCGCGTTGCGCAGCAGGTGGCCGAGCGGCGCGTCGAGCAGGTCGAGGATGTCGCGATCGACCTGCGTGCCTTCGCCGACGATCGAGAAACGCACCTGCTTGCCGAGCGAGCGCGCGAGATCGCGCACGATGCGCGGATACGCACGCGTCGCGTCGCCGAACGGCCGCATCCGGCATTGCAACGCCTCGTCGTAAAGCTGCTCGGCGATATGCGTGCTGCGCCGCTCGAAGCGGTCGAATTCGTCCATGCGCTCGGCGAGCGAGCGCTGCAGGTCGTTGAGCATGTGCCGAACTTCGTTCATCGACGCGAGCATGCCGGCGTCGAGATCGTCGGCGAACTGCTCGACCATCAGGTCGAGCGAACGGGCCGCGTCGCGCTGCGCGCGCTTCACGCGCAGCATCGATTCGGCGAACGGCTTGAGCCAGCGCGATTCGACCAGCGATTCGCCGGACAGGCTCAGCAGCCGGTTCAGCGTATCGGCGCGCACGCGGCGCATCGCGCCGGCGCCCACCACGCGGCCGGCCTGGGCCGGATCGGGCGCCGGGCCCGACACGGCGAGCGGCGGCACCGCGGCACCGGCCCCGACCGGCTCGTTCGCGGCGCCGTCGTGCTCGCGATACGGCACGAACGACGGCGGCGCGGGCGGCGGCGCGGCGGCCGGCGCCTGCATCGTCTGCGCGCCGTCGGCGCCCGTCAGCGCCGCCGCGAACACGTCGATCTCGGTCTGCGACACGGGGTGCCCCTGCGGATCGCCGACGCGCACCAGCAAATCGACGCCGGCCAGCAGCACGTCGACGTGCGTGGCCGTCAGCGCGATCGTGCCGGCCTGCGCGGCGACGAAGCACTCTTCCATCCGCCCCGCGATCTCGACGCCCATCGGCACGCCGACGATGCGGGCGGCGCCCTTCAGCGAATGCGCGGCGCGCATGCACGCTTCGAGCGCGACGGAATCGGGCTCGCCCGATTCGAGCGCGAGCAGCCGCTCCGACAGCGCCTGCGTCTGCGTGCGCGTCTCCTCGCGATACAGCTCGAGCAGCGACAGGTGGCTCAGGTCGTCGTCGCCGCTCATCGCATGCTCCGTGTCACGGCGTCGAACAGACGGTCGTCGTCGAGCAGCCCCACCGACTTGCCGCGCCACGACAGCACGCCGCGCGACAGGCCGGCGCTCGCTCGCCCGACCGTCGCGGGCACCGGCACCCAGTCGGACGCGCCGAAGCGCAGCACGCCCTCGACTTCGTCCACCGGAAACACGACCGGTTCGCCCTGGTGCGCGGCCACCAGCAGCCGCGTGAAACGGCCGTCGCCACCACCGCTCCCGCCGCGGCCGGCCTTGCCGGCATCGAGGCCGAGCAGCGCGCCGATCGAGATCGCGATACGCAGCGTGCCGCGGATGTTGACCACACCGCGCACGGCGGAATGGCGTCGATGCGGCAGCGAATGGATCGGGCGCGTGCCGGCGATCTCGCGCAGCACGCCGATCGGCAGCGCGAGCCATTCGTCGGCCACCCGGAACGCGAGCGCCGCATGGCGCGCGTCGCCGGCGGCGTCGCCCGCGCGCGCCGTGCCGAACGCGCTCATCCGGCGCGTGACGTCCGCCATCTCGGCCACGTCGAGCGGACGCTCGAGCAGTCTCGCCGCGTTCGACGCATAGACCGGGCAGTTCAGACAGCGCTGGCAGTCGTTCAGCCGTTCGCACGAGCGGTCGCCGCGCGTGCCGATCCGGTTCCAGCAGTCGTCGACGTCGAGCGTCGCATCGTCAGTGGCAGCGGCGTCGCGGTTCATGCATTCCTCCGGTCATCGCGGTGTCGGTCCCATTCCCGTCGTCGTGTCAGCCGGCCGAACGCCGGGCGCGTTCGAGCAGCCATTGCGCGCCCGCGCGATCGCCGCCGACGTCGAGCAGCGTCGCGAGATGCGTCAGCGCCTCGTGATGCGTGGGGCGCAGGTACAGCGCCTTCCGGTAGAAGTCGCTCGCTTCCGCGGCGCGCCCGCGCGCATCCGCGATCAACCCGTTCAGGTAGAACGCATCGGCATGCGGGCCGACGCGCGCCGAGAACTGCGCGAGCACGCGCTCGGCCTCGTCGAACGCGCCCGCGTTCGCCAGCGCCTGCGCATCCTCCAGCGTCGGGACATCGTCGATTGCCGGCGCAATGCCGTCGTAGGCCGGTACGGCCGCCGCGGCGGTCGCCACCGTCAGGTCGGCCCGTGCGTCGACTGCGGCCGTCTCCACGGCCGGCGCCGCCACGAACGGCTGACGCACGTCGCCGAACCAGGCCGGGGGCGCGACGGCCACCACCGGGCGCGGCGCGGCGAGCGGGGCGACCGTGAAGCGCTCCGCGCGCTGGTGCGGTACCGCCGCGGACAGCGGCGCAACCGGCCGCGCCGCGCATGCATCGGCCGCCGCGCCGGCCAGCTCGCGATGAAACGCGAACGCCAGCGGGACGCGCGCCGAGCGCATCCCGTGCCGCATCGCGACGCCCGTCTCCGCCGGCCCGACGAACAGCATGCCGTCGTCGGCGAGGCGCGCGTCGAGCGAGCGGATCACGCGATCCTGCGCGTCGCGGTCGAAATAGATCAGCACGTTGCGGCAGAACACGAAGTCGTAGCGAATGCCGGTATCGGCCACCGGCTCGACGAGGTTCGCGTGGCTGAACTGCACGCACGCGCGCACGCGCTCGTCGAGCAGCCAGCCGTCGCGGGTCGGCGTGAAATACCGCGTACGGAACTCCGTCGCCGTCCCGCGGAATGCATTGCGCCCGTAACAGCCGAGCCGCGCCTGCTCGATCGCGCGCGCGCTGAGGTCGATCGCGTCGATCGCGAAGCTGGCCGGCTCGAGCCCCGCATCCAGCAACGCCATCGCCGCTGAATACGGCTCCTCGCCCGTCGAACACGGCGCGCTCAGCACGCGGATCACGCGGCCGGGCATTGCGGCGAGCCGTTCGGCGGCCAGCCGCGCGAGCGTCGCGAAGGCCTCGCGGTCGCGGAAGAACCACGTCTCCGGAACGACGAACAGCTCGATCAGCGCGCGCCGTTCGTCGGCCGACGCGTTGAGCTGCTGCCAGTACGCATCGAGCGCTTCCGGCGTCACGGGCGCCCGCGCAGCCGACGGCACGCGCTCGCCGTCGGCCTGCAATGCATGCACGCGATCGGTCAACGCCCGCATCAGGAAATCGTTGCCGAGCGAATCGGGGTCGATGCCGGTCTCGCGCAGCAACCAGCCGCGAAATCGCGATTCGGACACGTTCATGCAGACTCCTCCCCGTGGCCCGACAGGCCGTCGAACAGATACAGGCGCGCAACGTCGTCGATCAGGTCGGGCACCGACACCTGCTGCACGACGCCGTCGGGCGTGTTCGCGACCCGCCCGAGCCAGCGCGTGCGCGCGGTCGCGATGCCGCTCGCGCGAAACGCCGCGCGGTCGATCCGCATCGTCTGCGTCGCACGCTCGACGATCAGGCCGATCGTGCGCTCGCCGTCAGCGTGACCGGCGCGATAGCGGACCAGCACGAGCCGCGTCGAGCGCAGCGCCTGCGCGCGCCGCCCGAGCGCCAGCATCGGCACGTCGATCACCGGCACCGGCTGGCCGTCGCGCATCAGCAGCCCGGCGATCCAGTCGGGCGCGCCGGGCATCGCCTTCATGACGGCGAGCGGCAGCACCTTGTCGATGCCGGCCGCGTCGAGCGCATAACGCTCGCCGTCGAGCTCGAACATCAGGAACAGCGCGCGCGCGCCGTTCTGCGGATCGGCGCGCGTCACGCGTCGACCTTGAAGCGCGACACGCTGGTGCGCAACTGGTTCGCGACGAGCGTCAGGTCGTCGATCGCCTGCGACGACTGGCGCAGCGATTCGGCCGTCTGCTGCGCGGCCTCCGACAGTTGCGACAGCGCCTGCGTGATCTGCTCGGCGCCGTTCGCCTGCGTCTGCATGCCTTCGTTGACCATCTGGAAGCGCGGCGCGAGCGTCTGCACCTCGGCGATGATCTGCGACAACTGCCCGCCGACCTGCTGCACGTCGAGCATCCCGCGGCGGACTTCCTCGGAGAACTTGTCCATCCCCATCACGCCCGCCGACACGGCCGACTGGATTTCCTTCACCGTCTGCTCGATGTCGTAGGTCGCCACCGCCGTCTGGTCGGCGAGGCGGCGGATCTCGGTCGCGACGACCGCGAAGCCGCGGCCGTACTCGCCGGCTTTCTCGGCCTCGATCGCCGCGTTCAGCGACAGCAGGTTGGTCTGGTCGGCCACCTTGGTGATCGTCGCGACCACCTGGTTGATGTTCAGCGCCTTCTCGTTGAGGATCGCGAGCTTCGCGTTCACCGAGCCGGCCGCGTCCATCACGCTGCGCATCGTCTCGCCCATCCGCGTGAGCCCGCTCTGGCTCACGCCCGCGAGCGTCGCCGACTGCTCGGCCACGCCGGCCACCTCGTTCATCGTGCGCAGCAGGTCGCGCGACGTCGCGAAGATCTCGCGCGAGGTCGCGCCGATCTCGGTCGTCGTCGCGGCCGTTTCGTTCGCGGTCGCCTGCTGCTCGCGCGAGGTGGCCGCGATCTCGGCCACCGACGTCGTCACCTGCAGCGACGATTGCTGCGCGCGCGACACCAGCTCGGTCAGCTCGTCGGCCATCCGGTTGAAGCCCGTCTCGAGCGTGCCGAACTCGTCGCGGCGGCGCAGGTCGAGGCGATGTGTCAGGTTGCCGGTGCGCATCACGTCATGCACCTCGACGAGCCGCGCCATCGGCACGGTGACCGACCGGTACAGCATGTAGCCGAGCCCGAGCGCGGACAGCAGCATGAACGCCAGCGCGGTCGCCAGCACGATCTCGGTGTCCTGCACGGATTCGCGGATCAGCTTCGCGGACTGCTCGGCGAACTTGCGGTTCTCCTGCACCAGCACGTTCGCGTTGCGCACGACCTCGGTCCACGCGGGCAGCGTTTTCGCGTACGCGGCGACCGCGTCTTCGCGCGACGCGCGGCCCTTCTGCACCGCTTCGTTCAGCAACGGCACGTAGTGATCGTAGGCGCCGCGGAACGCCGTGAAGCGCTGCCGGTCGTCGTCGCGAAACGTCGTGTTCTGGTAGTCCACCGTCAGCGACTCGACCTCCTTCAGCGCGTCGGCGATCTTCGCGAGATCGCGCTGCGCGGCGTCGGGATCGGTTTCGACGAAGATCGCGCGCTGCAGCAGCGTGAACGATTCGTTGACCGCGCCGCGCAGCGTCGACGCGAGGTAGACGCCGGGCAGCGAGTCGCGCTCGATGCTGACGGCTTCGGCGTTGATCGCACGCAGTCGCTCGTACGACACGCCGGCCGTCACCAGCATCAGCACGAAAAGCACGCCGAAGCTGAGCAGGATGCGATTGCCGAGCGTCAGCCGGGCGGCGCCGATCGTCGGATGCAGGCTTTCATTGGTCGCGCGGGGCGTCACGGTGGCCATGTTCGTTATGGGCTTTCTAAATTCAGCGTTGAAAAAACCGCGCCCGCGTACGCGCCGAATGGCGCGCCACGAGCGCATCGAGGTCTCTCGGGCGGCGCGGCGGCGGCAGGCCGCGGCAGGCCGCGCCGCGACGTCACCGCTCCGCCTGCGCCGGCAGCCGAAGCGCGACCATGAAACCGCGCGCCGTATTGCGCATCAGGATCTGGCCGCGATGCCGCGCCGCCGTTGCGCGGACGAATGCGAGGCCGAGGCCGAAACCGCCGCGCGCCGCGCCATGCGCGGATTCGAGCTGCACGAACGACTCGGTCGCGGCCGTGCGCTGCTCCGGCGCGATGCCGGCGCCGGCATCCTCGACGCCGATCAGCCAGGCGCCGTCCTCGCCGCCCAGCGTGCAATGTACGTCCATCCCGGCCGGGCCGTATTTCAGCCCGTTGTCGACCAGGTTCGCGACCGCGCGCGTCAGCATCATGCGGTCGCCCATCGTCACGCACTCGCCGTCGGGCACGTGCGCGATCACCCGGCAGCCGAGCCCGGCCGCCTTCTCCCACAGCTGGTCGACGGCGTCGACCACGATCTCGTTGAGACTCACGACTTCGTGCGCGCGGCGCTCGGACTGCGCGCGGGTCAGGTGGATGAAGCCGTCGGCGAGCGCGAGCGCGCGCCGCGCATGGCCGGCGATGCGCTCCATGATCGCCGGCATGTCGCCGTGTTCGGCCCGGTAGACGTCGAGCAGCGCGAGGATCGACGTCTGCGGCGAACGCATGTCGTGCGACAGGAAATCGAGCGCCTCGTCACGCTGCCGCGACATCAGGTACGAATTCGAGTGGTAGCGAATGCGCGCGGTCAGCTCCATCGCGTCGGGAAGCTTCACCAGATAGTCGTTCGCGCCGGCGATGAACGCCTCGCGCTTGACGATCGGCTCTTCCTTCGCGGACAGCACGATGATCGGCACGCGCGCGGTGCCGGCGTCCGCGCGCCACGCGCGCACGAGATCGAGGCCGTCGATCTCCGGCATCACGAGATCCTGCAGGATGACCGTCGGCTTCACGTCGCGCGCGACCGCCATCGCCCGATGTGCGTCGGTGCACACGTGCAGGTCGATGTCGTGCTCGCTGCGCAACGCGCGGCGGATCACCTCGCCGACGAATGGCTGGTCGTCGACAAGGAGGACCGATAACCCCGATTCGAGGCAATCCGAGGCATTATCACTACTCGATTCTTTCATAAATCCAGTTTCAAACGCCGAATCTCCAAACGATTCTTTCATAGGAGTTGTTTATCCGACTTGGGCGCCATCTTATATTGGCAGTTGAAAAACCCGCCTGATTCCGCGGATTAGGCCTGTCGGCATTGCCTTGCGGGGCCTCGGACGCCGTTGTTTCCCCGTCGACGACCGCATTACCTCCGCATTCTTTCTCTCAATAAACATAACCGGCTGATTCTAAATGAAATTAGAACACAGCATCTATCTCCTTCCGGTTTAGTTTTGCCAAATATGCAGAAAGAGACGGCAACGGATAAATCGGATCATTTCCGGATTCGACGCACGATAACGTTTGCGAGACCCGCGCCATAAG
This sequence comes from Burkholderia semiarida, assembly GCF_029268935.1. Classification (NCBI taxonomy): domain Bacteria; kingdom Pseudomonadati; phylum Pseudomonadota; class Betaproteobacteria; order Burkholderiales; family Burkholderiaceae; genus Burkholderia; species Burkholderia semiarida. The sequence continues at coordinate 423,006 of NZ_JAHLCL010000008.1, read as the reverse complement.
GCTTGCATGTCGTGCAAGGCTGCGGGATCGGTCGTATTGGGGCCCGATCGTGGCGAGTCAAATCGGCAGTGCGAGGGGAAATCGCGCGGCGGGCGACGCTCGATCCGCATGCGTATGAGAACCGGCGGGAAGCCGGCAGGACGCCGGCCCCGTGGGTGTGAGTCGTGAGCCCGCGGCCGATCAGCCGCGCGCGTGCTGCGCGGACACTTCCTGCAGGTCGAGGTCGCGTTCGAGCGCGTGCAGCATCTCGTCGTGAATGCGCCCCGACCGGTGCAGGCGCAACAGCTCGGCGCGCCCGGCCCGGATCGCGGCCAGCACCACGTCGTAGTGCGCGGTGCGCACTTCCACCGGATACGCGGGCGCGTTCTTCGACCGCTCGGTCAGCTCGGCGCGATACGTGTACTGCTCGAGCAGGCGCGGATGGATCACGACGCCGTTCTCGTCGCGCACGAGCGGCTGGATCGCCGCGAGCTGCGCGGCCTCGACGTACGCCCACGTCTGCGGCTCGGTCAGGTGGTGCGCGGCGCGCTCGTCGCGCGGCGGCAGGCGCAGCAGCCGGATCAGCGGGCCAATCGTCGTGCCCTGCAGCAGCACGGTGACGAGGATCACCGCGAACGATGCGACCAGGATCACGTCGCGGCCGGGCAGCGCCTCGGGCAGCGACAGCGCGATCGCCAGCGTCACCACGCCGCGCATCCCGGCCCAGCTCATGATCGTCGCGGCCTTCCAGTCGGGCGCCTCGCCGCGGCCCGCGAGGCCGCGCACCGGCCACTTCAGCGCCTCGACCGCGTAGATCCACACGAAGCGCGACACGATCACCGCCGCCAGCACCGCGAGCACTGGCGGCACCATCGTGCCGAGCACCTGCTCGAAGCCGCCGAGCCGGTGGATCGCGCCGCGCAGCGACAGCCCGATCAGCACGAACACCAGCGCCTCGAGCAGGAACACGATGACCTGCCAGAACGCGGTGCCGCGCGTGCGCACGGCCGCCGAAAACACTTCGTGCTGATGCCAGCCGACGATCATGCCGGCCGTGACGGTCGATATCACGCCCGACACCTCGACCATTTCACCCGCGATGTACGCGATCCAGCCGGCGATCACCGCGACGGTGATCACGAGATAGTCGTCGTCGAGCAGCTTCAGGAACCACACGACGAGCTTGCCGACCACGAAGCCGACCACCACGCCGCCGAGCCCGAGCTCCGCGAAGCGCACGACCGCGTGCTCGAGGCTGAACGCGCCGGTGAGCGCGGCCGCGACCGCGAAGCGGAACAGCACGAGGCCGGCCGCGTCGTTCAGCAGGCTCTCGCCTTCGAGCAGCACCATCAGCCGGCGCGGCAGCGCGACGCGTTCGAGCACGGCCTTCGCGGCCACCGCATCGGGCGGCGACACGATCGCGCCGAGCGCGAAGCACGCGGCCCACGGCAGCGTCGGCACCACCCAGTGCACGGCGAAGCCGACCGCGAACGTCGTGAATACGACCGCGCCGATCGCCAGCATCAGGATGCCGCCGACATTGCGCTTGAATTCTTCCCACACGGAGAAGTACGCACCGTCCATCAGCAGCGGCGGCAGGAACACCAGCAGCACCAGCTCGGGATCGAGATCGATCGGCGGCAGGCCGGGGATGAACGCGATGCCGATGCCGCCGATCAGCAGCGCGGCCGCGGGCGGCAGCCGCAGCCGCTTGGCGATGCATTCGAGCGCGACGATCGCGAGGAATGACAACAGAACCAGCTTGAATGCCGAGACGGGGGACATGAATCGACCTCGTGAAGAATGAATTCGCGCGTTCCGGCGTCGTACCCCGGCCGGCAGTTTCGCGCGATTACATCACGAGGCGACGCCCATCGTCGAGCCCGTGTCGGGCAGTTCGGCGCGCGGGACACGCGCGGCGCCGCGCCGCGCTCGCGACGCGCGATGAAAGAACGGCACGCGGGCCGGCCCGATCGCCCGCCCGCGTGCCGTCGTGGCGCCGCGCCGCCTGCCGCGCATTACCGGCGCCGCACGACCATCAACCGCGGCTCGGTCATGTCCTCGATCGCGTAGCGGACGCCTTCGCGGCCGAGGCCCGAATCCTTCACGCCGCCGTACGGCATGTTGTCGACGCGGAACGACGGCACGTCGTTGATCACGACGCCGCCCACCTCGAGCTCGTCCCACGCGCGCTGCGCATGCGTGAGCGAATCGGTGAACACGCCGGCCTGCAGCCCGAAGTCGCTGTCGTTCACGCGCGCGAGCGCGTCGTCGAAGCGGTCGAACTTCTCGAGGATCGCGACGGGGCCGAACGCCTCCTTCCGGTAGAGGTCCTGCTCGCGCCCGACGTTCTCCAGCAGCGTCGCCTCGAACATCGCGCCGTCGACCTTGCCGCCCGCGACGATCTTCGCGCCCGCCGCGACGGCCGCGTCCATCCAGCCCGACAGCCGGCGCGACTCGGATTCGGAGATCATCGGCCCGACGAACGTCGACGGATCCTTCGGATCGCCCATCTTCAGCGAACGCGTCTTCGCGATCAGCTTCTCGCGCAGCGCGTCGTACAGGTCGGCATGCACGAGAATCCGCTGCACGCCGATGCAGCTCTGGCCCGACTGGTAGTACGCGCCGAACGCGAGGCGATCGACCACGTAGTCGAGCCGCTCGCGCTGGTCGGCATCGACGATCGCGGCCGCGTTGCCGCCGAGTTCCAGCACGACTTTCTTCTTGCCGGCCTTCTCCTTCAGCGCCCAGCCTACCGCCGGCGAACCGGTGAACGACAGCAGCTTGAAGCGCTCGTCGGTCGTGAAGAGGTCGGCGCCGTCGCGATGCGCGGGCAGCACCGAGAACGCGCCCTTCGGCAGGTCGGTTTCCGCGAGCACCTCGCCGATGATCAGCGCGCCGATCGGCGTGCGGCTCGCCGGCTTCAGCACGAACGGGCAGCCGGCCGCGAGCGCGGGCGCGACCTTGTGCGCGGCGAGGTTCAACGGGAAGTTGAACGGCGAGATGAACGAGCACGGGCCGACCGGCACGCGCTTCGTGTAGCCCGTATAGCCCTGCGCCCGCGCGGAAATCTCGAGATTGACGATCTCGCCGTCGATGCGCACCGATTCCTCGGACGCGACGCGGAACGTGTCGATCAGCCGCGTGACTTCGCCCTTCGAATCGTTGATCGGCTTGCCGGCCTCGATGCACAGCGCCTCGGCCAGCTCGTCGAAACGTTCGCGAAACCGCGCGACGCAATGATCGAGCACGGCCTGCCGCTTGTAGGCCGGCATCTCGCGCATCGGCTTCGTGGCGTCGACTGCCGCGGCGATCGCCGCGTCGATCGCCTTCGCGTCGGCCAGCGCGACGCGCGTGGCGACCTTGCCGCTGAACTTGTCGGTCACCTCCAGATCGGTGTTCGCGTAGACGGCTTCGTTGGCGAGATAGTACGGATAGGTTTCCTTCAACATGGAACGACTCCTTCCTGTGAACGGGGCATTCAGAGTTGCGCCGACAGGCGCTTGATCTCGCGGTTCAGCACGCGCTCGTTGTCCGAGTAGTCGATCGGCACGTCGATCACGTGCACGCCCGGCGACGCGAAGCATTCGCGCAGCAGCGGCTCGAGATCGTCGGCCGACTCGACGCGATGCCCGTGCGCGCCGTAGCTTTGCGCGTACGACACGAAATCGGGGTTCTGCAGCGTCATCGCGAAATCGGGAAAGTTCATGTTCTCCTGCTTCCAGCGGATCATCCCGAACGCGTCATCGCGCAGGATCATCACGACGATGTCGAGCTTCAGCCGCACGGCCGTTTCGAGTTCCTGCGAATTCATCATGAAGCCGCCGTCGCCGCACACGGCGATCACCTTGCGCTGCGGATGCACGATCTTCGTCGCGATCGCCGACGGCAGGCCCGCGCCCATCGACGCGAGCGCGTTGTCGAGCAGCAGCGAGTTCGGCTCGTGCGCACGCCAGTAGCGCGCGAACCAGATCTTGTACATCCCGTTGTCGAGACAGACGATGCCGTCCACCGGCAACGCGTTGTACAGGTCGTTCACGATCCGCACCGGGTACATCGGGAAGCGCGGATCGTGCTGGCCCTTTTCCAGATGCGCGTCGAAATGCGACTTGATCATCCTGAAGCGCTCGAAATCCCAGTGCGATTGCGGCGTCAGCGCCTCCTTCATCTGCCACACCGCATTCGCGATGTCGCCGACCACCTCGATCTGCGGGAAATAGACGGGGTCGACCTGCGCGCCGAGGAAGTTCACGTGGATCACGGTCTTGTCGTCGGTGCGCATGAAGAACGGCGGCTTCTCGATCACGTCGTGGCCGACGTTGATGATGCAGTCCGCATGCTCGATCGCGCGATGCACGAAGTCGCCGTCGGACAGCGTCGCGTTGCCGAGCCACAGCGGGTGCGTCTCGTCGATCACGCCCTTGCCCATCTGCGTCGTGAAGAACGGAATGCCCGTCTTGTCGACGAATTCGAGCAGCATCTTGCAGGTGGTCTTGCGGTTGCCGCCCGCGCCGATCATCAACAGCGGATGACGCGCGGCCTGGATCGCGTCGACCGCATGCGCGACCGCCTTCTCCTCGGCCACCGGCCGCCGGCTGTAGCTGCGCGGGATCGGCTTGCCGTCGCCCTCCTCGTGCGCGATGTCCTCGGGCAGTTCGAGGTGCGCGGCGCCCGGACGCTCTTCCTCCGCGCGGCGAAACGCCTCGCGCACGGCCGACGGGATGTTGCCGATCGACACGATCTGCCGCGTGAACTTCGTGAGCGGCTGCATCATGTCGACCACGTCGACGATCTGGAAGTGGCCCTGCTTGCTGGACTTGATCGGCTTCTGCCCGGTGATCATCAGCATCGGCATCCCGCCGAGCTGCGCATACGCGGCGGCCGTCACGAAGTTCGTCGCACCCGGCCCGAGCGTCGCGAGACACACGCCGGTGCGGCCCGTGAGGCGGCCGTAGGTGGCGGCCATGAACCCGGCCGCCTGCTCGTGCCGGGTCAGCACGAGCTTGATCTTCGATCGCCGCAGCGATTCGAGCAGATCGAGGTTTTCTTCGCCTGGAATGCCGAACACGTACTCGACGCCTTCGGCTTCCAGCGCCTTCACGAACAGATCCGATGCTTTCATGGGACTCTCGGTTATGCCGCCTGCCCGGCCTACGGACACGCGGCGTTCAGGACGCGCGCCGGCCTACGGCACGCGGACGCCTTACCTGCTGGACACAAACCACGGCACTGCTCGCCGCGCGGCACGCGATGCCGGAGCGTGATGCGCGATGCGCGGCGGCGCCTCCGGATGATGGAGGACGAACGGATCCGCCCGCGCGCGGCCAGCTCGCGCGAACGGCAAAGACGTTTTCGATTGTAGACGGATTCCTGAAATTCCGGCTTCGACCGGATGGCCGGCTCCGCCAGCGGAAAGATCGGCCTGACGGCCAGTCAACACCCGCCGACGCGCCGGCCGGGCTGTAATGGCAACGATGTTCCATTCAACAGACATGTGAACCATGGTTGACACACTGCAATTCATGCCCTACAGTCCTCCTGCATTCAGCATCCGGACCACCGACGTCTTCGACGCCTGGTTTGCCGGCCTGCCCGATCGCATCGCCAGGCGCCGCATTCAGGCGCGCATCGACCGCCTGTCGATGGGCAATCCGGGCGACTGGAAATCCGCCGGCTCGCCCGTCGTCGAAATGCGCATCGATCATGGGCCCGGCTATCGCGTCTACTACGCGAGGCGCGGGACGATCTGGGTGATCCTGCTCTGCGGCGGCGATAAATCGACGCAACAGGCCGACATACGCGCCGCGCACGCAATGCTCGCGCACCTCGACATGGAGTGATCGATGGACAAGATCAAGACGCGGCCGTGGGATTCGGCCGAACACCTGAAAACCGAAGACGACATGGCCGACTACTTCGACGCCTGCCTGCAGGAGGCCGGCGACGATCCGGCCTTCATCGCGCACGCGCTCGGCGTGATCGCCCGCGCGCGCGGCATGTCGCAGGTCGCGCGCGATGCGGGCCTGTCGCGCGAAGGGCTGTACAAGGCGCTGTCGCACGACGGCAATCCGAGCTTCGGCACGATCCTGAAAGTCATCAAGGCGCTCGGCCTGCAATTGCACGGCGCCAAGGCGTCCGCGTGATCCGGCGGCGCGCGGCGTCGCGTCATGCGCGCAACGCCCGTGCCCGCGTCAGTGCAGCCAGCCGGCCGCCCAGCGCGGCGCCAGCGACACCAGATACAACCCGAGTCCGATCAGCCCGCCGACCAGCGTGCCGTTGATGCGGATGTACTGCAGATCCTTGCCGATGTTCAGTTCGATCTGTCGCGACATCTCGCGCGCATCCCAGTTGCGCACCGTGTCGCGAATGTGACGCATCAGGAAATCGGCAAAATCGGGCGCCATCTCGTGCACGGCCTTCTCGATATGCTCGTTCAGCGACGCGCGCAGCGCCGGGCTCTCGGCGAGCCGCGCGCCGAGCCAGCCGCCGAGCGTCGCGGCCTGCCGGTGCAGCGCAGAATCGGCGCGCGCGAGATCGGCCTTCAGCCAGGCCCGCAACTGGCCCCACAAGTCGCGCACATAGTCGTTGAACGCGTCGCCGTCGCGGATGTAGCGTTTGATCTCGTCGCCCTTCGCGATGAATGCGGGGTCGTGCTTCAACCGCTCGGTCAACCGCACGACCGTCCGATCGAAGCGTTGCCGCAGTTCATGCTCCGGGTCGGCCGCCACGCCTTCCAGCACGCGGCTCACCGCACTCGCGAGCATCCGCGCGCCGTTCTCGCCGAACCACTGCGTCGGCATGATCTTCTCGACCTTCGGGTATTGCGTCTTCAGCCATTCGACGATGAAGCCCGCGATCACCTCGCGGTTCTCTTCCCTGTCGAGCACGTCCACCACCTGTTCGATCGCGTCGTCGAGCAGCGCCTGGTGGCGGCCGTCCTTCGTCAGCGTGTCGAGGATCGCACCGGCCGATTGCGACAGGTCGACCCGGTCGATCACCGCGCGGAATGCATCGTGGACGAACGACTGGATCCGCGCGTCGTCGGTCATGTCGAGCGCGAAGCTCATCAGCTTCGTCACGTAGCCGCCGAGCGCGTCGGTGTTCGCCGGCTCGCCGAGCCACGCGCCGAGCATCCGCGCCGGGTCGTGCTGGCGGATCTGCGCGGCGAGCGCGTCGGGGCCGAGGAATTTCTCGCGCACGAACACCGCGAGGTTGTCGGCGATCTTGTCCTTGTTCTTCGGGATGATCTCGGTGTGGCGCGACACGAACGGAATCGGCACGCGGCGGAACAGTGCGACGACCGCGAACCAGTCGGCGAGCGCGCCGACCATCGCGGCTTCGGCGACGGCCTTGAAACCGTCGACCCACGGGCCGCGCGGCAGCAGGATGGTCGTGACGAACACCGCGACGGCCGCCAGCAGCAGCAACAGCGCACGGCGCTTGCTTCGTTTCAGTTCGAGGGCTTTGTCTGGCGTCATGGAGGACGGGCGGATCGGCGATGTCGTTAATATCCCCGATTTCGCCGCAGCCGACAAACCCGCGGCCGGCGTCGCACACACGGCGCATGCGCGCCGCGTGTGCCGCGCTACATGAACGCCTTCAGACCGACGGCCGGATCGGCCAGCTTCACCGGATCGGGCACCGCGCCTGCCGCGATCAGCCGGCGCGACGCGCCGATGTCGCGCCCGAGGTTCGCCGCGGCCACCGCGACGATCCTGCCGTCGTCGCCGAGCCCGAACACCGTGAACGGCCCGCTCGCCGGATCGCCGCGCACGACGATCGTGCGTTCGCCGCCGAACAGCCCGAGCATCTGCAGGTTGCAGTCGTACTGATCGGACCACAGCCACGGCAGCTCCGCATAGCGCTCGTCGGCGCCGAGCAGGTTCGCGGCCGCGACGGCCGGCTGGTTCTCGGCCACCTGCCACGATTCGATCCGCACATGCCGCCCGAGCAGCGGATTGAAGTGCATCGTCACCTCGCCCGCCGCGAAGATCGCCGCATCGGCCGTGCGGCAGCCCGCATCGACGCGTATCCCGTTGTCGACGTCGAGCCCGGCCGCCTGTGCGAGCTCGACGTTGGGCACCACGCCGATGCCGACCACGACGATATCGGCCGGCACGTCGCCGCGATCGGTTTCGACGATCGCGCCGCCGCCCGGCGCGCGACGGATCGCGCGCGGCAGCGTCGCCAACCGGAAGCTCACGCCGCGCCCATCGTGCAGCCGATGCGCGAACGCACCGACCACTTCCGGCAACGCGCGCTGCAGCAACCGGGGCGCCGGATCGATCACCGTCACGTCGCAGCCGAGCTGGCGCGCCGCCGCCGCGACCTCGAGGCCGATGAAGCCGCCGCCGAGCACCGCCACGTGACGCCCCGCCGCAAGTTGCGCTCGCAACGAACGTGCATCGCCCACGGTACGCACGTAATGCGGCACGACGCCCTCGTCGACCGGACCACCGAACGCACGCACCCGCGAACCCGTCGCGAGCACGAGTCGCGCATACGGCAGCGTCGTCCCGTCGTCGAGGCGCACGCGCCGTGCATCGCGCTCGATCGCCTCGACGCGCGTGCCGAGCCGCAGCGCGATGCGCTGCGCGTCGTACCACGCCGCATCCCGGATGAACGCGCGCTGTTCGCCGCCATCGCTCAGCAGCGCGTCCTTCGACAGCGCCGGCCGGTCGTACGGCAGCTCGCGCTCCGCGCCGATCATCACGATGCGCGCCGCCGCATCGCGTGCGCGCAGGGCTTCGGCGGTGCGCCGCGCCGCGTGGCCGGCGCCGACGATCACGAACGGATCAGCCGACATTGACTTCCACCTGCCCGTCGACGATCCGGATCGGATAGGTCCGCACCGGCTCGGTGATCGGTGCGCATTTCGGCGCGCCCGTGCGAATGTCGATCAGCCCCTGGTGCAGCGGGCATTCGACGCAGCCGTCCTCCACATAGCCTTCGGACAAGCGCGCGTGACCATGCGAACAGAGGTCGTGCATCGCGAACAGTTCGTCGCCGATCCGGAACACGGCGATCGGCTTCTGGCCGGCGACGCGCGCCGCCGGTTCGTCTTCGGAGAATTCGTCGAAAGCGCCGAGCGGATGCCACTCGGCCAGCGTTGCTTCGGTCATGTCGTTTCCTTGCTTCGTCGGAGCGGTCAGATCGGCGTCGCGAGCAGCGTCTGCACGCGCGACGTGTCGTAGATCACGCGCTTGGTCTTGTAGCGCAAGCCGTCGGGCGTGCGGACCACCGTGTCGTAGTACTTGCCGGCCTGGTACACGTTCGATTCGCCGTTGCTGCGCGTCTGCACGACCACGTAGTTGCTCTCGGTATCGAATTCGCCGTCGCGTTCGGCGACGATCGTCAGGCCCGACGTCATGTGCCGGTACGTATGCTCCTCGTAGATGTTTGCGTGCCGTAGCGACACCACGCGGTCGCGCAGCATCCGCTGGTTCGTGCAGTGGACGATCCCGACCGGCAGCCCGAGATCGGCGTTCTCCTTCGGCACGATTTCGTACGTGCAGTCCTCGGTGAACATCTCCGGCCAGTGTTCGAGCCGGTCGTTGTCGAGGTGCCCGATGTAGCGGTTCTGGAGCATGTAAATCTCGAACCACGTCTTCATGTCTTCCGTCATTTCTTGCTCCCGCCTCAATAGCCCATCAGCTTCTGATAGCCGACCCAGAACTTGCGGATCAGGCTCTCGGTGATCACCGTGTCCTGCTGGTCCGGATTGCCGCGCGACATCTCGATCACCGACGTCGCGTCGGCATCGCGCACCGTGCCGCGCTGCACGAGCTCGGTCGCCTCCGTGTCTTCCATCGAGATGTAGCCGGCCGGCCCGACCAGGTTCGCCTGCTTGATGCGCAGCGCGCGCAGCTCGGGCGTGTCGTCCGCATAGCCGAAGAAGTGGAAGATCAGCTCGAAGTTGTCCGGCCCCTTCGGCAAGATCTGCCGCGCGACCAGCGTGTTGTGGATCTGCTGGATCACGAGCTGCGGGAAGATCGGCTGGATATGGTTCGTGCAGTCCTCGTCGTATTCCGACACGAGATCGAGGATCGACTCGTCTTCCAGATGGAAGCCCTCGTCGAACGAACGGATGTTCTGCTGCTTGTACGCGGCCGACGTATCGTCGCCCGTCTTCGTCACCGTGATGATGCTGTGCAGCCCGTGGTTCGCATCGGGAATCGAGCGCGCCTTCATCCCGACGCGGAAGATGTTGAAGGTCGTATGGAACAGGTGCAGCATGCTCGCGTGATACGGGTCCTTCACGTTCTCCATGTACAGCTTCCAGTTCGACTTCGAATACTGGCGCGTGCAACCGAGATACTCGATCGGCTTGTGGAAGATCCGGTCGATCCACGGGCGCATCTGCTCGCCGAGATAGTCGGGCAGCGGCGCGACCTCGTCGCTGAAGGTCGCGAACACGAGCCCGCGATAGCTGTCGACGCGCAGCTTGCGCAGCCCGTGCTGCTTCGGATCGAAATCGGCCGGCATCCCGGTCATCCCCTTCTGGCCGCGCCGGAACGGCACGCCGAGCAGGTTGCCCTGGTTGTCGAAGCTCCACTGGTGATAGACGCACGTGTGCGAACTCGCGTTGCCGCGCGACTTGCGGCACACCTGCGCGCCGCGGTGCGCGCAGCGGTTCACCCATGCGGACAGCGCGCCGTCCTCGGTGCGCGTGACGACCACGGGCGTGTCGCCGACGAACGTGCTCTTGAAGTCGCCGGCGTTCGGGATTTCCGCTTCGAGCGCGACGAAATTCCACGTCGGCCCGCGGAAGATGCGTTCCTGCTCGCGATCGTAGACCGCCCGCGAGCTGAACACCTTGTACGGCACGCGCGAGCCGTCGTCGTGCGGGAAAGTCACGTCGGATGCGTCGCCGCGTGCGGCGAAAACGACGGGCGATTCTGTCTGCTCCATGTCGGACTCCTTGTCGATCCGTTGCGTTGAATGCATGGAGCCGATTTTTGAAAAGCTAATATTCGGCGTCTATCCGGAAAGTGCGATTGCGGCGGCGCAATATCCACTTTCGGCGGATTTCTGCGCTAGCATGACGGCACACGCGGCTGGCGCACGATCGCGCCCCCGTTCGCCGGATCGAAGCGCGTGCCGTCCATACCAAGGCTGAAGCCCATGTCCCCAACGTCGTTCGAGCCGCTCGCGCTGCGCGCGCACCGGCTGTTCGAATCCCGCGATCTCGACGAGACTCGCGAGCGGATCTCGCGCGTGATGCAGCCGCACGCGCTGCTGCCGAACGGCCGCGTGCACGGGGCATCGCACATGGATTTCGTCAGGCTGGGCGGGCTCGGGATCGGCACGATCGCGTTCGGCGACGCGATGCGCGTGCAGGTCGACGCAGTCGACGGCTATTACCTGCTGATGTTCTGCCTGTCCGGGCACGCGGAAGTCCATGCGATGGGGCGTCGGCTCGGCGTCGACGGCCAGACCGGCGTGCTGTGCGCGCCCGGCGAGCGCTTCGACGCGGTGCTGTCGGCCGATTGCGAACAATTCGTGCTGCGCATCGACGCGGCGACCGTCGGCTCGCTGACCGGCGACCCGCGCGCGACGCTCGATCCCGTGCTGCACGTCAGCGACGCCGCGCTCGCCGCGTGGCGCCAGCAGTTGATGCTCGTCGCGCGCTCGCCCGAGCTGCTCGAACGCGCGAACGCGAACCCGCGGGTCGCGTCGCAGCTCGAGCATCTGCTGATCGACCTGCTGATCGAAGGCCATCCGCCGTCGTCCGTGCCGCACGCATCGCACCGCGACCCGGCGCCGGGCTTCGTGCGGCGCGCGCAGGAGTTCGTCGATGCGCATTACGCGCAGCCGCTGCAGCTCGCCGATATCGTCCAGGCCGCCAACGTGCCCGAACGGACGCTGCGCGACGCGTTCCTGCAATTTCGCGGCATGAGCCCGATGCAATACCTGCGCGCGACGCGGCTCGCGCACGCGCGCGAACTGCTGCGCGGCGCGGCATCCAACCGGCGGATCGCCGATATCGCGCTCGACTGCGGGTTTACCCATCTCGGGCGGTTCGCGATCGCGTATCGGGAAAAGTTCGGCGAATCGCCGTCGGAGACGCTCGACGGGCTGCGCTGAGCGCACGTCCGCGCGTTTTCGGGCGGACGCGCCCGCGGCAGCACGGGCGGTTGCCTGTTGCATGGCACGCGCGCACGGCGACAAGCGGGCCGACGATCATTGCGGTACCGCGCGGCGCCGACCGCTTCGGTGGCTGCGGCCGTCTCCGGCACCGGTTGCTGCGATGGCGCGCGCAGCGCGAGCGGCGTCAGCGGCGTCAGCGGCGTCAGCGGCGTCAGCGGTTAGTGCCGCTGGTGCCCATGCCTGCGCCGTTTGCGCCGGTCATGCCGGTTGCGCTGTGTCGGCAGCGCCCGCGGGCGGCAATCGCGGGCCATCCAGTCGCGACGACGCGCAGGCCAGCGCGCGTTCCACCTGTTCGAACATCGCCCGCGTGGCGGGGCTATGCGGGCACGCGCGCAGCAGCAATTCCAGCCATTTCAGCCGCCGCGCCAGCATCGGCACGACCATCGTGCGCACGATCAGCCGCTGATCCGCGTCGGACGGATCGAAACGCGCGCACGTGTCGACGAGCGCGTCGAGCGTCAGTACTGCCTGAGTCGGGTTCGTCATGAGCGTCATGAACAGATCCACCGCCCGCATCGCCGCGGACGGATCGTGAAAGTGAACGGCGAACGCGCGCGCCGGCGTGTCTGGCGCACCGGCAAGCACGTCGCCACAAGCGCGGACCGCGTGGCGTTCAAAACGCGTGCCACTCGGCGGCCCCGCCCGCTGCCGCTACCGGCACGCTCGGCGGCCGCGCCGCCGCCGGAGGCTGCACCCGCGCCGCAGGCGCAACCGCCGGCGCGGCGGGCTCGTCCGGGGAGGCCTCCGCCAGCCGGAACGCCGACATCGCCGCCTGCAAATGGCCGGCCTGCTCCTCGAGCGAATGCGACGCCGCGGCCGCCTGCTCGACGAGCGCCGCATTCTGCTGCGTCACGCCCTCCATCTGCCCGATCGCCACGTTGACCTGCTCGATTCCCTGGCTCTGCTCCCGCGACGCGGCCGCGATTTCGGCGACGATGTCGGACACCTGCTTGATCGCCTGCTTCACCTGCCCCATCGTCGCGCCGACGTCCGCGGCCTGCTGCGCGCTGTCATGGATCATCGACACCGACGCGCCGATCAGTTCCTTGATCTCCTTCGCGGCGCTCGCGGAGCGTTGCGCGAGGTTGCGCACTTCGCTCGCGACCACCGCGAAACCACGCCCCTGTTCGCCCGCGCGCGCCGCTTCCACCGCCGCATTGAGCGCGAGAATGTTGGTCTGGAACGCGATTCCCTCGATGACGCCCGTGATGTCGGACACCCGGCTGGAGCTGCTGCTGATCTGCTCGATCGTCGCGACCATGTGCTGCACGGCGTCGTGGCCGGCGTCGGCCATTCCGGTCGCGCGCGTCGCGAGCGTATTGGCCTGCTGCGCGTTGTCGGCGTTCTGCTTCACCGTCTCGGTCAGTTGCGTCATGCTCGACGCGGTTTCCTCGAGGGACGCGGCCTGCTCCTCCGTGCGAGCCGACAGATCGGCATTGCCGCTCGCGATCTGGTGCGACGCGATCGCCACCGATTCCGCGCTGCGCTTGATGCCGCGCACCGTCGTGCCGAGCTGCCGGTCCATCGTCTCCAGCGCGCCAAGCAACTGGCCGAATTCGTCGTGCGAGTCGATGTCGATCCGGTTGTCCAGCCGGCCGCCCGCGATTTCGTCGGCCACGCCCACGGCCTTGCCGAGCGGCGTCGAGATATGCCGCAGCAGATGCGCCGACGCCCACACCGCGACCAGCAGACCGACACCGATCAGGCCGATCGCGATCCACAAAATGTTGCGGAAGGTCGATTCGCTGTCGTCGACGAACGATTTCGCCTGCTCGACGTTCAGCGCGATGTCGTCCTCGAGCGCCTGCCTGAGCAGGTTCGCGGTCGGCGACAATCGCTCGATCACCGCCCTGGCCGCGTCGTGATCGCCGCCGTTCATCGCCGCGGCCACGTCGTTCACCCCGGCCCGGAACTGCGGCAGCACGCTCCGGATGCGCTCGGCGATGATGCGTTCCTTGTCGCTCGTGATCGATTCCCCGTAATAACGGCCCCAGATCGTATCGAGACGGCTTTGTTGCGTGCGAATGTCGTCGACCGCGCTGCGCATGAGCGCGGGGTCATGCTCGGCCTGCAGCCGGCGCATTTGCAACCGTATGTTGAACGCGAGCGCGCTGATTTCCGTCAATTCGACGATCGGCACCGTATTGCCCGTATAGGCGCGATGGAGATTCGAATTCAGTCTGGACAGACCGAATACACCGAACGTGCCAATTGCGACCATCAACGCGACGCACACCGCAAGGGTGGCAAAAATCCTGAACTTTATGCTTTTCGCAAATCGACTCACCTCGTTCCCCTCCGGTTTTCCAGGTCGGCAATGAATGAAAAGTGCCGCTTCATGACCCTGGTTTACGGGGAGAAAATCAGATTATTTATGATTCGATATTGCAACAATTAAAACCACACACAGCAAGAATCAATATGCGTCGCCACCCATTATCTCATTATTACGTTTATTTTTTAATACATTAAATTGAGTGCAGCCTGAGAGACGCTTGTTTCGCCGACCAGTTATCTCATTAATAGGGCGGCCGGCGCCAGCTCGACGGCACGAAGCCGCGGCGACAAGCCCGATTCCCCCTCGGAGGAGCGCGTCGAAATAGGCCGTTAGCTGCGATTCGTGCTCGAGTCAGGTCACGTCACCGGCACGAACATCTGCCGTGCAATCGCACAGAACGCCGCCGTGGCCGCGCTCTCACCGTGCAGCCGGCGGCTCATGATGATCGGTGACGTCGCGGCCGGCTCTGGCAGCCGCCGGTAAACCACCCCCTTCACGCGCACGCCCTCCACGCTTTCCGGCACCAGCGACACGCCCACCTGCGCCGCCACGAGCCCAAGCGCCGTCTGCAACTCGCGCACCTCGTGCACGGCCGCCGGCACGACCGCGCCGTCGCGCAGCGCCGACAACTGCTGATCGGCGAAGCTCGGCCGCGGCGTGCTCGGGTAGACGATCATCGTCTCGTCCGCGAGATCCGCGAGCGTCAGCGGCCGGGCCGGATCGGCGAGCCGATGCCCGAGCGGCAGCGCCGCGATCAGCTTTTCCTCGATCAACGCCTCGCGCACCAGTTGGTCGTCGTCGAAGCGCAAGCGGCCGAACCCCACGTCGATCCGCCCGCCCTTCAGCGCGCCGAGCTGTTCGAGCGTGAACATTTCGATCAGCGACAGCTCGACGTCCGGCTGCGCCTCGCGAAACGCGCGGATCACGTCCGGCAGCGCGCCGTACAGCGTCGACGGCACGAAACCGATCACGATCCGCTCCGACAGTTGCGCGAGCCGCCGCGTCAGCGGCCCCAATTCGTCGGCCTGATCGACGAGACGTTTCGCCTGCGCATGGAACACGCGCCCGGCATCGGTCAGTTTCAACGGCCGCGCGCCGCGCTCGAACAGCGGCAGCCCGATCTCCTCCTCGATCGCCTGGAGCTGGCGGCTCAGCGGCGGCTGCGTCATGTGCAGCCGCTCCGCGGCCCGTGTGATGTTCATTTCCTCGGCGACGGCGATGAAGTAACGGAGCTGACGCAATTCCATTTCATGCCTCAAAGGTATGGAAGTAGTCGGAAAGAGTGTTGGACGACGCGGGGCGGGAATTCCTACCATGTGCACCAACAGGAGGAATCGCATGATAGCAACTACCGCCACCATCGAACGCATCGAGACGCTGCTGGTCGACGTGCCGACGATCCGGCCCCACAAATTGTCGGTCGCGACGATGAATTGCCAGGCGCTCGTGCTCGTCCGCGTTCGATGCACGGACGGTATCGAAGGCGTCGGCGAGGCGACGACCATCGGCGGGCTCGCCTATGGCGAGGAGAGCCCCGAAAGCATCAAGGTCAACATCGATACCTACTTCGCGCCGCTGCTGCTGGGCATGGACGCGACGCGCCCCGGCGCCGCGATGGCGCGTGCGCGCAAGCTGTTCCAGGGCAACCGCTTCGCGAAGTGCGCGCTCGAGACCGCGCTGTTCGACGCGCAGGCGCGGCGCCTGGGCGTGCCGCTGTGCGAGCTGTTCGGCGGGCGCCGGACCGATGCGGTCGATGTCGCGTGGACGCTCGCGAGCGGCGATACCCAACGTGACATCGCGGAAGCCGAAGCGATGCTCGACGCACGCCGCCATCGCGCGTTCAAGCTGAAGATCGGCTCGAACGCGGTCGCCGACGACGTGGCGCACGTCGTCGCGATCAAGCGCGCGCTCGGCGAGCGCGGCGACGTGCGCGTCGACGTGAACCAGGCCTGGAGCGAAACCGATGCGATCTGGGCCGGCGCGCGGCTCGCCGACGCCGGCGTGAGCCTCGTCGAGCAGCCGATCGCCGCGACCAATCGCGCGGGGCTGAAACGCCTCACGCAGCTCGCGCAGGTGCCGATCATGGCCGACGAGGCGCTGCACGGCCCCGTCGATGCGTTCGCGCTCGCGCAGGATCGCGCGGCCGACGTGTTCGCGGTGAAGATCGCGCAATCGGGCGGCCTGCAGGGCGCGGCGAGCGTCGCGTCGATCGCCGCGGCCGCCGGCATCGAGCTGTACGGCGGCACGATGCTCGAAGGCGCGGCCGGCACGATGGCGTCCGCCCAGTTGTTCAGCACGTTCGACTCGCTGAAATGGGGCACCGAACTGTTCGGCCCGCTGCTGCTCACCGAGGAGATTCTCGTCGAGCCGCTGCGCTACCAGGATTTCAAGCTGCATCTGCCGGCCGCGCCCGGCCTCGGCATCACCTTCGACTGGGCCCGCATCGAACGGATGCGACGCGGCGCCCGCTGACCCCACACGACAACCGAAACCGGAGACACAGATGAACAAGCAAGCCATCGACGCCCTGCTGAAGACCTTCGACGACGCGGCCGAGAAGCCCGGCAACCCGCGCGTGCGCGCGATCGTCAACCGGATCGTGAAGGACATCTGCTACACGATCGAGGACTTCGACGTGCAGCCGAGCGAATTCTGGACGGCGCTCAACTTCCTGAACGAAGCCGGCCGCGAATTCGGGCTGATCGCCGCAGGCCTTGGCCTCGAGCGCTTCCTCGACGTGCGGATGGACGAAGCCGAGGAAAAGGCCGGCATCCAGGGCGGCACGCCGCGCACGATCGAAGGCCCGCTGTATGTCGCCGGCGCGCCGGAATCGGTCGGCCATGCGCGCCTCGACGACGGCACCGATCCGGGCCAGACGCTGATCATGCGCGGCCAGGTGCTCGGCGAGCATGGCGCGCCGCTCGCGAACGCGCTGGTCGAGGTGTGGCATGCGAACCATCTGGGCAATTACTCGTACTTCGACCCGTCGCAGCCCGCGTTCAACCTGCGCCGCTCGATCCGCACCGATACCGAAGGCCGCTACAGCTTCCGCAGCGTGCTGCCGGTCGGCTACAGCGTGCCGCCGGGCAGCAAGACCGAGCAACTGCTCGACCAGCTCGGCCGCCACGGCCATCGTCCGGCGCACATTCACTTCTTCGTTTCGGCGGACGGTTATCGTAAGCTGACGACGCAGATCAACATCGATGGCGATCCGCATCTGTGGGACGACTTCGCGTTCGCGACGCGCGACGGGCTGATCCCGCCGGTGCGGCAGGCGGAGGGCGCGGAAGGCAAGCCGTACGGCGTCGACGGACAGTTCGCGCTGATCGACTTCGACTTCTCGCTGGTCAAGGAAAAGCAGGACGTGCCGGGCAGCGAAGTCGAGCGGGCCCGCGCGCAGGCGTGAGCGCCCTTCCCGTTCGACGAATCGACAACGCAAGGAGTGCAGGATGCTGTTTCATGTGGAAATGACCGTTCGCCTGCCGGCGGACATGGACCCGGTCAAGGCGGCCACGCTGAAGGCCGAGGAAAAGGCGATGTGCCAGCGGCTGATGAACGAAGGCGTCTGGCGCCATCTGTGGCGCATCGCAGGGCAGTATGCGAACGTCAGCATTTTCGACGTCGAGAGCGTGCAGCAACTGCACGACGTGCTGAGCCAGTTGCCGCTGTTTCCGTACATGGAGATGGACGTGCGGGCGCTGTGCCGGCATCCGTCTTCAGTACGGGACGACGATCGGTGATGCCCTTGCGGCCCATCATCGCCGGGCAACCGGCGCATGGGCCGCATTTTCAGTTCAAGTCGCCTGCGTCAGCGCGGTCTCTTTCGCGCCCCCGACAGCAGTGCGATCACTTCGGCCTATCCCCCGCCATCTGCAATCCGGTCGATGTCAAACCGACGCGTAGCGGCTTGTGCGGATCGAGCTTCCTTTTCTCGATGACGCGCTTCCAGCCGCCGGCTGCGTCCGGGACGCGATACAACGCGACGATCGCCACATACTCCGTCTCGCGTTGCATCGGTTGAGACAAGCTCGACGAAGCTCCGGGGTTCACGACGGCCGACATATCGGCCTGCAGATCCTGAGCAAGCACCGTCCGGTCGTTCTTCAACAGATCGTCGTACGATGCTCCGTCGAACATCTTGCGGTCCTTCAACTGGTAGACGCGAACGGCCACCGACGTCGGCCGCCCTGCGTCGTCGGGGTTCAGTTCGGCACGGGCGACCAGATCGACGTCAAGCACCTTCACCTGCTTGAAAAACACGGCGCGATACGCATTCGACGACGCGTCCGACACGGACTGCCAGGCACCGCAACCTGACAGCAGCAAGACGGCGACGGCGGTAGCCGCACTCATTCGATAGAACATGGGAACTCCGGAATCAGATCGTGCGCGGCACGAGATGCGGGTTGGGTTGCGGTACGGGGAACGCCTCGTACACGCCAAGCGCGATGCCGATCATGCGTTCATCGACCGACGGCAGCACCGTCGTCCAGCCGAGACGCGGCGCCGGGCCGGCATGTTCGACGCCGACGGTCGGATGCGGAACGAACCTTGACGACACTTCCATCCGCAAATGCACATCGGCCTTGACGCCGACATACAGCTGGATGAATGCCATCACCTCTCGATGCAGCCACGCACCGGGCAACAGGTCCTGAGCCTGCCGTTCGTCGACCGGCCGCAATGTCACGCGCACCGCGCGGCTGCGATACGCGAGACGCCTGCCGAGCACGTAACCGCCGCCGAGCCCGCCGCGCTTCCCGTCCGACAGCGCGTCCGCATCCGGCTTCGCCGACGTCAACGGCTTTGGCCGACCGCTACTCGTCGTCACCGCCCAGAATTCGTCCACCCGAACATCGGCTCCCGGCGCGGCGAGCGCCACCACGCCGGCCAGCCCTTCCGACGTGCGTGTCCGCTGGATCAGCAGCCCCAGCAGGGCAAGCATCCGGGAATCCGGCAAACCCGCACGCAAGGGCTTGTCGCCCCATCCGAATCCGGCGAGACACAACAGGCTGCGCGAATAATCGTCGACTCCGCCGACCTGGAAACGCTCCGGATAACGATATTTCTTCCATGCGCGATACAGCAGCGTCGCCACCCGGTGGTTGAACGGATCGAGAAACGCCTCGACCGCCTCATGCCCTTCCTCCCGCAGTACGATCTCGTCGATCATGTGCGACGGCATCGCCGCATCGACGCCGTAAAGCCCCATGAACGTCGTGCGCACGGTCGGCGGTGCCTCGGGGTGCTCGTCGTCGAATTCGACCGCGGCCATCTCGCCCGCCGGAAACCCCAACCGCGGACGCGGCCGGAACCGCACCGGCTCGTGCTCCGGCGTATCGCGCGTACCGAATCCGGCGCGTTCGGGCGTACACGCCTCCAGCAGCCGACAGAACTGCATGAACGTCATCTTCGGCGCTCGCTGGAACAGCATCCCGACAACCGTCGGCACCCCCTTCGACGCGGCAGCTTCGGCCACCGTCCGATCGATCGAAGCCGTCATAGCGGCGCCCGCCGAGCCTTGCTGCGCGGCCACTCCGTCCGCGACCGGGACGGCAGGCTGACGATCGCCAGCTTCGTGAACAGATTGATCTCCGCATACGCGCCGAAGAACCGATGCAGCAGCTCGCCGAACAGCATCACGTCGCCTTCGCCGGAGAACGCGTGCGAATCGAGCGTGATCTCGATCAGCACACCGCGTTCCACCGCGCCGCCCGATACTTCTTCCAGCATGTCCTGCGACACATGCAGGATGCCGGCGAGCCGCCGCCGGTTCAGCTCCTCGTTCGTCCAGTCGTACAGCGCCAACGCGCCGCGCAATACCTCCGCGTTCATCATCGACAGGAAATTCGGCGCGAGATGCGACAGCACGCGCCACTGGAAGCGGTCTTCGGTCGGCGGATACAGCGGCAACGTCGGCGCGACGAGATTGCGCACACCCCCGACGTTCGGCGTGCTGGCCGCCAGCTCGTCGAGGCTCGCCTCGCGCAGCCCCTTGCGCGGCAGCAGCCCGTTCGTCCCCGTCACGCGCAGCGACAGGCTTTCCTCGGGCAGCGTGTCCATCGACTCCCACGCGTGCCCGCCGAGGATCACCCACATTTCGTGCAACCCCGATACGCCCGAACGCACGCGCGTGTGGAAATAGCGCTCCGGCGCCTCGTGCCGCAGCATGCCGCCGCGGTGCCGGAACGTCGCGAACGGCACGTATTCGTATCGCTCGGCCGTATCGTGATCGAACGTCGCGACTGCATCGACCGAATACGTCTCGACATGCTCGCCCTGATGGCCGGCCGGCACCACGCGATATTCGGTTTCGTGATGATCGATCTCGATCGGCTCGGCATCGAGTTCGAACAGGTTGATCACCGGCGAGCAGAACAGCCGCACGTTTTCCGCGTTGAAGCGCTGGTCCGACGGATAGGCGTCCTTGAGGACCATCTCCAGCTCGAAGCGGGTCGATGTTTCCGGAAGCGTGGAGATGTCCAGCCCGCACAGATCGACGAACAGAAACTTCTCGCGGAACGTGAAGTATTCGAGCAGCAGCTGATATCCGGAGAATGCCGCATCGGCTTTGGGCCACAGCCGTTCTTCCGTCGAAAAGCCGGCCGGCTCGATCGTGACGCCCGGCAGCGGCACGGCTTCTCCGTCGCGTATTTCCGGAACGCGCCAGTGAATCGCATCGACCTGGCGCGTCAACGCAAGATGCATCGCGAATGCGGTCGGCAGATCGGCGTTCAGGTGCAGCCGCAGCCGCGACAGATCCGTCTCCTTGCGCAGCGCCGAGCCGTGCAACGCGAAGCGCAGGCGGATCACCGAACGGCCGTCGTGACGCACGGCCGGCCCGGCATGCGTGATCGAGACCGGCTGCAGCGCAACGGCCTGCGTCGTCCGATACAGACATTGCACCGTCCGCGGCGCCACGCCTTCCGCGCCGCTCGCAGACGGCACGTTGATCGGCGCGGAACGCACCGGCACGCCGGCAGGCACGACGATCGTTTTCTGAAGCGTCTCCGCGAACGGCGTCAGCTCGACGATCGACAGCGAAGGAATCATCCGCAGATAGTGCGGCCACAACAGGCTGACGAGCCCTTCGGTCAACTCCGGCAATTCGTCGTCGAGTTTCTGCCGTAGCCGGCCCGTCAGGAACGCGAAGCCCTCGAAAAGGCGCTCGACGTACGGATCGCGATCGCCGACGCGGTCCAGATTGAGCAGGCGCGCCCGATCGGGGTGCGCCTTCGCGAATTCCTTGCCGGACTCGCGCAAGTAACGCATTTCCGCTTCGTAGTAGCGCAGGATGGGATCGTCGTTGTCCATGAAAAATCCATTACGAAAGAGTCAATGCGCGCGCGGGATCGAGTACCGTGAGTTCCGCATGCAGTTCGCCGATCCGGCGCGCGAGCGCAGGCTTGTCGGCATCCTTGCGGCTGCTCGTCGCTTTCAATGCGTTGACCAGTTGTTGCTTGACCTCGAACGTCAGCGCCGGCTCCCAGCGCATCAGTGGCAGCGAGCGGGACGTGGCGTCGAGTTCGACCAGGAGCGCGAGCGCTGCATCGTGACGGCCGACGTGGTCGGCCAACCGGGCCATCACGAGCCGCTGCAAGTAGCGATGTCGATCGGTTTTCATGCCGGGCAGCGCTTCGAGCCACGCGAACGCCGCCTCGATACCCTCACGCCCCACCAGTTCGCGGGCCTGGGCTTCGATCTCCGGCCAGTCGCCGGTTGAGTCGCTTTCGCTATCCGCGGAGACCGGCAGCGGCGCAACGGCCTCTCCCGCCTCCAGGTCGCGCACGACCGCGTGCCGGGCAATCCATTCGAGTGTCGTGTCGTCGGCGAAGGGCGTGCCGTCGCTGAACGCCAGCCGTTCGATGCCGGGCAAGCGTTCGAGGAATAGCGCGAAATCGGCGCGCAGCAATGCTCGCCACGCGCCGTACGGCGTACCGACGTGATCGAGCGCCACATGCTGGAAGTACTGCAGATCGAACCACAGGTGATTCGCGCCCTCCATGAATGCGCCTTCGACCCGCTCCAGCAACTCGTGCCAGTGCTTCTGCAGCACGAGGCGCTTCATCTGCTGGCGCAACTCCGCGCGTGGGGGCGCCAGACGCGTATGCGACGCGGCATCCGCCGGCGGCACGTCGTGCAGCGTGTCCCAACGAATGCTTCGCGCGACGCGTACCGAAGGCAGGTAGCCGTTTTCCTGATCCCGCAGCCACGTCGACATCGCACGTGCCTGATCGAGCAAGTCGCGCGTCGACGCGATCGAGCCGGCTGAAATTTTGCCCGGCGCACTGGCCGGCGGCACTGCCGTGCCGGAATCGGCCCCGTGCGCCGGTGCTTCCTTTTTATCGAAGCGCGACACGAGCGGCTGCAAATTCGGACGGGCGGCGTCGGGCCACGCCTGCGTGCACGTCACGAGCACGCCGAGTGCGGCAAGCGCACGCTCGAGATCGGCCGGCGCGAAATCGCCGTGGCGGTCCAGCGCGTCGATCACACGCGCGGTGGCGAGCATGTCCAGCGCGGCTTTCCTCGCTTCGTGGCGGGCGGGCAACAGCGCCTCGCCGAACCGGTCGACGAGCGCGGCGGCCAGTTCGAGCCCGTCGGCGAAACCGGCCGGGCCGTCCTGCCGCAGGCGCGCGAACGCGTAGTAGCCGGCCACGCGCAAATCCTTTCCCGTCTCCTTCAGCAGGTGTTCGCACGCGCGGACGATCAACCCGTCGTCGATTCCCGACAGCTTGCCGGCTTCGTCCTTCATTTCGAAGAACGCTTCTTCGTAGCCGGGATCGCGCCCGCACGCATGCTCGCCCGGTATCGGCGCGATCCATGCGGCCCAGGTGTCCGTGCGTCCCCGATGGAGCGAATCGGCACGCGTGCCGCCGACAAGGGTCTTCACAAAATTGGCTAGCGTCATCGCTGGTCTCAAAAAACGAATGCGTCGCCCAGCAGCGTGAGGGCGTACCGGAACGGGCTGGCGGGTGGATCCGAAAGCGCCGACGTCGTCACCACGGGCGAGATCGAGGGCTTCGGCGGCGTCGTTCGTGTCGTCGGGACGGACGTGGTCGTTCGTGCCGACGCTCGAGCCGGTTCGCGATCGGCATTCCGGCCGGATACCTTCTCCGACGCCGCCCACCTCGCTTCATCCGGCAACGGGCTTCTGCCCGGAAGCCCCGACGGCAGCGGCACGGCCGCATGCTTCGCGGCCTCGATCGCCGACGGCGGCAACGGCGGCGGACCGCTCGCCGAAACCCGCGCCCCTGCGTTCGCCGCCGCCGTCACGAACACGCGTGCCGGCAACGCGAAATGGCGCAACTGGAGCACGTCGAGCGGGCCGGCGCCGGCTTCGCTGCGCAATTGCACCCTGAGCGGAACACCCTGGCTCGTATCCGGCGTCCAGGTCAGCAGATAGCGCGCGTTGTCCTGTTGCTTGACCTTCGCGCGCTCCAGCAGCCGGATGAAACCGAAGCGTCCCTGCGAATCGAGCGCGGTGCGCAAGCCGCCTTGCTCCGTCTGCCATTCGATGTGCGACAGATTTTCAAGCGACTGCCCCGGCCACTCGAACGGCGTCCATTCCTGCTTCTGGTTGAAGTAATGCAGTTCGCGGCCGGACAGCACGAATCGCATGTCGGTGACGCCCGGCGTCGGCTCCGGTCTCAGCTCGTAGCGCACCCGTGCATCGCCGGACGGGAACAGCACCGTCGCCGTGCGCGCGAGCTTGTTCAGCCCGTTCAGGAAAGCCGGATCGATCGTCAATGCGCCGGAGTCCGCGCCCTGCGAGGCCACCCACCGATCGCCATGCCGTTCGACGACACCGGCCAGTTGCGACGTCACGAACTGCGCGACCACGCCGCTGTCCGGACGCATGAAGCGCGCCATCTCGGGCAGCGACGCATCGTTGTCGGAATCCGCGAACGGATAACGGCCGCCGAACGTCCTGTTCCAGTCGGCAAGAATCGCGGTACGCCAGATTTCGTTCAGGCTTGCGGCGGCCGGCTGCACGATGACTTGCCAAGACTGATCGAACGGCGCACGGAACAATGCACCGAATCCGGACCATTGTTCGCCGAGGCTTGCAGCGACGCGGCTCGCGTAATCGCGACTGTCGGCGATATCGGACGTCTTGCCCTGCAGCACGGACTGCGCGGCCAGACGCGCAATCGCGTCCGGATCCGGACTGGAGACGATCTGAGCCGTTTTCAGGCGCATCGCGGTGATCCGCTCCAGGTAGCGCGCCAGACTCAGGTCGCCGGTTGCTGCGGGCGGGCTGACGCCCTTGCCGCCGGATCGCGCCACCGAAACGAGATCGCTGCCGGTCAGACGCAAGATCGGTCCGAACGCGGCCGCGAGCGGCGCAAGTGGTGGCTTCGCCTGCTTCGACGGATCTTTCTCGTCGGCGCCGACCAGTTGCTGCGCCTTACTGATCAGCGTATCGGACAGCGACTGTGCGTTGGCGCCCGTTCCCGCCTGATAGACGACCGCATTCATCAGCGCGACGAGCGGCGAGCGCTGCGGGTCGCCCAGCAGCGTGAGTTGATCGGCCGTGGCTGATAGCGTAGGTGCGGGTTGCCAACGCAGACTGTTGAGGAATAGCCCCCATGCCCGCGCGTAATCGTCGAAATAGCGCTGACGCAGTTCGGCCTTCAATGTCGACGGAGATGCATTGGCAACCTTGGTGTCGGAGAGTACCCAGTCGCTCGCCACATCGCGTTGTTCGCCGGCTTCGTCGATTGCCTTCGAGATGCGCTCTTCCCATGCTGCACGCGTGAATACGCCGGGTACCGTGGCGGTCGTGCCGAACAGGCCCCGGCTCGTTGCACCACCGGCAGAGGATTGCGACGCCGCGTCGCCGAGCAATGTCGCGAGTGATAGCGGCGGGTATTTCGGTGTCGCTTCGTCGACGATCTGCTGGTAGATCGCATCTCCCGAGTTCTGAATGCCGCGCACGCCGACAATCGTCTGGCGGGTGGACGCGATCAGCGCGCCGTCCGGCACGATCGCCGGCGCGGTGCGGTCCGCTCCGGCTCCGCGCCCGATGTGATTGGCAAGGAACGTGATCGCGTGCTGACGCATATCAGCCCATTTGCCGCGCGACAGTTGCGAACCGGCCGGGCGTTCGGGCGCGGACGTCGCGACGAGTTGCGGCGCCAGGAACGCGGCCACGGCCCGCTCGGGCCTGGCAAGCATCAGGTACGTCTTCAGCGTGTCGTAAGCGGCCTGCACCTGGGCTTCGCCGCCGCTCGCGATTTCCGCGTCGGACAGCGACGCGAGTTGATGCAGTCTTGCCTCGAGCTTCCGGCGGATCGGACCGATGAGGATACGGTTCGCGGCATCGGCGTAGTGCGGCCAAAGGGCGTCGAGCAACGCTTCGTCGCGATTCAGGCCGAAACGGGCAATCAACGGCGCGCCGGTGCGCTGACGGATTTCGAGCGTGTCGATCTGGCGATCGAGGTCGGTGAGCGTTTGCAGCGACTGTGCCGGGTTCAAGGCGCCAGTGAGCTTCGCAACCGTATCCGTTGTACCCGAGATCGTTGCACGGTTGCCGAACCCGGACAGCATCGTGCCGACGAGCCAGCAGCCGATCAGCACGGTCGCCATCCACGCCGCCGTGGTCGATAGCGAAAAGCCGATGCGGCGGCCGTGTACGTTGCGGCTGTGGGCGGCGACGGTTTGCCAGATGGTGCGGTGGTGGGGATTGTCGGGCGTATCGTCGCCGTTCTCGATACTGGAATCCGGCGACATCACGTCACGCTCCTTGAACAGCGGCGCAAACATCAGACCGTGAACCGCATGCCTCCAGATACTGGATTCAGACGCTTGCCGCACCAAGTTCGACAGCGCCTCGTGCAGCCTTGAAACATGCTGGGACAATTCCGCGGGATAACGATCGCGGGCATCCGCGGCGAGGCGCGCGACACCCGCATCCGCGAGGTTGCCGGCGAGGTTCCGCAGCGATACATCGATCGCTTCTCCGCTCATCGACGTGTTGGCCCACGTCAAGCCGATGGCTTCGTCTGGATCCAGCCACTCGCTACCGAAATCCGTGACATTCAGAAGGTAAGCGGGCGCGGCCCAGCGTAGCGCGCGCGCATGGCGCGCTAGACGCGTAGCGAGCTCATCAGTGTCGAACGCAGTATTCGCGGCGCTACGGTTGCGGGTAACCGCTACGATCGCATCGATCGGACGGCGCCGCCGCAGTCGGCGGATTTGATCCAGCCATTCGGTGTCGAGTTGGTCGCGGGTCTGGTTTGCATGCAACACGACCGTGTTACCGAGAACGATGTACCCGATGTCGGCCAGTTCGGGCGCGAGACGCCTGACGAGAGGCGTGTCTCCGGCGACAAGCAGCCAGCGGTCACGATAGCCCCAACGCCAGCCGTAGCGGTTACGCAGAACCTCGCGAAGCGCAGCAGCGCGATTGATCTGTCCTGGTGACAGGTTCGGATCGTTGCGCTCGCCGGATTCGGCGCGCTTTTCGGCATCGAAACGAGCGAACCATCTGGACGCCCTCAACACCGCAATCTTCAGCAATACCCACTCGAAGAACTTGACCGCCAGGATTGCCAGCAGCAACGCACATGCCAACGCAAGCTGGCCGATGATCAGGATTTCGCGCGACCACCCGCGACGAGGCCCCTCCACCCACACTGCGATACTGAGTGCCAGGAATACGATGACGGCCGCGACGCCAATGAAGAAACCGGCCGATCGTGTTTTGTTCTCGCTTTTGTCGTTCATGTCCGTTTTCTGCATACGAGTGCGAAAAGTTCCTCATCTTCGCCACAAAGCACCAATTGCGGATCGCCCGTCGTCCGGGCCGCTTCTGCAGCGAGGGCCACGGCCAACCAGGGCCCTGCGCCCGAACAGTCGCCCACCGCTGTCTCGAGCGCGATCCAGCATGCGTCGTCCGGCAACGGCGCCGCTTGGCGAACGCTACCGATACCGTCGCCGACCAGGCCATGCGTCCATACCGTACGCAGACGGTCGGACGGAGTTTGTCCCCACCGTGCAGCAAGCTCGAGTGTTGCGGCAGGAGAAGCGAGCGAGCCTTTGGCAGGCCGATGCAAAAGAAGTCCGGCGGACATCGGCGACGACTCGGGGCGCGAACGCTTGACCAGCAGCGCGACGCCTGCCTCCGCAACGCCGTCGGACAGTACCGAGCTGATTGCATTGCGAAGCTCGACGGCGACCAGAAGGTGGGCGCTCCCGGCGTCTCGGTCGTCGTGCCAGGCATCCGCTTTGAAGACCGTGAGCGCGGGTTCGCTGGCTCCCATCTCCACGTTCAATGCAGGGGCTTGTTCAGCGAGTAGATTCAATATCTGAGTCCCGACGACCTCGTGCTCGAGCCACGATTGGTGACTCAGTTCGACGTAGAGTCTCGTTCCCCGTGGCAGCGCGCGGAGCTGCGGCAGCAGGCCGTCTATCAGGCGCTCGAGCAGCCATGTACAAACCGAACGATGGCGAACATATTCCGAGATTTCGTTACCCGGATAGAAACGAATATCCGGAAGGTTGAGCCAGCGTGCATTGACTTCTCTATCCGCCACTGCATCGCTTGGTCGCGATTTCGTTCCTTCGACTCCCGTCAGTATCTGTTGGAGTGAGTTTTCGGAATCGTTCGTGGAGACGCACCAAGCATGACCTACGATCGTCAAAGGTATGGCTGCCATTGCGTGGCACGCCTGTTCTGCGTCATCGCTCACGCGATTGGTCGCAATCGCCTGATTGCGACAGGCATAGCCGTATCCGAGCCACGCAAACAGCAGGAATGCCCATGCCAGAAATGGGTAACCCGCGACGCAAAACCAGAACCATGGCGTGTTCGCAGGGCGGTCCGTCGACCAGAGCGCGATCGTCAGTCCGGCTCCCGCTCCCATTACGAGTACCAGCAAAATCGTCCAGACGAGCGCCGAGACCCGGGGCGCAGCCGGCACCTTCACGCGCGGCGGCACACGATTGAAGTCGATGGGCATTGCTTACCGGACCCGCGCTCCGCTGGACGGCGCGATCAGAACGGCTCCGCACCGTGTGCGATCACCGTCGCGCGATAGCTGTGTCGTACCGTCCTTCATCCTGCTGCTGCCTTCGACGATTTCATTGTCGCCATGGATCGGGCATGAGACTTTGTCGCCAATACGGGCTGCGCGGCGTCCTTTCACCTTGATGCGATCGGAGCCAGTCAGGACCCGGCCGCCGTGGGTCGTTGCGTCACCTTCGTATGCGAGATTTTTCATTTACGCTTTTCCTCGTGAATATTCAACAACCATCGACCCAACCGGCTTCGGACATGTCCGTACGTTTCCGCAGCATGAAACTCCAACATCTCGCGACCTCTAACATCGATTTAAAATAATCAAAACATAGATTCCCCACCTCTACTTTCCATGATGATCAAGCTTATCGGTGTTATCCACGACCCCATATTCCACACCACTTCGAACAGCTTTATCGAATGGGATATATGCATTGCCTTCGCAAATCTGATCGAATACCAGTTTCCCATTTTTAGAAACATAAATCTCCCCAGGCACGAGCGCATTTGAGACTACGTAGGTGTAGGGCCCGCTCGTAAACTTTAGATGACTACCTAAGCCTTCAGAGAGCCTTGAGACATCAATGATCGAAATTCTTCCGCGCGGGTGTAAGAGTTCGCCAGGGTACTTGTATTCAATATTACTCTGTGTCCCAAAGCGATATTGCACATATCCATGATCGGGTGACGAGTTGTTAGACGCACAAACCGATGCAATCTTCTTTGAGTCCTGTAATTTGCAATTAAAGTACTCGACTTCACCATAATGACAGAGACTCCCCGCATATAGATAATCTTCGCTTGCAGCAGAGGCCACACTATTACAAATAGTTAACAACACCAAGACACCCACCTTTGAGATCGTTTTCACACAAGGCATCCCCAAGCATTTACCAATTCACATCAAAACCAGCGATCAAGCATTTTATAAATTTTCAATTCGACAGAGACGCCAAACGATCGAACCACGGATGGCGCAACTATTAATTATCTACACCATCAACAATCGGGACTGTCACTTGAACAGCTGAAGTAAATTTCCTCGTGCGGCTGACACAACGTGACTTCATCTGCATATGCGCAGCCTCCAACACCGAACACGAAAACCGCCTTAAATACGTCAGCCAAAATACTGTGTGAGCCAAAAATCAATTGATCTCCTTCTTCTATTAATTCTCGAAAAGCACCCACTCCCTCCCCAGACAGCCACCCTTTACCCTGATGCAACTCTGACCGCGACTACTTCGCAGAAAAAACACTATCCCGGACTTGCCGAAAAAAGCCATCTCGATATCCAGCGCTAGCATTTCTTATCACTTAACGCATAAATCCGTATCCGAGCGACCGATCCACTTAACCAAACAGCACTTATTCTTCATTTTTCAAGAAAGAAAGCAGACGCACATAAATTGACCGCCAATGCGAAAATTCCATAAATGAAAAAATGCACTTCAATTTCATGATGCGCGACCATATGAAAAAGGTATCAATTCACATCCACTCCGGCCCCAACATCAAGCGCAGCACAAATCAACCACATTTTTATCGGCACCTTGCTTCCACGATAGTCAATTTTGCACCATCCCGCAGTAGTCCTTTCAACCACCACTCGATCGCCGGCAATCAGATATTTATTTGTCTTAGCACTGGTACGTGACTCATTAAATAGGTAAGCCTTTCTCTTGACCTTTGCACGAACACCATCAGCCCCCTCCATTAGCAAAGCGAGGGGCGAATTAACCACCGACTCAACATCTTTTCTATATTGATACGGAAACCTATAAACCACCCTCTCCCCATCAGACAGCCAACTGTAGTTAGCCCCAAACCAGTCGGTAGCACGCTCATCTTGGCGCAAAACACCCCCAACCGACTCAAAGACGTAGACTGAATAAAATTTTCCGGACGAGTTTTTCTCAACAAGCGAATTTCGAACGTCAAAATAATGAATCACATATATCTTTTCCCGACGATCACGACCGCCCCGCAATAAAAAAGCATCAACGATTTCACCAGGCGTATCGTCGTAAAGCAGACCTCGTCCTTCAGCCTCGACCGGAACACCTCCGCTTTTGATATAAAATAGGGAAATTCCATCAAGCCCGACTGGTGACTTTGTTTTATCATCCAATATCGCCTTCCGGACAAAGCAAACAACTCCCTCTTTGATCTTCAAGGGCGAGTATATTTTCTCCCCGCGCACATCCGAACACACCCCCTTCGCATATACAGAACAACTTACAATAAGAGCACATCCAAAAACATAGCCCTTAATCATCTACACCCCCATTGAGAAATCAGGAAGACCATCCTAAGGATGTTCATAAATTACTCCGCCGGGAGACCTCCGAGATGCGCCGTCCTATTGCATCGACTACAATCTGTGTTCGCAGCAGAAGCTACGCCATTAAAAATAATTAACGATACTAAGGAAAGCTCCTTTGAGATCACTTTCACGAAGACACTCTCGAATATTGACTAATGCACATCAACTTCAGAAGGTAATACCCGCCTCACCCCATCCGACACATCATCCGAGAAGTTTTTGTACTTCGATGACCGACACTCTTGATCCATAATCACCCTTCCATTTCGCGAAACGTACACCCCCCCCCGGCCAAACAGAAGATACAACATACACGTAAGCTCCATTTGTTATTTTTAAATGAAGACCACGAATACTGCCTTCCGAAACATCGGATATTGAAAATAAATTACTTGAACCAATATACCCCTCCGGAATCTCGAAGAAATTATCCTTCTTCCCATATCGATATTTTATATATCCTTTTCCGGGCCTATAATTATTCTTCGCGCAAATTGAAATTACTTTTTTGTTTACAAGCGGACAGCTAAAATAAATATCCTCATCTACTCGACACAGAGTTTCTTCATCTCTCGCCGCGCCGACTCCAGCGCCGGCCACGTTAATTTTCGCCACGCACAAGAGAATTGCAAAAGTAAATTTCCCATTTGTCATCTCAACCCCTGCCAGCCATGAATAGATATGAAATTATTTCTCCGATCAACAATATCCGACATATTTTCATCAGAAATTGGCTGGCCAGGGCGATGACTAAAAAGACCAGGATTTATAACTCTAGTTACGTTGTCTACATCGTCGTTCGCGTCACCATGATCGGCAACCTCATACAACCGATTATCAACCCAATATCCGGCGGCCGATCTAGTTGCATATTTAGCTTGACCGACCAATTCAAAATTTTCCACAAAATTCAGTGACGCCTCACTAGGCCACCCTTGCGAATTTTCTCTATGCCATTCGTTAAATTTTTCATACTGCCTACGCCCAGTAATCTGTATCAAACCTCGCCCCCGATACTTCCACCCGTCCCCGCTTGAAAATGCACCGTTGCCATTTCTTTTTTCATACGCTCGATTTGCTATCGCCTCTTGATCAGCGGGGTGACTGCTCGTACGCCCATATTGTTCTGCTTCAGCGGGATGGCGCTTGAAATAGCTGAATTTCTCGATCAGCCTGGAAGGTGGATAATTCAAACTCTCGCCGTCGTGGACAACCAATGACGGACCCGATTCGCGACGAATCTGGGCAAAGAAATGCTCTCGCCGGAGATAATTGTCCAACTTGAATAACTCTATATTGCCATTTAACTCGTCCATAACCGCTTGCAGTGTTCCAATGTTCGCTCCTGGAAAAATATGCTGAAGCATTGGCAGCGTAAATTTAAACTTTGACTCGAAATTGGCGGCTAGTGAGATTGGATTGACGTGATAGACACTCGCCCCCGGGAAGCCCGGCACCCCAGCCCCCACCTCATCCCACCACGCCAACTTCTCAATCCGCTTCTGCTCTTCCTCATGCTGCGGCTTAGGCCCCGTCTGCTTCTCCAACTCGGCGATCAACTGCTTCCACTTCGACGGATTCGCCCACTCGCTCTCGTGCTTGACGATCAGTCGCGACGCCGCTTGCATCAACCACGGATATCCATCCCGTTCGCCTGTCGACAACGTGCAAAGCTCGTCAGCCGCGCGGCTACCATCACCCCTCTTGTACAGTGCGTCGTATACCTTGAGCATCAACGGACTGAGCTTCGAACACGATGCGAGATCAGGCGCATTCGCACCGCTCGCGTAATCAATCCATGATTGCGTCGTCGCAAAAATCGTATGTGCCGGATCGTGGGTATCTGCCAAACACTCGAAATCGATCCACTTCTGTGCGAACTCGCGGGTCACTCGCCCGCCAGCGAAGTTGAAATCGCACACCCAGCCTTCAATCGCGTGCCCGTGGGCGTTTACGCCGTCGACATGCCACCAACTCACCGGGTATCCTGGATCGGGATTCGGTCCGGGCACCGGAACACGCCGTGTTGAATCACGCGCCAGCTCGGCGAGCGAGTACACCTGCACACGGTCTGTTTTTCGCGATTGCGGATCCGCGCCCTGTACAAATTCGTTGTTCGGCGTACGCTGATACAGCACCGTACCCGGCTCGATTCGCAGAATGGTCGGTTCCGACGGAAGCCCGAGCTCGGCCCAGTCCTCCTTGCGCGAACCATGTTGGCTAACCCATGCACGCCCTTGCTCGAGGAACGGCCGGATGCTGTCATCACAGAAAACCTCGACGTGCGCCATTCGAACGCCCGAGCTACGTTGATTCAACGAGTCGTATCGCCCCAGGTGTCCGATCAGATCCCCCGCCTTGATTGGAATGCCGGGTGTGTCGCCAGGCTTGGCTTGATCCGTTACCACGACAACCCGATCGAACATCGCGTCCTCAACAGCCTCCTCGGCAACCGGCCCGCCATTTTCCTGGCCGAGGAAAACCCACCCACCGATCGCACTCGACGGCTCGACATAACCGCCCGCGTGTTGCGGATACAGCGATGCCCCGTGTAGATCCGTCAGTTGCCCCCACACCTTCCCGTGCTTCGTCTCAATTTTCCCGATGCCGACGCTGGTCCCCTGAGGCACGATGCCAATAGGGGCGCCGTTCGAAACCTTGCGGACTCGCAACCCCTGCTGCGCCGGATCGACAGCCTGTCCGTTTTTTCCCGACACCGGTTTATCCTGCGCATACTGCGTCACCCGCCATTGCCGCGGCCAATACGACGGCTTCTCCCGTTTCGGGAAATTTGCGTAGTCCTCCCAGGACATCAGGTGCATATACAAGCTGTAGAACGTCAGCTTGGTATCCCGCGGGAACTCCATCGTATGCCGCACCAGCGCGAAGCCCGTGCTATACGGCGCTTCATACGGCGCGCCACTATCGGCAGCCGCCATTTCGCTGACCGGATAGGTCTTGTTGGCGCGAAACGCAATCAGCATACCGTCGGCGATACAGCGCAATCCCCCGTCGAGGTCCAGCGACTGGCCCGCACCGGCCTCCGCGATATGGATGCCGCCGTGCCACATGCCGTTGCTGCTCGAAAGATAGGTGCCGGACGGTTCACGCTCGGCCAGCAGCCGATAGATATCGTGCTCATCGGTGAATCGGGTTGACGCATCGGACACGCCATTGCCTTTACGCAAGAACGGAAATGCGAATGACAGTTTCTTCAGAGCAGGCTTAGCAGGCGTCGGCGTTGACTTGGGCGGCGTCGCTCGCTTCGGCGCATTTTTCGATGTGCGTTTGGTCGCCATGGTCGGGCTTACTCCGAAAAACCGAAATTCAGTGTGTTCTTCACGTCCTTTGGCGGCGCCGAGGACCACATCGGAAACTTGAAACTCCCGCCGTCGGCGTCATTGACGGTCAGGTCGCCTTTCAGCTCGATTTCCCCCGCAGGACTCCCGAGCACGATCTTTCCGCCTGACAGCTTGATATAGGCACCCGAGCCATCACCGATCGTGACGCCTTTACGACCGGTTATCGTGATTCCGCCATCCGAAGAACACACGTGCACGTCCTGCATCGCCATCAATTCCATGCCGTCGCCTTGCGCCTGAATCTGCACCTTGCCCTTTGCCGCGAAGAGTCGAATTCCCAGCCTCGCCGCGAAGAACGAAATCGCTTCACCGGCCGCCGCGGTGATACGCTTCATGACGCCGATGTCCAATCCTTCGCCGGCCGTAATGAACATCTGCTTGCGTGCAGCAACCTGAACGTGCTGCCCGCTCGCGATGCCGACACCCTCCGGCGCGCTTGCGACAATGACGGGCTTCTGGAGGCGGCTCAACTTCTGCTCGATCAGTACGCGTTGCTGATTGGCCTCAGCCTGTAGTGCCTTTGCGGCGTTCGCGGCATCATTGAGAGAGCGCAGAATTTCTTCAGCCTGTGCGAACGTCGCATCCGCGTTTTGCATCGCGAGCTGCTCGCCGGCCGCCCCAGGTTGCGCTTCGGCCGATACGAGCACGCCGTCTGCCGCCCGGATCGACGCATGACCATCGGTAGCGAGTTCAGCCCCCGTTCCGCGCGCGTTGCGATCGATGTCGACCATGAAGCCGAGATTCAGCTGGCTTGCCCGGAACGGCGTGATTAGATGGACATGCTCGTTGCCCTCCCTATCCTCCATCCGCAACTCATTCCGCGCAGCCGTCCGAATCAGGTTCCGCGTATGGTTCAGGTTGTTGACCAGATCCGGATGCGCGCTGTCATGCATCGCCCCGATGATCACCGGCCGGTTCGGATCGCCGTCCGTATGGACGATCGCCACTTCCGCCCCGTCGATCAACGGAAAGTGATGCCCATAATCGCCGCCGCTATACGGCTTCGCCAACCGCACCGGCCGGCTCGTCCCACCCGGGCTCCATTCATCGAGATCGAACGGCAGCTTGATCACGTACCAGCCCTGCTCGGTCAGGTACGCATACTTGTAGTTGCCTGGCGACGTAATCCGCGCTGGCAGAATCCCGTCGACCACCGGCCGCGAAATCGAGGCCATCGACGTGCGCCACACGCGATCCGACGGAATCCCCTCGAACGCCACCCAGTACGATTCGTTACGCCCGCCGTGCGACTCGACCGACGTCACGAACACACCATGCTTCGCATCGGCCGGCTTCGGCTCGACGCGCATCACCTCGCCGGCTTCGAGCCAGAACGGATTACCCGTTCCCTTGAAGGTGATCTGCCCGGCCAGATAGGCCTCGTGCCGCAACCGCGCCACCCGCTTGCCCTCTTCGGGCGTCTCGTAATGCTCGCCCCAGCGATAATCGACGGCGTTCGTCGTCTTGTCGTCGCGTGCCGTGTTTTCCTCAACCAGCAGCGACACCCCGGCCTGTCGATGGTTGTAGTCATGCAGTCGCACGGCCTCCGGCACGCGCTTCATCTCGCGCCCGAGCGTCTTGATCGCATCCGCACCGACACTCTCCAGCCCCGAATCACGCCGATACGGCACCGTGCGCTGCTTGCGCGCATACGCATCGAGATCGTCGCCGAACACCACCACCGCGCGATCCTTCTTCTGCTCCCAGCGAAACCAGATCCCCTCTTCCGCACACATGCGCCGGATGAACGCGAACGTAGTCTCGTGATACTGCGTCACGTATTCACGGCGCTTGTACTGCCCGCGCAACTGGAACTGAAAATCCACCCCCGCGCGATAACCGTAGTGCCGAAGCGTGTCGGTCACGATCTCCTCGACCGACTGCTTCTGAAACAAGCGGCTGGTCACGCCGCGATCGAGATCCGCGAGCGTCGGTTCCAGCACGACGCGGTAACGCGTTTCGTCCGCCGAAGTCTCAAGCTCGTCGAATTGCGTGATCACACCATGAACCGTATACGCCGCCGGCTTCGTACTGAACCGAGCCGCGTTCTCCCCGAACATCTTTCGCAAGTAATCCATGTCCGGGTCGATCGGATCCGCAACGAACTTCGCCGGCCGGCCCAGCACCTGGTCCATCGGAATCCCGGCCACGGGGCTTGTGAATTCGATCTCGTACCGATAAAGCTGGCTCACGCGGTCCAGCCCCGTGAACTTCAGGATCGAGAACGGCGCCGGATGCGGCGCCAGCTTCAATTCATAAGCCTGCGTAGGCAAAATCATCGACATCGACTCTCTCGGTTGCGCAAACAGGCGGTGCCGCCGGGGCAATCATCGTCACCCCGGCGGTTCGCCATCACACGTCGGATCAGTTCTTGGCCTTCGGCATCTGCGACACGAGCGACAGCCCGATGTCCATGCCTTCGACCTGGAAGTGCGGGACGATGAACAGCTTGATCCGGAAGAAGCCCGGGTTGTCCTCGATATCCTCGACCGTGACCTTCGCCTCGCGCAGCGGATGCGACGCCTGCAACTCGTCGCCCGGATCCTTCATCTCGGTGACGAGCCCCTTGATCCAGTTGTTCAGTTCGAGTTCAAGCAGCCGGCGATCCTTGGTCGTGCCGATGTTTTCGCGCTGGATCAGCTTCAGGTAGTGCGCGATGCGAGACAACAGGAAGATGTACGGCAGCCGTGCGTTGATGCGGCTGTTCGCGGTCGCTTCCTTGGTTTCGTACAGCGCCGGCTTCTGCGCCGAGTTCGCGGAGAAGAAGCACGCGAAGTCGTGGTTCTTGTAGAACGACAGCGGGATGAAGCCGAGATTCGCGAATTCGAATTCGCGCGTCTCCGGGATCAGCACTTCGGTCGGGATCTTCGGCTGGTAGCCGGTGCCGAGGTCGTACAGGTGAACCGGCAGATCCTCGACCTTGCCGCCCGCCTGCGGCCCGCGAATCTGCACGCACCATCCATTGCTCACGAAGCTGCGCACCATGTTCGCCGCGAACGCGAACGACGCGTTCATCCACAGGTACTTGTCGTGATCGGGGCCCTTGACGGCCTCCTCATAGTTGAACGCCCGCACCGGCGCCGTGTCCTTGCCGTACGGCAAGCGGCCGAGCACGCGCGGCATCGTCAGGCCGACGTAACGCGCATCGTCGGTATCGCGGAAGCTCTTCCACTTGATGTATTCGGCGCGATCGAAGTAGTTGCCGATGTCCTGGATCGCCGCCACTTCCTCCATCGACCGCTTGCCGAAGAACGCCGGCCCGACCGAGCCGATGAACGGCATGTGCGCGGCAGCCGCGACCTTCGAAATATTGCGCAGCAGCGCAACGTCCATCGGCGAATTCGCGAACTCGAAGTCGCTGATCATCGCGCTGATCGGCTGGCCGCCCGGCGTGTCGTATTCCTCGATGTAGGTGAGGCGATACAGGCCGCTCTGGATCAGTTCCGGCGTGTCCTCGAAGTCGCGCTGCAGCGCGTCCTTCGATACGTCGAGCACCTCGATGCGCGCGTTCTTGCGGAAATCGGTGCGGCTCACGAGCATCTTCAGGCCCCGCCAGCGTGCTTCGAGCGCCTGGAATTCCGGCGTGTGCATCACGGCGTCGAGCTGGCGGCTGATTTGCCGGTCGATCTGGCCAATGTGGAAGTCGAGCAGCGATTTG
This sequence comes from Burkholderia semiarida, assembly GCF_029268935.1. Lineage (NCBI taxonomy): Bacteria > Pseudomonadati > Pseudomonadota > Betaproteobacteria > Burkholderiales > Burkholderiaceae > Burkholderia > Burkholderia semiarida. The sequence goes on along the minus strand of NZ_JAHLCL010000008.1, from coordinate 385,230 downwards.
TCGAGCCGGTCCACCGGCTGGCGCGCGTTCGCGACGAGTTCGAGGAACGCGCCCATCCCGCGCGCGATGCGCTCGTCGGCCGACGCCTCGGACAGCATGTCGTTGTCGCGGAACGCCTCGAGCGGGCGCGCCTCGCTAATGGGCTTCAGGTTGATCTTGCTGCACAGCGACGCATAGACGCTGTCGATATCCCCATGCGGGGCGTCCAGCACGACGGTCTCGGTCGCGCCGGCCTGCTGCGTTTCAGTGGGTTTCATCTCGGATCCTGTCTGCGATCGAATGGCTACGAAGTTGCGGAATGCGCTGAACGCGCGTTTTGCCCGGCGTCGCTCACGCATGCCCTTCAGGCTGCGTCGCGGCGGTCGCGATCTGCGCGAGCTCGCCGCGCAGCTTCGCGGACAGGCGGTCGTCCTTCAGCACCTTCTCGAACTCGCGACGGAACGTCCCGTTGTCGAGCAAATTCGATTTCAGGTCGCGCAGCAGGTTGCGCATCGCGAGGAGCGCCTGAAGCTCGGGAATCTGGCGCGCCACCTGCTCGGGTTCGAAATCCTTGATCGACCGGAACGACAGGTTGACGGGCAACTCGGAACCGTCGCCGGCCAGCGTGTTGTTCGCGGCAATCTTGAGATCCGGCGCGTAGTCGGCCAGCACGGCATCGAAATTGTTCTTGTCGATGTTCACCTTCTTGCGCTCGGCAAGCGGCGCCTGCTCGCGGCCGGCGCTGAAGTCGCCCGCCACCAACAGCTTCAGGGGCAGCTCGACCTTCTTCTGCGCGCCGCCCGTATGCAAGTCGAGAGTGATCGACACCCGGCTCTTCGGGATCTCTCGCTGAAAGCTATCCAATTCGTTCTCCTTATCTCAGAAAGCTTGAAGATTCCGCGATATGCACCCCGGACCACGAGTGCACCGTCGTTCACGTCACTTTTGTAGAAAATCGCAACCCGTATTGACGCACGACCGAATCGGATATTCGCGGCATGACGTGCCGATTCAGACGGCAGAAAATATCATGCAATTTCATGAAAAGTAAACAGACAGAAATCAAAAATCACATCCGACCTAACGAGAAACGGATCAATTAATACTCGTCCTATATCACCCCCTCGCCCGAGGCAGACATGAACTACACCAAAATCAATCTCAAATAACTGAATGCTCACCACAACTCATTGATATTTATAACGAAATTAAGCAAACGACACTCGCAAAAATCTCGATAAATCAGCGCACACAAATTCCCGTAGATCACAAAAACAATTCACACCACAATCTCAAAATCAACCCCACTCTTATCTCGATATAAATGACACATTCGTCAACAAATTACCCGATGACGGAGTGACGAAATCGGCAAATGATGGTTAGAATCGGCGCCTCATAACTTCTGATCGATATTGACTACACCATGCGGATCGAAAAGCCGCTCTGGCATGAAGGGCTGATTCTCACGCAGCAGCATTTCCAGCAGCAGGACCGCTGGAACGGGTTCGCGCTGCAACAACTGGCGTCGGCGGTCGCCGCGTCGCCGTGGGGAACGCTGAACGTCGATGTCGACGAAGAAGCACTGGCGTCCGGCCGTCTGAAGCTCACGCGGCTTCGGCTACGCTTTCCGGACGGCACGCCGATCGACACGACCATCGCCGACGCACTGCCGCCCGCGCGTGACCTCGGCCGCGAAATTCCCGCCGATACCCAGACCGTCGACGTGCTCGCCGCACTCGCGCTGCCCGATGCGAACGGCGGCAACTGCCGTTTCGACGAGACGGCGTTGGCCCGTCCGCGTCGCGCGTATCGGGAGTTCGTGAAGGTGGTGGACCTGAACGGCGCGGGCGAAGCCGAAATCGCAGCCGAGCGCCACGCCGTCCGCTTGCTGTTCGGCCACGAATCGCACGCAGACGACACTGCATGCGCAATCGCTCGCCTGACGCGCACGACGAGCGGCCAGTTCCAGATCGATCGCGAATATGTACCGCCCTGTCTGTCGCTGTCGGGTCATCCGCTGCATATCGAACGCATCCGGCGGCTCGCGGATATCCTCGCCGCCAAGAGCGCGCTCCTCGGCGCGCGCCGCAGCGAACGGATCGAACAGGTTGCCGAATACGGCGTCGCCGACGTCCAGCTCTTCTGGCTCCTGCACTGCATTCATCAGGCGTGGCCGCAACTGCGCTTCCTCGCGTCGCATCCCGCGCAGCCCACGGATCGCCTGTACCAAGTGCTCGCGCAATTGGCAGGCTCGTTGAGCACTTTCTCGACACACGTGTCGCTGACCGACATCCCGCCTTACGATCATGCCGGCGCACACGAGGTGTTCGCGACGCTCGAGGCGTTGATCCGCGATCTGCTCGACGCGATCATCCCGTCGCGGGTCGTGTCGATCGGGCTATCGCACACAACGCCGACCACCTGGGCCGGCCGGTTCCTTGACGAGCGGATCGTCGAGGGCGCGGCGGACTGGTACCTGTCCGTCAATGCGGCGCTACCGGCGTTCGAGCTCGTCGAACAGTTCCCGCGCCTGTGCAAGATCGGTGCGCCGGACGACGTCGAGCACATCGTCAATTCCGCGGTGGCGGGGATTCCGCTCAAGGCCGTGCAGCGCGTGCCGGGCGCCATTCCGGTGCGGCTGGACAACCATTATTTCGCGCTGGATGCGCACGACGCCGCCCATGCGCGAATGCTGGCCGCGCGCGCTTGCCAGATCTATCTGCCGGCGTCGGTTCCCGACGCATCGATCGAACTCTACGCGGTGCTGCGCTGATGAACGCCATCGTCTCCACACGTCACGATTCCGCGTTGCTGGCGCGGGAGCCATCGTCCAGCCACGCGGCCGGGCCTTCGATGCGTGCGCTGCTGCGCGATACGGCACTGCTCGTCGCGCAGCTGTCGAGCGGCGGCGAGGTCGACAACCCGGAAGGGCTGCGTCAGCAGTGCGCCCGGCTCGTCGCGCAGTTGGCGACGGCACTCGATGCACAGGGGGTCGCCGCCGACATACGGGACGATTTGCTCGTCGCGCAATGCGCGCTGATCGATGAAACCGCGCTGCGGCATCTGCCCGCCGCCGACAAGGCGAACTGGGAGTCCAGGCCGCTGCAGGTCGACCGGTTCGGCACGCACGACGCAGGCACGCGCATTTACGAGCGGCTCGAGTACCGGATGCGCGAACCCGCGCCGAACGTCGATCTGCTCGAATGCTATGCGGCCATTTTCGGTCTGGGATTCCGCGGCCGCTACGCCGCTCGCGCGGGCTCGTCGGCGGACGCCCACGAGGGCGAGGCAACACGCCTGGCATTGCTGGCCGCGCTGGTCGCGCAAATCGATCAATTGCGGCCGGCTGTGCGGCCGGGGTTCGTCACCGATCGTTCGAACACGCGACTGATCGACCGGCTCAGGCATCTGTCGCCATGGGCGATCGCCGGAACGGCCTGCGTGATCGCGATACTCGCATGGTTCGCGTGGGATCGCATTCTCGACGCGGAACTGGCGCAACTCGTCCAGACAGTGAAGCGGCCGTGACGTCGGATACCCCTCTCCCACGGGCGGCGACCCACGTCGAATCCGATGCCGCAAACGCGGCGCTGTCGGGTCTCGGCTATCCGCTGCGCACGATCGTCACGCTATCCGCGACGCTCGCGCTGGCTATCATCGGATGGGTTTTGGCCGTCGATCGCGGCGTCATGTGGGGATTGACGGCGAGCGTCGTTGCGTTCTCCGCGCTCGTCGTCTGGCTGCATTCGCGCCGGCTGACACGTGCCCGCGAACGGAACGTGCACGTGCTTGCGCAACTCGGCGCGGCGACCGCCGACCTGCCCGTCGCACTGCGCACGAAAATGCCGCTCGCGCTCGTCACCGGCGACGGCCTGTCCGCCTTGTTCGATCGCGATACGGCGCGCGCACGTTTCGTTCACGTGGGCGACGGCGCAATCTGGCTGCGCGCCGATCGCCCGCAGGATCTCGCCCGGCTTGCCGTCGCCGTCCGTCAGTGGCGAGACGGCCATGCACCCGATTGCGTCGTGCTCTCGGTCGCGCCCGGCCTCCATGCGAGCGACGATACGTTGTCGCAGAACCTGCGCGTGATCCGGCAGGCCGTCGCCGATGCGTGTCGCATGCTGGGCACGTCGCTGCCGGGCTACGTCGCCGTCTATCAGCGACTGTCGGATGCGAGCGTGGCGACGAAGGCTGCCGCCGGCGCATCGGCGGCGCAGTGGTACGGCATGTCGACCGGCTCGGCCATCGCGAATCTGCACGGCTTCGACACCGCAATCGCGGCGGCCGAGTCGGACGCACTCCATGGCGACGCAAATCCGGCCCTCTCGGCCCGCGCCGCCGGAATCGCATCGATCGTCGGATGGACCCGCCGTCTCGTGTTCGACACGCTGACGGACCGACGTCAGCCCGCGTCGCCGTGGCCGCTGCTCGGCGCCGGCTGGATCGATCACGGCCCGGCGTCCGGCCCAGGCAAACCATGGGAACGCGAAGTGCGCGCGCTGACGGGTATCACGCCGGCCGCATTGCCGGCGTCGCCGCTCCCGTGGCCCTTTCCGCAACCGCTGATCGATACGATGCCGCGCCGCGCGTGGCGATCGCCGCGCGTCGCCGCAGTCGCGCATGCGATTGCGATCGTCGCGTGCGCGGCGGTCGTCGCCATTTGCGCAGCCGCCCGGAACAATGAAGCGCTGATGGCCCGCGTCGGCGCGCATCTGGAGCGCTACAACCACATCCCCGTCACGCAGGACGCCGCGAAGCGCGACGCGCTGCTGTCTCTTGCAGCGGACCGCGATCAACTCGACCGATACGCCCGCGTCGGCGTTCCGCTGCGGCTGTCGTTCGGCACCTATCGCGGTGCGCAGCTACTGCCGCTTCTCGACGACGCGATCGCCTCTTACGAACCGCCCCCGCCGCCGCCCGCCGTCGTCACGCTGGACAGCATGTCGTTGTTCGACAGCGGCAACGCGCGGCTCAAGGCCGGCACCACGCGCGCGATGGTCGATGCGCTCGACCTCATCAAGGCTCATCCGGGCAAGCGCGTGCTCGTCGCCGGTTACACGGACGATCGGGGTCGGCCCGATCGGAACCTCAAGCTGTCGATCGATCGTGCGTCGGCCGTGCGCGACTGGCTCGTCGATGCATCGGGCATCCCGCCGACGCAGTTCGCGATCCAGGGCTACGGCGATACACGGCCGGTCGCGGACAACGCGACACCGCAGGGGCGAGCGAGGAATCGTCGGGTCGAAATCACGCTCGTTCCCGATACGCCGCCGGCCGTCCCGACGAGCGCCGCGCGGTAATACGCAACATTTTTGGGTCCCGGGGCGACGCCTCGGGCTTGTCAGCGCCGGAACGCCGTTCCGGCGATTCGCAGTACGAAAAGAAGGAGTGAACAAATGGCAATTCCGGCCTACATGTGGCTCAAGGACGACGGTGGCGCGGACATCAAGGGCTCGGTAACCGTCCAGGATCGCGAGGGCAGCGTCGAACTGGTCGCGTTCGACCACGGCGTGCACATCCCGACCGACGGCAATACGGGCAAGCTCACCGGCACGCGCGTGCACAAGCCGATCATGCTGACGAAGGAAACGGACGCGTCGACGCCGTACCTGTACAAGGCCGTGACGAGCGGCCAGACGCTGAAGTCGGTCGAGATCAAATGGTATCGGATCGACGACGCGGGCAAGGAGAAGGAATACTTCAATACGAAGCTCGACAACGTGAAGATCGTCGCGGTGAAGCCGAAGATGCTCGACATCAAGAACCCCGACTACGAGAAGCACAACCATCTCGAAGACGTGGAACTGCGCTACGAGACGATCACGTGGTCGTACAAGGACGGCAACATCATCCACAAGGACACGTGGAACGAACGTTCCTGACGTGTTGACCGGCCGGGGGAATCCGGTGCGTGCGCGCACCGGATTCCGCCGGTTCGCATGCGCATCGACGGATGCGCGCCCTCTCCCTCTCCTGATCCGCTACCGACATGACGCCGCCGCTCCGGGACGCTTCCCATCTCATTCGCCGTCTCAATCCTCATTGCACGCGTGCGCTCGAAGCCGCTGCAAGCCTTTGTCAGACCCGGCTCGCCGACGAAATCGCGGTCGAGCACTGGGTGCTGAAGCTGATCGAGGCGGACGACGGCGATATTCCGGCGATCCTGCGTCACTACGATCTCGACATCGATGCCGTCTGGGATGCGATGATCGACGTGATCGACCGCATGCCGCGTACGCTGCGCGGCGTGCCGGCGTTGTCACGGCAGCTCGCCACGGTGATCGAGGACGCATGGGCGCAGGCGGTATCCGACGACCGCGACGGCGCCATTCGCTCCGGGCATCTGCTACAGGCGATCGTCGACGCACCGCATGTGCTGCGCACCCAGCGGGCATGGCCGCTGCTGTCGGTTTCGAGTACGCAGATCAGGCGTGTGCTGCCCCGGCTCGGGCGGCGCTCGTGTGAAAACGCGCGCGACGAAACGGTATCGATGCGGGAGACCAACCCGGCCGGCAGTCAGCGCGGCGCCGGGACGGCGGCATCGACCCCCACCGGCAACGCGGCCCCGCATGCGCCGCACGTGCCGGCGCGCGCGATCGACGGCGATGCGCTCGCCCGTTTCGCGCTCGATCTGACCGAAAAGGCACGCGGAGGCGAGATCGACCCGGTATTCGGCCGCGACCGCGAGATCCGGCAGATGATCGACGTACTCGCGCGCCGCCGCAAGAACAATCCGATCCTGGTCGGCGAACCAGGCGTCGGCAAGACCGCGGTCGTCGAAGGGCTCGCGCTGCGTGTGGTGGAAGGCAGCGTGCCGGAAACGATCCGCGACACGCGCATCCTGACACTCGATCTCGGCTTGTTGCAGGCCGGCGCGGGCGTCAAGGGCGAATTCGAGCAACGGCTGAAGAACGTGATCGACGAAGTGCGCGCGTCCGAAACACCGATCCTGCTGTTCATCGACGAAGCCCATACGTTGATCGGCGCGGGCAACGCGGCGGGCGGCGCCGATGCGGCCAACCTGCTCAAGCCGGCACTCGCGCGCGGGGAATTGCGCACGATCGCGGCCACCACGTGGGCCGAGTACAAGCAGTATTTCGAGCGCGACGCCGCACTCGAACGGCGCTTCCAGGTCATCAAGGTCGACGAACCGGACGACGACACCGCCTGCCTGATGTTGCGCGGGCTCGCGAGCCGCTTTGCGAAGCATCACGGCGTGCATATCCGCGACGAAGCGATCGTCGCGGCCGTGCGGTTGTCGCGCCGCTATATTCCCGCGCGACAGTTGCCGGACAAGGCCGTCGACCTGATCGACACGGCCGCCGCACGCGTGCGCATGTCGCTCGACGTGCCGCCCGCGGAACTGCAGCAGGCGCGTGCGACGCTGGCGGCGCTCGAACTGGAGCGCGCCGCGCTGGACGCGGACCGCCACGCCGGGATCGCCGCTGTCGCCGAACGGCGTGCGTCGATCGACACGGAACACGACACCGCGCGCGGCGCCGCCGACAGGCTGCTGGATCAGTACACGCGGGAACGCGAACTCGTCGGCATCGTGCATGCCCTTCGCGACGCAACGAATCAAGCGGTCGATCCGGCAGCCGTGTCGGATGCGCTCGATGCGTTGTCGGCCGTTCAACGCAAGTCGCCGATGATTGCCGCCGACGTCGACGCGCCGTCCATCGCGCGCGTCGTCGCCGAATGGACCGGCGTACCGGTCGGCAACCTCGTCGAGGACGAACTGCGCAACCTGCTCGCCCTCGAAGCGACGCTGGCGACGCGCGTGGTCGCACAAGACGATGCGATCGCGGCATTGGCCGAGAGTCTGCGCACCGCCAAGGCCGGCCTGAAGAGCGAACACGCACCGCTCGGCGTGTTCCTGCTGGCCGGGCCGTCCGGCGTCGGCAAGACCGAAACCGCGCGAGCGCTGGCCGACCTGTTGTTCGGCGGCGACGCCGCGCTGACGACCATCAACCTGTCGGAGTACCAGGAAGCGCATACCGTGTCGCAACTCAAGGGCTCGCCGCCCGGCTACGTCGGCTACGGGCGCGGCGGCGTGCTGACCGAAGCCGTGCGTCAGCGGCCGTACAGCGTGGTGCTGCTGGACGAGGTCGAAAAGGCGCATCGCGATGTGCTCGACATCTTCTATCAGGTATTCGACCGGGGCACGATGCGCGACGGCGAAGGGCGCGAGATCGATTTCCGCCACTGCGTGATCGTGATGACGTCCAATCTCGGCAGTGCGCAAATCGACGATGCGACGGCTGAGGACGCATCGATCACGCAGGCGGTATTGCGGGAAGTCATTCACGCTCGACTGGTCGCGCATTTCCAGCCGGCACTGCTCGCGCGGTTCCAGACGCTCGTCTATCGGCCGCTCGATGCCGCGGCGCTCGCGTCGATCGTGCGCATCAAACTAGACACGATCGCAGCGCGCCTGCTCCGGCAACACGGCGTGACACTGACGTGTGCGGACGATCTGATCGACTCGATCGCGCGGCACTGCGTATCGCGGGAATCGGGCGCACGCAGCGTCGATGCATTCCTGAACCAGCGCGTGCTGCCCGTCGTGTCCCGCGAATTGCTTGCGCGGATGGCATCGGGCATCGCGCCACGGCAGATCTCGTTGTCCGCGACTGCCGAAGGCACGTTGACGATCGATTTCGTCGATGCGCCGACGGCCGCCGACGACGGCACCGAACGATGGAGCCGACAATGACCGCCGGCCCGTCGCTGTACGACATGCTGCTCGGCCAGATCGGCGGCGAACCGATCGGCGCCTACGACGATCGCACGCTTGAATGCCTGAGCGTCCAGCAGAACGTCCGCCGTATTCTCAATACGCGAGCCGGCGCGCTCAAGCATCTACCCGACTACGGGCTGCCCGACCTGACGAACATCTACAAGGCATTGCCCGCGTCCGCGCATCTACTCAAGCAGCAGATGGAGGCGACGCTGTTGAAATACGAACCGCGCATTCGCGCGATCGACGTCGCGATCGTCGACAACCGCGATCCCGGCATTCTCGTCAGCTTCGAGATGACCTGCCATCTGAAGAACGCCGGGCTCGTACGCTTCGGCACCTACTTCGAGCCGCCGGGCCGCCTGCACGTCGTCCGGCGCATCGACCCATCGTGATCGCGCACGATCAACCCTCGTGCGCCAGATGCGCACTAAATCCAACCTTCCCCGGCGCGATCCCGTCCTTCAGCGTCAGTGCCGGAATCTCGTAATCGCCCGCGTTCTGCCGGCGAAACGGAATCGGCTGCGTGGTCCACAGATCGTCGAGACGCCGGCCGAGCGCCGCGCGCGTTTCGTCGAAGCGCGCCGCGTTCATCTTGCCCGTCCGATAGATCACGAACGGCGGCAGCACGTCGAACCCCGGGTAATACAGCATGCCGTGCTGGATCGGGAACAGCAGGTCGTCGATCGGCCCGTTGATACCGCGCGGGCTGTAGTGCGGTTCCCACCCGCCCGTCGTGACGATCACCATCGCCCGCTTGCCGGCGAGCGACCCTTCGCCGTAGCGATCGCCCCAATGCGTGTCGGAATGCTCGCCGACACCATAAGCAAACCCGTACGCGTACACGCGCTCGAACCAGCCCTTCATGATCGCCGGCATCGAGAACCACCACAGCGGAAACTGCAGAATCACCGCGTCCGCCCACTTCAGCTTGCCCTGTTCGCGCGCGATGTCGTCGCGCTGTGTGCCCGTCTCGAACGCGCGCTTCGAATCGAGCGCCGGATCGAAGCGATCGTCGGGTGCACGGCCGGTCATGTCGTGCGCATCGAGCGTCGCCTTCCAGTTCATCGCATACAGGTCGGTCACTTGCACCGTGTGGCCGGCCGCTTCGAGGTGCGCGATGGCGAAGTCGCGCAGCGCGCCGTTCAGCGAGCGCGGCTCGGGATGGGCATACACGATCAGCACATTCATGTTCGTCACTCCGTGGATTGAATGACTGCAGGATGCCGCCTTCAACGGTATATTTGAAATGAATTCCTGATATCCCAGGTATAGCGATGAATAATCTCAGAAGGCTCGATCTGAACCTGCTCGTCACGCTCGACGTGCTGCTCGCCGAGCACAACGTCACGCGGGCGGCCGAGAAACTGAACATGTCGCAACCGTCGGTCAGCGTCCAGCTGCAAAAACTGCGCGACGTGTTCGGCGATCCGCTGCTGCTGCCGGGGCCCCGCGGGATGCGGCCGACCGCGCGCGCGGAAGCGCTGCGCGAGCCGTTGCGGGAGGCGCTCGAGGCCGTCGAGCGGGCCGTGGTTCCGGCCACGCCGTTCGACCCTGCAACCGCGACGAACACGTGGCGCGTGGCCGCGACCGACTACGGCGAATCGACGATCGTGCTGCCCGCGCTGCACACGCTGCGCTCGACCGCGCCCGCCACGCGGCTCGCCGTCGTCGAGCTCGTGCCGCCGCGCATCGAGCAGGATGCCGAACGAAACGGCATCGACCTGGCTTTTCACACGACCGAAGGCTCGCCGCCCGGCATGCGGCGCCTGCCGCTGTTCGTCGAGCGTTACGTCCTGATCGGCCGTGCCGGCCATCCGAAGCTGAGGCGGCGCCCCACGCTCGCGCAGTTCGGCTCGCTCGAACACGTGATCGTGTCGCCCGACGGCGGCGGCTTCTTCGGCGTGACGGACGAAGCGCTCGCGAAGGTCGGCGCCGCCCGGCGCGTCGTGCTGTCGGTGCCGCACTTTCTGTTCGTGATGTCGGCCGTCGCGAGTACCGATCTCGTCGCGATGGTGCCCGAACGGCTGGTGCGCGACGTGCCCGCGCTGCGCGTGGTGGACGCCCCGGTCGAGGTGCCCGGCTATGAAATGTCGATGCTGTGGCACGAGCGCATGCATCGCGATCCGGCGCATCGATGGCTGCGGGAGACGATCGCGGCGGCGGTCTGACACGCCGGTCATGGCGCGGCTGACATCTGCTGTCACCGGGGGCTTGAAAGTCGGTCGATCACTGTATATATTCACAGTGTTTCTGCGTCATTTGACCCGAATTCCATCATCCCGAGACGGTCTTTAGTGAGGCGACCATGTTCCAGTCATCCGCATTCGATCCCGAGCAACCCGGCTTCAATCCCGTCCATTTCGAGCGCGCCGCGCAGCGGGCGGTCGTCGATCTGCAGCGTGTCGTCAGCGGCCCTGCCCAGCGGGCGCTCGGCCTGCGGCGCCGCACCCACCCGGCCGCCGTCCGCACGATGAGCTGGCAGGCGCTGCTGAACGTCGAGGAGCTGGCATTCTCGAATGCCGGTTTCCTGAGCCGCAACGAGCCGGCCGTCGTCGATGCATTCATCCGACTGCGCGACAGTCGGCTGGTCGCCGCGGACGTCGAGGAGCCGGTCGACTGGCGCCGCGACGACGACGACCTGCCGGCCGTCTATCTGATCGTCAAGGCGATGCTCGAAGCGGAAGAGGAAGAACGGGCCGAAGCGGCCTGAGCCGCGCGGGCCTTGCGCGGCTGCGTTCTGCCGCACGTCGGGTGGCAGCGCGATCGACGCGGCCGCTCATCGCGGTTCGGCTTCCGCGGTTCGACGCATCGGCGCAGCGCGCGACAAGCCCCGCCCGCCGCGGATCACCGCCGGTGACTGCCACCGGGCGAACGGCGCAGCAACGCCCGTTACAGCCGCGCCGCCAGCCGCGCCCCCTGATCGATCGCACGCTTCGCATCGAGTTCGGCGGCCAGTTCCGCGCCGCCGATCAGGTGCACCGAGCGCCCGGCCGCCTGCAGCGGGGCGAGCAACGTGCGCTGCGGCTCCTGCCCCGTGCAGAGCACGACCGTGTCGGCTTCGATCAATTCGTGATCGGTGCGCTGCTCGCCATACGACACGTGCAATCCGCGTGCATCGATCAGTTCGTAATTCACGCCGCTGATCATCTTCACCTGCTTCATCTTCAGCGTCGCACGGTGAATCCAGCCGGTCGTCTTGCCGAGGCCCTTGCCGAGCGGTGCGGCCTTGCGCTGCAGCAGCGTCACCTCCCGCGCGGGCGCCGACACCCGCGCACGCGTCACGCCGCCGCGCGTCGCGGCCGGGTCGGTCACGCCCCACTCGGCCTTCCAAGCGTCCAGATCGAGCGCCGGCGACTCGCCGTCCTGTACCAGATATTCGGCGACATCGAAGCCGATCCCGCCCGCGCCCACCACCGCGACCCGTCGGCCGACCGGCTGCCCGCCCGCGAGCACGTCGATATAGCTGAGCACGTTCGGCCCGTCCTGCCCCGGAATCTTCGGGTCGCGCGGCGCGACGCCGGTCGCCAGCACGATTTCGTCGTAGCCGCCCGCGATCAGGTCGCTCGCGTCGACGCGGCGGTTCAGGTGCAGCTTCACGCCGGTCAACTCGACCTGCCGGCCGAAGTAGCGCAACGCTTCGTGAAACTCCTCCTTGCCCGGGATCCGCTTCGCCATGTTGAACTGGCCTCCGATCTCCGGCGCCGCGTCGAACAGGTCGACCTGATGGCCGCGCTGCGCGAGCACCGTCGAGCACGCGAGCCCGGCCGGCCCCGCGCCCACCACCGCGATGCGCTTCGACTGCGGCGTAGGCGTGTATTTCAGCTCCGTCTCGTGGCACGCACGCGGATTCAGCAGGCACGACGCGATTCGGTTCTTGAACGCATGATCGAGGCACGCCTGGTTGCAGCCGATGCACGTGTTGATTTCGTCGGCCCGGCCCTGCGCCGCCTTGACGACGAACTCGGGATCCGCGAGCAGCGGGCGCGCCATCGACACCATGTCCGCGCAGCCGTCCGCGAGAATCTGCTCGGCCACTTCGGGCCGGTTGATCCGGTTGGTCGTCACGAGCGGAATGCCGACCTCGCCCTTCATCTTCTTCGTCACCCACGCAAACGCGCCGCGCGGCACCGACGTCGCGATCGTCGGCACGCGCGCCTCGTGCCAGCCGATCCCCGTGTTGATGATGGTCGCACCCGCGCGCTCGACCGCCTTCGCGAGCTGCACGGTTTCGTTCCAGTCGCTGCCATCCGGAATCAGGTCGAGCATCGACAGCCGGTAGATCAGGATGAAGTCGCGGCCAACCGCTTCGCGCGTGCGCTCGATGATCTCGATCGGCAAGCGGATGCGGTTCTCGTACGACCCGCCCCACTGGTCGGTGCGCTTGTTCGTATGCATCGAGATGAACTGGTTGATCAGGTAGCCCTCGGAGCCCATGATCTCGACGCCGTCGTAACCGGCTTCGCGCGCCAGCGTCGCGCAGCGCACGAACGCGCGGATCTGCCGCTCGACGCCGCGCGCGCTCAGTTCGTGCGGCGCGAACGGCGAGATCGGCGACTTGATCTTCGACGGCGCGACCGCGAACGGGTGATAACCGTAGCGGCCCGTATGCAGGATCTGCAGCGCGATCTTGCCGTCCTCCGCATGCACCGCATCCGTGATCTCGCGATGCCGGCGCGCGGCGGCCGACGTCATCAGCGTGCCGCCGAACGGCTTGGTCCAGCCGGCCACGTTCGGCGCGAAACCGCCCGTCACGATCAGGCCGACCCCGCCGCGCGCGCGCTCGGCGAAATACTCGGCGAGGCGCGGCAGCGTCTTGCGGCTGTCCTCGAGGCCGGTATGCATCGAGCCCATCAGCACGCGGTTCTTCAGCGTCGTGAAGCCGAGATCGAGCGGAGCGAGCAGGTGGGGAAAGGGGGTCGTCATGATGATTCGGCCAGTAAGCGATGCCTGCCATCGTAGGCGGGCGGCGCCTTGAACGTGAGGGGGCAAACAGCCATAATGCTTGTCATTTCCGGCCAAAACGACATGACCTCCCCGTCTCGCAAGGACCGCCTCGGGCTGCGCCGGCCGACGATTCCGATCGCCTATACGCGCCTGCTGCTGCAGGCGCTGGCCGCACGCGGCATCGATCTGGCCGCCGTGCGTGCCGGCACGGGCCTGCGCGACGCGGTGCTGGCCGAACCGGATGCGCGCGTCGCGCCGTCGCAATGGGGGCGGCTCGTGCTCAACGCGATCGAGATCGGCGGCGATCCGGGCATCGGGCTCGCGTTCGGGCTGCTGCTGAAGCCGACCGTGCACGGCTTTCTCGGCTATGCGACGCTGACCGCGCGGGACATCCGCGAAGCACTGTCGGTCACGCAGCGCTACTTCCGCATGCGCAATCGCCAGTACCGGCTGACCTATGCGGAAGACGAACGCGGCGCGACGCTCGAACTGCACGGCGTGCAGGCGAATCCCGTGCTGCAGCATCACGTGATGTTCGAATTCGTGCTGACGGGGCTCGCGCAGAACATCGCGCAATGGGCCGGTCGCCCGTCGCCGCCGATCAGGCTGCAATTCGCGTGGCCGGAGCCCGCGTATTTCGCGCGCTACCGCGATACGTTGCCGCCGGTCGAATTCGGCTGCGCGGCCAATGCGCTGTGGGTCGCGCACGACGTGCTCGACTGGCCGCTGCCGCTCGCCGATGAAGTCGCGCACCGGCAGGCGCTCGTGCAGGTGGAGCGCGAATATGCGCAGGTGCGGCAGGAGGAAGGCGATCTGGTCGAGCGGGTTCGCGCGGAGCTGGCGCGCGCCGCCGGCGAATACCCGGGGCCCGACATGCTCGCCGAGGCGCTGCTCGTGTCGACGCGCACACTGCGGCGCCGGCTGGAGGAAGCAGGTTCGAGCTATCGGCAATTGCTCGACGAAGCGCGGTTTCGCGACGCGAAGCAGTTGCTCGCCGCGTCGGACCTCGATCTGAAGACGATCGCCGAGCGGCTGCAATTCACCGACCCGGCGAATTTCACGCGCGCGTTCCGGCGCTGGGCCGGGCAAACGCCGAGCGCATACCGGGAAGCGGGTGCGGCGCGCGACTGATACGCAACCACTGGCGACACGAGACACCGTCCCGCGATTTCACCGGTACTGCGCGTCGCGTTCAGCTTGATCGTGTGGCCCGAGGTGCATGCCGCGACGAGCGCGCGACGTATCAGCAGCCGATATCAATCCGCGCCCCGCCGTCCCCCTCCCCAGCCTCGATACGCACGTCGCCCGTCGCGGCGGCGATCGCGTCGTACACGTCGTCCGTCACGCACACCACCGGCACCGCGATCGCATACAGCTCGGCGGCCACGATCGCGCCGATCGAGACGATCAGGTCGCGCTCCTTCAGCACGATCCCGACCGGCCCCGTGCCGTTGCGCACCGCTTCCGCGAGCACGCTGCTGCTCGAACTCGAGCCCTTCGCGTGCGGCATCACCATCACCTTGCCGGCAAGGCTCGCGCCGGCTTGCGGATGCCCACGATCGACGATCCTGCCCGCGCCCGAGTCGTAGCCGCCCCAGAAGCTCAGCGGCTTGTCGAGCACGAACGGACGCGCACACGCGCTGCCCGGCACGAGCGTGTCGCCCGCCAAGAACTTGCCCGTCGCTTCAGTCATCGAATCGCACCTTGCCTTCGTACGCGGACCGCACGCATTCGCGCATGCTGCCGTACGCGACCGTCACGCCGATGTTCGCGGGCGCATATGACGCCCACTTCCCCGAGTTGGTCATCACCAGCCCCGACAACTGCTTCATCACCGGCGTGATGTACGTGCAGGTATCAACGACGATCTGGATGCCGCGCGCGGCGAATTTCTCCGCGAGGCCGGCTTCTTCCAGTTCCCACAAAATGAAACGGCTCGTGTTCACGTAGAAATCGCAGGCCGGCTTGCCGTCGAAGGCGTCGAGCAACGTGTCGAGCGTGCGGAATTCGGCCAGCGAAAAATGCGGCGTGCCGAGCGCGACCGCGACGAGCGCGTCGCCGGCCGCGCCGTGATTCAGCGTGCGGCGAATCTCGTCGAGATCGGCCATCGTGATATCGACTGCGCGTTGCGCGGCGCGCCCGTGCAACGCGGCGTCGAGCGTCGGCGCCTCGGGCGTCACGCCGACCGCATGGAACAGCGCGACGGCCCCGCTCGACGCGGCGGCCGCGCCGAGCGCCTTGAGTTCGTCCTTGGTGGTGTCCGCCGGCAGCCCGACGATCGCCGGCACGACCGCGCCCGCGATCTTGCCGACCGCCAAGCCGAGCGCGGCGAAATAGATGTCGCGCGACGGCAGGCCGGCGAAATCCGGCGCGTTGAACACGATCCGCGCGGCGCGGTTCGCGTCGACATGCAGCCCCGCATACGGCGCGCGCCCAGTGATCGCGGCGGCCAGGTCCAGAAAATCGCCGTAGCGGCTCGTGCGCGCGCCGAGCACCGAGTTCGCGAACACGATCGCATTCGATTCGGCCCACGCGATCTGCTCGCCCAGCGCGGGACGATGCTTCAGTTGATACGGCGCGCACGTGAAGCTCGATTCGCAGCCGAGCCGCAAATGCGCGTCCATCAGGCGCTGCGCATCGCGCTGGATCGTGCGGTCGCCGTGGTACAGCTCGGGATGGATCAGGTCGAGCGACCCGACGTTCAACGTGGTCGGCACCGCGACCTTCGCGCCCGTTTCGACGAAATAGTCGACGAAGTCGAGGCTGGTCTGGCCGTGGTACAGGCAGCCATCGATATGCGCAGATGTAATGTCGATCAGGTGAGGCGCGGACATCACTTGCGCGGTGCGCGCGACGATTCGCATCGCACGGGCGACGCCGTCGCCGAAATCCCCGCGCAACATCGCGTCGTCGCGGTCACTCAACTGCAGCATCCGGTTGCTCCTCGTGACGCGTGCCGGCGGCGCCGGCTGCGTGAAATCCGTCAGAGGACTCTACAACTGGAAATAAAAACTGTCCAGATTTTCACGAATCCGGACCCAAACAAAACCACTTTCAGCGAAATTCGGCGACCAAATCACATAATGGCTCGCATTCCGATCCAATTCCCCCTAACGCTCCGCAGTCAGGCTGAACAACTCGTCACGCAGCGCCTTCGCGCGATCGCGGCCGAACTGCGTGTCGAATTCGTCCTGCGCGGCCTGCCACGCAACTTTCGCCTGCGCGAACGTGCGCTCGCCGAGCTTCGTGAGATGGAGCGCATGCGCACGCGCATCGTGCTCGGATGCAGCCGTCGCGACGAAGCCATCGCGCTGCAACGGCTTCAGCGCACGCAGCAAGGTCGTGCGATCCATCACAAGTGCGTCGGCGAGTTCGCTCATCAGCAGGCCGGGCCGGCGTTTGAGGTTCACCATGATCGAGAACTGGGCGGGCGTGACGCCAACCGGGGCCAGATGGCGTTCGTACAGTTGCGTGACGAAGCGCGCCGCCTGGCGCAGCGCGAGACAGTTGCACGCCTCGGAAATCGGAATGTCGTTCATGTTCCGGAATCTATATGTGCATATGCATAAAGTCAATGTACACTCCGCGGTAACAACGGCCGGCGGCCGACCATCGCGTCAAGGAGACGGACATGGACTACATCGACAAGCTGCGGATCTTCCGGTCGGTGGTGGAGATGCGCAGCTTCACGCGCGCCGCCGACATGCACGGCCTCGCGCGGCCGGTCGTCTCGCGCGCGGTGGCCGATCTGGAGGCGCGTTTCGGCAGCCGTCTGCTGCACCGGACCACGCGCCAGGTGTCGCTGACCGAGACGGCCGAGCGAATCTACGAGCGTTGCGCGGCCGTGCTCGACGAGCTCGACGCGCTGGAAGTTCAAGCGCAGGCACACACGCGCGAGCCCGAGGGCCTGCTGCGCCTCGTCGCGCATACGACGGCCGCGCTGAACCGGCTCGTGCCGCTGATCGCCGGCTTCAAGGCCGCGCACCCGAACGTGCGCCTCGACGTCACGCTGACCGAGCGCCCTGTCGATCTGGTCGGCGAAGGCTACGACATTGGCATCGTCGTGCCGTACATGCTGACGAGCGAATCGACCGTCGTGCGGCTGATCGAGCGCATTCCGGTCGTGATCGTCGCCACGCCTGCGTATCTGCACGCGCATGCGCGCCCCGAAAGCCCGGCCGACCTCGCCGATCATCCGTTCGTGCCGATCTCGCCGTCGCTGCGCCGCCCGGCGCTGTCCTTCCGCGTCGACGGCGACACGGTCACCGTGCCGTTCCGTTTCGACATCTCGTCGAACAGCCCCGTATTCAACCGCGAAATGGTGATGCACGACTTCGGCATCGGCGTCGTCCCGAAAACGCTCGTCGAGGCGCAACTCGCATCGGGCGCGCTCGTGCAGTTGCTGGAAGGCGCCGATCTCGTCGATGCGTTCGTCGAAATCAAGCTCGCGTACGCGAACCGCTCGCTGCTGCCCGCGAAGGTGAAGGCGTTCATCGACTACACGGCCGCGTATTGCGACCGCGAAGGCTGGAGTGTTCCGGCCGCGGCGTGACCGGGCGCGGGAACGCGCCTTTGCGACGCCGATTGGTACAACCACGATACCAATCTGATCCTGTCCCGCCCCTCGCTTCGCGCCGCCCCGCCCCCTAACATGTGCACATGCACAAGACCACGCTCACCGATGACGATTGCTTCGCGGTCCGGCAAGCCGCCCGGCGAATCTCGCAGTTCTACGAGCGCTATCTGTCGCGGGCGGGCGTCACGCCGTCGCAGTACAGCATCCTCGCGCTGCTGCGCGAGCGGCCCGGCCTGACGATGGCGACACTGTCGAACGTGCTGGTGATCGAACGCACCGCGTTGCTGCGCGCGCTCAGGCCGCTCGTCGGCGCGGCGCTGGTGACGGGGCGGATCGAGCCGCCATGCCGCGGCCAGACGTTCGCGCTGACCGCGCACGGCGAAACCAAGGTGGCCGATGCGCACGTGCACTGGCTCGCCGCGCAGGAAGCGTTCGAGCGGTACTTCGGGTCGGCGCAGGCGGCCCGACTGAGAGACGAATTGTTCCGGATCACGCACAACCTGCCGGAACGCTAACCCCTTCCCCGATCGACACGACGACGTCGATCGTTTTGATCAGTGCATATACATAGGTGAATCGATGGATACGACTCAAGACGCTGCCTCGTCACGCGAAGCAGCCACAACCGAGCGGCCCGCGAAGCAACAACGCCGCGTGCCGTGGATGCGCATCGCGGCGGGCGCCGTCGTCGTCGTGGTCGCGGCTGCCGCGCTCGACTGGCTGTTCGTGCTGCGCTTCCAGGAAAGCACCGACGATGCGTACGTCGGCGGTGACGTGACGGTGCTCGCACCGAAGGTCAGCGGTTTCGTCGACAAGATCCTCGTGACCGACAATCAGCGCGTGAAGGCCGGCGACGTGCTCGTGCAGCTCGATGCGCGCGACTACGACGCGAAGCTCGCTCAGGCCAGCGCAGAAGTCGACAGCGCGCGCTCCGCCGTGACCGAACTCGAAGCGAAGCAGCAGCTGCAATTCGCGGTGATCGGTCAGCACACGGCAGACAAGAATGCGTCGTCGGCCGAGTTGACGCGCGCGGCATCCGATCGCGTGCGCTATCGCGAACTCGTGAAGTCGGACGCCGTATCGAACCAGATCGTCGAGCGCGCGGACGCAGATTACTCGAAGGCCGGCGCGGCCGTCGAACGCAGCGACGCCGCGCTGCTCGCATCGAAGCGGCAGCTCGACGTGCTCGGCGCGCAACTCGCCGATGCGCGGGCCCGCGTGAACACCGCGCTCGCCGCCCAGCGCGTCGCGGCGCTCAACGTCGAATACACGACGATCCGCTCGCCGGTCGACGGCTACGTCGGCAACCGCACGGGCCGCGTCGGGATGCTCGCGAACGTCGGCGTGCCGCTGCTGACGGTCGTGCCGGCCTCCGGCCTGTGGATCGATGCGAACTTCAAGGAAGACCAGCTACGCAAGATGCGCGCGGGCGATCGCGTCGACGTCGCGCTCGATGCGTCGAGCACGCGCCTGCACGGCCGCGTCGACAGCCTCGCGCCCGCGACCGGCGCGACCTTCAGCGTGCTGCCGCCCGAGAACGCGACCGGAAACTTCACGAAAATCGTCCAGCGCGTGCCCGTGCGCGTGCATCTCGATCCGCAGCCTGGCCTCGAGCACGTGCTGCGCCCCGGGCTGTCCGCGGTCGTGACCGTGCATACCGACCACAAGAACTGAGCGGGAGCCGACGATGACCACCGCGTTTTCCGGCGACCCCGCGTCGCAACCGACCAGGCAGCGCGTGTTCGCATTCGCGCTGATGTGCGTCGGCTTCTTCATGGCGACGCTCGACATCCAGATCGTCGCGTCGTCGCTGCGCGACATCGGCGGCGGGCTGTCCGCAAGCCAGGACGAATTGTCGTGGGTGCAGACGGCCTACCTGATCGCCGAGATCATCGTGATCCCGATGTCGGGGTGGCTGTCGAAGGTGATGTCGACGCGCTGGCTGTTCGCCGCGTCGGCCGTCGGATTCACGATCACCAGCATGCTGTGCGGGCTCGCGTGGGACATCAACTCGATGATCCTGTTTCGCGGCATGCAGGGCGCGCTCGGCGCCGCGATGATCCCGACCGTGTTCACCACCGCGTTCGTGTTGTTCCCCGGCAAGCAGCGGCTGATCGCGTCGACGACCATCGGCGCGCTCGCGTCGCTCGCGCCGGCGATCGGCCCCGTGATCGGCGGCTGGATCACCGACCAATGGTCGTGGCACTGGCTGTTCTACCTGAACCTCGTGCCGGGCATCGCGGTGGCCGTGCTCGTGCCGCGCTACGTGCATATCGACGCGCCTGATCTCAGCCTGATCAAGCGCGGCGACTATCTCGGCATCGCGTTGATGTCCGGCTTCCTCGGCTGCCTCGAATACGTGCTGGAAGAAGGCCCGCGCAAGAACTGGTTCGGCGACGACGCGATCGTGATCTGCGCGTGGATCTCCGGCATCTGCGGCTTCCTGTTCATCGTGCATGCGCTGACCGCCAAAGATCCGATCGTCGACCTGCGCGCGCTCGCCGTGCGCAACTTCGGAATCGGCAGCCTGCTGTCGTTCGTGACCGGCATCGGGATTTTCGTGACCGTGTTCCTGACGCCGCTGTTTCTCGCGCAAGTGCGTGCGTTCAGTTCGCTGCAGATCGGCATCGCGCTGCTGTCGGTCGGCGCGTTCCAGTTGATCGCGCTGTGCGCGTATGCGTTCGCCGCGCGCTACGTCAGCATGCGTGCGCTGCTCGTGTTCGGGTTGATCTGTTTCGGCCTCGGCTGCTACCTGTACACGCCGATCACGCACGACTGGGGCTGGCGGGAGCTGCTGCTGCCGCAGGCGCTGCGCGGCATCGGCCAGCAATTCAGCGTGCCGCCGATCGTGACGATGGCGCTCGGCTCGCTGCCGCAGTCGCGGCTGAAATCGGCGAGCGGGTTGTTCAACCTGATGCGCAACCTCGGCGGCGCGATCGGTATCGCGGTGAGCGCGACGATGCTGAACGACCGGCTGAATTTTCACTATCTGCGGCTGAACGAGCACGTGAGCGCCGGCGAACCGCAGATCGCGTCGCTGCTCGACCGCCAGGCCGCGTACTGGGGATCGGTGGCCGGCAATACGCTGAATACCGCGCAGGCCGGGCTCGCGAACCTGCATCGGCTGATCTACCGAGAAGCGCTGACGCTGACTTATGCGGATGCGTACTACGCGCTGTCGCTGTGCTTCGTCGTCGCGCTGCTTGCCGTCGTGTTTTCCAAACCCATTACGTTGAACGCGCCGCCGCCGGACGCGCACTGAGGTCAAGGGATCGTCATCATGAAGAAGTTACTCGTCGCGCTGGCCGTCAGCGCATTCGCCGCCGGGTGTGCGGTGCAGCCCGCGCAGCATCCGGCGCTTCAGGATTCGGTTCGAACGCTCGCGCCTGATGGTTGGGATACCAATGTGCCGCGCGCGGATATCGACGCCGCCGCCTGGTGGGCGCAATTCCACGATCCCGTGCTCGACAAGCTGATCGCCGCGGTGCTCGACGGCAATCTCGATCTGCAAGCCGCGGCCGAACGCGTGAAGCAGGCGCAGGCGCTGACCGTGCAGAAACGCGCGGTGCTGCTGCCCGAACTCGACGCGACCGCGCACGCGGCCGATGCGCGGCAGAACACGCCGCCGCCGCTCGGCTACGTGCGGCAGGCGGGCGCCGGGCTCGCGCTGAGCTGGTCGCCCGATGTATTCGGCGGAGAGCGGCTCGATCTGCTTGCTGCTCAAGCGGAGTTGGTCGGGCAAAAGCATGCGGAAGATGCGATGCGGCTCGCGCTTGCAGCCGATGCGGCATCCGCGTATGTCGATCTGCGCTGGGCGCAGCAGGAATTGAAGATCCTGCAGGACAACGCGAAGATCCGCCAGCATGCGCTCGAACTCACGCGCAAGCGGCAGGCGTTCGGGCTGTCGACGGAACTCGACGTGACGCGGGCGCAGAACCAGCTCGATGCACTCGAAGCCCGGATTCCGCCGACGCAGGCGCAGATTTCGCATCAGCTCAATCTGATTGCCGTGTATTCCGGGCGCACGCCGGAATCGGTCGATCGGCTCGTGCTGGCGCAGGCTGGCGAGATTCCCGCGCCGCCGGCGGGCGCGCCGGGGACGTTGCCTTCGCAAGCGTTGTTGCGGCGGCCGGATGTGCTGACCGCCTATGCTCAAGTCGAGCGGCGTGCGGCACAAGTCGGCGTGGCGAAGGCCGAACGGTATCCGAAGTTTTCGTTGAACCTGACGGACGGGATTCTCGCGGCTTCGTATCTCGGGTTGCCGACGTTGACCGATAACCTGTTCAGCGCGGCGTTGAGTGCGACGAGTCCGATCTTCAACGCGGGACGGATTACCGCCGATATCTCGCAGAGCGAAAGCCGGATGCGCGAGTCGGAACTCGGGTTACGACAAACGATGCTGCAAGCGTTGCGGGAAGTCGAGGATGCGCGCGCCAATCTCGTCAGTTCCGATGAGGCGACGCGGAAGTTGGGTAGCGCGCTTTCGGCTTCGGACAAGGCGCTTGGGTTGGCGAATCAGCTTTATAAGGGCGGTGCGACGGATTTTCTGGATGTGCTGTCAGCGCAGGAGGTATATCTGCGCGATTCGGATTCGCTCAACCAGGTCAAGCGCGAGCACGCGCTGGCGGCGGTGGCGTTGTATCGGTCGCTTGGGGGTGGGTGGAGCAGGAACGATGCGGCGGGTGGGCCGGAGGTGGAGGCGGTCGCGAAGAATTGAAGCCGATGCCTGATACAGATGCAGGCCGCGTCGACGGCTCGCACCGTTACTCAACCACGGCGCGGTGGTTATCCGGCATCGGCCAGCGGTAGCCGATCACTTCGTTCAGCGGGTACGCGAGTTCGCGAACTTCTTCCAGTTGATTGCCGCCGAACAGGTGGACGTGTTCGGCGTCGTGACGCAGGTAGAAACCGACGTGCCCTTTCCAGCTCGTCGGGTCGTCACGCGTCAGGATCGCGATGCAGCCGTACACCGGACGCTCCAGCGGTTTGCCCCATTCCAGCCACGAGCGTGCGAGCGCGGAGCCGGTGCCGCGGAATCCGGCGTGCGCCATGCACCAGTTCACGAACGACGAGCACCAGGAAATCTTGTCGTCGTAGCCGACCAGGTTCGTCTGGTTGTTGTACTCGACGATGCGTGGGTTGATGCTGCCCGGCGGGTGGCGGCGGATGCCGAGTTCGGCCAGCGCGACGGGCATCCAGGGTGGGTGGACGGCGTTCACTTTGCTCTCAGGGTTTGATAGGGTCACGTCGTTCTCGGGAACGTGTCGGGGTTGTTTCGCTCAATCTTCGCACGAATATCGCGAATCCACGACGCCCTTCATAGATTACGATTTCCGTCGACTCCCCCCGTATCATGGAGGCAGCGCCCTCGACTCCCTGCCCGCCATGCGCATCACGCCCCTGCCGCCTCTTCAGTGCCTCGTCGCGTTCGAAGCCGCCGTGCGGCACGCGAGTTTCACGAAAGCCGCCGCCGAACTGCACCTGACCCAAAGCGCGATCAGCCGCCAGATCCAGCAGCTCGAGGAATTCCTCGGCCGCTCGCTGTTCGTTCGCGAACACCGTTCGCTGCGGCTGACGATCGCCGGCGAGCAATACGCGGCGCAGGTCCACCATCTGCTCACGCAATGCGCGCAAGCCACGCACGACGTGATGAAGCCGTACGGCGATCTCGAGCTGACGATCGCGTGCTCGTCCGGCGTCGCGCTGCTGTGGCTCACGCCGCGGCTACCGAACTTTCGTGCCACGTATCCGAACATCAAGCTGCGCCTGATCGTGCGCGATAGTCTTGCATCGATGTCGCCCGCGGAATTCGACGTCGGCGTCTACTACGTGCGTCAGCAGGCGCCGGCCGAATACACCGCACGCCGGCTGTTCGACGAAGAAGTGTTCCCCGTCTGCGCGCCCGGCTATCTGGCCGGCCGCACGCTCGACGCGGCCGATCTCGCGAACGAAACGCTGCTGCGCCTCGAAGACGGCCAGCGGCAATGGATGTCGTGGTCCGAATGGTTCGACATGAACGACGTCGACCGGCAGAAGGCGCAGCCGCAGGACATCACGATCAACTCCTATCCGCAGATCGTGCAGATGACGATTCTCGGCCAGGGCGTGTCGCTCGGCTGGCGTTACATGATCGACGCGTGCATCGAAGCCGGGCTGCTCGTGCGCGTGACGGAGGCGTCCGCGAGCCACGGCGGCGGCTATTATGTGATCTCGCCGAACGACCGCGCGCAGAACCAGGCCGCCCGCCTGTTCACCCGCTGGCTGTTCGAACAGGCGGAGCAGCAGACCGGGGCCTGAATGCCCCGAACGCCCGAACACGACGCATGCGTGCAGCGCATGCCTGCATGCGAATCTTTCGTTTCAGAAAAAAATCCGGCTCTCCTTAGTATGGGATTCGAGCGGGGCAGCCGTCCCGCCTTCTGACCAAGGAAGAGACCATGCAAGGAACGCTTTCCCCGCGCGCCGCGCCTTCCGTCGATGCGGCGGTGCAACAGCGCCGCCGCGCCATCGTCGCGACCGTCATCGGCAACGGCCTCGAATGGTTCGACTTCACCGTCTACAGCTTCTTCGCGGTGATCATCGCGAAGCTGTTCTTCCCGACCGGCAACGAACTGACATCCGTACTGCTCACCGTTGCGACGTTCGGCGTAGGCTTCTTCATGCGGCCGGTGGGCGGCATCGTGCTCGGCGTCTATGCCGACAAGGTCGGGCGCAAGGCCGCGCTGTCGCTCACGATCCTGCTGATGGCGGCCGGCACCGCGCTGATCGGGATCGCGCCGACTTACGAACAGGCCGGCATCGCCGCGCCGCTGATGATCGTCGTCGCGCGGCTGCTGCAAGGCTTCTCGGCCGGCGGCGAGATGGGCGGCGCCACCGCGTTCCTCACCGAATACGCGCCGCCGGAGAAGCGCGCGTATTACTCGAGCTGGATCCAGTCAAGCATCGGCTTCGCGGTGCTGTTGGGTGCGGCGACCGGCACGTTCGTCACGACGTCGCTCGACACGCAGGCGCTGCATAGCTGGGGCTGGCGGCTGCCGTTCCTGCTCGGGATCATCGTCGGGCCGGTCGGTTACTTCATCCGCAGCCATATCGACGAGACGCCCGCGTTCAGCGCCGTCGAATCGCAGGCGAAGGAAAGCTCGCCGCTGAAGGAAGTGCTGCACACGTATCCGCGCGAGACGTTCGCGAGTTTCTCGATGGTCATCCTGTGGACCGTCTGCACCTACGTGCTGCTGTTCTACATGCCGACCTATTCCGTGCGCACGCTGCATCTGCCGCAATCGACCGGCTTCACGGCCGGCATGGTCGGCGGGCTGATGATCATGTGCTGCTCGCCGATCGTCGGGCGACTCGCCGACGCGTGGGGACGACGCGTGTTCCTCTCTGGCTCGGCGCTCGCGATTCTCGTGCTCGCGTGGCCGATGTTCTCGTGGATCAACCATGCGCCCGGGTTCGCGTCGCTGATCGTGTTCCAAGCCGTGTTCGGCGTGCTGATCGCGACCTATACGGGGCCGATCCTCGCGGCGTTCGCGGAGCTGTTTCCGACCAAGGTGCTGTCGACCGGGTTGTCCGTGGCGTACAACTTCGCGGTGACGATCTTCGGCGGGTTCGCGCCGTTCCTGATCACGTGGCTCATCGCCCGCACCGGCAGCAACATGGCGCCCGCGTTCTACGTGATGCTCGCGGCGGCCGTCAGTTTCGTCGGTACGCGCTTCGTGAAGGATGCGAAGCGTGCGGCTTCCGCGACTCGATAAGGATTTTTTCCCATGACCATTACCGTGCTTCAAGGCGGCAACGTGCTCGACCTCGAACGAGGCGTGTTGCTCGAACATCATCATGTCGTGATCGAAGGCGAGCGGATCGTCGAAGTCACCGATCGGCCGGTGGATTTGCCGAATGCGCAGGTGATCGATGCGCGCGGCAAGACCGTGATGCCGGGGTTCATCGATTGCCATGTGCATGTGCTGGCGTCGAATGCGAACCTTGGCGCGAATGCGACGCAGCCGAATATTCTCGCGGCGATTCGGTCACTGCCGATTCTCGATGCGATGTTGTCGCGTGGGTTTACCAGTGTGCGGGATGCGGGCGGCGCGGATTGGAGCCTGATGCAGGCGGTCGAAATGGGGCTGATTCCGGGGCCGCGGATTTTTCCGTCGGGGAAAGCGCTGTCGCAGACGGGCGGGCATGGGGATTTCCGGCCACGCGGCGATGTGCTGGAGCCCTGCTCCTGCTGTTTCAGGACGGGGGCGATTGCGCGAGTGGTCGATGGCGTCGAAGGCGTGCGGCTCGCCGTGCGTGAGGAGATTCAGAAAGGCGCGACGCAGATCAAGATCATGGCGTCAGGCGGCGTGGCTTCGCCGACCGATCCGATCGCGAACACGCAGTATTCGGAGGACGAGATTCGGGCGATCGTCGATGAGGCCGAGGCCGCGAATACGTATGTGATGGCGCATGCGTATACGGGGCGGGCGATTGCGCGCGCCGTGCGATGCGGCGTGCGGACGATCGAGCACGGGAATCTCGTGGATGAAGCGGCCGCGATGCTCATGCAGGAGCGGGGGGCGTTTGTGGTGCCGACGCTGGTGACTTATGACGCGCTGGCGAAACATGGGGCGGAATTCGGGATGCCGGCGGACTCCATCGCGAAAGTGGCTTCCGTGCAGCAGAAAGGACGTGAGTCGCTCGAGATCTATGCGAAGGCCGGCGTGAAGATGGGGTTCGGGTCGGACCTGCTCGGCGAAATGCATGCGTTTCAGTCTGGAGAGTTCCGGATTCGGGCGGAGGTGCTTGGGAATCTGGAAGCGCTCAGGTCGGCGACGACGGTGGCGGCGGAGATCGTCAATATGACCGGGCAGCTTGGGGTGGTTGCGGTGGGGGCGATCGCCGATCTCGTCGTGCTGGATGGGAATCCGCTCGAGGATATCGGAGTCGTTGCCGATGAAGGGGCGCGGGTCGAGTATGTGTTGCAGCGGGGGGCGGTTGTGAAGCGGCGGGTTGGCGGGCGGTGATGTGGGGCCGTACGGTTGTTTCGGCAGGCGCAGTGCGGCCTCACGGGCCTTACAGTCGTGACAGTTGTTGACGATGGCTATCGGTGTGAGTCGCGGCGTTCGAGACAATGGCCGGGGCGGTGTCGCCCCGGCGGTCAAGCGCATTCGGGAAACGCTTGCGTCCCAGTCGCTAGAGCCGCATCAAGCAGCCCTTGCAGACGTTATAGCGGCGACGGTCCCCGGTCAGGATCGTGGTACGACTGCTCTCGCAACGCCAACTGGCTGTAGTCCGGCGTGATCGTGATCTGCCGGGTCACGTAGTTGGTGTCCAGGTATACGCGGTCACCAGGCTTGAATCCGAAGATCTTGAAATCAATGTCGATCGCCTGCATCCACGGCAGGTACGGCCAGCCCCGCTTGGGAAGGTCCGGGTAGTTGCGCAGGACCAGCTCAAACGTCTTTTGCATGTTGACGGGTTTGTTCTTTCTACGACGTGGCTTAGTATTGGCGTCAGCCATTTCCGACTCCTGTGGCGAGTTGGTGGTGGTCAGCGGGTCGTATGGGTTGCCGCCCATGCGGCCCGCGCTTCTTTGATGCCTCGGGTTTCCCCTTCTTTCTCCCCTCTTCGCTGGGTCTTGTTGGGCAAGACGGCTTTCGTTCGACCATCGGGGCGGAGGGGACTGCGTTCAGCTCCGATGACGAGAAGCATGGCTTCATGACCAGTGTAGCCGCGCTGGCATCTCAGAATTAGGGAATTGAGGGGGATTGGCCGTTCGGTAGAGGCATACTGTGTTGAGGTTGCGGATCGATCATCCGCCCCATAATGGAGCTGTTGAACCGACAGAAGCTCGCTCCCAGCCGCTTAATGCACAGTAGAAGTTGTTTCCTCTAGCAATATTTCCGGTTCGCTCAATAATCGACAGAACGCCCTATGGATATCTTTCAGATTGAAATGTTTTGCGATCGTTGGATCGCTAAAGCCGATGCATATCGGTGCGACAATCTAGACGATTTATTCGACCGATTTTTTACGTTATTCGTTTCCTACAATCGACTTTACTCTGCATCGGCTGAGTTATATCGCGCCACCCGTGATTCGCGACAGCAAATCATGTTTCAGGGAGACCGTCGAGAAGCTACTACCGTAATGGCTCTGCTCATAAAGCAGCCTCGATTCGCGGATGTTGTGCGGGGAAATCCCGTAATAGCCGATTCTTGCACGACGATCTCAGCACTGTTGCTGAATCGCCAATTTTTCTTGCATAGCGTTCGCGGTACAAGAGCGCCAGATCATACAAGGGATGCGAGACTGGCCGAGGGATTGCAAAGGCATAGTCTCTTGGCAGTCCTCGAATGTCTTTACCAAATTCGTTGCAACATGTTTCACGGTGAAAAGGAGTTCGCCCCGCAGCAGGCCCGACTACTTGTCCCAGCTATTGCGTTGCTTGAAGCAATTGTCCGGCTAAGTCGGACCGTCTTGCGTGAAGTCGCGAATGCTCTCGCCGAGTAAGGCTCGATTGATCCACCTGAAAGACAGCCACACGCTCGGCTCCGAGGCAGACCGGGGGTATCAGGATTTCCGTGTGCAAGGCGGGTTGAGCAGCGCCAGGTACACCTCCTTGTTGCGCACGACGGCGTCTTCGCGAATCTTGACCCGAAGGGCGTCGAAGAACACGACCGGATACATCGGCTCAAACGGTCGACCCTGCCAGGCAGTCACTTCGGCCATGACCTCGTCGGTCACGGAACTGATGAAGTCGGGCGAGACCTCGGTACCGTATTGCTCCAGCAGGAAGCCCTGAATCTCGCGCACGGTCATGCCCCGGGCATACATGGCAACGATCTTGTCGTCGAAACCGGTGAAGCGCCGTTCGTGCTTGGGTATCAGGATGGGTTCGAAGCTGCCGTCGCGGTCGCGACGCACCTCGATGCGAATCGGGCCGTCTTCGGTCAGGACCGTCTTGGCGCCCCGCCCGTTGCGCTGATTCGTGGCGTTGGCCGGCTTGGCCGCACCGGCAGGGTAGCCAAGATGATGATTCATCTCGCCGCTCAGCGCTCAGTCGATCAGCGCCTTCTTGAGCGCCAGCGTCGCGGCATTGACGGCTTCTGCTGTCATCGGACCGTTGCCAAACTGCTCAAGCAGTTCGGCCGGAATCGCCGGCAGTTCCACCGGCTGGGCTTTCGGTTTGCGAGGCATACGCTCTCCTTGAGAGCATGTTATGCCTTAAACACGAAATTCCTGACAGGCCCTCGAGGTGTCTCCCGACTTCATCAGCTCAGTCACCGACAAGGTAATGGCCGAGGCGCTGAGCTGGCAGAGTCGCCCGCTTGAGACGATGGTCCGGTGGCATTCTTCGATGCCGATAGCATTGAGACGGGCGAGCAGAATGCTCTCAGGGTTTCCTTGCTCGGGTGACCCGGCGAACTGCGGCCTTCGCGGCAACCTTTGCAACTGCTTGCTTTTTTGCCTTTCGTTTTCTGGCCTCTGCGAGAAATTTCGCGGACTCCGGTATATGCAGCAGGCTTACAGTAAACCCAAAGTTTTGGAGCCTTCGTCCACACACCCGAAGATTGACCTTACTAAAAAACGGAAGATCAAGCTTCGCCCCGGATGGACCATCAATAATCGCAAAAACCACCTCATAACGACTACCGATCGGTTTTGCAGGGAGTTTAGCGAAATTCTGCTTGACGAGCTGCTTATTAACTTCAACAACAAAATCGGGCTCACTTACCAACAGGGTCGACGACACAAGTCCTTGCGCGAAAAGATGGCTCAACGTCGCAGAGCTTCGCCCTCGTTTAACATGAATAAGTTGATTTCTCTCAGTGCGAGACGAGCCGAGCGCATACAGATCACAAACTTCAATCTTACTAGATTTACCACCAAAGGAAATCAATTTACGATCAAGCATTGCATACTTATGAGGAAGGTTCGCCGCAACCGCCTCGTTGTATTTTCCCTCACCATCATGCTCATACTCCACAAACGGCTTATCGAAATGACGCCTCGAAATATTATCAAAATATTTATCCACCAAATTTTTAAACGAAGAATCTACACAATACCAATTTCCTGCATTTAAAATATACAGCGCCTTGTTATATTTAACTTCAGCATACAAGCACTTATAAGCAGAATAAACTCTGGGAGGAACCCCTGACGCCAATACCATATAAATTGCCCGATATCTCAACGTATCTAAAGTGGCGTTCGATCGCAACGATTTTTTTAGATCCTTAACATCCAGCGCAGCATGGATCGACGATTCCAATTCTCCGCGAGTGTAACAAAATCCTGTAACCTCCTCCCAGCTGACAATTTCCGGAATAGCCAGCCACATAGCCGAAAAGTCGCCACTTTCAAATAATTTCCACAGTATTTTATTTAACTCTTCTAAAATATCCGGCCGATCAACCGACTCCAGATTATCCACCCATGCAAATGCGCCAGCCTGCCCATTGTCAATTTTCCGATAGTCTGCCGCCAAAGATCTTTTAAGCGCAACTTCGAGGAATTTCCCCAACTGCGGAAGATCAATACCGACACTTGCCTTAAGAGAATCCATCCCGGCCAAAACTTCTCCGAGATCGTCTTTATACTCGTCCAAAGTAAAGCCAACCAACCCTCGCAGCAAATCTTGTTGCTCATTAATTTCATACTCCGCAACAGAAGTTGCACGCAACGCTTGCGTCCTACTTATTCTCGGCGTTGCCTCGAATGTATGACGGTCGATGGATGCAATTTTATCTGGTGATATACTATTAAGCGCCACTCGAATTCCAAATCGAGTTTCGACGCACTCGGCGTCCAACATATATCGACCATGCCCGAATGCGATTGCAAACTGCCTCCCCTTGACAGTCGTCACAAGCAGCGCCGACACACTTTTATTTTTTAGCCCATCAAGCCCACCCGATCGACCCATTTGAGGGGCAATAAATCCGACCCACTCCGGAGTTGATTCGCTCAAGGGCTTTCTTACGTACAATGTCCCGAACTTGCCCTTATCTCCAAGCGAGTACTCATCCACATCGATTTGCCTTGGCCTTCCATCTCGATCTAATGGTTTCGCAAGAAATTCACGCTTCGCCCAAAACTTACCGGACGCACTCCCGCCCGGCTTCTTGAGCAAAAATGTATTTAGCGATACCTTTTTATGCTTCTTCTCCCCCGCTCTCTCCGTCAATTCACACCCCCGATTATGGATTATTTTCAAATTCCCACACCACAACAATTAGACAGCACCCTCTAACAACACAAAACAAATGCCTCACAGCATATCGCAATATTCCACACATCAATGGCATATGCAAGACGCCGCCTTCGCCCCCAACCACAGCAATGACGGCAACGAGCACTGCCGCCCCACGCCCACTACCAATTTGGAAATGCGTTTCATTTCTGTAAACGCCGCCAAATCAGGCACTGACATAAAAAAATGGCCGCCGTGAACTCACGGCAGCCGCCTTAGAAACGCCCCCATTCCAAACCCCGAATCACCCCCTACTCACCCACCTTAAAGGCCGAAACCAGCTTCGTCAATTCCGCCGCCTGCTGCTTCAAACTCTCCGCCGCAGCCGCGCTTTCCTCGACCAAAGCCGCATTCTGCTGCGTCGTCTGATCGAGCGACTGCACCGCATCCCCGATCTGATCGATCCCGGCACTCTGCTCCAGGCTGGCCTCTGCAATCTCGCTCATCATCGCGCTCACGCCTTGAACCTGCGAGACAACATCACTCATTACCTTCCCCGCCTCACTAACGAGCCGCGATCCGGCACCCACCGTTCCCGCGCTATGCTCGATCAGCGATTTGATCTCCTTCGCCGCCTGTGCACTGCGCTGCGCCAGATTCCGCACCTCCGAAGCGACAACAGCAAACCCGCGCCCCTGCTCCCCCGCCCGCGCCGCCTCCACCGCGGCATTCAACGCCAGAATATTCGTCTGAAACGAAATACTGTCGATCATCACGATGATCTCGGAAATTCGTTGCGAAGCGTTACTGATCTGCTCCATCGTCGTCACGACCTCGCCCACCACCTGCCCGCCACGCGCCGCCGTATCCGCCGCGCCGTTGATCATCTTCGCGGCCGTCGTCGCCGTCTCGGTGTTGTTGCGCACCACGGCCGTGATCTCTTCCATCGACGAAGCCGTCCGTTCCAGGTTGCTCGACTGCCCTTCGGTGCGCTCGCTCAGATCCGCATTCCCCGAAGCAATCTGCGCGGACCCGGTCGCGATCGACGCCGACGCCGCACGAATCCGATGAACCAGCGTCGACAACGACGACACGAACCGGTTGAACGCATCCGACAACTGCCCGATCTCGTCCTGGCTCTCGACCGTCATGCGGCGCGTCAAATCACCCTGGCCGCTGGCAATTTCCGACAGCAGCGTCGCCGCGCGGCGAATCGGCGCGGCAATCGCACGCCCCACCAGCCAGATCACGAGCAACGCAACCCCAAGCCCCACTACCGCCGCGACCAGCGCCGCGCTGCGAATCGCACGCGTCACCGGCCCGAGCAGTTCGGCCTGCGGCACTTGAACGACCACATACGCATTCAGCTCCGGAATGAACGACGTCGCGATGAAGCGCTCGCCGCCATCGCCCTCGTAGCTCAGGTACGCATACGGCTTGCCCGCAAGCAGCGTCGACGACGCATCACCCGGCAGTCCCGGCTCATCTTTCAGGAAATGCTTGCCGTCGATCAGCGACGTATCGCGATGCATCATGATCGCGCCGTCGGGACGCACGAGGTACGCGAACCCTGTCTCGCCGATCCGGTAAGCGGAGATGCCCTTCGCGAGCGCATCGACGGACAGGCTCATGCTTGCCGCGCCAACCGGCACGCCGTCGAGTTCCACGCGGCTGTTGATGAACATCATGTAGCCGCCGACGGTCACCTCGCGATCCATGTTCACGTCGTACGCCTTGCCGGACGACAGGAAGCTGGTCAGCCACTGATCCTTGTCGGTCACCTTCCGCTGCAAGCCGGCTTCGTTATAGTAGTTGCCACTCTTCACCGACACCCACTGCACGGACGCGGCTTTCTGGTCGTCCTTCACGTTCTTCGCGAGCTGAATCCAGTTGCGCGTGCCGGCATCGGGTTCGCCGTCGGCTTCCCATTGCAGCAGGAACGCATCGCGCGCGAGAATGCGCGACGCGGCGATCGGGCCGGCCATCTGGCGCTGCACGTCGGCGCGAATGCCGTTCACGGCGGTCGGCAACTCTTCGCGGACGACACGATCGCGCACCGCGTTGCCGATCAGACGAACGCTGAGCCCGCTCGAAATCGCGACGAACACGAGCAGGCAACTCGTCATGCTGAGAATCAGCTTGTTCTGAATGGAAAGCTTGCGCCAGAAATGCATGGGGAACCCTCGATAACCGCTCGGTCTGAGCCAGATTGGGTTATCGGCAGGCGGGCGCAGAAACGCATCGCTGATTTCAGATAGCGATCATTCGAGATCCGTTATGTCGTCGATGGGCTGGCATATGCGGCCGCCTATATAGGCAGAAACGGCGCAACCTGAACGCCAATCAATACGCGACGGAAATCGTCACGCGCCGGTTTCGCGCTCTTGATGCCGCATCGTCCCCCGCGACGAGCATTGAAATGCCTGCCACGATCGCCCGCGTCAGGTCAGAACTCCATATCGAGTTCGTCGATGTCTTCGTGCTCGGCCTTCGCCGCGTCGATCCACTCGGCGACGAACGGGTGCGCGAGCACCTGCATGCAGTACTCGGCGACGTCCGGTTCGAGCTTCACGTCATAGGTCAAAAAACGCGTGACGACCGGCGCATACATCGCGTCGGCGATGCCGATCTCGTCCCCGAACAACCATGGGCCGCCGTACTCGGCCAGGCACTCGCGCCAGATCGTCACGATCCGCTCGATGTCGTGCTGCGCGCGCGACCAGATCCGGAAGCCGGGGAAATGCCCGCGCAGGTTCATCGGCAGCGCGGATCGCAAGGCGCTGAAGCCGGAATGCATTTCGCCGCAGATCGACCGGCAATGCGCGCGAGCATGGCGTTCGTCGGGCAGCAGCCGCGCCTGCGGCCGGATCTCGTTCAGGTATTCGGCGATCGCGAGCGTGTCCCACACCGCGTTGCCGTCGTGCGTGAGGCACGGCACGAGGATCGACGGCGACAGCAGCAGCAGCTCCGCGCGCGAAGCGGCATCGATCGGCACGCTGATCGTCTCGAACGCGAGCCCGCTCAGCTTCGCGAGCAACCAGCCGCGCATCGACCACGACGAGTAATTGCGGCTGCTGATGGTCAGCGTCGTCCGTGCGTTGGATTCCATGTCGCTCACCCTGCTGAATGTCGTTCGTGCCCCTGCACCGTAAACGGACGCGCCGCATGACCGCGCGCACCACGCCCGTGCAATCCGCTCGCCGAAGTGGCGCACCGTCACACGGCATCGCGACAGGTGTCGCGCGCCCGACCAGCAAGGCAATGCATCGCCTTCGCCCGCTCATCACCTACCGCGCGCGTCGCCGCGCTCCCGAACCGCTGCAACGCGCGTGCCAGCCGCATGCTGGCATACGGCTTGCCTCGTTCCCTGCAATGCGGCGTCACGAGCGGCGGTCTGATGAATCTGCTTGCCTATCCGTTTTATCAATGGTCTGCGGAATGCCTGCGCCCGGCGCGCGCTTGGGCGGCCGCCACGCGCGCGACGATGTCGCTGTGGCCGCCGGCGACGTCGACGCCAACGGGCCGCATGGTCGACGCGCTGTGCGAACTGCTCGAATGCTGCGCGTTCTCGCATCGGCGGCCGCCGTTCGGGATCGCGTCGGTCGTCGTCGACGGCGAAACGGTGCCGATCGTCGAGGAAGCGGCCGCGGCCACGCCGTTCGCGACGCTGCTGCATTTCCGCAAGGCGCGGCCGGTCGCGCGCCAGCCGCGCGTGCTGATCGTCGCGCCGATGTCCGGGCACTTCGCGACGCTGCTGCGCGGCACGGTGCGCACGATGCTGGCCGATCACGACGTGTACATCACCGACTGGCACAACCCGCGCGACATCCCGCTGGCGGCCGGGCGTTTCGGTTTCGACGAATACGTCACACACGTGATCGACTTCATCCGTCACATCGGCCCAGACGCACACGTGCTGGCGATCTGCCAGCCGACCGTCGCGTCGCTGGCCGCGGTCTCGCTGATGGCGGCCGGCGGCGATCCGGCACAACCCGCGAGCCTGACGCTGATGGCCGGCCCGATCGACTGCCGCGTGAATCCGACGAAGGTCAACGCACTCGCGACGAGCCAGCCGATCGACTGGTTCGCGCGCAACCTGATCAGCGTGGTGCCGGCAGGCTTCGTCGGCGCGCAGCGGTGCGTGTATCCGGGCTTCGTGCAGGTCGGCGCGTTCATGTCGATGAACCCGGACCGGCATGCGTCGTCGTTCGCCGATCTGTACTACGAACGCGCGAAAGGCGACCCTGCGAAAGCCGACACGTTGCGGCACTTCTACGACGAATATTTCGCGACGGCCGACCTCACCGCGGAGTTCTATCTGGAAACGGTCGAGAAGGTGTTCCAGCAGTACGCGCTCGCACGCGGCGAACTGACGATCGACGGCACGCTCGTCGAACCGGCGGCGATTCATCGCACCGCGCTGTTGACGATCGAAGGCGAGAAAGACGATATCTGCGCAGTAGGCCAGACGGTGGCCGCGCAGGAATTGTGTTCGGGATTACCGTCGTACCTGAAGACGCACCATGTACAGACGGGCGTGGGACATTACGGCGTGTTCAACGGCAGTCGGTGGGACACGCAGATCTATCCGATCGTGCGGGCGACGATCCACGACAACGAGCCGTACGATCGCACCGCGGATACGCAAGGCGACATGAGCGGCGCGCACTACGTCACGCTGCGTGCGCTGCTCGATGCACGTGCATCCGGGATCGACGAAGCGACCGAGGCGGAATCGGATCACGCGCACTGAACGCGGCTGGCGCCACGGTGAATTGCCCCGCGCCGCCGGAGATGCGGGGTGATGTTGGCCGCGACATTCGAGCGGCGTGCGAGCAAAACCCCTCGCGCGGATCTTCGCAACCCTTTGGAATTCGAAGCAATGTGCGGGAGCGGAGAACGGGCCGCAGAAGTCAGCGGATCAATAAAAAACCGCCTGAATGCAGGCGGTTCTTCGAAAACGCACACCCAACCGGCCAGCTAGGCACCGGCCTCACCCCACGGCGTCGGCTCCGGCACCGCGCACGGGCCTTCGACGTCGATCGATTTGAAGTCGGCGGGCCCGACGATCTCCAGGTACTCCATGTCCGGCGAGTAGTCGAACAGGTAGTGAACGATCCCCGGCGCCTGATGCACGCAGTCTCCGGCCGCCACCAGCGTTTCCTGTTCGCCGTACATGAAGCGCGCCCAGCCCTTCAGCATGATCACGATATGGAATTCGGCTTCGTGACGGTGCCAGCCGGTGCCCGCCTCCGGTGCATGATTGGCCCTGACGAGTTGCGCGACGACCTTGCCGTTCGTCGCGGCGGCGATACCGAGATCGCGGTACAGGAAAAAGTCGCGCAGGCCCTCGCCTTGAAAGGCGGTGTCCTGCGGCTTCACGTGGGAAAAAGCAGTGGTGGTCGGCGTGCTCATCGCGGTGCTCCTTCATCGAAAGGATCACGCGAGACAAGCATTTAGCGTTCCAGTTTGCGGCGGCGCGAAACGCGCGCGGGCTTACTTCAACCGTCCCGACAGAAACTGCCTAAGCCGCTCGCTCTTCGGATTCACGAGAATCTGCTGCGGATCGCCCTCTTCCTCGATCTTCCCCTGATGCAGGAAGATCACGTGGTTCGACACGTTGCGCGCGAAGCCCATCTCGTGCGTGACGACGACCATCGTGCGGCCTTCCTCGGCGAGCTTCTGCATCACCTTCAGCACCTCGCCCACCAGCTCCGGATCGAGCGCGGATGTCGGCTCGTCGAACAGCATCACTTCCGGCTCCATCGCGAGGGCGCGCGCAATCGCGACGCGCTGCTGCTGGCCGCCCGACAGGTGCGATGGATACATGCCCTCGACGCGCGGCGCGAGCCCGACCTTCTCCAGATACGTGCGCGCCCGCGCGGTCGCCTCGTCCTTGCCGACCCCGAGCACGGCCATCGGCGCCTCGATCACGTTCTCGAGCACCGTCATGTGCGCCCATAGGTTGAAGTGCTGGAACACCATCGACAGCTTCGTGCGCATCCGCTGCAGTTGCTTCTGGTCGGCCACGCGCAGCGAGCCGTTGCGCTCGCGCGTGGTCTGGATCGGCTCGCTGCCGATCGTGATCTGCCCCGAGCACGGCTGTTCGAGGAAGTTGATGCAGCGCAGGAACGTGCTCTTGCCGGAGCCGCTCGAGCCGATGATGCTGATCACGTCGCCGGCCTTCGCCTTCATCGACACGCCCTTCAACACCTCGTTGTCGCCGAATTTCTTGTGCAGGTTGTCAACGGTAAGCTTGTACATGCGGAGTCCTTCGTTGCGGATCATGCGAATGCGTTAATGGCTGCGCGGCGCGAGGTACGCGAGCCAGCGCGTCTCGAGCTTGCGGAACGCCCAGATGAGCGCGAACACGACGACGGCGTACAGCACGGCAGCGATGCCGTAGGCCTGGAACGACATGTACGTCGCCGAATTGACGTCGCGCGTGACCTTCAGGATGTCGGGCACGGTCGCGGTGAACGCGAGCGTCGTCGCGTGCAGCATCAGGATCACTTCGTTGCTGTAGCTCGGCAGCGAGCGGCGCAGCGCGGACGGCAGGATGATGCGCGTATAGAGCTTGAAGCGCGACATCCCGTAGGCCATCCCGGCCTCGATCTCGCCGGCCGACGTCGCCTTGATCGCGCCCGCGAAGATCTCGGTCGCATACGCGCATTCGTTCAGCACGAACGCGAGCAGCGTGCAGTTCATCGCGTTGCGAAAGAATGTGTCGAGGAGCACGTGGTCGTGCACGACCTGCAGGCTGTAGATGCCCGTGTAGCACATGAGCAGTTGCACGTAGAGCGGCGTGCCGCGGAACACGTACGTGTAGAGCCACACGGGGCCCGAGATCCAGCGGTTCGACGACGCGCGCGCAATCGCGAGCGGCACGGCAAGTGCGAAACCGAGCGCGATCGAGACGACCAGCAGCCACAGCGTGATCGCGAGGCCGCTGAAGCGGTAGCCGTCGGTATAGAGAAAGTTTTGCCAGTACTGGCTGACGAGTTCGATCACAGTGCAAGCCTCCGGACGCCGACGGAATAACGCTTCTCGAGGTGATGCAACACGACGTTGGACACCGTCGTGATCGCGAGGTAGATCGCGCCCGCGGCCAGCGTGAAGAAAAAGAAATCGAGCGTGCTCTTGCCGGCGTCCTGCGACGCCTTCACGACATCGGCAAGGCCGATGATCGACACGAGCGCGGTGGCCTTCACGAGCACCTGCCAGTTGTTGCCGATGCCCGGCAACGCGAAGCGCATCATCTGCGGAAACAGGATGCGGCGAAACACGCGCCAGCCGCTCATGCCGTACGCGAAGCCGGCTTCGAGCTGGCCGCGCGGCACCGCGAGGAACGCGCCGCGGAACGTTTCGGTGAAGTACGCGCCGTAGATGAAGCCGAGCGTGATGACGCCGGCGACGAACGGATCGATGTCGATCTGGCGCCAGCCGAGCGCGTCGGTGACGTTGTTCAGCAGGATCTGCATCCCGTAGAACAGCAGCAGCATCAGGACGAGATCGGGCACCGCGCGGATCAGCGTCGTATAGAAGGTGCCGATCGACTTGAGCATGCGGTGGGTCGACAGTTTCGCGCTCGCACCGATGAGGCCCAGCACGAGCGACGCGGCGAGCGACAGCACCGCGAGCTTCACGGTCTCGACCGTGCCGGCCCACAGCAGCGGGCCAAATCCTTGAAAGATCATATGAAGAATCCGGAACGATGTGGCTGGATCGTCAATAGCCATTAACCGCGCATCAAACGAGTTTTGCGCGCTGACTGATGCACCTGCTCATCAGCCCGGGCGCAGCGCGCGGCGCGCGGGCCGATCAACCGCCGTAGACGTCGAATGCGAAGTACCGAAGCGGATCGTCGACCCATCGTTGGCATGGGCACCGACCGCGATGCAAGCGGGGGCAATACTGAGCGCGAGTTTCTTCATGGCGTTCCTGTCAGAGGCGAACTGGGCGGGCCCTGTCGGGCAGCCCGCGCCGGCGCCGCCGGCACCGCGCCCCCGCCGCGAACCCTGCCAACCCGGCGATCGCCCCTTCGGGCGACGCTCAAAGTTGTACATACAACTTTGCCTTTTTCGAGGAATGCCCGGCAATCCGGGTTTATCTCTAGTCGTCGGCGGATTCTTGCATCGATGAAATTTTCCCCTTGTTTTTCAACCAATTGCGCATCACATCAAGTCAAACACGGGACTTCTCCCAACGATCGACCCAGACTAGAGACGCGCCCTCACTTGTCTATACTTATCCAGCCATCGTCAGGTTTCCCGTTCGCCGAGCCGACCGTTCCCGGCCCGACCAGCGGGCGGGCGAATGGCGATTCCGCTGGTGGATGCCCGGGCCGAATCGGCCGCGGTTGGCATGTGCGGCGCAAGTTCGCCGTGTACCCGCGCACGCCGCGCAAGCGAATGCCTTTACGAGAAGACCGAACTCGTCGGGGCGGAACCAGGCGGTATCGCGTTTTTACGGGTTCTTTTCGGGGTGGGCGCGAGTCTATACACCGCATCGTCACCGCGCTTCCTAGAATGGGCGCCATGTCCGATATGCGATCTCTGCAGTGCGGAGCACGATGCGACCCGGGGATGAACACATGAAATCGACCAGAACCGAATGCGCTGCTTCACGCGGTCTGCCGCTCGCCCGTTCGCGGCGTCGTTGTGCCGCGGACCCGCTCGTGCTGCTGTCGATCCGCGTCGAATCGGACGACCTTGCGCTCGTGCGGCGCCAGTTGCATCAGGCCGTCGGCGCCGCGCTCAACTGCTACGCGGCCTCGCTCGACAGCCGCACCGGGCGCGCGTGCATCGAGCTCGAAGTCGCGCGCTCGCAGGCGTCGCCCGCGATCCTGTCGATCCTGCGCGTGCTGCCGGCCGCCGAGTTCGGCACGATCCGCCTGTTGCAGCACTAGCCGGCATTCGCCGCCGCGCGTGACACGTGTCACGCGCTCCCGCTTTCATCGATTCGCACACGTGTGCCCGCGCGGGCACGCGTGACGGATCGCCGTTCCCGTCGCAACGGGCCTTTCCAGGAAATACATGCAATGAAAAAAGCAGTTGTCGGAACTCTCTCGCTTGCACTCTTCAGCGCCGCCGCGCACGCGCAAAGCAGCGTCACGCTCTACGGGATGCTGGATGCCGGTATCGCCTATACGAACAACCAGTCTGGCAAAAGTACGTGGCAGCAAGGCAGCGGGCTGCTGTCGAATACGGTCTTCGGGCTGAGCGGCAACGAGGATCTCGGCGGCGGCCTGCACGCGCTGTTCCGCCTCGAAAGCGGCTTCAATCTGAACAACGGCACGCAGTCCTATCGAAATACGACGTTCGGCCGCCGCGCGTACGTCGGGCTGCAGAGCGACCGGTACGGCGCGCTGACGCTCGGCCGTCAATACGACGCCGTGGTCGACTATCTCGGCCCGCTCGCGATGGCGAACAACGGCGACGGCAACAACCTCGCGTCGCATCCGTTCGACAACGACAACATCGACGATTCGTTCTACATCGACAACGCGGTGAAATACACGAGCCCGACGCTCGCCGGCTGGCAGTTCGGCGGCCTGTACGGGTTCAGCAACGCGGCCGGCGGCTTCGCGAGCAACCGCGCATACAGCGCGGGCGTGTCGTACGCGAACGGGCCGGTCAGCCTCGGCGCCGCGTACCTGCAGCTCAATCGCGGCGGCCTGACGGCCGGCGGCGCACTGTCGACGAACGACGCGCCGAACTTCCCGGCCGTCCGGCAGCGCGTGATGGGCGCCGGCGGCAGCTATGCGTTCGCCCGGCTGACGATCGGCGCGTTGTGGACGCACTCGATGTTCGACGAGACGGCCGCGTCGTCGCTGCCCGGCGCGCTGAACGCGCTGCGCTTCGACAACTACGAGGTCAACGCGCGCTACGCGCTGACGCCGGCGGTCTCGTTCGCGCTCGCCTATACGTTCACCGACGGCCGCTACGACGACGCAACCGGCAGCCACCGGCCGAAGTGGCACCAGGCGACGCTGATGGCCGACTACGCGCTGAGCAAGCGCACCGACGTGTACGCGGAAACCGTGTACCAGCACGCGTTCGGCGTGCCGTCGGGCGCGACGCTCGGGTTCGCGAACGTCACGGGGCTCGCGGCTTCGTCGACGCGCACGCAAGTGGTCGCAACGGTCGGCATCCGGCATCGGTTCTGATCGCGCGCGAGCCGCCGCGGGCCCGCCGCTCTGTGCAATCCCGCATGGACGCGCGCCGGCCGAACAGGGATCATTCGGGGAATCCGGGCCGGCGCGCCCGCGAAACCGGTACACTCGGCGCCGGGCGCGCGCCGGATCGGCATTCGGCGGCGGCCCGCCGCCGACTCTGAATCGTGATCCCATGACCACACCGATCTATCAGGAAATCAAGGACTTCATCCTCGCGCGCATTCATGCCGGCGAATGGGCGGAAGGCGACCAGGTGCCGTCGGAGAACGAGCTCGCGCGCGAATTCAACGTCGCGCGGATGACCGTCAACCGCGCGCTGCGCGAACTGACCGCCGAACAGGTGCTCACGCGCACGCGCGGCTCGGGCACTTACGTGGCGTCGCCGAAATACGAATCCACGCTCGTCGCGATCCGCAGCATCTCCGACGAAGTCGCCGCGCGCGGCCACGGCTATCGCGCGCAGGTGCTGCAGGTCGGCGCGGCCGTCGCCGACGCGAAGCTCGCCGACGAACTGCGGCTCGACGCCGGCAGCCCGATCTTCCATTCGCGCGTGCTGCATTTCGAGAACGACACGCCCGTACAACTCGAGGAACGCTGGGTCAATCCGGCCTGCGCACCCGAATACGCGTTGCAGGACTTCACGACGACGACGCCGAACCAGTACCTGACGCGCGTCGCGCCGCTGCAGCGTGTCGAATACCGGATCGAGGCCGCGATGCCCGACGCCGAAACGCGCCACCACCTGACGATGGACGATCGCGAGCCGTGCCTGCTGCTGCACCGGCGCACGTGGTCGCAAGGGATGGTCGCGTCGGTCGCCAATCTGTGGCACCCTGGCAGCCGTTACCGGTTCACCGGGCATTTCTGATGCCGATGCGCGCGCTCACCTCGCGCGTGGTTGCGCCCATCGTCCGATCGCGCTGACGGCCAGCTTCAAGCCATCCTCCCGCGCGAGGCGCGCACCGAGTTCCGTCGCACGCGCCTTCGTGTCGCCGCGCTCGGCAAACGCGATCGCCCGCGCCAGCGCGGCAGCGTCCATGCGCCTGCCGGCGATCGGCGCATCGGCGACACCGAGCCGCTGCAGCCGGTTCGCCCAGAAGAACTGATCGCCCGCGAACGGCACGACCACCGACGGAATGCCGGCCCGCGCCGCCGAATGCGTGGTGCCCGACCCGCCGTGATGCACCGCCATCGCGACGCGCGGGAACAGCCAGTCGTGCGGCGTGTCGTCGATCACGCGGATGTGCGCGGGCAGCAGCGACGCATCGATGCCGCTCCAGCCCGGATAAAACAGCGCGCGCCGGCCGGCCAGTGCATGCGTCAGCGCGGCGGCCAGCGCCGCACGATCGAAGCCGGCCATGCTGCCGAACCCGATGTACACGGGCGGCTCGCCCGCGTCGAGAAACGCCGACAAGTCGGGCGGCGGCGCCCATGCATGCGCATCGATTCGCCACTGGCCGCATGCGTGCACGTTGGCCGGCCAGTCGGCCGGGCCGGACAACAGCGCCGGCGACACGCCATACAGCATCGGATGATCGGTCCACACGCGCTTGCGCGGCGGCAATCCGCATACGCCGGCGCGCGCGGCATTCGTCGACTTCCTGAACGCCTGCCACAGCAACGCGTTCACGAGCCGATGGCTCGCGCGATTCAGCCCGCGCGGCAACTTCCCCGGCGGCAGGAACGGAGACGCGAATTCGGCGGTCGGCGTGATCGGGATCATGCCCGTGCCGATCGCAGGTATGCCGCGATATTCGGCGACCGACAACCCGACGAACGATGCAAGCCCCGACACGAGAAGCGCGTCGCGCCCGGCCGACGCGTCCGCGACTTCGCGCATCCACGCGGCCGTGTTCGCATTCGCGATCGCGGCAAGCGCCTTCGACGTATCGTGGAAGCCGCCGCGCCCGCGCACCGCATCGGCCAACACGCCTTCCGGCGCAATCGCGCGACGGATGTCGCCGGACAGCGGCGCCGACGGCACGCCGAGTGCGTCGGCCGACCCGAGCGTCGCGGCATCGGCCAGCAGGCGGACGTCGTGGCCGGCGTCCATCAGCGCGCGGCCGAGCGCCGCGAGCGGACGCGTGTCGCCTTCGGTGCCGTAGGTGGCGATGACGAGTTTCATGCGGGGCGCCTCGTACACGGCGGAAAAGCCGAAAAGGTTGGATTCAAAAAAACGTGCACGTCGTATACTAATGCAATCCGTACACTTTCAGTCAACCCCTGCCATGACGATTCCGACCGACGATCCGGGCCGCCGCGCGCGCAAACGCATTCAGATGCTCGCGCATCTTGCCGCCACCGCCGCGCGCCTGTTCGACGCGCACGGCTACGAAGCCGTCACGATGGAGCAGATCGCCGCCGAGGCCGATGTCGCGAAGCGCACGCTGTACAACCACTTTCCGACGAAGGAAGCCGTGCTCGCGCACTGGCTCGAAGGCGAACTCGCGCGCGATCTCGCGCATCTGCAGCACGACGTCGCGCGGCGCAAGACCTTTGCGTCGCGCATCGGCTGCGTGCTCGACGCGTCGGCCGCCTGGTGCGAGCAACATCCGGCGTACCTGCTCGCGTACCTGCGGCATCGCTTCCTCGGCATCGGCGCGGCCGAACCGGAGCGTGCGGGAGAGAACGGCGGCGATATCGCGCCGGTGTGGCGGCAACTGATCGCAGCCGGTCAGCAGGCCGGCGAACTGAACCGCACGCTGCGGGCCGACCAGCTCGCAACCTGGTTCCATCACCTGTATCTCGCGGCGATGCTGCGCTGGCTGACCGTGCCGGGACTGTCGCTGAAACGGGAGTTTCAGGCGGTCGCGAAGTTGTTCATCGAAGGCGCGGAAGCGAAACGGTGACGCAGCACGACCGGCAGCGGGACGCGGCCAACGCGTCGCGCGGCGCATACACACTGTTACAACGAACACACGCATTGCATGCCAAATTCCGCGCGCAGCAGTATGCTGATGACGTACGGCTGCGCACTGTGCCTCGGGCAATCCCCTGGTTCGCACGCAATCGCGCCGCCGTCGCGACCGCAATCATGCGTTGCAAGGAGGGTTGTGATGGCTACCACGCATCAGCACTTCCACCTCGAACTACGGCACGCCACCGCGCCGACCTACTTCATCAGTTACCTGTTCCCCGCGTTGCTGTTCGTCTACGAACTGCTGCGCGTCGGCCAGTGGATCCGCGATCACGGGATGCAATTCGTCGCGTTCAAGCAGAT
This sequence comes from Burkholderia semiarida, assembly GCF_029268935.1. Taxonomy (NCBI): domain Bacteria; kingdom Pseudomonadati; phylum Pseudomonadota; class Betaproteobacteria; order Burkholderiales; family Burkholderiaceae; genus Burkholderia; species Burkholderia semiarida. Next base: position 340,405 of record NZ_JAHLCL010000008.1, on the reverse strand, counting down.
GGGCTACGAGTATCTGCTGATGCTGCTGTTCGTCGGGCTGCAGATCGTCGTCGAGGCGATCTTCCTGCTCGGCGCCGCGATGCGCAAGGATCATCGCGATTTCGAACACCGGTTGCCGAACGTGGTTCTCGGCATCGGCCTGTCGATCGCGTTGCTCGCGATCGATCTCGCGATCCAGCTTTCGTTCTGACGGCCGGCGGGCGAACGCCCGCCGACGATGGCGAGCGCGCTCAGGCGCTCGCGTCGCGCAGCAACGTCGCGACGGCGGCCAGCACGTCGTCCGTTCGCTCGCGGTGCGGCATGTGCCCGCAGCGGGCGAGCAACAGAAACGACGACGGCCCCGCGACGCGCGCGGCGATCCGCTTCGGATGCACGTCGGACCCGTATTCGTCGTCCTCGCCGTGAATCGCGAGCGTCGCGCACTCCACGTGCGGCAGGTCGCGGTCGAGATTCCAGTCGCGGAACGCCGGCGACAGCCACGTGTCGACCCACGCGCGCAGCACCCATTCGGCCTTGTCGCCGTGATAGCGCGCGAGCCGGTCGAGCTGCCCCGGCTCGTCGAACTGCCGCCCCGCGTCGCGAATGCCGGCCAGCGTGCGATCCTCGACGAACGCCTGCGCGGCGACCGTCACGAGGGCGCGGCAACGCGCCGGATGCGCGGCCGCACAGCCGACCGCCATCCCGCCGCCGACGCTGTGCCCGAACGCGACGAACGCATCGACGCCGAGCTGTTCCAGTACCGCGACGAACGCATGATCGGCCTCGTCGCGCACGAATGTCGTGCCGAGCTGGCCCGGATGACGATCCGAACGGCCGAAACCGAGGCGGTCGTATGCGATCACGTCGCGTTGCGTGGCGCGTGCAAGCTGCGCGGGAAAGTCGCGCCACAGGTCGACGCAGCCGAGCGAATCGTGCAGCAGCACGATCGGCGCGGCCGGCTTAGGCGCGGCCGGCTCAGGCGCGGCCGCGTGGTGCGCCGGCTCCGCACGCCAGCGTTTCGCAAAGAGACGCCCTTGCGGCGTCTCGACGGTCATCTCCTCGGTCACGATATCGGTCATGTGTCGGTCGTCCGCATGAAAGCGGCCGCCGGTCGGCGGCCGCATCGAATCGGCACATGGTGGCCTGCCGGCGCGCGCGGCGTCAAGCAAGCCCAAGCCTCTTTTGCCTACGCACTCATTCGGGCTGCGGCGGCAGATACTCCATCTGCGCTTCGTCGTACAGCCGGTAGATCAGCGCCTGCATCGCGCGGATGTCCTCCGATTCGTCGAGCATGCGCATGCTCATGATGATCGGCGATACGAGGTTCGGATCGTCGAGCGGCTTGTAGCTGATGTCGTCGCGCTTCAGCCCGTACACGCTATGCGGCACGACCGACACGCCCTCGCCCATCGCGACGAGGCCGAGCGCGATCTGCAATTCGCGCGTCTCGTAGATCCGGCGCGGTTGCAGCGCGCGATCGTGGAAGGCCGCGAGCACCTGGTCCGCGTAGCTCGGACGCGGCGCCTTCGGAAAGATGATCAGCGTGTCGTTCACGAGATCGTGCAGCGACAGCACGGGCTTCGCGCTGTCGAGCACGTGACCGACCGGCAGCGCGACGATCATCCGCTCCTCGCGCAGCACGACGCGCCGCACGCTCGGGTCCTCGTGGCGGATGCGGCCGAACCCGACGTCGATACGCCCTTCCTTCAGCGCCTTGATCTGATCCATCGTCGACATCTCGTGCAGGCTCAGCTCGACGGCCGGATATTCGCTGCGAAAGCGCCGGATGATCTTCGGCAGCATCCCGTACAGCGTCGAGCCGACGAAACCGACCGACATGCTGCGCTCGATCTTGCCGACCCGCTTCGTCATCGATTCGAGCTCGGTCGTCTGCGCGAGCAACTGCACCGCGTGCGAATAGAAGAAGCGCCCCGCGTCGGTCAGCTTCAGCGGCCGCGCGTTGCGCTCGAACAGCGGCACGCCGAGCGCTTCCTCGAGCTGCTGAATTTGCCGGCTCAGCGGCGGCTGCGCGATATGCAGCCGTTCCGCCGCCCGTGTGAAATTCCGCTCTTCGGCCACCGCGACGAAGTAGCGGAGGTGTCTCAACTCCATGTTCGAATCCTCCCGGGACAGGCGCCGGACGCTCCTTCGGCACCGCACGGACAGCGCCCGCACCGGTCACCGTCGCCGGCCATCCGTACCGGCGTCCTCGATCGCCTGCTTCCCGATCCCGTCACGATACCTCAGCCGGCGCCGATCCTGGCGCAAGCAGCGTCGTGCCCGCGGCGACGTCCGGGGGCTGCCCCAAGCAAAACGGGAAGCCCGCAAGCTTCCCGTCGTTTCATCGCCGCGGCGGCCGCGGCGGCGCGACCGCGCATCACACCTCGGTCGCGTACAGCGCGTCGCGCTGCTCGTGGCTCAACGAGTCGAGCGGCACGTCCGGCAACTGGTAGCAGATCATCTTGCCGTACAGCTCGGCGAGGCAGTTGCTGCCCGCGTCGAGCGCGTAGCCGTCTTCGCCGTTCGGCGCCGGCGGGTAGACTTCGCGCCACGCGTTGATCGCGGCTTCGATTCGCACGATGGAAACGGGTCCGGCCTTCCGCTCGGCGGGTGATGCGCTCATGGATTCCTCTAAGTTGCGCGCTCCGCGGGCCGTGCCGGCCCGGATGGAACGATGAAAACGCCGGGCCACTCGCCGGCCGCCGCACGCGGCGCGCGCCGGATGCCGATCCGCGCCGCGCCTGTCGCGCCGGCCGGGCCGTGGCCCGGTAGGGTCGGGCAATATAACCGGCTTTGACCCCGTGCAGGCAAAAGCCGGGCAAAAAAAACGGGAAGCGCGCGGCTTCCCGTTTCGTCCCGTCGCGCGGCCGCCTGTCGTGCCGGCGTCAGCCCGCGGTTTCGCGGTTCGCCACCGGCGCCCGCTGCGCGCCGCGATTGGCGGCGACCCACGGCGCGATCTCCATGTCCTCGTAGCGCACGAACCGGCTCTTCTTCAGGAACCGGAAGCCGAGCCACACGACGATGAACAGCGGAATGCCGACATAGGTGGCGGCCACGCCGGCCCAGTCGATCCGGTTCGCGAGGAACGCCTGATAGTCCTGGCCGAGCGCGATCACGAGGCACAGCACGAACGCGAACAGCGGGCCGAACGGGAACCACTTCGACTGGTACGGCAGTTGATCGAGTGCGTAACCCTGCTTCACGTAACCCTTGCGGAACCGGTAGTGGCTGATGGCGATGCCGAGCCACGCGATGAAGCCCGTCATCCCCGACGTGTTCAGCAGCCACAGGTACACGGTCTTGTCGCCGTACAGCGACGTGAAGAAGCACAGCGCGCCGACGGCGGTGGTCGCGTACAGCGCGTTGCGCGGCACGCCGCCCGGCGACAGCTTCGCGAATACCTTCGGCGCGCGGCCTTCGGTGGCGAGGTTGTACAGCATCCGCGTGGATGCATACATGCCCGAATTGCCGGCCGACAGCACGGCCGTGAGGATCACCGCGTTCATCACGCCGGCCGCGAAGGCCAGGCCCGCGTGGCGGAACACGAGCGTGAACGGGCTCACGCCGATGTCGGTCACGTCCGTCTTCAGCAGGTTCGGGTCGGTATACGGAATCAGCACGCCGATCACGAAGATCGCGAACACGTAGAACAGCAGGATGCGCCAGAACACCTGGCGCACCGCACGCGGAATCGTCGTGCGCGGGTGCTCCGATTCGCCGGCCGCGACGCCGATCAGCTCGGTGCCCTGGAACGAGAAGCCCGCGATCATCGCGACGCCCATCAGCGCCGGCAGGCCGCCCGCGAACGGTGCGTCGCCGATCGTCAGGTTGCCCCAGCCGTTGGCCGGTGCGCCCTTCAGAATGCCGAAGATCATCAACAGGCCGACGCCGATGAACGCGACCACGGTGACGACCTTGATCAGCGCGAACCAGTATTCGGCCTCGCCGAAACCGCGCACGGTGAGCGCGTTGAGCAGGAACATCACGGCGAGGAACGCCGCGCTCCACCACACGCCCGGCACGTCCGGAAACCAGTAGTGCATCACGAGCTGCGCGGCGACGAGCTCCACCGCGATCGTCACCGCCCAGTTGTACCAGTAGTTCCAGCCGAGCGCGAAGCCGAAGCCTTCGTCGACGTATTTCGCGCCGTAGGTCGCGAACGAGCCCGACACCGGCATGAACGCGGCCATCTCGCCGAGGCTCGTCATCAGGAAGTAGACCATCAGGCCGATCAGCATGTACGCGACCATCGCGCCGCCGGGGCCGGCCTGCGAGATCGACGCGCCGGACGCGACGAACAGGCCCGTGCCGATCGAGCCGCCGATGGCGATCATCGTCAGGTGGCGCGCCTTCAGCGCGCGATGAAGCTTGGGTGGGTTCGCGGGCGAACCGGGTGGGTCGGAATTCGGAATTGCGGACATAAACGAGACGAACGTTGAGCGAGCCGGCATCCGTAGCCGGCGCATGCGGAATCGGAGCGCGGCGCGCGTCCTGCGATGCATTCGATGCGGCCCCGATACGCGTTGCGCGGCGGGCGCCTGCGGCGAAGCGCGGATTCTACCTGATTCGACAGGGGGACAGCCGAGGTCAGCGCCCGCCGCCGCGCCGGAGATCTCGCGGAATCAACGGGTTGGCCGCGTCGGCCGCCGCGATTTCCTCATACGTTGCAAAAACCACGATTGCGACCGGGTCATTCGATTTTCATTTGTCGCGGTCGGCAGGTAATCCTGTCCCGATCCGCCAAATACCGCTGCAATAGGCAAAATCGACTGATGATTATGCGATTAATCAGACAAAAAGACCGACACTGTTAATTGATTCAAATCAAGTTGCCCGTACGCGATGCGGTAATGATGCGTAACCGTCGCGCGTCACGCTGTCTACATGCATGTTTTGCATGTACGCGCGAAATTCGGGAATTCGCGGGATAATGACGTTTAATTCGAAATAATCCGCGCGCGGAACCGCCAACGATGCGAACCGCCGCCGCCCCAGCCCCCGAGGATGAAGTCATTCCCGCTGCCCGCCACGCTGCGCCGCCAAACCGCGTCGATCGTGGCACGCATTCTGTCGCCCCGCGGCGTACTCGTGGCGGGCATCGTCCTGCTGATGTTCAGTTGGGGACTTTCCACGTCGCTATTAATCGAGGCGCGACGCGACGCGTATGACCATGCGGTCGAAAATGCGCGCAACCTGATGCTGCTGATCGAACGCGACATCGCGCGCAATATCGAACTCTACGATTTGTCGCTGCAAAACGTCGTCGACGGCGTGGCCGATCCGGAACTGATGACATTGCCGCCGCGCCAGCGCCACCGGCTGCTGTTCGACCGCGCGGCGACCGGCGCCTATCTCGGCTCGATTTTCGTGATGGATGCGCACGGCAATATCGCGATCGACTCCAGCGCGTCGCCGGCGCGGCAAGGCAATTTCGCCGACCGCGACTATTTCGCCGTGCACCGCGACCGGCTTGCCCCCGGCCTCTACATCAGCCGGCCGTACGCGTCGCGGCTGCGCGGCGGCGCGCTGACGATCGCGCTGAGCCGCCGGATCAACCGGCCCGACGGCACGTTCGGCGGGATCGTCGTCGGCACGCTCAGCATCGACTACTTCCGCGCGCTGCTCGACGGCATCGCGGTCGGCCGGCACGGCAGCGCGGCGATCGTCGAGGACAACGGCACGCTCGTGTCGCGCCTGCCGTACGACACGCGGGTGGTCGGCCTCGACCTGCACGACTCGCCGCTGTTCGTCGACGCGCAGCGCGGACGCGCCGGCGAGCTGACCGGCGTCGGCGCCATCGACGGCGTGCGGCGCGTCTATGTTTACAAGCATCTCGCCGGGCTGCCGCTGATCGTCGACGTCGCGCCCGCCGAAATCGACATCTACGCGTCATGGCGCCACCGCGCGGTCTGGACCGTCGTGCTGATGAGCCTGTTCACGGCGTTCATCGCGTGGGGCTCGCTCGCGCTGTCGCGCGAGCTGAAGCGCCGGCAGGTCGCCGAATCCAAGCTGTACCGGCTCGCGCACACCGATTCGCTGACGGGCCTCGACAACCGCGGCACGTTCGATGCGGTGCTCGCGAAGGAGGCCCAGCGCGCGTCGCGCAGCGGGCGCCCGTTGTCCGTGCTGTTCGTCGACGTCGATCACTTCAAGGCGTTCAACGACTACTACGGCCACCCGGCCGGCGACGACGTGCTGCGCCAGGTCGCGCAATCGCTGTCGCGCTGCCTGCGCCGCGACAGCGATCACGTCGCGCGCTACGGCGGCGAGGAATTCGTCGTCACGCTCCCCGACACCGACGCGCAAGGCGCGGCGACCGTCGCCGAAAGCATCCGGCGTACGATCGCGGGGCTCGAGATCGAACACGTGAAGAGCCCGTACGGGCGCGTCACGGCCAGCATCGGCACGGCCACCGCCGCCGACGGCCGGATGAACGCCGCGACGCTGCTGCGGCGCGCCGACGAAGCGCTGTACCGCGCGAAGTCCGGCGGCCGCAACCGCGTGCTGGACGCGCAGTCGAGCGCGGCCGATGCTTGACGCGACGTGATGCGCCGTGATGCTGGCTGCCGCGTGACGTGACGCGGCCGCCTGCCGCCCGGCCCCGCGGCCGCGCCGTGGACAGCCCGCGCGCGTTCGGCTAGCGTTACGTCTGCTGCGCATGCGGCGCGGCGCCGGCCCGCGCGGCCCGCCGTGCGCGTTCCGGCCACTCCTGCTCCGTCATGACCGCCCCGCTCCCGACCCGATTGCCGCCGCTCGTGCGCCACGCGCTTCGCCCGCTGCTCGATCCGTACCGCCGCTACCGCCACGCGAAGCTGATCCATGCGGCGCGCGTCGCGCTCGCGATTCTGGTGTCGATCGCGCTGTCCACGGGGCTGAACGTACCGCACGGCGAATGGTCGACGATCACCGTGCTGATCGTCGTCGGCGGGCTGCAGCACCACGGCAACATCCGCAAGAAGGCGGCCGAACGCGCGCTCGGCACGTCGATCGGCGCGCTCGCGGGCCTCGCGCTGATCCTTCTCTATTCCGCTTTGCATGCGCCGTTCGTCATCTACCTGCTGATGGCCGTCGGGTGCGGCGTCTGCGCGTATCACGCGATCGGCAAGGCCGGCTACATCGCGCTGCTGTCGGCGATCACGATGGTGATCGTCGCCGGGCACGGCGACAACGAGATCGTCGACGGCCTGTGGCGCGCGGTGAACGTGCTGGTCGGCATCGCGATCGCGCTGGCGTTCTCGTTCGCGCTGCCGCTCTATGCGACCTACTCGTGGCGCTACAAGCTCGCCGACGCGCTGCGCGCGTGCGCGGCCGTGCATGCGCGGCTCGCGGGCGACCGCCCGGTCGGCGACGACGCGCACCTGAAGGAAATGGCCGCGCTGAGCGCGCTGCTCGTGCAGTTGCGCTCGCTGATGCCGTCGGTGTCGAAGGAATGCGAGACGTCGATGACGCAGCTCGAGGCGATCCAGCGCAGCCTGCGCCTGTGCATCGGTTATCTGGAGATCCTGTCGAGCGCGCTGCCGGCCCGCGACGACGCGGCGGCCCGCGAATACATGCGCGTCGAGATGAAGCCGTTGAACCGGCGCATCCGCGACACGCTGGTCGGCGCGAGCCGCGCGCTCAAGTTCGGCACGCCGAGCCGGCTCGCCCCGCGCCGCCGGCCGGTCGAGCCGCTGCACGACGCGCCGCCGCCGCAGTTGTCCGGCTACGTGTCGATCACCGCCAAGCTCGCCGGCGAAGTGGACCAGCTGCGCGAGCGGCTGCTCGATACCGCGCGGTCGTGGAATATCTGACGTTCCGGGAATCCGGGGTTCACACGTCTTTCTTTCATTTGCCTTTCTGTGTGACGCGACGACACGCCGGCGGCGATGATCGGGGGCTCTCGCCCGATCCGGCCCCGGAAATCCCGCTGCCGCCCCGGCGCGGGCGTGCGTGTTTCGGCGGCGATGCAACGCCATCCAGCACGGCGTTCTCCACCCGGTTAACCGCCCGTCAGGCCCGCCGCGACAGGCTCGACGCCGGTTCCGCACCAAAATCAACCCTTGCTCCAACTTCCCGGACAGCCGATACTCGCATATTCCGCGAAATACGATCCCACCGGCTTCAATCCACGGTAATTCCTATGAGCACGATTCTCGAAAGCCTCCCGACCGGCCAGAAGGTCGGTATCGCCTTCTCCGGCGGCCTGGACACCAGCGCCGCGCTGCACTGGATGAAACTGAAGGGCGCCGTCCCGTACGCATACACGGCGAACCTCGGCCAGCCCGACGAAGACGATTACGACGCGATCCCGAAACGCGCGATCGAATACGGCGCAGCCGGCGCCCGCCTGATCGACTGCCGCGCGCAGCTCGTCGCCGAAGGCATCGCGGCGCTGCAAAGCGGCGCGTTCCACATCACGACGGCCGGCGTCACGTACTTCAACACGACGCCGATCGGCCGCGCCGTGACGGGCACGATGCTCGTCGCCGCGATGAAGGAAGACGGCGTCAACATCTGGGGCGACGGCAGCACGTACAAGGGCAACGACATCGAGCGCTTCTACCGCTACGGCCTGCTCGTGAACCCGGATCTGAAGATCTACAAGCCGTGGCTCGACCAGACGTTCATCGACGAGCTCGGCGGCCGCGCCGAAATGTCCGAATTCATGAACCAGGCCGGCTTCGCGTACAAGATGTCGGCCGAGAAGGCCTATTCGACCGACTCGAACCTGCTCGGCGCGACGCACGAAGCGAAGGATCTGGAAAGCCTCGAAAGCGGCATCAAGATCGTGAACCCGATCATGGGCGTCGCGTTCTGGCGCGACGACGTGAAGATCGCCGCCGAGGAAGTGACGGTGCGCTTCGAAGCCGGCCAGCCGGTCGCGCTGAACGGCGTCGAGTTCAAGGATCAGGTCGAGCTGCTGCTGGAAGCGAACCGCATCGGCGGCCGCCACGGCCTCGGCATGAGCGACCAGATCGAGAACCGCATCATCGAGGCGAAGAGCCGCGGCATCTACGAAGCCCCGGGCCTCGCGCTGCTGTACATCGCGTACGAGCGTCTCGTCACCGGCATCCACAACGAAGACACGATCGAGCAGTACCGCGAGAACGGCCGCCGCCTCGGCCGCCTGCTGTACCAGGGCCGTTGGTTCGACCCGCAGGCGATCATGCTGCGCGAAACCGCGCAACGCTGGGTCGCACGCGCGATCACCGGCGAAGTGAAGATCGAACTGCGCCGCGGCAACGACTACTCGATCCTGAGCACGAAGTCGCCGAACCTCACGTATCAGCCGGAACGCCTGTCGATGGAGAAGGTGGCGTCGACGTTCTCGCCGCGCGACCGGATCGGCCAACTGACGATGCGCAACCTCGACATCACCGATACGCGCGACAAACTGCGCGTGTATTCGCAAGTCGGGCTGCTGACGCCGGGTGAAGCGTCGGCGCTGCCGCAGATCAAGGGCGACAGCGACAAGTAAGCCAGTCGCTTTCGCCAGCGGCCGGGCGGCGTGACAACCGCCCGGCTGCGTGCAGTACTTCCCTTCCCGCTTTTTCTTCAAGCACTGCCGGATTCGGAACGCGTATCGCGACGATCCTGCAGGCGCGTCAAAGTTTTTTCGACACCGTGGCCGTCGCAGTGGCTGCGGGCCTCGTCATCGTCGTGGAAGCGGTGGCATTGGCCGGCGCCGACGCCGGCGTGCGCGCCAGATCCTGACCGATCATGTCCGCGACCGACTTCTCGCACGACTTGATCCCTTCCACCGACTTGTCGAAATTCTTCTCGAGATCGCTGAAGCTGCCGTACGTGTACGCGAAATCGCTGTCGATGTGGACGCTGTTCGCCTTGACGTCGTAGCCGCACGCGAACGTCTTGTAATAGAGGTCCTGCTTCGTCTTCGCGTCGAGAATGCGCGCGCGGATGACGACCCACGGGATGTAGTCGAGCTGCTGAGGCGGCGAGATATAGCCGAACGACGTGAACCACACGTTCATGATCGCATCCGCGTCGGTCTGGATCGCCGAGTAGTCGTCCGACTTGCCGTCATCGGCAAGCTTCACCTTCTGCCCGTCCAGCTTCACGACCTGATAGCCGTTGCCGGTGAGGCGGCCCGCCACGCCGTCCGCGATGTCCGGTGCGAAGAGGATCTTGCCGGCGGCCACGTGGTCCGTGTACGTGCTCGTATGGCTTGCGTTGACGGCGCCTTGCGCGAGCGCGCCGATCAACCCGAACCCGGCCGCCGCGCCGCCGAAATTGACGACCGCGACACGCTTCGGCTCGATGACGTCGAGCATCGCGATCGAATGCAGCTTCTGACGCGCCTCGGGCGTCATGTCCGTGTTCGGCACCGTGGTGCAGGCGGACAGCAGCGTCACGAGCAGGCCGCAACCGACCAGGGTGGCTTTGGAAGAGTTCTTCATTGGATGGGTGGCTTTCGTTGTTGACGGAACGTGTTCATCGGGCCGCCGCACGCGGCGCGTCGACGCGCCGTGTGCGGTGCGACCGTGCGTTTACTGTTTGATCACCTGACCGTACGCGATGAAGCTGTAATCAGCCGCGCGCAGCACGTAGAGGATCGAGCGCTTGAAGCCGTTGGTTCCCGTGATCGGCACGAACATGATCGCGGCATTGCCCGACAGCGGAACGCCGGCCGGCAGCTTGCAGCCCGTCGATGCGGAGGCCGTCACCGTCATGTCGTACATGTTCTGGCTCGAGCCGGGCGTGGAAAGCAGCAACGTGCCGCTCAGGTTGCAACCGCTCAGCGTGCCGGTCAGCGTACCGCCCGATGCAATCGCGAACGATGCGTTGGTCGTCGCCCACGTGCCCACCACGCTGTCCTGCGTGACGGCAAGTGCGTTCGCGGCGTTGTAGGTCCACGTGAAATTCGACGCCGTACCGTTGCGGGTGATCGTGCCGGACAACGTCTGCTTCGGGCTGTATGCGCCCGAGCCCGAATCGATCTTCGTGACGATGCCGCTCGTTCCTGCGAAGTTGATACCCGGGGCAAGCGACCACGTCGAACCGTTGACGGTCAGATTCGTGAAATCGTCGGACATCACGAACGATCCGAGCAGATTGAGCGTGCTCAGGTTGTTGTGCGGGTCGACCAGGGCGATGGTCGAGTAGCCGAGGTTGCCGGATGCCGACCAGATCCCGACCGGGCCGGTTGCCGTTGCGGCCGTCGAACCGTCTTGCGGGGTCGTCAGGCTAGGCAGCGCCTCGCCAACCGTCACCGGCTGCGACGATGCGACGGGGGCGCTTGCCGGGGGAGCCGCGAGCGGCGTGGACGCGACGGACGGTGCGCTGGCTGCGTTGTTGGCGCCGCCGGTGTTGGCGGGCGTGCCGCTGCTTGCGTTCGACGAGCCGTCGCCGCCGCCGCAACCAGCGACGACGAATACCGAGATCGCGGCTGCGGTCAGCAGACAAAGGGAATGCTTGTTCAATTCAATCCTCGATTTTTTTGATGCGTTTTTTTTAGTGGTTCAGATTCGAATCGGGTTACTTTTCGGGTGTGGTGTGTGGGCCTCCTCGAGTGACGTTGAGTGCGTGGTGTGATGTGTAGGGGAAGAGCAATGCGGGATTCGTCGGTTGCCGGATATTCGGCACGACGGATACGAGCGTGGAGGTGTGGTCGTGCGGGAACGCGCACGCAACGGTGAGAACCGCATGCAGCAGCAGGCATGCCGCGGCAAGGCAAAGGCACAGCGCGCGCGAGCCCCCGGTGCCTGCGCGCCCCATCGAATCGGTGCATCCCATCTTCTGGTCATGCGCGCGGCCTCGCCGGCCGGGCGCCCCCTCGGTTATCTGGTCGTGTGGTTTGGTCCTACAGCTCTGGTAATACTTTTTTTGAGCTACCGAGGAAGGGTAACGGCGGCGGCGAGGATTTCTTTAGGGGGGTTTATCGAGGGAATTTTCTAGGGGATTTGTTCCGGGGCTCCGTAAGGCCCCTTGCTCGGCCGTTGGCTCGAGCGATGAAGTCAAACCCACGTTTGAATTCAATCTGTCGATCGGGAAAACACTTCAGTCGCGACGCAGCGGCACAAGAACATCCCAGGCTACGGGAGCAGCGTTTTGCAAGTACCAGAGCCAGTATGATCGACGGCGTTCGGCGCCTCCCTTGGCTTCCCAGATCGCACTGCCCGATACCGCGAGCGCTCCGTAATAGCCGGCATCCCAATCGTCCGGAGGTACGCTCTGTTCGCTTTCGCCGACTACATCGAAGTTCGTGTCGTACAAAATCGTATTCATCGCCGAGAAAACGGCCATGCCCGCATAAACGGAGACAAAGGCCGGTTCGCCATGTTGGAAAAGATCGATAACCTTCGTGTGGTACTCGCCGTTGGCTATTTCGAGGGTGGGAAAATCGCATTTTCCCGATAACGCGTCGATGCCGCTCGCCAGGATCGCTTCGGCCGCCGTCAACACGCTCGGATACGGACTCAGCCGGCCTAGCACCTCTCTCGCACAGATCACAGCCAATCGCGCGCGGCGCAAGTACCCCGCATCGGCGTGTTCGGTCACCGATAGAGCTTCGATTAACTGAAGAAGGTCTTTTCGGGTGGCGGCCGGGAGTTCACCCTCTGCTGTAATCGACGTCGCGGCTGTCGATAATGCGTTTGTCAAATGTTGTGGAATATGCATCACTTGTGTTGATTCTCCGCGGCCAACGGCGCCAACAATGCCGAAAGACTATCCGGGTTTCAAATCCATCTTGAAAATTAGATAGCTCACCACCAAAAACAAAACCCACTCAAATCATATAGCTCGACATAAACTCAAATTCATCGAAATACGCCTTCGGTCCAATTTCCGAAATCCATTCCATCGGCACGTATGCACTATCAACATCCACCTCATAACCACTCCGCCAAACAAGCTTGCTATAAATAACCGCCGGAGCACAAATTAAGTTGAAAAAGAAACCCCCATCCAGAGATGCACGCTCGCAAATTGATTTCGGCGAAACCAATTCATCAATTGCATCCTTCATCCCATTAATATCCCCTTCCGCGAGTGCCAAATAAAATTTATGATCCACTAAAAATTTCCTCTCCCTACTGCCCTTTGGCGGATTTGAAATTACCCGTTCACTGCGCCCCCCTCAAAACACCCCAATCCCCACGTAATGCAACAAAAAACTGCCCCGTCCAAAAATCAAATAAATTATGATTATTTATTCTTTTGATGTCGAATTCAGAATCAATTCCAGCATACCAATCAACCAATCCCTCATGACCCGAAATCAAATAATAAATCCCATTAATCGCCCTGCACTCACATGCCAATGCGCCAATAGGCTCATTATATTTCGGCTGCGAGAGAATATACTCCAGCTTTGCACGGACATAGAACCATTGCTTAAAGGCTGCAACATCGCCAGTCTCATACCATACCGAAATTGCCGATGCCTCCGCATAACTCATTAACGTACGCAGACATCCGGACGGATCACCCAAATCACCTTCTATATTAGCAATACAATTATCCAGCACACCACTCGAAACATCGAACGCACGCCTCTCCAAGACATGATTCAACCGATTAGCCGCTTCCTCGGTAGTTGGAATTTTCGTCACAAATCTCTCCTTCACTTTACTTTTACAGGCACAATCACCAAGTTTCCAGTTGCCTTATTTACACCAGCAACCGCCGTGAAAATTTGCTCATTGCTTCGGGCAACTCTACAGCTCGTTCGTTACCGTTCTCCTCGGCAACTGGAGAAGTTACTCCTTCGCCGACTCGCAGACCGCACCAAGTAGTGCGACCCGCTCCAAGAAGGATACTTCGTCAATGTAATCGGCTCGCCCTGAAGTACAGTACCCACACATTGCTTTCCTTCAGATAAAGAGAAGCCGCAGAACTCTCGAAGTAGCGAGCCAAACTAAATTTGGTAAAAACCGGTTTTCCAGACAGTCACTCGGAATACCGTCTTAGGTTACCCCGATCTTTATGCCGCAGCGGCTGTCCGCGCAAGCAGAGGCGGACAGCAGATTGCAGCCAAATCCCCTAAGCATGGAGACCTGCAAAGTCAATTTCCCGCTTGGAAATTGCAACCCAATCGCCCCTCAGAAAATCACCACTTTCCCGCCGTCTATTTTTGATATCCGATCGTCACAAAAACCTCCCCAGTTTCATCATCACACATAACCCGTGCCGGCACCGACACATCACCGAACTCCCTCTGCAATTTCACATTCCAGCCATCGACGATCAATTTTGCGAGTTCGGCAGCCTGGTCGGTATCAATGTCATCGAACATCCCGGTTATTTCAAGCAGATTTATCCAGAACTGAATCTCATGAATGGCCTTCCCTTTGCTCAACAAATCCCCGTACTCTTCATCGCTGAACAATTCAGAAACAAATACCCCACCGCCAAAAACCCTAGAATCCGGGAAGAATAATTTTGCAAAATGAAAGACGAAGTCGTACACCAGCCCATGAGCCTTATAGACAGTATGCACGTAGTCAAGCCCAGAAACACTACCCGGCGGATTGGCAGCAACAAATGAGGCGAAATCGAATGACTTGTCGTTATACATTACCTTCCTCCTGGAAATTCATCTGATCGGGGCTCACGCACCTTGGGCTTTCCTATGAACTGGCTCCCATCTGGAGCATTGTTTATCCCAGTTTCCTTGACATTTGGGCGTGCAATATTTCCATGGTCTTGACCAGAGCCGCGATACTGCTTCCAAGTTCCATCCTTCACTGACGACGCAGCAGCCGATCCCGCCGCCTTTGCCCAGTTCACCGTCTCCTGCGGACTCTGCGATGCAACCGACGCCGCAGCGCGGCCGCTCAGAGCCCTCATCGCAACAGGCAGCGAAAACCCGTATTGAGACGCTTCACCAGCGAAGGCTATGGCGGCATTTACGAATTTCTGTAGCTTGTCATGTAATCGATGTCGCGGCTGTCGATAATGCGTTCGACAAATGTTGCCGAATGCGCATCGCTCATGTTGATTCTCCATAGCACCCGATGGACATGATGATTCGAGCGTCGTGGCGAGGCGCGATGGACGAGCTATTCGTCGCTATCGCCTCGTTCCGAGTTCTTCACTAGCCCGTGACAAAATGCGGTCGTTTTACGTTCGGCATGTCATCGTATGCCTTCAGGACGGTTTGCAACGGTGTCAGCGATGGGTCGCGATTCCCGTAGACGATCTTGAGCCATGTCGCACCGCGTATGAACTGCCCCGCACCGAACCATTGCGATTCGAGGTTCGCCTTCAACATACGTCGGCCCGCTTCGAACAAAGCATCGGGCGTGTAAGCGTTGGCGTGAGCGATCTCTGGACGGCAGCCATATAGACACAGGGCATAGGCGTACTCGCGTGGCTTGAGCGTCTTCGCAAGACTGGGCGGCTTGTCGTTGACCCAATGTTCGTACATCTGGATACCGTTTTCGAAGCCCTCCATACCGTCCGGCGTAGCATCGTCGCCTGTTTGATAGGCGAACGCCATGTAGTCATCGAGGCACTCTCGAACGATCTCGTTCATTGGCCACGGGCGGGCTTCATTGCGCCAGGCGGCCTCTTCGAGGATTCTCGCGTTCTCCCACTCGGCACTGTTCCAGCCGGTATCCATCCACTCGGCGATCGCTTTCGCCCAATGCAACGTAACTCGATGAAGATCTCTGTTCACCCCGAAGTCCTCATCCGATGCGATTGCCTTTTCAATCCAACTAAGCGAGCGAGAGATTACTGGGGTAGCCTCCTCAGCCAACCCCACCAGCCATGCCCGAACCACATCGGACATGTTATGCGCAGCAATATTTCCGATCGGTTGTCCGTCCGGGCAAACGGTGCGCATAACTCGGGGAAGAGTTCCCTCAATCATCACCTCTCTTGTACGAACTGGATCAAAGAGCATACATGCCTAAACAAAGTTTCCACTGCGGTGCCGATTATGAAAAAATTCCTTTAGCCTGTCGGACCTTACGGGCTTCGTAGCGGCAATTCGTGCTGGTGGGTTGACGATCTTGCGTGGTTGATGCCGACATTGTTCAGGTCCACGCGAACTTCGAAACGTTAAATGATGACGGTTTCGGTGATCATAGGTTGCTGTGAAGAGGATGGCCCAAGTTCCGCCGTCGACACAATGCCGTTCAACACCACAAAGTGCGAACTCGGCTCGCCGCCGAGTTCGCATAATCGGTTGATATCGGAGAGACGCCGACCCCCAATCAGGCTACGTTATTTCGTCATTCGTATATCTTCGCAGCATAGAGAATATCGCCCAACGTTCTCCAATTCGGAGTTACCGGAACTTCTTGGTTAGTATTTTTGTAAAAACCATCCATAGATCTGATCCAACTTTCCATTGCAAGAAGAAATCGCTCAAGCGTTGGATTTTCCCACTCGGTTCTATTTTCCTCCAGATCCTTTAGCAGCTGGCCCACAAAATCCGCCAACTCCTCTTTGGATTCAATTCTTGCAACCAGCTCCGACAGTTCCATGTCTTTCTCCTACGGCTTGGGTCCACCTTTCACGCAAATGATGCACCCTTGATTTCGGGTCGTAAACTTCCACCCCTCTTTCGAAACCTCTCGGGGGGTAGCCGGGGTTATGTTAACCTGAGTTCCGGCCTGATACGTAGCAAATAGTCGCCGATTGTCGAGCGTGTACACAAGTCCGTCTTTTAAATACACACGAATGGCAGGCAAATCGGCCGGCGAGACCACACCTGATTGCAAAGCCGCGATCGTGTCTTGTAGCGACGTTCCGTCCTTAAACGTTGAGCTAATGCTATCTTGCGTAAAACGAATCGAATTCGGATTCGCCAAACCACTTAGGCTGGTCGGCACGCCATTTTTTGTGGCGCCTCCAAACGCCATCGGATTCGGGCTAAGGACGCTGACGCCGTCCCCTTCATCGACGATCGAACTTTCGCCGAGTTGGGCTTTCTCCTTACTCTGTTGCTTATGTAGTTCATCTTGCTCGCGCTGGGCCTCGCTCTTGTTTTGGCCCCAGTGGTCCGCGCTATTGTTTAGCGCCTCGTTCTGCGCAGCCGTCGCGCCCGCCCCCGCATTCTGACCTGCAAGGCCGGCAAGACCACCACCTGCAAACGTCGCAACTGCTCCGAGCAACGCCACTTGTCCTTGATCAAGCGGCGCGTGCGTCGGGTCGATCGCACCTAGTACCAGAGGCGACAGCACCGCACTTGTTGCTCCCCCGATCGCCCCACCCGCACAGCCGGTACCGCTCGCAGCACTCGCAGCACACCCGAGTGCCGCATGCGCCGCCACATACCCGACTTTGCCGAGCTCGCCATCCCCAAATAGGTGGAGTTGATCGAATTGCCCAATTGCACTCGCCCCAACAGCCGCGAGATCGCTAACAACGCTCCCTTTCAACGCGGTCCCGAAGCTACCCCCATACGCGACCGTATTCACAGTGGCCGATACCAACCCCCGACCTGCGATTTCGAACGCACCCTGAAGAAGCTGCTCCGAGGTGATCGTATTCGATGCGATGTTGTTTCCGATCGTCTGCATCGGCAACGCGTTGAGGTCCAATCCTTCCATCAACCCCTGCGTCAAATCAGCGATCACGCCGGCTTTGATAACTTGCCCCAGGCTGAACCCTTGATCGCTGAACGCCTGATTCATCGCGGACGCCACCATGGCGCCAACGACAGGCATCCCCATCACGGACAGCGCGACAGAGGCCGCCATCGAAAAAAGTTGCTCCGGACCGAACCCACCCTGCTGTACGAAATCCGAATGCAGATGGTCCGCTACCGTCTCTTGCGCGAAGCCGCCGCCGAGTTGATGTTGCAGCGATGCAAGCATCGCCTGCGTCGAAGCTGCGTCAACCGTCCCGTCCGCGTTGAGCTTCTGCAGCGCCCCACCAATCTGATTGAGCGCCTGAACATTCAACTCCATGTTCGCCGCGCTCATGAACCCGCCCGGCTGCACCACTGTGCCCGTCGTCTTCAGATACCCGCCATCGACCTTCTGCCAGATCTCCCCCACGTTGACCTGATTCGCCTGGTTCGTCAGCGTGTGCGTGTCGACGCTCAGCGTCCCCGACGCCGTGATGCTCCCCGTGTTGAGAATGCTGCCGTTACCGTCCTGATTGAACTTCAGCGTGACGTCGTGTCCGGAGATGTTGCCGCCCGCCGACATCGCCTGCGTGTCCTGCGGCAGATACACCTGCGGCATCAGCGCCGTAATCGTCGGGCACGACGCCGTGCCCGTCGCGTGACACGTCGGGTCCGGCACCGTCTGCTCGACGTACCACAGCATCGGCTTGTCGAGCGTGTTGATCTGCTCCTGCGTCAGCGCGGCGCCCAGTTGCAGGTCGTGCGCCTTCGAGTAATCGACCGCGTTCTGGTACAGGTACATCTTTTCCTGCGCCGTCACCGACAGGTTTTTCTCGTTGTCGTACGTCAGCCCGTCGACGAAGCTCGACTTGCCGGTTTGCTTCAGCGCCGCCTGCTGCAACAGCAGATCCTCTTCCTGCGGGTTGTAATAGAACAGCGTCGACGAAGGCTGCAGCGCCGACGGCAGATTGTTCAGCAAGTCCTGCGGCCCGAGCGAGCCCAGCACGGAACCGCCGAGCGACGCGTCGACGTACGACGCAGCGCCCGCGACCGGTGTCGGCAGCTTGCCGGTGCCGACTGCACGAGGCACCGACAGGTTCAGCCCCGGCAAGTCCACCGGGCTCAGCGAAATGACCTGCGACGGCGCATTGACACGCGGCGTGTAGGTGTTCGCGGTCGTGATCCCGTTGATCAGCTTCTGGCCCGTCAGCGACACGTACGTGCCGATCACGTTGCCGACGTTCTGGATCTGTCCGTTCGACGAGATCGACAGGTTCGGCGCCTGAATGGTCGCCGCGATATTGCCGACCGGCGTCGGCGGATCGATCGTGCCGCCAGTGCTCGTGTATGCGCTCCCGTACAACGCCTTGCACTGCTCCGGCGTGCCGCACGCCCAGATGTCGTGACGCTTGTCGCTGCTGAACATGCCGGTTTCCTGCACCCAATGCGAGTGCCAGTAGGCGTTCAGCACCTGCGCCTCATTCACGACGGGGCCTGCGACGGCGATCGTCGCGTTGTTGCCGGCCGCGATCAGGCTGCCGATGTTCGTCAGGCTGCCCGCATTGATCTGCAGGTTGTTGCCCGCGCTGATCACCGACGAGCTGCCCGACTGCTGGTCGACATAGCCCTCGCAGTAGCTTTCCTTGTAGCCGCCGGCTGTCATGCAGCCCGAGTATTGCTCGTGCTTGCCGTAGTTCTCGTGTACCGGCACGGGCGGCGGCAGATTGTTGGTGATCGCACCCGAAACGTTGAGCTTGATGTCGTTGCCCGCGACGATGTTGCCGGACGTGTTGTTCAGGCTCTGTGCGGGCGTGGTCGAACTCGCTGTCGTGCCGACACCGCCGATGACGATGTCGTGGCCCGCGAGCAGGTTGCCGTACGTATTGTTGATCTGGCCGGCTGCGATCACGAGATCGTGGCCGGCATAGATCGTCGCGTCGTTCTGGCTGTAGCCGAACGTCGTCGTGGTCGGGTTGTTGCCGCGCGGTTGGCCTGCGTTGCCGCAGGCGGAGTTCGGCACGCCGGAGGCGCAGCCGACCTGGCTCGAATAGTTCTGCTGGTTGCCCCCCTGGTTGGTCAGGGTACCCGATGTAATCGCGACATTGTTGCCTGCGTAAAGCAGGCCCGAGTTGACGAGATTTCCGCCGCCCACTGACAGGTCATTTCCGGCCGCAATCATGCCGGTCGGTGTAGACGAGCTCAGGGTCCCAGTGGACGTTGGGGCA
Source organism: Burkholderia semiarida (assembly GCF_029268935.1). NCBI lineage: Bacteria > Pseudomonadati > Pseudomonadota > Betaproteobacteria > Burkholderiales > Burkholderiaceae > Burkholderia > Burkholderia semiarida. The sequence goes on along the minus strand of NZ_JAHLCL010000008.1, from coordinate 320,677 downwards.
ATACTGTTGACCGCAATTTTAAAAGTCGTTACCGGCAAACCATCCGACGGGCTGCCCGACCCCTTCACGAATACCGGGCCAAAAGTGCTGTACATCCCGCCGAGCCATGCACTCTGCGATCCCGTTTTCGCCAGTGTGTCATTGAGCTGCGTCAGGAACGCCGTGTACTGTGCTTGATCGACTTGCCGAACCGTTTGATTGACGAGTGTAGGCGCTACTGCACTGTTGTCCAGCCATTGGACATTCAGCCGTATATCGCCCTGCGCCGCAATCTGACCGCCTCGGTTCGAGAGAGACGATGCCGTGAGCGAAATCGAATTTCCTGCGGAAATGACGCCCGAAGTACCAGCCTGCTGGCTTGTGACCGTTTCGTGAACAGTCGGCAGCGTGAAGGTCTGCGTAGTGGAAGAAGGCGTCGTCGCGCCCGTTTCGATCGCCCATCTGGGAGCAGCGCTATCAATGGCGTTCCCTGTTCCCAGGTACGCGTTGTACTGGCCAAACGTGATAGCTCCAGAACCAGCCGCGGGCTGTGTACCCACGATAAAGCACCGGTCCAAACCGGCACACTGCCGATTGGCAGAGTCCGTCGACAACCCGGATGGCGAAAGAAGATCTCCCAGGGTCGCGCTGACGGTATGCGGGCTGGGCACATAATATCCACCGCTATCGCCCGGCGCCGGAACACGCTGCAACTGCCACTCGGTCTTCGTCCCTACCGCCCCCGACCATAGCAACTCGGGATCGACAACGTCCCGCGTCGTCGTAGTAGCGACACCCGGGGCCGTCTGATCGTTCACGACCGATGCCGCCGAAATATCGACATTCCGCTGCGCAAAGATCGATCCACCCGTGTTCTGCAGCGTCCCACCCAAGCGAAACACCGCATCGCCCTTCGACTGCGTCGTCGCGCCCTGGTTGTCGTAGTTGCCACCATTGACGTTGAGAACGTTCCCCGCCTCAACCGTCCCGCGGTTCGTCGTATCGCCGTTCAGCGTCAACGCGTTATCTGCATGCATCACCGCCCCGGCCGCATTATTCAGCGTGCCGTTGAACGTCACATCCGACCCGGTAACCTGCCCGTGATTCTCGAAGCTGCCGCCTGCCGTCAGCGTCAACGGCGACGTCCCGGTGATCGTGCCGTCGTTCGTGATCCCGTTCAGCCCCGTCAGCGAAACGCTCTGCCCGCCGTAATTCCACGTGCCGCCGACATTCACGTACCCGGCGGTGATGGACAGGTTGCCGCCCTGGCTGATCGTCCCCTGCGACGGATCGAAGGCCATGTTGACCGCGCTGATCCCCATGTCCCGTTGCGCGAGCAACTGTCCGCCCGCGTTGTAGAACGCGCCATTGCCGCCATTGATCGTCAGCGACACGTCGCCGGTCGCACCGGTCGCGGCCTTCGGATTGCCGGCAAAAACGATCCCGTTCTGGTTGTTCAGCGTACCGGTATTGACGTTGAGTGCGTTCACCGCCATCAGCGAACCACCGACGTTCGTCAGCGCGCCCCCGACGGTGACGTTGGTCGTCGTCCCGTTCACCAGCCCGGCGTTCGCGAAGCTCGACGCATTGACCGTCGTCGTGCCGATCGACGCGAGCGACGCACCGGCCGCGTTCGTCAGGCTCGGCGCCGACACGTTGAGCGATCCGGCCAGCACGTTCGCGGCGTTGTACAGCCCGTTCTGCGAAGCCAGCGTCGCGTTGCCGACGACGTTCACCGCCTTGCCGCCCGCCAGCGTGAGCTGGTTCGACGCCTGCGCGGTGAGCGCGCCGCCGACCGTCGCATTGCCGAGCGTCACGTTCGAGCCGTTCACCTGCAGGTTCTGCGATGCGACGAGCGATGCATTGCCGGCATCGACCGTTCCCTGCGCGGAAACGGTCACGTTCTTCGATCCGACGGCCGAACCGCTCAGCGTGACGTTGCCGCCCGACACACCCAGTTGCCCGGCCACGATGCTGTTGCCGGTCAACGCGACGGTTTGCCCCGCATGCAGCGTCGCGTCGCCGTTCGCCGACACGCCCGCGACCGACACGTTGCCGCCGATGCCGTTGATGTCGACCGTGCCCATCGAACCCACGCCGCCCGCGAGCGACACGTTGTTCGCAGCCTGTACCACGACATTGCCGCCCGACTGCAACAACCCGCCGAACGACACGCTGCCGGCGGTCGACTTTGCCGACACGTCGCCGACCGCGGTGGTCGCACCGAGCGACATGTCGCCGCCGGACACCGCCGTCAACTTGCCGGCGCCCTGAATCGCGCCGAGCGTGATGCTGTTTCCGGCATTGACGGCGATGTCCTTGCCGTACGTCAGTGCCGCGCCGCCGCCGAGCGCACCGCCCGCGTCGATAGTCGCGGCCCCGAGACCGAACAGCGCGCCGCCGAGCGTCATCGCGCCGCCCGACGTCAACGTCGTATCGCCGTTCACGAGCCCGCCGGAAAGCAGCGCGAGGCCGCCGCCCGCATTGGCCCGGAGATTGCCGGTCGACACGACCGCGCCGCCGACGCCGAGATTGCCCGCCGTCGCGGTCAGCGTCGCGTCGCCGGTCGAATGGATCGCGCCCGCGACACCGAGGTCGCGTCCCGCCGTCACGTTCAGCGCACCGCCGCTGGATGCCGCACCGATACCCGCATCGCGCGCGGCCGCGATCGTCGTCGCGGTGCCCGACGTCACCGCGCCGTTCACCATCACGTCGCCGGCGCCGTTGCGGCCCTGCGCCTGCAATCCGATTGCGCCGCCCGCCTGAACCGAGCCGGCCGACAAGTCGTTGCCGGCGGTCATCGCGAGATCGCCGTTGGTCGCGACGTTGCCCGTTACCGCAATATTGCCGCCCGCGTTGACGTTCGCCTGGTGCGCGAACGCGATCGCGCCGGCATTCACCGAGCCGCCCGCCGTCAACGTGCCGCTTTGCTGCGCGCCAACGCCTGCGAGCGTCATGTCGCGGCCCGCGTTCAGCGAAGCATTGCCGCCCGCGACACTCTGCCCGGTCACCGCGATGTCCTGTGCCGCAACGACGTTCAGGTTGCCCTGCGTCGTCAGGCTCGTCGCGCTCGCGTTGCCGCCCGAAGCGGTTACGGCGAGATCGCCGGCCGAATTGACGGCCGAAAGCGCGACACTGCGCGCCGCATTGATCGTCGTCGTGCCGCCGGTGTTGATTGCACCCGCAACGGAAGCGTCCCGCGCGGCTTGCAGTTGCATCGCGCCGAACGCGGTGGCCGCCCCGCCGATAGTCACATCGCCGCCGCCGGCACCGCCCTTCGCCGTGACGTCGAGATTGCCGCTGACGGCCTGAATCGTGCCGAGTCCTGCATTGTTGCCGCCCGTCACGTTGACGGCCGCCCCTTGCAGCGCGCCCGTCAGCACGACGTCGTGCGCGGCATCGAGGGTCGCCGCCTGGGCGAATGCCGCCGAGCCCACACCGTTGATGTCGCGGCCCGCGCTCAGCGTGCCGTCTCGTTGACCCGCGAGTGCCCCCGTCAACGCGATATCGCGGCCGGCCTGCACGTTCGTCGACTTCGCCACCGCGATCTGGCCGCCGAGCTGCGTATCGAGCCCGGAGGTGGCGTTGAACGCGCCCGCGGTCGTGGTCGCCCCCGTGAGCACGACGCTGCCGTTCGCGGCGGTTGCCGTCAGATCGCCGTTCGACTCCACGCCGCCGCCAACCGCCACGTTGCGTTGCGCGCTCAATGCAAGCGCTCCGCCGCTGCCGAGCGTGCCGCTGATCGACACATCCCGCGCGCCCGTCACGTTCGCCGCTCCCTGCGCGGACGCCGCCCCCGTGACGCCCGCATCGCCTTCGCCGGCGTTGCCGTTCGCGGTCAGCGTCAACGTGGTCGACGACGACGCATCGTGCAGCGTCGCGTTGTTCCCGCCCGTCACCGTGATCGCCGCCGCCTGCATGCCGCCGGTCAGCGCGACGTCATGCTGCGCCGCATAGTTCGCGGTCGCGGCAAACGCCTGCTTGCCGCCGCCGTTGATGTCGCGCGCGGCCGTCACCGTGCCGTTGGCCTGTCCGACCATCGTGCCGTTCAGCGTGGCATCGCGGCCGGCCGTCAGCGTCGCGTCGCCGATCGCGCTGGTGCTCGCGCCGAGCGACAGGTCGAGGCCGGTCGCGATGGCGAGCTTGCCGCCGCTGTTGATGCCGCCGGTTGCGTTGAGGCTGCCTTGCCGCGCGGCCAGCGCCGTATCGCCGACCGACTCGATCGCGCCGCTCACGGCGATGTCCCGCTGCGCGGTCACGCCAACCGTCGAACCGCTCGCGGCCTTGCCGCCGATCGCGACATCGTTCTGCGCGAACGCCGTGATCGCGCCCGCGGCGGCGACCGAACCGTCGATGCGCAGATCGCCTGCGCCCGTTGCGGTGTTCGTACCGTTCGCGCGCAGCGCGATCGTGCCGGTCGACTCGACGTTGTTCACGGCCGCGTTGCCGGCCGCCGTCACGCTGACCGACTGTCCCTGGATCAGCCCGCGCTGCGCGACGTCGCGCCCGGCGTCGAGCGTCGCCTGCTGACCGAACGTCAACGTGCCTGCGCCGACGATGTCGCGCGCCGCATTGACGACGCCTTGTCCCTGCCCGGCCAGCGACCCGCTGACGTTGACGTCGCGTCCGGCCGCGAGCGTCGTGTCGCGCGACACGGTCGTCTTGCCGCCGAGGTTGATGTCACTGCCTGCCTGTGCGTCGAACGCGCCATTGCTCGCGATCGCCCCCGTCGATCCGATGCTGCCGCCGGTCGCGAGCAGCGACGTGTTGCCGGCCGACTGCAACGAACCGCCGATGTCGATATTGCGCGCCGCGGCCAGCGCCACGTCCGCGCCGCCCGTCACCGCACCGGTCACGCTCAGGTCGGTCGCCGCATCGAGCGCGAGCGTCGACGCCGCCTGCACGTCGTGCAGCGTGGCCGAACCGCCCGCCGTCGTCCGCACGTTGCCGCCGCGCAGCGAACCGGTGAGAGTCGTATCGCCGCCGGAACCGACGTTCGCCGCGAGCCCGAACGCAATGGCGGCCGCGCCGCCTATCGCGCCGCCGGCGTTCAGCGTGCCGTTGCCCTGTGCGACGACGGAGCCGTTCATCGTCAGGTCGCGGCCCGCGTCCACGGTCAGGTTGCCGAGCGACGACGTCGATTGCGCACCCAGATCCACGGACTGCGCGGCCGTCACCGACAGGTTGCCGCCCGACTGGATATTGCCGGTACTCGTCAGCGAGCCGGCCGCATTCGTCAGCGCGACGTTGCCGTTCGACTGGACCGTCCCGCCGATCGACGTATTGCGGCCGCCGCCGATGGCCAGGCCGCTCGCCGTGCGCAGCGTGCCGTTGACGATCACGTCGCGCGCCGCGTCGATCGTCCCGTTCGTCAGCGAGTTCACGTTGCCGCCGATCGAAACGTCGCCCGTGCGGGTCGCGAGCTGAAGCCCCGCGTTGGCCTGCACGTCGTTCAGCGCGATCGAACCGGCTGCCGTCATCGAGACGGCGCGCCCCTGGAACGCCCCCGTCACGTCGATGTCGCGCCCCGCGCTCAACACCGTGTCCTGCGCGAAGCCGCTGGTGCCGCCGGCGACGACGTCGCGCGCTGCCGTGAGCGTCGCGACGCCCTGCCCCGCCAACGCGCCGCCGATCGTGAGATCCCGGCCGGCCGTCGCGGTCACGTCGCCGGTTACAGTGGTCGCGCCGGTCAGCGAGACATCCTGCGCGCCCTGCACCGTCAACGCGCCCGCGCCGTTCAACGTGCCGGCCGACGCGACGCTGCCGCTGGTCGCCGTCATCGCCAGATCGCCGACCGCCTGCACGGTGCCGCTGCCGCCGACGATCACGTTGCGCTGCGCGGCAAGCGCGACCTGCGCGCCGCCGGCGAGCGTGCCGTTCACGACGACATCGCGCGACGCGTGCACGTCGGCGGTGCCAAGCGCGGCCGCGTTGCCGTTGAATACGACGTCGCCGCCGCCGGCGCCACCGCTTGCCGTCACGCCGAATGCGCCGCCCGCCTGGACCGTCGCGAGGCTCGCGCTGTTGCCCGCGTCGACCTGTAGGCCATTGGCGAGCAGCTTGCCGGTCAGCGCGACGTCATGCGCGGCGTTCAACGCGCCGCTCTGGCCAAACGCGATCGAGCCGCTTCCCGTGATGTCGTTGCGTGCGCTCAGTGCCCCGTTGCGCTGGACGATCACGACGCCCGACGTGTCGACGTTGCGCCCCGCGTCCACGCGCGCGTCGGTTCCGACCATCAGCGAGCCACCGACCGACGCATCGCGCGCGATATCGGCGGCGAACGTCGTTCCGCTCGCGAGTGAACCGCTTACGCTCAGGTCGCGCCCCGCCTGCACGCTGACGGCGTTCTGCGCGGTCGCCTGCGACGCGACGACGGTATCCTGTCCGGACGTCAGCGCAAGATCGCCACCGCTCTTCATCGCGGCATGCGTGGCGACGTTGCCCTGCGTCGCCGTCAACGCCAGCGCACCGGACGTCTGCAGCGCCGCGTTGACCGTCGCATCGCGTTGCGCGGTCGCGCGCAGCGTGCCGCTGTTCGTCTGCCCGTTCACGTTGACGTCGCGGGCCGCCTGCACGGTCGTTGCGCCGGTCACGACCGACGTGCCGTTCAGGTTGACGTCGCCCGTGCCGTCGGTGCCGCGTGCGGTAACGGCCAACGCACCGCCGCCCTGTACGTCGCCGAGCGTTACGTTCGTGCCGCCGGCGACCGTCATGTCGCCGTGCGCCTGTGCATTCGCGACGTTCACGTTGCCGCCTGCCGCCACCGCCAGCTTGCCGCCGGACTGGATCGATCCGGTCGACGTCACGTCGCCGTTCGCATCGATCGCGTAACCGCCGACCCCGATGTGCGCACCGGTCATCGACACGTTGCCGGCGCTATGAACCGTCGCCTGCTGCTGCGCGGCCGAACCCGCGACCGACACGTCGCCGTTCGCCGATAGCAGCAAGTCGCCCGCATTCGCGGCGAGCTGCGCGTCGGTCCTTACGCCCATCCCCGCCGCGGTGCTGACGACCTGGATCTGCCCCGCCGTCATCGCGCCGAACGCGGTCGCGTCGATCGCGAGAGAACGGTTCGCGCCGCCGTTCGCGGGATTGATCGCCGCGGCGGAGTTGTCCGAGCCGTTCGACGCCGTGCCGTACGTGGTGCCATACGTATCGACGGTGGCCGGCGTCACGAACTGACGCCCGGCGATCACGTTGATGCGCGTGCCCGCATAGAGCGGCGCGTTGATACCGATCGTCTCGCCGATCAGGTCGATCGTGCCCACGGTCCCCTCGATCCCCGCGCCGGGCCCGTTCACGCCGGCATTGCCTTCGATCTGCAGGTGACCACCGGTCACGTTGTAGCCGAGCGCCTTCGCGTTCGCGAAGTCGGTCGCGGTGCCGCCGACGCCATTGAGGAACTGCGGCGCGCCGGTCGACAACGTCACGCCGATCGTGTTGGTAAAGCCGGTGCCGCGCGTCGTGATCCCGTTCGGGTTCGCGATCACGACGGCCGCGGGCGCGCCGAACACTTCGAGTGGACCGTTCAGCAAGCTCGCGTAGGCATTGCCGGTCGACGTGACCTGATTGACGATCACGCTAGCCGTGCGGCCGTTCAGGTTCGGATTGGCCTGCACGTTGCCGCCCGTCAGCGACGTGCCCGACATCAGGCTGTTGTTCAGGATCAGCCCGACCGGATCGATGTTGAATTGCTGATACTGGTTCAGCGAAATACCGGCCGCGTTCGGCGCGGTGATATTGACGACGGGCACGCCGCCGCCCGCGCCGGTCGACTGCGTGATGGCCGGCTGAAACGAGATCGGCGCCGTGGGGTCCGTGATCGGCGCGGCAGCCGCCAGCTGCATCGAGAATCGCACGCGCAGCGACGCGAGATCGAGCAACCGCTGCCATGCGTCGTCGTCGACACGGCGATTGCCCGCGCCGAGCACGCCGGCCGCATCGCGGCACTGCTCGACGGTGACCGTGATCGGCCCGATGAACATCGTCAATGCGACGAGCGCGCTCGTCGCACGCTGCCACCAGCGGTACGATCGCGCGGCCGGCTCGACCGCGAAGCATCGCGGCGCACCTGCCGCCGACTGCGCACGTGCGCCGATTCGCGCCGCGCCGGCGGCGGCAAGCTGCTGCAAGGTCTTACGCTTGGACGTGTTCATCTTCTGTTGTTCGCTTCGTTCGATGGCCCCGCGACGACGCCGTCAGCCGATCCCCGACCGTGGCGCCGCGCGATGCCGGGTTTCCCCGCCCGGCATCGCGTGCGTGTTCGCCGGGTGGCTGCCCGACGCTGCTACGTGCTACCTGCTGCTTGCCGCCTACTGCTGGATCCGCGCGTTGCGGATCAGATCCGCAACGACCTGCGCGGTCGCCTTCTCCATCGCGACCTGCTCGAGTTGCTGGCGCAGCGTGTCTTTCGCCTGGTCGAACGGCGGCACCTGCGTCGGCCGCTTGTCGTCGGCACGCACGATCCAGTACGCATCGCCGACCTGCACGGGCTCGCGCGTCATGCCGCCTTGCGGCAGTTTCACGAGCGCTTCGGCAAGCGGCTGCGGCCAGTTCTGCGTGTGGCCTGCCTCGATCGGCGTCTTGAACGAGATCCAGTTCAGCGCGCCACCCTGCGCCGCGGCCGGCCCCTTGCTGAACTGCCGCGCGAGGCCGCCGAAGTCCTCGCCTTTCTTGAGCCGCGCGAGGATCTGCCTGGCGGTGTCCGCGTCGTTGACGGCAATCACGCTCGGCTTGTATTCGTTCTCGCCGAGCGTCGCGACGACCGCGTCGTAGCGCGCCTTGACGTCCGCGTCCGTGACGGGTGCCGGCTTGATCTGATCGCGCAGGTACGCCTGCGTCATCGCGAGCGCCTTCGCCTGCTCGACGGCGGCCACGACCTGCGGCTTCGTGTCGTAGTGCTGCTTGAGCGCCGCCTGTCGAAACAACTCGCGCGCGATCAGCTGGTTCTTCAGCGCCGCGCGCAGCGCCGGCGTATCGGGCGCCTTCGACGCGCGCACGGCTTCGTCGACCTGCGCTTGCGGAATCGGCACGCCGTTCACGCTCGCGATCGCATCGGCCGGCATCGCGGCGGCTGCATCGGCGGGTTTCTTCGCCGCCTTGGGAACCGCATACGCGTGCGGAGCGACAGCGGCGCACAGCGTCGCCGCGACGAGCGTGACGCCGATCTTGCGAATACGCGCCGACAGGTTGGATTGCATCGCGATCTCGCGACCGTTCGACAGGCGATTCATGAAGTTCTCCATCAGTCCGTCCAGTTGAGTGTGGCCAGCAACACGCTGGCCTTCTTGCCGAGTGCGGCCGGTTGCGCGAGCGCCTGCCCGACCAGCACTTCGGCCGACAGGGTTCCGCCTTTCAAACGCCATTGCGCGCGCGTGCCGACACCCGTGCCGACGAGCGACGGCCAGCCGCCCTGTGCGTTCAGATGCGTCTTGCCGCCGTCCAGAAACACGTAGGGTTCGATGCGCGCGTCGTGCCACGCCGGCACGTTCTGCCAGGCCAGCTCGTTGCGCACGAATGCGCCGCTGTCGCCCGCGATCCCGCCTTCGGTAAACCCGCGGACCGAACCCATGCCGCCCAGAAAGATCTGCTCGTTGCCGAACAGCGCGACGCGGCTGTACTGCGCGCGCAGCGTGCCGCGATACGCCCACAGGGAACCGGCGAGATTGCCGAGCGTGAACTGCAGCGTGCCGGTCGCATCGAGCTTCGTGAACTGGCTGTGCGCGTCGTCGATGCCGATGTCCGACGCATCGTGGTTGGCCGCCAGCCAGGGCAGCCCCTGCGACACGCCGACATCCCAGGTCGCGGCCGCGCCCTGATCGCGCATGACGAAGCGGGACAGCCCGTTCAGCGCGACCCGCAGCACCGTCAGGTTCTGCGGCGACAACGGAATGCCGTTGAGGTCGCGCTCGGTGCGCAGCTTGTTGAGCGTGACGTCGACGCTCATGCGCCCGCGCGGCGACCGCACCAGCACGTCGTTCCAGCCGAGCATCTGGCTGAACGTGCGCCCCGCGAGCAGCGCGACGTCGCCGATCGCCTGCTGGTACTCGGACATCGACGCCGTGTAGCTGAAAGTTTGATACCCGTACGGCACCGCCGCCGACAACACGACCGCGTTCGTGTCGGTCGTCCCGACGTAGCTGAACGACAGCGATTCCTGCAGTCCGATCACGTTGTCGGCTTCGACACCGGCGCGATAGCGCGTCCTGCCGGTCTGCGAGCTGCCGTAGTTGTCGATGCCGAAATCGTAATGAAGACGATCGCCATAGCGGTTCGAGATCGCAACGATCGAATCACCCGGCGCTTCGCCGGGGAGAATCCGGATTTCGGCCTGATTGCGCCGCAACCGGTTGATCTGGTCGACGCCCTGCTCCAGGTCGGGCAGGCGCAGCACGTCGCCCGGCGTGCTCGCGAACGCCCAGGCGGTGCCGGCTTCGGTCAGCAGCCCGCCGCCGCGCACTTCGTACCACTTCTCGTCGGGATCGCGCGGCCTCAGCGGCTTGCCGTTCAACGTCAACGCGGCCACGCGACCGGGGACGAGGTTGATCTTCAGCGTGCCGGACGCAAGATTCTGCGGCCCGAGGTACGCACGCGTCGTGATGTAGCCGCGCGAAATGAACGCTTCGGTCAGCCGGCGCAGCAGCAGATTGATCCGGTTGCGCCCGAGTTGCTTGCCGATGAACGGCGCCGCGATACGGTCCAGTTCGGGCTGCCCGAGGATCGCGTCGCCGGTGAATTCGATCCGCTCGATCGGGAACGTCGGCGCGACGTCCGGCAGCGTGTCGACGTCGGCGCCCGGCGGCAGGTCGGGCATCGCCGGCTGCTCGGGTACCGCGATCTGCGCCGGCGGTTGCGCGAGCTCGTCGCGGCGCTGCCGGTCGCGCTGCTCCTGCAGCAGACGCTGCGCGGGATCCTGCTCCGCACGCGGCACCGCGAACCCGGCCGGAAGCGCGCCGAGGCCCGGCGGCGCGCCGGCCGGCGGTGCGCCCGCGAGCTGTGCGTGCGCGCACGGCGACATCGCGCCGAGCGTCAACGCGAGCGCGGCGGCGATGCGGTGGTCCGTCTGCGACATCACAGGCCGAACCACGACACGAGGCCCATGTGATTGCGGTTGCCGATCGTCACGAGATCGCGATGGGGCGGCCGGATCGTCACGATGCCGCGCGCCGCGAGCACACCTTCGGGCGCGCTGTACGCGCCGCCGTCGATGTCGGCCTCGCCGGTCAGGCGCACCTTGCCGGTTCCTCCGGTGAACACGCCGCCCGTGTCGGCTGCATAGATTGCCGCCCAGCGATTGCCGAACCACGCTTTCAGGTCGTGGTCGCGGTTGACCACCGTGTAGCCCGGTACGCCCTGCGCGAGCGTTTTCGGTGCGTCGAGCGTCAATGCGCCGAGCGCGAGCACGGTTCCGCCCGTGTTCGTGATCTGCGTACCGGCTTTCAGCTGGATGTCGGCCTTGGCCTCGATCACGCCGCCGAACGCCTGCACGTTCGACGATGCGCTCGCGCGGCAGAACACGAAGCACGAGCGCCGGTACGCTGCCTGCCCGGTGAAAACGGCTTGCGTGAGAATGTTTTCGCGCGCGGCGATATCGATCGCGCCGCCATTCGACAGGATCGATCCGCCGATATTCGTCACGTTCGCGGCGCGCACGGTCACGTTGCCCGCATCGGCCGTGATGTACGCGAGTTTCGATGCGTCGGCCAGCGCGCCATAGTCGACGGTGAAGCCGTCGCTACGATGCTTGAAGAACAGGAAGCGGCCGCCCTGCTCGGAGAAGCCGACCACCGCGCCGTTCTGCACGCCGGTGCTGTGGTCGACGATGTTCTGCAGGTCTCCGCCCGCGGCGATCGAAATGCTCTGGTTCGACAGGATCCGCGCATTCCGGTTGACGACATCGGCGCCCGCGGTCAGCGACACGTCGCCCTGAACGCCGAACAGGATGCCGAGCCGCGTCTGCGGCAACGACTCGTTCAGGATGCGGCCCGCCGCGTTCAGCGTCACCGCGCCCATCGAATCCGGGTCAGCGTCGATCGCGGTCTGCCCTTGCACGAGCGACCCGACATTCACGATGTCCGCCGCGCTCTTGAGCACCACGCCGCTTTGCGACGATGCCACGGTCGCGCCCTTCATCGCATCGTCGGGATTCAGCGCGATGCCCGCGCCGTTCATCTTCACGCTGCCCGACGCCATCAGGCTGCTGCCCGTCAACGCGATCGCATCGGCTGCCGACACGTTCGCGTGGCCGCCCTTCGCCTTCATGTCGGTGCCGGTCAGCGTGATGCCGCCCTGCACGGTCACGTCGAGATCTCGCGCGACGTCGACCTTCGCATGGGACATCTCGACGTTGCCGTTCGACGCCAGCGTGAAATCCCCCAGCGACGCATTCATCGCGCCGGCGCTGCGCACGCCGGGGCCGCGGTCCGTGACGATCAACTGCACGCGCCCGCTCGTCACGCTGCCTGCGGCAGTGATGTCGATCGCGTAGGACGACGCGGTGTCCGGCTGGGTCGTCGCGGTACGCGAGAGCCAGTCGTTCGCGTTGTCGTTCGGCGACAGCCCCGTGTTCAGCTCGGCACGGCTGCGGCCGGCCAGCAGGCGCACACCGGCCGTCGCCGACGAAAACGTGTTGTCGATCGCGCCGTCGACGACGATGTTCTTCGCGATCAGATCGAGCCCGATCAGCGCGCCGGCCAGGCCGCCCGGACCGACGACGATCGTGCCGGTCGACGTATCGAGCACGATGTTGCGCTGGATCACGCCGGGGGCGATCTGCAGGTCGTTGAAGCTCACGTTGCCGGTGGACAGCGCGACGTGCCCTGTATTGACGAACGATCCGCCGTTGACCGTGATGCCGTTCGGGTTCGCGAGCACGACGTTCGCGCGCGGCCCCGCCACCGCGATCTCGCCTTCGATCAGGCTGCGGTTGGTGCTCGTCACCTGGTTGACGATCGTGCGCGCGTTGATGCCGGCGTTGTTCAGCGTCGCGCCGGCGGTCGTCACGTTGAACGACGAATACGTGTTGCTCGATACGCCGGCGACCGCCGGCGCAAGATTGACGAGCTGCCGGCCATTCGGCCCGACCGACACGCTCGTGGGCGTGCCGCCGTCCGGGACGATCCCCGCGGCGGCGGCGCAATGCGGCAGCAGTCCGGTTACGGCAAGGCAAAGGCACAGCGCGCGCCAGCCCCCGGTGCCTGCGCGCCCCATTGAATCGGTGCATCCCATTCTGATCCCGCGCACGGCTTCGCCGGCCGTGCGCCCTCGGTTTTTTGGTCGTGTGGTCGTACTGCTTTCGTCATACTTTTTTGAGATACCGAGGAAGAGTAACGGCGGGGCCACGACTTTCTTTAGGGCGCTTTATCGAATAATTTTTCTAATTCGTTCGGACTGGATATTACAAATTCATTTCGCATCGAGGCACAATGAAAGCATTCAGTCAATCTCGCGCCTCATGCTCTCTACATCGACGAACACGCCGCTCACCGTCATCCATCTGAACGGCCCGATCAACAGCGGCAAGACGACGATCGGTCGCGCACTCGCACGCGTGCTGCCCGATGCGCGCTTCATCGACGGCGACGATCACGACGCGCCCGAATCCGCGCCGTTCGACGTGCAATGGGCCATCGCGCTGGAGCGGCTCGTCGCGCAGATCGCGCAAGCGCGCGAACGCCACGTCGTGATCGCCTATCCGATCGGCGAAGCGGAATTCGAGCGGCTGCGCACGGCGTGCGCCGTGCGCGATGCGCGATTGTTCGTCGTCACGCTCGCGCCGCCCGAAGCGGTCGCGGCATCGAATCGCGGCACGCGTGCACTGACGGACTGGGAACGGCAACGGATCGCCGAGATGTATCGGGAAGGATATGCGTCGCGGACGTTCAGCGATTGCGTGATCGATACGTCGAACGCGTCGCCCGACGTGTGCGCGACGGAGATCGCTCGCCGCGCTCAGTGATGCCGCCGGATGCCCGACACGACCTGCTCGCGCGCCCCCTTGCGGCTCAGCATCAGCGTGACCACCGCCGATACCGCGAGCGTCCCCGCAACCACATACAGCCCCGCCGCATACCCGCCCGTCGCATGCTTGAGCCAGCCGATCGCGAACGGCCCGACGAAGCCGCCGAGATTGCCGATCGAGTTGATCATCGCGATGCCCGCCGCCGCGCCGGCCCCCGACAGGAACGCGCTCGGCATCGCCCACAGCGGCGCCTTCGCGGCGCTGATCCCGACGTTGACGACGACCAGCGCGAGCACGGTCGGCAGCGCGGTGCTCGCCTGCCCCGCGAACACGAAGCCGATGCACGCGAGCACGCACGGAATCACGACGTGCCACGTGCGCTCGCCGATGCGATCCGAATGCCGCGCCCACACGATCATCGCGACCACGGCGGCCATGCTCGGAATGCCGGTGAGCAGGCCCGTTTGCACCGCGCTGAAGCCGAACTGCCTGATCATCAGCGGCGCCCACAACCCGAGCGTGTACAGTCCGGCCGACGTGCCGAAGTAGATCAGCGCGAGCGCCAGCACGCGCGGATCGCGCAGCGCCTGCCACGCGCCGGCCGTATGCCCGGCGTGCGTGTGGCGCGCGTCCGCCTCCGCCTTCAGCTTCGCGATCAGCCAGCCGCGCTCGTCGGACCGCAGCCACGCGGCCTGCGACGGCGCATCGGTCAGGTACTTCAGCACGACGAAGCCGAGCGCGACCGCCGGCAGCGCTTCGACGATGTACAGCATCTGCCAGTCGGCAAGCCCGAACATCGGCGGCATCTGCATGATCGCGCCCGACAGCGGCGAACCGATCGCGGTCGAGATCGGCGCGGCCGCCATGAACCACGCGGCGGCCACCGCGCGCTGCTTCGCGGGAAACCACAGGCTCAGGTACAGGATGATGCCGGGGAAAAAGCCGGCTTCGGCCATGCCCAGCAGAAAGCGCAGCACGTAGAAGCTCGTCGGGCCGGTCACGAACGCGGATACGGCCGACACGATCCCCCACGTGATCATCACGCGCGCGATCCAGATGCGCGCGCCGACGCGATGGAGAATCAGGTTGCTTGGCACTTCGAACAGAAAATAGCCGATGAAGAACAGGCCGCCGCCGAATCCGAACGCGGTGGGCGACAGGCCGATCGCCTTGTTCATCGTCATCGCGGCAAAGCCCACGTTGACGCGATCGAGAAAGCTGACGAAGTAAAGCAGCATCACGAACGGAATGATGCGCCACATCAGCTTCCGCGCGACGCGGGTTTCCAGATCTGCTTGCATGTGTCTCCTCCTTCGAGGTCGGGCCGTGCGCCGTCGGTCGGTGGACCGCGGCGCCGGCCGGCGCCCGGCTCGCGTCGGATGCGCGAGTCGCAGGCAGAAAATGCCTGAGTGAAGCGAACGCGCGACGCTCGGCTGCGCGCAGGCGCGGCCGTCAGCGCCACACCGCCTCGCCGCCCTCAGGCCGCGGCGGCCGCGTGCGCGACGCGCTCGCAGACGGCCAACGTCACCTGCGCGGTCGTCGCGCTGCCGCCGAGGTCGCGCGTATGCAGCGACGGGTCGGCCGTCACGGCCTCGATCGCGTGCATCACGCGCGCGGCGGCTGCCGTCTCGCCGAGATGCTCGAGCAGCATCACGACCGACCAGAACGTGCCGACCGGATTCGCGAGCCCCTTGCCCATGATGTCGAACGCGGAGCCGTGGATCGGCTCGAACATCGACGGATAGCGGCGCTCGGGATCGATGTTGCCGGTCGGCGCGATGCCGAGGCTGCCCGCGAGCGCGGCGGCGAGATCGCTGAGGATGTCCGCGTGCAGGTTGGTCGCGACGATCGTGTCGAGCGACGCCGGGCGGTTGACCATGCGCGCGGTCGCCGCATCGACGAGTTCCTTGTCCCACGCCACGTCGGGAAATTCCTGCGCAATCTGTTTCGCGATCTCGTCCCACATCACCATCGCGTGCCGCTGCGCGTTGCTCTTCGTGATCACGGTCAGCAGCTTGCGCGGCCGCGACTGCGCGAGCCGGAACGCGAAGCGCATGATGCGTTCGACGCCGGCGCGCGTGAGGATCGACACGTCGGTCGCGGCCTCGATCGGATGGCCCTGGTGCACGCGACCGCCGACGCCCGCGTATTCGCCTTCCGAGTTCTCGCGCACGATCACCCAGTTCAGGTCGTCCGGCCCGCAGCGCTTCAGCGGTGCATCGATGCCCGGCAGGATGCGCGTCGGGCGCACGTTCGCGTACTGGTCTAAGCCCTGGCAGATCTTCAGGCGCAGGCCCCACAGCGTCACGTGATCGGGCACGTCCGGGTCGCCCGCGGAACCGAACAGGATCGCGTCCTTGCCGCGCAGCGCGTCGAGGCCGTCGGCCGGCATCATCGCGCCGGTGCCGACGGTAGTAATCGGCGCCCCAGTCGAAATCCTCGAACTCGAACGCAAAGCGGTCGCTGCCGCGGGCCAGCGCTTCCAGTACCTGCTTGGCCGCGGGCACCACCTCCTTGCCGATGCCGTCGCCGGGAATCGTTGCGATACGGTAGGTCTTCATGCGGACATCCTCGATTGGTCGTGAGCGTGAACGCACTTTACCGAACCGGCAGTACGGAAACCGTGGCTATACTCAAAGCATCTTTAACTTCAATTCACGAATCTCGTCATGGCGGATACCGTTCAGCCGGCCGATCTCGGCTTCTTCTCGACGCTGGCCGCGTCGGGCAGCCTGAGCGCGGCCGCGCGCGAGCTCGGGCTGACCGCGGCGGCCGTCAGCAAGCGGCTCACGCAGATGGAGCGGCGCGCGGGCGTGACGCTCGTCAATCGCACGACGCGGCGGATGATGCTGACGCCCGAAGGCGACGTGTATCTCGAATACGCACGGTGAATCCTCGACCAGATGGACGAACTCGGCGAACTGCTCGGCAGCGCGAAGCAGCGGCCGAAAGGCCTGCTGCGCGTGAACGCGACGCTCGGGTTCGGGCGCAGCCACGTCGGCCCGGCGATCTCGCGCTTCGTCGCGCGCTATCCGGAGGTGTCGGTGCAGTTGCAGTTGTCGGTGATGCCGCCGCCGCTCACCGACGACACGTTCGACGTGTGCATCCGCTTCGGCGAGCCGCCCGACACGCGCGTCGTCGCGCGGCGGCTCGCACCGAACCGTCGGCTGCTGTGCGCGGCGCCCGCCTATCTGGCGCGGCATGGGACACCCGGCACGCCGCACGACCTGACGAGACACAACTGCATCGGCATCCGGCAGGGCGACGAAGGTTACGGCGTGTGGTGCCTGACGACCGGGCGCGGCGCGGCCCGCCACACGGAGGCCGTGCGGATCAACGGCAACCTGACGACGAACGACGGCGAGATCGCGGTGAAGTGGGCGCTCGACGGGCACGGGATCCTGATGCGCGCGGAATGGGACCTGCGCGACTATCTCGCCGACGGGCGGCTGGTCGTCGTGCTGCCCGACCATGAAACGCCGGGTGCCGACATCTACGCGGTGTATGCGCAGCGTCACCAGATGTCCACGCGGATTCGCGCGTTCGTCGATTTCCTGGCGGAAGAATTGGGGCGGCCGAAGGCGACGTAGGGCGTCGGTTACGCCCGCTGCGGGCCAGGCATCGGTAAGCGATGCCGGGGCGAGTACACGGCTTTTCGGCTCACGACACGCGTCCGAGCGTATGGCCGCCAAGCGATGGAGTCAATATTCTGGCAAATCTCGCATCGTAGATGCCAAAATATTTACACAAACCAGCGCAGCGCCTCGACGAAAGTCACTGATACGCTGCGCTAAAGTGCTATTATTTTAGCTCTATTGCACCGAAAAAAGTGAAATATTAGCGCCATCATGGCAAAGAAAACCGCCCCTCTCTTGCCCGCATCCAGTCGGTTGCTCGTCGAATTCGGCGAGCGGCTCAAGCTCGCGCGTCTGCGCCGGAAACTGACGGCCAAGCAGGTCGCTGAACGCGCGGGAATGTCGCCGATGACACTTCGCTCGCTGGAGGGAGGCGGTTCGGGGGTCACGATCGGCGCCTATCTTGCCGTCATGCAAGTACTGGGCCTCCAGGGCGATCTGGAGAAGCTGGCCGCAGCGGACTCGTTCGGCCGCCAGCTTCAAGACGCTCGCCTCGTCAAACCGCGATCCGTGAAACGAGTTGCCCTGCGGTCGTCCGCCGAGTCGCCACGCATACCTGATCGGCGCGATCGTGCCACCACGACCACGCCCCCGGCCCCGGCCCCGGCCCCCGCCAGGAAAGCACCGGGATCGGCGTCCAGCATCCCGGCGCCCGACCACCATCGCGGTACGACGGCCGCGGAACTGGCCGCGCTGTTGAAGCCAGCGAGCAAACACCTGGGGAAATCTCGCGAGAAATGACGACCATCTCCGTTTACGCAGACTGGAGCAGCCTGCCCGCTCCCCGGAAACTCGGCCTTCTGCACAGCCGACAGACGCGGGCAAGCGAACGTTTCGAATTCCAGTACGACGCAACCGCCTTGAGCGCTCCCGAACTCGCCCAGGTTCAGCTCGATCCCGGCATCGGCCTCTTCGAAGGACCACAATATCCACCTCCGCCGCGAGACTCGTTCGGTGCGTTCGCCGATTCCAGCCCCGATCGGTGGGGGCGCATGCTGATGGACCGTCGGCTGGAGCGAGACATTCGTGCAGGCCTTCGACCGAAGGGCACTCGGCTCCGTGAATCGGATTACCTGCTGGGCGTCCACGATCTCTACCGCGTCGGCGCCCTGCGTTACAAGCTCGACGACGAAGGAGAGTTTCTCGACGACCGCGTTGATCTCGCCGCGCCGCCATTCGCGGAAATCCGTGAACTGGAACGCGTCAGTCGGGCGCTGGAAGAGGATGTCGACAACATCGCCCCGGACGGCCGCGACTGGCTCTCGATGCTCATCGCACCTGGCGGCTCGCTCGGCGGTGCACGACCGAAAGCAAGCGTGGCCGACGATCAGGGGCGTCTGTATATCGCGAAGTTCCCCAGCGCAAGAGACGATTACGACGTAGGCGGTTGGGAAATGGTCGTCAATGCGCTCGCGGTCGGCTGCGGCCTGAATGTCGCCCAAGCCGAGGCACGAAAGTTCGCCAGCGACCATCATTGCTTCCTTGTCCGTCGCTTCGACCGGACGGCCGATGGACGGCGCCTGCATTTTGCCTCGGCGATGACCATGACCGGTCACGTCGACGGCGACGATGCCTCCACCGGCGTCAGCTATCTCGAACTGGCGGAAGTCCTCATACAACATGGTGCGCAACCGAATGTCGACCTGCGAGAACTTTGGGCGCGGATCGTCTTCAATCTTCTCGTATCGAATACCGACGACCATCTTCGCAATCACGGATTCATTCTGGCACCGGGTAAGGGCTGGCGGCTCTCCGCGGCTTATGACATGAATCCGGTCGCGATCGCCGACGGCCTCAAGCTCAATATCACGGAAGCCGACAACGCGCTGAACCTCGAGCTTGCCCGTGAAGTCTGCGAATTCTTTCGGCTCGGTCTGAGCGATGCCGACGAGATCATCGACGACTTCCGTGGTGTCGTCAGTCAATGGAGAACGCTCGCGACGCGACTCGCGCTGCCGGCTCGGGAACAGGATCGGATGGCCAGCGCGTTCCGCCTCGCAAGCGCTTGAGGATTTTCCGTCCGCATCCCGCCGTCACGCCACCGCCACCAGCCCGCCGTAGCGATCGGGGGTAACGACTGCACCCGGCGCCGGCCGCCACCCCACCGCCCCCGCCGCCGCCAGCCCTGCCTGCTCGTGTCCGACCTGCACGAAACGCTCGGCGATCCAGTCGACGAACGCGCGCACGCCGGGCGACACATGCGGGCGCTTCACGTAGACGACCGACACGGCCAGCGCATCGGGCTGCCAGCGCGCCAGCACTTCCCGCAACCGCCCCGCGTCGATCAGCGCCTGCGCGGCGACGCGCGTCGGCTGGATCAGCCCGAGGCCGTGCACGCCGCAGGCGAGATACGCCTGCTCGTCGTCCACGCCGACGATGCCGTCGAGCCGCACCTTGCGCACCGCGTCGTCCACCGCGAACTCGAGCTCGGCCGGACGCTGGCCGAAGACGTGCGCCCCGCCTACCGCGCGATGCCCGCCCAGATCGTCGGGCGTGCGCGGCACACCGAAGCGGTCGAGATACGCGGGGCTCGCGCACGTGACGCGCTCGAGCGAGCCAAGCCGGCGCGCGACGAGCGACGAATCGGGCAGCGCACCGAGCCGGATACTGCAGTCGATCGCGTCGCCGACGCGATCGCCCGCGCGCCCGGCCACGGCGAGCATCAGTTCGAGATCGGGATGCCGCACATGGAATTCGCCGAGCGCCGGCAGCACGATCGCGCCCGCCACCGACGCCGGCAATTCCACGCGCAGCGGCCCGCTCGGATGCACCGCGGCGCCGCGAATGCTGGCTTCGAGCTCGTCGACGTCCGCGGTGATGCTGACGCAGCGCCGGTAATACGCGTCGCCTTCGGGCGTGGCCCGCAACGCGCGCGTCGTGCGCACCAGCAGCGGCATGCCGAGCGCCGCTTCGAGCTCCTGCACGGTGCGCGTCGCGGTGGCGCGCGAGATGCCGAGCGCCTGCGCGGCACGGGTAAAGCTGTTCATTTCGACGATGCGCGTGAAGATGCGCATCGCGCGGATCGGATTGTCCACCGGACACCTCTACGGGGTTGCGACAGGCCGCGGCGCGCGTTTGCGCACCGCGCGTGCGTGTCGATGTCGACGCAAGCCGCGCGAGCGGCGCGGCCGCCGGGTCAGGCGTTCGCCGCCGCGACGCCGGGCGCCGGTTCGGCGAGCAGCCGTTGCGCGAGCGCCAGCGCGTCGTCGCGGCTCGCCGCCGCGTTCAGCGGATAACCCCAGACCTTCTCGAAGGCGCCCGAAAAGGCATTGAGCGCCACGCGCCGCGCCGCATCGGGCTCGATCGCGATCATCCCGGGGATCCGTTCGCGCGACAGCGCACGGTTGGCCTTGCTCCACTTCGCGAGCTGCTTGCGCATCTCGTGATCGTTATCGGCGCGATCGTCGCCGGACGGCGCATCGTCGGTCAGAAGAACGAAGCGTTCGCGGCGCGCGAGCAGCGCGTCGAGTTCGGCAATCAGGCGGGCAGGATCGGTGTGGGTCGAGCCGCTGTAACGCAGCCAGACAAACGGGAATTCAGTCGTGACGATTTGCATGTCGGCCTCCAGATGAGAACGATTCTCATTTTATGGAGCCGGACCGCCTGCGTCATTTCTCGTCCCGGCCAACTGCTTTTTCAATCCGGCCAAACGGGCACGGGCGCGATCCGGCGGTTCAGCGCTGCCGATCGGTGAGGAATTGCGTCGGCGGCTTGCCGGTCGCCTTGCGGAACATCGTGACGAAGCTGCTTGCGCTCTCGTAGCCGAGATCGATCGCGATCTGGTGCACGCGGCGGCCGGTCGTCAGCATCCGCAGCGACAGCGCGACGTGCAGCCGCCGGCGCCAGTCGCCGAGGCTCATCCCGAGCTCCTTCGTCGCGAGCCGCGTCAGGCTGCGCTCGCTGATGCCCGCACGCCGCGCGAGCTCGGGCAGCGGCGACTTGTCGGCCGGATCGTCGAGCAGATGGTCGATCAGCTTGCGCAGCCGGCGGTCGGCCGGCATCGGCAGGTACAAGTCCTCGACCGGCGCCGCGACGAGCTCGTCGAGCAGCGTCGCGACCAGCCGCCCTTGCGGCCCGTCGACGTCGTACAGGTTCGGGAAACTGGCCGCCTTCAGCAGCAGCTCGCGCAACAGCGGCGACATGCCCAGCGTGCAGCAGCGCTTGGGCAAGTCGAGCGCCGCGTCGGGTTCGACCAGCACCGCGTAGAAGGTCGCGCCGGCCGAGCCGCGCGCCGCATGCGCGACATCGCCGGGAATCCAGACCGTGCATTGCGGCGGCGCGGTCCACACGCCGCCGTCGATCTCGCAATAGACGACGCCGGTCAGCGTGTAGAGCAGTTGCGCCTGGCGATGGCTGTGCCGCTCCAGCCGCCATTCGGGCTCGACGACGGAGCCGCCGAACACGACGAGCGGACGCGGCACGTGATAGACGTCTGCGTCCGCGGCGGGATCGGTGATCGGTGGAAGGTCGCGCATGGAACGGCGGGCTGTGGAAAAGGCCGGACGCCGGCGCGTCCTGTCGTGCTTATACCAGAAAGGCGCCGGCGCAGCCGTGCCGTTCGGGGGCGTCAGCGGCCGCGCGCCGAACCGAATACAATGCGCCGATCCCCTTGCCGCCGCGCCAACCCGCCGGAGCCGCCATGTTCGACCTGACCACGCTGACCACCTTCACGGCCGTCGTTCTGGGCCTGTTCCTGATCCCCGGCCCCGCCGTGCTGCTCGTGCTGAGCCGCACCGTGCAGGGCGGGCGCACGACCGGCATCCTGACCGGCCTCGGCGTCGCGAGCGGCGACTTCGTGCATACGCTGTTCGCGGCCGTCGGGCTGTCCGCGCTGCTGATGACGTCAGCGCTCGCGTTCAACATCGTGAAGCTGATCGGCGCTGCGTACCTGATCTATCTCGGCGTGCGCGCGCTGCTGGAGAAGCCGTCCGATCCGTCGCTGCCGCGGGTGGCGGCCGTCACGCCGCTCAACGCGTACCTGCAGGCGATTCCCGCTGAAGTGCTGAATCCGAAAACCGCGCTGTTCTTTCTCGCGTTCATGCCGCAATTCGTGCATCCGGAACGCGGCTCGACGTTCGTGCAGTTCGCGGTGCTCGGGCTGATCTTCGTCGTGCTCAGCTCGCTCTACACGACGCTGATCGCGTGCTCGATCCGCCCGCTCGGCCGCATCGTGAAGCGGCTCACGTGGCTCACGCGCTGGCAGGGCAGGATCATCGGCTCGATCTTCATCGCGCTCGGGCTGCGCGTGGCCGTGCAGCAGCGCTGATGGGCGCGACCGCATGACGCGCGCCGACGCGGATCTGCTCTACACCGACCCGCGCCTCGTCGCGGTGTACGACCTGTTCAACGCGGGCGATCGGGACTTCGTGTTCTATGCCGCGGCGATCGGCGCCTCCCGGCAACGCATTCTCGATCTCGGCTGCGGCACCGGCACGTTCGCGCGACGGCTCGCGTCGGCCGGGCATGACGTCGTCGCGATCGATCCCGCGCCTGCGATGATCGATTACGCGCGACGGCAGCCGGGCGCCGCCGCCGTCCGCTGGCTCGCGTGCGCGCTCGACGGCCTGCCGCCCGGTGCGCGATTCGATGCGGTCGTGATGACCGGGCACGCGTTTCAGTGCCTGCTGACCGACGACGATATCGACGCGACGCTGCGCGGCGTGCGACGCGTGCTCGCCGACGGCGGCCGCTTCCTGTTCGAGACCCGCAACCCGCGCACCGAACCGTGGCGAGCATGGACGCCCGCGCAGTCGGCACGCAGCGTCGAATCGCACGCATTCGGCATCGTCGATCTCCATCACGCGGTGCGTGCGATCGACGACGCGATCGTGACGTTCGACACGCACTACCGCTTCCGCCGCGACGGCACGGTGCTGACGAATACGAGCCGGCTGCGTTTCATCGCGCATCCCGACTTGCAACGGCGCGTGACGGCGGCCGGATTCGCGTCGGCCGACTGGTGCGGCGACTGGGACCACGCACCGTTCGACGCAGCGACCAGCGCGGAGATCATCGCGATCTGCCGCGCGTAACGGGCGCGGCGCAGACGTCATGCGCCTCGTTCGCCACGCGTCATCACGCGCGATCGAGCGCACGCCGCACACCGCCCCAATCGAGCCCGAACCGCGCGAGATACTTGCGCAGCCGGTCGGCATCGTTCGGCTGCTTCTTGCTCTGGCGCGACACCGCGAACAGCGTGCGCCCGGCTTCCGACAGGCTCGCCGACGTCCGGCACACGTCGAGCACGCGTTCGAGCTGCGCCCGGTCGAACAGGTCGAGTTCCGCCGCACGCGCGCCGAACACCGCATCGACGCACTCATCGGCTACCCCCGCGCCGCCCGGCGACGACCACGTGCGCGTCAGCCGTTCGACTTCCTGCTCGGCAAGCGCCTCGGTAATCCGCCCGGCATCGGCCAGCGTCGCCATCCGCGTGACCGAGGCCGACAATTCGCGGAAATTGCCGGCCCACGCCGCTCGCGGCGATGTCGCGAACGCGAGATAGCGCCGCTTCGCCTCCACGTTGAACCGCACCTGCTCGCCCTGCTCGCGGCCGAAACGGTCGAGCTCGAATTCGAGGTTCGGCTCGATGTCCTCGCGGCGCTCGGCGAGCCCCGGCAGTTCGTAGGTCCACAGGTTGATCCGCGCATAGAGATCCTCGCGGAACGTCCCGGTCGCCACCATCTGCCGCAGGTCGCGATGGGTGCCCGCGATCAGTTCGAAATCGCTGGTCGCCTCGACGTCCGCGCCCACCGGCAGGAAGCGCTTCTCCTCGATCGCCTTCAGCAGCATCGCCTGCTCGTCGAGCCCGAGTTCGCCGATCTCGTCGAGAAACAGCAGGCCGCCGTCCGCGGCGCGCAGCAGCCCCGCCCGCGCCGACTGCGCGCCGGTGAACGCGCCCTTCACGTGACCGAACAGCGTCGACATCGCCGCGTCGCCGCGCAGCGTCGCGCAGTTGATCTCGATGAACGGCCCGGCGAGCCGATGCCGGCCGCGCTTCAGCTCGTACACGCGCTTCGCGAGAAACGACTTGCCGGCCCCCGTCGGCCCGACCAGCAGCATCGGCGCGCGCGAACGCACGGCCACGCGCTCGAGTTGCTCGATCAGCGCATTGAAGCGCGCGTTGCGCGTCGCGATGCCGGCCTTCAGGAACGACACCGTTTCGTCGCGCTCGCGCGTGAAGCGCTGCGCGATCCGGTTGTAGCGGGACAGGTCGAGATCGATCACCGAGATCGTGCCCGGCCCGCTCGGCCCTTCGTCGGTCCGCTGCGGCGGCCCCGTCTGCACGAGGCGCGCGGGCAGGTAGCGCGCTTCCGCCAGCAGGAACCAGCAGATCTGCGCGACGTGCGTGCCGGTCGTGATGTGGATCAGGTAATCCTCGTGTTCGAGGTCGAACGGATATGCGCGTGCGTAGTCGTGCAGCGTCGCGTAGACCTCCTCGAAATCCCACGGATCGCGGATCGTGACCGGCGTGAGCCGCACGTCGGTATGCGGCGACACGCGCGCGAGATCGTCCCGCACCTGGTTGGCGAGACGCGTGTAGTCCGGCGAATGCAGCAGTTCCAACCGATCGATCGGCAACTCCGGCTGCTCGCACAACGAAATCGTCGGCCGCCATTTGCGGTAACGGCGCGGCGCGCGGCCACCCTGGTCGAGCACCGTGCCGAGAAACCCGATGGCGACAGTCTTTCGCATATTTATCTCGCAGGATAAGAGGCGATCCGATTATATCGTATTATCGTGATGACCCTTTGGGCACGACGTCGATCTCCAGCCACGCACAATAGATAAATCCCTTTTGTTTTCAATCGTTTAAAAAATCCACA
The DNA here is from genome assembly GCF_029268935.1 of Burkholderia semiarida. NCBI lineage: Bacteria > Pseudomonadati > Pseudomonadota > Betaproteobacteria > Burkholderiales > Burkholderiaceae > Burkholderia > Burkholderia semiarida. The sequence continues at coordinate 295,280 of NZ_JAHLCL010000008.1, read as the reverse complement.
AAGCCCCGACACGCCCGCTGGCACGCTCCTCGCTAAATAGAAGACGCCGGATGTCCCGCTGGCCCACGAGCCAGGGTTCAACAAGCCCTGCTGGTGCGCCGCCGCCGAACCTCGTTCGTCGCCGCAGCGCATGCCGCCATGGACAGACGAAGGCAAACGGGCGCGCGTCAGGACGCTTCGTCCGGGTTCGAATCCCGGAGCGCCCATTGTTCGGAAGCTCAGCCAGGTGGAGCAGCCGGCGAAAGCCGGCCGGTGGCGGGTTCGAATCCCGCTCGAACGCTGTCCGCAAGGACGGTCTCGTATGAAAAGCAGTACCCGCCGGTGCGGGCCGCGAGGCCCGCCGCGCGTCGGACCGGTTGCGGTTCCGCGCGATCGGCCGGGCGGCCGCACGGCCAGCGCACGGAGGCGCACGACGACGCAATGCCACACGCGTCGCCCTGTGCTTCGACGCCGGCCAGCGCGCCGCCCGCCCGATTGCGTCGCACCGCGATCCGCACGATGCGCGTCACCCGGCGGCCATTGAAGAAAAGGACAAGAATATGTGGATGCGACATGTAGTGAAAAAGAACGAGCGCGCGCTGCTGATGAATGAGGGCGATTTCGTGAAGGTGCTGGAACCGGGCGTGTTCAAGGCCTTCGATCCGTTCAAGCGTTTGTCGGTGCAGACCGCGCGTCTCGACGCGCCGCTCGCCGACGAAGCGTTGGCCGACTATCTGCGTCACGACGCACAGGATGTGCTCGCGCAGTATTTCGTCGCGATGGATCTCGCCGACGATGAAGCGGGCCTGCGCTACGAAGACGACGTGCTCGTCGAGATCCTCGCGCCGGGCACGCGCCGGCTGTACTGGCGCGGCCTGACCGCGCATCGGCTGGAACGTGTCGATCTCGCGCGGCACAGCATGCTGCCCGACGCGCTCGTGAAGCGCATCGCGCAACCGGCGCTGCGTGCGCGCGGCGTGGCTGGCCTGACGGGCGTGCTGCTGGCGCAGGTGCCGGCGCACCACGTCGGTGTACTGAAGATCGACGGCAAGATCGAGCGGTTGCTGGACGCGGGCACGTCGGCGTTCTGGCGCTTCAACCGCGACGTCGCGGTCGAGCTGGTCGATCTGCGCGTGCAGGCGATCGAAGTCGGCGGGCAGGAAATCCTCACGCGCGACAAGGTCGCGCTGCGGCTGAACCTGTCGGCGACGTGGCGCTATGCGGACGTGCTGCATGCGTTCGGCCAGTTGCAGAAGCCGGTCGAACACCTGTATCGCGAGTTGCAGTTCGCGCTGCGCTCGGCGGTCGGCACGCGCTCGCTCGACGAGCTGCTGGAGGACAAGCAGTCGCTCGACGACGTCGTGATCGCGCAAGTACGCGCCCGTCTCGACGGTTCGGGCCTGGACGTGCGCAGCGTCGGCGTGAAGGATATCGTGCTGCCGGGCGACATGAAGACGATCCTCGCGCAGGTGGTCGAGGCCGAGAAGTCCGCGCAGGCGAACGTGATTCGCCGCCGCGAGGAAACGGCGGCCACGCGTTCGCTGCTGAACACCGCGAAGGTGATGGAAGAGAACCCGACCGCGCTGCGGCTCAAGGAGCTGGAAACGCTCGAACGCGTCGCGGAACGGATCGACCGCATCTCGGTGTTCGGCGGCCTCGATCAGGTGCTGAACGGACTCGTCAGCATCAAGGGCACGTAATGCGGGATCCGGCGCGATGCAGGTGACTCGCGCCGGATACCGAAATGAATCAGGTGAAGCAAATGACAGACACGGATTACCAGGTAATGGAACTGGCGAACGGCAAGCCGGTGAAGATGTGGACGCAAGGCGTCGCCGTCGAGGAGGAAGCGCGCGCGCAACTGCGCAACACGGCACAGATGCCGTTCATCTTCGGCCACGTCGCGGTGATGCCGGACGTGCACCTCGGCAAGGGCTCGACGATCGGCAGCGTGATTCCGACGAAGGGCGCGATCATCCCGGCCGCGGTCGGCGTCGACATCGGCTGCGGGATGATGGCCGCGCGCACGACGCTGACGGCGTCCGACCTGCCGGATTCGCTTGGTGGGCTACGCGGCGCGATCGAACGCGCGGTGCCGCACGGCCGCGCACCGGGCCGCCGCGACCCGGGCGCATGGGGCGATCGCGCGCCGGCCACCGTGACCGAAGCATGGAAGTCGCTGCAACCGGGCTTCCAGCGGATCGTCGACAAGTATCCGAAGCTGGAAAAGACGAACCACTACGCGCATCTCGGCACGCTCGGCACCGGCAACCACTTCATCGAAGTGTGCATCGACGAAGCGGACCGCGTGTGGTTCATGCTGCACAGCGGCTCGCGCGGCGTCGGCAATGCGATCGGCAGCCTGTTCATCGAACTCGCGCAGGCCGACATGCGGCAGCACATCGCGAACCTGCCGGACCGCAATCTCGCGTATTTCACCGAGGGCAGCCGGCACTTCGACGATTACGTCGAGGCGGTCGGCTGGGCGCAGGACTACGCGCGGCGCAACCGGCAGGCGATGATGGACGCGGTGATCGGCGCGGCGCGCGGCGTGATCGCGAAGCCGTTTTCGGTCGACGAGCACGCGGTGAACTGCCACCACAACTACGTGCAGCGCGAACGCCACTTCGGCGAAGAGGTGCTCGTCACGCGCAAGGGCGCGGTGTCCGCGCAGAAGGGGCAGCTCGGGATCATTCCGGGGTCGATGGGCGCGAAGAGCTTCATCGTGCGCGGGCTCGGCAATCCGGAAAGCTTCTGCTCGTGCAGCCACGGCGCGGGCCGGACGATGAGCCGCACCGAAGCGAAGCGCCGCTTCACGGCCGACGATCAGGCGAAGGCGACGCAGGGCGTCGAATGCCGGAAGGACGCGGGCGTCGTCGATGAAATTCCGATGGCGTACAAGGACATCGACGCGGTGATGGCGGCCCAGCGCAGCCTCGTCGAAGTGGTGCATACACTGCGCCAGGTGGTGTGCGTGAAAGGATAGCGCGGTGCGCGGCCAATGGCCGGCGGCCGCGCGCAACAAAAGGGAAACAACAATGAAAACGGAACAATTGACGCCCGTGCGCAGCGCGCACCCGGTCGATCCGGCCGTGCGGGCGCGCGTGATGGCAGAACTCGCGGAAGTCGAGCGCCGCCACGACGTGACCGTGCTGTTCGCATGCGAATCGGGCAGCCGCGGCTGGGGCTTCGCATCGCCGGACAGCGACTACGACGTGCGCTTCGTGTATGCACACCGGCGCGACTGGTACCTGAGCGTCGAACCGCAGCGCGACGTGATCGAGCGGCCACTCGACGACGAACTCGACGTCAGCGGTTGGGAACTGCGCAAGGCGCTCCAACTGCTGCGCCGCTCGAACCCGACGCTGCTCGAATGGCTCGACTCGCCCGTCGTGTATCGCGAAGACGCGCGCTGGGCGCCGCGGCTCAGGTCGCTGGCGTCAGCGTTCTTCTCGCCGGTGCGCGGGCGTCATCACTACCTCGCGATGGCCAAGAAGAACTTTCGCGGCTACCTGCAAGGCGACACGGTGCGTTACAAGAAGTACCTGTACGTGCTGCGGCCGCTGCTCGCGGTACGCTGGATCGACTCCGGGCTCGGGATGCCGCCGATGCGCTTCGTGGATCTCGTCGACGGCACGGTGCACGAGCCGGCGGTGCGCGCGGAACTCGACGCGTTGCTCGCGCTGAAGATGAGCGCGAACGAAAGCGAATACGGGCCGCGCCGGCCGGCGATCCACGCGCTCGTCGAGACGATGCTCGCCGATGCCGAACACGATCGCGAATACAAGCGACCGTGGGGCGACGTGGCGATGCTCGACGCGTTCCTGCGCGACGTGGTCGATGATCGATGAAAGGCGAACGGCGCGACGCCTGCGGGCATCGCGCCGTATTTGCATCCGCACCTGCCCGGCCCATGCACGCGAGCAACGGTCGTGCCCGCACACTACGCGTCGTCTTCACGATCGCAACGCATTGCGGCGGTATACTCGATGCCGTTCGGTGACGCGCGCCGCCGCATGCGCCGCAGCCTTCGACCTGCCCGCTTGCTGACGATGCGCTTGCAGCCCGACGTCTTCCGCGCGCCCATCCACAGTCGATACGAAACGTCATGTCGCACCGCCTTTCGCTCGCCATCGCCGCCCTCCTCGCCGTTTCCCCGATCGTTGCCCAGGCTCGCCCGCTCGCGCGGCCGCCGGTCGAGCGCGAATTCAAGAGCTGGTCGGTCGTCTGCGACAACGGCAATCGCTGTATCGCGGAAAGCCATGCCGACGATATCGACGATGCACGCACCGGCCTGATCCTGCGCGTGACGCGCGATGCCGGCCCGGACGCGCAGCCCTCGCTCGATCTCTACGCATCGGCGCCGATCGACTTGCGCACCGCACGCGTCGATGGCCGGCCGTTCGATGCGATGCCGGCGCAATGGCATGCGTTCGGCGACAAGTCCAGCGATCAGGCGCACCCGTTCCGGATCCGGACCGACGATCCGGCAACGGTGGCTGCGTGGCTCGCCGCGGCGCGCAATGCGCAACTGCTGAGCTTCGGCGATCCGGCATCGGCGCCCGCCGCTCGCACGCCGTTGTCGGGACTGAATGCCGCGCTGCTGCTGATCGACGACACGCAAGGCCGCGTCGGCACGGTCACGGCGTTGCTGCGCCCGGGCCTCAAGCCTGCGTCGTCGGTACCGGCCGCGCCCGCGTTGCCGCCCGCGGTCACGCCCGCCCCGCCGCCCGTGTCGAATCTGTCGGCCGCCGAACAGCGGCCGCTGGTCGACGCGGTACTCGCGAAATTCGGCGCCGACGTGAAGCAATGCGCGGCCGATGTCGAAGACGAAATGTCGGCGAGCGATCGCAGGAAAGCGTCGAGAGCCGTCGCGATTTCGTCCGACGAGGCGCTCGTCGCGATTCCGTGCCAGACAAGTAGCCTATATAACCACACCGACCTGTGGTATCGCGTGCGACGCACCGCCCCCTACGCGCCGGCCGCGATGAACTTCGGCGAGAACGCGAGCGCGGGTCTCGATGCTGCGTCGTTCGCGAACGAACTGACCGACGCCGGCTACGATCCCGCGAGCGCGACGCTGTCGAGCACGGTCCGGCTGCGCGGCGCGGGCGATTGCGGCTCGACCGCGTCGTGGGTCTTCGACGGTCGGCGCTTCGTACTCGACGGCCTCGCGACGCACAGCACGTGCAACGGCCTGTTCCGGGACCAGTGGCCGCGCCTGTATCGCCGGGCCGATGCGGCAGGAAACCGCTGACGCACGCATCGCACCGAAACACGCCGGCAGACATAACCGATAACAAACCGAGGGGCCGTACCATGTATCTCCCGTTCATCGACGCGTCGCGCAACCCGACCGCGACGCGGCGCACGCGCGGCTGGCGTGGCGCGCGTGCGTTCGCGCTGGTCACCGTCACCGCAGTCACCGCGTTCGCCTTCTCGCCAGCAAACGCGGCAAGCACCGGCGATTCAGTCGAAATCCCGTTCTGGTCGCGTAACTGGACCGGCACGATCGGCAACCGGCATGTCGAAGTCTCGCTGTCGCGCGTGGCCGACACGGTATCGGGCTCGTACTGCTACGCGCCCTGCACGTCCGACAAACGCTATCGGCTCGCGTTGAAGGGAACGCTCGACGCGCACGGTGTCACGCTTTCGGAACGCGACAGCGGCGCGAAAGCCAACGCCGATCGCGTAACGGGTACGTGGCGCGCGGCATCCTTCGACAACGCCGTGACCGGCACGTGGGCATCGCCGGACGGCAAGCGCACGCTGCCCGTCTCGCTCGCACCGAAACAGGACGGCAGGCCGTTCCCTTACGAGGTCCGCCTCGTCGCCGACAAGCTGCCGGACGACAGCAGTTCGTGCAACGACCCGCCGCACGTCTTCGCGATTCGCCTGTACGACCGCGGCCGCCTCGTGCAGACACTGCAGACGGATTCGCAAGGCACCTGCGGCCTGCCCACGCCCGAATTCGCCGACGTGAACTTCGACGGCTGGCCCGACCTGATGCTTGCGCAAGGGATGGGGGCGAGCCCGAACATTCCGTACCAGACGTGGATCTTCAACCCGAAGACGCGGCGCTTCGTCGATGCGCCGCAGGGACTGCAAGACATCACGTCGCCGGATTTCGATCCGGTGCACCGGATCATATGGACGAACTGGCGCGCGAGCTGCTGCGAGCACGGCGTGACGACGTACCGCTGGCAGGGCAACGACGTGAAGGAGGTCGACTCGGCGAGCAGCTACTTGCTGCCCGTGCTCGACGGGAATACGCGTCGCTATTGCTACGTCGTACCCGGCTACGGCGACGGTTACATCGAGTTTCCGCAACGCATCGAGCAGACCGATGCCGGACTGCGCTCGACGCTCGGTGCACCGAAGGATTGCGAGGTGGGCGATTCGCCGCAGATGTCGCGCGTGTATATCGACATCTGGAAGCCGGGCGCGGCGGGCAGCGCCCCGACGCTCGTGCGTACCGAAAAGGTCGCTTGGAAACGCACGTCAACGCGCGCCGGCATGAAGTTCTGCCCCGACGTGCCGTTCTACGACAACGGCCGCATCCGCCGCATCCTGTTGCGCGACGATCCCGACCAGTGCAGCGACTCGAATCCCGACGAGAGCTAGCATGCGGTACGCCCGCACGGGCGTACCGGCGTCATGTCACGCGGCGCCGACGATCGAAATCGACGGCACGAGCGTTGCCGAGAAGTAAGCATCCAACTGGTTCCAATGATCCTGATTCATCAAGTATCCCTTGTGCGCGGAAGAAGGCATTTTATGCACCGCCCCGCCATAAGCAACAAACCATTCGTTCTAAGGGTTGCCGCGCACGTGCTCCTATAATCGCTCGACCATCACAACAACAGAAGGAGCACCCATGACCGATCAGGCCGTATCGAACTGGCGCCTCGAAACCATCGCAGTACACGGCGGTTATCGTCCCGACCCGACCACGCGCGCGGTCGCCGTCCCGATCTACCAGACCGTTGCGTACGCATTCGACGACACGCAGCACGGCGCGGACCTGTTCGACCTGAAGGTCCAGGGCAACATCTACACGCGGATCATGAACCCGACGACGGACGTGCTCGAGCAGCGGATCGCCGCGCTCGAGGGCGGTATCGGCGCGCTCGCGCTCGCGTCGGGGCAATCCGCCGTCACGTACGCGATCCAGACGATCGCCGAAGCGGGCGACAACATCGTGTCCGCGAGTTCGCTGTACGGCGGCACCTACAACCTGTTCGCGCACACGCTGCCGCAATACGGAATCACCACGCGCTTCGCCGACCCACGCGACCCCGCGTCGTTCGAGCCGCTGATCGACGCGCGCACGAAGGCGATCTTCGCGGAATCGGTCGGCAACCCGCTCGGCAACGTCACTGACATCGCCGCGCTCGCCGAGGTCGCGCATCGCCGCGGCATCCCGCTGATCGTCGACAACACGGTGCCGTCGCCGTACCTGCTGCGCCCGTTCGAGCACGGCGCGGACATCGTCGTGCATTCGCTGACGAAGTATCTCGGCGGGCACGGCACGAGCCTCGGCGGCGCGATCGTCGATTCGGGCAAGTTCCCGTGGGCCGAGCACGCGGACCGCTTCAAGCGGCTCAACGAGCCGGACGTCAGCTATCACGGCGTCGTCTATACCGAAGCGTTCGGGCCGGCCGCGTATATCGGCCGCGCCCGCGTGGTGCCGCTGCGCAACATGGGCGCGGCGATCTCGCCATTCAATGCGTTCCAGATCCTGCAGGGAATCGAGACGCTCGCGCTGCGGGTCGAGCGCATCAGCGACAACGCGCTGAAGGTCGCGCAGCATCTCGCGCGCCACGAACACGTCGAATGGGTGAATTATGCGGGCCTGCCCGATCACCCCGACCATCCGCTCGTCGCCCGCTACCTGTCGGGCCGTGCGCCGGGCATCCTGACGTTCGGCGTGAAGGGCGGCCGCGACGGCGGCGCGAAGTTCCAGGATGCGCTGAAGCTGTTCACGCGGCTCGTCAACATCGGCGACACGAAGTCGCTCGCGACGCATCCGGCATCGACGACGCACCGTCAGTTGTCGCCGGCCGAACTCGCGAAGGCCGGCGTGAAGGAGGAAACGGTGCGGCTGTCGATCGGCATCGAGCATATCGACGACCTGCTCGCCGATCTCGACCAGGCGCTCGCGCAGCTTTGAGCGAAACGGGCGCGCCGGCTTGCCGGTGCGCCCGCATCGAACCGCTTGACCCTGGAGCGGCTTCAAGGTGTTCAATCCCCGGTTGATGCCGGGGCGACGCCCGGCGCGTACGATCGTGCAACGCCCCCTGCGCTGCGATACGCCAACCGCCGAGAGACCCCATGACACCGACCGCGAAGCTTGCGCTGCTCACGTTACCGCCCGTGCTGGCGGCCTGTTTTGGCGCCCTCGCGGCCGCGTGGCGCGCGCCCGGCCCGAAAACGTCGAGCGTGATCCAGCATTTCACCGGCGGCATCGTGTTCGCGGCCGCCGCGCTCGAACTGCTGCCGCAGGACCGCGCGCATGCGCTGTTTCCGGTCGTCGTCGGTTTCGTGCTCGGCATCGCGCTGATGCTGGCGATTCGCGCGCTGTCGGGCGCGATCGAGACACGTTTCGAGGAAGCGCGCTTGCCGGTGAGCCTGATCATCGTCACCGCGATCGACCTCGTCGTCGACGGCCTCGTGCTCGGCATCGCGTTTTCCGCGAGCGACGAAAGCGGCATCATCCTGACCGTCGCGCTGACGCTCGAGGTGCTGTTCCTCGCGCTGTCGGTCAGCGCGGCCTTGGCCGCGGCCGGCATCGGCCGCATGCTGTCGATCGTCGTACCGGTCGTGCTCGCGGCGCTGCTGAGCGTCGCGGCCGTTGCCGGCAATGCGGCGTTCGCCGGGCTGCCCGCGAATATCTATGCTGCCCTTCTGGGGCTGGGTACCGTCGCGCTGCTGTACCTCGTCACCGAAGAACTGCTGGTCGAAGCGCACGAGGTGCCCGAAACGCCGTTCGCGACGGCTTCGTTCTTCATCGGCTTCATCGTGTTCTTCCTGATCGAAGGATCGGTGAAGGCCGGGTAAGCCGCGCGCGATGGCGCGACGGTTACCACGTCGTCGCGCCGGTCGGATAGGTATCGACGATACGTGTGCCGTTGACCGGCGCGACGCCCTCGTTGCGCAGCGCGGTCCACAGGTCGATCGCATGTTCGCGCGACTTGCGGCTGCCGTCGTCGGTCAGCACGTTCAGCGCGATCACTTCGTCGCGCGTCGTCAGTTGCAGCTGTTCCTTGAGCTTGCGCGAGTGATGCGACGCGCTACGGACGTCGCCGAGCACGATCCGTTTCTCCGCGACGGTCGGCGCGTCGCCGGCATCGGCCGGCACGAACGTCAGCCGGCCGCTGGCGACTTCGCATTGCCCGCGCGCGAATGTCGCGGTCCACGCGCCAGCCGGCACGGCGGCCAACTCGCAGCGCATCCGCTCGTTCACGCGACTGCCAACGTCGTGCGCCGATGCGTGCGACAGCGCACGTTCCGGCCAGCCTGCGGCCATTGCCGCCGTCGACATCAGACACGCCGCCAGCACGATCCCTTTTGCGATAGTACGCATCGTATGCTCCTCTTCGTATGGAGTGCGGTGGCCGGCACAGCGCCGGCTGACAAAAATGTCATGTTGCGATCAGGTTCGCGATGCGCCGCGTCGCTACCATCGAACGCGTCACGGGCCCTGCCCGTTCCCACCCACGCAGCGGGTCGCTGCCGCACGGCACGATCACGCATTAGGCCCGGGCTCGTCGAGTGCCGGGCCGTTTTTTTACGCGTGTCCGACACTCACCGCACCGAATTGCGCTGCGGGTACACGCACGGATGCGTTTTCACATACAGGTTCGGATTGCCGCAGCGATGCCCGGCATAGTCGACCTGCTCGCCGGGCATCAGGCCGGACGGCACGGGTTTGCGGCCGACTGCGGCGGCAGGGGTCGCAGTGTCGGAACGTGTCGGCGCACAGCCCGCGAACAACGGGACGATCAAGGCTGCGATCAAGGCGAGGCGAATGACGGGACGATGCAATTTTCGGTCCGGAATGAAGGGCTGAACGGCGCCGCCCGCGATCGATGCCGCTATCGCGACCGGCATGCACGCCGCCGGCACGGTCGGCCAACGGCAGACTTCATGTTCCGCTTCCCGCTCATCGCACCCATGACGCGAACATGACGGTTGCGTCATGTCGGGTGTGTCCACACGGGGCCCGCTCGCGCCCCGCAATCTGACGCATTTTTCATCTCGCGATCACGATCACGCATGGCTGCTTTCGCATACTGGGTCCATGGTTCGCCACCCCGGCGGCCCTGATCAAGGAGAGCATTCAATGAAAAGCGCAAACCTCGCAGCATGGTTGGTCGTCGCCACGCTGTCGCTCGGCATGGCCACGCAGGCCGCATTCGCCCAGACGCAAACGCAGGGCAAGACCCGCACGCAGGTCGTCAATGAACTGAAGCAGGCGCAGCACGACGGCATCGTGCCGATCAGCAAGACGCAGTACCCGCCGACCGGCGAGCTCATCGCGCGCAACAAGGAGCTACACGAGATCTCGGTGCATGGCGGCGAGCAGAAGCCGCAGACCGACGACCACGACAGCCTGGCCGCGAAGCAATGATGCGCGGCCGCACGGGCGCCGGCAGCGCGCGCCGCGCGGCTGTCTCACCGCGAACGCGCAGGCGTGGCCGCGCGCGCTGTCAGGTGCGAGTAGCGGCCGGCCGCTCCGGTTCGGCCGGCCTTCGCGGAAAGCGCAGCCAGAAGGTCGTGCGGCGGCCCGGCTCGCTGTCGACGCCGCATTCGCCGCCGTGGTTGTCCATGATCGACCGGACGATCGCGAGGCCGAGCCCCGTGCCCGACGCCGAATTGTGCCGCGACGGATCGACGCGATAGAAGCGCTCGAAAATCCGCCCGACATGTTCCGCGGCGATGCCGGGCCCCGTATCCGACACGGCGATCGTCGTCGCGCCGCCCTGCTCGACGCAATCGATCGTCACGACGCTGCCGCGCGGCGCATAGGTCAGCGCATTCGACAGCAGGTTGCTCAACGCGCGCTGATACAGCGTCAGATCCGCGTCGACCCACGCGTGGCCGTCGACCTTCACGGTCACGCCTTCATCTTCCGCCAGCGGCTCGTAGTATCCGGCCACCCGCTCCGCCTCCTCGGCCGCATTCAGCCGCCGCACGCCGATCGACGTGCCGGCCTGTTCCGAACGCGCGAGAAACAGCATGTCCTCGATCATCCGCGACAACCGCTGGTATTCGTCGATGCTCGACTCGATCACGCTCCGGTATTCGTCCGCGCCGCGCGGTTGCGACAGCACGACCTGCGCGGCCGCCTGCAGGTTCGTGAGCGGCGTGCGCATGTCGTGCGCGAGATTCGACGAGAACTGGCTCAGCCGCGTGAACGATTCGTTCAGCCGTTCGAGCATCCCGTTGAACGCATGCTCGAGCTCCTTCAACTCGCCGGACGTATCGAGTTCCGGCAGCGGATGCGCGAGCCGGCTCGTCGACATCTGCTCGGCACGCGCCGCGAACCGCCGCAGCGGGCTCAGCCCGAGCGCCGCGATGCCGTACGCGATCGCGGCCGCGAGCACCACGCCGAACACCTCGATCACGACGATCGTGTAAGCATGCGTGCGCAACAGCAGCACGTCGGCGCTGCGATCGTACTGCACGGCGACGCGCACCACGGGCGCACCCGCGCCGGCGAGCGGTACGGCCGTCAGCAGGTACTGGTGCCGTGCGCCCGGCGGCACGACGCCGACCGGCACGCGCCCGGTGTTCATCGACAGCAGCGGCGCGTACGGGCGGAAGCCGGGCGTGCCGACGACGCGCGCGCCGCTGGCATCGAAGATCGCGAGGTCCATGTTCGGGTGACCGTGCAACTGGTCGATCCAGATGTCGGTGTCGCGCGCGACGTCGGCCGTCGTGCGCGCCTCGGCCAGGTGCGCCCCCAATGCGGCGGAAATGCCGGCCATCTGCTCGGCTGCCGTCGTTTCGACGCGATTGCTCAGCGCTTCGTACAGTGCGACGCCGCTCGACGCGAGGATCACCGACGTCGACAGGATGATCAGCGCGGTCAGCCGGCCGCGCAGCGTCCGCGGCAGCAGGCGCGCGATCATGCGGCCGCGCCGCCGCGCGCTTCGAGCACGTAGCCCATCCCGCGCACCGTGTGGATCAGCTTCGGTTCGTACGCGTCGTCGATCTTCGAGCGCAGCCGGCGGATCGCCGAATCGACGACGTTCGTGTCGCTGTTGAAGTTCATGTCCCACACCTGAGATGCGATCGTCGCGCGCGGCAGGATCTCGCCTTCGCGGCGCATCAGCAGCCACAGCAGCGCGAACTCCTTCGCGGTCAGCAGGATCGTGTCGCCCTGCCGCGTGGCCTTGCGGCGCGTCAGGTCGAGTTCGAGATCGGCCACGCGCAGCGTGTTCGAATCGCGCGGTTGGCCGCGCCGCAGGATCGACTTGATGCGCGCGGTCAGCTCGACGAAGTCGAACGGCTTCGCGAGATAGTCGTCCGCGCCGAGCTCGAGCCCCTTCACACGATCGCCGACGTCGTCGCGCGCGGTGAGGAACAGCACGGGCGTCGACTTGCTGCGCCGCAGGTTCTGCAGCAATGTCCAGCCGTCCTGCCCGGGCAGCATCACGTCGAGCACGAGCAGGTCGTACTCCTCCGTTTCGGCCTGATGCTGGCCCGTGATGCCGTCCTCGACCCAGTCGACGACGTAGCCGGCCTCGGTCAACCCCTTGCGCAGATACGCGCCCGTCTTCGGTTCATCCTCGACAATCAGAATTCGCATCACGCATTACCCTTGAAGAAACGCAGCCGGCGCATCATGCCCGCGCCGAACCCGCCGCGCAACGCCGCGCGCCACGACACCGCGTGGCTGACACGGTACAGCACCGGCAGCACCAGCAGCGTCAGCGCGGTGGACGACAGGATACCGCCGATCACGACCGTCGCGAGCGGGCGCTGCACCTCGGCGCCGGTGCCGGTCGCGAACGCCATCGGCAGGAAGCCGAGCGACGCGACCAGCGCGGTCATCAGCACGGGCCGCAGTCGCGTGAGCGCGCCGTCGCGCACCGCGGCGTCGAGCGGCACCCCTTCGTCGCGCAGGTTGCGGATGAACGAGATCATCACGAGACCGTTGAGCACGGCCACGCCGGACAACGCGATGAAGCCGACCGCCGCCGTGATCGACAGCGGAATCCCGCGCAGCCACAGCGACACGACGCCGCCGCTCAGCGCGAACGGAATGCCGGTGAATACGAGCAAGCCGTCCTTCACGTTGTTGAACATCACGAACAGCAGCACGAACACCATGAACAGCGCGAGCGGCACGACGAGCTTCAGGCGCTCGCTCGCGCTTTGCAACTGCTCGAACTGCCCGCCCCACGACACCCAGTAGCCGGCCGGCACGCGCACGTCCTGCTGCAACTGCTCGCGCGCATCGGCGACGAACGAGCCGACGTCGCGCCCGCGCACGTTCGCGCTGACGACCACCCGCCGCTTGCCGTCCTCGCGGCTGATCTGGTTCGGGCCGGGCGCCACGTCGATCGTCGCGAGCTCCGCGAGCGGCACGTACGGCGCCGCCGCGAGCGGCGCGCTGGCGCCGGCCGTCGGCGCGGGCAGCGCGATCGGCAGCCGCTTGATCGCCTCGATGTCGGTGCGCAGCTCGTCGGGCAACCGCACGACGATGTCGAAGCGGCGATCGCCCTGGAACAGCGTACCGGCCTTCTGCCCGCCGACGGCCGCGGCCACCGAATCCTGCAGGTCGGCGACGCTCACGCCGTAGCGCGCGAGCTTGTCGCGGTCGAGGTTGACGGTCAGCACCGGCAGGCCCGTGGTCTGCTCGACCTTCACCTCCGACGCACCCGGCACCTTCCGCAACGCGGCCGCGATCTGTTCGCCGGTCTGGTTCAGCACGGCCATGTCGTCGCCGAAGATCTTCACGGCGACGTCGCTGCGCACGCCCGAGATCAGTTCGTTGAAGCGCAGCTGGATCGGCTGCGAGAACTCGTAGGCGTTACCCGGCAGCTCGGCGAGCGCTTCCTCGATCTCGCTCACGAGCTGCTCGCGCGGCTTCTTCGGGTCGGGCCACGTATCGGCCGGCTTCAGCATGATGTAGCCGTCCGACAGGTTCGGCGGCATCGGGTCGGCCGCGATCTCGGCCGTGCCGGTGCGCGCGAACACGCGCTCGATCTCGGGGAAGCGCGCCTTCAGCGTCTTCTCGATCGACTTCTGCATCTCGACCGACTGCGACAGGCTCGTGCCGGGAATTCGCAATGCGGCAACGGCCAGGTCGCCTTCGTTGAGGCTCGGGATGAACTCGCTGCCGAGCCGCGTGGCGAGTCCGAGCGTGGCGAGCACGATCGCGCCCGCCCCGATCATCACGCGTGCCGGGCGCGTCATGAAACCGGCGAGCACCGGTTCGTACGCACGCCGCGCCCAGCGCATCAGCCGGTTCTCCTTCTCCTCGACCCGCTCGCCGATGAATAGCGCGACGGCTGCCGGAATGAACGTGACGGTGAGCACCATCGCGGCAGCGAGAGCCATCACGACCGTGATCGCCATCGGGTGGAACATCTTGCCCTCGACGCCGGTCAGCGCAAAGATCGGCAGGTACACGACCATGATGATCAGTTGCCCGAAGATCAGCGCGCGGCGCGCCTCCTGCGATGCGCCGAACACTTCGGCGAAACGCTCGTCGCGCGTGAGCGGCCGCCCGGCCGCCGCCTGCGCATGCGCGAGCCGCCGCACGCAGTTCTCGACGATCACCACCGCGCCGTCGACGATGATCCCGAAGTCGAGCGCGCCGAGGCTCATCAGGTTCGCGCTCACCTTCGCGTTGACCATCCCCGTGAAGGTCATCAGCATCGACAGCGGAATCACGAGCGCGGTGATCAGCGCCGCGCGAATGTTGCCGAGGAACAGGAACAGCACGGCGATCACGAGCACCGCGCCCTCGAGCAGGTTCTTCTTCACGGTCGCGACGGCCTTCTCGACGAGCACCGTGCGGTCGTACACCGGAATCGCGTTCACGCCGGCCGGCAGCGTGCGGTTCACGTCCTCCATCTTCGCGGCGACGGCCTTCGACACCGTCCGGCTGTTCGCGCCCATCAACATGAACACCGTGCCGAGCACGACTTCCTCGCCGTTCGACGTCGCGGCGCCCGTGCGCAGTTCGCGGCCGACGTCGACGACGCCGACGTCCTTCATCCGCACCGGCACGCCGCCGACGTTGGTCAGCACGATGTTCGCGATGTCGTCGACGGTGCGCGCCTGGCCCGGCACGCGCACGAGATACTGCTCGCCGCGCTTTTCGATGTAGCCGGCGCCGACGTTGTCGTTGTTGCGCTCGAGCGCCCGCACGACGTCGGCGAGCGTCAGCCCGTACGACATCAGCTTCGCCGGATTCGGCGCGACGCGATACTCCTTCACGTAGCCGCCGATCGAGTTGACCTCGGTCACGCCGCGCACGTTGCGCAGTTGCGGCCGCACGACCCAGTCCTGCAGCTCGCGCAGGTCGGCCGCCGTGTAGCGCGTGCCGTCGGGCTTGCGCGCATTGGCGTCGGCTTCGACGGTCCACAGGTAGATCTCGCCGAGGCCCGTCGACGTCGGGCCCATCGCGGGCGCGACGCCGGCCGGCAGCTTGTCCTTCGCTTCCTGGATGCGCTCGTTGACGAGCTGCCGCGCGAAGTAGATGTCGGTGCCGTCCTTGAAGATCACGGTGACCTGCGACAGCCCGTAGCGCGAGATCGAACGCGTCTGTTCCAGCCCCGGCAGCCCGGCCATCGCGGTCTCGACCGGATAGGTGATGCGCTGCTCGGCCTCGAGCGGCGAGTAGCCGGGCGCGGACGTGTTGATCTGCACCTGCACGTTCGTGATGTCGGGCACCGCGTCGATCGGCAGCCGCTGGTAGCTGAACACGCCCAGCGCGGCCACGGCCGCGATCGCCAGCATCACGAGCCAGCGGTGCGCGATCGCAAAGCGGATCAGGCGCTCAAACATGTCGGGATTCCTTGAAACGGGGTACGGTCGCACGCGCCGGACGCGCTGCGCGGCCGGTCAGGCGGCGGATCGGAAAGCGCGCCGCATATCGGGCCGCCAGTCGCGCCACGGCGCACGCGTATTGCTGCTCATTCATGTTCCGCGCTCCCCTTGCCGAGTTCGGCCTTCAACACGAAGCTGTTCGTCGCCGCGTATTCCTGGCCCGGCTCGAGCCCCTTCAGCACTTCGGTCGCGCGTTCGTCGCGCCGCCCCGTTTCGACGGCCTGCGCGACGAAACCCTTCGGCGAACGCACGAACACCGCCGGCGCGCCGTCGACGTCCTGCAGCGCGTCGCTCGCGACCGCGAGCGGCACGCCCTGGCGGCCCGCGTCGACCGACACGTTTACGAACATCCCCGGGCGCCACACGCCGTCGGGGTTCGGCAGCACGACGCGCGCCGGCGCGGTGCGCGTCTGTTCGCCGAGCAGCGAGCCCACGTACGCGATCGGGCCGCTCGAACGCGATTCGAACGCGGTCGCGCTGACGGTCGCATCGCGGCCCACGCGCACGTCGTTCAGCCGCTGCGCCGGCACGGCCATCTCGGCCCACACGGTCGACAGGTCGGAGATCACGAACATGCTCGCATCGGCGGCGATCGCCTCGCCGGGCGTCGCATGCTTCTCGACGATCGTGCCGGCGAACGGCGCACGCAGTTCATACCGGTTCAGCGCGCCCGCGCCCGCCGGCGCGTTCAGCGCGGCGAGCTTCTGTCGCGCGTTCTGCACGGCGATCTCGGCCTCGCGCAACTGCACCTGCGCCTGCTGATAATCCTGTTCGGCCGAGATGCGCTCCTGCCACAGCGTGCGTTCGCGCTCGTAGGTTGCGCGCGCACCCGACAACCGGCGCTCGGCCGTCAGCAGTTCGCTGCGGCGGTCCGCCAGATCGGTGCTCGCGATCACGGCAAGCACCTGCCCCTTCGCGACGTTCTGCCCGAGCGACACCGATACCTGTTCGACGATGCCGGCCACACGCGGCACCACGTGCGCGGTGCGATCCTCGTTGAACTTGATCTCGCCCGGCAACTGGAACGGCGTCGCGATCTGCGCGGGGCCGGCCTTCGCGAGCGCGATCTTCGACGTCGCCAGTTGCGCGTCGGTCAGCGCGACCGCGCCGTCGGCGCGCGCGAACGGGAACGATGCGGCGTCGTTGCCCGCCTTCACGTCGATCGTCGCATCGAATACGTGCGGCTTCGCGATCGACTGCGCGGACACGAATTTCTGGCCGGCCGCGTCGAACCGCAGCGGCTCGTGCGTGCGGTCGTACCGCACCAGCGTGCCGGACACGGTCACGCCGTGGGTCGCGGGCTTGCCGTCGACGAACGGATAGACGACGAGCCGCGCATCGCCGGGCTTTTCCGTCATCACGATCTCGACGGACAGCCTGCCGCGCTTGAGCACGACACCGCCGTGCGCGCCGGCGCCGTCGGCCGCCTGGGCGGATTCGGCGGCCGTCGGCGCCGATGCGCCGCTCCCGCCCCGCGCGACGGCGAGCGCGCCGAGCACGATTCCTGCGCCGCCGAGCACGGCTGCCGCAATGATGAAAATTCTGCTGCGTGACATGGTGATCCTTCAGTCAAGAGGGGCGCTCATTGCGCGCGGGCAGCGAGCGGCGTGCCGACGAGCCGGTCGATATCGGCACGGGCCGTATGCGCGTCGGCGAGCGCACGGACGTATTGCGACTGCCCCTGGAACAGCGTGCGCTGCGCGTCGAGCACGTCGAGGAAGCTGAACTTGCCGAGTTCGTAGCCGCGCGACATCGCGTCGAGCGCGACGCGCGCGGCCGGCAGGATGTCGGACTTCAGCCGCTGCGCTTCCTGCTCGGCAGCCGCGAAATTCGCGTACGCCTGCGTCAGTTCAAGCCGCAGCCGCGTGCGTTCGCGGTCGAGATCGGCGCTCGCGCGCTCGGCCTTGTGCGTCGCCTCGAGCAGCGCGCCCTTGTTCGTGTTGAACAGCGGAATCGGGATCGACACGCCGACCACCGCCTGGTTGTCGGGCACGCCGCCCGTGGTCACGCGCTTCACGCCCGCGCTGACGGTCACGTCCGGAATGCGGCGCGCGCGCTCCAACGACACGGCCGCGTTCGAGCGCAGCATTTCGGCACGCGCGATTCGCGCGAGCGGCGCATCGTCGAGCCGCGCGATGAGCGCGGACAGCGGCTCGACCGACGGTACGGCTTCGAGATCGCCGAGCACCGCAAGCGGGGCGTTGCGCGCTTCGCCCATCACCGCGTTCAGCTTCTCGCGCGCAACGTCGACACGGCCGCGCGCGGTCACGACTTCGATCTGCACGCCGGCCGCCGCCACCCGGGCCTTGGTCGCCTCGACCGGCGACACCTTGCCGGCCTGCGCGCGACGGGCCGCCAGATCCGCGGAGCGCGCGGCGATAGCGGCCGATTCCTCGGTCACCTGAAGTTGACGCTGCGCGGCGAGCAGCCCGTAGAAGGCTGCGATCACGTCGGCGCGCACCGCCGCGCCCTGCTCGTCGAGCGACGCGCTGGCCGATTCGCTGCCGTACGATGCGACGTCGAGCCGTGCGCGACGCTTGCCGCCGAGTTCGATCGTCTGGTTGATCAGCGCGGTCGACGTGCGTTCCGCTCGGCTGAAACCTTCCTGCAGGAACGACACTTCGGGGTTGGGCCGCGCGCCGGCCTGCATCAGTGCGCCGGCCGATGCATCGACATCGGCGCGCGCGCCGCGCAGCGCCGGGTTGTTGCGGGCGGCGACGGCGAGCGCGTCGGCAAGCGTCAATGACGACGCAGGACGTGCGCCGGATGGCGGTGCGCCGATCGGGGCGGCAGCAGCCGGAGCCGTGGCCGGCCCCGGCGACAGCGATGGCTGCGCATGAGCCGTCGCGGCCATCGCGAATACGGCGGCCACGGCGAGGTTGAGCTTGAACATGTTCGGTTCTGCGGTAACGGTTTGCGACCGATGCTACGGACCGGCCGCAGTGCGAACATGAGGCGAAGATGATATTTCCGTCATGTTGGGCGCAACCGTACGCAGACGTGCGGTGCCCTGCGGGGACGGCGTCCCCTCTCGACGATCAGGAAGATGCGGTGAGCGCGCGGCACGATGGCCGCACGAAAGAATGCAGACGTTCGGAAATGCGACACGCGCGGGCCATACGCCCCGCGCGCGAATCAGGTGACGTGCTGCTTTCCCCGCCGCCGCTGCACGAGCCAGTCCAGCAACTGCCGCCCGTCGCGTTCGCCGAACCACCTCGCGTGCCCGATCAGGTAACCGTCGTACGCCACGTCGACGATATCGGGCGCGTTGACGATACAACCGAAATACGCGACTTCCGACAGCGCGAACTCCGTATGTACGATCGGCAGCAGCGCGACCAGCGCCGCATATGCGTCGTCGCTCAGCGGTTCGAGCGATTCGTAGCCGTCGAGCAACGCGTCGATCTGCTCGTATTCGATGCGCCGCGCATCGGCCGGCGCCATCCAGTCGACCGTGTTGCGCTCGATCGCGAGCGCGAGGTCCATCACGGCGCAAGTACGATCCGACAAACCGAAGTCGAGCACGGTCCGCACCTGCGCGCCGGGCCCGGCGTCGGCCCACAGCAGGTTCGACGCATGCCAGTCGCCATGCGTCCACAGCGGCGGCAACGCAGGCAGCAGCGGCACGAGGCGCGCGTGATACGGGCCGATCGCGTCGGCTACGTCGCCGCGCCAGTCGCGCGCGCCGAGCGCCCTGACGAGCAACGGTTGCGCCGTGACCCAGCGTTCGAGCGCACCGACAAGATCGCTCGACGACAACACGCGAAAACTCGACAGCAGCGGGCGAACCGGCCGCGCCGGCGCATCGTAGCCGGCCGACGCGCGATGCAGCTCAGCGAGCGCGCGGCCGGCCGCATACGCATGCGAAGGATGCGTGAACGGCTTCCACGACATCACGCCGCGATACGCGTCGACACCCGGCGCGACCACGTGCACTTCATACGTCCAGTCGCCGGATGCGAACGCGGTTGCGCCGTCGCGACCGGCGAGCACGTCCGCCACCGGCACGCCGTGTGCGCGCAGATGCGCGATGAAGCGATGCTCTTCCTCGAGCCCCGCGACGTCGCGCAGGCTCGCATGATGACGCTTGACGAACAGCGCGCGCTCGTCGGTCGTGCGCACCAGCACGGCCGCCGAGAACGGCCGCGGGCTGTGCCACGTGAGGCGCGCGGGCGCGCCGGCGCCATCGATCCGCGCGAGCACGGCCGCGACTTCGTCGTGCGTGATCAGCGGCCAGTCGCGTTCGGCCTGTTCGCCGTCGACGCCGAACTGCGGCGGCGCGACCTCGCGCGCCTGCGCGGCGTCACGCGATGCCGGCGCATCCGGTTCGAGGGGAAATGACATGAACGACGTAGCTCCGTGGTTGAATCGGCTGCGAATCAGCCGGCCGGGCTCGCGCTCGCGCGCAGCGTCGCGGCCGTGCGGCTCCAGTCGCGCCAGCCGACCACGGCCAGCCCGATGAACAGCGCATAGAGCCCGGCCGTCAGATACAGCTCCTTGAACACGAACATCCCGACGTACACGACGTTCACGACGATCCACAGCCCCCACGACGCGATGTAGCGCCGCGCCGTCCAGTATTGCGCGACGAGGCTGAACGCGGTCAGCGACGCGTCGACGAACGGCAGCGCCGCATCGGTCCAGCGCGCCATCATCCCGCCGAGCAGCGCGCTGCCGACGACGGCCGCGACCAGGTCGGGCAGCATTTGCATCGGGCGCACGCCGGTGACTGGCGCGACATCGCCGGCAGGCGCCGCCTTGCCGTCGGCACCGCCGTCGGCCTCGCTCGCCCGCTGCGCGAGCCAGCGCTGCCAGCCGTACACCTGCAGCACCGCGAACGCGCCCTGCAGCAGCATGTCCGAGTACAGTTTCGCGTCGAAGAAGATCCAGCCGTACAGCGCGACCGACGCAAGGCCGACCGGCCAGCACAGCATGCGCCGCTTCGCGGTCAGCCAGATCGCGAGCGCGCTGACGATCACGCCGGCGATTTCGAGTGGGGACATCGTCCGTGCTCTCCTGGTGGGCTGCCGGGGCCGCGCGTCATGCGCCCGTTTCCGGCCGATCAGAAATCATAGGTCAACGACACGCGCGCGGTGCGCGGCGCACCCGGGAACAGGTACGCATCGCCCTGCTGCTCGCCTGCGTCGCGCCAGTAGAACTTGTTGAACAGATTGTCCACCGACACGCGCAACACCGTGCGATGGCCGCCGATCTTCGTCGTATAACGCGCGCCGAGATTGAACACGAACCACGACGGCACGCGCGCGGTACCCTCTTCGTTCGCGTTGCGCGCCGCGCTGTACTCGACGCCGCCGAGCACGTTCAGGCCCGCGACGTCCGGCACCGCGTAGTCCGCATACAGCGACGCGCGCAGCGCGGGCACGTTGATGATCTGATGCCCTTCGTAGGCCGGCGACCCCGAATCGTATGCGCGGGCGCGAATCGCCGCGACGCTGGCCGTCAGCCCCAATCGTTCGGTCACGCGCCCGGCCGCGCCGAGCTCGATCCCCTGGTGCCGCTGCGTACCGCGCTGCACGAACGTATAGGACGATCCCGACGCGTCGGGATCGGCGAACTGGAACGGCTTGCTGATCGAGAACACGGCGGCCGTGAGGCTCAGCCGGTCGAGCCAGTCGTATTTCGCGCCGACTTCGATCTGGTGCGATTCGACGGGCGGCAGGAACGCGTACGCGTTGGTCGCGCGCACGGGCGCCTGGTCGCCGAGCGACAGCGCCTTGCTGTACGACGCATACAGCGACAGCACGTTCACCGGTTTGTAGACGAGCGCGACCTGCGGCAGGAACACCGAGCGGTCGGTGTGCGTCGTCTCGCCGTCGAGGCTGCTCCAGCTGCGCTGGCGCAGCAGCACTTCCTTGCCGCCCGCGAGCACCTGCCAGTGTTCGCCGAGGCTGATGCGGTCGAGCCCGAACACGCCGTACTGCCACGCATCGAGGCGTGGATACGACGGCCCGGGCGAATTCGGCGACGGCGGGAACGTCAGGTCCGGCCCGTAGATATTCTCGCTACCCACGTAGTCGTACACGGCGTCCGCCATGCTCACGACGCGGCGCTGCACGCTTACGCCGAGCGTCAACTCGTGCCGCAGCGGCCCCGTCGCGAACTTGCCCGTCGTGACCGCGCGCAGATCGTCGTTGCGCCGGTATTCGCCGGGGCTGCGGAAGTCGTACACGTCGTAGTCGCCGTTCGCGCCGAAGAAGAACGGCGACGTCGCACCGGCCGCGCAGCTTGCCGCATACGAACAGCCGTACGCGAACGCGCTGTTGTCGTCGATCATCGTGCGGCTGCGGCCGGCGGCGATGTACGCGTTCCAGTCGTCGTTGAACCGATAGTCGAAACGCGCGTTCAGGTTCAGCGCGTCGGTCGTCACCGGTTTCGCCCACGGCTGCGTGCCGAGCGCTTTCGACGTCGTCTTGACCGACGGCACGACGGTGCCGCCGAGCAACTGGTAGCCGGGCGCGGAACGCTGGATCCACTGCTGGAATTCGGCGTTGAGCTGCAGGCTCGCGCGCGGGCTGATGTCCCAGTCGGCGGCGATCGACCCGAACGTGCGCCGCCCGTTCGTGCCGTCGATATAGGAGTGCATGTTCTCCTTCGCCGCATTGATCCGGAACCCGAACTGATGGTCGGCACCGAAGCGGCGGCCAAGATCGACGGCCGCCGACGTCGAGCCGCGGCTGTCGACGCCAGCTGTCACGCTCGCGACGTTCGCGGAGCGCTTCGTCACGAAGTTGATCACGCCGCCCGGCGCGACGATGCCGCTATCGATGCCCGCGAGCCCTTTCAGGATCTCGACGCGCTCCTTGTTCTCGAGCGGCACGTTCTGCTCGCCGGACACCGTCAGCCCGTCGATCCGGATCGCGCTCGCGAGATCGACCGGAAAACCGCGGATCGCGAAGCCTTCGAAATAGCCGACCGGCGCATAGTCGTTGACGACCGACGCATCGTTGCGCAAGACGTCGCTCAAGCGCTTCGCCTGCTGATCGTCGATCAGCGCGCGCGTGATGACGTTCACCGACGCGGGCGTGTCGCGCAGCGGCGCGTCGTCGAACCCCGCGACCGACGCTTCGCGCGCCCGCAGCGGGTGGCCGCGCTCGCCGCTCACCGTGATCGCGGGCAGCGTCGCGCTGCCGGCCGCGTCCGCGCCCGATGCGGGCGTGTCGCCCGGAGCCGCGGCGGCCTGCGCCGCGAAAAGCGTGACACCGAGCCCGACGCCGAGCCCGACCGTCGCGCGCCGCCGCCGTGCGCGTACCGCTGTTGTTCTATTCACCGTCATTGTTCTGGATGGAAAACTCGCCACTCGACCCTGTCGAAACCCGTTACGAAGCTGCAAATCGTGCGCCCGCGAACGCCGCCGCGCCCGTCGCCGGACGCATGCGTCGATACGATATTCATCAGACGAACCGGACGATACAGCGCGCAAGCGGGCAGACCGATCGGAAACACGCAGGATGGGACATCGGATTCGGATGACGCGCCGGAAACCGACGCAGCGGCCGACAGGTTCGTCGAGGGCGGGTCGGAAGGCCGGCTGCATCGCGCGGTCGTCATGCGGGGGACGCTTCGAACGCCCCGGTGCGGGCGGCGGACACTGGCGCCGGCCGTTCAACGGAACGGCGGCGTGCCCGGCTCGCGCGACATCGCGGCGTGGCGCGCATTTTACCCCGGGCGGGGCGAAGGGCCGCGGAACCGGGCGGAACGGGGAACAGGAGACAGGAAAGGCGGGAACGGGAACAAGCGGCTCGGGCAGCGCGACAACGGCGGCAATGCGGTCGCGATGCGCGTCGTGCGTGCCGGCCTCCGGCGCCGGCGTCGTATGCGCCGGTCGAGCGGCCTGAAGCCGGAGCGGAGAAAGCGGCCCGCTACCGGTTCGCCGGCCGTTCGCTCAAAAGCCCTGCATCGTCACGGTCGGATCGACGACCAGATGCACGACGCCGTAAATCACCGCGCCAACCAGCAGCGCAAGCAAAATCGCGACGAACGGCAACAGCGTGAAGTTGGCGTTCGCGAGATCGGTCGCGTGCGCCTTGCTGTTGCGCACGCCGAAGAAACTCCACAGGACCAGGCGGACCATGCCGAGCAGTTTCATGATGAGCTCCTTTCATCGAATCGGTTGACGCTATCGTCGATCCGGACGGCATCCGAAAAAAGAAGCAGTTGCGCGCGCTTTTCGCGCAGCAGGCGGTCTGCGGCGGCATGTCGCACACGCGTCAGCAGTCGAGCACGAGCGGCTCCCTGGCCCCTTGCGCGGGCCGCGCGACGCACGGCAGCGCGCAGCCCGGTTCGATCGCCGCATCGGGCGCTCGCTCGTAGTCGACCGCGCCGGACAGCACGCGTGTCGCGCACGTGCCGCACGAACCGGAGCGGCATTCGGACGGCACGCTCACGCGCTGCCCTTCCGCGAATTCGAGCAGCGTGCCGTCGGCGGGCGTCCACGCGGCCTCGCGCCCCGTGCGCCGAAATACGACCGGCACGCCTGCCGCCGCGCACGTGGCAGCCGCGCGGGTCGCACTGCGCGAGACGCTCGACGGCCCGAATGCCTCGAAGCGGATGCGCTCGTCCGGCACGTTCAGCGCGCGCAGCCCGTCGTACAGGTCGCGCATGAACGCCGCCGGCCCGCACAGGTAGAAATCGTAATCGTCGAACGAAAGGAGCCGCTTCAGTTGCGCGACGTCGATCCGGCCGGCCCGCGCGGCCGAGCGTTCGTCAGGAAGACTGTCGAACCAGTGAAGCGACATGCGTGCATCGGCGGCCGCGATGCGCGCCAGCTCGGCGGCAAACGGCCGGTCGGCCGCTTCGCGCGCGCCGTGCACGAACACGATGCGGCGCGACGGCGTATCGTCGGCCAGTACGCGGCGCAGCATCGCGACCATCGGCGTGATGCCGATACCGGCAGACACGAGCACGGCCGGCCGCGGGCTCGCGAGATCGAACGTGAAGCGGCCGCGCGGCATCTGCGCATCGAGCGTCATGCCGGCCTGCGCGTGGTCGTGCAGCCACGCCGATACGCGCCCATCGCGCTTCACGGTGATCCGGTAATGCGCGCCGCCCGGTGCGTCGGACAGCGTGTAGCTGCGGATCGTCGGTGCATCGCTGCCCGGCAGCGCGATGCGCAGCGTCAGGTGCTGCCCGGCTTCGTACGCAGGCAATGCGCCGCCATCCGCGGGTTCGAAATGGAACGACCGGATCGCGCGCGCTTCGTCGACGATCTTCGCGATCCGCAGCGGCCGCCATGCGGGCGCCTTTACCGGCGCGGTCGCGGACGGCACCGGCCCGGCCGTCGCCGCCGCCGGCCTCGACGCCGCCGCCATCGCCGCGAACTGCGGCGCACGCTCGACCGCCGACCACCGGAACGGCAGCACCGCCCGCATGCGCCGCACTTCCCGCACATGAAACCGCACGACGCGCTGCGCGCCGTCGAACGACGCGACGACCGGCCCGTCCCACACGATCTCCGCGTGCGCGGCGACATACAGCAAATCGCCGCTTTCGAAATCGATGAACAGCAGCCCCGCGCGCGGATCGTGCCGCAGGTTGCCGAGCGTATTGAAGAACCGATTGCCGCTGAAATCCGGCGTGGTCAGCGTGCGCGCATCGTCGACGCGCACGAAGCCCGGCATCCCGCCGCGATGCGACACGTCGGCGCCGCGCGCCGCACCGGCCTGCGCCGACGTGTTCGCGCTCGCGACGAAGAACGTGTCGGCCTGCGCGAGCAGCGCACGATCCGCGTCGCTCAGCGCATCCGACACGTCGGGCGCGACGGCGGCCCCGACCTCCCGCGCGACGAAAGTCGGCTTGCGGCCCTGGATGTATTTCGCGCAGTTGCCGAAGCTCTGCTCGACCGCGATCGTCAGCGCATCGCCGTCGACCGCGCGCACGACGCCGTTCACGCGATTGCGGCGCCGCGTATCGAATTCGATGCCGAGCCCGCCGAGCGGCGCGCCCGCGTGCCATGCGCCGGCGAGCGGATCGCCCGGCAGCGCGGGCGCCGCGATGCGCAGCGTGCGCGGGTCCGGCGACGTGACGAAACCCGGCGCACCGGCCCGCAGCGTCGCCCACGGCTGGCCGTGCGCATCGACGCCGCCGAGCACGAAGAACGGCAGTTGCGCGAAAAACGTCCGGTGCTGGTCCGGCATGAAGCGCCGGATCCCGCGCCGGCCGGCCGCGCCCGCCGCGTCCGCCACGCCTGCGCGCTGCTGCACGGCAAGCTCGCCCGCGTGAAACGGCGCGGTATCGAGTTCCCACCCCGGTACGACGGCGGTCGGCGCGTTCATCTCGTTCTCCGTGGACAGATGCGTTGGCGGCAGGCGTTACGCGGCGAGCAGGCCCGCGCGCGTCGTCGGCATCGCGACGAAACCCGGCAGCGCCTCGATACGCGCCAGCCACGCGCGCACGTGCGGATACGGTTCGAGCGACACGCCGCCTTCCGGTGCGTGCGCGATGTACGTGTACGCGGCGACGTCCGCGATCGTCGGCTGCGCGCCGGCCGCGAACGGCTTGCCGGCCAGCTCGCGATCGATCACGTCGAGCACCTTCGCGGCCGTACGCTTGGCCGCTTCCGCGTCGAGTTGCGCGCCGAACACGGTCACGAGCCGCGCGGCCGCGGGGCCCGACGCGATCGGGCCGGCCGCGTACGACAGCCAGCGCTGCACGACGGCCGCGCCGACCGCGTCGTCCGGCAGCCAGTGTGCGTCGCCGTAGCGCTTCGCGAGATACACGAGGATCGCGTTCGAATCGGCGATCACGGTGCCGCCATCGTCGATCACCGGCACCTGCCCGAGCGGATTCAACGCGAGAAACGCCGGTTCGCGTTGCGCGCCGGCCGCAAGATCGACGTCGATGGTCTTCGACGGCAACCCGAGCAGCGACAGGAACAACCGGACACGGTGCGCGTGCCCGGACAACAGGAACGAATAAACGCGGATCGGCGAGGCAGGCTTGCTGGCGGCAGACATGGAAACACTCCGGAATCTCGCGTCGCCGGGAATCGGCGACGAACGGCTCCAGCGTAGCGCTCGCCGTTCGTCTCCATAAGACGGATAATCGCGGAAACATTATCCGCTTGCATAGGACAATCGACGATGGCTGATCTGCGCGACGTGAACCTGAACCGGCTGGCGATCTTCGTCGCGGTGGTGGAGGCCGGCTCGCTGACGGCCGCGGCCGAGCGGCTCGGCCTTGCGAAGACGGTCGTCAGCACGCACATGCAGCGCCTCGAATCCGAGGTCGGCGCGAATCTGCTGGTGCGCACGACGCGGCGGCTGAGCGTGACCGACGCCGGACGCGTGTTCTACGACGCGTGTCGCGACATCGTGCGCGCCACCGAAGCCGCGCTCGACGCGGTGTCGTCCGACGCCGGGCCGCTGCGCGGCACGCTGCGCGTGAGCGTGCCCATCGACTACGGCGCGCTGGTCGTCGCGCCGGCCGTGGTCGCGCTGCGCGACCGGCATCCGGCGCTCGCGGTCGAACTCGTCGCGAACGACCGCGTGGTCGATCTCGTCGCGGACAACCTCGACGTCGCGATCCGCATCGGCCGCCTCGCCGATTCGAACTATCGCGCGGTGCAGCTCGGCACGTACGAGAAATGGCTGGTCGCGAGCCCGGCGTTCGTCGCGCGGCACGGGCTGCCGCGCGATCCGGATGCGCTCGCCGCGCTGCCGTTCGTGATGTTGTCGTCGCTGCCGCGCCCGCATACGCTCGAACTCGATCACGTGCGAGGCGGCCGCGCGTCGGTGCGCTGCGTCGCGCCGGTCGTGTCGAATACCGCGACCGCGTGCCGCGCGATCGTGCTCGCGGGCGGCGGCTTCGGGCTGCTGACGGATTTCTCGGCCGCGGACGACGTCGCGACCGGCCGGCTCGTGCGGCTGCTGCCGGGCTGGCGCACGGCGCCCGCCGGGATTCATGCGGTGTTTCCGTCGACGCGGCTGCCGTCGCCGAAGGTACGGGCGTTTGTCGATGCGATGAAGGCGAGGCTCGGGGTGACGGCGGCGGCACCGATTACGCGGCGCGCAAGTTCGAAACCACGGAGGGCGGGATCGTGAAACGAGGAAGAATGGCGATCGCGCTCAATGAGCGACCACAAGCCGCCTCATCAGCAAGGACTTCAGATCCCTGCGCGTATCGCAAACGATATGCACGTGAATGGTGTCGCCTCGCACGTCATAAATGATGCGGTTCATTCCGGCAATGACTTCGCGATACTGACCGAGGCTGATATTCGCGAGTTCATCAGGAATCCTGCCGTGATTCGGAAAAGCGCGAATCGATGCAATGGCGTCCTTGATCTGCCGGTAGCTCGTTTGCCAGGTAGCCGAACCGAAATTCGATACGAGATAGCGCTTCAACCTCTTCAGATCTTCTTCCGCCGAACGAAGAACGACAACCCGCAGTGTCATTGATCGTCGTCCTTGTCGAGGTCCGCAAAGACATCCTCGACTGGACGGAAGTGGCCCTGCTCGATCTCCCGATTGCCGAGTGCAAGCAGCCGAAGAAGCGCAAGCGTCTCTTCATGCTCCTCATACGACTTGACGTCCATGACAACGAGCTTCGCCTCTCCGTTCTGGGTAATCAGCATCGGCTCGCGGCTTTCCGAGATGTCCCTGACGATATCGGCGGCGTGGCTCTTGAGATAGCTGATGGGCTTGACCTGGGTAGAGAATTTCATGGAACACGTCCTGTGCCAGTCCATAACAAGACTGATTATAGTCCGAATTTGGTCTCGTCCGGCCAATGAGCCCCGTTTTCCCGCGCGTCCCTAGTCGCGCGCCTGCAACGTCCCCAGCAGCACCTTCCTGCAACTGGAAATCATCAGTGCCTCCGGATCGCGATAGTCGGTCAGCAGCCACGCCGCGCCGACGTTCGTCATTGCGCCCACCAGCGCGAGCCCGATCAGCCGCTGCTCACTGCGCTCGCCAGGCGTCGCGGCCTCGCCCGGCGCGCCAATCGCCATGATCAGCTTGCCGAAGTCGATCAGCATGCGCTGATACGTCATGTCGGTATCCGCGCTCACGCCCATCACCTCGAGCAGCAGCACGCGCGCCGCGCACGGGTCGCGCAAAAACGCGAAGAACGCCGCGAGCCCCGCGTCGACGCGCTCCCGCAGATCGCCGCCGCGCGCGGCGACCGCCTGCGCGACCGCGTCATGCAACTGCTGCGCGTGATGCAGGTAGGTGCAGCGCAGCAAATCCTCGGTGCTGTCGAACGCCGCATAGAAATAGCGGTCGTTCAGCTTCGCTGCCTGGCAGATCGACCGCACGGTCGCCTTGCGAAAACCCACCGTACCGAACACGCGCGTCGCCGCGCGGATCAACGCGTCGCGCCGCTCGGCGGCCCGTACCTCGGGCGCCACGCCGCCATACGACCGGCCCCTTCTTTCCGTTTCGAGTGCTTTCTCCATTCCGCTATTTGACATCAGGACACCCGAAAACTAAAGTGGTGACGAACAACACCACAATAGATGCGCCGCCGGTACAGCGCAAGCGGAACGGGAGGAACGACGGATGAAGGGATTTTCCGGCAAGGTCGCCGCGATCACGGGCGCCGGTTCGGGCATGGGCCGCAGCCTCGCGGTGGAGCTTGCGCGGCGCGGCTGCGAGGTCGCGCTCGCCGACGTCAACGATGTCGGGCTCGCCGGCACGGCGGCCGCCTGCGCACGGCACAGCGTGCGCGTGAGCACGCGGCGGCTCGACGTCGCCGATCGCGACGCGGTGTTCGCGTGGGCCGAGTTCGTGCGCGCCGAGCACGGCAAGGTCAACCTGATCTTCAACAACGCAGGCGTGTCGCTGGCCGCCAGCGCCGAAACCGCGCGCCTCGCCGATCTCGAATGGATCGTCGGCATCAATTTCTGGGGCGTCGTGCACGGCACGCAAGCGTTCCTGCCGCATCTGCGCGCGTCGGGCGACGGCCATGTCGTCAACACGTCGAGCCTGTTCGGGCTCGTCGCGATGCCGACGCAAAGCGCGTACAACGCGACCAAGTTCGCGGTGCGCGGCTTCACCGAGGCGCTGCGGATGGAACTCGAACTCGACGGCGCGCCGGTGAGCGCGACGTGCGTGCATCCGGGCGGCGTCGCGACGAGCATCGTCGATGCTGGCCGCGTCGACACCAGCATCCACGCGCTGACGGGCCAGGACGAAGCGACCCATCGCCGCCAGGCCAACCGCCTGATCAACGCGACGACGGCCGACGAGGCCGCGCGGCAGATCCTCGCAGGCGTCGAGCGCAATGCGCGCCGCGTGCTGGTCGGCGCCGACGCGCGCCGGCTCGACCGGATCGCGCGGCTGCTCGGCGCCGGTTACCAGTGGCTGATGCTGCGCCATGTGCGCCGCGCTCGCGCACGCAACCTCGAACGCGCCCACGCTCCGGCCGCGCGCCCGACCACGCCGACCCAGGACCCCGCATGATCTCGACGACGACCGACCGGCGCGACGCGCCGCCCGCCCCCGACGCCCGCCGCGACAGTGACGAAAACCGCGACCTCGACGTGCTGATCGTCGGCGCAGGCCTGTCCGGCATCGGTGCCGCGTATCACCTGAAGCAGCGCTGCCCGCATGCGAGCGTGGCGATCGTCGAGGCGCGCGACGCGATCGGCGGCACCTGGGACCTGTTCCGCTATCCGGGCGTTCGTTCGGATTCCGACATGTTCACGCTCGGCTACAGCTTCCGCCCGTGGCACAGCGACAAGGCGATCTCCGACGGCCAGACGATCCTCGACTATATCCGCGACACCGCGCGCACCTACGGCATCGACAAGACGATCCGCTACGGCAGGAAGGTCGTCGCGGCCGACTGGGATTCGAGCCGCGCGCGCTGGACGGTACGCATCGAGCGCACGCAAAACGGCGCGACCGACACGCTCGTCTACACCTGCCGCTTCCTGTTCATGTGCAGCGGCTACTACGACTACGACGCAGGCTATCTGCCCGACTGGGCCGGCATGGACACGTTCGAGGGCAAGCTCGTGCATCCGCAGCACTGGCCGAAGGATCTGTCGTACGCGAACCGGCGCGTGGTCGTGATCGGCAGCGGCGCGACGGCCGTCACGCTCGTGCCGTCGATGGCGGCCGACGCGCGGCACGTGACGATGCTGCAGCGCTCGCCGACCTACATCGTGTCGCTGCCCGCGCGCGACCGGATCGCGAACGCGCTGCGCCGCGTGCTGCCGTCGCGGCTCGCGCACCGGCTGGTGCGCGTGAAGAACGTACTGCTGACGATGTACCTGTACAACGTGTCGCGCCGCAAGCCCGAGCAGACGAAGAAGTTCATCATCCGCGCGGCCAGCAAGCAGCTCGGCCCCGACTTCGACGTCGCGAAGCACCTGACGCCGCGCTACATGCCGTGGGACCAGCGCGTGTGCCTCGTGCCGAACGGCGACCTGTTCAAGGCGATCCGCGCGGGCCGCGCGTCGATCGTCACCGACGAGATCGAGCGCTTCACGCCGACCGGCCTCCGGCTGAAGAGCGGCCAGCAGCTCGACGCGGACGTGATCGTCACCGCGACCGGGCTGAAGGTGAAGATGCTCGGCGGCGCGCGCGTGACGGTCGACGGCCGCGTGGTCGATTTGCCCGAGACGGTGTCGTACAAGGGCATGATGTACAGCGACGTGCCGAACCTCGCGTCGTCGTTCGGCTACACGAATGCGTCGTGGACGCTGAAGGCCGAGCTGATCGCGCGCTACGTGTGCCGGCTGCTCAACCACATGCGCGCGAACGGGTACGACACGTGCGTGCCGCGGCTCGGCGCGGGCGATCTCGGCGACGTGCCGGCGGTCAACCTGAGCTCCGGCTACATCCAGCGCGCGGCCGGCATCCTGCCGAAGCAGGGGCGCCGCAAGCCGTGGAAGTTCCACCAGAACTACGTGCTCGATCTCGCGTCGCTGAAATTCAGCGCGCTCGCCGATTCCGCGATGCATTTCGAACGCCGCGCCACAACCGGCCCGGCCGCCACCGCGCCGGCTGCCGAACCCGCACTCGAAACCCGCTGAGGCCGACATGACTCCTACGCTCCATCTGATCCAGAACGTCCTGCTCGGCGTCGTCGCGGCGCTCGCCGCGCTCGCGCTGTTTTCCGCTTACGTGGCCCGTCGCGTGACGCGCGCGTTTCCGCCCGAAGGCCGCTTCGTCGACATCGACGGCGACCGCATCCACTACGTCGAATACGGCAACGGCCCGCCGATCGTGTTCGTCCACGGGCTCGCGGGGCAATGGCGCAATTTCGCGTACCTGCCGCTCGCGCGGCTCGCGCAGCAGCATCGCGTGATCCTGATCGACCGGCCCGGCGCCGGCCGCTCACTGCGCGGCGCGGCCTCGCAGGCGAACGTGTTCGCGCAGGCCCGCACGGTCGCCGCGTTCATCGACGCGCTGAAACTCGACAGGCCGGTGCTGGTCGGCCACTCGCTCGGCGGCGCGATCGCGCTCGCGGTCGGCCTCAACCATGCGGACCGCGTGAGCCGGCTCGCGCTGATCGCGCCGCTGTCGCACGAGCAGACCGAACCGCCCGCGCCGTTCAAGCCGCTGATGCTGCCGTCGCCGCTCGTGCGCCGTTTCGTGTCGTGGACCTTCGCGATTCCGCTGACGATCCTGACCGGGCGCAAGGCCGTGCGCCAGGTGTTCGCGCCGGAGGACGTGCCGCGCGACTTCCCGGTCAAGGGCGGCGGCCTGCTCGGGATGCGCCCGCACGTGTTCTACGCGACGGCGACGGACCTGCTGTCGGCGCCCGTCGATCTGCCCGCGATGGAGCGCCGCTATCCGGAACTCGCGCTGCCGGTCGACGTGCTGTACGGCCGTGCCGATCCGATCCTGAACTGGCGCGCGCACGGCGACGCGCTCGCGCAGAAATCGGCGCGCGTGCGGCTGAAGGTCGTCGAAGGCGGGCACATGCTGCCGGTCACGCTTCCCGAAGCGACGGCCGACTGGTTGCTCGAAGTCGCCGCCGCGCCGGTCGACGTCGCCGCGCAGCCGGTGCGCATCGCGTAGGTCGCGGCGGCGACGCAGGGCCGGATTCCGATGCCGTGCCGGGCAGCCGGCGCCGCATCGGGTTCAGGCTCCGTCGTCGGGTATCGACAGCCCGAGATCGGCGATCACCTCGCGCGCGTTGCGAAACGCCTCGACCGCGGCAGGCGCCCCTGCGTACAACGCGCTGTGCAGCAATACCTCCCGGATCTCGACGAGGCTCGCGCCGTTGTTGAGCGCGCCGCGAACATGGCCCTTCAGCTCCGTGCCGCGGCCGAGCGCCGCCAGCATCGCGCACGTGCACAGGCTGCGCGTCTTCAGGTCGATCCCGCCGCGCTGCCACGTGCTGCCCCACGCATGCTCGTTCAGCCAGTCCTGCAACGGGCGCGAAAATCCGTCGAGGTCGCGCATCGCGCGCTCGACGAACGCCTCGCCCATCACGTCGATCCGCCGCGCCTTGCCGTATTCCCTGTCCTGTTCGCTCATGTCGA
Source organism: Burkholderia semiarida (assembly GCF_029268935.1). Taxonomy (NCBI): domain Bacteria; kingdom Pseudomonadati; phylum Pseudomonadota; class Betaproteobacteria; order Burkholderiales; family Burkholderiaceae; genus Burkholderia; species Burkholderia semiarida. The sequence goes on along the minus strand of NZ_JAHLCL010000008.1, from coordinate 261,772 downwards.
TGTCCTGATTGGAGTCGGGACCGCTTCGGCGTCGCCGGCGGCCGGAAGATGTCGAGCCATGTTCGGGCGAGGCGCGCGTTTCGTCAAAGATGCGGTGCTCGGTTCGCGGCCGGTCGCGTACCGGGCGGCCGAACGCTACGTAACATCCGGCCGCGCGTTACGGCGCCTGACGGGAACATCGCAGCCGCGGCGTGCGCGCACCGCACGCGCCTGTCGCGCGAAACCGCCATTCCTCCGTTTAAATCGCGTCGATATTCGCGGTTTTCGCAATTAATCGCGACACCGTTTCGCGAAACCTGTCATGGCGCGGAACTTGCAGTGAAGGCCTGGGACACACTTCCAATGTCGAGGCCAACATGCACACTCTCTTCAAGAAGACGACGGTAACGATGGCCGTCTCGTCGCTGCTCGCGCTGTACGGCTGCGGTTCGGTCGACGGACCGACGACCCCGCCGACGATCAAGCCGAGCACGTCCGGGACGAGCGGCAGTTCGGGAACTTCGGGTACGTCGGGCGGCGGCTCGTCGGGGACATCGGGCGGCGGGAGTTCGGGTACTTCCGGCACCTCGGGTACTTCCGGCACTTCGGGCACTTCGGGCACTTCGGGCACTTCGGGCACTTCGGGTACTTCGGGTACTTCGGGTACTTCGGGTACTTCGGGTACTTCGGGTACTTCGGGTACTTCGGGTACTTCGGGTACTTCGGGTACTTCGGGTATGGAGCAGCCCCCTGAAACGCCGGACACAGTCACCCACTTACAATAACGGGTAGGCATAAGACTGTGTTTTTGACTAACACCAGGCAGGAAGTGATGGAAGTGTTGACGGGCCCGGAGCGCCGGCGGCGCTGGACGGCGGAGCAAAAGCTGGCGATGGTTCGCGAGAGTTTCGAACCAGGGAAGTCGGTTTCGATGGTCGCGCGGCAGCACGGCGTGAACCCGAACCAGCTGTTCCACTGGCGCAAGCTGTACCAGGATGGGAGCCTGTCAGCGGTCAAGGCTGGCGAGGAAGTGGTTCCGGCCTCAGAGCTGGCCGACGCGCTCAAGCAGATTCGTGAGCTGCAGCGGATGCTTGGCAAGAAGACTATGGAGAACGAGATTCTCCGCGAAGCAGTCGAGTATGGCCGAGCAAAAAAATGGATAGCGCACTCGCCCTCGCTGCCGGAGGACGACCAGTGAAACTGGTTTGTGAAGTTCTCGGCGTGTCGCGCTCGAACGTTTCGGCACGACTGTCGCGTCCGGCCACATGGCGAGATGGGCGGCAATCCAGGCAGACCGACGATGCGGTGGTGGTCGAAGAAATCCGCCGGGTTGTCGCCGATTTGCCCAGCTATGGCTATCGCCGCGTCTGGGGCACGTTGCGTAATGAACGCGTTGCCGCCGGACAGGTGCCGTTCAATGCGAAGCGCATCTATCGCGTCATGCGCACGCATGGTCTGCTGATGCAACGTCGTCCGACTCCGCCTCGGCAGCAACGCCGGCACGATGGCAAGGTGGCCGTGGCGCGCAGCAACCAGCGTTGGTGTTCGGACGGCTTCGAGTTCCGCTGCGACAACGGCGAACCGCTGCGCGTGACGTTCGCGCTGGACTGCTGCGACCGGGAAGCCATGAGCTGGGCGGCCACGACGGCAGGCCACAGTGGTGACATCGTGCGCGACGTGATGCTGGCTGCAGTGGAAAATCGGTTTGGCAACGAACTGCATACACCGTCCGAAATCGAGTGGCTGAGCGACAACGGTTCGGGCTATACGGCCGACGATACACGCCGGTTTGCAGCGGCCATCGGCCTGAAGCCATTGACCACGCCGGTGTGCAGCCCCCAAAGTAACGGGATGGCCGAGAGCTTCGTGAAGACAATGAAGCGCGACTACGTTGCCTTCATGCCGAAGCCGGACGCAGCGACTGCTGCACGCAACTTGGCCATCGCGTTCGAGCATTACAACGAGAAGCATCCCCATAGCGCGCTGAAGTACCGCTCGCCTCGCGAGTTCCGGCGCTCAATGGAGTCAGCAACCTTAGTGTGACGCTGTGTCCGGGATTACAGGGTCAACTCCA
>NZ_JAHLCL010000008.1:283-259619 GCF_029268935.1 Burkholderia semiarida | reverse complement strand
GTACTTCGGGTACTTCGGGTACTTCGGGTACTTCGGGTACTTCGGGTACTTCGGGTACTTCGGGTACTTCGGGTACTTCGGGTACTTCGGGCACGTCGGGCACTTCCGGTACTTCCGGTACTTCCGGTACTTCCGGTACTTCCGGTACTTCCGGTACTTCCGGTACTTCCGGTACTTCCGGTACTTCGGGTACTTCGGGTACTTCGGGTACTTCCGGTACCTCGGGCACCTCCGGCACGTCGGGTACTTCCGGTACTTCGGGCACTTCGGGTACTTCCGGCACCTCGGGTACTTCCGGCACTTCGGGTACTTCCGGCACTTCGGGCACGTCGGGCACTTCGGGTACTTCCGGCACTTCCGGCACTTCCGGCACTTCGGGCACTTCCGGCACCTCGGGTACTTCCGGCACCTCGGGTACCTCCGGCACCTCCGGCACTTCGGGCACTTCGGGCACTTCGGGCACTTCGGGCACTTCGGGCACTTCGGGCACTTCGGGCACTTCGGGCACTTCCGGCACCTCGGGCACTTCCGGCACGTCGGGTACTTCCGGCACCTCGGGTACTTCCGGCACCTCGGGTACTTCCGGCACCTCCGGCACCAGCGTCACCCCGCTCGGCAACGTCCTCCAGAAATCCGGCAACCTCGTGACGGCGCTCGGCACGACGGTCGTGAACGGCGGCACCCAGATCGGCGGCGTGCAGATCCCCGGCACGAACCCGACGACGGCCACCAGCGTCGGCAATGCAGTCAGCAGCCTCGGCAACGGCGTGCAATCGCTCGGCAACGGCGTCGCAGCCGGCCTGGGCTCGATCGGCGTGTCGCCGAACCCGCTCGGCCCGACGATCACGTCGACCACCGGCCTGCTGACCGGCACCGGCGGTGCGGTCAACAGCCTCGGCAATGCCGTGACGAGCCTCGGCACCGGTCCGCTGTCGCCGCTCGCGCCGGCGACGACGCTGGTCGGCAGTCTCGTCAACACGGTCGGCACCGCGGTCAACTCGACCGCATCGGCGCTGAACACGGCGCTGAACAGCGCGCCGGTGCAGCAAATCGAGACGCAACTCGGCAGCGTGATCAACCCGATCACGAACACGCTGACCGGCGGCGTCACGACGCCGGGCGTCACGCAAACGCTCGGCAACGCCACGTTGCTCGGCGCCCCGCTCAGCGGCCTGCTGAACACGCTCGGCAGCGGCCTCGGCCTGGCCGGTTCGCAGGTCGGCGGCGCAACCGGCAACCCGGTCGGCACGAGCGCCGGGAACAGCGTGGCCCAGCTCGGTAACACGGTGGCGTCGGCCGGCGGCCTGCTGTCCAGCGGCAGTTCCAGCAGCGGCAGCAATCCGCTCGCCCCGATCACGGGCGTGCTCGGTTCGCTGACGGGCGCACTCGGCGGCGGCAGCAGTTCGAGCGGCTCGGGCGGCACGAGCGGTACGAGCGGCGGCCCGCTCGCTCCGATCACCGGCCTGCTCGGCACGGTGACGGGTGCGCTCGGCAGCATCGGCTCGAGCGGCACCGGCGGCACAAGCGGCACCAGCGGGACGAGCGGCGCGGGTCTCGGCGGCCTGCTCGCGCCGGTCACCAACCTCGTCAACTCGCTGACGCCGCTCGGCGCGAGCCTCACCGGCACCGTCACGACGCCGGGCGGCAACCTGTCCGGCACGCTCGGCGGGGTGCTGACGAGCGGCCCGGTCGGCACGCTCACGGGTGCGCTGGGCACGCCGGCCGGCTCGGCCGGCGCCGTCGGCACGGTCAGCCCCGGCGGCGCGACGGGCACCGTGACGACGCCGGGCGGCAGCGGCTCCGTGGTGACCGGCCTGACCGGCAGCACGAGCGGCGGCGCCGCCAGCGGCACCGGCAACCTGCTGTCGCCGGTCACCAACCTGCTCGGCGGCCTGCTCGGCGCCGGCACCAAGAAGTAAGCCTCGACGCATCACGTATCAAAACGACAGGCCAATGGCCGGGCGCGCATCCATAAACAGCCCGGCCGACGGCCGGCGTCACCCGCCAAGCGGGGGCGCCGGCCCTCATCCCTACGAGGATCCGATCATGAACTCGACGCTCGACGGCATCGTCGCCGCTCCGGACCGCCCACCCCGTTCCGCCACGCCGTTCCGCGCCGGCCTGCTCGGCATCGCGGCCGGGCTCTTCGCGCTGTGGATCACGCGCGACCACCCTGCCCTCGACGCGGCGACACGCGCGGTCGTCGCCAGCCTCGCGATCATCGGCACGATCGCGCTGCACGAACTCTTCATCTCGCGCGTCTACCTGCGTCCGAGCGCGGGGCTGTCACGGCAGGCCGTCCGGCCGCTGAGCGTCGCGCGCGTCGCGACGCGGCTCGGCGCGCTGACGTCGATCTACGCGGGCATCGGCCTCCTCTACTGGCTGCTGCCCGAATACCACGGCGCGTTCTACCTGCCGTTCTGGTCGCTGCTGCGCTCGCTCGCGCCGTACGTGATCGTCGCCGCGCCGTTCTACTTCGCGTGGATGGACCGCCACCAGCGCGAAACCGACGACGCGTACCTGCTGTGGGGCCGCTTCCTGTTTCGCCGCGAGCGGCCCGCGAGCTGGAAGCCGGTGCGCGAGATGCTGGCCGGCTGGGGCGTGAAGGCGTTTTTCCTGCCGCTGATGACCGTCTACCTGTCGAAGGACGCCGATCACCTGAGCGCGTCGCTCGCAAACGCGATGCATGCGCCGATGACGATCGCGACCTTCGTGTTCATGTACGACCTGTCGTTCACGATGGACCTGATGTTCGGCACCGTCGGCTACCTGTGCACGTTCCGCATCCTCGACAGCCACGTGCGCACCGTCGAGCCGACGACGCTCGGCTGGGTCGCCGCGCTGATCTGCTATCAGCCGTTCTGGTCGCTGATCTCGAACAATTACATCCGCTACGAAGGCTCGATGTTCTGGGACAACTGGCTGCTGTCGGCGCCGACGCTGCGCGTGATCTGGGGCACGGTGATCATCCTGCTGCTGCTGACCTACGCGCTGTGCACGATCTCGTTCGGACTGCGGTTCTCGAACCTCACCAACCGCGGGATCATCACGTCGGGCCCGTATCGCTTCACGAAGCATCCCGCGTACATCACCAAGAACCTGTCGTACTGGATGGTGTCGGTGCCGTTCGTCGAGCCGCTCGGCTGGCAGATCGGGCTCATGCACTGCGCCGGGCTCGTCGCCGTCAACCTGATCTACTACACGCGCGCGAAAACGGAAGAGCGCCACCTGATGCGCGACCCCGACTATCGCGCGTATGCCGAATGGATCGCGCAATACGGCTTGTTCGCGCGGGTCAGGCAGGCGTTTGGCGGGCGGCAGGCGGTGTGACGGCGCGGCCGGGGCGGCAGTTCATGCCGCTCCGGTTGCTCGCGCGGATGCCAAGCAGGCGCGGGCTTCGCACAGGCCGCGACACTTTCCACATGCGCCGTCCAGCGCTCGACGATGCGCTTTCGCGTGGATCTCCGCACCGCTGAACGCGCCCCATGCGGCCAATTGTCGCGAAACACGGCGATTCTCCGCTTTTCGTCGCTTTTCTCCACCCGTCCGATTGCCCGCTCCCGACGCGTCGCGTATGGTGCTGGCCGTCCGCGTACGATCCGTCGCCGGACACCCGACCGTCGCCCCGCGCGGCGGCCGCGCGGGCCGTGCCCGCCGCTCACCGTCTCCGCGATGCCGCCCGTTCGGCGCCGCGCGTTCATGAGGAAAGAGGCGTGATCCACAAAGTCCTGATCCTGTTCGCACTCTGCATCGCGGGCCTCGCCGCGATCGCCGCCGGTTTCCAGCACATCCCCAGCTGATTCGCGGCCCCGGCTCGCTTCGCCGAGCCCGGGGGCCGCTTTCATTTCCGTTTCCCCGTTGCCATGAACTTCTTTCTCGATGCGCCCGGGACGGGCGCCTTTTGCCATGCGTATCGACGTACAGCATTCCCAGCACGACATCGACGACGAACTCGACACCCTTTATGAACGTCTCCACCAGCCGGGGCATCGCCTGCACGGGCTGCCGGGCGTCGCGCTCGGCCGCTCGGGCCTGATCGTGCGCCATCGCGAAGCGGACGGCGAATACTTCCTGTACGTCGAGGATCCGTCGGCCCGGCAGCTCGCCGGCTATACGGTGTTCAACCGGCTTCCCGAAATCCCGCGCCGCGCCGACCGCTACCTGCGCGCGCCGCACACACGGCTGCGCGGCTCGGCGCAACGCCAGGGCCTCGCGACGACGCTGTACCGCTGGGGGCTCGACGCGGGCCTGTGCCTGATCAGCGGCGCGCGCCAGTCGGTCGGCGCCGCGCGGCTGTGGACGGCGCTCGCGCAGGACTACCGGCATGGTTTCGTCGATGTCGAAGGCCGCGCGCTGCGTTATCTCGGCGACACCGTTGCCGACGACGTGCACGGCGCGCTGCACACGCGGCGGCTGTTGCTCGGGAAAGGCTGGGCGCTCGACACGTTCGCGCAGGCGGCCGGGATGAGCGATACATGGCCCGAACGCCGATGCGATAATCCGTCGGATCCGCGCGACGCGCGGGCTCAACCCGCCAATCGAAACGCCCTTCGATGACGCTCGATCCCCGCACCGACGTCGAACGCACGCGCGATATCGGCACGGGTCGAAGCATTGCACGCGCTACGCGCGGCGATCGACGCCCAACGCCGAACCGGTAGGCGATCCGCACGCGGACCGCGCGCGGCGCGGCGTGACGTGGCGTTATCGCGCCTTGGCGCGCGTCGACTTCTTCGCCGGTTTGGCGGCCTTCGCGCGCGGCGCTTCCTTCTCGGGCTGCGCGCCGCCGCCGGCGAGATCCTCGAGCCATGCGAGCGCATCGACGTACGACAGGAATTGCTGCAGATAGTCCGGCGACAGTTCGCGCATCGTCGCGAGCGAGCGGTGCACGAGGCTGTTCGAGTTGAGCGGCCCCGCGTTGCGCGGCACCTGATCGAGCGACTGTCGATACTGCTGCTCCGTGCGGACTTTCGACCACGTCGCGCGGAAGTAGTCGACCAGTTCGGGATCGAGCCCGCGCCGGTCGGCCCGAGCATCGCGCGCGAGCCCTTCGACGAGCGCGGCAAGCGCGCCACGCGCGGGCGCACCCGGCGAAGCTTCCACCGTCATGCGCGTCGCTTCGGCTTCGCGCGCACGCGCGACGGTCTCCGCAAACCCTTCGACCAGCGCCGCCAGCCGCGCGTCGAGCAACGCGCGCGCGGCGCCGTCGAGCACGGCGGCGCGCCGTTCGAGCGCATCGATCCGATGAAAGCGCACGGGATCGAGCCGGTCGGCGCCCTGCTCGCGCCATGCATCGAGCGTCGCGCGCACCCGCGTCGCGTCGCCCGTCACTTTGCCTTTCCTCCGTTCGACGCCGACTTGCGCGGCACCGGCGCGATCTCCACGCGGCGGTTCTTCGCGCGGCCTTCATCGTCCGCATTCGAGCTGACCGGCTGTTCGGAGCCGAACGCGGCCGCGAACACCGACGAGGCCGGCACGCCGGCATCGATCAGCGCGCGCGTGACCGTCAACGCGCGCTTGGCCGACAGTTCCCAGTTGTCCGCGAACAGGCGGTTGCCGGCGTGCACCTGCTGGTCGTCCGCGAAGCCGCTGACCATCAGGATCTCGTCGCGCGTCTTCAGGTACGTGGCCAGCGGGCTGGCGAGCGTCTTCAGCAGGTCGCGGCCAGCGGGCTGCAACTGGTCGGAATTCAGCGCGAACAGCACGTTGCCGCTGATGCCGATGCGCCCGTTCACGAGCGTCACGCGGCCGGCCGCGAGCGGCCCGGCGAGCGCCTGTTCGAGCGACTTGCGCTGCCGCGCCTCGAGCTGGCGCGCGCGCACCGCTTCCTCGAGCTTCGACGTGAGCTGGAGCTGCATGCCGATCACGCCGACGAGGATCAGCACGAACGCGCCGAGCAGCACCGACATCAAGTCGGCGAACGCGGGCCATACCGGCGCCGATTGCGCGCCGCCGTCGATTTCCTCGTGCATGCGTTACGCTCCGACGGGCGCCCGCCGGCCGGCGAGCTGCTGCAGGTCTTCGACGATCTGCTTTTGCGACATCACGCTCAGGTCGATCACCTCGCGCGCCTGCGCGACGTAGTACTCGAGCTGTTCGTCGCTGCGCGCGAGCGATTTCTCGAGCGCGGCCTCGATGCGCTGCAGATGCGCGAGCAGCTTGTCGTTCGATTCGCCGAACACCTGCACGGCCATCCCGAACGCGTCGCCGAGGCTCGCCACCTCGACGGCGCCGGCCGTGACCTGCGCGGCCACCGAATCGAGCTTGCGCGTTTCGGCATCGACGGTGTCGTTGAAGCGCGCACCGACGCGATCGAGCAGATCGGCCGACGTGCTGACGAGCGCGTCGATCGCGGCGCGCTGTTCGGTCGATGCGTGGTTGACCGCGCCGAGCAGCGTCTCCAGCGTCGCGAGCAGGCGGCTGCGTTCCTCGAGCGTCGCGGTGTCGCGCACCATGCTGTCGGACAGGCGCTGGCGCAACTCGGCGACGACGTCGGCCGCGGCCTTCGGCGCCTCCGACGCGGCCTGCACGAGACGTGCGATTTCGTTGATCGTGTCGCTCGCGTGAACCTGCGCCTGCGCGGTGATGTCGTTCGCGGTGCGGGTGAGCGTGTCGCAGATGTCCTGCTGGCGCGCCGCGGCCTGCGCGCTCGTCTGCGCCCATTCGTCGCGCAGCGCGGCCGCCATCGCGGCGAGCGAATCGTTCCATGCAGCGAGACGTTCTTCGTCGCGTGCGGCCAGTTGCGATTGGAGGCCGGTGTGCGATTCGCGGATCGTCGTCAGCAGATCGTTCGAGCGTTGTTCGAACGTCGATGCCTGTGCGGCCAGATCGCGCGTCGTTTGTGCGAGGGCGTCGCAGATTTCCTGCTGACGGCCGGCGCTGTGCACGCCTGCACGCTGCCATTCTTCGCCGAGCTTCGCGGCCATTGCGGCCAGCGAATCGTTCCATGCAGCGAGGCGCTCTTCGTCACGCGCCGCCAGTTGCGATTGCAAGCCCGTGTGCGACTCACGGATCGTCGACAGCAGATCGCTCGAGCGTTGTTCGAACGTCGACGCCTGTGCGGCCAGATCGCGCGTCGTCTGAGCGAGTGCATCGCAGATTTCCTGCTGACGGCCGGCGCTGTGCACGCCAGCACGCTGCCACTCTTCGCCCAGCTTCGCGGCCATAGCGGTCAGTGAATCGTTCCACGCAGCGAGGCGCTCTTCGTCACGCGCCGCCAGTTGCGATTGCAAGCCCGTGTGCGACTCGCGGATCGTCGACAGCAGATCGTTCGAGCGGTGTTCGAACGTCGACGCCTGTGCGACCAGATCACGCGTCGTCTGAGCGAGTGCGTCGCAGATTTCCTGTTGAAGGCCGGCGCTGTGCACGCCAGCACGCTGCCACTCTTCGCCCAACTTCGCGGCCATTGCGGTCAGTGAATCGTTCCACGCAGCGAGGCGTTCTTCGTCACGCGCCGCCAGTTGCGATTGCAAGCCCGTGTGCGACTCGCGGATCGTCGACAGCAGATCGTTCGAGCGTTGTTCGAACGTCGATGCCTGTGCGGCCAGATCACGCGTCGTCCGAGCGAGTGCATCGCAGATTTCCTGTTGACGACCGGCACTATGCGCGCCCGCACGCTGCCATTCGTCGCCGAGCTTCGCGGCCATCGCCGCCAGCGAATCGTTCCACGCCGCGAGACGTTCTTCATCGCGTGCGGCCAGTTGCGTCTGCAAACCCGCGTGCGACTCACGCATCGCTGCGAGCGTCGCGGCCGAATGGCGTTCGAACGTCGCGGCCGCTTCGCCGAGCGCACGCGCATGCTGGCCGGCCAGCGTCTCGCCGACCTGCTCCTGGCGCGCCAGCGCATCGCGCCAGGCGTCCGACAGGCGGCCTTCGGTCGATTCGAGGCGCGTCGCGACGCCGTCGAGCAAATCCGACGAACGCTGCGCGAACGTGTCGGTGAACTGGCCGAGCGTCGTCTGCAACTGCTGCGCGACGGCGTTGCCCGCCTGACGTTGTTCGTCGATCGCGCGGTTCCACACAGCCGTCACGTTGCCGGTGGTCTTCTCGAAGCCGTCCGTCAGCCCGTCGAGCTGTCGCTGCACCGCGCCCGTCACGGTGTCGCGCAGCGCGGCCATCTCCTGCGCGAGCCCCGTCATCGTCGCAGCGACGACCGGCTGCAACGCGGCGCCGGCCACGCGCGCGCTTTCGGCGGCGCTTTCCTTCAGCGCGTCGCCGACGTTCGATGCCAGGCCCGCGTACGCCCGCTCGGTCCGGTCGAAAAACGCCTGCTGGCTTTCGAGCTGACGATCGTGCAACGCGACGCTGCGCGCCTCGAGCGTCGTCATCATCGTCTGCAACCGGTCGACCAGGGCCGGCATCACGTCGGCCTGGCGCTGCAGCAGCCGGAACGATTCGTCGCGCTGGTGCGCGGACGAATGCACGCGCAGCGTCGTCGCGATCTTCGCGTCGAGCTGCTGGGCCGCATCGATCCGTTCGCGGCGCACGAGCGCGGACAGCAGCCCGAGCATCGCGGACGTCGCGACGCCGGCGATCGACGTGCCGAACGCGAACCCGAGCCCTTTCACCGGCGCGATCAGCGACGCGCGGATCGCGTCGAGATCGGTCGCGCTCTCGAGCGCGGCGCCCGTGCCCTTCAGCGTGACGACCATCCCGAGCAGCGTGCCGAGCATGCCGAGCAGCACCAGCAGGCCGACGAGGTAAGGCGTGAGCGACGGGCCCGGCAGCGCGACGCGCGCGCCTTCGACGCGGGCGCGCACCGCGCCGCGCAGGCCCGGATGCAGCGTGTCGAGCCACGTATCGAGCTTCGCGGGCGGCTCGGTCAGGCCGGCGACCGCGCGCGACAGCGTGGCGGTCGCCTGCCGGTAGCGCAGCAGCTCCCATGCGCCGGCGACGTAGCACGCGCCAATCAGCAGCGTGACGGCCGCCGCCAGCGGGTTCGATGCGACATAGCCGGCACCGATCCAGCCCACTGCGAGCAGACCGGCGACGAAGACAACGAGATCAAGGCGAATTCTGGACATAGCGTGTTGATTAGCAGGTGCGAAGGGCCGCGAGCAGCCCGTCTACCGTTTGAAACCGGACTTCGAGTTCGGCAAGCAGGATGCTTTGCATCTCGTCGCGAAACGTATCGAGCCATGCGCCGGGCACGATCGCCGCGACGGTCGCGGGGTCGGCCGCCGCGCCTTCATCGGCCGGAGCGGATGCGCCGCCGGCAGCGGCTTCGGCGTCGGCCAGCGCCTGCCGCTCCGCTTCGCGCAGCCGCGCGAAGCGCGTGCCGAGCAGCGCGGGCACGGCCGACAACAGGCTGCGCTCGCGCGCGCCGAGCACGCGCTCCATGATCGTGTCGAGCGTCGCGAGCCGCGCCATCCCGGACGAGCGTGCGGCGAGCGCGACGCGCAGGCGGCCGCGCAACTGGCCGATCGCCGTTTCCATGTCCTGCTGCAGGGTCAGATAACGTTGACGAAAATCCGCGAAATCGGCCGTGTCGGCGGCCGGCGGCGGCGGATCGCCCGGCCGGCGCCGCGCCCGCGGCCGGCTGGCGGCCGTGATCGCCTGCGCGAGATCGTGGCGCACGCGCGCGCAATCGCGCTCCGCGTCGTAGCCGCGCACGCCGGCCGCGACGCCCGGCGGGCTCGCATTCAGCGCGGACGACAGCGTGATCGCGTCGGTCCAGCCGAGCCACTGGCTCAGCCGGTCGGACAGCGTCTGCCGGGATTCCGCGACGTCGGCATCGGCCAGGCGCGCGAGCAGCCGGACGAGCGTCGGACCGCTCAACGCCGGGCGCGGAGATGCTTGCACCATGCTGCAAACCGTCAAAAAAGGCAGCAGTTTACACGTCGTCGGGCAGTCGACCGCCAGAATCGGGGAAGCGGCGCCGTTCGACGCGCCGGTCAACCCATGCGAACGCCCGTCGCGCAAGGCTGGGCGGGCGGCGGTGCCGAGTGGGGAAGCAGGATCGGCGGCAGCCGGCGAGCGGCCGCGCCACGAGGAAGTCATACGTTTGCGAACCGGCCGACTCGCCGGTTCGCGCCGGTACTGATCAGGAATGAAGCTCAGATCCCCGCTTTCGGCGCATTCAGGATCAGCCGCAGCCCGAGCAGCGTGATCGCGCCGGCCGCGATGCGGTCGACCCACTTCTTCGCGCGCAGGTAGAGCTCGCGCGGCCGGCGCGTCGAGAAACACAGCGCGACGAGCGTGTACCAGCCGAATTCGACCGCGAACACGAGCGGCGGCAGCACGAGATAGCACCACAGCGGCGGATGCTGCGGGAGCAGCGCCGCGAAGATGCTGCCGTACCAGATCGCCGTCTTCGGGTTGCTGAGCTGGGTCGTGAGGCCGGTCCAGAACGACTTGCGCGCGCTGCCGCCGGCCATCGCCTGCGGATCGTCCATCGCGATCGGCCGGTCGGCGCCGCGCCAGATCTTCGACGCCATGTAGATCAGGTACGCGCCGCCCGCGACCTTGAGGCCCACGTACAGCCATTCGACGGCTTGCAGCAACGTGTAGAGCCCGGCCAGCGCGACGCCGCCGAACACGATGCCGCCGATGCCCATGCCGAGTGCGGTGGCGAGCCCGTCGCGGCGCGACAGCCCGATCGAATTGCGGGCAACCAGCACGAAGCTCGGGCCCGGGATCATCGCGCCGAGAAACAGCGCAGCCAGGATGGCGAGTACGGCAGCCGATGCGGTCATCGAAGTCTCCTTGGTCAGCGACGCCGCTGCGCCGGCGCCTGCGTGTCGTTTCCGACGGTCGAGCGCTCGATTCTGGCACGCTTCGCGGATGGCCGAAAGCGGCTGTGCGCTGCTATGCTGGCCCTCTTTCCCGTGATCCCGCGCCGCCCCATGATCGAGATCCGCGCCGCCCGCTATCCCGACGATGCCGCCGTCGCCGATCCGATCCTTCGCGAGTCCATCGCGAGCCCGACCGTCAGCCTCGCCTTCCCGAGCGACGAGCCCGGAAATCCGGCGCCGGGCGGCGAGTTGTCCGGACGTGATCTGTCACGCGCCGCGCGACTCATCTCCCTTTCCTCCTTTCGACCGGACCGCCTGTCATGCGCGCCCTTCGCCTTTCCGCCCTGCTGCTCCCGCTGTTCGCCGCCCTCTCGCTCCACGCCCGCGCCGCCCCCCTGCCGAAATCGATCGCCGCGCAACTGCCGCCCGGCTACCAGCCGCTGACCGCGCAGGCCGGCCCCGATCTCGACAACGGGCGGCGCAGCTTTCTCGTCGTCGTGCATCGCGCAGTGGACACGCGCGAGCAGCCGTCGCCGCGCCCGCTGCTGATCTACGAGGAACAGGCCGATCACACGTACCGGCTCGCCGCCCGCAACGACCAAGTCGTGCTGCGCGCGAACGAAGGCGGCCAGTGCGACCCGTTCGATCCCGACGATGCGGCCGGCAACGGCGTGTCGGTGAAGGGCCGCTATTTCACCGTGCAGAACGCCGTCGCGTGCGGGCAGCACTGGACCGACTACATCACGTTCCGCTACGACCCGCGCACGCACGGCTGGCTGTTTTCGAACCGGATCGTCACCGAATCGTTTCCGCTCGACGACCAGCCCGACCACGTCACCGTCACGCGCGCCGACGCGCACCGGCCGGTGTCGTTCGGGCACTGGCAGCGCAAGGACTAGACGCCGCACGCCGCGCCACCCGCGGCGGCGCCATTTTTCAATACGGCGCGTCGCCCGCCCGACGCTCGCGACACCGGGCCAACAGGTCTACCATAGGCGCTCGTCGCCCGCGCGACCGCCGGCACGGCATGCGGCTTGCGCCTGCCCCTTTCCCCGTTGTCCCCGCCCAGGAGGACGTCATGACGCAACACTTCGATGCGATCGTCATCGGCACCGGCCAGGCCGGGCCGCCGCTCGCCGCGCGGCTCGCCGGCGCCGGCATGAAAGTCGCGATCGTCGAGCGCGGCCGCTTCGGCGGCACCTGCGTAAATACCGGCTGCATCCCCACCAAGACGCTGATCGCGAGCGCATACGCCGCGCAGCTCGCCCGACGCGCCAGCGAATACGGCGTGTCGATTGGCGGCCCCGTCACCGTCGACATGAAAGCCGTGAAGGCGCGCAAGGACCAGATCTCGGGCCGCTCGAACCACGGCGTCGAGCAATGGGTGCGCGGCCTCGACAACACGACCGTCTTTCAGGGTCATGCCCGCTTCGAACGCGCGAACGCGGTGCGCGTGGGCGATGACGTGCTCGAAGCCGAACGCATCTTCATCAACGTCGGCGGACGCGCGCAGGTGCCCGCGATGCCGGGCCTCGACTCGGTGCCGTACCTGACCAACTCGACGATGATGGACGTCGACTTCCTGCCCGACCATCTCGTGATCGTCGGCGGCAGCTACGTCGGGCTCGAATTCGGCCAGATGTACCGCCGCTTCGGCTCGAAGGTCACGATCGTCGAGAAAGGCCCGCGCCTGATCCGCCGCGAGGACGAAGACGTGTCGCAGGCCGTGCGCGAGATCCTCGAAAAAGAAGGGGTCGACGTGCAGCTCGACGCGAATTGCCTGAGCGCGCGCCGCGACGGCGACGGCATCGTGGTCGGCCTCGACTGCGCGGGCGGCGGCCGCGAGGTGGCGGGCTCGCACCTGCTGCTCGCGGTCGGGCGCGTGCCGAACACCGACGATCTCGGGCTCGACCGCGCGGGCGTCGATACCGACGCGCGCGGCTACATCACCGTCGACGATCAGTTGCGCACCAACGTGCCCGGCATCTGGGCGCTCGGCGACTGCAACGGGCGCGGCGCGTTCACGCACACCGCGTACAACGACTACGAGATCGTCGCGGCCAACCTGCTCGACGACGATCCGCGCAAGGTGTCCGACCGCATCATGGCCTACGCGATGTACATCGATCCGCCGCTCGGCCGCGTCGGCATGACGCTCGAGGAAGCGAAGCAGACGGGCCGCCGGCTGCTGGTCGGTACGCGCCCGATGACGCGCGTCGGCCGGGCGGTCGAGAAAGGCGAAAGCCAGGGCTTCATGAAGGTGATCGTCGACGCGGATAGCCACGCGATCCTCGGCGCGTCGATCCTCGGCGTGACCGGCGACGAAGTCGTGCACGGGATACTCGACGTGATGACCGCCGGCGCGCCGTACACGACGATCAGCCGCGCGATGCATATCCACCCGACCGTATCGGAGCTGGTGCCGACGCTGCTGCAGGATCTGCATCCGGTCGAATGACGCACCGCAGGCGGGCGGCCGCGACGTACGCGTGTTCGTCACGGCCCGAGCCGCGCATGATGCGCGGCGCCCGTCGCTCGTCAGCTTCCGAAATACGCCGGCCGGTCGATGTCGGCCAGCAGCCCCGGCTGTGTCGGCGTCCAGCCGAGCGACGCCCGCGTGCGCTCGCTGGTTGCGGGCGCATCCATCCCCGCGAACATCGCGAACCAGCCGAAGTGCTCGCCGGCTTCCGCCGCCGACTTCGCGACGACCGGCACGTTCAGCCGGCGGCCGATCACCTCCGCGATTTCGCGAAACGGCACGCCCATGTCGTCGACCGCGTGATAGCGCGCGCCGGCCGCGCCGCGCTCGATCGCGAGCCGATACACGCGCGCCGCGTCGAGCCGGTGCACGGCCGGCCAGCGGTTCGCGCCGTCGCCGATGTACGCCGCCACCCCTTTCTCCCGCGCGAACGCAATCAGGCGCGGCACGAACGCGTGATCGCCGTCGCCGTGCACGGACGGCGGCAGGCGGACAACCGACGCATGCACGCCGCGCGCTTCGAGCGCGACCGCGCTCGCTTCGGACGCACGCGGATAATTCGCCGACACCGGCACATGCGAATCGTCCTCCGTCGCCGCGCGGCCGGGCGCGACGAGCGCGAGGCCCGACGTGACGATCAGCGGCCGCGCCGAACCGGCGAGCGCCGCGCCGATCGTCTCGATCGCGCGGCGGTCGAGTTCGCAGTTCTGCGCGAAGCGCGAGAAGTCGTGATTGAATCCCGTGTGGATCACCGCGTCGGCGGCGTCGGCGCCGCGCGTCAGGCTCTCGAGATCCTCGAGCGACCCGCGATGGACGTCGGCGCCGGCCGCGGCAACCGATGCCGCCGCTGCATCCGACCGCGCGAGCCCGAGCACCGAGTGCCCGGCGGCCAAGAGTTCGGCGACGACGGCCGAGCCGACGAATCCCGACGCTCCCGTAACAAAGACACGCATGTTCAGCACCTCCGGATGAAATGGAGGCTTACTATCTGCCGAGCGCCGCTCGCGGTGAAGCCGTGACGGTTTACCGGTAAACGAACTAACAGGATATGGCTGACGCCCCCGACAACCTGCTCGGCGCGTACCTGCGGGACCGCCGCGAGAAACTCGACCCGGCCGTGCTCGGGCTGCCGGCCACGCGCCGCCGCACGCCGGGCCTGCGGCGCGAGGAAGTCGCGCAGCGCGCGCACGTGAGCGCCGCGTGGTACACGTGGCTCGAACAGGGGCGCGGCGGCGCGCCGTCGGCCGACGTGCTCGACCGGCTCGCCCGCGCGCTGATGCTCAACGACGCCGAACGCGAACACCTGTTCCTGCTCGGCGTCGGCCATCCGCCCGAGGTGCGTTATCACGCGCCGGCCAGCGTGACGCCGCGGCTGCAACGCGTGCTCGATTCGCTCGACGCGAGCCCCGCGATCATCCGCACCGCGACGTGGGACGTCGTCGCATGGAACGACGCCGCGGCCGCGACGCTGACCGACTATGCGACGCTGCCGCCGGCCGCACGCAACATCCTGCGGCTGATCTTCGTCGATGCGCGCGTGCGCGATGCGCAGCCGAACTGGGAGCGCGTCGCGCGGTTCGCGGTCGGCGCGTTTCGTGCGGACGTCGCGCGCAGCGGCGCGACGCGGGCCGTGCAGGCGTTCGTCGACGAGATGCGCGCGACCAGCGCCGAATTCGACGCAATGTGGCGCGACCACGATATCCGAACGCACGACGAAGGCACGAAGGAGATCCGCCATCCGGAAGTCGGCCGGATCGCGCTCGACTATTCGGCGTTCTCGGTCACCGGCAGCCCGGACCTGAGCCTCGTGACCTTCACGCCGGTGACGCCGGCCGACCGCGAGCGGATCCGGGAACTCGTCGCGGCCCGCGAACGGGCCCGCGCGGCACAGGCGCCGGCTGCGTGACCACGCATGGCCTTCTCGCGAGCCTGGTTCGGGACGGCATGGTTCGACGGATCGCGCAGCAGTCCTTCGCGTTCGATATCCGCGATTGAAAAACGCAGGCGGAAAATGCAAAGAGGCGTCGCGCACGAATGCGCGACGCCTCTTGTTCATTCACGGAAAAATGCCGATTACGCGGCGCGCTGCAGCAGGTCCGTGGCGAATGACTTCGCATGCGCGACGGCTTCCTGCGCGTCGCCGAATACGCCGAGTTCGTCCCAGTGCTCTTCGGCCGCGTACGTGCCCTTCACGGCGAGCGCTCGCTGAACGCTCAACTGCGCCGCGTAGCGGCCGTCGTCCAGCGGCCGTGCCGTCGCGACGACCTTGTGCGGCGGGCTCGCTCGTTCCGGCTGAACCAGTTCGACAGGCCCGCTGGCCGTGCCGATATTCATCAACTCGTTTCGGGTGTTGCAGTCGGGGCAGTAGAAGCACCAGCCCGCGCCCTCCTGATGGTGCCTGACCTGCCCGCGAGCCAGCACGGCACGACATTCGACGTTTTCGCAGATGAACGGCATCGCAGTCTCCGGAGTTGTTTGACGGAAATCCTAGCATGACCGCCGGCGGTCAACCATCGGCATCCGCATGATGGCCGCGGCGGCGGTTTCGGTTCGTGACGGAGGCTCGACCGGGCGGGCGTCGCCGTCTTTCGCTGCGCTGCAATACCGGCGCTTTTTCCCGGATCGGGACGCCCGCTGCGCGAGATCAACCGGCATTCACCTATCGTCGCTGTTCGTTGCTTTCTGTCGGCATCGCATCCGCGCGGCGCAAACCCATACAGTCGATCGATGAAGACGTAAAGGACGCTTTTCCCTCGTTTCAAGCCAAATGACATGATTCGAGGGTTCCCCCGTAAAATTCGCCATTCCGGCGTTACCGACTCATTGCCTCGTCATGCATCGAATTGGATTCTTCGTCTGCCGCGGCTACGACGCGCTCGATCTTGGCGGGCCGCTATCGGCCTTCAATCAGGTGGCCACGGCCGCCGGCCGCACGCCATACGATCTTCACGTCATCTCGCCATTCGGCGGCCCGATTCCCGGCAATACCGGCCTTTCGATCGACACGAAGCCGATCGGACGGCGCGCGTTCGACACCGTCGTGTTCGTCGGCGGCGATATCGCGCCGATGCAGACGTCGGAGAATATCGTCGCGGCCAGCAAGCTGGCCACCAGGGCGTCGCGAGTGGCAAGCGTGTGTACCGGCGCATTCCTGCTTGCGGAAACCGGTTCGCTGGACGGATTGAGAGCGGCGACGCACTGGCGATACGCCGCGCAATTGCAGTCGCGCTTTCCTCGCACACGGGTCGACGGCGACAGCATCTATGTCGTCGACGGCCGCGTCTGGACGTCGGCGGGCATCGCGTCCGGCATCGACCTCGCGCTCGGCATGATCGAACGGGACATGAGCGCGGAGATCGCGCGCGAGGTGTCGCGGCTTCTCGTCGTTCCGTATCGGCGGCCCGGCGGGCAGTCGCAATTCTCCGCGATGTCGCAGATGGAGCCGGAATCGGATCGCATCCGTATCGCACTGAATTTCGCTCGCGAACATCTGGCCGAAGCGTTGCCGGTCGAACGGCTCGCCGATGCGGCGAGCTTGAGCGTGCGACAGTTCGGGCGCGCCTTTCGCCGGGAAACCGGGGAAACGCCCGCGAGGGCGGTCGAGCGTCTACGAGTAGAAGCGGCAAGGCTACGCCTGCAGAGCGGCAGCGAACCGATCGAACAGATCGCGCTGGCGGTGGGATTCACCGATCCGGAACGGATGCGCCGTGCCTTCATCAAGCTGCTCGGGCACCCGCCGCAAGCGGTTCGACGCGAGAGCAGGTCGAACGCCGCGCGCTGATCGGCCGCCTGCCGGTCAGCGCGCGGCCGGGTCGACGTCTCGCCAATGGGTGATTGGCGCGTGGGTGCCCAACGCGCCATTTCGCCGGACGTCGATAGTCGTCGTCAATCCTTGACCGGCGGGTAAGCGTTCCACATGTCGCGATGCAGCTTCCACGTGCCGCCCTGCTTCAGGAACACGAGCGTCTGCTTCGCGCGGATCTTCAGCACTCCGTCGTGATTGCGAACCTCCACATCCGATACCTCCGTCACGGCCTGGTCGTTACCGTAGAACTCGTAGTTGTCGAACGACACGGTGCCGGGTTTCGATCCGGCATACCCGTTGGTGAAGTACTCGGTGATCGCCCGGCGCCCCGTGACCTTGTCGCCGCCCGGCGGCAAGAGCGCGCCGTCGTCGGTATAGAGGCGGCCGATCGCGTCGTAATCCCCTCGCGCAAAAGCGTCCGCCCATCGCGCGTTCTCGGCCTTGATGGCCGCTTCGGGCGGGCGTTGCGCACCAGCGGCGACAGCCGACGCCGCGAATGAAAAAAATGACACGCACGCTGCAAGCGCGGCAGTACAAAGATGAATCCGTCGCATCGAATGATTTCCGAATCGGGTTTGAATTGAAGAGGCGGCAACGCTGCTCGCGGTGCCGGCAAGCGTTTCAGCGCACGCCGGGAATGCGTGCGAGCCCCTTTGATGCACCGGGCAGCTTCTTGTCGACCATCGCGACGAGTTCGGGCCGCGCCTCTCTCGGATGACCGGCGTGGAACGGCGGATCGGGATCGTATTCGATCACGAGCTGCGTGTACTCGGCGGCCTGCTGGCCGCGCAGCTTCGCCGCCACGCGCAGCGCGAAGTCGATGCCCGCCGTCACGCCGCCGCCGCTCATGAAGCGGCCGTTGTCGTCTTCGACGAAGCGATCGGGAACGGGAATCGCACCATATTCGGCCAGCTTGTTGACGAACGCCCAATGGCAGGCGCTGCGCTTGCCCTGGAGCACGCCCGTCGCGGCGAGCACGAGCGACCCGTTGCATACCGACGTCACGTGTTTGGCGCTCTCCGCCAGACGGCGGATCTGCGCCTGATACGCCGGCCGCATCGGCACCGACAAATTGGACCCGCCGGGCACGAGGATCACGTCGGTCCTGTGGATATCGGCCAGCCGTTCGGTCTTGCCGTACACGACGCCGAATTCGAGCGTCACGTTGCCGCCGTCGAGGCTCGCATAGCGCACGTTCGTATTCGGCAACCGGTGGAAGACCTCGCTGGGGCCCGCGAAGTCGAGCAGCGTGCCGCCGTCGTAATTGACGATCAGGATCTCGAGCGGCTCGTTCGGCGCGAGCAGCCCCGTGCTGCCCGCAGGCGCCGGCGTGGCGTGCCCGAGCACCGCGCCGCCACCCAGCACGGCGCCGAGGGTGGCCGCGCTGCCGAACTTCAGGACATCGCGGCGCGAACGGCCTGCCCGCGTGAGCGGCCCGGCGGACGCATGGTTGTCGCTACTGTCGGTCAAGATGATTGCTCCTTGCAACTTCGGCCCATGAGCGCGTGCAACCGCGCCGGGCCGGATCGAAGAACCGCCGCGGCGAACGGCGCGGCGGACGTGAAATCGGGATGAGGATGAGCCGGGGTGACATGCCGGGCCCGGCGATCGCGAAGCGCGGGCTTAAAGCTGCGACGCACCGCCGTCGACGACCAGCTCGGTACCGACGACGTACGAGGATTCGTCGCTGGCGAGATAGAGCGCCGCGTACGCGATGTCGTCGGCCTCGCCCATGCGGCCAACCGGAATCGCGTGCGCGAATTCGGCCTTGCGCTCGCGCACCCATTCGTCGGGCTTGCCCCACCTGGACAGCAGCGGCGTATCGATCGGGCCGGGTGCGATCGCGTTGAAACGGATTTTCCGGTCGAGAAATTCGTACGACCAGCTGCGGGCCAGCGAACGCACGGCGGCTTTTGCCGCCGCGGTCAACGAGATGCCGTGCTTGCCGGTCTGATCGACGAACGAGGTATTGAGGATCACCGACGAACCTTCGCGCAGGTACGGCAGCGCTGCTTGAAGCGTGAACACCACACCCTTGACGTTGACGTCCATGATGTCGTTGTAGAGCGTGTCGTCGATGTCGTTCACGGCGGACGGGAACGCCCAGCCCGCGTTGGCGAACACGACATCGAGGCCGCCGAACGTCTCGTCGGCCGCGGCGGCAATCGCGCGCATGTCGTCCAGCGACCTGACGTCGCCCTTGAGCACGAGCGCATGCTCGCCGAGTTCCGCCTTCACGCGCTCGAATGCGGCCTCGTCGCGCCCCGTCACCGCGACGCGCGCACCTTCCGCCATGAACAGCTTCGCGGTGGCCAGACCGATGCCGCTGGTGCCGCCCGTGATCAACACCGATTTATTTTTGAGTCGCATCTTCCGTTCCTTTTCGTGTCGTGATTGACCAGGCCGGCTACGCGACACGCGATGGCGCTTGCGTGCGGGTTCCTGCTTGATCGTTCACGTGCAGTATGGAACGTGACGCGGATGGCTCAAAGGTCGTATAACCCTCGAAAAACGTCATTCGAGGCGTTCGATCCGCACCGGCGAACGGCATGGCGCCTGGGCCGAGCAAGCCGATGAAACGGCCACGCGCGACGCGGCTAGACGGTTTTCCCCGACAGCCCGTGCATCGGCCGCCGCAACGCGGCGTCGAACGGATTGGTGCGCGGGCCGATCGCGGCGGCCTGACGTCGCAGCAGTTCGACGACCATCGGCATCCGGTCGTCGCCGAGCCGCGACGCGAGCGTGCCGACGCTCAGCGCACCCACCGGATAACCGGTGCGATCGAGGATCGGCACCGCGACGCCGGCCATTCCGTCGAGCACGCCGCTGTTGCGGCCCGCGTAGCCGAGTTGCCGCACGCGTTCGATCTCGGTGCGCAGATACACCTCGTCGAGCACACCGTAGCCGCGGATGCGCGGCACGTTGAAGCGGATCACCTCCTCGCGCTCGGCTTCGGGCAGGAACGCGAGGATCGCAAGGCTGCCCTGCCCGACGCCGAGCGCGATGCGCCCGCCGATATCGCCGGTAAACGAGCGGATCGGAAACGGCCCTTCGCACAGGTCGAGACACACGGCGTCGAAGCCGCTCTTCACCAGCAGGAAGATGGTTTCGCCGAGGCTCGCGCACAGCCGCAGCAGCGCGGGACGGCACAGCGTGCGCATGCTGCTCGGGTTGCCGGCCTGCGCGGCGAGCGCGAAAAAGTCGACGCTCAGCCGGTACAGCTTCGACTGCTCGTCCTGTTCGACCATCCCTTCGGCGATCAACGATTGCAGGATGCGGTGCGCGGTGCCCTGCGTCAGGCCGACGGCCTTCGCCAGATGCGTGACGCGCACGCCGTCCTGCTGCATGCCGGCCAGCGCGCGCAGGATCGCGAACGCACGCTGCAGCATGCCGGTGCCGGGCGCACCGGCTGAATCGACGGGATCTGCCGCATCGGCGGCGTGCTCGTCCGGGCGCGGCGCGCGGGCGGACGGCGACGTTCCGCGCGAACGAGGTTCCTGCATGTCGGCTCTCCTCGACGATTTCAGTGAATGGAATACGGTAGCCGCTATTGTCGTCCGGCCGAAAATCCGCGGGCATCCGGGTGTGCACGGGATTGACGCGGACATTTCACGGATCGGCCGCCCGTCATCCAACGGAACGATTCGCAGGCGATTTTCCGATTCGTTCCGGTCAATGGAATTTTTCCGAAATTCCTCCCGTTCAGCAGAATTCGAAATTGACGCGCCGAAATATGGCTGGCTAGAGTCCGCGTCATCGGCGCACCGGCCATGCGGTGTGCGAACCCGGAGCTCTCCATGTCGTTTCTCACGCTTACGGATCTGACGAAAACCTTCGGCGAGCTCACCGCCGTCGCGGACGTCAACCTGTCGGTCGAGCAAGGCGAATTCGTGTCGCTGCTCGGGCCGTCCGGCTGCGGCAAGACCACCACGCTGCAGATGATCGCCGGCTTCGTCGACGTCACGCGCGGCCGCATCGCGCTCGACGGGCAGGACATCACGCACCTGAAGCCGAACCGCCGCGGGCTCGGCATCGTGTTCCAGAGCTATGCGCTGTTTCCACACATGAGCGTCGCGGAGAACGTCGGCTTCGGCCTCGACATGCGCGGCATCGACAAGGCCGAGCGCGCGGAGCGCATTCGCGCGGCGCTGGCGCTCGTGCGGCTCGACGCGCTCGCGCACCGCTTTCCGCGCGAATTGTCCGGCGGCCAGCGGCAGCGCGTGGCGATCGCGCGCGCGGTCGTGATCGAGCCGCCCGTGCTGCTGCTCGACGAACCGATGTCGAATCTCGACGCGAAGCTGCGCGAGGACATGCAGTTCGAGCTGCGCGCGATCCAGCGCAAGATCGGCACGACGACGATCATGGTCACGCACGATCAGTCGGAAGCGCTGTCGATCAGCGACCGCGTGGTCGTGATGGAAGCCGGCCGCATCACGCAGACCGATACCCCGTATCGCGCATACGAGCGCCCCGAAAATCATTTCGTGTCGCAATTCATCGGCAAGGCGAACCTGCTGCCCGGCACGATCGTCGCGCACGACGGCGACGCGATCCGCATCGACCTCGGGCACGATCTCGCCGAGACGGGCCGCACCGCGCATCTGCCCCCGCGCGAGCGCGACGTGCGCGTGGGCGACGCGGTATCGGTCTGCATCCGCCCCGAAAAGCTGCGGCTGTGCGCGCCCGAGGCCGGCCGCTTCGCGGCGACCGTCACGAGCCGCTTCTTCCTCGGCAGCCAGTGGCTGTACCGCGTCGACAGCGCGCTCGGCGAGGTGCTCGTGTGCTGCCAGAACGAAGGCGCGGAGCCGCTCGCGGAAGGCGCGCCGGTCGGCATCGACTGGCACAGCGACGCGGTGCGCGTGATGCGCCGGGAGGCCTGAATGCGACAGCCTTCCCGCCCGCTCTCGACTGAAGGCGCACCGGCCGGGGTCGTGCAATCGGGCGCGACCGTGGCCGCCACGGCCGCGGCGGACGCGGTGACGCCCCGTGCCGGCGCCGCCGCCGCGCTGCGCGCGCGCTGGCGCGCGCATGCGCCGCTGTGGCTGATGTGCGCGCCTGCCTTCGCGCTGTTCGCCGCGCTCGTGCTCGTGCCGCTCGCGATGACATTCGTGCTGACGTTCTACCGCTTCGACCCGGCCACCGGCCCGATCGCCGCGTTCCAGTTCGGCAACTACGCGGAAGTGCTCGGCTCGTCGTACTTCCACACGATCTTCGCGCGCACGTTCGGCATTGCCGCGCTGACCACCGCGATCTGCGTCGCGATCGGCACGCCCGAAGCGTACGTGCTGTCGAAAATGCGCGACCCGTGGCGCTCGCTGTTCCTGCTCGCGATCCTCGCGCCGCTGCTCGTGTCGGTGGTCGTGCGCGCGTTCGGCTGGAGCATGCTGCTGAACACGAGCGGGCTCGTGAACCAGGCGCTCGCGCTCGTCGGCCTCGGGCCGTACAAGCTCGAATACACGACCTTCGCGATCGTGATCGCGCTGGTGCACGTGATGCTGCCGTTCATGGTGATTCCGGTGTGGACCGCGCTGCAGCGGCTCGATCCGCAGACGGAGCACGCGGCGCTGTCGCTCGGCGCATCGCCGTTCACGACGCTGCGCCGCATCGTCGTGCCGCAACTGATGCCCGGCGTGCTGTCGGGCAGCCTGATGGTGTTCGGGCTGTCGGCGAGCGCGTTCGCGATTCCGGGCCTGCTCGGCGGGCGCCGCCTGAAGGTCGCGGCCACGGCCGTCTACGACGAATTCCTCGGCTCGCTGAACTGGCCGCTCGGCGCGACGATCGCGGTGCTGCTGCTCGCGGCGAACCTCGCCGTGATGCTCACCTACTACCGCGTGCTCGAACGCCGCTACGCGCGCAGCCTCGGAGGCGCCTCCCGATGAGAAAGAACGGCCCCTTTGCGCTGGCGTTCCACACGCTCGTGATCCTGTTCGTGCTCGCGCCGCTCGTGATCGTCGTGCTCGTCGCGTTCACGCCCGACGAAACGCTGACGCTGCCGACCCGCGGCGTGTCGCTGCGCTGGTTCCGCGCGATCCTCGACTATCCCGACTTCGTCACCGCGTTCCTCAACAGCGTGAAGCTCGCGTTCGCGTCGGCGACGCTGTCGCTCGCGATCGCGTTGCCGGCCGGCCTCGCGATCGGCCGCGCGACGTTTCCGGGCCGCGCGTTCCTGAACGGGCTGCTGCTGTCGCCGCTCGTGATTCCCGGCCTCGTGCTCGGCATCGCGCTGCTGCGCTTTTTCGCGCTGATCGGCGCGACCGGTTCGTTCGCATGGCTCGTGCTCGCGCACATGATCGTCATCACGCCGTTCGTGATGCGGCTCGTGCTCGCGTCCGTCGCGGGCCTCGACCGCAGCATCGAGCAGGCCGCATGCTCGCTCGGCGCGGACCCGTGGACGACCTTCCGCCGCATCACGCTGCCGATGATCGTGCCCGGCATCACGGGCGGCTGGCTGCTCGCGTTCATCAACAGCTTCGACGAGCTGACGATGTCGATCTTCGTCACGTCGCCGCAGACGGTCACGCTGCCCGTGCGCATGTACATGTACGCGACCGAATCGATCGACCCGATGATGGCGTCGGTGTCGGCGCTCGTCATCTTCATCACCGCCGGCGCGATGCTGCTGCTCGATCGCGTATACGGCCTGAACCGCATCCTGATCGGCCAACATTGATGACGACTCCCGTTTCCCGTACCAACGACATCGCGGACGACGGCGCGCAGTTCGTGCGCGTCGCCGAACGCGAGCGCGCGTCCGTCGCGTTCACGCTCGACGGCCGTCCTGCGCAGGCGCTCGCCGGCGACACCGTGCTCACCGCGATTCTGGTCGCGCAGCGTCGCGTGCGCATCAGCGAATTCAGCGGGCAGCCGCGCGCGGGCTTCTGCCTGATCGGCGCGTGCCAGGACTGCTGGGTGCGCACCGAAGCCGGCGCACGCGTGCGCGCATGCTCGACGCCGATCGTCGAAGGCATGCGGATTCTCACGATCGCCCGGCCGATCGCAGCCGGAGACGCAGCATGAACGCCGCGCTGCAGCCGGTGATCGTCGGCGCGGGGCCGGCCGGCGTGCGCGCGGCCGAGGCACTGGTCGACGCGGGACTGCGGCCGGTCGTGATCGACGAGAACGCGCGCTGGGGCGGACAGATCTATCGTCAACCGCCGGCCGGCGCCGCGTTCGCGCGCGACAAGCGCACGCTATACGGCTTCGAGGCCGCGAAGGCCGACGCGCTGCACCGGACGATGGCCGCGCTGCTGCCGCACGTCGACTACCGGCCGAACACACTGGCGTGGTCATGCGGCGCGGGCCGCGTCGACACGCTGCAGGACGGCCGTGAAGTGACGGTGCCGTACGCGCACCTGATCGTCGCGAGCGGCGCCACCGACCGCGTGCTGCCCGTGCCGGGCTGGACGCTCGCGGGCGTCTATACGCTCGGCGGCGCACAGGTCGCGCTGAAGGCGCAGGGCTGCGCGATCGGCCGGCGCATCGTTTTCGCGGGCACGGGGCCGCTGCTTTACCTCGTCGCTTACCAGTATGCGAAGGCCGGCGCGCAGGTCGCGGCCGTGCTCGATACGAGCCCGCTGCGCCGCCAGGCCGCCGCCGCGCCCGCGCTGCTGCGCATGCCGTCGATCTTCGCGAAGGGGCTCTACACCATCGGCTGGCTGCGCGCGCACGGCGTCGCGATCGAAACGGGCGTCACGTTCGAGCGCGTGCTCGGCGCCCGACATGTGACGGGGCTCGCATGGCGCGCCGCAGGCGACGACGAGCGCACCGCGTCGCCGCGCGTGCTCGACTGCGATGCGCTCGGCCTCGGCTTCGGCCTGCGTTCCGAAACGCAGCTCGCCGATCTGGCCGGCTGCCGGTTCGGCTTCGACCCGCTCGATCGCGCATGGCTGCCGGAGCGCGACGCAGCCGGGCGCACGTCGGTGCGCGGTATCTACGTCGCCGGCGACGGCGCGGGCATCGCGGGCGCCGACGCGGCCGAAGCGTCGGGCCGACGTGCGGCGCTCGCGTTGCTCGACGATGCCGGCATCGCATCTCGCTCGCCGTCCGGCAAACCCGACACGGCGGCGCTCGACCGCACGCTCGCACGCATCGGCTCGTTCCGCGTGGGCCTCGAAGCGGCATTCGCGCCGCCGGCCGACCAAGCCGCGCGCTGCCCCGACGACACGATCGTGTGCCGCTGCGAGGAAGTCGACGCGGGCACGCTGCGCCGCTGCATTCGCGCGGGCGCAGCGACCGAAATGAACCGGCTGAAAGCGCTGACGCGCGTCGGCATGGGTCGCTGCCAGGGCCGCATGTGCGGCGACGCGGCCGCGCTCGTGCTGGCCGCCGAAACCGGCCTTCCGCTCGCCGACGTCGGCCGGTTGCGTGCGCAACCGCCGGTGAAGCCGTTCCCGATCTCGGCCGCGCTCGCGGGCGACGACGTCGCGGCGATTCCCGACGAGGCGCGCGATGAGTGAGCGTCGACATTACGACGTCGCGATCGTCGGCGGCGGCCTCGTCGGCGCGTCGGCCGCACTCGCGCTCACGCGACGCGGCTTGCGCGTCGGGCTGTTCGAGCGGCGCGACTGCGGTGCGCAGGCGAGCGGCGTGAACTACGGCGGGGTGCGCTGCCAGGGCCGCCCGGCCGAGCAATTGCCGCTCGCGCTGCGCGCGCGGCGTATCTGGGATCGCCTGCCCGAACTGATCGGCATCGACGGCGAATTCGTCGTGTCCGGCCACTTGCGGCTTGCGCGCAGCGACGCCGATCTCGACGCGCTCGACGCGTACGCCGCGCTCGCCGGCGAACACGGCTTGCCGCTGCAGGTGATGCGCGGCGACGCGTTCCGCCGCCGCTACCCGTGGCTCGGCCGCGCGGCGCTCGGCGGCTCGCTGTGCGAGACCGACGGCCATGCGAACCCGCGCCTCGTGTCGCCGGCGTTCGCGCGTGCGGCTCGCGCGGCGGGCGCGGACGTGTTCGAGCACACCCCGGTCGACGAGGTTCACCACGACGGCACGCGCTTTCATGTGCAGGCCGGCGGCTGCGCGCACACGGCGACATGGCTGATCAATTCGGCCGGCGCATGGGCGAACACGATCGCAGAGCGCTTCGGCGAAGCCGTGCCGATGGAGCCGATCTACCCGAACATGTGGGTGACCGAACCGCTGCCGCCGTTCATCGCGCACAACCTCGGCGTGTACGGCGGCGGCGTGTACGCGCGCCAGGTCGCGCGCGGCAACTGCGTGATCGGCGGCGGCCGCGGCCGCGGCGACGGCGAATTCGGCCAGCCGTCGGTCGATACGACGCGCGCGGTGATGCGCGACGCGTGCGCGCTGCTGCCCGCGCTGCGCGACGCGCTGCTGATCCGCACGTGGAGCGGCGTCGAAGGCTGCACGCCCGACCACAACCCGATCATCGGCGCGAGCCGCACGACGCCGCGCCTGCTGCATGCATTCGGCTTTTCAGGCGGCGGCTTCCTGCTCGCGCCGGGTGTCGGCGAGGTACTCGCCGATCTCGTCACCACCGGCGAAACCGTCACGCCACTCGATGCATTCTCGATCGGCCGCTTCTTCCCGCAAGCCGCGCCGACCGCCCCTTTCCGTCAAGAGGAGATCCAAAAATGAAACTGCTCGGCACGATCGCGGCGGCCGCCGCCCTTTGCATCGCAGGCGCCGGCGCGCCCGCGTGCGCGCAAACGAAGACGATCTACGTCGGCATGAACGGCGGGCCGATGGAAAAGGCCTATACGAGCCAGGTGCTGCCCGACTTCGAGAAGGCCAACAACGTGAAGGTGGTGATCGTGCCCGGCACGTCGTCGGACGTGCTCGCGAAGCTGCTCGCGAACCGCAACAAGCCGCAGATCCACGTCGCGTTCCGCGACGACGGTGTGATGGCGCGCGCGGTGAGCCTCGGCGTATGCCAGAAACTCGACGATTCGCCGGTATTGAAGGAGTTGTACCCGTTCGCGCGGATGAAGGACGACGTCGGCGCGGGCGTGCAGCTCGGGATGACCGGCATCGCGTACAACAAGAAGCTGTTCGCCGAGAAAGGCTGGGCGCCGCCGACGTCGTGGATGGATTTCGCCGATCCGAAATACAAGGGCAAGGTCGTGTTCCAGTCGGCGTCGAGCAGCACGTTCGGGCTGCACGGCTTCCTCGCGATCAACCGGCTGCTCGGCGGTAACGAACAGAACGTCGAGCCGGGCTTCAGCAAGTGGGCGAGCACGGTCGGGCCGAACGTCGTCGAATACATCCCGAACTCGGCGAAGATCTCGGAGATGGTACAGACGGGCGAAGCCGGCCTGTTCCCGCTGACGCCGACCGGCGTCGGCGACCTGCAGGACAAGGGCATCCCCGTTGCGTATGCGAATCCGAAGGAAGGCCCGGTGCTGCTGCTCGTCGACCTGTGCGTGGTCGCGAACAATCCCGATCCGCAACTCGCGCAGAAGCTCGCGCAGTTTTTGCTGTCCGCGCCCGCGCAGACGAAGGCGGCCGAGGCCGGCAAGCAGATTCCGACCAACCGTCTCGCGAAGATGCCTGCCACGATGCAGCAAAGCCTCGGCAACGTCGACGATCTGGTGCGCAAGGTGACGGTGGTCGACTGGACCGCGATCAACGCACGCCGTGCGCAGTGGGATACGCGGTGGAATCGGCAGATCGAGCGGTGAGGGGGTAGCGTGCGCCGCCGCGGGCGAAAAGGGACGAAGCCAAGGAGAGCGCAGTCGGGTCCATTTCCGGCCCGCGGCGCGTGGGCGTTCAGCGAATCCCAAAGGGTGGGCCGGGTCCGCCCTCGAGTTCACGCCTGGTCAGGTTCGGAGGCGTCCTGCATCCCATAACGGGTGGTCGTGTGGCGCTCTAAATCACACCCGGCGACCCGGTACGTGCTCGATGCGCCGCCCTTGCTCGCGTTCCGCCTGGGGGGCAATGTGCGGACTGCGGGAAATTTTCGTCTCTCGTAGGCCAACCATTACTGTGAACCCGAGACGGGGATGAATCCTTGCCACAAGCCGGGCTCGGGACATAACGCGCTCATCCCAATAGGCTTGCACCACTTCGGCACACGCATAAGCATCTTCTTCATGTGACTGGCTCCGGTATCCCTCTCCGAAACTCACCATCTTCGCCGCCGTTTCCGGCGACACTCTCAACAGCTTGCACACCTCGGCCTGTGCAATTGGCACGTCGGGCTTTACATAAGCGCGGCGTGGCCGATTCTGCATGTGTGAAATCGGCCAGCTGTGGGCATTCGCTAACGAGGATGCGACGTCATCCTTCCTGTGTCCACGGCGGGTCGCCGTATTCCTCCAACCACATCCATCGGCCGGGTTCGAAGAGGTCCGCGTATTGCGCTCGTTGTGCTTGCTCCCAAGGGGTCAACTTGCGAACGTCAGGGAATTTTTGACCCTTGCGGATCAGCAACCGATGCGACTCCGATGTTTTGCTGTATCCCTGCCATATCCCCGTTTCCGGGCACAGCATGCCGGTGCACAGGTTCATTTCCCCATATTTCTGCCGCTTCGCTTGCTGTTCTTCGAGACGGCGTTGCTTGCGTTCGTCCGGCGTCAGGATTTTGTATGCGCGACGTATCCTCACTTCATCAAGGACCGGCGGGGATAATCCGTCCGGGGAATTCACGTAAAATAGATTCACGTTCACGGGAAACTTGCTTCCCGGAAGGTCCTTTGATCGGTAGCGGAAGGACTGCAAATTCGGCATTTTCGGGTCGCGCACCATCATCTCGTTCCCGTATTGACGATTTCCCTCTCCGTCAATCCAATAATCCTCCAGCTGGAGAAGCGATTTTATTTCTGCAGCCGACAAACCAGCAACCCTTGCGTCGAAGATAATCCTTACTCCGGCTGGAACAATTTTTACCTTGTCGCGATTATCGCTGTAGTCCTCCGGGTCGTCGCCTGTGGAAAATTCGATCGTCGTTCGATGGAGTGCACGATTTGCGTACTTATAAAGATATCCTTTTGCAGGATGGTGCGTCCATGTCGTGTAGTTTGTTCCAAAGACAATATGTTTCGGATCGTAGGGTGCATCATCGCGCAGGATCGCCATGGCCGTTTCAAGGATGATGCGCAGCACGGTGCGTTGCTCCTCGTCTGTCGTTTGCACTTCAAATCCCTCCCCCAACGGCGTGAAATGAAGCATCGTATTCTCCTGTGCATGTACCGGGGTTACGCACGAAAGCACGATCAGGACGGTCCCAATAGGCTTGCACCACTTCCGCACACGCATATGCATCTTCTTCATGTAACTGACTCCGGTATCCCTCTTCGAAACTGACCATCTTCGCCGCCGTCTCTGGCGGCACTCTCAACAGCTTGCACACCTCGGCCTGTGCAATTGGCACGTCGGGTTTCACATAGGATCCGCCAGTCTGATTCTGCAGATGCGAAATCATCCAGTAATAGTGAAAAATAAGCATGCGATGAAGTCCTGTGGAAACTCGTGCATCGCTCGGAATTTGAGTTTTCTTCGTAACCGCGAAAATATCTTCGGGGATATATTGTTTATAAATGACATTTATTTTATTAAATGAAGAATAATCTTCACAGTGCCGATTAAGCAAAGCCATCATCCAGAATGCCTGCTGACAATGTCGTGCTTCGTGATAAAGCAAGTCGGCGAATGCTTTCAGGTTGCTATCCAAGGCAGCTGCGTTGTTTGACGATGCGATGATCTTCAGTATCTCGGTTTCTTGAATGACGATCGTCCACTTTGGCGTGGAAAACGACGCGCTTACGTCTGAGCGCATGTTGTACCTGGATCGACCTTCAATCGCATTAACAATGACGATCTTGGGAGTTGCGCCATTTGATTTCATTGGGTCGCTTGAAGAACCACTTGGCACTCCAAACGGCCCGGTCGAAAGTGCGACGCATAGTATTTTTTCAACTGCGAGCGCAATGTTTTCATTCAGATTCCTTGTTAACTCGCCGCTCACCGTATAGTACTTGCCCCACGGAATCCCCTTGAGCACCTTCTTGATCGCCACCGTATAAGCTTTCGTCACCGGATACTCGACATCCCGGCGCACCGGCATATTGCGCGGCGTATCGCCCTGTTTGGCCCCGTCGATGAAGTGATGGAAACGCAACCCGAAGTTCAGCGGATCGCATGCCGCGAACGCGGGCCGCTGGCTGCCCGACGTAGCGCCCTGTTCCGGGGTACTGGCCTCCCTACCCATGATCGTCGCCGCGCGCTTGTCGGCGTTCGGCGCCCGGGCGGTGTAGGGCGCCGTGTTCTCGCGCACGATCGCGGCCCGATTCACCGCAATCACCTTGTCCGGCGCGCTCGCCGCCAGCAATTCCACCGTGCCGAACGCGATGTCGTGACTCGTCACCACGTCCGTTTCGCCCCGCTCGTTGCTCACGCCCTCGATCACGCGTCCGTTGTCCAGCGTGATCCGATACGGCTGCTTCGGCAAGGCAAACCCGCTGCCGTGCTCCAGCAGCACGAACTGCGCGGCGTACCGCCCGGGGTGTTCGGGCGTGACCGGCATGCGCATCGGTCGCACCCGTGCATGGTCGGTCTGATGACTGCCCGCATGGATCGTGTGCTCGCCCGCCGTGCGCACCACATATCCGCGGTCGCTGATGCGTACTTCCGTCCTGCCGGCGTGCAGCACGATTTCCTCTGCCGCGTGCAGGTGGATACTGTCGGCCGTGCTCGTGAGCCGGATGGCTTTCCTCGCGGTGACGTCGACGCCATCCGTCTGCGCATCGATCCGCACCTTCCCCGCGGCAGCGACGAGCGCCATGCCCGCCTTGTGCACGAACAGCGAGAACGCGTTCGACACGCTCGCGAACAACGACCGCCCCACGGCGATCCCGACATGCCGGCCGCTCGTCACCGCCACGTCCTCGCCGCTGGCGATATGCGCGCCGCGCTCGGCCGCCATGCTGATGCCGGCCGATCCGGCCAGCACGATGTCGGGTTCGGCCAGTTCCGGGAAGTCGTTCGTGCCCCCGGACGGTGTGCCCCGAATCGCATCGTTGCGCGCGTTGATCGCCCGGTGGACGTCGCGCTGATCGGCGCCAGGTGGTGGTGCGTCGTGCCGTTGCGCCAGATCCGCGAGGCTTTTCTGCAGGTCACGCGCCTGCGTCAGCCGGCCGACGGCCGCTTTCGCGGCCTTCGCGTGGCCGGGGCCGCCTGGCTGGCCGTCCGTTGATACGAACAGTCCCTTCAACGCCCGAACAACACCCCAGTCGTCGGTGCGAAGCTCGAAACCCTTGCCACGCGCGTCGCCGCGACCTTTCTTGCGTGTGATACGGCGGAGGTTACCCAGGCTCAGCGTCGATGCACCGGCATCGCTCGACAGCTGCGTCTGGATTTGTTCCCGCGTATCGTCGATCGCGAGATGACCGGACGCGGTGCCGTGAAACTCCCGACCGCGGATCACGGCGAGCGAATGGTTGTGCGGCAGCTCCAGCGCAGGCTGTCGGAACGCGTTGACCGCGCTGCCGATGATCACCGGCAAATCCGGGTCGCCCTGGTAGTGCGACACCGCGACCTCGTGGCCGATGCGCGGGATGAACGTCGCCCCCATGTCCACGCCTTGCCACGGCGACAGCACGCGCAGCCAGATACCGGCATGCTCGTCGTGCGTGCCGTGCCGGTCCCAGGCGAACTGCACCTTCACGCGGCCGTATCGGTCGGTCCAGACTTCCTGTCCGGCGGGGCCGACGACGATGGCTGTCTCCGGCCCGCTCATGACCGGCTTGCGAACGCTGCGTTCCAGGCGGAACGGCTCGTTGGCCGGCAACAGCTCGAATCGCGCGTCGACGCGACAGGTCGGCGCGTCGCTGGTGCGCTGCGCGAGCTCTTCGATATCGAGCGTGCACGATACGACGAGGTACTCTCGATTGGCCGCCTGCTGCGGATAGCCGGTCAACTCAAAGGTATGCCCGGCCGCGAGGCCGCGCAGGTTTCCTTGCCCGTTCGCACGCAGCCCCTTGGAGCGCTGCGCCTCGAGTTGAACGTTTGCGAAGTGATGCGCCTCGCGCGCCGTATCGTTCGGTTGGCCCGTCAGCCCAGGCGCGCCGGCAAGCGGCTGACTGTAATCGCCCCATCCGTAGATCTCGCCATCGGCGCTTGCGTTCGGGCGAGGGGCTTCCGCCGTCGCGGCGAGATCGGCCCGCGGGCGCGTGTAGTCGTAGTCCGTCACGCTCATGCCGCCCGGCGTCAGACGACGGGTCACGGACAGCGTATGGATGTGTTCCGCGTCGATGCGCCGCGCGCCGGGCGGCAGATAGCGCAACGTCGCATAAGCGGCACGATGCGGCCGATGCCCGCCCATCGAGTCGCACAGGACCAGGCGATGACGGCCGCCGTCGTGTTCGAACCACCACCAGATTCCCCATTCTTCCCAGAGGCGTTGCAGGAACGCCCAATCCGATTCGAACGCCTGACGCTGGACGTCGCGTGTCGGATACGCGCCGCGGAATGCGCCCAGGCGCTTGTCGACGGGGTATGGGGATTTCTCGAGTACCGCGTCGGTGATTTCGACGACGGTCATATCCTGGAACAGACGGCAATCCTGCGTCAGCGCCGCGCGATAGAGCCACGGGCGCAGCTCCAGTTCGTACAGGATTGAATCGCGATCCTGCCCGGCCAGCCGTGCCGCTTCGACCAGTCCGCTGATCTCGCGCGTTCCGGCGCCCCTGTTGTCGTGTCCAGCCGTGCCGGGCGGCTCCGGCGCGAGCGACCCTGTGTCCTGGAGCCGGATCGACACCGTCACTTCGGTGCCGACGATCTCGTCCAGCTCGACATCGGCCGTGCGACTGGGAGAGAACGCATAGGCGTCGTCGGTTCGCAGCGTGACGAGGTAGCGGCATGCATCGAGACGGCCAAGGGTTTCGGTGCCTTGCAAGCGCACGGGAACGAAGACCGGCAGCGCATCCATTCCGTAGGTCGGCAACGATGCGCCGGAGATCGAAAGCGTGCGAGCATGAGCAAAAATCGCCATTCATGCCGCCCCTGTTGCTCGCGGGCCAATGACGATTGCGCCGCAGTCGGTTGCGTCGCCGCGATATCCCACCAGGCGGCCATGGTGCATGCGCGGCCCGCTCGCCAGCAGCGGAAACACGCCATCGCATTTCGGACAACGAACACCATGGCCGTCAAGCGCCACGCCGATTCCGAGATGTTTCAGGTCGTCGGCGGCTTCGATGACGGTGCCGTCGTGGTCGGTGGCGTCTCCGAGGCGAACCATTTCATGGCCTTGTTCGTTCTTCATCAGCGATCTCGCATATCACGTGGATCGAGATTGATAACGCGGAAATGCAACGCCGCCTATGGGATGAATACGAATTTTCCGGCTTCGACTTTCGTTAATAAAGCCCCTTTTCTGCGTGATCCGATTTGTACCGGTCGCAAGCAACCGGACGCCTGCATGGAGTCTGTCTGAACTTTTCTGGCCCGCCCGAAACATCCATGCCAGTTTCCACGCAAATGCAGGCACGCAGCGTGACCTTTTCCACCCGCGAGGGTTGTACCCATCATCAACCGGAGTGATGACACTCCCCTTTTTCTGCGGATTTGACGGGGCTGCCGGGGCCGACAACACTAGCCCGCAGTGCTGCAAAAGACGGCACGCGCCCGCCTCCCCTTCAGAGTCCGCCATGTACCCGACCGACACCGTGCAATCCCCGAGCGCCGCCCGGCCGCTCGCCGACCGGCAGCTACGCCGGATCGTCATCGCCTCCGTCGCCGGCAACGCGATGGAATGGTATGACTTTTTCGTCTACGGCACGGCCGCAGCGCTGGTGTTCGGCCACGTGTTCTTTCCGCCCGGCGCGTCGCCACTGGCCGGCAGCCTCGCCGCATTCGCGGCATTCGCGCTCGGTTTCGTCGCGCGGCCGCTCGGCGGAATCGTGTTCGGCCACGTCGGCGATCGCTACGGACGCAAGGCGTCGCTCGTGTGGACGCTGCTGATCATGGGCGCATCGACCTTCGCGATCGGCCTGCTGCCGACCTACGCGCAGGTCGGCCTGTGGGCGCCGGCCGCGCTCGTCGTGCTGCGGCTGCTGCAGGGCATCGCGTCCGGCGGCGAATGGGGCGGCGGCGTGCTGATGATCAGCGAGAACGCGCCGCCCGAGCAGCGCGGCTATTACGCGGCGTGGAGCCAGCTCGGCGTGGGCGGCGGCTTCGTGCTGTCGTCGGCCGCGTTTCTCGCCGCGCAGGCGCTGCCGGACGACATGTTCCGCACGTGGGGCTGGCGGCTGCCGTTCCTCGCGAGCATCGCGATCTTCGCGATCGGCATCTATATCCGCCGCCATCTGCCGGAAAGCCGCGACTTCGAGCAGGCCGGCAAGCGCGGTGCGCGCACGCATTTGCCGATCGTCGAGTGCATCCGCCGCCATCCGAAGGAAATCCTGCTCGCGATGGGGCTGCGCGTGGCCGAGAACGGCGGCGCGTACATCTTCCTCGCGTTCTCGCTCGTCTACGGCAACTACGTCGGGATTCCGAACGGCACGATGCTGACCGGCGTGATGATCGCGATGATCGTCGAGATGGGCGCAATGCTCGCGTGGGGTCGCCTGTCCGACCGGATCGGCCGCAAGCCCGTGTACCTGATCGGCGCGCTGAGCCTGATCGCGTGCGCGTTTCCGTTCTTCTGGCTGCTCGATACGCGCGTGACGCCGCTCGTGTGGCTCGCGCTGACGGTCGGCACGGCGGTGAGTCACGGTGCGATGATCGGCACGCTACCCGCGCTCGTCGGCGAGCTGTTCAGCACCGAAGTGCGTTACTCGGGCGTCGCGCTCGGCCATGAAGTCGCGTCGATCTTCGCGGGCGGGATGTCGCCGCTGATCGCGACCGCGCTGCTCGCGCGCTATCACGCGTCGTGGCCCGTATCGCTGTTCCTCGTCGCGCTCGGCCTCGTGACCGTCGCGACGCTGTGCGTGATGCGCGAGACGCGTGCCGTACCGGCGGCCGGCACGCGCGGCGACGCGGCATGAGCGCGCGGCCCGCGCCGGCCGCCGCACCCGCGTTGCCGGTAAACGATTGGCGCACCGGTTCACGGCGCCACGTGCGCGCTGGCGCGGCGCCGCAAGCGCACGCAGCCGCAACGTCGAGGCTACCCGTCCCGGCCGCGCCGCGCGCTGTCGAACGTCGGCGCGAGCCCAAGATGGTCGAGCAGCCGCGCGAATTCGCCGAGCCGCCGGCGCATGTACGCGGGCACATCCACATTCGCGTAGTCGTGGAAGCCGGCGCCCGTGCGCACGCCGTCGCGGCCGGCTTCCATGTTGCGCACGACGCTCGCGGCCGGCGCGAAGCGCGGCCCGATCTCGCCGGCCAGGTACGTCGACGCGTAATACAGGATGTCGCAACCGCCCCAGTCGATGAATTCGAGCAGCCCGAGCACCGCGAAGCGCGGGCCGAAGCCGGTGCGGATGGCCGTGTCGATATCCTCCGCGCTTGCGACGCCTTCCTCGACCATCCGTGCGGCCTCGTTCATCGCGAGCGCCTGGATGCGCGGCACGATATAGCCGGGCGCCGGCCCGCAGATCACCGGCTTCTTGCCCACGCGTTCGAGCAGCGCCGCGAGCGCGTCGACGACGGACCGATCCGTTACATCGCTGCGGCTAACCTCGACGAGCGGCATCAGCAGCGCGGGATTGAGCCAGTGTGCGTTCAGCATCCGCGCCGGGTGCGCGACGTAGCGCTGCAATTCGGTGACGATGAACGTCGACGTGGTGGACGCGATCGTTGCGTGCGCATCGACGTGTTCGCCGAGCCAGCGCAGCGCGTCCGCCTTGGCATCGAGCACTTCGGGCAGCGCTTCGAACACGATATCGGCATCGCGCACCGCGTCGGCCGCGCCGTCCCGCGCGACGATCGCGATGCGCGCGACGACGGCATCCGCCTGTGCGGCATCGATGCGGCCCAGCGCGACCTGCGCATGCAGCGGCCGGGCGATCTCGTCACGCGTGCGATCGTCGAATGCGCGACGGCCGGCCGCATCGCGCGGCTTGAAGTCGATCAGCGTCACGTCGAGGCCCGCGAACGCGAACACGAGCGCGATGCCCTGCCCCATGCGCCCCGCGCCGAGCACGTGGATGCGCGTCACTTCCGCGGCCGCCTTCATGCCGTGTACCCCGCGCCGAGCAGCACGCGCAGCGCGTCGCGTGACAGCGTCGCGAGCCCGAGCCGTTCCAGCGTGCGGCCTTCCGCGTACAGGTCCCGCACCGCCACCGCGCTCGCGATGCCCAGCAGTCCCTGCGCGACGGGCGTCGGCACGCCGGCCCAACGCCCGCACGACACGATGAACGACAGCCCGAGCCGGGTGTCCTCGAGCATGTAGCGATGCGTGCGCAGATCGATCTTCTCGCGCCAGTCGCCGCTATCGGTCAGCTTGCCGTGCGCGCCGCGCCCGTACATCCACTCGTCGCCTTCGGTCGCGTAGTGATCGGCGAGCGGAAAATGCGGCGCGCGGTAGCCGAGCGCTTCGCGCACCGCGATACGTTCGGCGTCGAGCGCGTTCGTCACGCGGCGGATCGACGGCTGCGTGCCTTCGTTGTGGATGTCCCACGCGTCGAAGTGTTCAAGCGGCCCGGCGTTCATCAGGATCAGCGGCGGATGGATCACCGGGCCCGCGTTCATCAGCGCGCCGGACAACGCATCCTCGACCGCCTCGAC
Organism: Burkholderia semiarida; assembly: GCF_029268935.1. NCBI lineage: Bacteria > Pseudomonadati > Pseudomonadota > Betaproteobacteria > Burkholderiales > Burkholderiaceae > Burkholderia > Burkholderia semiarida. The sequence goes on along the minus strand of NZ_JAHLCL010000008.1, from coordinate 222,976 downwards.
CGACGGATAGCCCGCACGCAGCACGTCGAACGCCCAGCCGGCCGCGTTCGCCGGCCACACGCCGGTCGGCAGGCGCGTCGCGTACGCGCTGATCACGACGTCGTTGTCGCCATGCTTGCGCACGAGGTACGGCAGCGTGCCCGTTTCGGCGAACGCGACGCGCGCACGATTGCCGGCGTCGGCCGCCGCGCGGGCGAACACGACGCTGCCGAACGTGCCGGGCGGCAAAAACACGACCTGGCCGTCCTCCAGCAGCGGCGCGACCTGCGCGGCGAGCGCGTCGTGCGACGTGGCCGGCAGCGGCACCACGACGAGCCGCGCGCCGCTCAACGCGGCGGCGAGATCGTCGGTCAGGCGAATCGCGCCGGGCGCGTCGCCGAGCGGCACCGTGCGCTTGCCGCGATAGTCGGTGACGTTCAGCACGCCGAGCTCGTGCAGCCGCGCATGCGGCGCGCGGTCGCGCCGCCACCACGTCACGTCGTGGCCTTTTTCGAGCAGGTCGATGGCCGCCGCATGGCAGCCGTGGCCGCCGCCCAGAACACATACCTTCATCGTTTTCTCCCGGTGATCGAGTCTGTCCGAGACTACGCGGCCGCCTGCGCCGCGTCGCTTCAAAACGCGCAACGACGCGCCCGTTCGCGCAACGCAATCGCGGCGCCGTGCGCGACGCTGCACGCCCGCCTCCGCTTCGAGGTCTAGGAATGGACATCGCCCTTTCCCGTCATGCGCCGAACCGGCTCGGCACGCTGCAGGCGCCCGATGAAGTCGAACGCGCGGTCGCGCATCGTCTCGGGCCGCACCGGATGGCCGCGTCCGGCCGCGATCCGTTTCATGCGGAGCTGTACGAGGTGCCGCTGCATCACGGCGCGCTGCTCGAACTCTGCTACGGCCGTGAAACGCGCATCGATTTCGGCGACGATGCCGATCACTTCCTGTTCCGGCTGACGCTCGCGGGCGCGTGCGAACTGCAGGCCGGCAGCGTCGTCGCGCGCGCCGGCCCCGGCGCGCTGACCGTGTCGTCGCCCGCGCTCGCGAGCCGCCTGCGCACGAGCCGCGATTGCCGCAATCTCGTGCTGCGGCTCGAACGCGGTGCGCTCGAACGCAAGCTGCAGGACATGCTGCGCGCGCCGCTCACGCGGCCGCTGCAATTCGACCTCGCGACGAGCGGCGCGGGCGCGGGCGCCGCGCTCGTGCTGTCGACCTTCGAATACCTGTGCCGGCTCGGCGCGCAGCCGCGCATCGGCACGGCGTCGCCGGTGGTCGGCGCGGACCTCACCGCGTGGCTGATGTCGCTGCTGCTCACGCACCTGCCGCACGCGTACAGCGACGCGCTGCTGCGCGGCACGCCACCGCTGCCCGCGCACGTGCGGCGCGCGTGCGATCACGTCGATGCGCACCTCGGCGAACCGCTCGCGCTCGCCGTGCTGGCGGCCGTCGCGGGCGTCGCGCCGCGCACGCTGCAGCATGCGTTCCGCGCGTTCCTGCACACCACGCCGGCCGCGTACGTACGCGAGCGCCGGCTCGCCGCCGTGCACGCGGCGCTGCAACGCGGCGACGCGCGCAGCGTGACCGACGTGCTGATCGCGCACGGCATCCATGGCTTCGGCCATTTCGCGAAGGCGTATGCGCGGCGTTACGGCCACGCGCCTTCCGTCACCGCGAGGCAGACACGTTGACGCTCTCCACTCCCGGCCGCGCGACGGCCCCCGCCCGCCCCGAAGCCGCGCCGCACGACGGCGACTCGCCCGACGGCCTGCGCGTGCAGGATCTCGATCTCAACCTGTTGAAGACGTTTCGCGCGGTGTATGAAGAGCGGAACGTCGGCCGCGCGGCGCTGCGGCTCGGCGTCACGCAGCCGTCCGTCAGCCACGCGCTCGGCCGGCTGCGGCTGATGTTCCGCGACGCGCTGTTCGTGCGCACCGGCACCGGCGTCGAGCCGACCCCGCGCGCGCAACGGCTCGCGATCTCGGTCGACAAGGCGCTCGCGATCCTGCAGGACGTGCTCGACGAAGGCTCGCGCTTCGCGCCCGACAGCACGCAGCGCGTGTTCCGCCTGCACATGAGCGATTTCGCGGCGAGCGCGTTCCTGCCGACGCTGCTCGCCGCGTTCGACCGGCGCGCGCCGGGCGCCGTGATCGAGACGCTGCACGTCGACGAATGCCAGCTCAACGTCGCACTCGAATCGGGGCGCATCGACTTCGCGCTCGGGCATTTCGCCGATGCGTCGAGCCATTTCCAGCGCACCGCGCTGCTGCACGAGCGCTGCGTGCTGCTGATGCCGCGCCGCACCGCCCGGCGCGTCGGCCTGCCCGACGATTTCGTGCTCGACGGCGCGGCGCCCGACGCGCTTCGCTTCGTCGCGATCACGTCGCATCCGCAATCGATGCAATTGCTCGAACGGCACGAACTGATGCCGCGCGTGCGCGCGGCGCTGCCCGATTTCATGGTGGTGCCGGCATTACTGCAAGGCGGCGACTATGCGCTGATCCTGCCGGAGACGATCGCGATCACGTTCGCGGCGCGCCAGCCGTGCGTGCTGTACGAAGTCGCCGGCGCCGGCGAGTGGGCCGTCAACGCGTACTGGCATCGCCGCTTCGACGCGGACCCCGGCCATCGCTGGCTGCGCGCGCTGCTGCTCGAACTGTTCAATATCGGCGAGCAGGCGCCGTTCGACGCATGGCTCGCGCCGCACCCGCCCGCCTGCGCGTAGCGGCGCGAGCGGGCCCGCACCAGGGCGCGGGTCCGCCAAAACGCTCAGAACGACGTGAGGATGCCCGCGACGAGCGCGCTCGCGGTCGCACCCGGCTTCGCGACCGCGACGCCGCCGCCCGCCGCGCCGTTGACGACGAAGCGCGCATGCGCGCCGTTGCGCACCATCGCGGCGCCCGTGTACAGCACCGTGCGCTTCGACAGCGGATAGTCGAAGCGGATGCCGTACGAATCGGCGTTGCCGTCGCTGTCGGCGACCTTCCGGTAATGGCCGACGCTCAGCAGCAGCGACGCGCGTCCGATCGGCACCGTCGCGCTGAGCTCCATGATGTCGCTGTGCGGATACGCGCTCTGGCTGTCGACCGCAGTCGCCACATCGGGGCCGCCGCGATGGCGCATATACAGCGCGGCCACCTTCACGACGTTGAAGTCGTACGAAATCGCGCCGAGCGTGTAGTTGCCGTTCGCGGCCGGGCTCGTGTTGCCGAGCGTCGATGCGGCTACCGGGCTGAACTTCTGCTGCATGTAGTCGACGTCGACCGACAGCCCGCCGCGCACGTAGTTGATGCCCGCGCCGTACGTATCGCCGAGCGTCGCCGGCTGCCCGGCCGCGCCATTGGCGCCGCGCGCGGCCATCGCGCGCAGCATGAAGCCCGCGTAGCGCGGCGACGTGTAGCGCATCGAGTTGCGCACGCGCAGGAACGCGGGCCCGACGAAGTTGTTGGTCGCGTTGCCCCAGGCGAGCCCCGCGCCGAGGCCGGGCAGGCTGTACGTGACGAGCGTCGTATGCAGGATCGTGTAGAGCTCGCCGAACTGCACGCCGCCGAACGGCCCCGTGATGCCGACCCACGCTTCGCGGCCGAACAGCGCGCTGCTGTTCGACAACGCACCGTTCGCCGCGTTGAAGCCGTCCTCGAGCTTGAAGATCGTCGCGTAGCCGCCGCCGAGATCCTCGACACCTTTCAGCCCCCACTGCGACGCCCACAGGTTGCCGCTGCCCATGCGTGTCACGTGGTTCGGCCCGGCGTTCGCGTATTCGATCGCGGTGTCGATGCGGCCGTAGAGCGTCATGCTCGATTGCGCGGCGGCCGGCAGCGTCATGCACGCGAGCAGCGCGGCAAGCAGTACGGCAAGCCGGTCGGCCCGCCCGTTCGGTTGGTTCATCTGCGTCGTCCCGTAGAAGTTGCGGCGCCTGTCGGCATCGCGCCGCGCGGTGTGAAGCGCGTTCGCCTTGAGACGCGAACGCCGCCGATCAAAACCCGGCCGAGTCTAGGAACGACAATTTCGGACGTCGACGCAATGCGCTCTATAACGCTTATAGACGCGCCGCATGATGCGCGCGCGCCCCGTCGCACGTACGCTGCGGGGCGGCTCGCGCGCAAGGCCTCGGTGTTTTCTTTATCCGCGTCGGTAAATGTCCGTGTGGCGCGGCTGTCACTCCGGCTATGGCGGCCGAATTTGGCCGACTACGCTGCGTCACCGATCGTGTCACCCGCACGCGTTCGCGCCGCGACGGCGCCCGGCCCGCGAGGCCGATGCCGCGCGTTTCCACCGCCCGCTCCTGGAGAACCCGCATGTCCGCATCCACGGCCCGCGCTGCCGACGGCAAGCGCTATACGTACGAATGGTATGTCGTCGTCATCTGCATGCTCGCGTACATCTTTTCGTTCGTCGACCGCCAGGTCCTCGTGCTGATGATCGAACCGATCAAGCGCGACCTGCACCTGTCCGATACGCAGTTCAGCCTGCTCAACGGCTTCGCGTTTTCGCTGTTCTATGCGGTGATGGGGCTGCCCGTCGCGTATCTCGCCGACCGCTATGCGCGCCCGCGCATCATCTCGCTCGGCATCGCGCTGTGGAGCGTCGCGACCGCCGCATGCGGGCTCAGCCAGCATTTCGTGCAGATGTTCGTCGCGCGGATGGGCGTCGGTGTCGGCGAGGCCGCGCTGTCGCCCGGCGCGTATTCGATGCTCGCCGACTACTTCCCGAAGGAGAAGCTCGGCCGCGCGATCGCCGTGTATTCGCTCGGCTCGTTCATCGGCGGCGGCATCGCGTTCCTGATCGGCGGCTACGTGATCGCGCTGCTCAAGCATGCGAGCGCGTTCACGCTGCCGATCGTCGGGCAGGTGCATGCCTGGCAGGTCACGTTCCTGATCGTCGGGCTGCCGGGGATCCTCGTTGCGCTGCTGTTCGCCGCGACCGTGCGCGATCCGCAGCGCAAGGGGCTCGCGCAGGATCGCTCGGGCGCCGTGCGGCGCGTGTCGATGCGCGATTCGCTGCGCTTCGTCGGCGCGCATCGCGCGACCTTCGCATGTCACTACCTCGGCTTCTCGTTCTATGCGATGACGCTGTACTGCCTGCTGAGCTGGACGCCCGCGTTCTATATCCGCCACTTCGGGATGACGGCCGTCGAAGCCGGCTACACGCTCGGCATCGTGCTGCTGGCCGCGAACACGGCCGGCGTGTTCTGCGGCGGCTGGCTCAACGACTGGCTGCTGCGGCGCGGCCGAAGCGATGCGCCGATGCGTGCCGGCGCGATCGGCGCCGCGTGCATGGTGATTCCCGCGACGCTGTTCACGCAGCTCGACAGCCTGCCCGCGTCGCTCGCGATGCTGGTCGTCGCGATGTTCTTCGCATCGTTCCCGATGCCGACGTCGACCGCCGCGATGCAGACGCTCGCGCCGAACCAGATGCGCGCGCAGATCTCCGCGCTGTTCCTGCTCGTGTCGAACCTGATCGCGCTCGGGATCGGCACGACCGTCGTCGCGCTATTCACCGATCGCGTGTTCGGCGCGCCGGCCGCGGTCGGCCATTCGATGGCGATCGTCAACGTCGCGGCGGCCACGCTGGCCGCGCTGCTGCTCGCCGCAGGGTGCCGCCACTATCGCCGCAGCCTCGAACGCGAACGCGGTCATGCAGCGGCATCGGCTTCGGCCGACGCGGCCGTCGACGGCGGCAACGCCATCGCCGTTCGCTGAAGCCGCGCGGTTCACCGATCGCGTGGTCCGCGCACCGGCCGCGCGATCGCCGCCACGCCGACCGGCGACAATCGGCACACTCACCATCATCCATCCCGCTTATTCCAACATCGATTTTTAATCGATTTGATTTATGCGAGGCCCATCCCTATTCTCGATTGCATGCCGGCGCGGGCTCGGCCGCGCCGCTTTTCTCTACCCACGGAATTTCCCATGCAAGCGAACCGCCACCAGGTCCGGATCGACGCGCTGATCGACGCGGCGCAGGACATCCGCTGTTTCCGGATCTCGCGCGTCGACGGCCAGCCGTTCGACGCGTACGAACCCGGCGCTCATATCGACGTCACCGCGCCGTCCGGCATCACGCGGCAATACTCGCTGTGCGGCAACCCCGACGAGCGCCGCAGCTACCTGTTCGCGGTGAAGAAGGAAACGCACTCGCGCGGCGGCTCGCGTTCGCTGCACGACGACGTAAGCGTCGGCGCCGAATTGTCGATCGGCGCGCCGCGCAACCTGTTTCGCTTGACCGATGCCGCGAGCGAGCACGTGTTGGTCGCGGCCGGCATCGGCATCACGCCGCTGCTGTCGATGGCGTATGCGCTGAACCGGCGCGGCGCACGCTACCGGTTGCATTACTTCGCGCGCAGCCGCGATCACGCGGCCTTCGTCGACGAATTGTCGGCCGAGCCGTTCGCATCGCACGTGACGTTCCACTACGGCGTCGAGCCCGATGCGCTCGCGGCCGAACTCGGCCGCTGCATGGAGTCGATCGACTCGAGCGCGCATGTCTATACGTGCGGGCCCGGGCCGTTCATGGATGCGGTCGTCGCCGCCGCGGTCACGCGCGTTCCGGAAGACGCGATTCATCTCGAACGCTTCGCGGCGGAACCGTCGGCGGGCGTCACCGCCGCGGATGACGCCGCGGCGGACGGCTTCGAAGTGCGCCTGCAACGCAGCGGCCAATCGGTGCGCGTCGCACCCGATACGTCGATCGTCGACGCACTCGCGAAGATCGGCATCGAGGTCGATACCTCATGCGGCGAAGGCGTGTGCGGCACCTGCATGGTGCCGGTGCTCGACGGCGAACCCGATCATCGCGATCACTGCCTGAGCAAGGCCGAGCGCGCGAGCAACACGGTGATCTGCTGCTGCGTGTCGCGTGCGCGCTCGCCCGTGCTCGTGCTCGATCTCTGATGCGCGGGGCGCGCTGGCGCATCGCGATCTAGAGATCGACTGACGCACCGATGCGCTGAAGGTCGGGACGGGCCGGCGCCGGCGACACGCGGCCGCCGCCCATCTCGCACCGCCCGATCGTCATTCGTCGAAACGCTCGACGATCTCCGCGAGCAGCGCGCGCATCCATGCGTTGCCCTCGTCCTCGTGGAAATGCTCGTGCCAGTGCATCGTCACCGGCGCGGGCGGCAGCGTGACCGGCAGGTCGTACAGCCGGAACGCGTTGTCGCGGTTGAGAATCCGCGCGAGCCGCTTCGGCAGCGTCGCATACAGATCGGTGACCGACAGCACGCTCGGCAGCGCAACGAAGTGCGGCACCTCGAGCGCGATGTTGCGGCCCACGCCTTGCGCGCGCAACGCATCGTCGAGCGCGTGGTGGCTGTGCTCGACCGATTTCACGTTCACGTGCGCGGCGCGCACGAACTGCTCGAGACTCAGCGCGGCGCCGGCCGGCAAGCCGCGCCGCCGGCCCGTCATGCACACGTAGGTTTCCTCGAACAGCACCTGGTGGCGCGTGCGCGGCATCAACTCCGGCAAGTTGCCGATCGCGAAGTCGAGCCGGCTCGCGCGCAGCGCTTCCTCGATCTCCTCCACCGGCAGCGGCTGCACGCTGAGCGTCACGCGCGGCGCGCGCTCGCGCAGCGCCCGGCAGATCGCCGGCAGGTACGCCATCTCGCCCGCATCCGACAGCGACAGCCGGAACGTGCGCGTGCTGGTGGCCGGATCGAAGCGCTCCGCGTAGCGCAGCGCGACGCGCACCATGTCGAGCGCCTTGCCGACGATGCCGGCGAGTTCCAGCGCGACCGGCGTCGGCTGCATGCCGGCGCGCGTGCGCACGAACAGCGGATCGTCGAACAGCGTGCGCAGCCGGCCGAGCGAATAGCTGACGGCCGGCTGCGACAGCGCAAGCCGCTCGCCGGCCTTCGTCAGGCTGCGTTCCTCGACGATCGCCTGGAATACGCGCAACAGGTTCAGATCGAGATGATCGACCGATGTCATCGTGACCTCCATCATTTGCCGCATTTATTTGATCGTCGATTTTAGATCAATTTGACCGATATGTAGCAGAAGACGAGACTGATCTCCGGACGCTGCGCCCGGCGCGGCCCGATTTTCGCGACTCTTTCCCCACGACGACGATGAGCGACATTGCCTACCAGACGATCGACACCCGCGCGTTGCACGGTCTCGCGCAGCCCGACCGCATCGCGCCCGCGATGTACCACGACCCCGCGCTGTTCGAAGCCGAGCTCGACCGCATCTTCTACCGCACCTGGATCTGGGTCGCGCACGAAAGCGAACTGCCGAACCCGGGCGACTTCATCACGACGACGATCGGCCGCCAGCCGGTGATCGTCGTGCGCGACAAGACCGGCGAGATCAACGTGCTGCAGAACCGCTGCCGCCATCGCGGCGCGACCGTGTGCGAAGCGCACAAGGGCAACGCGAAGGGCTTCACGTGCCCGTATCACAGCTGGTCGTACGCGCTCGACGGTACGCTGCGCGCGCTGCCGTACGGCGACGGCTACGAAGGCGTGTGCGACAAGGGCGACCTGCCGCTCGTGAAGCTGCGCGTCGGCGTGTACCAGGGGTTGATCTTCGCGAGCTTCAACGACGCGATCGAGCCGCTCGAGGATTTCCTCGGCGGCGCGAAGCCGTGGATCGACCTGTTCATGAAACAGGGCGCCGGCTACCCGATCAAGGCGAATGGCGAGCACAAGTTCAGGTTCAAGGGCAACTGGAAGATCCAGCTCGAGAACACCACCGACCTCTACCACTTCCCGGTCGTGCACAAGTCGTGGATGAAGTCGATCGACGACGAAACGGCCGCCGCGATCACGCGCTTCATGACGAGCGAGGACGCGTTCTGCCGCGCGCTCGGCAACGGCCACAGCCTCGCGGTGCTGATGCCCGAGCTGATCGATCTCGACGCGGACGACGGCGCCCCGCTGCCCGAACGCTTCGCGCCGCTCGCGGCGAAGCTCGCCGAGCGCCACGCGCCGGACGAAGTGCGCCGCATCGTGCGCTCGCTGATGGGCGTCGGCTTCAACCTGAACCTGTTCCCGAACCTCGCGCTGTCGATGGCGTTCTTTCGCGTGCTGCGGCCGATCTCCGCGAACGAAACCGAGATCCGCCACGTCGCGCTCGCGATGGACGGCGGCCCCGACGAAGCGAACCGCGAGCGCCTGCGCATTCACGAACACTTCCAGGGCCCGTTCGGCTTCGGCAGCCCCGACGACGCGGAAGCCTGGGAGCGCGTGCAGCGCGGCGCGCATGCGGGCCCCGACGTGCCGATCCTCGTGAATCGCGGGCTGAACCGTGAAATTACCGCCGCGAACGGCGAAAAGACCGCGCATGCGACCGACGAAACCGGCATGCGCGAGGCCTACCAGCAGTGGCGCAAGATGATGGAGCAACAGTGATGGACGACCGCAACGCCCTCTTTTCCGAGCAGACCTTCGCCCGCGCGGTCGAATTCGTGTGGCGCGAAGCCGAGATGCTCGACCGTCGCGACTACCGCGCATGGCTCGACCTGTGGGATCCGGCCGGCCACTACGTGGTGCCGATCGATCCCGACGCGACCGACTTCGCGGCGACGCTGAACTACGTGTTCGACGACCACGACATGCGCGAGAAGCGCGTGCAGCGGATGGTGTCCGGTTACTCGGCGTCGGCCGCCGACGCGGCGCGCACGGTGCGCACCGTGTCGCGCTTCACGCTGGAGAGCGGCAGCGCCGACACCGTCGAGCTGAAATCGGCGCAGGTCGTCGTCGCGTACAAGCGCGGTGCCGCGACGCTGTTCGCGGCCGACGTCACGCACAAACTGCACGTCGATGCCGACGGCGAGATGCGGATCGCGGAGAAGGTCGTGCGCCTGATCGACTCGACCGAAGCGCTCAGCGCGATCGGCTTCCTGCTGTAAGCCGTGGCCGGTTCACCGCTGCACGCGCAAAGGTGAACCGGTCACCTTCACCTTTCCGAGCCATCATGCCCACACTCGAAGTTTTCCTGCCGGCCGGCCATGACGATGCGCGCAAGGCCGAGCTGATCGCGAGACTGACCGGTGCGACCGTCGACGCGATCGGCGCACCGATCGAATCGGTGCGCGTGCTGCTCACCGAACTGCCCGCGACGCATATCGGCCTCGGCGGCCGCAGCGCCGCGGACGGCGCGCCGCCGTCGCTGCCGGTGATCGTCGCGATCCTGATCGCCAGCCGCACCGACGAGCAGAAGCGCGCGCTGATCGCCGCGCTGTCCGACGCGGGCGCGAACGTGCTCGACGCGCCGCTGCAGGCGACGCGCGTGATCATCAAGGACATTCCGAACACCGACTTCGGCATCGGCGGCCGGACCGCGCGGGCGCTGGGGCGCTGACGATGCGCCGTGCGCCACCGCCCCGCCGCGACGCGCCGCCGCGGTTGCGCTCAACCATCGGCGAGCGGCAACGTGACGCGGCAGTCGAGCCCGCCGCCTGCGGCCGCGCTCGCGGCGATCCGCCCGCCGTGGCGCGCGACGATGCTCTTGCACAGCGACAACCCGATTCCGTTGCCGCCGGCCTTCGACGACGAGAAGCCGTCGAACAACCGCTCGTGCGCGCCGGCCTCGATGCCCGGGCCATTGTCGATCGCACGCAACTCCGCCTGGCCGGCCACGTTCGCGGTGCCGAGCGTCAGCGTGCGCGGCACGCGCTCGCAACTGGCGAATGCCTCGATCGCATTGAACGCGAGATTCAGGATCACCTGCCCGATCAGCACGCGCTCGCAACGGATCGGCAGCGGTGTGTCGGCCTGCACGATCGCGACCGTCACGCCGGCTTCCTTCGCGCGCAGCTCGATGAAGTACGCGACGTCCGCGAGGATGTCGCGCAGGTCGGCCCGCGCGACGACCGGCTCGCGCTTCACGATGAACTCGCGCACGCTCTTGATGATCAGCGCCGCGTGCTCGGCCTGCCGGTCCGCGCTGCGCAGCCCCCAGATCGCGTCGTCGACGGCGCCGTTGCCGTTCAGCCGCCGCACCGCGCCTTCGATGAAATTGCGCACGGCCGCGAGCGGCTGGCTCAATTCGTGCGCGATCACGGTCGCCATCTCGCCCATCGCGTTGTAACGGCCCGCGTATTCGAGCATCCGCGCCTCGGCGCGCCGCGCGTCCTCGATCGCGACTTCGTCGCTCACGTCGCGGAACTGCACGAGCAGCCCGTCGAGATCGCCTTCGATCTCGACCTGCCGGCACAGGATGCGCAGCCAGCATGCCGAGCCGTCGCGCCGCACGATCCGGTAGCGCTGCGGCGCGGACGGATGCGCCGACGGTGCATCGCGCAACTGCGCGACGAGCCGGTCGCGATCGGCTTCGGCGCAGTAGTCGAGCACCTCGCCGAGCGGTTCGCCGGGCGCGAGCCCGAGCACGCGGCGGCCCGACTCGCTGATGAACTGCACGCCGCCGTGCGGCGTCACGACCGCGATCCCTTCGTCGAGATCCTGCATGAACTCGCGCAGCCGCGCCTCGTAGCGGCGCAATTGCTGGCGCACCGCCTCTTCCGCGCTGATGTCGCGAAACTGCACCATCACGACGTCGCGCCCGCGCAGCGGCACGTAGGTCGCGGTGGCCTCGGACAGCATGTCGACGCCCGTACGCGATCGATAACACCACTCGTACACCTGCGGTCCGTCGACGAGCGCGCGATCCCACGCGCTCACCGCGATCTCGCGCCGATACTTCGGCTCGGGGCGCGTCATGTCCGGCGCCTTCAGCGGCAGCAATTCCTCGACGGAAAAACCGAGCGCGATGCACGCGGCGCGATTCGCCCACACGATCGCCTTGGTCTGCGCGTCGTGCAGCAGCACGCACGTGGTCAGCGCGTCGAGCAGCCGGTGGAAATCGTCTTCGTCGGGAAAACTCATGATCGGATTCGGAGCAAGGCGCGCGGCGTCGCGCGGCCGGAAGCCCAACATAGCACCGGCGCGCGCCGATCGCATCTGAAGATTTCTTTAGGCCGGCACGGAGCGTCACCAGTCAGGCGGCCCAACGCACCAATTGCTGCGTGTTTTCGGCGTTTCTAGACTAGGTCTGTTTGCATATGAAACGCACATGCGAATGCCCGACATCGCCCCATCCCCAGGAGACTTTCATGCCGCAAGCCGCCCTCGCCATCGAATCCGCGCCGCCTTCGCCGCCCGCGGCCCGTCCCGCGGCCGGGCAGTTGTCGCCGCTCGACGCGGTGATCGAAACCGTCGCCGCGCGCCGCGACGAATTCGACCGGCTGTCGCACGTGCCGCGCGACGTGATCGCGCTGTTCAAGCAGGCCGGCATCTATCGCGCGGGCACGCCGCGCCGCTTCGGCGGCGACGCGCTCGCGCCGACCGCGTTCCTCGACATGATCGAACGGATCGCGACCGCCGACGGCTCGGCCGCGTGGGTCGCGAGCTTCGGCTCCGCGAACGTCTACCTCGCCGCGCTGCCGCTCGACACGCAGGCCGAGCTGTACGCGAGCGGCCCCGATCAGGTGTTCGCGGGCGGCCTGTTTCCGGTGCAGCCCGCGCAGGACGCTCCGGGCGGCTGGCGCGTGAACGGCACGTGGAAATTCGCGAGCGGCTGCAAGGGCGCCGACTGGCTCGGCGTCGGCATCGCCGTGCCGGGCGCGCGGGACGCGGCGCCCAACAAGCCGCGCACGGCCGTGTTCCGCGCCGCCGACGTCGAGATCGTCGAGAACTGGAGCGTGGTCGGCATGCAGGGCACCGGCAGCCACGACCTGCGCGTGAACGACCGCTTCGTGCCCGACGCGTGGACCTTCGTGCGCGGCGGCGAGGCGACGGTCGACGAGCCGCTGTACCGCTACCCGACCGTCGCGTATGCGGCGCAGGTGCTGGCCGTCGTCAACCTCGGCCTCGCGCGCGCGGCGCTCGACGTCGTGAACCGGATGTCGGGCGGCCGCCAGACGACGACCGGCGCGCCGCGTCTCGCCGATCGCGCGTACTACCGCATCGAGCTCGCGAAGGCCGAGGCGCAACTGCGCTCGGCACGCGCGTTCTTCTACGACGCGACCGATACCGTGTGGCAATCGATCCTCGCCGGCAATCCGGTGACGCCCGACCAGGTCAGCCTGCTGCGGCTCGCGGCCACGCAGATCGCGCGCGAAGGCGCGAGCGTCGTCGAACGCGCATACCGCCTCGGCGGCACGGCGGCGATCTATCGCACGCATCCGTTGCAGCGGCTGCTGCGCGATGCGATGGTCGTCACGCAGCACGCGTTTCTCGGCGAAGGCAACTTCGACGGCGCGGGCGCGGTGTTCACCGGCGTCACGCCGTTTCCCGGCTATCTGTGACCGGCATCGGCCGAAACCGCGATGCATACGCATGAAACCGGATCCGGAGCGCGCTCGCCGGCCGGATCATGCACCCAACCGATTCCTCTGGAGAACCCGATATGTCCGATTCGAATCCGCTGCCGCTGCGCGTGCTGTTCTGCTGCGGCGTGTCGCAGAATTTCTTCGACCTGCCGCGCGAGCGGATCGGCGAAGTGTGGCAGGCGTACGGCGCGATGCTCGCGGCCGTCGAGGCGATGCCCGGCGTGCGCGTGCTCGGCGTGATGGACGACGACCGCCTCGTGGTCGGCCAGGCCGACGGCGCGCCATGGACGTTCTACATCATGGCCGACGTCGCCGATTTCGACACGGCGGTCGCCGTGTGCAACCTGTACCGCACGACGCCCGTCGGCGAATACAACCTGTGGCGCTACGGCAAGATCGAGGCGCGCGTCGGCCGCGCGCTGACCGTGCCGCCGGCCGCGAAGCCCGCGGCGTGAGGCGCGCGATGAGCGACCTGACACTCGCCGCGATCGACGCGCTCGCGCGGCGCGTCGCGGCGCTCGACGCCGAGCGCGCGGTGCGCGCGACGATCACCCGGTACATGGCGCTGTGCGACGTACCCGACGATGCGGGCGCGGGCCCGTCGCTGGCCGAACTGTTCACGGCCGACGCCGTGTGGGAAGGCATCGGCCCGCAGTATGCAAAGAAGTTCGGCCGCGTCGAAGGCACCGCCGCGATCGTCGCGATGCTCGGCCGCTATCTGCCGCCCGATCCGCATTTCGCGGCGAATCTGCACTTCCTGACGTCGGAGTCGATCGAGATCGGCGCCGGCCATGCAAGCGCACGCGGCCGCTGGGTCATGCTGCAGGCGTCGCGCTACGCGGACGGCTCGGCCGAACTGATCGCCGCGCGGCTGACCGTCGATTTCGCGCCGGCCGCCAGCGGCTCCGCCTGGCTGATCCGCCATTTCCGCACCGAACGCGTGCTCGACGGCCCGTGGCCGCTCGCCGCCGCGCCACGGTCCTGATGTTTCCCGCCGCTTTCGCACGATACCGACCATGACAGGCTTCATCGACACTTTCACGCTCGGCGGCCCGGGCCCGACGATCGCGATCAAGGACACAATCGATATCGCTGGCCATCCGACCCGCGCGGCGAGCCGCGCGCTCGCCGACGCGCCGCCCGCCGTACGCCACGCGGACGTGGTCCGCCTGCTGCTCGACGCCGGCTGGCAGATCGCCGGCAAGGCGAACATGCACGAGCTCGCGTTCGGCATGACCGGCATCAACGACTACACGGGCACACCCGTCAATCCGCAGGACGCCTCACGCATTCCGGGCGGCTCGTCAAGCGGCTCCGCGTCGCTCGTCGGGGTCGGCGCCGTCGATGCGGCGCTCGGCACCGATACCGGCGGCTCGATTCGCGGGCCGGCCGCCTGCTGCGGCGTGGCCGGGCTCAAGCCCACGTTCGGGCGCGTGTCGCGGCGCGGCGTCGCGCCTGCGGAAACCACGCTCGATTGCGTCGGGCCATTCGCCCGCGACATCCGCACGCTCGTCGATGTGATGGCCGCGATCGCACCGGGCTTCGATCGCGCGCAGGCGACCGCCTCCGTTGAAGGCTGCACGGTCGCTCGACTCGCCGTGGAAGCCGATCCGGCGATCGCCGCCGCGCTCGACGCGGCCGTTCGTGCATCGGGCCTCCGCTCGCACACCGTCGTGCTCGATGCAATGCCGGCCGCGTTCGCTGCGGGGCTCACCGTGATCAACGCGGAAACGTCGCGTGCGTTCGGCCATCTGGTCGCGACCGGCAAACTCGGCGCCGATCTCGATGCACGATTGCGTGCGGCCGCAACGACCGCGCCTGCGGCATTGAAGGAAGCCGAGGCCGTGCGCGCACGCTTCGCCGCGCAGGTCGATGCCGCGCTCGAACACGCGGACGTGCTGGTGCTGCCGACGCTGCCCGCGCTGCCGATCACGCTGCAGCAGGCCCGCGACGGCGTATCGGTGATCGCGATGTCGTCGCTGATCCGGCCGTTCAACCTGAGCGGCCATCCCGCGCTCAGCCTGCCGCTGCCGCTCGCCGGTTCACCGTTGAAGGCCGGCTTGCAGATCGTCGGGCGCAAGGGCGCGGACGAACGGGTCTGCGCGATCGCGGCACACTTCGAAGCGGCGCTGGCCGCATGAACCACGATGCGGGGGCCGCCTTCACCGGCGTGCGCCCACGAACCACGGAACACCACACCATGTCAGACCGAGTCGTCCTCGTCACCGGCGCCGCGCGCGGGCTCGGCGCCGTCATCGCCGAACGCTTCCATGCGGCCGGCTACCGCGTCGCGCTGGCCGACATCGCGGCCGATGCCGTTCATGCGCATGCGCGCGAGCTCGATCCGAGCGGCGAACGCGCGATCGCGCTGCCGCTCGACGTCACGTCGAAACGCGATTTCGAAGCGGCGCGCGATGTGCTCGTCGCGCGCTGGGGCGCGATCGACGTGCTCGTCAACAACGCGGGCGCATCGAAGGTCGTGCCGGCGATGGAGATCACGGCCGAGCAGTTCGACCACGTAATCGACGTGAACCTGCGCAGCGTGCTGTTCGGCTGCCAGGTGTTCGGCCAGTATTTCGCGCGGCGCGGCGCGGGCCGCATCGTCAACATCGCGTCGCTCGCCGGGCAGAACGGCGGCTCGGCCACGGGCGCGCACTATGCGGCCGCGAAAGGCGGCACGCTGACGCTGACCAAGGTGTTCGCGCGCGATCTCGCCGCGCAGGGCGTCACCGTCAACGCGATCTCGCCGGGCCCGCTCGATCTGCCGATCATGTACGAAAGCGTCGCGCCCGACAAGCTGCGTCAGGTGCTCGCGAGCCTGCCGGGCGGCAAGCTCGGGTCGGCCGCTTTTGTTGCGGATGCAGCCGTATTGCTCGCGTCGGGCGACGCGCATTTCGCGAACGGCGCATGCTGGGACATCAACGGCGGGCTGTACATGCGCTGAACGCGCCGAACCTCATCGCGACGGCTCACCGTCGTCGCCCCACACGACCATCACGTCGCGCACGAGCGCGGCGATCGACGTCGCGCCGAGCTTCTCCTTGATGCTCGCGCGATGCACGTCGACCGTCTTCACGCTGATCGACAGATCGGATGCGATCTGCTTGCTGCCCTTGCCGTCCACGACGCCGCGCAGCACTTCTTTCTCGCGCGCGGTCAGCGCATCGAGCCGCTGGCGCAGTTCACGGTGGCGCTGGCTCACCGCATGCCGCTGCTGCGCGAGCCGCAACGCACGCTGCACGCGCTCGAGCATCTGCTGCGAGTTGTACGGCTTCTCGACGAAATCGATCGCCCCGTTCTGCAGCGCGCGCACCGACATCGGAATGTCGCCGTGCCCGCTGACGAAGATCACCGGCAGCGTCGCGCCGCGCGCGTTCAGTTCGGCCTGCACGTCGAAGCCGCTTTTCTCCGGCATCCGCACGTCGAGCACGAGACACGCAGGCAGGTTCACGTCGAAGCGCGCGAGAAAATCGGCGGCGCTCGCGAATCCCTCGGACGCGATGCCGACCGATTCGAGCAACCAGGCGAGCGACGTCCGCATGCCGCTGTCGTCGTCGACGATGTATACGATCGGTGCGGGTGACGTCATCGCGGGGGTCTCGCTGAATATCGGTATCGGTATCGCACGCGCCGCGCGCAACGCCGGTGGCCGGCGTGGCGCAAGCGTCGTTCGCTGGGGGTGTGCGGCACATCATAACGAGCCGAAAACCCGCTGCAAACCCCTGGACGTGCCGCGCGAACGCACAATCGCGGCTTTTTTTGCACGCGGCGGCGCGCGTCTAGGTAGAACCTTTAGACGCGTTGGCAGGAACGCCATCCCGATCGTCAATCGTGCGAATGGTCGGCCGCCTTTTCGCGACGTACGCTTGGGTCATCGTCGGCGATCCGGCGCTGCCCTCGCAGCGCCGCGCGGTTCGCCGCTTTCGTCCAATCAGGAGCGCCCATGTCTTCCACGACCGATATCCAGCGACCGCCGCGCGTCGAACCGACCGACGCGCAGAAGGCCTTCCGCCAGGCGATGGCCCACCTCGGTGCGGCCGTCAACGTGATCACCACCGCGGGGCCGCACGGCCGCTGCGGGATCACCGCGAGCGCCGTGTGCTCCGTCACCGATGCGCCGCCGACGCTGCTCGTGTGCCTGAACCGGTCGAGCGCGATGCACGCGACCTTCGAGCGCAACCGTCAGGTGTGCATCAACGTGCTGCCGGCCGAGCACGAACTGCTCGCGCGACACTTCGCGGGGCTCACCGACCTGCCGATGGAACAACGCTTCCAGCTGCCCGTGTGGGATCGCGGCGAACAGGACGTGCCGGTGCTGCGCGATGCGCTCGCGAGCCTGCAGGGCACGATCGCCGAGATGAAGGAAGTCGGCTCGCACTCGGTGATGTTCATCGAGGCGACGTCGATTCGCGTGCGCGACGACGGCGACAGCCTCATCTACTTCAGCCGTGCATTTCATCGCGTGTCGCGCGCCGCGTGCGTGCGGTGACGTTCGCGCGACTACGCGGACCTGCTGTGCAGCGCGCGCTGCCCGGCCGCGAGCGCGGCGCCCGCGAACAGCGTCAGCGCCGAATACACGAGCCCGCGCGCAAGGCCCGCGCTGTCCGACACCCACCCGATCGCGACCGGCCCCGCGATCTGCCCGAATGCGAAGACCGTCGTGAACGCGCTGATGCCCTTCGCCCAGCCGTTGGGCGGCAGGTTGTGCCGCACGAAGGCCGTCGTCGACGCGACCGCCGACAGGAACGTCGCGCCGAACAGCAAGCCCGACGCGAACGCGGCAGCCGGATGCACGAACAGCGCGGGCATCAGCGTCGCGACGCCGAGCAGCGCGTTGAGCACGGCGAGCGCCTGGCCGCCGCGCATCCGGTCGAGCAACCCCGACCACAACCGCGCGGACACGACGGTCGCGATCCCGAGCATCACGTAGAACGCGGCGACCACCGTGCCGCTCATCCCCGCGCCGCGCAGCAGCGCGACGATGAACGTCATGTAGCCGATATAGCCGACGCCGAACAGGCCGTAGCCGGCCAGCGCGAGCGCGAAGCGCGCCGGGCTCGCGGTCACCGCCGGTTTCGCGCCGTCGGCGTCGGCCTGCGTGACCGGTGCCGCATGTGCCTGCTCGATGCGGCGTGCAGCCGATACGGCCACCGCCGAGAACAGCACGCATGCCGTCGCGAGCGCGAACCACGCGGGTTGCCAGCCGTGCATGCGCGGCACGAGCGTGGCCGGCACGAGCAAAGACGACGCGACGATGCCCCATCCCGTGCCGCCGTAATAAAGGCCGAGCAGCAGCCCCGCGTCGCGCGGCGACGCGGATGCGAGCCGCGCGGCCAGCACGCCGCCGCTGATGAAGATCGATGCGCTGCCGACACCCGTTGCCAGCCGCTGCGCCAGCAGCGCGTGCATGTCCGACGTGAGCCCGCCCGCGGCCATCAGCACGGCGGTCAACGCGCAGCCGGCCGCGAGCAGCGTGCCCGCGCGCCAGCGCCGCGACAGCAGCGGGAATGCCAGCGCGCCGATCAGGTAGCCGGCCGCGTTCGCCGTGTTCAGCGCGCCGGCCTGCGCGAACGTCCAGCCGAGATCGGCCTTCATCGGCGGCAGCAGCAGCGCGTACGAAAAGCGTGCGAGGCCAAGCGCGATCGCGCTGCCGAGCGACAGGCCGATCGCGAGCCGCCATGCGGCCATGCGGCCGGGATCGGTTGCGCCGGCGTCCGGCCGCGAGCGGCCGGCACGCTCCGGTTGCGGCACTGCACGCATCGGGGGTGTCTCCTTCGTTGTTCGATTCCGGGGCTTCCGCCGCCATCGGTCGATCATACTGGAGCCGCCGTGAAACCGGCGCGCGCACGCGGCAAAATCGCGACGGCTGGGGCGCCCGCCCCCCTCTGTCCGACACAACGGCGGGAATAAGCCGAAGGTCGGCCGGCGCTGACCCGCACTACCGCCCGAGTCCGGCCGCAAAAGCCGCAAGCAGGGCGCGCCCTTCCGACCATCCGCCCAACCCGGACGCCGCGTTCAGATGGCCGCGTGCGCCGAGCAGAAGCGGCGTCGCGCCCTGTTCCGTTGCCCATTCGAGCGCGCGCCCGGATGGATCGTAAGGATCGTCCGCGCTCGCGATCGCCAGCACCGGCACGCGCCCGAACGAACGCTTCGGCAGGTTCGCGAACGCGGCGGCGGCAACCGGAAAGCGCGGCCCTTGCGGGTCGGGGGCGGCCACGAGAAACGCGCCGCACACCGCGCGCGCCGACGCGGCATGCCAATGTGCGAACAACAGACAGCCCAGCGAGTGACAAACCACGAGCGGCGGCGCCCCGGCGTTCGCGACGGCCGCGTCCAGCGCCGCCGTCCAGTCGGCCAGGTCGGGCGCCTCCCACGAAGCCGGCGCGATGCGCGCGGCGCCGGGCAACGCCGCCTCCCAGTGGCTCTGCCAATGATCCGGTCCCGAATTGCCGATACCCGGCACGATCACGATCGCTTGCTCCATCACGCCCTCCGTCAACGCAAAGCCCGCAGTGTGACGGGGCGCCGATCGGCATGGAATGGCAAGTCATCGGTTATTGAGCCAGAATGCCGATGAATCAACGGTACCGGAGGACCGTCATGCCGGACGAAGCACTCGATCGCCTGGATCTTGCGATCCTCGAAGCGCTGCAGGAGAACGCGCGGACGCCGCTGTCGGAAGTGGGCAGGCGTATCGGGCTGTCGCAGCCCGCGACGTCGGAGCGCGTCAAGCGGCTGGAAGAACGCGGCATCATCGCCGGCTACGGCGCACGGATCGATCCGGCGGCACTGGGCTTGGGCATGATGGCCATCATCCGGCTGAAAACGACCCACGAGCACATCAAACCGGCGCTGCGCACGTTTGCCGAGATGCCGCATGTGATCGAAGTCCATCGCATGACCGGCGAGGATTGCTTTCTGCTGAAGGTGCTGGTGCCGACACCGGGCCAGCTCGAAACCCTCATCGATGCGATTGCCCGCTTCGGCGCGGTCACGACTTCGCTGGTGCTGCGCTCCGAGCCGACGAAGGCGATCGGCAAGGCGTTGCTCGGATGACGCTCGCATGCGGCTTTCGTCAATGACATAAAGCGCAGCAATTCCGGCAATTGAATCCAAATTAAAAATGATCGAATTCATTTCGGAGATCCAAATTCGATTCACTAAAAAAAGATGCGTGACCCGCCTGTCGTTTTATCCGTTTTTTTCCAATATTTGAACCGCAAACGCCCTTGTTTAGCACGCTTCCGCTAAAAACCTTGCAACGCATTGCTTTCGCAAATTCATCCGACTAATATCGACGCCACTCGTCCGGCATTCACAAAATATCGAACGAGGAGCGGGATTGTTTTTTCCGCGCTTTCATGTTGAATCACTCATGTTCACCACAGGAGAATTGACATGCAGGAAACCCAGCAAATCGAATTGCTTGACTGGATGCAGGAAGACACGCACCCCGAGGCCGTCGACATGATGGTCGAGGACGCCGTGGTGCCGTTCGGCACCGCGCTCTGGCCGGTCTGAGCGGGCCACCCGTTCTCGCGGAAGGGCCGCGGCCCTTCCGCCGCTTCCGGAGATACGCATGCTGAACCTGCACCGCGCGCTCGGTTTTCACCCGGCGCTGCGCGACAAGCTGGCACGCGGCGAATCGGGGAAACTGCTGGTCGGCTACGACGCCCGCAATCGCGACATCGCGTTGCGCGCCTTTTCCGCCCTGCCCGATTCGCTTGACGCGACCACCCTCTGCCTCGAAAGCACCCCACCCGCCGACATCGCCGCCGCACTCGGCGACGCCGACCTGTTCGTGCTGCTGTACGACTCGTCGTGCCTGCCGACGCCTTCTCCGAGCGGGCCGCCGTTCCTCGCCGCGATCCGCCCCGCGATCGTCGAGCACTGGAGCAAATCGGTTTTATTCAAGGATTACGGCCCGCATCTCGACGAGGCGTTCGCCGAATCGCTCGACGACATCGCCGCACGCAACGCCCGGCTGATCGAGGCGGCCGCGCGCGCGTCGCAGATCCGCTTCATCGACGAAGCCGGCAACACGCTGACGGGCTCGCTCGCGCCGGACCAGAAATGGACGAGCGTGGACGGCATGGGCAACCTCGACGTCGTGCCCGGCGAGATCGCGACGCACGTGACCGACCTGAACGGCTCGGTCGTGTTCAGCGGCACGTTTCTCGGCACCGTGCCGTTCGCGATCAAGTACAAGGTGGCCGAGCGGCTCGCGACGCTGCACGTCGAGCACAGCACGATCGTCGATTTCGACACCGACGATGCAGGCTTCCGCCGCGATTTCTCGACCTATCTCGACCGGCACGCGAATCACCGGCGGATCGAGGAATTCGGCATCGGCACGAACCTCGGGATTCGCGGGCTGTACGGCCGCAACGCGGGGTTCGAGGAACGCCACCCCGGGCTGCATCTCGGGCTCGGCGGCGGCGAAAACGGCAGCCACCATCTCGACCTGATCTTCGCGCGCGGCACGCTCGCGCTCGACGAGCGGATCGTGTTCGACGGCGCGTTCGCCGTCTGACGCGGCGGCGATTGCCGGCTCAGGCTTCGGCGGCCGCCGCGTCGCCGAGCCATTTGAACATCACGAAGCAGTCGACGAAGCCGAGCCGCGCGTGACGGTATGCGCGCGGCAGCCGGCCGACGATCTCGAATCCGAGCTTCTGCCACAGCGCGACCGCGACCTCGTTCGTCGCGACCACCGAATTGAACTGCATCGCGAGGAAACCGCGCTCGCGTGCGACCTGCTGCGAGTGTTCGCACATCAGGCGCGCGACGCCGCGTCCGCGCGCGGCCTCGCTCACCATGTAGCCGCAGTTGCACACGTGCTTGCCCGGCCCGGCCGCGTTCGCCTTCAGGTAGTACGAGCCGAGCAGCACGCCGTCCTCCTCGGCGATCCACGTGCAGAGCGGCGCGTCGAGCCACTGTGCGCGCGCCGCTTCCGGCGTCGGCTCCGGATCGAATGCGTAGGTTTCCTGAGCAGCGACGATGGCGCGGTAGGTCGGCCAGAAGCGTGCGAAATCGTCGTCGGTCATCGGGCGGATCGTGATCATGCGGGTTCTCTCGTGCGGGTGATGTCGACAGGCAGGCCAGCGATCGTACCGCGATTCATCGACGCTCGCCGGCGCGCAATGCCGCGCTGCAATACGCGCCCCTCATCACACCATCGACCGTGGCCATTCGGCCGAATCGCCACGCTTCGAACCGGATGAAAGAATGATCTTCGTCCGTGAAGCCGGCATCACTGCCTGAAACCTCGAGCCATGAAGACGCCGCGTGCGTGTCGGCCGCAGCGCCGTCGCGATACGGACCGCCTCGTTCCAGCCACCTTTTTTGTAGCTTATAAGTTACAATGCTTTCCAGGTTCGAACTGCTTCGCTATCAGCGCGACGACGGTCGCGAGCCGTTCACCGAGTGGCTGAACGCCGTGCGCGACAAGCTTGCGCAGGCACGGATTCGCGAACGCCTGCGCCGCGTGCAGACCGGCAATTTCGGCGATTGCGAACCGGTCGGCGAAGGCGTGATCGAACTGCGCATCCACGTCGGTGCCGGCTATCGCGTGTACTTCGGCCGGTACGGCGGTGCGCTGATCCCGCTGTTGTCCGGCGGCGACAAGGGTAGCCAACCCGACGACATCAGGCGCGCGAAGGAACACTGGTCGAACTGGAAACGGAGACAAACATGAACAAGCTCAAAGGCGCGGTATCGCACCACGACGCGGAAGTCGCCGAACTCGGCGCCGACCGCGAACTCGCGGTGGCCTATCTGCGCGTCGCAATGGAGTCGCTCGACGATCCCGACAACCGCGCGGCCGGCCTGCTCGCGCTGCGCACGGTCGCGGAAGCGTACGGCGGGCTCGGCGCGGTCGCGGCCGAGGCCGGCATCAGCCGCGAATCGCTGTATCGCACGCTGTCCCCGAACGGCAACCCGACGCTGAAGACCCTGCTCGCGGTGCTCAAGACCGTCGGCCTGCGCCTGTCCGTCGTTCCCGCACAGCCGTCGCACGCGTAACGGGCGCACGTCACGCCTGCCCGCTCACGGCCTGAACATCCATACGAGCAGCATCTCGCCCGGCGCGGCCGTCATCCCCGCCGGGCGATGCTCGATCGTCGGCTCGACCGCCAATGCCTGCGCGATCGCCGCCGCATCGTCGATCGTCGTCGTGCGCACGAACGTCATCAGCCGCGCCGGCCGGCGCAGCGTCTCGCGATACAGCGCGCCGTACCACAGCGGGCGCATGCCGAGCGCGTCCTGCAGCACGTACGGATAACGCCAGAGCCGCAGCACGAAGCGGCTGTCCGGGTGGGCCGGATCGACGCGGACGAACACGCGCCGCGTGCTTTCGCCATGCGTATAGCGCGGCAGCACCGGCAGCGCATCGGCCGGCGCCTGCGGCAACAGCCAGCGCAGCGCGGTGGCCGGCGACCAAGGCGTCGCACGCTGCCAGCCGGCCTGCGCGAGATGGCGGTCGAGCGTGTCCGACGTCACGCTCCATTGCAGCGGCAGATACTCCTCGCGGTCGCCGCCGATCTCGGTGCGCCGCGTCGGCACGCGCTGCCACCCGCCGCGCCGCCACTGGTCGACCGTCATCGCGACCACGTCGCCGGCATGCGGGCGCGATGCGCGATCGATCTGCCATTGCGCGGGAACCGTCCATACGCCGGCCGTCGCAAGCACGACCACCATCGCGACGAGCGCGCCTCTCGGCTGCACGTGCTCGCGCACGCGCCAGTACGCGTAGGCGCCGGCGAGCAACGCGAACCACGCGAGCCCGAGGCTCCAGCCGCCCAGCAAACCCGACAACCAGGTATCGCCCACGTACAGCCGCGCAAAACCGCCGAGCACGATCCACAGCACGACCGCCGTCACGACCGGAATGCGCCACGGCGCGGGCCGGTCGCGCGTCAGCACCCAGCCGAGGCCGCTGCTCGCGAGGATCGCGAACGCGGCATCGGCATCGGGCAGCGGCACGTGCGGCGCGCCGGGCGGCAGGCTCGCCGGCGTCGCGCCGGGCACGCTCGCGCCGAACACCGGCACGAGCACGACGGCGACGCCGACCGTCGCGAGCCACCATGCAGCCGTCAGCCAGCAGCGATGGATCATCAGCCAGACGAGAAATGCGGCCGCGACGATCAGCCCTGTGTCGTGCCCGTGCAGCACGGCGAGCGCGCTCATCGCGGCGTCGACGGGCGGCGTGCGCAGGTTCTGCAGGAACGCGTACAGCGCGATGTCCGCATGCATCAGCGGGTCGTTCGCGACGACGTCCCGCACGATTCCCGCGAACAGCCACACGCAGCCGATGAACAGCAGCGCGAGCACGGGCACCGCGCCCGGCAACGCGCGCAAGCGGGCGATCGCGCCGTGCAATTGCGCGCCGACCCGCGGCCAGCGGTGCGCGCCTGCGTGCACGGCGTCGGCGAGCGCACGGCGCAGCAGCGGCCAGCCGCGCCGCAGCGCGACGCGCACGCCGATCCATACCAGCGCGACCAGCGCGGCCACGACCAGCAGGATGGCGGCGACCCGCACGCTGATCGCCGCGGCCAGTGCGGCCGATGCGCCGAACAGAATGCCGGGCGCGACGTGCACGGGCGCCCACACGAGTGCCGAGATCACGTTGACCGGATAGAACGACCGGCGCGGCAGCGTCGCGCAGCCGACGACGACCGGCACCACCGCCCGCACCGGCGCGAGAAAGCGCGCGAGCACGATGCTCTTGATGCCGTGACGCAACACGAATTCCTCGCCGCGCGCGTACGCGCTCGCGTAGCCGAAGCGCACCCATGCGTTGCGGATCATCCCGCGGTAACGTCGCCCGAGTTCGTAGCTGATCCCGTCGCCGATCACCGCGCCGACGGCCGCGACGCCGATCGTCGCCCATGCATCGAGCGCGCCCGCGCCGATCAGCGCGCCGGCCGCGAACATCACGGCGCCGGCCGGCACGACCGTGCCGATCAGCGCGATCGCCTCGGCGCACGCGGCCACGAATACGATGGCCAGCACGAGCAGCGGATGCGCGCCGATCGCGCCGATCCACGCATGGATCGTGTCGCTCATCGCACACTCCCGAGCGGGGCGGCCCGGTGTGCGAACGCCGGGCCGGCAGGGGCATTGGATACGTTCATCGCAACATGTACACGCTCGCGCCGCCGGCGGGGTTCAGGGGGCAGGGTTGCGTCTCAATCGAACTCGTGCTGCCGCGCGTCGGCCTCGAGCGGCGCATCGTGGTAGCCGACCGTCGCGATCTCGCGCAGGTAGCGCGCAAGAAACGCGCCGATCGAGCCGGCGGCCTCGTATTGATGTACGTGACGGAATTCATGGGTCAGCAGGCGGCGCGTGTCGTGCCCGCGCAGCACGTACACCGCATGACCGAGCGTGAGGCCGATCGTCCCGGGCGACAGCAGCCCGGCCTCGCGGGCGATCTCGGCAAGCGTTGGCGTATCGGGAAACGGCATGCGATCGACCGCCACCACGCGAATGAGGTCCGGCTGCACGACGCCCACCGCGCGCGCATCGTCGGCTTGCGCCGGCGTCAGCGGCGCGCCCCGCGCGAGCCCGCTCGCCGCCTCGGCTTCGGCCCAGGCGAGCGCGGCGGGCAGCGCGGACGGCAGGATATCGGCCAGGTCGATCATCGCGGGCTCCCCGGTTCGCGCAGTGGCATCGCGCACCAGTTTAGTCCCGATTCGGCACGGTTCGCGGGGCGGTTGCGGCGACGGCGCGCCGGGCCGCGTCGGACGTCACGATCCCCCCGGGAATACCCTGATTCGCCCGGGCTGGGGCCGTGCCATTCCGCGTGAATTATTTCGTGTCGGTGGGCATTTCGCGACCCACCATCCTGAAAATTTCGCGAACGAGTACCGTTTTCGGGTTCGGGGGCATATATTGGTCAGAAGAACGGCCGCGGCAACACCCGGACAGCAACGACAGCAGCGCGCGGCGTCATCCCGAAGAGGACCGCTGGAAGATGATCAGGGTAATTCTGGCTGACGATCACGCAGTCATGCGGGACGGACTGCGTCACATCCTGGAAACGGCCGGCGGTTTCGAGATCGTCGGCGAGGCGAGCGACGGCTCGGGCACGCTCGCGCTGGCCGAGCGCGCCGCCGCCGACGTGCTGCTGCTCGACCTGTCGATGCCCGCCCCCACCGGCATCGAGCTGATCCGGCTGGTCAAGCGCCAGGCGCCGTCGCTGCGCACGCTCGTGCTGACGATGCACGCGGAAACGCAGTACGCGGCACGCGCATTCAAGGCCGGCGCCATCGGCTATCTGACGAAGGACAGCGCAACCGCCGAGCTCGTCGAGGCCGTCGGCAAGGTGGCGGCGGGCGGCGTCTACGTGAGCCCGTCCGCGGCCGAAAGCCTCGCTCGCACGTTGCGGGCGCCGGCTCATGCCCTGCCGCACGAGCGACTGTCCGCGCGCGAGCTCGACGTGATGCGCCGCATCGTCACGGGCCGGACCGTCACGCAGATCGCGTGCGAACTCGCGCTGAGCGCGAAGACGGTCAGCACGTACAAGACGCGGATCCTCGAGAAGATGGCGCTGCCGCACGAAGCCGCGCTGATCCGCTACGCGGTGCGCCACGATCTCGACCTCGGCACCGACGACGCATGACGGCCGCCTTCCCCCTCCCGCCCACCCCGCCGCCGTCGGACGACGACGGTCCGGATACGTCGCGCCTGTTCATGTCGTCGCTGCCGCCTGGCCGACGCGAGCGGCGGCTCGCGCTCGCGACGGTGCTCGTCTCGGCCGTGATCTTCGCCGCGCTCGCGCCGTTCGCAGCGATCCCGCTCGCGCCGGGCTGGGCGTTCATTCCCGTGTACCAGTCGGCGATCGTCGTCAACGACATGGTGACGGCCGGCCTGCTGCTCGGCCAGTACGCGATCCTGCGCGAGAAGCCGCTGCTCGTGCTGGCGGGCGCTTACCTGTTCACGGCGTTCATGGCCGGCACGCACATGCTGACCTTCCCCGGCCTGTTCGCGCCCACCGGCCTGCTCGGCGCCGGCGAACAGACCACCGCATGGCTGTACCTGTTCTGGCATGGCGGCTTTCCGCTGTCGGTCGCCGCGTACGCACTGCTGCGCGCGACCTCGCGCGGCCGTGCGGTCCCGGCCCCGCAGCGTCGCGCGGCGATTCCGGTCGTCCTCTGCATCGCGGCCGCAGGCGGCGCGACGGTCGCGCTCGCGCTGCTCGCGACCGCCGGCCACGACCTGCTGCCGCGCATCATGAGCGGCAACCGGATGACCGCGACGATGACGAAAGCGATCACGGCCGTCTGGGGGTTGAACCTGGTCGCGCTGATGCTGATGTGGCGGCAGCGGCGGCGCCATTCCGTGCTCGACCTGTGGGTGATGACGGTGCTCGTCGCGTGGCTGTTCGACATCGCGCTGTCGTCGATGCTGAACCACGGGCGCTTCGATCTCGGTTTCTATGCGGGGCGCGCGTACGGTCTCGTTGCATCGGGCGTCGTGCTGTTCGCGATGCTGTTCGAAAACGGCCGGCTGCATGCGCAGACGGTGCGCGCACTGGCGGGCGCCCGCTACCAGCATCTGCTCGTCGCGCAGAAAAGCGCGCAGTTGAACGACGCGAACGAACGGCTCGAACAGCGCGTCGCCGCGCGCACCGCGCAACTGAGCGCGTCGAACCGCGACCTGCGGCGCGAAGTCGAGGAGCGCGTGCGTGCCGAGCGGGCGCTGCAGGCATCGCGCGAGGAGCTGCGCGAGATCGCGGCGATCAGCGCCAGCGCGCGCGAAGCCGAGCAGCGCCGCATCGCGCGCGAACTGCACGACGAACTGGCGCAGTCACTCGCGGCGCTGAAGAACGACCTCGAATGGCTGATCGACCGCGTGCCGCAGGACGACGCGTCGCTCGCACGCAAGATCGCGGCGATGCATACGCTCGCACGCGGCGCGGTGGCCGCGACGCGCCGCATCGCGTCCGACCTGCGCCCGCTGATGCTCGACGATCTCGGCTTCGCGGCGGCGATGCAATGGCTCGTGGAGGATTTCCGGCACCGTCACGGGATCGCCTGTTCGCTGCACGTCGAGCCGCCCGAGCTGCAACTCGACGAGCCGTATGCGACGGCCGTGTTCCGCATCGCGCAGGAAGCGCTCGCGAATGTCGCGCGGCACGCGGCCGCGTCGCACGCGGCCGTCGAGCTCGTGTGCGGCGGCGAAGCGATCGCGCTGACGATACGCGACGACGGCGCGGGGTTCGATCCCGCGGTGCCGCGCAAGTCGAGTTCGTTCGGGCTGGTGGGGTTGCGCGAGCGCGCGTATCTGGTCGGCGGCACGCTGCGGATCGCGACGACGCTCGGCGAAGGCACGACGGTGGAGGTGGATATTCCGGTGGCGTCCGTGCATGCGGCGATTGTGCATGAAGGACCCGGCGCGTTGCGGACGAAAGGCTAAAGCGGTCAAAGCAACGGTAGCGGGATGCTGCCGCGAGGGGTCAGTGGTAGTCCTCTTCGCGCTGATGCCGAACGGCCAAGACCGTGACTTGTTCTGCACTTTCGATCTCGAACAGGAGCACATAGCCTGACGTGCCGAAGGAAACGATGAGTTCACGCAGGAAGGGATTGCTCGCATCCAGCTTGCGGCAGGTAAACGGAAACAATCGCAACATGGCCACACCTCGTTCGATCGCTTCCAACGCCCTCGCTGCCGCTTCCTCATCACGTTCGACGAGATATCGATACAGTCGCACCAAGTCTTCGCGCGCCGCACGCGTATATCTGACTTGGTAACTCAATCCGCCGCCTTCTTCGAACGAGCCGCTTTCAGCATGGACTCGAGCTCGCGCTGAACGTCGGCGGCATCGATGTATTCGCCCGTGCGTCGCGCCTCGTCGCGAGACGCCAAACCTCGTGCGACGAACTCGCGCTGCAAGCGTCGCCGAGCGATGCCATCACGCAACGCCGACTCCATGAACGCAGAGAGCGTCTCGTTTTCCGCAAGAACTGATTCCGCTTCCTCGCGCAACTGCGGATCGACTCGCAGCGCGGGCATCGTGGCCGTTTTCATCGCACCCTCCATGCATTACATATGTAATACATGGTAGCACATCGGCCCGAATCGACGACAGTCGACCGTTCGTTCTAGTCGAGCTGTCGACGGAACGCTCACGCCCGTGCCGCCACCATCCCCCGCTCCGAGCGCGTCCACGCGACCAGCGCGCCGACGCCGAGCAGCGCGAGGCACACGATCGGCACGATCATCGGCCCGAACGCGGTGCCCGTCATCTTGCCCGCGAACGGCATCAGGTTCTGGCTGAAGAAGCCGCCGAGGTTGCCGATCGAGTTGATCGCCGCGACGCTCGCGGCCGCCCGCGCGCCGGTGAAGTAACGCGGCGGCATCGACCAGAAGCACGGATACAGCAGCGGGATGCACGCGCCGCCGAGCACCAGCGCGATGAAGCGCAGCGGCGTCGACGGCAGCACGAGGCTCAGCAGGAAGCCGAGCGCACCGAGCGCCGCGACGATCGCGATCGTGCGCAGGATGCTCTTCGCGCGGCGCAGCTTCGCCGGCAGCCACACCAGCAGCACCACCGCCAGCGCCCACGGCAGCATGCTCAGGAAGCCGTTCGTCGCGCTCGACACGCCGAACGATTTCACGAGCGTCGGCAGCCAGTACGTGACGCCGTACAGCGACGTCGACATCAGCATGTAGGTCGCCGCGAACAGCATCACGCGCGGATCGAGCAGCGCCTTCCACGGCTGCCCGTGCTCGGCCTGCGCCGGCTTCTCGCGCTCCAGCGCGGCCGCGACGATCTGCTTCTCGCGCTCGTCGAGGAACGGCGCTTCGCGGAACGACGCGGGCAGCACGCGGAACACGACGATCGCGACGATCACGGCCGGAATGCCCGTCGCGACGAACACCCACTGCCAGCCCGCGAGCCCCCATACGCCGTTCAGGCTCAGCAACACGCCGCCGACCAGCGAGCCGAGCATGTTCGCCAGCGCGCTGCCGAGCGTGAAGATGCCGAGCACCTTCGCGCGGTAGCTCTGCGGGAACCACAGCGTCAGGTAGTAGATCACGCCCGGATAGAAGCCGGCCTCGGCGATGCCGAGCAGGAAGCGCAGCGAGCAGAACGCGGGCATCGACGTGGTGAAGCCCATCAGCACCGTGATGAGCCCCCACGTCAGCATGATCCGCGCGAGCCATACGCGTGCGCCGTAACGATGCAGCGCGAGCGTGCTTGGCACCTCGAACAGCAGGTAGCCGATGAAGAACAGCGACGACGCGAGCCCGAACGCGGCTTCCGTCATCCCGAGGCTGTGCACCATCTGCAGTTTCGCGAAACCGACGTTCTGCCGGTCGATGAACGCGATCAGGAACATCACGACGAGGATGGGCAGCAGGCGCCGCGCCATCTTCGACATGATGCGCTGTTCTTCGGCGGACGCGGGGTCCAGGGTGTCGGTAGCGTTCACTTCAGGCTCCTTCGTGAATCGGTTGCGTATCGGTTGAATCGGCGGGTTGAATCGGCGCCGCGCGGAACGAGCGCGCCGGCGCCACGTGGTTCGATGAATGGAATCGGCTCGCGGCCCGCGTGGCTCAACCCGACCGGTAGTCGTCGAGCATCGGCGCGAACATCTCGTGCCACGCGCGCGGCTTGGCCTTGATCGTGCCGGCGAGGTACAGGAATTCGACGTAGTCCATCAGCTGGTTCGGCCGCACCGAGAAGCGCGTGTCGGGCGCGGCCAGCATGCGCATCACGTCGTCGTGCGACACGCCGACGCCGGACGACGCCGCATAGAGCGCCGCCGCCGCGCGCGGGTCCTGCGCGATCAGGCGGTTCGCTTCGTCGAGCGCGCCGAGAAACGCCGCGGCCAACGCGGGCTCCGCATCGACGAGCCGCTTCGGCGCGAACACGACGTCGAGCGTCATCGGCCCGAGCACGTCGACCGAGCTCACCACGCGATGGATGCCCGGCTGCCGCAATTCGAGCGTCGAGAACGGCGGCGACGTGAAGTGCGCGGTCACGCCGTGCTCGCGGCGGATCAGCGCCTGCATCGCCTGCGGATGCGGCAGGTTCACGGTGATCGAATCGAGCTGCGCGAAATGCGTGGGGCCGAGCTGCCGGCTCGCGACCATCTGCAGTACGACCGCCGACAGCGACGTGCGGATGCCCGGCACCGCGATCCGGTCGGACGGCGTGAAATTGCGCAGCGACACGAGACCCGGCCGGTTCGCGTTCAGCGACAGCGACGTGGTCGACAGCCCGCTGATGCCGATCACCTCGACATTCGGAATGCCGCGCGCCCGCGCCCACAGCTCGATGAAACCCGGCGCGCCGGCGCCCGCGAAATCGAGCGTGCCGGCCATCATCGCGTCGTTGACGGAATTGCCGCCGTCGAGCAGCACCCATTCGACCGCGACGTCGCGCACGCCGTGGCGCGCCGCATGCCGCTCGAACAGCCGCTGCTTCTCCATCACGAGCAGCGGCAGGTACAGCACGCCATAGCCTTTCGAGATCCGCACCGTGCGCGGTTTCGCGCGCACGAGCGCCGGGGCCCCGAGCGCGCCCAGCACGCCGAGGCCGGCGGCGATCAACGCGCGGCGGCGCGGCGACGTCGTCATGCGCGCACCGCCGCGCGGCGGACGGCCAGCGGCGACGCGCCGGCCGGCGTGGCGCGGCGGCGCGCGTTCGTCGTGCCCGTGACATGCTGCATGTTGCCGTCTCCTTGAATATTTCTGGTATTAATGCCGTCCTTGCATCCTGCTTCCGGCTCGACACAGGTTATCGGGCGAGTCTGAGAAAATGCTGACATCCCGTCCCCGGGAAAACCCCTAATCCACCTACCTGCAAACGGCACCATGCGCATTCTCGTCGTGGAGGACGATGCCGAAATCGGCGCGGCGATCCGCAGCCGTCTCACGCGGCTCGGCCATGCCGTCGATCTCGAAACCGACGGCTCGACCGCGAACGGGCTGCTGCGCGTCGAGCGCTTCGATCTCGTCGTGCTCGATGCGAACCTGCCCGGCATGGACGGCTTCACGGTGCTGCGCAACCTGCGCGCGGCCGGCAGCACGACGCCCGTGCTGCTCGTCACCGCGCGCTCGGCGATCGACGACCGCGTGAGCGGCCTCGGCCTCGGCGCCGACGACTACCTCGTGAAGCCGTTCGACTACCGCGAGCTCGACGCGCGCGTGCAGGCGCTCTTGCGCCGCAACAGCGGCCACGCGAACGACGTGCTGACGCTCGGCGGCCTCGTGATCGACCGCAGCAGCCGTCTCGCGGAACTCGACGGCCAGCCGCTGTCGCTGTCGCGCCAGGAATTCGCGCTGCTCGAAATCCTCGCGAGCCGTCCGCAGCGCATCTTCTCGAAGGAAGAACTGCTGAACCAGTTGTTCAGCTTCGGCAACGAGCCCACGGCGAACGCGGTCGAGCAATACGTGACGCGCGTGCGCAGGAAGCTGCAGGGCAGCTCGGTCGAGATCCGCACCGCACGCGGGATGGGGTATCAGATTGCCGCGCACTGACTGGTTCCCGAGGACGCTGTTCGGGCGCACGCTGCTGTTCATCGCGCTCGTCGTCGCGACCGGCGCGCTCGCGCTCGCTGCGATCGCGCGCTACTACGCGGGCGTCGCGGCCGAACGCGCGTACGACCAGTTGCTGGCGGGCGCGTCGATCCAGGTCGCGGAAAACCTCTACGTGCAAGGCGGCGTGCTCGCGCTGAATCCGCCGGTCGCCGCGCTGTCGACGCTGTCGCGCTACGACCTCGTCTACTACAAGGTGGTCGATTCGCGCGGCGTCGTCGTGGCCGGCTATCACGATCTCGCGAGCCCCGCGACACTCGCCGCCGCGAAGCAGGGCCCCGCGTTCGCGAACGCCGTCTACCAGGGGCACCAGGTCCGCACCGCGACGATCGCACGCTACATGCCGGAGGAAAGCACGCCGGGCTGGGCGCTCGTGACGGTTGCCCAGACCACCAATGCGCGCCAGCAACTGACGAACGACATGAGCATCAAGGTATGGACGCTGATCCTGCTGATGAGCGTGCTCGCGATCGGTGCGAGCGGCCTCGCGATCCGGCGCGGCCTGCGCCCGCTCGCGCGGATCGGCGCGATCATCGCCGCACGCGACCCGGCCGACCTGCGGCCGGTGGCCGTCGATACGCCGAGCGAGATCGACGCGATCATCGGGTCGATCAACGGGTTGATGCGGCGGCTCGCCGAGCGGATCAACGCGATGCAGCGCTTCATCGCCGACGCCGCGCACCAGATGCGCACGCCGCTCGCGCGGCTCGACGCGCAGATCGAGCTGCTCGACGGCGAATCCGATCCCGCGCGTCACGCGGCACGGCTCGATGCGCTGCGTGCGACCTCGTCGGACGTCGGCCGGCTCACCGGGCAGTTGCTCAATCACGCGATGGTGATTCATCGCACCGAGGCCGTGCCGCTGCAACCGGTCGACCTCGTCGCGCTCGCGAAAGAAGTGCTGGGCCGCACGATTCCGCTCGCCGGCGAACGCGACGTGGCGGTTGCGTTCGCGAGCGACGCGCCGCATGCGTGGATCGACGGCGACGCGATCAGTCTTCAGGAAGCGCTGTCGAACGTGCTGCACAACGCACTGCTGCACGGCCATGCGGACGACATCGTCGTGTCGGTCGCGACCATGGGTAACGCGGATCAGGCGGTGACGCTGACCGTCACCGACAACGGGCGCGGGATACCGCGCGAGCACTGGGACGCGGCGTTGCAGCCGTTCGTGCGGATCGCGCCGGACGGCAGCGAGCGGCGCACGGGGTCCGGCCTCGGGCTCGCGATCGTGCAGGAAGTGATGAAGGCGCACGGCGGGCGCGTGGGGTTCGCGTTTCCCGAGGCGGGCGGGTTCGCGGTGGTGTTGACGTTTCCGCGTGCGGTGACGGCGCACGCAAGCGACACTTAGGCAACGGCATCCGGCGCAGGCACGCTCCGTTGAACGCCACCGGGCGACACGCGTTCAGCCGTCGCTGTCCCGACCGTCGTCGGCGTTTCGCCGCGCATGCCGCGCCACCAGTTGGTCCAGTTCGTCATACTGGCGGTCGCAGAACAACCGGCACAACGTATCGACGTCCACGCGCTTCCTCACGTCGATCGTCTCGACGTGCTGCTCCAGCTTGCCCTTGCCGATGCCGAAGAGCCCCTTCTTCATCCGCATGGACACCGCATTCAGCTGGAAGCCGTCCGAATGCGCATCCGTCAATGCCGTCACCCACAGCTCGCGCTGATCGTCGGCATGCTGCAACACGAGCGCCGGTAGCGGGCCGTCCTGCGTCTCGTTCCATTCGATGTGCTGGGCCGCCCAAGGAAACGCCTCGAACGCATGAACGAACGACGCGTAGTCGGTCGCGCCCTGCTGATCGAGCTGATTGAAATCGTAGCCGACTCTCTGGATGGAATAGGTCAACATGGCGCGGCAACCCCGTGGCGTTCGAGATCAGGAGATCGTCAATCTACCGTGAATTTCGGTATCGGTGACGATTTTTCTGGGCGGCTCATGCGCGAAGAGATGCTGACCCATGTCGTCACGCACGGCGGCTATCATCGCGGCGAAGCGGGCAGACTGATGATTCAGGCGGCCGCGCTCTCGGCACAGCATATCGAACTCCCTTGGGATACCTACGCGGTTCACTTGCATCGGACAGAACCCGACCGACGGCTGCAAGGCAAGGTCGACGACGCGAACCCGCCGAATGCCGGGCGGTGAAACGCCCTACGCCGCCACCGCCTCCCCACCGAGATACGCATCGCGCACGCGCTCGTCGTCGAGCAGCGTTTTCGCGGGCCCTTCCAGCACCACCCGCCCCGTCTGCAGCACGTACCCGTAGTGCGCGATTTCCAGCGCGAGGCTCGCGTTCTGCTCGACCATGAACACCGTCACCCCTTGCGTGTTGATCGCGTCGATCAGTTCGAGCACCTTGTCGACGTAGAGCGGCGACAGCCCCATCGTCGGCTCGTCCATGCAGATCAGTTTCGGCCGCGCCATCAGTGCGCGCGCCATCGCAAGCATCTGTTGCTCGCCGCCCGACAACGTGCCCGCACGTTGCGTCAATCGTTCTCGCACACGCGGAAACAGGTCCAGCACGCGCTCATAGTCCTCGGCCACCGCCGCGCGATCGCCGCGCGTGTACGCGCCCATCAACAGGTTCTCGCGCACGCTCATGTCGCCGAACAGCCGCCGCGCTTCGGGCACGGCCGCGATCCCGCGCCGCACGCGCTGCGGCGTCGCGAGCGCGGTCACGTCGTCGCCGTCGAAACGCACGACGCCGCGGCGCGGACGCATCAGCCCGAGAATCAGCTTCATCGTCGTCGACTTGCCGCTCGCGTTGCCGCCGAGCAGGCTGACGATCTGC
Source organism: Burkholderia semiarida (assembly GCF_029268935.1). NCBI lineage: Bacteria > Pseudomonadati > Pseudomonadota > Betaproteobacteria > Burkholderiales > Burkholderiaceae > Burkholderia > Burkholderia semiarida. The sequence continues at coordinate 187,370 of NZ_JAHLCL010000008.1, read as the reverse complement.
CCACGGGCGACTTCGAAGTTCACGTCGAAGTGCACCTGCACGGGCCCGTAGAACGTGTCGAGGTGTTCGAGTTTCAGCAGCGCGTCGGTCATGGTCGTATCAGGCACGGAAGATTGCACGGTCATGCGGCCGCCTGCGTGGTATGGTCCGCCGGCGCACCGCCCGCGTGGCGGCGACCGAGATAGGCCTCGATCACGCGCGAATCGTGCCGCACGTCGCGCGGCGCGCCTTCGGCGATCTTCACGCCGTTATCGAGCACCATCACGCGGTCGGACACGCGCATCACGAGTTCGAGCTTGTGCTCGATCAGCAGGATCGTCAGTCCGCGTGCCTTCAGCGACTGGATCAGTTGGAGCATCTCGGCCGTCTCCGTCTCGTTCATCCCGGCCGTCGGCTCGTCGAGCAATAGCAGGCGCGGATGCAGCGCGAGCGCGCGACCGATCTCCACGCGCCGCCGGTTCGCGTACGACAGGCTGTGCGCCGGATGATCGATGCGCGGCGTAAGCCGTTCGCCGAAGCCGGCAATGATGTCGCGCGCTTCTTCACGCAAAGCGGCTTCCTCGCGCCGCACCGACGCGGGCCGCACGAGCGCGCGCAGCACTTCGGCCGCCGCGCCGAGCGCCGGCCAGCCCGGCCGCGCCGCACGCAGCCGCGCATGTGCGCCGATCAGCACGTTGTCGAGCACGCTCAGGTTGCCGAATACACGGCCGTGCTGGAACGTGCGCGCGATGCCGAGCGCCGCGAGCCGTTCGGGCGCGGTGCCGGTGATGTCGCGGCCGTCGAACGTCACGCGGCCGGCATCGGGCCGGTCGGCGCCCGCGATCAGGTTGAACAGCGTCGATTTGCCCGCGCCGTTCGGGCCGATCACGCTGAGCAGTTCGCCGTCGGCGAGCGTCAGGCTCGCGCCGTCGAGCGCGGTCACGCCGTCGAAGCGGCGCGTCAGGCCCTGCACGTCGAGCAGGGGTCGAGTCGTCATCATCGCATTCCTCCTCACACCGTGCCGAGCAGGCCCTGTGGCCGGAAACGAACGAGCAGCAGCAGCACGAGGCCGTAGATCAGCATCCGGTAATCGGCCGCCCAGCGGAACAGCTCGGGCAGCCCGATCAGCGCGATCGCGCCGACGATACCGCCGAGCACGTTGCCGAGCCCGCCGAGGATCACCATCGTCAGCGCGAGGATCGACACCTGCGAGTCGAAGGTCTGGTGATTGATGTAGCTGTACAGATGCGCGGCGATCCCGCCGCTCACGCCCGCCGCGACGCCGCCGACCGCGAATGCGATCGCCTTGTAGCGGTTCGGCGCGATGCCGTGCGCGCGCGCGGCGACGTCGTCCTCGCGCACCGCGCGCAGCGTGCGGCCCAGGTGCGAGCGCAGCAGCCGCACCTGCACGAGCGCGAACACGACGAGCACCGCGAACGTGAACCAGTACGCGGCGCGCGCGGTCGTCGCCCACGGCAACGGCGCGATGCCGGTGATGCCGAGCGGGCCGCGCGTGAGGCCATCCCAGTTCAGGATCACGAGGCTCACCACTTCGCCGATGCCGAGCGTCGCGATCGACACGTAATGCCCACGCAGCCGGAACGCCGGATAGACGAGCAGCGTGCCGAGCACGGCGGTGATCACACCCGCGCACGGAATCGTCACGGCCGGCGACCAGCCGAGATCCGACGACAGCAGCGCCGACGCATACGCACCGATCACGAGCAGCGCGGCAGCCCCAAGCGAGATCTGCCCGACCGTGCCCGCGACGAGCGTGAGGCTCAGCGCGAGCAGCCCGTACAGCCACGCGTTGGTCAGCGTCTGCAGCACGTAAGGCGATGCACCGAGCCACGGCAGCACGGCCGCCGCCGCGATCAGCGCGACGAGTACGGGGCGCGGCACGCGCACGGCTTTCGCGGCGGCGAGGAAGGTGCCCGTCATCGGCTCGGGCGGCAATGCGCGGTTCGCGCTGAACAAGCCGTTCGGCCGCCACACGAGGAACACGATCAGCAGCCCGAACGCAAACAGGTCGCGGTAGCTGGTGCCGAACAGCGCGACGCCGTAGCTTTCGACGAGACCGAGCAGCAAGCTGCCGGCGATCGCGCCGGGCACGTTGCCGAGCCCGCCGATCAGCAGCGCAACCACGCCCTTCAGCGTCGCCTGAAAGCCCATCGCCGGATCGATGCTGTTGTAGTACATGCCGACCAGCAGCCCGCTCACGCCGCCGAGTGCGCACGCGATCGCGAATACGGTCTGGTTCACGCGATCGACGTCGACGCCCATCTGCAACGCCGCGTCGCGATCCTGCGCGGTCGCGCGCACGGCCCAGCCGAGCCGCGTGAAGCGCAGGAAGCCGTACAGCAGCGCGGCCGCCGCGATGCCGATGCCCGCGATCAGCAGGTCGAGCGAGCCGAGCGTCGCGCCGGCGATCCGCAGGTGCCAGTCGGGCAGCGGCGTCGGCACCGCGCGCGGGTCCGCGCCGAACGCGAGCTGCGCAAGCTGATCGAGGATGAAGCTGATGCCGATCGTCGCGAGCAGCGGCGCGATGCGCGCGGCATGGCGCAGCGGCCGCAGCCCGATCCGCTCGATCGCGATGCCGAGCGCACCGCAGCCGACGACGACCGCCGCGAGCGCGACCGGCAGCGGCAGCCCGAAGCGCGTCAGGCACAGCCAGCCGATGAACGCGCCGACCATGTACACCGAGCCGTGCGCGAAGTTGATCAGGTGCGACACGCCGAAGATCAGCGCGAGCCCGACCGCGAGCAACGCGTAGATGTTGCCGACGATGAGGCCGTTGAGCGTGTAGTCGAGCCAGGAAGCCATCACGATGCGTCCGTCAGGTGCAGGCGGTTCATGTCGGGTTCAGCGCGCCGCGAGCTGCGGCTTCGCGCCATCCCACAGCGCCCACTGCCCCTGCTTCACGACCAGGTACACAGTGCGCGCGCCCGCGACGCGGCGCGTCTGCGGATCGAAACGCACCTTGCCGAAGATCACGCTCGGCACGTCGCTGATCTTCGCGAAGCCGTCGTGCGCGGCCTGGCGCGTCGTGCCGTAGCGGCGCAGCACTTCCGCCGACAGGATCAGCGCATCGTACGCCCGCGCGACGAACGAATCGGGATCGGCGTGGAATTTCGCGCGATAGCGCTGCACGAACGCCTGCACCTCGGGGCGCGGCTCGGCCGGGAAGAAGTTCGATTCCGTATAGACGCCTTCGACGGCCGTGCCGCCCAGTTCGAGGAACTTCGGCGAATACACGGAGCCGACCGCCGCGATCGGCAGCGCGACGCCCGACGTGCGTGCCTGGCGCACGATCTGCGCGCCGTCCGCGTAGTAGGAAATCAGCACGATCGAATCGGGCTTCGATGCGCCGATCCGCACGAGCGTCGAGCGGAAATCCTTCTCCGCCGGCTGGTAGCCTTCGGCCGCGACGACCTGCGCGCCGAGCCCCGTCACCGCCTTCGCGAAGATGTCCTTGCTGGTGCGGCCCCAGTCGGTGTTCAGGTACAGCACCGCGATCCGCTTGAAGCCGAGTTCCTTCACCGCGTAGCGGGCGAGCAGCGGCTGCTCCTCGGCCTGGCTCAGCGCAGTGCTCCACAGATAATCGCCGCCCTTCGTGAAATCCGGATGCGAATTCGTGAAGCCGAACTGCACCAGTTGCCCGCGCTGGTAGATCGGCGATGCGGCCATCGACGTCGCGCTCGAGAAATCGCCGAGCTCGATCGCGATGCGCGGATCGGCGACGAACTTCTGCGCGATCGCCACCGCCTGGCGCGGATCGCTGCGGCTGTCCTGGAAGTCGATCGCGAGCGGCCGGCCGTGAATGCCGCCGCTGCCGTTGATCTCGTCGAGCGCGAGATCGAAGCCGCGCTTCCACTGCTCGCCGTATTGCGCGTCCTGGCCCGTCAGCGGCCCGCTCACGCCGATCACCACCGGCTCGCCCGACACGCCGGCCGCGAGCGCGCCGCCGGCCGACAAGCCCCATGCGGCGGCGAGCGCCGCCACCGTGCCCAGCACGCGCCGCCATGCGCCGCGCGCGTCGTTCCCCGAAACCTTCATGCGTCCCCCAGCTTCCGTCAATCGAAAAGAGTGAGGGCATGTAACCATCCGGTTCAGGACGATCCAACGAAGTTTTGCGCATATCGATATCGCATGCGGCGCGAAGCCGATGACGAGCGCGAACGGCCGCCGATACCCGCCGCATCGATCGACATGCCGGCATGCATCGCATCGTATTGATTCGATGGGCGTTTCGTTCGGCGCACCGTGCACGACCGGTGCGACTGCACGCACGACGGGCCGCCGCGGCCGTTACGCCCTTCGCAGTTTTCCCGCTGTCGATAGCAAAAATCATTATATGAATCGTGCATGCTCGCACTCCTACAATGCGCAAATCGCATCATCGGAACGCGTCATGGAGTTGCATCAACTCGAAGCCTTTTCCGCGGTCATGTCGGCCGGCAGCGTCACCGGCGCGGGCGAGCTGCTCGGCCGCTCGCAGCCGGCCGTCACGCGGCAGATCCAGGAACTCGAAGCCGATCTCGGCTACGCGCTGTTCGACCGGCACGGCCCGCGCGTCACGCCGACGCGGCGCGCGTTCCTGCTGTACGAGGAAGTCGAGCGCTCGCTGGTCGGCCTGCGCGCGATCGAGGCGCGCGCACGCGCACTCGGCGACGAAACGGCCGAACCCGTTCGCATCGCGGCCACGCCGTCGCTCGCGGCCACGCTCGTGCCGGCCGCGCTCGCCGCGCTGCCCGACGACGCGCATGCGCCGCACTATCAGTTGCGCAGCGAATCGGCCGAGCACGTCGTGCACGAGGTGCTGGCCGGCACGGCCGATGTCGGCGTCGTCACGCTGCCGATGGCGCATGCCGGGCTCGACGTGCACTGGATCGCACAAACGCCGTGCGTCGCCGTGCTGCCGGCCGACGATCCGCTCGCGGCGAAACCGCGCATCGCGCTGCGCGACCTCGCGCGGCGCCGCATCGTGACGGTCGCGAACCGGCACCGGCTGCGCCAGCGGATCGACGCGGCGTTCGCGGCCGCGCGTGTCGATGCGCACGTGTTCATCGAAACCAACGCGTCGCTGAATGCGGTGATGGCCGCGCGCGCGGGCATCGGGGTCGGCATCGTCGATCCGGCCACGGGCGTCGCGCTGCCGGTGGACGGTGTCGTCGCGCGCGCGCTCGACGTCGACATCCCGTTCGCGTTCGGCGTCGCGACGCCGGCCGGCAAGGCGCGCACGGCGGCCGTCGATGCGCTGCTCGACGCGCTGCATCGCACGACGCGCGCGCTGCTCGACGACGTGACCTTTCACGATGCCGCCGCGCACGATGCGCTGCTGCGCGGCGACCGGCTGCAGGCCGACCGCGCGACGCGCGCGCCTCGCCCGGCACGTACCCGCCGCGTGCGCCCGGAGGCCGCATGACGCCCCCGCTCGACGCACTCGAGGCGCGCCTCGCGCAGGACCTGCGCTGGCTCGACCTGCCCGCGCCGTCGTGGGTGCCGCCGCGCGAAGCGGACGGCGCGCGCGTGCTCGACGTCGCGATCGTCGGCGGCGGCATGGCCGGGCTCGCGGCGTCGGCCGAGCTGCGCCTGCTCGGCATCGACAACCAGTGCGTGATCGACCGCGCGCCGGCCGGCTACGAAGGCCCGTGGGTCACGTTCGCGCGGATGGAGACGCTGCGTTCGCCGAAGCAGCTTGCGGGCCCCGCACTCGGCCTGCCCGCGCTGACGTTCCGCGCGTGGTTCGAAGCGCAATACGGCCGCGACGCGTGGGACGCGCTGTACAAGATTCCGCGCCCGCAATGGATGGACTACCTGCGCTGGTATCGGCGCGTGCTCGACCTGCCGGTGCGCAACGACACGACGCTCGTCGCGCTGCGCCCGCGCGACGACGGGCTGCTCGCGCTCGACGTGCGCGGCAACGGCGAAGCGCACACGCTGCTCGCGCGGCACGTCGTGCTCGCGACCGGCCGCGACGGCCTCGGCGGCCCGTACGTGCCGCCCGTCGCGCGGCGCGCGCCGCGCGCGCGCTGGGCTCATTCATCCGAGCCGATCGATTTCGCCGCGCTCGCGGGCAAGCGCGTCGGCGTGGTCGGCGCGGGCGCGTCCGCGTTCGACAACGCGGGCACCGCGCTCGAAGCGGGCGCCGCGCGCGTCGACCTGTTCTTCCGTCGCGCGGACATTCCGCGCATCAACAAGCTGACCGGCATCGGCAGCCCGGGCCTCGTGCACGGCTACGCCGATCTCGACGATGCGACGAAGTGGCGTTTCATGCACTACGCGCTGACGTCGCAGACGCCACCGCCGCGCGACAGCGTGCTGCGCGTCTCGCGCCACGACCATGCGCATTTCCATGCGGGCAGCCCGATCGAAATGCTCGCCGACCACGCGGACGGCCTCGAACTGACGACGCCGCGCGGACGCTACACGGTCGACTTCCTGATCTTCGCGACGGGCTTTCATTCGGACTGGACGACGCGCGAGGAATTCGCGTCGTTCGGCGCGCACGTGCGGCGCTGGAAGGATCGGTATCGGCCGGAACCGGCGCTGTGGCTCGACGAGCTCGCCGAGTCGCCCGATCTCGGCCCCGCGTTCGCGTTCCAGGAACGCGAGCGCGGCGCGTGCCCGGCCGTCACGCGCATCCATTGCTTCAACCATGCGGCGAGCCTGAGCCAAGGCAAGCTGTCCGGCGATATCCCGGCGATCAGCGCGGGCGCGCAGCGGCTCGCGCGCGGCATTGCGAGCCGGCTGTTCGATGCCGATCGCGACCGCCACTACGATGCGCTCGTCGCGTACGCGAATGCCGAACTGCAAGGCGACGAATGGCGCGACGCCGACGCCATCGATCACTTTGACGACGAAGGGAAACCGAAACGATGACTGACTCCATCACGCCGGCCGCCGGGCCGGACACGATCGACGCGGCAGCCGGCCTGCGCGCCGGCGACGCCGTCGCCGCGCTGCGCCGCGCGCGCGACAAGGTGCTGTTGCATACGCAACTGAGCGAAGCCGCGCTGTTCGATCCCGCGCTACCCGATCTTTCGCTGATCGAGCGGCTGCATGCGGCACGGTATGTCGCGTGGCAGTCGAATGCGCACGCGCTGGCCGACATCTATCGCGCCCGGCTGCTCGACGCAGGCGGCACGCTCGACGACATCGAGCACGCAGATGCCGACGCGTTCGACGCGCTGCCTCGCCGCCTCGGCGCGATCCTGCTGCACGCGAAGCGCCTGACGCACGCGCCGGTCGACGCGCGCGCATCCGATCTCGACACGTTGAAGTCGGCCGGGCTCACGACGCCCGCGATCGTCGCGCTGTCGCAGCTCGTCGCGTTCGTCGCGTATCAATTGCGCGTCGCCGCGGCCGCGCGGGCGCTTCAGGCACGCGCCGCAAAGGAGGCCGCATGACGACTGCCACCCACGGCTTCACCTCCGACACGCTCGGCTGGCGCGCGTGGCTCGACACGGTCTCGCTCGATGCGGCGACGCCCGATCAACTCGCGGTGCTCGAAGCGAGCCACCCGCAAGCGAAGACGTCCGACTATTACCTGCTGCTCGTCCACCTGCCCGACATCCTGCGGCAGCGCTCGGGCGTGTTCAATGCGATCATGTACGGCCCAGGCGGGCTGTCGCGCGCGGAGCGCGAACTGGCGAGCACGGCGGTATCGCGCGTGAACGGCTGCGTGTATTGCGCGTCGGTGCATGCGCAGCGCTTCGCGCAACTCGCGAAACGCACCGATGCGATCGAACAGGTGTTCGACGACCCGGCGACGGCCGGCACCACGGCACGCGAACGCGCGATCGTCCGCTATGCGATCGCGCTGTCCGAACGGCCCGACGCGATCGACGAGAACGACATCGCCGCGCTCGAAGCCGAAGGGCTCCCGCATGAGGAAATTCTCGACCTGTCGCACGCGATCGCGATCTTCGCGTGGGCGAACCGGTTGATGCTGACGCTTGGTGAGCCGGTGTTTCCGGAGCCGGCGCCCAGCGCCTGACCGCACGCAGGAACGTGGCGCGGAACCGGCCCGTGTCGCGCCTTGCGCGTCAACGGTCGGTGCGCTGCATGCTCGCGGGAATTCATCTCGCACGGCGTTCGGCGGCGGCGCAGGATGGCGCGAAATTCGAATCAATGGAAAAACGACGCGAAGCAGCGTCGGTATCGCACGCCTGAATGGAACGGGCGTCGCGGTCGCGCCATGGTTGGCGCGACCGCGACCGGATGCTTCGACCTTCCAACGAGATCGAAACATCCTGTACTGCCATCAATCGCCCAGCAGCTTCAACCCGGCCGGCAGCGTTTCGCCGAACACGCGCACCGTATCGGCTTCGTCGAACGCGATCGCTTCACGCACCATGTCGATCCATGCCGTCGATGCATTCGCGGCCGACAGGCGCTTGATCACCGCCTCGCGCGTGTCGTCCGGCAGATCGCGCGAGCGGTCGCCCGTCATCCGCGCAATCTGCGCAGCCGCGAACGCAGCCGGCTCGACCTGCTTCCAGTCGAGCGCGAACAGCGCATCGAGCCAGCCGATGACGATTTCCGCCGGTACGACGCCGTGCGCGCTGCCGTAGAACGGCCGGCGCGCGCCGATCCGCCCGAGCGCCCACGCGCACAGCGTGCGTTCGGCCGGCTTCTGCAATTGCGCGATCAGGCGCTCGGCCAGTTCGACCTTGCGCTCGACCGGCAGCCGTTCGAGCGACGCGGACAACCGCGTCATGTCGGCCGGCCCGACCTTGGCTGGATCGAACGGCAGCTTGCGCCGCTTGTCGTCGGACGGTTCGAGGAACGCGATCGCATCGCGCACCTGCGTCTGCGCATCGTCGTCGAGCCCGCCGGCCACGCGCCGCCACAGCGTCCACCACTCGGACCACACCTGCGCGTCGGTCACGTATTGAATGCCGTCGTCGAACAGCGGCCACAGTTGCTCGATGCGCCACGCGTCGAGCGGATGGCCGAAACCCGGACGCAGGCAATACCCGGCGAGATTCAGCCACGCGCGCTCGTGATCGGCCGAGCGGCGCCGCCGCCGCGCCCGCGCGAGCAATGCGTCGAACAGTTCGCGTGCGAGCGCGACGTCCCACTCTTCGCGCGCGCCGAGCACCTGCTCGAGTTGCGCGCGCAACCGGCGCGTGTCTTTCGGCGTCACGCCCGCGGCCTTGCTGCCGAACGAGCGCTCGATCAGCTCGATCGCCTGGTCGAGCCTTGGATGCCGCGTGGGCGCGGCAGCGTCGCCGTGCACCGGTGCATCGCCGCGCAACTGGAATTCGAGCCGCCAGCGTCGCGACGAATCATCGATCGCGATGCAGTGCATTTCGAGCGTGCCGACCTCGGTCAGCGACGCGGTGAGCGTCACCGGCGTTTCGCGCGCGTCGCCGCCCGCCTTCGCGTCGACGACCGTCGCGATCGGCGGCAGCCGCACGAAGTCACCACCGTCGAGATCGACGAGATCGCCGGGTCGATACTTCGTGTCGGCCACGGTCGATACGAGGTGGAAGCGCACTGGCTGCCCAAGCTGCAGCGCGAACGTGCGATCGTCGAGCCGGATCTCGCGGCCCTCTTCCGCGCCGCGCGGCAGCAGGCAGACGCCGCGTGCGGCCGCGCCATCGGCGCCATCGTCGAGCACGAGGAAATAGCTGCGCGCGGAGCCGCCGCCGATGCGCGGCGCATGCCCGGCGCGCGCGAGCCCGTAGGCCACCGCGCCGCGCGCGACGGCCACGTCCGGGTGCGCGTTGTGCAGCACGTCGAGCGGCGCGCCACGCCACGCGCCGAGCGTCTGCGCGAGACGGCCGGCGAGCGCATCCGCGCGGAACACGCCGCCGTTGAGCAGCAGCGCGTCGGGCAGCGGGCCTTCCGCATGACGCTTCAGGAACGCGGCGACGTGGCGCGTAATGGCCGCGTCGCTCGCATACGGCAAGCCGAATTCGACGATCGCCGCGCGCGCCCGGCGCGGCAATTCGTCGGCGTCGACCTGCGGAAAGAACCCGTCGACGACGATCTGCTCGACTTCCTGCCGGGTCAGCTCGGCCGAGCGCGCGCCGCCCACCAGCTTGCTGCCCGCGCCGAGCAGCGTGACGGTGACGGACGCGGGTGCGTCGTCGCCGAGCAACCGCTCCTTCGCCCCGCGGCAGCGCTCGACGAGTTGCGACAGGCTCGCGGCCGACAGCCGCGTGCCGGGCTCGGTCAGCCGCGTCTCGACGAGGCGCGCGAGCGCGAGATCCATGTTGTCGCCGCCAAGCATCAGGTGGTTGCCGACGCCGACGCGCGTAAAGGTCGGCTCGCCGTCGTCGCCCGGCGCGACGTCGACGAGCGTGAGGTCGGTCGTGCCGCCGCCCACGTCGCAGATCAGCACGCGCCGTGCATGGGCGAACGCCTCGCGCAACGTGTCGCGTTGCCCATACAGCCAGTCGTAGAACGCGGCTTGCGGCTCTTCGAGCAAGCGCAGCGCCGGCAGCTTCGCGCGTTTCGCGGCCTCGACCGTCAACGCGCGCGCGCCGTCGTCGAACGACGCGGGCACCGTCAGGATCACGTCCTGCCGCGCGAGCGGCGCATCGGGAAAATGCGCGTCCCATGCGTCGCGCACGTGCGCGAGATAACTCGCGCTCGCGTCGACCGGCGACACCTTGTCGACGCCGTCAGCCGCGCCCCACGGCAGGATCGCCGCGAGCCGATCGACCGCGGCATGCGACAGCCAGCTCTTCGCGCTCGACACGAGCCGGCCCGGCACCTGCGCGCCGAGCGTGCGCGCGTAGCGGCCGATCACGGCCGGCGGCGCGTCGGCCGCGTCCGCTTTCGTGTTGGCCTTCGGATCGGCCGCCCACGGCAGTCGCAACGCATCCGGCGGCAGCTCGCCCGCCGCCGGGTGATAGCGCACCGACGGCAGCAGCGGCTGCGCGGCCATCGCGCCGGGCCCGACCAGTTGCTCGACGTCGAACACGCGGATCGCGTCGGAACCGGCCTCGACGTACGCGACGACCGTATTGCTCGTACCGAGGTCGATGCCGACCGTATAACGCTTCATCGCGCTCAGGCGGCGCCGCGCACGTCGAACTCGACCTTCCAGCGCTCGTTCGTGCCGCTCGGGATCGCCTCGAGTTCGAGCGTGCCGGCTTCGGTCACGCGCGCATGCAGCTTCACCGGCACGACTTCGCCGACGGTGCGCCCTTCGGCGGGCAGCGTCGCCTGGATTTCCTCCAGCTCCTGCAGCTCTTCCGGCGACCAGTAGTCGAGTAGCGTGCCGACCTGGTCCTGGCGCCGCACCGACGAGCCGAAGAAGCGGAACTGCACCGGTTCGCCGACGACGAGGCCGAACTCCTGCGGCGGCAGCGCCGCGTCCGAGCCTTCCTCCATCCCGAACGGCGCGACGCACAGCGCCTGCACCGGCGGCTCCAGCCCCGGCACCGCGGGCATCGCCGATTCGATCGCGACGTAGTACGCACGCGCCGTGCCGCCGCGAATGCGCACGCCGCGGCCGCGCTTCACGTAGCCGTAGTACGCCGCGCCTCGCGCGACCGCGAGATCGAGATCCGCGCCTTCGAGCAGGCGCGCGGGCGGCGCGCCTTCGGCGGCGAGCCAGCCGTTGAGCGTGTCGAGCACGCGCTGCGTGAGCAGCGTCGACTTGAACACGCCGCCGTTGAACAGCACGGCGGTCGGATGCAGGAACGTCGCGCCCTGCGGCAGCGTGCGCTGCACGCCTTCGAGCGTGTCGAGCGCCGCGACCTGGCGGCCGAGGAACGCCGCGAGATGGCGCGTGATGCCGGCGTCCTGCGCATACGGCAGGCCGAGCTGCGTCAGGCCGACACGCGCGCGGCTCACCGGGCGCGCGGCCGCATCGACCTGCGGGAAGAAGCCTTCGAGGATCGTCTGCGTCAGTTCCGCGCGCGTCAGTTCGGTGCGGATCGAGCCGCCGATCAGCTTCGAGCCGCGGCTCGGCACGACGAGCGGCACCGCGTCGGCGCTCGGATCGGACAGCAGCGTTTCCTTGGCCGAGCGGCACGCGTAGGTCAGCGCGCGCAGTTGCCACGGATCGGCCTGCGTGCCCTGCTGCGCGAGCTTGCGCGCGACCACGTGCGCGAGCGCGAGGTCCATGTTGTCGCCGCCGAGCAGGATGTGCTCGCCCACGGCCACGCGATGCAGTTCGAGATTGCCGTCGCGCTCGACCACCGCGATCAGCGACAGGTCGGTCGTGCCGCCGCCGACGTCCACGCACAGGATCAGGTCGCCAACCTGCACCTGCTTGCGCCAGCCGCCTTCGCTCTTCTGGATCCAGCTATACAGTGCGGCCTGCGGTTCCTCGAGCAGCGTCATCCGCGAGTAGCCGGCGGCGCGCGCCGCCTCGGCCGTGAGCTCGCGCGCGGCCGGATCGAACGACGCGGGGATCGTCACCGTCACGTCCTGGTCGGCGAACGGTGCGTCGGGATGCGCGTGGTCCCACGCTTCGCGCAGGTGCGTCAGATAGCGGATCGAGCTTTCCAGCGGCGACACGCGCGTCACTTCCGGCGGCGCATCGCTCGGCAGGATCGCCGCGCGGCGATCGACGCCCGGGTGGCACAGCCAGCTCTTCGCGCTCGACACGAGGCGGATCGGCGTGCCGGCGCCGCGCGTGCGCGCCATCTCGCCGACCGCAAAGGTGCGCGAGGCCGTCCACGGCAGCGTCAGGTCGCCCTGCGTCAGCTCGCTTTCGTGCGGCAAGTAGAGAAACGACGGCAGCAGGTCGCGCGATTCCAGCGCGCCGGGTGCAGTGAGTTGCGCGATCGGCAGCACCTGCTGCGTGATCTTCTCGCCGTCGCTCGTGCTGCTGTCAACGTACGACAGCGCGCAATGGGTCGTCCCGAGGTCGATACCGATCGAATAGCGCGGATCGCTCACAGTTCCACCTCCGCCGGTGCGATGACCGATGCGTCGTGGCTGCCCGTCAGCTTCGGCAGGCGCACGTCTGCGACACGCCAGCCGCGATGGCTGACCGTGCCCGTGAACGGCGCGGAACCGACCACGTTGCCGGTCACGCGCACGGCCGTCGCGTCGAAGCCGGCCGGCAGCGTCACGCGGCTGCCTTCGGCTTCGTCGCGCACGGGCACGATCGTGAAGTGCTCGCGCAGCGCGGCGCGGCAGCCGTCGTGCACGAGGCGCGCGGCCGCGCCGATGTCGGCGTCCGCGTAGCCGGCGATGTCTTCCTCGACGAAATCGATGAAGCGCGCATCGCGCTGCAGCAGGCCGAGCAGCTGCAGCGCGGCCTGCGGGCTCGCTTCGCGCAGCTCGGGCGCCGGCGGCTTCACGGGCGCGGGGGCGATGGGCGCGGCGGCCGGTGCCGGCGTCGGGGCGGGCGCGACCGGCGCCGCGGCGCCATCGCGCACGCGCAGCACGTCGGCGGCGAACTCGCGATTGCCGAGCACGGAGAAGAACGTGCCGACGGCCAGCGACAGCCGGCCGAAGAAGGACAGGTTGGATTCGGGCATGGGGTCTGGACTCCTGTGGGCTCGCAGCGTGGCGAGCGATCTTGCCTGGCACCGGGCGGCCGCGTGCGGCATGCGCACTGCCGCCGCCCGGCGCGTGATTCGAACGCGCCCTCGCGGGTGCGGAAAACCCGTATTTTGCCCTGTGGCGGGCGAACCGGGCAGAAGTTGGGGGACAGAACATGACGGCGCGACGGTTTCGATCGCACCGGCGCGCACGTCACGCGTGTACGGCGGACGTGCTGCGCCGCGTCAGCGCGGCTTGCGCGGCCGCGCCGCCTTCGCGTCGAAATCACGCGACAGCATGCCGAGCGTGACTTCGCCGAAGCGCGCGAGCAGCGAGGCTTCGGCCTCCTTCAGGGTCGCCGACAGATGCGCGTTGACGGCCTGTTCGACCAGACATTCGGGCGCGTCGTCGGACACGAGATCGGAAAACAGCGGCGGCTCGCCCACCGCGCGATAGACGTCGAGCAGCGTGATGTCGTCGAGCGCGACGCTGAGCGCCCAGCCGCCGCCGTGCCCCTTCTCCGACTGCACGTACCCGCGATCGCGCAACCCGCCGAGCAGGCGCCGCACGACGACCGGGTTCGTGCACAGCATCGTCGCGATCGTCTCCGACGTCAGCGGGCCGTCGGCCTGGTCCATGTGGATCAGCGCATGCAGAATGCGCGACAAACGGCTGTCGGTTCTCACGGGTAGAACTCCCCTCTCTCTCGAAACTTCTGAAGTTGCATGAATGATACCATCGCCCCTATCATGCAACTTCTCATGTTTCATGAGTTGACCGTCAGCGGAGCACATCGGTCATTCACGCAGGTTCAGAAAGGAGCGGACGCATGCATTCTCATCATGAAGTGATCGTGATCGGCGGCAGCTTTGCCGGGTTGTCGGCCGCGATGCAACTGGCGCGGGCGCGCCGCCGCGTGCTCGTGATCGACGCCGGCCGGCCGCGCAACCGCTTTGCCGAACACGCGCACGGCTTCCTCGGGCAGGACGGCAAGCCGCCGGCGCAAATCGTCGCCGATGCGCGCGCGCAGCTCGACGCGTATCCGACGGTGCGGCGCATCGACGGCACGGTTCGCACGGCCGAGCGCGACGCGGACGGGCGCTTTCACGTGACGCTGGCCGACGGCGGCCGCGCGAGCGCCGACCGGCTGATTCTCGCCACCGGCATCCGCGACGAACTGCCCGCGCTGCCGGGGCTCGCCGAACGCTGGGGCATCAGCGTGCTGCATTGTCCGTACTGCCATGGCTATGAAGTAAGCGGCCAGCGGCTCGGCGTGCTCGCCACGCATCCGCTGTCGGTCCATCAGGCGATCCTGATTCCGGACTGGGGCCCGACGACGTGGTTCACGCAGGGCGTGGTCGAAGCGAACGACGAAGAAGCCGCATTGCTCGCCGCGCGCGGGGTGCGGATCGAACGCTCGCCGGTCGCCGAGATCCTCGGCGATGCGCCGCGTATCGACGCGCTGCGGCTCGCCGACGGCCAGGTCGTGCCGATCGACGCGTTGTTCATCGGCGCGCGCACCGACATGGCGAGCGACCTCGCGCGGCAGCTCGGCTGCGCGTTCGACGAAGGGCCGCTCGGCCCCGTCGTTCGCGTCGATGCGTCGAAGCAGACGAGCGTCGCCGGCGTATTCGCGGCGGGCGATGCGTCGACGTCGATGAGCAACGCAACCTTCGCATCGGCATCGGGCGTGATGGCCGGAGTGGCCGCGCACCGGTCGCTGATCTGGGGGCTGCACGCGTAGGCGGGCGGGCGCCGGGCGTCACGATCGATCGGACGATTCAATATATCGGCGAATGCGGCAGGCGGGCGCCGGCCCCCTCGATGGCGGCGGCACCGAATGTGCGGTTTAATGCTGGATACCCTCTGCATTAAGAGCCGTGAAATGCTCGACCTCGACGATCTTCGACTCGTCCGCGCGATCGGCACGTCCCGATCGTTGGCCGCTGCCGCCCGGCTGCTCGATCTCACGCCGCCCGCGGTCACGATTCGCCTGCAGCGGATGGAAGCGCGCCTGAACGCGCGGCTCGCCGTGCGGCAACCGAAAGGCATCGCGCTGACCGACGAAGGGCAGCGGCTGTACCAGGAAGCCGTGGGCATTCTCGAGCGCGTGGAGGCGCTGCCGGTCAGCATCGCGGGCGACCACGGCGACGTGCAGGGCACGCTGCGCGTCGTCGCCCCGCTCGGCTTCGGCCGCAAATATGTCGCACGAATCGTGCGCGACGTGCAGCGCGCACATCCGAAACTCGAGATCTCGCTCCATCTGTCGGAAAGCCCGCTGACCAGCGCGGCGGGGGCCGACGTGGTCGTCCATGTCGGCAGCCTCAAGTCGTCTTCGTGGATCGGCTATCCGCTCGCGCCCAACGAGCGCTTCCTCTGTGCGAGCCCCGCGTACGCGCGTCGCATCAAGGATCTGAAGCATCCGTCCGACCTGGCGCGATACGACTGCCTGTGCCTGCGCGAGAACGACGAGGACATCCCGCGCTGGCGCTTCTCGCCTGTTGGCGGCGCCAAGGGCGATTCGCGGCGGTCCACCGTCATCCGCGTCACCGGCGCGCTGTCGTCCAACGACGGCACCGTCATCACCGAATGGGCGCTGGCCGGGCTCGGCATCGTCGAGCGCTCCGAGTGGGACGTCGCACCGCTGCTGGCGAACGGCAAGCTCGTCCGGTTGCTGCCCCGCTGGCGCCTGCCGCCCGCGCCGGTGACGGCGCTCGTGCCATCGCGTACCGGCCGCTCCGCGCGGCAGCGGGTGTTTCTCGACGCCGCGCGGCAGTTTCTCGATCCGCCGCCCTGGCGCGGCAAGGCCTGAGATCCGGTGCGATCCAGGAGGACTTCGTTGATTAAATTCTACTTAATGGCAGATTAGCCGTGCATTAAACACGGCGCTGCTCCCCTCCCCTACAGTGTCCGTATCGGCAACTTCGCAAACGGACGCATCGTGGACCTTCACACCCTCAACACCCCGGCCGCATTGATCGATATCGGCCGCATGCACCGCAACATCGCACGCATGCAGGCGCATCTGGACGCGCTCGGCGTGCGGTTCCGGCCGCACGTCAAGACCACCAAATGCCGGCAAGTCGTCGACGCGCAGATCGCGGCGGGCGCGCAGGGCATCACGGTGTCCACGCTCAAGGAAGCCGAGCAATTCTTCGCCGACGGCATCGTCGATATCGTCTATGCGGTCGGCATGGTGCCCGCCAAGCTCGGCCAGGCGCTGGCGCTGCGCCGGCAGGGCTGCGACCTGAAGATCGTCGCCGACAGCCTGCCGGCCGCGCACGCGATCGCCGCGTTCGGGCGCGAGCACGGCGAACGTTTCGACGTGTGGATCGAGGTCGACGTCGACGGGCACCGCTCCGGCATCCCGCCCGATGCCGACCTGCTGATCTCCGTCGGCCGCGCGCTGACCGACGGCGGCATGCGGCTCGGCGGCGTGCTCGCTCATGCGGGCTCCAGCTACGAATACGACACGCCCGAAGCGCTGGTCGCGATCGCCGAACAGGAGCGCAGCCGCACCGTGCGCGCCGCCGAGCGCCTGCGGGCCGCCGGCTTGCCGTGCCCGGTCGTCAGCATCGGATCGACGCCCACCGCGCTGGCGGCGCAACGGCTCGACGGCGTGACCGAAGTGCGCGCCGGCGTGTACGTGATGTTCGACCTCGTGATGCACAACATCGGCGTGTGCGAACCGTCCGACATCGCGCTGTCGGTGCTGACCACCGTCGTCGGCCATCAGGAAGAGAAAGGCTGGGCGATCGTCGACGCGGGCTGGATGGCGATGAGCCGCGACCGCGGCACGCAGCGCCAGGCGCGCGATTTCGGCTACGGGCAGGTCTGCACCGAAGACGGCGAGGTGCTCGGCGGCTACCTGATGAGCGCCGCCAATCAGGAACACGGGATCGTGTCGCGAACGGGCGCGCCGGATACGGACATCGCGCAGCGGTTTCCGATCGGCACGCGGCTGCGCATTCTCCCGAATCATGCGTGCGCCACTGGCGCGCAGCATCCCGAATACCAGGCCATCGGCGGCGACGGCGCCGCGCAGACGTGGCCGCGGTTCTACGGGTGGTGAGCGTCGTCCGGCGTCCATGCCGTCTCATCCACGCATTGACTATTTGTCCATATTTGGACAAACTTTAAACACCCTTGATTCATCTCGTGCCGAACAGGCGCCCCCGACCATGCCGACCGACGCCCGCCTCCTTCTCCTCGACCGCGATGCCGTCGAGCCCGCCCTGCAGGTCGAGCAAGTGATGGCGGCCGTCCGCGAAGCGTTCGTGCTGCACAGTCAACGGGCAGGACGCGTATTCCCGGTCGTGCGCGAGAAGCTCCATACCGGCGGCGTGTTCGGCATCAAGTCGGGCGACGTCGCCGGTCAGGACTTGCTCGGCTTCAAGGCGGCCGGGTTCTGGCCGGGCAACCGTGCGCTGGGCGGCGAGCCGCATCAGGCCACCGTCGCGCTGTTCGATCCGGCGACGGGACGCCCGCTGTGCATCATGGACGGCAACGCGATCACCACCGCGCGCACCGGGGCCGCCGGCGGCCTCGGGTTGCAACTGCTCGCGCGCCGCGACAGCACGCGGCTCTGCGTGTTCGGCACGGGCGTGCAGGCGCGTGTGCAGCTCGACTACGCGCTCAGGCTGCTGCCGCGGCGATGCACGGTGCAGTACGTGACCGTGAGCGGCGAACCGGACCCGGCGTTCGAAGCGCACTTCGTCGATCGATGCACGATCGGCGTGGCGCACAACCGCAACGACGCGGTGGCCGATAGCGACGTGGTGATCACGGCCACGCCGGGCGGCGGCGCGTTGTTCGACGCGGATGCCGTGCAGCCCGGCACCCACCTGACCTGCGTGGGCGCCGATACCGCGGGCAAGCGCGAACTTCCGGCGGGCGTGCTGGAACGCGCGCGCATCGTCGTGGACGATCACGAGCAGGCGCGCGGCATCGGCGAGTGCCAGTGGGCGCCAGATTTGCCGCGCACGGAAATCGGTGACATCCTCGCGGGTGCGACATCGATCGATCGTGCCGCGCACGAGATCACCGTCTTCGACATGACGGGGCTCGCGCTGCAGGATCTGACCGTCGCGCGCTTCCTGTATCGCCACGCGCTCGACAACGGCACCGGCACCGCCGTTCCGTGGCCCTGGTAAAACGACTTCCCGCTTTCAACCGCCATGCGTCTCGCCAAAGTCTCCGCCCTCTCGTTCGACCTCGACGACACCCTGTGGCCGTTCGGGCCGTCCGTCGTACGGGCCGAGGCGGCGCTTCGCGCATGGTTGATCGAGCACGCGCCGAACACCGAGCGCGTGCTGCCCACGCAACAGGCACTTGGTGCGCTACGTGACGAATACGAACGTTTGTGTCCAGAGCTTGCCGGCGACTTTCGCGCGATGCGAATCGGGTCGATCCGGCTGGCGCTGGAACGCGCGAACGAAGATGTCTCGCTGACCGATCGTGCGTACGACGTGTTCTATGCGGCGCGCAACCGCGTCGAATTCTACGAAGACGCGCTGCCGGCGCTCGCGTGGCTGAGCGAGCGCTTTCCGTTGATCGCGGTCACCAACGGCAACGCGGATCTCCGGCTGACCGGCGGCGGCGAATTCTTTCGCACGACGCTCAGTGCGCGTGAGTTCGGCTTCGCGAAGCCGGAACCCGAGATCTTCCATGCGGCGGCGGATGCGCTCGACGTACGGCCGGGCGAATTGCTGCATGTCGGCGACGATTTTCATCTCGATATCGTCGGCGCGCTGAATGCGGGGCTGCAGGCGGCGTGGGTCGTACGCGAGCCGCGAGGGCAAGGAG
Organism: Burkholderia semiarida; assembly: GCF_029268935.1. Lineage (NCBI taxonomy): Bacteria > Pseudomonadati > Pseudomonadota > Betaproteobacteria > Burkholderiales > Burkholderiaceae > Burkholderia > Burkholderia semiarida. The sequence goes on along the minus strand of NZ_JAHLCL010000008.1, from coordinate 168,125 downwards.
AACAGGCTTCACGGCACGCGGTGACGCCGCATCTTACGTTGCGAGATCTGGTGACGCTGTGTCACGCGCTGGGTGGACCCGATACGGTTTCGTGATCGCAGGCGGGCGCGGCGGGTCATGCCGATGCGGCACACGACCCGGCACCCGTTTCACTTTCACGCCGCCTTCCTCGCCTCCGCGATCCGCTGCGGCGCCTTCGGCCGCGCATACAGCCGTTCCAGATACGCGCGCAATTGCGGAAACGGCTCGATCAGGTGGCATTCGCTCGCCCAGTCGATCAGATAGGCCGTCACGCAATCGGCCACCGTCAGCGTATCGCCGACGATGAACGCGCGCCCTTCGAGATGCGTGTCGAGAATCGCGGCCATCGTCGTGAAATCCTCGCGCGCGAGTTCGATATCGGCCGGCGAGCGCTTCTCCGGTGGATAGAGGAACGTATGCCGCGTGATCCGCCACAGCGGCTGCTCGAGCTCCGTCACCGCGAACATGATCCACCGATAGGCCTGCGCCCGCAGCGCCGGATCGACGGGCAGCAGCGCCTTCTCCGGATACTTGTCCGCGAGATACAGCACGATCGCGGCCGATTCGGGAATCACGAGGTCGCCGTCCACCAGCACGGGCACCTTGCCGGCCGGATTGAGGCGCAGGAATTCGGGCCGCTTGTGCTCGCCCTCGAGGAGGTTGACCGACACGAATTCGAAGTCCGCATCCAGTTCCTTCAGCCCCCACAGCGCGCGTTGCGAGCGGGTGCCGGCAAATCCGTAAAGCTTCATCGCCTGTCTCCATCCAGAATGTCGGGAAGATGTCTCCATCCGGGCTACCGCGCATCGAACGACGCGACGCACGGTGCCCGGTATCACGCGTCGCTCATGCGCCGGGAATCGCCAGCACCGGCATCACGTCGACCGACACGCCCGGGAACAGCGTGAAATGCGGATGACCTTCGAACAGCGCGGCGGCCGCGTCGTGCGACGCCGCGCGCACGACGGTAAAGCCGGTCAACGCGTTGGCCGTGTCGCGGATGCCGCCTGCATCGATGGCCTTGGTCTTGCCGAGCGGCCCGCCGAGCTCGACGATCGCGTCGCGATGCCGCTCGACCCACGCATGCCATGCGGCGATGCCGTCGCGCTCGCGCGTGCGCCGCTCTTCATCCGGCAGCGCGAGCCATGCCTTCATCGCCGGGCTATCCTGGGTCCCGAGAAATACAGCGAGATACAACTGTTGTTGCGCACTCATGCCTTCCCCTCCGATGACGGACACGGCGGGTTGCCGCGCCTCGACCTTGACAAGATAGGTTGATATCAACACAATTGCAACATGGCACGAAAAGAAAAGCTTCCCTTCGAGACGACGCTGATGGTGCGCGATTGCTGCCTGTGCCTGCACATGCAGCGCGCGGCGCGCAATCTGGCGCGCATCTTCGACGATGTGCTGCGCCCGCTCGACCTCACCAACGGCCAGTTTTCGCTGCTGATGTCGTTGAACCGGCCGCAACCGGCCTCGATGAAATCGGTCGCGTCGCTGCTCGCGATGGACCGCACCACGCTCACCGCGGCGCTCAAGCCGCTCGAGCGGCGCGGCCTCGTCACGATCGTGCAGGATCCGGACGACCGGCGCAGCCGCCTGCTCGAACTGACGCCGGCCGGGCACGACCTGCTGGCCGAAGCGTTCCCGCTGTGGCGGCAGACGCATGCCGAGATCGAGCGGCCGTTCGCGCCCGGCGAAGTCGACCAGCTGCGCGGCCAGTTGCGCACGCTGTCGATCGATCCGGGTTCGCGCGGCTGAGCCGGCGCGCCGATCGCCGCGCGGCGCTCATGCCTACTTCCTGCCACGCGCTGTCAGCAGACATTGCCGGCACGCGTCGCACCGCCCGGTTCGGTGGCAATATCGCTCGGCACGACAACCGATCCGGTATTCACAAGGAGACGAGCATGGGCAACAACGAGAAAGGCGCGGCTTTCCGGTCGCTTCACCGCGCGGGCCAGCCGCTGGTGCTGTTCAACGTGTGGGACGCCGGCAGTGCGCGCGCGGCGGCCGATGCCGGCGCCGTCGCGCTGGCCACCGGCAGTTGGTCGGTCGCGGCAGCCAACGGCTTCGTCGACGGCGAGCAGATGCCGCGCGCGCTGATGATGGACGTGCTGGAGCGGATCACGCGCGCGACGGCGCTACCCGTCACCGTCGACCTCGAAAGCGGCTACGGCGCGCGGCCGGAGGATGTCGCCGAAACGATCGCGCTCAGCATCCGGGCCGGCGCGATCGGCTGCAATCTCGAAGACAGTTTTCCGGCGACGGGCGAACTGCGCGACGCCGACGAAGCGGCGGCCCGTCTCGCGGCGGCCCGGCAGGCGGCCGATCGCACGGGCGCCGACTACTTCATCAACGCGCGCACCGACGTGTTCTTCAAGGCGTCAGCCGATACGCACGACGAACGATTGCTCGACGCGACGCTGGCACGTGCGCGTGCTTATGCGGCGGCCGGCGCCGACGGCCTGTTCGTGCCGGGCCTGCGCGCGCCGGCGCTCATTCGCGCGCTGACGGCCGCGTCGCCGCTGCCGGTGAACGTGATGCGCGTGTCGGAAACGCCGACGCTCGCGGAGCTCGCCGATTACGGCGTGGCGCGCATCAGCCACGGGCCGTATCCGTATCTGCAGGCGATGAAGACGCTGGCGGCGCTGGTCAGGCAAGGCGGCTGACGGATCCGCGGGGGCGGCGCGGCACGCCCGCTCCCGCGCTTCGGCCGTCGCGCCGCTTGCTGCAGCGCGTGCATCGCGCATCGGCCGGCCATATGAGCGGCGACGGCACGCGGCCCGCTGGGCGCGCATGCCCCGGGGCGCGGTCGAACGCTCAGGATGCCTTGATGAAATCGATGAACGCGCGTAGCGCCGGCGGCACGAGACGCCGCCCCGGATAATACAGAAAGGGCCCCGAAAACGGCCGCCACCACGGATCGAGCACGGGTTCGAGCGCGCCGCTGTCGAGATGCGGACGCAGCCAGTCTTCGAACAGATGCACGATGCCCGTCCCGGCGATCGCCGCGTCGACCAGCAGCTCCGTCGCCCCGCCGATCTGGACCAGCAGCGGCCCGGCGGCCGGCTCGACCCGCACGACCTCGCCGTCGCGCTCGAACTCCCACGGCGGCATCGCGCCGCTCGCGAAGCGCCCGCGCAGGCACCGATGGGCGAGCAGGTCGCGCGGATGCCGCGGCCGGCCGTGCCGGTCGAGATAGCCGGGCGCCGCCGCGGTCGCGAACCGCTGGATGCGCGGGCCGATCGGCACCGCGATCATGTCCTGTTCGAGCCGTTCGTCGTAGCGGATGCCCGCGTCGCATCCGGCCGCGAGCACGTCGACGAAATTTTCGTCGGCAGTCACTTCCAGCCGGATGTCCGGATACGCATCGAGAAAGCGCGGCACGATCGCCGGCAACACGAGCCGCGACGCGCTGACCGGCACGTTGAGTTTCAGCGTGCCGGCCGGTCGGCCGCGGAATTCATCGATACCGTCGAGCGCTGCCGCCACTTCGGTCAGTGCGGGCTCGAGACGCGCGAGCAGGCGCTCGCCGGCCTCGGTGGGCACGACGCTGCGCGTCGTGCGGTGCAGCAGCCGCACGCCGAGCCGCGCTTCCAGCCGGCGCACGGCTTCGCTCAGCCCCGACGCGCTGAGGCCCGTCATGCGTGCGGCGTCGCGGAATCCGCTCGCGCGTGCGACGGCCATGAATGCGTTCAGATCACCCAGATCGGTTTGCATTGTTCGCCTTTTCGTACAACCCGTGCGAATTATGCCCGCTTATCGCGCAGCCGACTCGTCCTTATGCTGAACGCATTCATCTCTTCGACAGGAGTAAGGTCATGCCCGATATTCGCCATACCGCCACCTTCAGGCTCGGCGATCGCCCCGTCAGACGAATCGGCTACGGCGCGATGCAGCTTGCAGGCCCCGGTGTATTCGGCCCGCCGAAAGATCGCGAAGCCGCATTGAACGTGTTGCGCGAAGCCGTCGAATCCGGCGTCGACCATCTCGACACCAGCGACTTCTATGGCCCGCACGTGACGAACCGGCTGATTCGCGACGCGTTGCATCCGTATCGCGACGATCTCGTGATCGTCACCAAGATCGGCGCGCGACGCGGCGACGACGCGTCGTGGCTGCCCGCCTTCGCGCCCGACGAACTCGAACGGGCCGTGCACGACAACCTGCGCAACCTGGGGCTCGACGTGCTCGACGTCGTGAACCTGCGCATCATGTTCGACACGCACGGGCCGGCCGAAGGATCGATCGAGGCGCCGCTGGCCACGCTCGCCGAGCTGCAGCGGCGCGGGCTCGTGCGGCACATCGGCCTGAGCAACGTCACGCCCGCGCAGGTCGCCCAAGGCCGCCGGATCTGTGACATCGTGTGCGTGCAGAACCACTACAACATCGCGCACCGGGGCGACGATGCGCTGATCGACGCGCTCGCCCGCGACGGCATCGCCTACGTGCCGTACTTCCCGCTCGGCGGCTTCTCGCCGCTGCAGTCGTCGACGCTGTCCGGCGTGGCCGCGCGCATCGGCGCGACGCCGATGCAGGTCGCGCTTGCATGGCTGCTGCGCCGCGCGCCGAATCTCCTGCTGATTCCGGGCACGTCGTCGGTCGCGCACCTGCGCGAGAATCTCGCGGCAGCCGACCTCGATCTGCCGGCCGACGCGCTCGCGGAACTCGACCGCATCGCGGACGCCGACGCCGCGTGACGCGCGGATAATCCGCCTGGCAGCCCGTGCAACGCGGGCCGCCACGCCCGTCAGGACGCGGCCACGCCGACGCGCTTCGGCACCCCGGTGACGATCGTCGCGACCGCCACCGCCAGCACGATCGCCGCGCCGACGAACACGCCCGCCGCGCCGTTCGCGTCGAACACGACGCCGCCGGCCGCGGCGCCCGTCGCGATCGCGAGCTGGATCGCCGCGACGATCAACCCGCCCGCGCTCTCGGCCTCGTCGGGCACGGTGCGCGTGACCCACGTCGACCACGCGACCGGCACGCCGCCGAACGCCATCCCCCACAACGCGACCAGCACCGCGTCGATCATCGGCGCACGGCCGAGCGCGACGAGCGCGATGCCGAGCACGACCATCAACGCGGGCATGCCGATCAGCATCGGCCGCAACCGGTGTTCGAGCACGCGGCCCGCGAGCGACGTGCCGACGAAGTTCGCGATGCCGTAGCCGAGCAGGATCGCCGACAGCCCGTTCACGCCGACGCCCGCCACCTGTTCGAGGAATGGCCGCAGATACGTGAAGAACGCGAAATGGCCGGTGAACACGAGGATCGTCGCGAACATCCCGAGGCCGACGGTCGGCCGGCGCAGCACGTCGATCAGCGTGCGCAGCCGCGTCGTGCCGCTCGGCGGCATCGACGGCAGCGTGAGAAGCTGCGACACGAACGCGATGCCGCCGAGCACGGCCGCGATCAGGAACACGTTGCGCCAGCCGATCAGGTGCCCGAAGTAGCTGCCCATCGGCGCGGACGCGATGGTCGCGACCGCCACGCCGCTGAAGATGATCGACAGCGCGCGCGGCACCATCGCCGTCGGCACGAGCCGCATCGCGGTGGCGGTGGCCATCGTCCAGAAGCCGCCGAGCGCGATGCCGAGCACGACGCGGCCGAACAGCAGCACGCCCAGGTTCGGCGCGAACGCGACGGCGAGGTTCGACGCCACGAGCAGCACCGAAAACACGAGCAGCACGCGCCGCCGGTCGATCGTGCGCGTGAGCGCCGAGATCAGCAGGCTCGTGACGAGCGCGACCGTGGCGGTGGCCGTCACGGCCTGCCCGGCCACGCCTTCGGTCACGCCGAGGCTCTCGGCCATCGGCGTGAGCAGGCTCGCCGGCAGGAATTCGGCCGTGACGAGCCCGAACACGCCGAGCGCCATCGCGAATACCGCGCCCCAGGCCGGTTCGCGGGGGGCCGCCGTCGAGGCGGCCGAGGAGATTCCGGGATTCATGCGGGATTCCGTGTCGGTTAGGGAAAGTACTGATGAGGGCGTATCGTAAGGAACAGCGGCAGGACGGTCTATGACATACAATCCGTTCCTGTTGATCGATCGTCCGTATCTCACGATGTCCGAACCCCTTCTGCCGCCGATTCCCGATGCGCACGACCTCGTCAGCGAGCTGCTGCTGGGGATGCGCCTGAGCGGCGTCCAGTACCGCCGCATCCAGGTCGCGCGGCCGTTCGGGCTGAATTTCGGCCATGCGCCGGGCCGCGCGCAGTTCCATTTCGTCGTGCGCGGGCCCGTGCTGCTGCGCGACGCGTCGGGCGAGACGATGCGGCTCGAGGCCGGCGACGCGATCCTGTTGCCGCACGGCGGCATGCATGCGCTGGTGTCCGATCCGGATGTGCCGTGCCGCGAGATCAACGGCTTCGAGGCCAGGAAGATCTGCGATACGGTGGCGTCGGTCGCGTCGGCCGGCATGTCGCCCCCGACCTGCGCGACGACGGAACCCGGCGCCGGCGATGCGCTGATCTTCAGCGCGTGCATGGAACTCGACCTCGGCGGCATGCAGCCGCTCGTCGGCACGATGCCCGCATTCATGCACGTGGGCACGCTGCTCGCGCGCTACCCGGAAATCCGGCCGATGCTCGACGCGATGGAGCGCGAGGCGTGCACGGCGCGCGCGGGCTTCGCGGGCATCCTCGCGCGGCTCGCAGACGTGGTCGCGGCGTTCATCGTGCGCGGCTGGGTCGAGTGCGGATGCGGCGATGCGACCGGCTGGGTGCAGGCGCTGCGCGAGCCGAAGCTCGGCCGCGCGATCGTCGCGCTGCATCGCGACCCGGGCCGCAACTGGAGCGTCGCGGAGCTCGCGACCGAAGCGGGCGTGTCGCGCTCGGTGTTCGCCGAGCGTTTTCTCGCGGCCACCGGGATGACGCCCGTGCGCTACCTGACCGAGCTGCGGATGCGGCTCGCCGCGCAATGGATCGCACGCGACCGCGAGACGATCGAAGCGGTCGCGTACCGGCTCGGCTACGGTTCGCTCGCCGCGTTCAGCCGCGCGTTCAAGCGCGTGGTCGGCAAGCCGCCGGGCGCCGTGCGCGCGGACGGCAACGTGCACGCCGAAGCGTAACGCGCCGACGCGCGGCGCCGGTGGTGGCCGCGGCGGCGGTGGCCCGCGGGCGTCACTTCAACGCGTCGAGCCGGTCGACCAGCGCCGTCGCGCACCGCACCGCGAGCGCCGCGCACTGCTCCGCGTCGACTGCCGCGCCGGTCGCGACCGTGCCCTGCACGATCCTGCCCAACAATTCCTTCGAGAGTTCGGCGATCTCGTGATCCCGTTCCGTCATGATGTCCTCCTTCGCGTCGGCGATTCCGGTGATTCGCCCGTTCGGAGCGAATGCCGTGCCCGCGCCGCTCAACGCTGCTTCGCCCGCACGACGATCTGCGCCTGCGTGTCGCGCTCGATGCGCTCGAGCGACGCGCGCAGCGCCGTGAATTCGGCCGGCGTACAGACCTGCCGGCCGAAATCGGCGTTCATCCGCCGCGTGACCTGCACGACCCGCGCGGCCGCATCGAACACGTAATGCGACGTGAAGTCGACGAAGCGGTCGTGCACGGCCGTATCGGCCGGCAGGTCGGTCACGGCGACGCCCGCCGGCAGCGCGATCTGGCCGCTCTCGTCGAACGTGCCGCCGAGGCAACCCCACGGCTGCGTGCGCACGGGCTCGGCCAGCCACGTCTCGACCTGTGTCGCGATGCCGCCCGTGACGCTCGACAGCGCGGGCAACGCGGTCGTGCCGTCGGGCCACACGAAATGATCGAGCGTGCCGGTAATCGTCACGTCGAACGGGCCTGTCGACCCGCGCCGGTCGCTGGTCGACAGTTGCGCGCGGCCGCGCAGGCCGCTTTGCCGCAGGCGCTCGTTCGCGAGTTGCGCGATGCGCTCGCGCGACGCGCGGCGAAACAGGTTGCGCTCGAGCTCGGCCGTCCAGCCGTCGTCCTCGACATAGGCCTGAACGCGCGCGGGGCCGGGCTGCGCGGCATCGATCGCGATCCGTGCGATGCGGCCGCGCGGCTGCGTGGCCGGCGTGCGCGACAGCACGCCCGTATCGACCAGCAGCGCGGGGCGGTCCATCACGATCGGCGGCAGGTAGCCGAACGCGATGCCGGCCGTCGTCGTATCCGCGTAGAGGCCGAGATCGGGCAGCCACGTGATCGCATGATTGATCGCGCCGGCGCCGTAGCCGGGCACCGACGGCAGCGTGTACACGGCGCCGAGATTGATCAGCACCGGTTCGCTGCGAATGCCGACCGCCGCGAGCAACGCGCCGAACAGCGCGACGTGATCCTTGCAGTCGCCGTAGCGGTTGCGCAGGATGTCGGCGACGCGATGCGGCGCGGCGGCCGTTTCGCCGAGAAACAGCCCGACGTAGCGCACGTTCGCCTGCACCCAGTCGTACAGGATGCGCGCCTTGTCGCGCGGAGCGACGGCATCCGCCGTGAGCGCACGCGCCAGTTGCACGACGGCCGGATCGTTCGCGCCCGGATCGACGGCCGCGTTGCGGTAGCGCGCGGCGAACGCCGCGTAGTCGGGCAGCGTCGACACGACGAGCCGGTCGCCGTAGGTCGGGTAGCCGACCGCGCCGCTCTCGATGCGATCGTACGCGCCGTGCCGGTAGTCGAATTCGTAGCGCGTGCGGCCGTTCGCCGTGACGGGCGGCAGCGCGACGTAGCCGCGCGCATCCGCGTACAGCGGCATGTCGGCCGGCACGTCGAAGATCAGCCGCTGGTTGTCGACCGGCTCGCGCGACGGCTCGACGGTGTAGCCGAAATAGCCGCGATTGACGGGCTTCGTGCGGGTCTTGCGGAACGCGACGCGCGTGCTCGACCCGGCTTCGACGCCGGGGAACACGACGGTGCGCAGCAGCCCGTCCTGGAACGTCGGCGCGCCGGCCGAGCGCGGCTCCTGCACGTCGCGGATGCCGTCCGCGCCGACCGGGTGCGCGACGCCGTCGCGGTCGATCGTCTCGGCCGCGAGCAACTCCACCTTCTCGAGATTCTTGTCGAACCACACGTAGCGCTGCGCGACCGCGTCGATGCCGTTCGCGTCGTTCGCGCGCAGCGTCGAATCGTCGTGCTCGTCGAGCGAACCGTCGCGCTGGATCACGAATTCGTGAACGTCGCTGACGAGCGTGACGGGCGCCGTATCGCCCGCGTCGCGAGCATCGCGCGTGTCGTGTGAGTCGCGCGTATCGGCCGCGGCCGCCCCCGCGCCGAGCGCGATGGCGCATGCGAGCAGGCAGCCGGTCCATCGGGAAGGAAAGCGCACCACGTCGAAGCTCCCCGCGCGTTCGTTGCCGGGCGTCAGCACCGAGCGCCGGCACGGCGGCCCGACCCGCATGACGCGCGCATGACGGCCGCCCGCGCCACCCTCACGCGTGGCCGTCGTGCGACCCAGTGTGGGCGACGTGCCGGCGAGCGTCAAGCCGCGCCATCGGGAAGCAGACCTCATGCGGAGCAACACCGATTTCAAAATCGGCGACCTCGTGAGTGCGTTCGCATGGCTGCGCGTGATCCCGTTCGGCCTCTTGCCGACGGCGCCGCATCTCGAACGGCGACACCCGATACCGATCGGCGCCGCATGGTCATGTGCGCTGCGCGATCGCTCACGGCGAATCGGCGGGCCGCCACGCCGATCGGCCCGACCCGCAACCGTCGATCGACGTCCCGACGTGATATTCGGCGCGCAAGCGACCGGCGTCGCCGGCCGCCTCATCGCCGGCGCGCCGCTCCGCTCGCGCCGCCGTCCCCCGCCGATCTCGGCCCCTCATCCCCAATCCACCCCACCCGCCCCGTCGCCCGGACGCGATCCGCACCGGCGTCCCGCTCGTGCGTTGTTCCCCGCATTTCGACATTTGTGCGCGCGCAACAATGGCGATGCCTCGCGCCTGGCGCCCGGCGGGCAACCCGATTCCCGCAGGGCGCCGGGCGCGATGGTCTTCAAAAACCACATCTCACGAGGACATACCATGCAACTCCAATCCCATCCGGCGTGCCGCCCGTTTTACGAAGCCGGCGAACTCTCGCAACTGACGGCCTTCTACGAAGAAGGCCGGAACGTCATGTGGATGATGCTGCGATCGGAGCCGCGGCCGTGTTTCAACCAGCAACTCGTCACCGACATCATCCATCTCGCGCGCGTCGCACGCGACTCGGGCCTCACGTTCGACTTCTGGGTGACGGGCTCGCTCGTCCCCGAGCTGTTCAACGTCGGCGGCGACCTGAGCTTCTTCGTCGACGCGATCCGCAGCGGCCGGCGCGATCAGCTGATGGCCTACGCGCGCTCGTGCATCGACGGCGTGTACGAGATCTACACCGGCTTCGGCACCGGCGCGATCTCGATCGCGATGGTCGAGGGCAGCGCGCTCGGCGGCGGCTTCGAGGCCGCGCTCGCGCATCACTACGTGCTCGCGCAGAAGGGCGTGAAACTCGGGTTCCCGGAGATCGCGTTCAACCTGTTCCCGGGCATGGGCGGCTATTCGCTCGTCGCGCGCAAGGCGAACCGCGGCCTCGCGGAATCGCTGATCGCGACCGGCGAGGCGCATGCGGCCGAGTGGTACGAAGACCAGGGGCTGATCGACGAGACGTTCGACGCCGGTGACGCGTATCTTGCGACGCGCACCTTCATCGACGTGACCAAGCCCAAGCTGAACGGCATCCGCGCGATGCTGCGCGCGCGCGAGCGCGTATTCCAGTTGTCGCGCTCGGAGCTGATGGACATCACGGAAGCGTGGGTGCATGCGGCGTTCACGATCGAGCCGAAGGATCTCGCGTACATGGAACGCCTGGTGATGCTGCAGAACCGGCGCGTGTCGAAGCTGCGCACGGTGTAATGCGACGGCGCCGCCGGCCGTCGGCGGCGCCTTTTTCCGGAACGAAGCTCAGGCGATCAGCCTGAGCTTTCTCGTCTCCGCGAGCCACGCCTCGAACGCCTGCGCCGGCATCGGCCGCGCGTAGTAGTAGCCCTGCGCGTGATCGACGTCGAGCTGCTTGAGGAATTCGGCCTCCGCATGCGTTTCGACGCCTTCGGCGATCACCGCGAAATTCAGCGCCTTCGCGAGCGACACGACGGAGCGCACCAGCGCCTGCGAGCGCGGATTGCGGTCGATGGCCGTGATGAAGGTGCGGTCGAGCTTGATCGCGTCGAGCGGCAGGCGCGACAACTGCGACAGCGACGAATAGCCGGTGCCGAAATCGTCGAGGTGGATTTCCGCGCCGAGCTGGCGGAACTGCCGCATCAGCCCGATCGCCGCTTCTTCGTCCTCGATGAAGCTGCTCTCGGTGAGCTCGATGTCGACGAGGCTCGGCTTGAGCCCCGCGCCGTCGAGAATCGATGCGAACTGGTGCACGATGTTCATGTCCTGCAACTGCCGCGCGGACACGTTCACCGCGATCCGGATGCCGAGCCCCTTGGCCTTCCACGCGGCGGCCTGCGCGGCCGCGGTGCGCATCACCCAGCGTCCGAGCGGCGCGATCAGCCCCGACTCTTCCGCGAAACGGATGAACTCGACCGGCGCGACGAGCCCGCGATCGGGCGACTGCCAGCGGATCAGCGCCTCGACGCCGTGCACGTCGCCCGTCGCGATGTCGACGACGGGCTGGTAGTGCAGCACGAACTGCTCTTCCTCGAGCGCCTTGCGCAGGTTCGTGTCGAGCCACATGTACTTCGCGACCTTCTGGTTCATCTCCAGCGAGAACACGCGGTACGTGTGCTTGCCTTCTTCCTTCGCGACGTACATCGCGGTATCGGCGCTGCGGATCAGCGTCTCGAGCGAATCGCCGTGCTGCGGATACATCGCGATGCCGATCGAGCAGCTCGTGTAGACCTCCACCAGCCCGAGGTGGATCGGCGTGCGCAGCCGCTCGAGGATGATCTGCGCGGTCGCCTCGAGCAGCGGCCGCGTGCCGTGCTCGAACAGCACCAGGAACTCGTCGCCGCCGAGCCGCGCGAGCGTCGCGCCGGACGGCAGGCAGCCGCCGATGACCGCGGACACGTCCTGCAGCAGCCGGTCGCCGGTGATGTGCCCGTAGTGATCGTTGACGCGCTTGAAGTTGTCGAGATCGAGGAACAGGATGCCGACCTGGCCGCGCGTATTGGCGTCTTCCTCCGCGATCGCCGCGTGGATGCGCTCGCTGATCGCATGGCGGTTCGGCAGCCCGGTGAGCACGTCGGTGTTCGCGAGCTCGGTGAGCCGCTGCTGCGCGTTGCGCTCCTCGGTGATGTCGATGCCCGAGCAGATCAGGTACTGCTCGTCGACGCCGCTGCCGCTCTGCACGAACTTGTTGCGGAACTGGAACAGGCGCGGCCCGTTGACCGTGTTGATGTAGCGCTCGACCGCGAACGACTGGTTGCTCGCGAAGAAGCCCGTGATGTTGCTGCGCGACTGCGCGCCCTGCTCCGGGCTCATGAACAGCTCGAACGCACTGCGGCCGATCACGTCGACCTCGCGCTTGCCGGTCACTTCCTCGCACAGGCGGTTGAAGCGCTGCACCATCCCGTTGCGGTCGAGGATCACGACGAGCGAATTCACCTCCGACACCACCTGCTCGGCGAACGCGAGCCCGTGCGACAGATCGCCGGCGACGGATTCGGTATCGGAATAGGCGGACGCCGTGCCGGCCCAGTCGACCGTGTTGACCTTCCTGCCGACGAGATGGAGGCTGACCGGACTGCCGTACAGCACGATGTCGAGCACGAGGTGCGACGTGACGCCGGTGAGCGCGCGGATGCGCGCGGCCTGCTCGGCCGTCAGCGCGACCGCGACGTTGGTCAGGCCGCGCACCGCGGCGAGTTCGAGCGCGTTGCTGTCGCTGCCGAGACGCCAGCAGGGGCTGCGCGTACCGACATGCGCCTCGAGCACCGCGCTATCGTTTTCGTCATCCATGGACACGCCCCGATCCAGAAAAAACGCACAGTGTAGACGGAGGCGAGCGGGCCGGCCGCCTTCCCGGGACGCGCGGTGCGCGGGCCGGCAGGGCGGACGTGATTGCCGTGACGGCGAGTCTCGTCCCGTACTTGTTTGCAGCTGATGCGACCGGCGTTCGCGCGTGATGCGCAGGTTCTGCCTTACGAATGAATGATGAGAGCCATCTTATCAAATGACGATGAGGATTGGCACTCACATTTAGAGCAGAGTGTCAAGGAATTGGGACTCGATTGGCAAGCCGGATTTTTCATGATTGGCAGCGTGCGAATGGGCGGGCGACACGGCGCGTGCCGGGCGCCGCGTGCCACGCCGCGTGGCCCGACGGGCGGGCGGTCGCGGCCGATCCGCGAATATCGGGCCAGATCTTTCGGCGATGCTGTGGCGGCCAGGTCGACCCGGATGCCGCGATTCCGTTTTTTGCTGTTTTTGATTCAATTTGTGCGCGAATGCGCGGCTTTATTCCACAGTTCGTTGCAATGTCGTCCACCCGCCGTGCGCCCCCGGCGCGAGACGTTCGCGCCGGGTGCACAGCTCAGCCTGCCGCGCCGTAGCCGCCGCCGCCCGGCGTTTCGACGACGAACACGTCGCCCGGCGCCATCTGCGCGCGGCCGATGTGATCGAGCGTCTCGATGGTGCCGTCCGCCCGCTCGATCGTGTTGCGGCCCAGCGCGCCGGCTTCGCCGCCCGCCGCGCCGAACGGCGCGTGGATCCGGTTGTTCGACAGGATCGACGCCGTCATCGGCTCGAGGAAGCGAATCCGCCGCACCGCGCCGTCGCCGCCGCGCCAGCGCCCGCCGCCGCCCGAGCCGGCGCGGATCCGGTGCGAATCGAGCCGCACCGGGTAGCGCCATTCGAGCACCTCCGGATCGGTGAGCCGCGAGTTCGTCATGTGCGTCTGCACCGCGCCGACGCCCGCGAAGCCGTCGCCCGCGCCGCTGCCGCCCGCGATCGTCTCGTAGTACTGGTAGCGATCGTTACCGAATGTGAAGTTATTCATCGTCCCCTGGCTCGACGCGACGCAGCCGAGCGCGCCGTACAGCGCGTTGGTGATCGCCGACGACGTCTCGACGTTGCCCGACACGACGGCCGCCGGATACTCGGGGTTCAGCATCGAGCGGGCGGGCACGATCACGGTCAGCGGCTTCAGGCAGCCGGCGTTCAGCGGGATGTCGTCGCCCACCAGCGTGCGGAACACGTACAGCACGGCGGCCATGCAGACGGCCTTCGGCGCGTTGAAGTTGTTGTCGAGCTGCGCGGACGTGCCGGTGAAATCGATCTCCGCGCGCCGCGCCGCGCGATCGACGCGAATCGCGACGCGAATCTGGGCGCCGTTGTCGAGCGGGTAGCGGTACGCGCCGTCCTGCAGCGCGCCGATCACGCGCCGCACGGCTTCTTCCGCGTTGTCCTGCACGTGCCCCATGAACGCGAGCACGACGTCGCGGCCGAACTGCGCGACCATCCGGCGCAGCTCGTCGACGCCCTTCTGGTTCGCGGCGACCTGCGCGCGCAGGTCGGCCATGTTCTGCTCGACGTTGCGCGCCGGGTAGCGGCCCGACGCCAGCAGCGCGCGTGTCTCGGCATCGCGCAGCACGCCGGCCGACACGAGCTGCCAGTTGTCGATCAGCACGCCTTCCTCGTCGATATGGGTCGAATCGGGCGGCATCGAGCCCGGCGTCGTGCCGCCGATGTCCGCGTGGTGGCCGCGCGAGCCGACGTAGAACAGCGGCGCGTCCGAGCCGTCCGCGAACACCGGCGTGATGACCGTCACGTCCGGCAGGTGCGTGCCGCCGTGGTACGGGTCGTTCAGCATGAACACGTCGCCGTCGCGCATGCGGCCGCGGTTGCGCTCGATCACGGTGCGGATGCTCTCCCCCATCGAGCCGAGGTGCACGGGCATGTGCGGCGCGTTCGCGATCAGGTTGCCGTCGCCGTCGAAGATCGCGCACGAGAAGTCGAGCCGCTCCTTGATGTTTACCGAGTACGCGGTGTTCTGCAGCCGCAGCCCCATCTGCTCGGCGATCGACATGAACAGGTTGTTGAAGATCTCGAGCCGCACCGGGTCGGCGTCGGTGCCGAGCGAGCGGCGCGTCGGCAGCGGCGTCGTGCGCGTCAGCACGAGGTTGCCCTGCGCGGTCATCCCGGCGCGCCAGCCGGGCTCGACCACAGTCGTGCCGTTCTGCTCCGCGACGATCGCCGGGCCGTCGATCGCGTCGCCGGCGAGGAGCGTGTCGCGCACGTACAGCGCCGCGTCGTGCCACTGGCCGCCGGAATAAAAGCGCACGGCCGCGTGCGCTTGCGGCGCCGCGCCCACCTCGCGCGGTGCGAGCGGCGCGATATCGACCGGCGCGTCCGAGCGGCCGATCGCCTCGACCGACGCGAGCTCGGCCACGAGCGGCGTGCCGGGCATCAGGAACGCGTAGCGCTGCCGATACGCGGCCTCGAACGCCTGCTGCATCGCGGCGACGCTGCCGGCCGGCACGTCGAGCGCCGAGTCGGTGCCCTGATAGCGCAGGTGCACGCGCCGTTCGGTCGCGATCCGCTCCGGCGGCACGCCCTGTTCGAGCAGCGCGCCGATGGCCTCGTCGGCCAGCCGGTCGAGCGCGGCATTCAGCGCCGGCAGCGATTCGTCGGTCAGCACGGCCTCGACCGCGCGCTCGCGCATGGCCGTCTGGTCGGCAAGCCCCATCCCGTACGCGGACAGCACGCCCGCGAGCGGATGCGCGAACACCTGCGTCATCCCGAGCGCATCGGCCACGCCGCACGCATGCTGGCCGCCCGCACCGCCGAACGTCGTCAGCACGTAGCGCGATACGTCATGGCCGCGCTGCACGGAAATCTTCTTGATCGCGTTCGCCATGCTGCCGATCGCGATCTCCAGGAACCCTTCGGCGAGCGCCTCGGGCGTCTCGCGCCGCCCGGTCGCCGCGTGGATCTCGTCGGCGAGCGCCGCGAACTTCGCGACCACGCCGTCGCGGTCGAGCGGCTGGTCCGCCTGCGGGCCGAACACGCGCGGGAAATGGTCGGGCTGGATCTTGCCGAGCATCACGTTGCAGTCGGTCACCGTCAGCGGGCCGCCGCGCCGGTACGCGGCCGGCCCCGGGTTCGCGCCGGCCGATTCGGGCCCGACGCGCAGCCGCGCGCCGTCGAAGCCGAGCACGGAGCCGCCGCCCGCCGCGACGGTATGGATGCTCATCATCGGCGCGCGCATCCGCACGCCGGCCACCTGCGTCTCGAACACGCGCTCGAATTCGCCGTTGTAGTGCGACACGTCGGTCGACGTGCCGCCCATGTCGAAGCCGATCACCTGGTCGAAGCCGGCCGCGCGGGCCGCGCGCACCATCCCGACGATGCCGCCGGCCGGGCCCGACAGGATCGCGTCCTTGCCCTGGAACGCATCGGCGCGTGTCAGCCCGCCACTGCTCTGCATGAACTGCAGGTTCACGCCCGGCATCTCGTGCGCGACCTGCTCGACGTAGCGGCGCAGGATCGGCGACAGGTACGCGTCGACGACGGTCGTGTCGCCGCGCGACACCATCTTCATCAGCGGCGACACCTGGTGCGACACCGACACCTGCGTGAAGCCGATGCGGCGCGCGAGTTCGGCCAGCGCGCGTTCGTGCGCGGTATGGCGGTAGCCGTGGATCAGCACGATCGCGAGCGCGCGCACGCCGCTGTCGAACACGCGGCGCAACGACGCTTCGGCACCCTGAACGTCGAGCGGCACGACCACGTCGCCATGCGCGCCGACGCGCTCGTCGATCTCGACGACCGTCTCATACAGCGCGTCGGGCAGCACGATGTCGAGATCGAACAGGCGCGGCCGGTTCTGGTACGCGATGCGCAGCACGTCGCGAAAGCCGCGCGTCGTCGCCAGCGCGGTACGCTCGCCCTTGCGTTCGAGCAGCGCGTTGGTCGCGACCGTCGTGCCCATCTTCACCATGTCGACGCGCTCGGGCGTGATCGGCTCGCCGGCCGCGAGGCCGAGCAGGTGGCGGATGCCGGCCACGGCCGCGTCGCGGTATTGCTCGGGGTTCTCCGACAGCAGCTTGTGCGTGACGAGCGTGCCGTCCGGCCGGCGCGCGACGATATCGGTGAACGTGCCGCCGCGGTCGATCCAGAATTGCCAGCGTGCGGCGTCGGAGGAAACGGGGGAAAGGTGTCGATCGGTCATGATGTCGGGTCGATGCGTCGTTGATTCGAGGGACGAGCGCCGCCGCACGGCGCGCGTCGCGCACCGTGTCACGGTGTCGATGAATGGGGAAGAAAAACGAACGGCCGGCCGCCGCCGTCGGTCAGGCGGCGTCGAGTTCGCGGCCGCGGGTCTCGGGCAGCGTCAGCGCGGCGACGATCACCACGCCGTAGGCGGCGACCGCGAAGATGCCGATGCTCGTGCCGAGCCCGTACTGCCTGGACAGCGCGCCGATCAGGAACGGGAACAGCGCACCGATCGCGCGGCCCACGTTGTAGCAGAAGCCCTGGCCGGAGCCGCGCACGCGGGTCGGGAACAGCTCGGTGAGAAACGCGCCCATCCCCGAGAAGATACCCGAGGCGAAGAAGCCGAGCGGGAAGCCGAGCCACAGCATCGACGCGTTGGTCAGGTTCAGCGACGTGTACGAGAACGCGATCACCATCGAGCCGACCGCGAACAGGATGAAGTTCGGCTTGCGGCCGAGGCGGTCGGTCAGGTACGCGCTCGTCAGGTAGCCGACCCACGAGCCGAAGATGATCATCGCGAGATAGCCGCCGGTGCCCATCACGGTGAGATGCCGCTCGGTCTTCAGGAAGGTCGGCAGCCACGTCGTGATCGCGTAGTAGCCGCCCTGCGCGCCGGTCGTCAGGAGTGCCGCGCGCAGCGTCGTCGTGATCAGCTTCGGCGCGAAGATCTCGGTGAGGCGCGGCGCGTCGGCCACTTTCGCCTGCGCGGCCTTTTCCTTCTCGTAGACGTCGGGCTCCTTCACGTAGCGACGGATCGCGACGACCAGCAGCGCGGGCGCGAGCCCGACGAGGAACAGCGCGCGCCACGCCTGCTCGGCCGGCAGCACCGAGAACAGCAGCGCATACAGCAGCGCGCAGAGTCCCCAGCCGATCGCCCAGCCCGATTGCACGAGGCCCACGGCCCGGCCGCGGTCGCGCGCGCGAATCACCTCGCCGATCAGCACCGCGCCGGCCGTCCATTCGCCGCCGAAGCCGAAGCCCATCAGCGCCCGCGCCGCGACCAGCTGGTGGTAGTTCTGCGCGAGCCCGCACAGCGCGGTGAACACCGCGAACCACAGCACCGTGAGCTGCAGCGTGCGCACGCGGCCGATCCGGTCGGACAGGATGCCGGCGATCCAGCCGCCGAGCGCCGACGCGAGCAGCGTGACCGTGCCGATGAAGCCTGCGTCGGCGAGCGAGATGCCCCAGGTCGCGACGAGCGTCGGGATCACGAACGACAGCATCTGCGTGTCCATCCCGTCGAGCATGTAGCCGACCTTGCAGCTCCAGAATGCGCGGCGCTCGCGCGGCTGCGCATCCGCGTACCACGAGAACAGGCCGCTGCGCTCGCGGCTCGCGGGCTCGGCGGCGGGCGCCGCGAAGGTCTTGCTTTCCATGGTGGTGCTCCTGTCGTTGTGCGCCGTCAAAGGGCGTGGGGTGCGGTGTGTCGTATGTGCGTGGCGTACCGGATGCCGGCCGCGTCAGAACACGGCCAGCGACGCGTTCGGGATGTCGGTCATCAGCATGTGGCCGGGCGTATGCGCGATCGCGATCGGCAGCTTCGCGTCCATCAGCGCGGTTTGCGGCGTCACACCGCACGCCCAGAACACCGGCAGTTCGCCGTCGCGAATCGTCACCGCGTCGCCGAATTCGGGCGCGTTCAGATTCTCGATGCCGAGTTCCCGCGGGTGGCCGATATGGATCGGCGCGCCGTGCACGCCCGGGAACCGGCTCGTGATCTGCACCGCGCGGATCGCGTCGGCGCCGCGCAGCGGCCGCATCGACACGACCAGCTGGCCGCCGAAGATGCCCGCGCGGCGGTTCGCGATCGACGTACGGTACATCGGCACGTTGCGACCTTCTTCGACATGGCGCAGCCCGATGCCTTCGCGGGCGAGCATGTCCTCGAACGAGAACGAGCAGCCGATCGCAAATACGACGAAATCGTCGCGCCACAGCGCTTCGAGCGACTCGACGCGCTCGGTCAGGCGGCCGTCCCTATATATGTTGTAGCTCGGCACGTCGGTGCGGATGTCGAGATCCTCGCCCAGCGCGTCGATCCGGAACGCACCCGGTTCGCCGACGCCCAGCAGCGGGCAGGCCTTCGGGTTGGCCTGGCAGAAGCGCAGGAAATCGTGCGCGTACGCATCGGGCAGGATCGCCAGGTTCGCCTGGGCAAACGGGCCGCAATGGCCGGCGGTCGGGCCGCGGAACGCGCCGCGGCGCACGGACTGGCGGAATTCGGAAGGCATCATGAGAATCGGTCTCGGGTCGGGATGACGTGGCGATGACGGTGGTGTGTCATCGGATACGGCGAAGAATAGAAAGGAAAAAATTTTGTCGCCAACGAGTTTTTTTGCGCCCACTGTATAGAATTTCTTAACGGATCCGCGGGTTTTCCCCGGTCCCGTTCATTTTTCGTCGGCGGCAAGCTGCGCATCCACTGCTCGCTCGACCACCATGAACACGCGTTTTCTCGAAACCTTCGTCACGCTCGCGAAGCTGCGCAACTTCCGCACGACCGCGGCTGCGCTGCACGCGACGCCGGCCGCGATCTCGCAGCGCCTGAAGGCGCTCGAGGACGAACTGCACACGGTACTCGTCGATCGCGACAGCCGTGAATTCCGGCTCACGCCGAACGGCGAATACCTGCTCGGCTATGCGAAAGCGGTGGTCGAGGCGACGCAGGAGCTGCAGGCCGCCGCGTCCGGCGAGAGCGCCCTGCGCGGCAAGCTGCGGCTCGGCGTGATCGAGACGGTCGTGCACAGCTGGCTGCCGCACTACATGCGGCGGCTTGCGGCCGACTATCCGCAGCTCGAGATCGACCTGACCGTCGACGTCAGCGTCGTGCTGCAGCGCCGGCTGATGGCCGGCGAGCTCGACCTGATCATCCGCGTCGAGGGCAGCGACGAGGCGTCGGTCGTATGCGATGCGCTCGCGAACTACCCGGTGCGCTGGATCGCGCGCGCCGGGCTGCTGCCGAACACGCGCACGGGCCTCGCGCGGCAGGTGCTGCGCCAGCCGATCCTCACCTACGGGCGCGGCACCGCGCCCCATCGCGCGCTGGAAGACATCGTGCGCACGCTCGCGCACGCGCACGGCGTGCCGCTGTCGGAGACGCGCATCACCGGGTCGCCGTCGATCTCGGTGATCGTGCAACTGGTGCGCGACGGCTTCGGCGTCGCCGCGATTCCGGTGCTGTTCGTCGACGCGCTGATCGAAAGCGGCGAAGTCGTCGAGCTGCCGCTGCAGCCGTCGCCGCCGTCGATCGTCGTGTCGATGTCGCGGCGGGCCGACGCGCCGCGGTTCGTGCACGGCGCATCGATCGCCGCGCGCGCGGCATGTCACGAGTATTGCGAGAAGAGCACGCGGTTGCTGGTCGAAGCGCTTTGACCGTGACGCGCCGGATATCGCGCGTTCGACATCGCGGCGCGAATCGCCCACAATCGCGTTCGGCGCGTCGCCACATCGGCGCCGCGCGTCGTGAATGACGGCCCCGCCGTCCGGCATTCGTCGCTTCGCATGATCGTGCACCACGAGAAGGCAACATGCAGATTCGCTCCGCTTCGCCCCGCCTGAACCTCGCGCGCATCGTGATCGTCGCGCTGTATGTCGCGTCGCTGCTGCTGCCCGTCGCGGCCGAACCGCCGAATGCGGCCGGCGCGGTGAGCTGGTGGCACGGCTACACCGTGCTCGCGCTCGGGCCGCTCGCGATCCTCGACCTGCAATTCGCATGGCTCGGCAACCCGCTGCTCGTCGTCGCGCTGCTCAGGCCGAGCCGCACCGTGTCGGCGTTGCTGGCCGTCGTCGTGGTCTTTGCGCTCGGGTGGCATACGATCCCGACCGACGCGAACTACGAAACGATCCGTACGTTCGGGGCCGGATACTACTTGTGGGTTGCAGCGATCGCGGGCGCCGCCGCGCTACCGTGGATCGACGGGCGGGGGGCGCAGGAGGGCGGTGCGCCGGGCCTTGCCGCCGGCGCCGCGGACGCGGCCGTGCCGACCGGCACCGGCCCCCGCACCGCGGCCCGGCCGAATGCCCGGCCGCGCGGCTGGACCGTGACGGCAACCGATACGCGCATCGAGTCGACCGACCGGACCGGAGCGACGCGTGGCATCGCGCTGTCCGACCTCGGCGCGATCCTGATCGAAACCAACGACCAGGGGCCGTTCGCGTCGGATGTCTGGTGGGTCCTGTTCGATACGAACAGGCAATTCGCGTGCGCATTCCCGCAGGATGCGGAGGGCGCGAAGGCGGCGGTCGATCGGCTGCTCGACCTGCCCGGCATCGATCACCGCAAGGTCATCGACGCGCAGACGTCGATCCAGAACGCGACGTTCCCGATCTGGGAGCGCCCGGCGCGCGAACCGGCCACGCCGGGAGACGCCGGCGCGACCGCCTGACCGGCAGCCGTTACGCGGAGGGCCCCGCATGCGGCGGCGTCAGCTTGCCGTCGCCGTACTCGCGAAGCACCTGCGAAATCACGACGCGATACCCGTCCAGCCAGCGCGCGTGCTTCGCCTTGGCTTCGAGATGCGCGGGATGCTGCATCAATTGCCGCAGCGCCGCCTCGGATTCCCAGTAGTAGACGTTCTGGATCAGGCCAGCTTCCGCGTTCTCCCACGTTTCCTCGCCGAGATAGCCGGGCGTCGCGCGCGCCACGTCGGCGATCTGCCGGTCGAGCCGGTGGAATTCGTCGTCGTACTGCCCGGCACGGAAAATGAAGGTCGACGCGTACATGTCCGCTCGCTCTGCAACGATTGAAAGAGCGCCAAGTGTAAGGCACGCGCGGCGTACCGCGATCGTCAGGCGGCAAGCGAATCGGTGTCGACGCGATCGTCGAGCCACGCGTCGATGCGCGGCGCGTCCTCATGCGTTGCGGCTGCCGGAGCCGGCATGGCCGCAAGCGCGCGTCGCGCCCGTTCCAGCGCCTGCGCGAAGCCGCGCAATTCGCTCGTCGCCGGCCGGTCGTCGGCTCGTCGGCGCGCGAGCGCCGCTTCGATGCGGGTGCCGATCAACGCGAGTTGAGCATCGATCAAGTCGATGCACAGTGCGCGACAACGTGCGGAAACCGGTGCGACGGCCAACAGCACCGGCACGATCGACACGGTCAGGTAGCCGCCGGGCGCAAGCCGCGACAGCGCATGACGCACGTCGTGCCCGCCATCGGTCAACGATGCGAACACGGCGTCGCGCCACACCGCACGCTCGAACACGAGCGCATCGCGATGCGCGTCGAGCGCCGCACGATCCGCGACCTGCCCGGCCGTCACCAGCGGAATCGGAAACGCCCGCTCGCCGGCGGATTGCCCGCTTCCCGCCTCGACGATGCAGTTCGCGCCCAGCCACGCCGCATCGTCGCGCCGTGCCACGAGCACGCGCGACTGCAACCGGTCGGGCAGCATCGGATCGAGCGGCACCGCGCGGCAGATCGACGGCTTGTTCGCGTGCACGCCGCAACGGCCGTCGTCGGCGAGCGCCGCGCAGCGGCCCAGCGACGGATAGTCGTAGCCTTGCAGCGTCAGCGCGAGCCATTCGCCATGCACGCCGCCGCCGCGGTGGAACAACCGGTCCGCCAGCGCATCGGCGGCCGCGACGTCGGCCGCATCGAGCGCATGCTCGCGCCCGCCCGCCTGCCAGCGTTCGCCGATCCGCCGCTTCGGCACGCGGCGAATCGTCAACGCGCCGACGAAGCGATGCCGATGCCGGAACAGCTCGCGCAACGACAACGTGGGCGCGCTGTTGCAGCAGCGTCCGCACGCGTTGCACGCGAGCAGCCAGGTGTCTACCACGGCCGCCGCACCGAATCCTGGTAGCGCGTGAGGATGAAGCGCGCGACGTCGTCCGAGTGATACGCGGCGACGAGCTGCGCGACCCACGGCTTCGCGCGATCGGCGTCGCGCACCGTCAGCACGTTCGCATACGGCGAGCGGGCGTCCTCGAGGCTTATGCTGTCGCGCGCCGGCTGCAGCCCGAAGCGGGCCGCGTCGTCGCTGTCGATCGCGACGAACGCGGCCGTATCGAGCGCCGCGTAAAGCCGGTCGCGGCGCAGCGCGACGAATTTGAGCCCGAGCCGGTTGCCCGTCACGTCGCGCAGCGTCGCATGCAGGCCGGCTTTTTCGCGCAGCGTCACCAGCGTGTCGTTCTGCAGCAGCACGAGCGCGCGCGCCAAGCCGCGCGGATCGGCGGGAAGCGCGACCGTCGCGCCGGGTTGCAGTTCGTTCAGGCGCTTCAGCTTGCGCGAATAGAACGCCATCGGCAGCGTGACCGTCGGCGCGACTTCGGTCAGCGCATAGCGCTTGCGCGCACGCGTCGCGGCAAGCTGTTGCGCATCCTCGAAGCTGGCCGCGTCGATGCGCCCGTCGGCCAGCGCCGTGTCGATGCGCGACGCATCGTCGAACTCGACGACGTCGACGCTCAGCCCGCGCGCGGCCGCCACCCGCTTCACTTCGTCGAGAATCTGCGCATGCACGCCGCGCGTGACGCCCACGCGCACGGCCGGAGCGGCGGCTTCGGCGGCCATCGCCGCGCCGTGATGCACGACGCCACATGCGGCCAGCAGCCAGGCCGCCACCCAACGCCCGATGCGCGTCGTCATGACGCGTCCCTCAGGATCGTGCGGAAGCCGATATGCGACGCGCCGAGATCGGCTTCCTGCTGTTCGCGCGACGATGCGCGATAGCGCACGCAGTAATCGCGCGAGCACAGGAACGAGCCGCCCTTGATGACCATCGGCGTATCGTGCCGGTGCGTCGGCGGGGCGACGGCCGCCGTATCGCCGTTCGTGTGCGACTGATGCGGGCCCGTGTACGCGTCCTTCGTCCATTCCCACGCGTTGCCGATCATGTCGTAAAGACGAAAGCCGTTCGCCGCATAGCAGCCGACCGGCGCCAGCCCCGCATGGCCGTCCTCGGCCGAGTCGAGCACCGGAAACGCACCCTGCCAGTAGTTCGCGGCCGGCTTGCCGTGCGCATCGCGCGGCGCCGCATCGAGCGATGCGTCGTCGCGGCCGGCCTTGCCCGCATATTCCCATTCGGCCTCGGTCGGCAGGTCGCGGCCGAGCCAGTGCGCATACGCGAGCGCATCGCGCTGCGTGACGAGCGTCACCGGCAGGTTGCCGAGCCCGTCCACGTTGCTGCCGGGCCCGCGCGGATGCCGCCACGACGCGCCCTTCACCCACGACCACCACGCGAGGTCGCGCGCATTCAACTCGTCGCGCGTCGGCACATGGAACACCGCCGCGCCGCCCTGCTGCTCGGCCTCGGTCACGTAACCGGTCGCCTGCACGAATGCCGCGAACTGCGCGATCGTCACGTCGGTCTGGTCGATCCAGAAGCCGCCGACACGCGCGCGCCCGTCGCCCGCCGGACGCTCGTCCGCATAGCCGCGCGTGCTGCCGAACACGAACGCGCCGCCGCGCAGATGCACCATTCCGGCCTTCGGATCGTCGCGCCACTTCGCGGGCAACCCCGAATAGCGTTCGCACGCGCGCTCCGAACCGAGCGGCGCGAGCGCGCGGCCGCGATTCAGCTCGTCGAACGCGTCGCCTGCCGGCGCCGCCGGATTCGCATAGCCCGCCGCGAACGCGGCGGCGAACAGCGTGGCGGCCAGCGCCGCGCCGATCGTCCAGAAACGCAACCGCATCGTCTCGCCCCGCGATCAGTAATAGCCGCGCGGACGCAGCGGCTCGACACCGCCGACGTTGCTCATGTAGGCCTTCCACTGGTCGACGAGCGTGCCGACCACCGACGGGTTCTGCGCGGACACGTCGGTCGTCTCGCCGCGATCCGACGCGAGGTCGTACAGTTGCCAGTGACCGTCGAGCGGCCCGAGCGGCGGCTCGGTCCACAGCGCCTTCCAGCGGCCGTCGGCGCTGCGCAGGTACGCGCGACCGTACGCTTCGTCGCCGAACGGCGTCGTGTGCACCTCGCCCGTCGCCGAGCCGGTGAGCACGGGCAGCAGCGACTGGCCGGTGACCGGATACACGTAGCGGTTGTTGTAGACGACCTTGCCCTTGTTCTGGTCGACGCCCGTCAGCGTGTTGACGAGCGGCGGCGCCGGCTGCGACGGCGGCGTGACGCCCGCGACCGCGAGGAACGTCGCCGTGTTGTCGGTCACGTGCGTGAACGCGCGCAGCGTCGGCAACGGCTGCGACTGGCCCGGCAGGTGCACGATCGTCGGCGTCGATACGCCGCCTTCGCCCGAATAGCCCTTCGTGAGCCGGAACGGCGCCGCGCTCACTTCGGCCCAGCGCAGCCCGTACTGGAGGCGCTGCGCATTCTGCTTGCCATTGTCGGTGCCGAGCGCGGAATAGACCGGCTCCTGCGCGTTCGCGGTGTCGGTGGCGGTCGGGTCCGCGCCGGAATCGATCGGCCAGCCTTCCGCGCCGTTGTCCGACTGGAACATGATGAACGTGTTGTCGTATTCGCCGATGTCCTTCAGATGCTGGATCAGGAGTCCGATGTTGTAGTCGAGGTTCTCGACCATCCCCGCGTAGATCTCCATGTAGCGCGCCTGCGCCTTCCGCTCGGCCGGCGACAGGCTCGACCACAGCTTGTCGACCTTGCCGCTGCCGTAGTCGCTGTAGCCGTCCGCGGCCGAATGTACCGCGCTGATGTACTTCGCGTTCGCGGTGCCGTTGTTCGCGGTCGCGGGCGATGCCGTCGTCGTCTCGGGCAGCCCGTCGAATGGCTTGAAATCCGCCGGAATCAGGCCGAGCGCCTTCTGTCGCGCGATCCGCGCGTTGCGGATCGCATCGTAGCCGGCGTCGTAGACGCCCGCATATTTGTGCAGCCACGGATCGGGCACCTGCAGCGGCCAGTGCGGCGACGTATAGGCCGCGTACGCGAAGAACGGCTTGCCGTCCTGCCTGTTCGCATCGATGTACGAGATCAGCTTCTGCGTATAGAAATCGGTCGAATAGAACACGGCCGGGCTGCCGCCCGCGCCGCCCGGCTGCCCGGGCTGGCCCGGTTGCACGTAGCGGCCGTCTTCCGTGTAGTTCGACGAGCCGGCCGGCTCGTGCGCGAAGTGGTTCGTCGCCGCGCCGCCGAGCAGCACGTAGCTGCGCTCGAAGCCCCACTGGTCGGGCGTCTGCCCGCTACCCGTCGTACTGCCGACGATTCCGGAGCCGATGTGCCACTTGCCCGCGATATAGGTGTGATAGCCGGCGTCCTTCAGCAGTTGCGCGAACGACAGCGCGCGGTCGTTCAGGTAGCCTTCGTAGCCGGGCAGCCCGCGCCGCTCGTCGGTCGGCACGCCCATCGTGCCTTCGCCGACGAGATGGTGATCGGTGCCCGACACCAGCATCGCGCGCGTGATCGCGCAGACGGTGCCCGTGTGATGGTTCGACAGGATGCGGCCCGATGCGACGAGCGCGTCGAGGTTCGGCGTATTGATCTCGCCGCCGAATGCGTGGATGTCGGAATAGCCGAGATCGTCGGCCATGATGTACAGGATGTTCGGGCGCTTGGCCGACGGCGTCGCGCTGGCCTGCGGCGGCGGATTGCTGTCGACGCCGCCGCACGACGCGAGCGACACCGCGCCGGCAATCGCGGCGCAGACGACACGGAAACGAACGGCATGCAACGGCGACGCGGACTTTTTCATTTTTGTTGACGCTCGAGCTACGGGAGCGGCGATCTTAGCGTTGCTCGCGCGGCGCCCAAAGTCGGATTCGTCACATGCTAACGGGGTGCGGGAATATGCGGCTCAAGCAGCGCGTGCTTGCCCATGCTTTCCAAACCGTAATCGAGACAGGAATGCGCATCCCGGCCCCATCATCCCGTCGTGCGCCGTCGTTCACGCGCGCATCCGCATGTTGATGTCGCTTTCAAGACCATGCAGGCACGCCATCCAGCCATCGAATTTTCATCGGAGTCGTCATGTCGAAAATCACGGAACTACTGAAAACGCTCGATACTTGCGAGCCTTACCGTCCAATAAAAACGTTGTCTATGGAGCGCGCGCGGAAGGCCTCCACACTTCTCCTTGGCAGTGGCGGCTTCTGCTTTCTGCTGCTCCTCTTGTTAGCCGGGTGGCATAAATTGGCGGCTGCCGAGTGGCAGGTGATTCCGGCAGTCACACTCTATGCCTTTACAGTCGTCCTCAGCCTGCTCTCTCTCGTTGTGGAACCCATCGTCGGCGTCGTAAAGATGTGTCACTGGAAGCAAGAAGCGCTGGATACGCTCATCCGCGAGATAGAAACCGACGAAAAGAACGCCCGATTGCTGAACAGCTATGCGGACGACACCCTCAAATGCGCGCAGCATTGCCTGCAGATCAAGGTGAAACGCCTCGATTCGCGTGTCGCTTCATTCTTTGGTAGCGGCGCGGCAGCATATGCGCTTCTTGCCATCACGTTCACCAACATTAAGGATGCGGGTGGATTGCCGTGGCTGGGGAATACGCTGGCGAGCGGATTCGTCTCCGGAAACTTCATCAACACGGCGATTCTCTGGGGTATCGCCCTCGTCTTTGGATTGTCCGTCGGCTCCATGATGATGAGGCGGGTCCAGTCGCGCTTCGCGTACCAACTCGAAGTGATCGAACTGACATTGTTACACCGAGCGTTGGAGACAATGGAAAAGAATACGTAGCGCCTTACCGGTTACCTTCTCGATATGTGAGACGAGAGCAAGCGCGACGTGCAGCCAACCGGATTGCGCGCCGTCATTGGAGAACCGGCCGCCGTCATGCGCGCTCCCCATTCGCGTCGTCCGACGCCAGCATCCGCGGAATCTCGTCGACCAGCGCATCGACGACCACCCGCACCTTCGACGGCACGTGACGCGCAGCCGGCCGCACCGCGAACACCTCGGCGCCCGACACGCTGTCGCTGTCCATCACGAGCGCGAGACGGCCGTCGCGCACGTACGGCGCCATCAGCCAGCACGGCAGCCACGCGAGGCCCGCACCGGCGGCGGCCGCGTCTGCGATCGCCTGCAGGTCGTCTAACCGCAGGCGGCCGGCCGCGCGATGGTCGTGCACCGCGCCGTCCGCGCCGATGATCCGCCACGGCGCCGGCTGTCCGCCGCGCGAATACGCGATGCCGACGTGCGACGCGAGTTCGGTGAGCCCCGCTGGCCGGCCGTGACGCGCGAGATACGCGGGCGATGCGCAGATGCCCATGCGCTGCACGCCGAGCTTGCGGCCGACCAGCGCGCTCGTATCGGCCAGCTCGCCGATGCGCACCGCCAGGTCGAAACCGTCGTTGACGAGGTCGGCCACGCGATCGCTGAACGACACGTCGATTTCGAGCCGCGGATGACGCTCGACGAGGCGCCGCACGACGGGCGCCACGCATTGCCGCCCGAACAGCACGGGCACGCTGATGCGCACGCGCCCGACCGGCTCGCGGCGGCCCGCGTCGAGCGCGGCCTCCGTCTCGCCGAGTTCGGCGAGCAGCCGCCGGCACTGCTCGTAATAGACGTGCCCTTCGTCGGTCAGGCCGAGCTGGCGCGTCGTACGCTGCAGCAGCCTCGCGCCGAGACGCTGTTCGAGCCGCGCGACGATCTTCGCGACCGCCGAGCGCGTCATGCCGAGGCGCAGCGCCGCCGCCGCGAAGCTGCCCGATTCCACCACGTCGACGAATTCGGCGACGCCTCTGAGCCGTTCGTCCATGTCGTTCCGCTCCGATGAAAGGGGATGACAGGGTTGTGTCCACACCGGCGACAATCGTTGGCCGAATTCTCGCCAATGCGTCCCCGGGCGCGACACTATGATAGTCCCGACTATCTCGAAAAGGAGCCGACATGCATGCATGGCAAATCAAACCGGGCGACGGCATTGCCGGGCTCGGTCGCGTCGATGCGACGGAACATCCGGTCGGGCCGACCGACGTCGTCGTGAAGATCCACTCGGCCGCGCTGAATTATCGCGACCTGATGTTCGCGCGCGGCGACTATCTCGGCATCGGAAAGGAAGCGCTGATCCCGGTCGCCGACGGCGCCGGCGAAGTCGTCGAGACCGGCCGCGACGTCACACGCTTCAAGCCGGGCGACCGCGTGATCAATACCTATTTCCCGCGCTGGATCGACGGGCCGCCGACGCCGCACAAAGTATCGGGCTCGCCCGGCGCGCAATTCGACGGCGTGCTGGCCGAACGCTTCGTCGCCGACGAAACGGCGCTGGTGGCGATTCCCGCGCATCTCGACTACGACAAGGCGGCGACGCTGTCGTGTGCGGGCGTCACCGCGTGGAACGCGCTGTTCGTCGACGGCGGGCTGGCGCCGGGCGCGACCGTCGTGCTGCTCGGCACCGGCGGCGTGTCGATCATCGCGCTGCAGCTCGCGCAGGCGGCCGGGCTGCGCACGATCGTGACCTCGTCGAGCGACGCGAAGCTCGAACGCGCCCGCGCACTCGGTGCGGACGCAACGATCAACTATCGCGCGACACCCGAATGGCAAAACGAAGTGTTGCGGCTCACCGGCGGCGCCGGCGCGGATCTGGTCGTCGAAGTCGGCGGCCGCGACACGCTACCGCGCTCGGTCGCCGCGACGAAGCTGGGCGGCCTCGTATCGGTGATCGGCGGACTCAGCAGCTTCGGCGGCCCGGAACTCGCGCTGCTGCCGCTGATCGGCGGCTTCCGGCGGCTGCACGGCTTCATGGTCGGCAGCCGCACGATGCTCGACGACGTCGTGCGGCTCGTCGACGCGAAACGGATCGAGCCGGTAGTCGATCGCGTGTTCGGCTTCGACGAAGCGCCGCAGGCGTATGCGTACCTGGAGTCGGGGCAGCACTTCGGCAAGGTCGTGATTCGCGTCGCTCAATGAGCGACGCGAGATGCACGGGCGGCGAGCGACGGACGGCCTCGTGCCGCGCTCGCCGCTTCCCGGATGACCTCGTCAGAACTTGTGACGAATCCCGGCATGCACCATCAATTGCTTCGACGTCGACGACAGATCCGCCGCACCGGGAATGTAAGCCTGGTCGAGCGACGAGCCGGTCGCGTCGCCCGCCACGCGCTGGAATGCGCCCATCAGGTACACGTCCGTGCGCTTTGACAGGTTGTAGTCGGCCATCAGCCCGATCGAATGGATCTTCGGTTTCGCGGAGCCCGTCGTCGCGTCATAGCGCACCGTCGTGTACACGTACTGCGCACCGACGAACAGCGCCGGCGTGAACTGATACTTGCCGTTCACTTCGAAGTTCTGGTACTTGATCGACGTGACCGTGCCGCCCGCAAGCGGGCCCGTCACCGGCTCGATCGTTTCGTCGCCGAACAGGTAGCCGACGTTCGCGCCCGGCCGCGTGACGTTGCTGTTCGTGTAAGCGAAGCCGACCGTCGCGGGCCCCGCCGTGTAGTTGATGCCCGCGCCGAAGATCCGCAACCGCGCCGACGCGAAATTGGCATCGGCGCCGACCGCCCCCGAACCGGCGATCGCACCGCCCGACGTCGCACCCGGGTTGTCCGCGTTGAGAAACGCCGCGCCGACGAGCAGGCCGCCGTGCTCGTACTGCGCGCCGACGCTCCATTGCCGGTTGTTCGCGAAGCCCGTGTCGTTGCTGAAGCTGTACGTGCCGCCGAACGAAAATCCGGAAAAATCCGGGCTCGCGTACTTGACCGTGTTGTTCACGCGAAACGTGTTGCCGGTATTGTCGTTGTCGAACGGATGCGAGAATGGATAGACGCCCCAACTGCCGTTCGCGGTGGTCGGCGCCAGATAGTCGACGAGCGCGTCGTACTGCCGGCCGAGCGTCAGCGTGCCGAACCGTGCGCTGCCGAGCCCGACGTACGCCTGCCGCCCGAACATGCGGCCGCCCTGCGCGAGGGTGCCGCTGTTGACGTTGAAACCGTTCTCGATCTGGAACAGCGCGCTGTAGCCGCCGCCGAGGTCCTCGGTGCCCTTCAGCCCCCAGCGGCTACCCTGTGCGAAGCCGCTTGCCATCTGCCACGCGCCGTGCCCGCCGACGTTGTTCGTATAGTCGATACCCGCGTCGACGAGGCCGTAAAGCGTGACGCTGCCTTGCGCGAACGCAGGCGCCGCGCACAGCGCCGGAATCGCGACGAAAACGAATCTCCATTTCATTATATGTAATCCTTATCGATATGATTTACCGTGACGAGCCGGCGGTTCATGGTCCGCCGCTCGCACAGGTGCGATGCTGCTTCCGTTTCCGGTGCACGGCTCGCCGCGCACCGTCCCCTCGTGCCGGTCCCGCGCGTTACTTCGCGCCGTAGATGTCGAAGTCGAAGTACTTCCGGTTGATCCGTTGATACGTGCCGTTCGCGAGAATCGTCGCGAGCGCGCGGTTGAATGCCTCGCGCAGATCGTTGTCCTGCTTGCGCAGCCCGAGTCCGTCGCCCTGCCCGAAGTACTTCACGTCGTCGATCGCCTGGCCGACGAACGCGAAGTCCTTGCCCTGCGGCTTCTTCAGGAAACCGTCGCTGGCCGCGATCGACGCCTGGAATGCCGCGTCGAGCCGGCCCGTCACGAGATCGGCGTAGACCTGGTCCTGGTTCTGATACGACACGATCTGCACGCCGGCCGGCTGCCAGTTCGCAATCGCGTAATCGGCCTGCGCGGAACCCTGCTCGACACCTACCCGCTTGCCCTTCAGCGCAGCGGCCGTCGGCAGCAGCGGCGAACCCTTGCGCGCGATCAGCCGCGCGGGCGCGTTCGAGATCCGGTTCGTGAACGCGATCTGCTGCATCCGCTTCGGCGTGATCGTCATCGACGATGCGATCACGTCGAACTTGCGGGCGAGCAGCCCGGGGATCATCCCGTCGAAGCTCGACTCGACCCACACGCAGCGCGCACGCAACTCCGCGCACAACGCGTTCGTGATGTCGATCCCGAAGCCCGTCAGCGTGCCGTCGGGCAGCTTGTATTCGAGCGGCGGATAAGTCGGATCGACCGCGAGACGAATCTCCTTGCCCGCCCAGTCGCCCGCCTGCGCCGTTCCTGCCGCCAGCGCCACCGCGAGCGCCGCCATCCATGTCTTCATTGCCAGTCTCCTTGCGTGTGTGAATCGTCGATCGAAAGCGTGCGGGCGCCTCAGGCGAGGTAGCGCTCCGCCAGCGCAATCCAGTAGCTCGCGCCGATGGCGACGCATGCGTCGTTGAAGTCGTAACCCGGGTGATGCAGCCCGCAACCGCCGACACCGTCGCCGTTGCCGATCGACAGGTAGCTGCCGGGGCACGCTTCGAGCATGAACGCGAAATCCTCGCTGGCCGCGATCGGCTTCAGGTGCGGAATCAGCGCCGCATCGCCGCCCCATTCGCGGGCGACGTCGCGCGCGAACGCGGTCTCCGCCGCGTGATTGACCAGCACCGGATAGTCGTGGCGGTAATCGATCTCGGCCGTCGCGCCGTAACTCGCGGCCTGCCCGTGCACGATCTCGCGAATGCGCGTTTCGAGCAGCGCGCGCACGTCGGGCGAAAGCGCTCGCACGCTGAGCGCGAGCTCCGCATGCGCGGGAATCACGTTCGATGCCGTGCCCGCATGAATCGACCCGGCCGTGACGATGGCCAGATCCTGCGGATTGACGTTGCGCGACACGACGCTTTGCAGCGCCATCACGATCGACGCGCAAACGACCACCGGATCGACCGTCAGGTGCGGCGTCGCGCCATGCCCGCCGCGCCCGGTCACACGTACCCGCACCTCGTCGGCCGACGCCATCGCCGGGCCGTCGCAGAAGCCGAGCACGCCGGCCGGCAGGCCCGGCACGTTGTGCATCGCGAACACCGCGTCGCAGGGAAAGCGCACGAACAGCCCGTCGTCGATCATCCGCTTCGCGCCGCCGAGCCCTTCCTCCGCCGGCTGGAAGATCAGGTTCAGCGTACCCGTGAAGCGTGCACGTTCCGCCAGACAGCGCGCGGCCGCGAGCAACATCGTCGTATGACCGTCGTGACCGCACGCGTGCATCACGCCGTCGTGCCGGCTCGCATGCGGCAGCCCGGTGGCCTCGCGAATCGGCAGCGCGTCCATGTCGGCGCGCAGCCCGAGCCGCTTCCCGGCGCCGCGCGTGAGCGTGCCGACCACGCCGGTGCCGCCGAGCCCGCGCGTCACCCGATAACCCCACGTTGTCAGATGCTCGGCCACGAGATCGCTCGTCGCATGCTCGTCGAAACCCAGCTCCGGATGCGCGTGCAGCCGGCGCCGCAGCGCGATCATCTCCGCCTCGATCGCCGCCATTTCCGGCTGAATGGATGAATGGTCCAACCCAATTCTCCTCGATGCATTCCGGTTGCCGATCGCCCGAATGACCGATCGTGCCCTAATCGTAGGTAGCGAAAATCCCGTCGAACAGCCTCGGTTTCGTTATGATGACAACCTTTCGTTGTCGGGTATCGCACCATGAGCACGATCAAGCTGCATCAGTTGCAGGCGCTCGTCGCCAGCGCGGAGGCTGGAAGCATTCGCGGCGCGGCACGCTCGCTCGGGCTGTCGCAGGCGGCCGTCACGCGTGCGCTGCGCGAGCTGGAGGCGAGCGAGCGCCTGCCGCTGCTCGTGCGCGCGCCGGAGGGGATCGGCTTCACCGACTACGGCAAGACGCTGCTCACGCACGCGAGGCTCGTGCTGAAACAGCTCGAACACGCGCAGAGCGATCTCGAACGCATGCGCGGCCGCGTCGAGGGCCGACTGAGCATCGGTGTCACGCCGTGGCTCACGATGACGTTCCTCGCGGAAGCGGTGCTGCGATTTCGCGAGCACATGCCCGACGTGCGGCTCGAACTCTACGACGCGCTGATGGCCGTCGCACAACCGCTGCTGCGCGACGGCAGCATGGATTTCGCGCTCGGGCACGTGCAGCCGGGCGGCACGCAGGAATTCGCATGCGAGCCGATGTTGCGCTACGAGACGTCGGTCATGGTGCGCGCCGGCCATCCGCTCGAACGCGCGCGGTCGATCCACGACCTGCTCGACAACGACTGGGTGCTGAACTTCGCGGCCGACGGGCAGGCCGCGCTCGTCGACTATCTGTTCACGCGCCACGGCGCCCGGATCGACGAGCGGCGCATCGTCCGCGCGCAGTCGGTCGCGATGTTGCAGACGATGCTCGAACAGGCCGACATGTGCACGTGGTGCCCGACGATTCTCGCGGCCGTGCCGCCGTCCGGCGACCGGATGCGCGCGTTGTCGCTGAAGGAGACGTTCGAACCGCGCGAGCTCGGCATCGTCACGCGCCGCAGCAGCACGCTCAGCGACGCCGCGCGCTGCTTCATCGATTGCCTGCTGCATGTCATCCGCCGGCACGCGCGATCCGCGCGCAAGGAGGACCTCGCGCTGTTCAAGACGGTGTCGCTGCTGATCTGACGGCCTGCACCGGCTGCTGTTCGTCCATAGCGCATTCGCGCAAATGCTTTTCGAAATCCGTTATTGGATCGCGCCGTCGCGCGTTTTTATACTCGTCAGCACTCTCTGCCAAAGAGTGCCAGCCAATTTCGACAGAACCGCACAGGACGAACCAATGAGCCTACGCCCCTTGCACGATCGCGTGATCGTGAAGCGACTCGATCAGGAAACCACCACCGCGTCGGGCATCGTGATCCCCGACAGCGCCGCCGAAAAGCCCGATCAGGGCGAAGTCATCGCCGTGGGCCCCGGCCGCAAGGACACGGACGGCCAGCGCATCGTGCCCGACCTTCAGGTCGGCGAGCGCGTGCTGTTCGGCAAGTACGCGGGGCAAGCCGTCAAGGTGGACGGCAACGAGTTTCTCGTGCTGCGCGAGGAAGACATCGTCGCGGTCGTCAATCAATAACGGAGCGCAATCATGGCAGCCAAGGAAATCATTTTCAGCGACATCGCCCGGTCGAAGCTGACCGAAGGCGTCAACATCCTCGCGAACGCGGTGAAGGTCACGCTCGGGCCGAAGGGCCGCAACGTCGTGCTCGAACGCAGCTTCGGCGCGCCCGTCGTCACGAAGGACGGCGTGTCGGTCGCGAAGGAAATCGAACTCGCGGACAAGCTGCAGAACATCGGAGCCCAGCTCGTGAAGGAAGTCGCGTCGCGCACCAGCGATGCGGCCGGCGACGGCACGACGACGGCCACCGTGCTCGCGCAGGCGATCGTCCGAGAAGGCCAGAAATACGTGGCGGCCGGGCTCAATCCGCTCGACCTGAAGCGCGGCATCGACAAGGCCGTCGCATCGGCCGTCGACGAACTGAAGAAGATCAGCAAGCCGACCACCACCAGCAAGGAAATCGCCCAGGTCGCGACGATCTCCGCGAACGGCGAGGAATCGATCGGCCAGCGCATCGCCGAGGCCATCGACCGCGTCGGCAAGGAAGGCGTGATCACCGTCGAGGACGGCAAGTCGCTCGCCGACGAGCTCGACGTGGTCGAAGGGCTGCAGTTCGACCGCGGCTACCTGTCGCCGTACTTCATCAACAATCCGGACAAGCAGATCGCCGAGATCGAAAACCCGTACATCCTGCTGCACGACAAGAAGATCTCGAACATCCGCGACCTGCTGCCGGTGCTCGAACAAGTCGCCAAGTCGGGCCGGCCGCTGCTGATCATCGCCGAAGACGTCGAAGGCGAAGCGCTCGCGACGCTCGTCGTGAACAACATCCGCGGGATCCTGAAGACGGTCGCGGTCAAGGCGCCGGGCTTCGGCGATCGCCGCAAGGCGCTGCTCGAGGACATCGCGATCCTGACCGGCGGTCAAGTCATCGCGGAAGAAACCGGCCTGACGCTCGAGAAGGCAACGCTGGCAGAACTGGGCCAGGCGAAGCGCATCGAGGTCGGCAAGGAAAACACCACGGTGATCGACGGCGCGGGCGATGCGAAGAACATCGAGGCGCGCGTGAAGCAGATCCGCGTGCAGATCGACGAGGCGACCTCCGACTACGACCGCGAGAAGCTGCAGGAACGCGTCGCGAAGCTCGCGGGCGGCGTGGCGGTGATCAAGGTCGGCGGTGCGACCGAAATCGAGGTAAAGGAGAAGAAGGACCGCGTCGACGACGCGCTGCACGCCACGCGCGCGGCCGTCGAGGAAGGCATCGTGCCGGGCGGCGGCGTCGCGCTGATCCGCGTGCGGCAGGCGATCCGCGAACTGAAGGGCGCGAACGCCGATCAGGACGCGGGCATCAAGATCGTGCTGCGCGCGCTCGAGGAACCGCTGCGCCAGATCGTCACGAATGCGGGCGAGGAAGCGAGCGTCGTCGTCGCGAAGGTCGCCGAAGGCACGGGCAACTTCGGGTACAACGCGCAGACGGGCGAGTACGGCGATCTCGTCGAATCGGGCGTGCTCGATCCGACCAAGGTCACGCGCACCGCGCTGCAGAACGCGGCGTCGGTGGCCGGGCTGCTGCTGACGACGGATGCGACCGTGTTCGAAGCGCCGAAGGACGCGGCGCCGGCCGCCGCGCCGGGCGGCCCGGGTGCGGGCGGGCCGGGGTTCGATTTCTGACGACGCGGCAGCGTGCGCGCCGGTTTGTCGGCGTGCGCGCGGTTGGGCAGAATCCTGCAACAACGCGTGGCGACGGAAGTCGTCACGCGTTGTTTGCTTTGGCGCCACGGAATGCCGGGTTCGACGAAGCCGCCTGCCGCGCTCGGGTAAGATCAAGATCCGTTCCGCCACGCCGCTTCCACCCCATGTCACCCATCGCCAACACCCTGCTGCCGCTCGCCGGCGTCCTGCTGCTGAGCGTCGCCAGCCCGGGCCCGAACTTCGTGATCGTCACCTCCACCGCGGTCGCGTCGCGTCGCGCCGGCGTGATGACGGGGCTCGGCCTGGCCGCGGCGTCCGGCACCTGGGCCGCGATCGCGATCGGCGGGTTGAGCCTGCTCGTCACGCACGTCGCATGGGTTCACACCGCACTGCGGCTGGCGGGCGCCGCGTACCTGATCTGGCTCGGCCTGAAGATGATCGCGACCGCGCGCAAGCCGCTGCCCGTTTCCGCGCCGGCCGCGATGTCCGACTGGCACGCGGCGAGAAAGGGCTACGTCGTCAGCATGACGAACCCGAAATCCGTCGCGTTCTACGGCAGCATCTTCGCGCTGATGGTGCCGGCCCACGCGCCGGCGTGGCTCGATCTGTCGGTCGTCGCGCTGTCGGTCGCGATCTCGGCCGCATGGTATTGCACGATGGCGCTGCTCGCGTCGCACCCGTCGGTGCGCCGGCTGCTGGTCCAGCGCAAGGCCGTGCTCGATACGGCGGCCGGGCTGTTGCTGATAGGGGTCGGCGGGCGGATGCTGGCCGGACGTTGATTCGCTGCATATTTGTCCGTTTCGAATGCTCGCCGTTCACCTGCCGTACCGCGCCGGCGCGCATTCCCGCGCACGCCTGAACACGAGGTCGATACGGTCATCGCGCATCGCAACGCGTGCGTTCGATCACGTGCGTGCTGCGCGACGGGTTCAACGTCGAGAAGAAGCCGGTCGTGCGCTTCTGACCGGGTAGCATGAAAACGCTTGCGGCGGCCCGCGAAGGCCGCCGCAAGTGGACAACATCGGCGCAACGAGAACGACGACGTCAACGTCGCGCCGCCAGTCTCCTGACGACACTCACCAGCGCATCGACTTCGTCGCACGTGTTGTAGAACGCGAGCGACGGCCGCACCGTGGCCTCGAGCCCGAAACGCCGCAGGATCGGTTGCGCGCAGTGGTGCCCCGAGCGCACCGCGATGCCCTCTTCGTTCAGCGCCTGCCCGACTTCCTCGGTTTCATAGCCCTTCAGCACGAACGACAGCACGCTCGCCTTGTCGCGCGCGGTGCCGACGAGCCGCACGCCCGGCACCGGCGCGAGCACGCTCGTCGCATACGCGAGCAGATCGTGCTCGTAGCGCGCGATGTTCTCGATGCCGACGCGGTTCACGTAATCGAGCGCGGCACCCAGCCCCACCGCATCCGCGATGTTGCCGGTACCGGCTTCGAAGCGGTTCGGCGGCGGCTGGAACACCGTGCGCTCGAACGTCACGTCCGCGATCATGTTGCCGCCGCCCTGCCACGGCGGCATGTCGTCGAGGATCGCGCGCTTGCCGTACACGACGCCGATCCCGGTCGGCCCGTAGATCTTGTGCCCGGAGAACACGAAGAAATCCGCATCGAGCGCCTGCACGTCCACCCGCATGTGCGAGATCGACTGCGCGCCGTCGACCAGCGCCTTCGCGCCCGCGCGATGCGCGAGCTCGACGATCTCCTTCACCGGCACGACCGTGCCGAGCGCGTTCGACACCTGCGTGACGGACACGATCTTCGTGCGATCGTTGAGCAGCTTCCGGTATTCGTCGAGCAGTACCTGCCCCGAATCGTCGACCGGAATCACGCGCAGCTTCGCGCCTTTCTGCGCGGCAAGCTGCTGCCACGGCACGATGTTCGCGTGATGCTCGAGATGCGACACGACGATCTCGTCGCCTTCGCCGACGTTCTGCACGCCCCACGTCTTCGCGATCAGGTTGATCGCCTCGGTCGTGCCGCGCACGAACACGATCTCGTCGGGCGACGATGCGCCGATGAAGCGCTGCACCGTTTCCCGCGCATGCTCGTACGCATCCGTCGCGCGGCCGGCCAGTGCGTGGGCCGCGCGGTGGATGTTCGAGTTCTCGTGTGCGTAGAAGTACGCGAGGCGGTCGATCACGGCCTGCGGCTTGTGCGTCGTCGCCGCGTTGTCGAACCAGACGAGCTGCTTGCCGTTCACGCGCTCCTGAAGGATCGGGAAATCGCGGCGGATCGCGTTCACGTCGAACGGCGGGTGGGCGCCGCGATACGGCTGGCCCTGCGGCTCGGCCGCCTGCGCGTCGTCGATGAAGTAGCGCGGCACGTCGGCCCCCGACCCACGCGACACCGGCACGTCGCGACGCACGGCGAGCAGTTCGCGCAGCGCGTCGTCGCCCGGCAACCCGAACGCTTCCGGCGACGCGAGGCCGTTCGACGGCACGACGATGTCCTGCGGCGTCGCCTGCCAGCCCTGCAGCGAACCGTCGGTGAAGTAGTACGGCGACGCCTTCGTCGCGCCTTCCGGTGCGGCCGCGTTCACCTGCGGCACGCCGAGCGCCGCGCCGCCGACCCGCGGTTCGAGCGCGGGCGCGATCGACACGGCGTTGTCGGGCAGCCCGTTCTGCGCGGCCGCATGCGGCGCGAGCGCGGGGGCGCGGTTGCCGAGCGACAGCACATGCGTCGGTGCGGACGGCGCGAGGTTCGCGCCCGGTACCTTGCCTTGCGGCAGCGCGAGCCCCGGCACGCCGGTGCCCGCTCCGCCCGGGCCTGCAAGCGGAGAGCCGCCCGGCACCGGGTTGCTGACCGACGCGAGGATCGGCGCCGCCGCCGGCAATGCCGACGGCACGCCGCCGACCGCGCCGCTGCCCGCCGACAGCCCGGGCGCGGTGGCCTGCCCGGGCGGCGTCGCGAAGAACTCGGACGCGAGCCGCGCGAGCGTCGCCGGATCGGGCAACCCGGCCGGCAGCGGCGCGTGCGGCAACGCGTGCGCGTCGCCGGCGGCCACGCCGGGATTAACGATAGGTGTCGGGATAGTCATGGAACTTGGCGATTTCGACGTCATCGAGGACAGCCAGCGCATCCGGCGAATGGACCGCGAGCGAGCAATACAGCGAGATCAGGTACGACGCGATCGCCTGGTTGTTGATCCCCATGAAGCGCACCGACAGGCCCGGCCCCTGCTCGCCCGCGACGCCCGGCTGATACAGGCCGACGACGCCCTGACGCTTGTCGCCGACGCGCAGCAGCAGGATCTTGGTCTTGCCGTCCGCGACCGGCACCTTGTCCGACGGGATCAGGGGAATGCCGCGCCACGTGAGGAACTGCGAGCCGAACAGGCTGACCGTCGGCGGCGGCACGCCGCGCCGCGTGCATTCGCGGCCGAACGCGGCGATCGCGAGCGGGTGCGTGAGGAAGAACGCCGGCTCCTTCCACACCTTCGTCAGCAGCTCGTCGAGATCGTCCGGCGTCGGCGCGCCCGTCAGCGGGAAGATCCGCTGTTCGTCGGTCACGTTCGCGAGCAGCCCGTAATCGGGATTGTTGATCAGCTGGCTTTCCTGCAGCTCCTTGATCGTCTCGATCGTCAGGCGCAGCTGTTCCTTGATCTGGTCGTGAGGACTGCTGTAAAGATCGGAGATCCGCGTATGCACGTCGAGCACCGTGCTCACCGCGTTCAGGAAGTATTCGCGCGGCTGTTCCTCGTACGGCACGAAGGTCTGCGGCAGCACGCTTTCGTCCTCGAGCTGCGTGCACGCGGCGCGCACGGCTTCCGGGTTCTTCACCTGGTTCAGCCGATAGATGCCGGCCTCGACCGGCACCCATTGCAGCAGATGGGTCAGCCAGCGCGGCGTGATCGTGGAAAGCTGGGGGACGGTCTTGGTAGCGTTCGCTAGTTGGCGGGCGGCGTGATCGCTCAGCGCGGCCGTGCCGCTTGCAACGGTCGACATGTGTGGCTCCGGGTTCTTAAGATGAAAAACGGGATTGCTTATGACGCTCGGTGATTATCGGAAGCACACCCGTGCCGGCTCAACATGCTATAGCCGTCAGGGGCGTGCAACCGAAGGGGAAACGATGCGGCGCGAGCTCAGGTGACGTACGCGCCCGGCAGCAGCGTCGAGATCGACACGTCGAAAGCGCGCGCGATCTTGTCGGCCGTGACGATCGACGCGATCGCCTCGCCACGCTCGATCTCGCCGACGTACGAGCGGTTCAGCCCCGCATGCTCGGCCAGTTGCTCCTGCGACCACGTGCGCGCTTCGCGCAGCTTGCGCACGTTGGCGCCGAAGTGATGGATGAGGTCGCTCATCGCGCCTCCCAGGCGACGCGCGCCGCCGTGCGCGGCGCGGCGTTCGCTTCGCTGCGCAGCACGGCCTGCGTGACGTTTTCGCCGGGCGGCACGTCCTGCGTGAGCCACACGTTGCCGCCGATCACCGCGCCGCGCCCGATCGTCACGCGGCCGAGAATCGTTGCGCCCGCATAGATCACCACGTCGTCCTCGACGATCGGATGGCGGGCCAGCCCTTTCTCCAGATGGCCGGCCGCATCGCGCGGGAAGCGCTTCGCGCCGAGCGTGACGGCCTGGTACACGCGCACGCGCTCGCCGATGATCGCCGTCTCGCCGATCACGACGCCCGTGCCGTGATCGATGAAGAAGCCCGCGCCGATGCGCGCGCCCGGATGAATGTCGATGCCCGTTTCCGCATGCGCCTGCTCGGCGATGATCCGCGCGAGCAGCGGCAGGCCGAGCCCGTACAGCTCGTGTGCGAGCCGGTGGTGGATCATCGCGAGGATGCCCGGGTAGCACAGCAGCACCTCGTCGACGCTGCCGGCCGCCGGATCGCCGTGGAAGGCGGCCAGCACGTCGCTGTCGAGCAGCCGGCGAATCTCCGGCAGGCGCGCGGCGAATGCCTGCACGGCCTTCGACGCGACTTCGTCGAGGTTGTCGAGCGGCCCGTCGGCATTGCGCTGACGCGCCGCGTAGCGCAATTCGAGCGTCACTTGAGTGAGCAGCGCATTCAGCGCCGCGTCGAGCGCGTGGGCCACGTGAAGGTTCTCGCTTTCCTGCCGCAGGTCGGGCGGCCCGAGCCGCATCGGGAACAGCACGCCCTTCAGCGCGCCGACGATCTGCGCGAGTGCCTCGCGCGCCGGCAAATCGCGCCCGCCCGGTTCAAGCGAGCGCCGCTGCTTTTCGCGCCATGCGCGGCGCACCGTCTGCAGCGATTGAACGATGTCGTCGATGTCGAACGCGGCCATGCTGCTTTCTCCCCGTAACGGCCGTGAATCAATCCTGCGCCCAGGGCAGGCCGCGAAAGCGCCAGCCGTTGCGGCCGCCGCGATGCTGCCGGTCGTCGAGGTCGCCCTCGAAGCCTTCGAGCACGTTGAATACCTGCGTGAAACCGCCCTTCGTGGCAGCCTCGGCCGCCTGCGCCGAGCGGTTGCCGCTGCGGCACAGCAACAGCACGACCGCATCCTTGCCGGTCTTTGCTTCCAGCTCGCGCACGAAGCGCGGGTTGCGCGTCAGGCTCGTGCCGGTCGCCCACGGCACGTGCAGCGACTCCGGCACGTAACCGACGAATTTCCGTTCCTCGGCCGTGCGCACGTCCACCAGCAATGCATCGCCCGCCGCGAACAGCGCCCACGCGGCTTGCGGCGCGACGCCGCCCGCGTAGGGCGTGCCGGCCGCCACGGCTGCCGCGCGCGCGTCTTCGAGCGCCTGCTGCGCAGCGGTTCGTTCTTGCAGTTCAACCGTCATGACACTTCCTCGTTCTCGCAGATTCGTATGAACAAAAACACCGGGAATGCGGCCGTCGCAGCTTGCGTGCTGTCTATAGCCGTCAGCGCCACTATGCGAGTGCGGTCCGGGAAGCAGAACCAATAAAAATTCATTTCCTAATCAGCGCCGCGGGGAATGCAATAGCGGACGCGCGCTATCGGCGCGCGGTCGATCGCGGGCTGGAAATGGAGGGCGATGGCCGTTCGATGTCGTGCATCGAAGGGGGTGAAAAGAAAGGAGGGGGACGATCGACGCGCATTTCGCGCGTCGTCATGGAATCCGAAATGACACGGGCCACGCGATGCACCGACGAAGCCGCCGAGCCTCGCCGATGCGCGCGCCGTCGACACATCACGCCACCGGATCGACCGGCGCAACCGGCGCGCCACGCGCCTCGATATCGCGCCCGGCAAGCAGACACAGATCCTCGCGATGATGCGTGGCCACCACCTGCACGCCCACCGGCACGCCGTTCACGAGCGACGTCGTGACGGCCAGCCCCGGCAGCCCCATCGCGGGCAGCGCGCGCAACGTGAGCTGCGCTTCCCACACGCGCTCGAACCCGTCCGGCCCTTGCCGGTCGAGATCGTCCGGAAACGGCAGTTCCGCGGAAACAGGCAGCAGCAACACCGCATATTCATCGAGAAACAGCCGCCACTGCCGCGTCAGCGTCGTGCGTCGAACCAGTGCGCGACTGATCACGTCGGCCGGCAGGTCGCGCACCTTGCCGCGCACGGCGGCGATCACCGCGGCCGCGCCCGGATCGCC
Organism: Burkholderia semiarida; assembly: GCF_029268935.1. Lineage (NCBI taxonomy): Bacteria > Pseudomonadati > Pseudomonadota > Betaproteobacteria > Burkholderiales > Burkholderiaceae > Burkholderia > Burkholderia semiarida. The sequence continues at coordinate 125,045 of NZ_JAHLCL010000008.1, read as the reverse complement.
GTCTTGCTCGACCGCGTTCGCCAGCGCGTCGAACCCGTCGCCCAGCCACAGCTGCTCCTGCAGCAGCGCCGCCTCGCGCATCGGCGGCGTATCGTCGATCTCGTCGACGGTCCAGCCTGCATCGACGAGCCGACGCGCGGCATCGCGCAACGCGGCCTCGACTTCGGGCACGACCTCGAGGCCACGCGGACGCACGCACAACGCCGCGCGCTTCGGCACCGCGCGCCCGTCGAACGGCACCGCGACGTGCCACGGATCGCGCGCGTCCGGTGCGGAGAACGCCCGCAGCGCGAGCGACAGATCGTCGATCGTGCGCGCGATCGGCCCAGCCGTCGACATCAGTTGCGCGCCGATCGCCCGCTCGGGCGACGATGCATTGAACGCCGGCACGCGGCCGAGCGACGGCCGGATGCCGTGTACGCCGCACGCATAGGCCGGGTAACGCACCGAGCCGCCGATGTCGGTGCCGACCGCGAGCGGGCCGATCCCGGCCGCGACGGCCGCCGCCGCGCCGCCGCTCGATCCGCCCGGCGTCAGCGACGGATTACGCGGATTGCGCGTGCGGCCATGCACGAGATTCGACGTGAACCAGCGCAACGCGAACGTCGGCGAATTGGTGCGGCCGAGCAGCACCCCGCCGGCCTTGCGGATGTTCGCGACCACCGGGCTGTCGGCTTGCGCGATCAGGCTCTCCTGCAAGCGCGTACCGTTGGTCGTCGCGAAGCCGGCCTGGTCGACGTTGATCTTCACGGTGACGGGTACGCCCGCGAGCGGCCCCGGATCGTCGCCGCGCGCGATCGCGCGATCGACTTCGTCGGCCTGCCGCCGCACGTCGTCGGGGCGATGCTCGACCACCGCGTTGATCGCTGGATTCACGGCGTCCAGCCGGTCGAGCACGGATTCCGCCACGTCGCGCGCGGACACTTCACGCTGCCGCACGCGCTTCGCGAGTTCGGTTGCCGACAGTTGCCAGAGTTGCGTCATCACTTCTCCTGGTGGAAAGACATCGCCATCACTCAAGGCGCCGCGCATCCTCACGAAGGCGCGGCGCCGCATTCGCTCACTGCGTATCGTGCTTCGTGCGCTCGGCGGCGGCGATGATCGCATCGGCCACGGCTTTCGGCTGGCTCAGCATCGCGACATGGCTGCCGTTCACGCGCGCGACCGTCGCGCCGATCCGCTTCGCCATCGCTTCCTGCAGCTTCGGATCGATCATCCGGTCCTGCGTCGCGACGACGAACGTCGACGGCTTCGCATGCCACGCGGCCTGCGTGACCTTCTCCGAGATGCAGCCACCGTACCACGGCCCTTGCGTCGCCGCGACGATGCGCTGCTGCGCGGGCGGCAGATCCGGCGCGAAATCCTGCGCGATCGCCTTGTCCGACAGCCGCGCGAAACCACCCGCGTCCTTGCGCAACTCGCCCGCCCACGACGGCGCCGGCAGCCCTTGCGTGACGTCGGCGATCGACTGGCCGTTGTCGGGCGCGAACGCCGCGACGTACACGAGCGACTTCACCTTGTCGTCGTTGCCCGCGTCGCTGATCACGACGCCGGCCCACGAATGGCCGACCAGCACGACCGGCCCTTTCTGTTCGTCGATCGTGCGTTTCGTCGCGGCCGCATCGTCGGCGAGCGAACTCAGCGGATTCTGCACCGACACCACGTGCAGCCCGCGCGCCTCGAGCAGCGGAATCACGCGGTTCCAGCTCGACCCGTCGGCGAACGCGCCGTGCACGAGCACGACGTTGGTGCCCTTCAGGTCTTCCTTCGGTGCGGCCTGCGCCGCGACCGCACCGAACAGTCCGCCGACTACCGCGGCGGATACCAGAACGCGTTTCATCAAACCGGCCATCGTCATGCTCCTTTCTTCTTCGTGTTGTTCAAGTGAAGTGCTTCAGTGCGCGCCACACCTCCGTGAGGCAGGCGCGGCGACCGATCACGAATGCGCGTACAGGTCGTTGGCGGCGTCGCGATGGCCGGCCGACGTCGACGCATCGGCCACGTTGTCGCCTTGCGACTTCGACGGGCCGTTCTGGTCCGAGCGTGCGACCTGCTGCGCGGCGGCGACGGCTTGTTCCGCGGCCGCGATATCGTCCGGGTAGTGCGCTTCGCTGCCGGCCGGGTTGTAGCCGGCCTGCTCGAGGCGGATGAGGTCGGCGCGCACTTCGGCACGCGTGAGGCCGTGGCCCGTATCGGCGAACGACAGGGCCGGAGCGATGGCGAGGACGGCAACGGCGAGGATTCGAGCGGCTTTCATGAGAGTTCTCCTTGAAGGAAGTTGGGGTGTCGATCACTTGGCATTCGGCGTGAACGTCTGGCGCTGAACGCTTGCTGCATGTCGACAGTAGAACCCGCGCACGTATCCGGCATGTTTCCGAAACCGGGGCGTTCTGCATGCCAGTTTTTCAGGAACGACCGCAGATACAGTGCGATACAAACGCGCGTGATCCGTTTCGCCCCCCCGCCGCGCACCGCATGAAAAAAAAGCGTGCCTCGCAAGGCACGCCTTTCCATCCACTTCACGCCGCCGTGTCACGTCACGGCGCGAGCCGCGTGAACACGTAATCGTGATTCTTCACGCGCGCCTGGTGACACGCAAAGCACGTCTGATGCTGGCCGATGTCGGCGGGCACGCCGTTGATGAAGCGTCCGAAGCCCCAGCCGCCCGTCGATGCATAGCGGCGCGAGTCCTTCACCATCACCTGCACGGTCGTCGCCTGCCCGGGCACCGTCGCCGGCGGAAACTCGTCGGACTGCTTGCGCTTGTACGCGAGCTTCACGAGGATCGTGCCATCCGGAAACGGCAGCGTCGCCTTTTCGAGCGCGCGGATCGCGACCGGATTGCCGAGCACCACGCGCAACTCGTCGAGCGGCGCGGCTTCCTCTGCCGGCGCAACCATTTCCCATTTGCGATAGCCGGGCGGAATCGTCACGCCGTAGATCGGCGACGCGGCCGCGGCCGGCTTCGGCTGTTCCGCGAACGCGGCCGGCCCGCTCGCCGACCACGCACCGGCCAGCAGCACGCCCGCGGCGACCACCCGGCGCGCACCGCGCCGCCACACTCCCACGCGCGCCCGCATCACAGATGCTCCACTTGCAGGATCGCATCGGCGAATGCCTGCGGTGCTTCCTGCGGCAGGTTGTGGCCGATGCCGCCGGTGATCGTCCGGTGCTGGTACTTGCCGGTGAACTTCTTCGCGTACGCGGCCGGCTCCGGATGCGGCGCGCCGTTCGCGTCGCCTTCCATCGTGATCGTCGGCACGGCGATCGCGGGGCCTGCCGCGAGACGCCGCTCGATGTCGTCGTATTGCGCTTCGCCCTTCGCGAGCCCGAGGCGCCAGCGATAGTTGTGGATCACGACGGCCACGTGGTCGGGATTCTGGAACGACGCGGCCGTGCGCGCAAACGTTTCGTCGGAGAACTGCCACTTCGGCGACGCGAGCTGCCAGATCAGCTTGTTGAACGCATCGCGGTTCTGCGCGTAGCCGAGTTCGCCGCGCTCCGTCGTGAAATAGAACTGGTACCACCACTGCAGCTCGGCCTTCGGCGGCAGCGGCTTGGCGTTCGCCGCCTGGCTGCCGATCAGGTAACCGCTCACCGACACCAGCGCCTTCACGCGCTGCGGCCACAGCGCCGCGATGACGTCGGCCGTGCGCGCGCCCCAGTCGTAGCCGCCGAACACCGCGCGGTCGATCTTCAGTGCATCCATCAGCGCGACGATGTCGACGGCCGTGACGGCCTGCTGGCCGTTGCGCACCGTGTCGGCCGAGCGGAACGTCGTCGAGCCGTAGCCGCGCAGGTACGGCACGATCACGCGATAGCCGGCCGCGACGAGCAGCGGCGCGACTTCGGCATAGCTGTAGATGTCGTACGGCCAGCCGTGCAGCAGGAACACGGCCGGGCCGTTCTTCGGGCCGAGATCCGCATACCCGACGTTGAGCACGCCCGCGTCGATCTGGTGGATCGTGCCCAGCGACGCGGCGCCGGCCGCACGCTTGCCGGCCGATGCGTCGGGCGCGGACTGCGCATGCGCAAGCGCGCTGAAGCCGAGGTCGGCCAGGCTGAGGCTCGCCAGCGTCGAGCCCAGGATCAGGCGGCGGCGGGTGTTCACGTTATCGGACATGACTGGTTCTCCATTGTCGATCGCTAAGGAAGGGGCCCGCGGCACGTGCGGGCAATCCGGTATCGTCGTTCGCAGCGGCGGCGCATCGCACCGCGCCGTCGTGTGAATCGCTTCACCGGTTTTATATCCGAACGGACCGGGCGCTTTGTATCCCAACGTATCTGTGTGCGAACACGACAAAAAGCGATTCAAAAATCGTCGGAAAAGCGACGTTTCGCCGCGATGGCCGGGCATCCGCGACCGGCGCCGGTGCGTCAGAACAGTTTGGCGATCGCGGGCACGCTGAGCACCGCGACGTAATAGCCCATGAACTGCACGCCCGTGTTGAACGCGAACAGGCGCGACAGCATTCCGCCGAACAGGCCGATCGTCACGATCACGGCGAGCCCGAGCAGTTGCCCTTCCCACACGCCGATCACGACGATCAGCCCCGCGAAGGTCGCGATGATCGCTTCATGGCTCAGCTTGCGCGCGACGAACGACGCCGCGCGGTGCGCGTGGTGCATCGCGAGCGGATACGCGATCAGCGCGGCCAGCACGATCGACAGCAGCCCGTAGCCGAGGAACGCCGGCCAGCTCATCAGCGTATGCAGGTTGTGGATCTGCCCGCTCGCCGCATCGACCGTGAAGCGCGGCGGCGCATTGAACAGCGGCGCCGCGGGGCCGGCCGCCACCGGGCTCAGCGGCAGCCCGAACGCGATCAGCGGAATCAGCGCTTCGGCGATGTAGGTCGCCTCGGTCACGCCGTTGCGCGCGGCGATCACGGTCGTCAGGCGCTGGTACGCATGACGCACGCGCGCACCGACGATCTCGCCCATCAGCACCGTCATCGCGACCGGGCTGAACACGAACGTCGCGCTCGACACGGCGGCCGTGCCGACCGTCCATGCGACCTGCTTGCGGTCGAGCACCTTCAGCGGATTCGGGAAGTAGCCGCGCCAGCTTTTCACGTCGGGCGCGAGCACGAACGTCGACGGCCCGTCGCGACGCATGCGCCGCCGCTCGGCAGGCGACAGGATCGAGAACAGGTCGGCCACCAGCGGCCCGATCGCGATCCCGAGGAAGTAGCTGACGCTCAGCTTCACGCCGTAACGACCGGTGAGCGCCTGCAAGCCGACCACCAGCATCACGAACGGCACGAGCAGCAGTACCGACGCCCATCGCCCGGCGGAGAAATACGCGATGCCGACGGCCGCCGCGAGGAACACCCACGGCGCCGCCTTCGCGATCGCCGCGCCGAACGGCGCGAGCAGCGACGCGAACAGCACCGCGAGCGGCAGTGCGACGAACGCCGCGACGATCGCGCCGGAGATCATCTTGCGCAGCGCGATGTGCGGCACGCCGAGCGCGCGCAGCAGCGTCGCCTGTTGCAGCAGCGGCGCGGCCATCGTGTCGCCGGGAATACCGAGCAGCGCGGTCGGGATCGCGTGCGTGATGTGCTTGGCCACCGCGCCCGCGAGGAAGAACGTGAACACGCCGGCCGGCGGCACGCCGAGCAGCGCGACGAGCAACGTGAGCGGCGCGATCGTCGTCGTTTCGTCGGTGCCGGAGATCAGGCCGATGGCGGAGAACACGATCGCGCCCAGCAGCCCCATCGCGAACGCGGCCGGCAATGCATGCAGCAGCGCGTCCATCAGCGGCCTCCCGCGCGGGCGCGCCCGGTGGAGGCGTCGTACGACGCGAACAGGTCGAGCAACCCGAGTTCCTCCATCTCGGCGCGCGCGGCGGGCGACAGGTCGTTCGTCGAGCCGAGCCCGCCCGATGCTTCGGCGAGTTGCCGCAATGCGTCGTCGCGCTCGGCGCCGCCCGCCGCATGTTCGATCACCGTGCGCTTCGGCTTGAACAGCCGCGCGCAGATCGCACCGGCCAGCAGGCAGCCGCCCAGGCCGATCAGCATCGCGTAAGCGCGTGCGATCGCCGCGTCGTGCACGAACGATGCGAGCGCGATGCGGCCGACCTCGAACGCGCCGAGGCTGATCGCGATGCCGAGCAGCACCGACCACGCAAGATGCTTCGTCGCCACCGTATCGCCCCATACCTCGACGAGCGTCGTGGCCGCCGCATCGGCGCCGGCCAACGGCCGGGCGCGATGCGGCGCGGGTGCGACGGCGCTTGAACCGGTCTGTTCCATGTGTCTCCTCCTGGTTTGATATGTCGCCGGCCATGCCGGCGCGGCGCGCAGCGCGCCGCCTGTATCGCGCGGCGTGCAGCGCGCGGGTCAGCCGCCGCTGCGGCCCGCGAGCAACGCGACGGCGAAATCGGTACGCACGTCCTTCGCCGCGACCATCTGCTGCGCGATCCGGTCGATGTCGGCCCCCGTCGCACCGGCCGCGACGGCGATGTTGCGCGCATGCAGCGCCATGTGTCCGCGCTGGATCCCTTCGGTCGCGAGCGCGCGCAGCGCACCGAGATTCTGCGCAAGCCCGACCGCGACCGCAATTTCGCCGAGCTCCTGCGCCGACGTCACGTTCATGATCTTCAATGCAAGGCGCGCGAGCGGATGCGTCTTCGTCGCGCCGCCGACGAGCCCGACCGGCATCGGCATCTCGATCGTGCCGACGAGGTCGCCGTTGGCGGCCTTCTCCCACGTCGTCAGCGACGTATAGCGGCCGCTGCGGCTCGCGTACGCATGCGCGCCGGCCTCGACCGCGCGCCAGTCGTTGCCGGTCGCGACCACCACCGGATCGATGCCGTTCATGATGCCCTTGTTGTGGGTCGCCGCGCGGTACGGATCGGTCGCCGCGAACACGTATGCGTCGATCACGCGGTCGATCACGTCCTCGCCGGCGTAATCGTCGGTCGCGAGCGTCGCCGCCGAGTACCGTACCTGCGCGCGCGCCAACCGCAAATCGGCGAGGTTGGACAGTATCCGCAACCGTACCTGGCCGCCGGTAATCGCCTCGATGCGGGTCGCGACGGTTTCGGCCATCGTGTTCACCGTGTTCGCGCCCATCGCGTCGCGCACGTCGACGATCAGGTGCGCGACGATCATCGCGCCGCGCGGCGTGTCGGGGAACACATGAACCTCGATGTCGCGACAGCCGCCGCCGAGGCCGACCAGCACCTTGTCGCGGCTGTTCGCGAGGGCGATCAGTTCGGCCGCGTGCCGCAGGATCGCGAGCCGCGCGCCGTACGGATCGCCGACGCCGATCACCTGCACCTGCGCACGCATCAGCGGGCCGCTGCTGGACGTGCGGAAGCCGCCGGCCGCGCGGGAGAGCTTCGCCATATACGATGCGGCCGCAACGATCGACGGCTCCTCGACGGCCATCGGCACGATCACGTCGCGATCGTTGATCCGGAAGTAGCCGGCCACCGCCATCGGCAGTTCGAACGTGCCGATCACGTTCTCGATCATCCCGTTCGCGGTCTCGAGCGGCAGCGCGCCCGGTTTCGCGAGCAGCGCGTGCTCGGCGTCGTCGAGCCCGACGATGCGGGACAGGTGGGACAGGCGTTGCTCGGGCGTGAGCGAGCGGAAGTTCGGCAAGGCGGAATCGATCGGCATGATGGGTCGGCTGTTTCGGGGTGGCGGTGTAGCCCGTCGGCGCTTGCGGCAGGCAGCGGATAGCCGAATAATAGTCACGCTGTACCCATTGAAAAGGTACAGACGGCGCAGACAGTCATCCACCCGTACCCATGACAGCGGGCCGGCCCCGACGGAACATTCCGATGAAACAGCGTGCGAAAGCCAGCCTGTCTGGCGCAATGGCGGACAATCTGGCCAGACAGATAGAAGAAGGGGTGTTGCCGGCCGGTGCGAAACTGCCGTCGATCAGGGAATACGCCGAGGCGTCCGGCTGCTCGAAGAACACCGTGATCAGCGCGTTCGAGATGCTCGCGGCCGATGGCCTGATCGAGCCGCGCCGCGGCTCGGGCTTCTTCGTCACGCGGCGCGCGGCCGCCGTGCCCGACATCGACGAGCCGAGCTCGCTCGACCGCGCGATGGACATCGTGTGGCTGATGCGCGAGCAACTGCACGTGAAGCCCGACGTGCTCAATCTCGGCGAAGGCTTCCCGCCGATCGAGTGGCTCGAGGAAACGCGGCTGAACCAGTACCAGCAGCGCATCATGCGCACGAGCGCCGCGTCGCTGTTCCGCTACGGCAGCCGCTTCGGCTATCTGCCGCTGCGCCAGTCGCTGCAGCAGAAGCTCGCCGGCTACGAGATCGAGGCGCCGCCCGCGCAGATCGTGCTCACGCACGGCGCGAACCAGGCGATGGACCTCGTGCTGCGCTACTTCGTGCGTCCCGGCGATACCGTGCTCGTCGACGATCCCGGCTACTACCCGCTGTTCGGCAAGCTCAAGCTGAGCGGCGCGAACATCGTCGGCGTGCCGCGCGAGATCGACGGCCCCGACGTCGCGAAACTGGCCGAGCATGTCGCCGCGTACCGGCCGAAGCTGTTCTTCACGCAATCGGTCGGCCACAACCCGACCGCGACCGATACGAGCGCGGCCAAGGCACACCGCATTCTGCAGCTCGCCGACGCGCACGATCTGATCATCGTCGAGGACGATGCGCTCGCCGACCTGCGGCCGCGCTCGCTCACGCGCATCGCGACGCTCGACCAGCTGCGCCGCACCATCTATATCGGCAGTTTTTCGAAATCGGTGTCGGCGGCCCTGCGTGTCGGGTTTCTCGCGTGCAATGCGGCGCTTGCCAGCGATCTCGCCGACGTGAAGATGCTGACGCACGTCAGCAGCTCGGAATACTGCGAACGCACGCTCGACGCGATCGTCAGCGATGGCCATTTCCTCCGGCATACGATTCATCTTCAGGAGAAGTTGCGGCGCGCGACCGGTACCGCACTCGATGCGCTCGGCCGCCTCGGCGCGGAGGTCTATCGGCCCTGTGACCAGAGCCTGTATCTGTGGGCCGCGCTGCCCGGCTGGCCCGATTCGATGCAGCTCGCGCAGGCAATGCTCGAGCGTGGCGTGATTCTCGCGCCCGGTGCGGTGTTTTCGCCGCAGGCCGATCGTCCGTCGAAGTATTGCCGCTTCAACGTTGCGTATCTCGCGGACAAGCGGTTTGCGCAGGCCTTGCAGGCGGTTACCTGAAAACGAACACGGGCCGCGCCACCGCCTGGCCCGCATTCGTCGTGCAACCGCGCTTACACGCGCCGCAACGGCCGGAACCCGGCACGCACTTCACGCGCAAACAGTTCCGGCTCCTCCCATGCGGCGAAGTGCCCGCCCTTGTCGACTTCGTTGAAGTAGATCAGGTTGTGATAGCTGCGCTCCGCCCAACTGCGCGGCGCCTGGTAGATCTCGCCCGGAAACACCGTGATCGCGGCCGGCAGCGAGATATCCACCGCGTTGAAGTTGTTCGAGTGATCCTCCCAGTAGATCTGCGCGGCGGACGTCGCGGTGTTCGTCAGCCAGTACAGCGAAATATCGTCGAGAATCTCGTCGCGCGGAATCGAGCGTTCGGGCACGCCGCCGCTGTACGTCCACTGCGAGATCTTGTCGTACATCCACGCGGCCTGTCCGGACGGCGAATCGGCCAGCGCATAGCCGACCGTCTGCGGCCGCGTGACCATCATCGCCGAGTAGCCGCAGTTGTCGCGGTAGAACGTCGCGAGCTTCTCGTACGCGGCCTTCTCCTTCGGCGACAGCGACGCCGGCGCCGGCGCATCGACCTGGAGCAGCGTCGCGATGTCCGGCGGCACCGTCGCCGGCATGTTCACGTGAATCCCGACGAGGCCCTGCACGCGCTGCATCGCCATCCGGTGCGAAATCACCGAGCCGCAGTCGCCGCCCTGCGACACGAAGCGCGTATAGCCGAGCCGCGCCATCAGCTCGCCCCACGCGCGCGCGATGTGATCGGAACCCCAGCCGGTCTTCGTCGGACGGCCCGAGAAGCCGAAACCCGGCAACGACGGCACGACGACGTGAAACGCGTCGTCCGCGCTCGCGCCGTGCGCGGTCGGGTCGGTCAGCGGGCCGATCGCCTTCAGCAGCTCGAAGACCGAGCCGGGCCAGCCGTGCGTCATGATCATCGGCATCGCGTTCTCGTGCCGCGAGCGCACGTGGATGAAATGAATGTCGAGCCCGTCGATTTCCGTGATGAACATCGGGAAACCGTTCAGGCGCGCCTCGCCCTTGCGCCAGTCGTAGTCGGTGCCCCAGTAGCGCAGCAGCGCCTGCATGCGCGCGAGCCGCACGCCCTGCGATTCGTCGGCGACGGTTTCGCGGCCCGGCCAGCGCGTCGCGGCAATGCGGCGGCGCAGGTCGACCACGGCTTCATCGGGAATGTGCGCGGTGAACGGGCGTATGCCGCTCGCGCCGGTCGCGGCATGCAGCGCGGTGGGCAGCATCGCCGAGACCCCGGCGGCCACGGAAGTGGCCAGCAGGTGGCGACGCATCGGGGAAAACGGTGTGGAAGACATCGTTCGGCATCCTTTCGTGAAGTGGAAAGTGAAGATGCCGCGCGCGGGATCGCGCCCAGGCTTTCGATCCGGCGCGCCCTCGTCACGCGGCGTCGCCCATTTGAAAGGTCTGATGTATCCGGGATTTGTCTGATTTGTACGCGTTTGTAGCGGCTGCACCGCGAGCGGGCGGCCCGCGCCGCCGCTCGCTCGCCGCTGCGGCGCTCAGAGCGCCTTGACGATCGCGCCGTCGACGCGAATGTTCTGCCCGGTGATGTAGCCCGCACCGTCCGACAGCAGGAACGCGACCGTCTTCGCGATCTCGCCGGTCTTGCCGAAGCGGCCGGCCGGAATGCGCGCGACGATCTCCGGCGTTTCCGGCCAGCTGTCGATGAAGCCCGGCAGCACCGCGTTCATCCGGATGTTCTCGGCCGCATAGCGTTCCGCGTACAGGCGCGTCCATGCGCTCAGCGCCGCGCGCAGCGCCGATGACACCGGCATCGGTTGCTCGGGCGCGTCCGCCGCGAAGCTCGAGATGTTCACCACCGCGCCGCCGCCCTGCTTCTGGAAGATCGGCGTCACGCGGCGCATCACGCGCACCACGTTCAGCAGGATCAGGTCGAGCCCCGCATGCCAATTGTCGTCGGTGATCGCCAGCAGTTCGCCCTTCGGCGGATGGCCGGTATTGTTCACGACCGCGTCGATCCGCCCGTAGCGGGCGACCGTTTCCTGCACGAGCGTGTCGATATCGGCTTCGTCCGTCACCGAGCCCTTGATGCCGAACCCGCCCAGTTCCTCGCCGAGCGCCACCGCGCTGCCCGACGGCGACATCAGCGCGACGCGATAGCCCGTCGCCGCCAGTTCGCGCGCGATCGCCGCGCCCATGCCCTTGCCCGCCGCCGTGATCAACGCCACTTTTTCTACAGTCACGATGTGCTCCTTGCTCCGATTCCGCCGCCGCGCAGCCGCCATTCGGCGCGCCATGGTGGTAATGTAGGCGCATCGATTCCGGCTGTCGAACCAGTATTTCTGCCGCCAGCCGATAGTTTTTCTACAGTCTTACGATGCCGCCACGCCCTTCCCGCCTGCCGCCGCTGAATGCGCTTCGCGCGTTCGAAGTCTCGGCGCGACACCTCAATTTCCGCGCCGCCGCCGACGAGATCGGCGTCACGCAGGGCGCCGTCGCGCAGCAGGTGCGCCACCTCGAGGACGTGCTCGGCCTGAAGCTGTTCGAGCGTCTGCCGCGCGGTCTCGCGCTCACGCACGACGGCGCCGCTTATTTTTCCGACGTGCAGCGCGCGCTGCATGCGATCGCCGACGCCACCGACAAGCTCGTGAAACGGCGCGCCGCGCTGACGATCAGCACGACGCCGTCGTTCGCGTCGAAGTGGCTGATCCCGCGGCTCGCGCAGTTCACCGACGCGCATCCCGACTACGACGTGCGCGTGATCGCCGACCCGCAGATCGCGACGTTCCGCCACGACGGCGTCGATCTCGCGATTCGCTACGGCAAGCCACCGTTCGGCAAGCATCTCGTCACCCATGCGCTGTTCCCGCTCGACGTGTGCGCGGTGTGCAGCCCTTCGCTGCTGACCGCGCCGGCTTCGCCGCGCGCGCTTGCCGGCCAGGTGCTGCTGCACGACGCGCACGACCTGTGGCCCGAGTTCCTCGCGGCGATGCCCGAACCGGTCGACGTCGATCCGCACAAGGGGCTGCGCTTCAACCAGACGTCGCTCGCGATCGATGCGGCCGTCGCCGGCCAGGGCATCGCACTCGCGACCGAGCCGCTCGTCGAGCGCGACATCGCCGCCGGACGGCTGTGCAAGCCGTTCGACTTCGCGTTTCCGCTGTCGATGGGGTTCTATCTCGTGTATCCGGCCGAGCGCCGCGACGACGGTGCGATCGCGGTGATGCGCGAGTGGATGATTCAAGCCGCGTCGGACGGGCGGCCTTGAGCGGCTCGAGCGCGTTCGGCCCGCTTCAGGGCGCGATCCAGCGGGCTTCGTAGCGGTTTTCGTTCAGGTCGAATACCGCTCGGCGATGGCCGGCGCGCGCGAGTTCGAGCCAGTCGATGCGTGTGACCGTCATGTGGATCAGGCAGAAGTTTTCGTAGCCGTCGCCGGTTGGTGCGGTGCTGTCGACATGTGCGGCTTCCGGAGACGCGACCGGCGTGCCGGGCGGCAACGGTGCTCGATACAGCAGCAGCGTATGCGGGCGGCTCGATGCCCAGAGCGCGCGCCGTTGCGTTTCGTCATCGCAGACCGATGCAATTCCTTCCGCGCGAATCTGCACGAGCGCGTCGAGATCATTGGCGACGATCGAGATACGCGGATCGCGACGCAACTCCGCGACCTTCGCCGAGCGCGCATCGGTATGAAACGACAGCACGCGCCCGACGCGGTTCACCTGACGCAACACGATCGTCCGGACCTTCGGTGCGCCATCGAGACCGAGCGTCGCCGCCTGCAACATCGTGAACGGCGAGCGCTGAACGCTGACGCCGGATTCGAGGCAGGACCAGATGCGGTCGTACGTTTGCGCGAGCGATTCGGAGGTCGAGTCGGACATGGGGCGGCGGCGATCGTCGGTGTTTCGATCGCGCAAGCTTAACCGTTTGTTTCGGCGACGGCTCGCAGGTGATGCGTCGCCGTCGTTGTGCCGCTCAGTTGTAGCCGAGCACGACCGGCGCCGCATCGCCGGCATCGGTCGCCGGCTCCGCGCCGAAGCGGCCGAGCACGTCGGCCACATACTGCGGCCCGGCGCTGATCTGCGACGAGCGATGCTTCGCCGGCTGCTTGTCGCCGCCGCTCGCCGCTGCGCACGTCGACGCCGTTTCGTTGACGGTGATGATCATGCCGATGTCTCCTTACGCGGCCCGCGCCGCACCATACGCTCGCACGAGGCGCGCGACGCCTTCCCGGATCGCGTCGACGTCCGGCGCGGCGAACGACAGGCGCAGCGACGCCGCGTCGACGTTGTCCGCGAAGAACGCCTTGCCGGGGACGAACACGATCTTGTGCGCGATCGCCTGTTGCAGCAGCACGTCCGACGATACCGCACCGATTCGCGCCCACACGAACATCCCGCCTTCGGGACGATGGAACTCGATCGCATCGCCGAACCCGTCGCGCAGCGCGTCGCACATCGCGTCGCATTTGATCCGGTACGCGGCCGCGATGCGCGGCAGATGGCGTTCGAGCGCGCCGTCCGCCAAATATTCGGCGGCGGTGGCCTGCGTCCACGGTGCGCTGCACAGATCGACCGTCTGCTTCGCGATCACGCAGCGCCGCGCGATCTCGGCCGGCGCGATCGTCCAGCCCACGCGCAGCCCCGGCGCGACGATCTTCGACAGGCTCGCGAAATGCACGAGCCAGTCGCGTGCGCCGTCCACCTCGCCGGTGAGCGCGAGCATCGACGGCACCGGTTCGCCCGCGAAGCGCAGGTCGCCGTACGGGTCGTCCTCGACGATCAGGAAACGGTATTGCACCGCGAGACGCAGCAGCTTCAGCCGGCGTTCGCGCGTGAGCGTCGCGCCCGTCGGGTTCGCGAAGGTAGGGACCGTGTAGAGCAGCTTCGGCTGCGCGATCGCGCCGGACGCGAGTTGTTCGCCGAGACGATCGACGTCGAGGCCTTCGCCGTCGACGGGAATCGTCACGATGCGCGCCTGTTGCAAACGCATGGCTTGAAGCGTGGCCGGGTACGCCGGTTGTTCGGTCAGCACGACGTCGCCGGGCGACACCATCACGCGCAGCAGCAGGTCGAGGCCTTGCTGCGAACCGGTCGTGACGAGCAGTTCGGCCGGCGTGCATGCGACGCCGCGCCGCGCCATCAGCGCGATCAGTTGCTGCTTCAGTTCGGCGAGGCCGTCGGTCGGGCCGTATTGCAGGCAGCGGACGGGCTGGGCATACGCGCGTTCGGCGGCCGCGTTCAGGCCGGCGGCGTCGAACAGGTCGCTGGCCGGATAACCGCCCGCGAAGGAAATCATGCCCGGTTCGGACAGGTACTTGAACAACTCGCGGATCGGCGAGCCGGCAGGGTTTTGGAATGAGGGCGTGAACGCGTACATGTCGTCGTGAGCGGGTGGGCGCGGACGGCCGGGATAGCCGTCGAGTGCCGGCCGCCAGGGCGCTTCTGGCGCCGCGGCGGTGAATTCGAGCCACGATTGTCGACAGTCATTAAGGGCTCGGCAAACGATATCTATGCACTAGGTCTTGCGGTTTGGTCATTACATCGCGGTGGGGTGCGTGTTGGCGGTGCGCGGATGATGCGGGGGTTCCCGGGCGGTTTGCCGAACGGGTGTTTGATTCGCGTGGTTGTTTCGCCCGGGTGGTCATGATGATCGCTACGGCTTTCTTGGCTTGGGCGGTTCAGCAAGAATCGTGAATCGTGGGCGGCGCCGCTTCAACGCGAAGACCACCACGGCATCGAGAGCGTTCTCAGCGAAGCCAAATCGGAATTCTCGCCGCGATCCAATCGAGCGTGGTCGGTGGCAGCGAGATCGACCTTTCACTGTCGTACTCATCCGATGCGTCGAAATAAATCAACTTGTTCTTACGGATGATGGTCGATTCTTCCCCCGGCCGGCCGTCCCAAAAAACGAAAAATAGTCGAGTGGCGAGCGTCGAGCCGTGTGCATCGCTGACGACGAGTTTGACCTGCTCATTCTGATCCACGAAAAAACCATTGCCCGGAGCACCACTCCCGCAGATGTTGATGATGTAGGTTGTGCCGTCAACGTGCTTGACACCGCCATTCATCTTGACGTTGTAGTTGAAGCGCTGACAATCGGTACGGTCAGCCATGATCCCGCGAAATCCTACCAGGTAGACGAACGCAAAAAAAACGAGCGTGACGATCGCGAGGCCTGCGCGCTTCGCTCGGCTGAAACGGTTGAAATTTCTGACGCGCCGGTACAGGTAGAAACCGAAGATGATCGACGTGATGGCGAAGATCGCCGGCTTCGTATGCAGGAGCGCGAAAATCGTGATCGCGTTATGCACGTCAACCCACACGAACGTCCACCCGATATCGACCACCAGATATATGGCGATCACGGACAAGACTACTTTGAAGATGGTCACGCGTAGCCAGCACCTCTGAATGAATCCGCGCCAAATTAATCGATACCCATGCAAGTCCACAATAGTAATGAAAACAACTGTTAAATCGATCCGAGTACGCGAAAGTCGCGAAGATCAGGATAATTCTCAAAGGGCATGCGGTGTCGCCCGTACTAGCCTAACGCGACTTGGTGCCGAAACACTGGCGATGGCAAGGAGTACAAGACATCCTTCCCTCCAACAATCGTTATCTGGATGCGGGCACGCATGCCGATCTTCAACGAAGTTGGTCTGACCTAGCGATGCTCATCGAGCACCGCACATCCTCTGCTCGTCCGCCTTCAGGCGGTTCATATGGAATACATCATCCACCAGGAAGTACCCTCAGTATCGACATATATTGAGATTCGCCTCGTGGCGGAGTCGAGCCGAAAACCCGAGCAAGCCGCAACGGCTCGGCAAGGCTGGCCGCCAGGATCTTGATGAGCGCGGCAACGAAGATGGTACCTTCACCGGGCTCATCACATAGATGATCGGACGTCTCGCGCATACGGCCTCCCGCCAGCACCCAAATCACTCAACCATCTGCGCGCAATTCGAGCAATGGATTAAGGATCTGTAGGACTTCTGCGATCCCTACCACTCGTGAACCCTCTGCAACTTCAACACGCCGGCCAATCCAAAACGTGTGCGGGTATGCCTCAGGCGATAATAGCCAGACCTCCGCTCTGCCCTGCTGTCCCGTACAGACGCCTGTGACGTCCACGAATTCGTGATGTGACGATGACAAGTAGTCGTCGCGCACTTTGTAGATGGGACGATAGCCCGAGACGACCTCTTTCAACGAGCCGTCCGATCGCTGCGCGGTTAGAGAAAAATTCACCATCAGGTCGGGTGGACGAAGCGGGCGGGCCATACTCTTTCTCGCGGGCAGCGATGGGCGTCGGAACGTTGATTGTCGACGAATTTGCGCTGGGTGTCGAACGGCCCGTTTTGGCCGAATCTGACAAACAATGGGCGGCCTCGGCCGCCCCACGAAGCCAGTCAATCAGCCCGCCACACCCCGATTCGCCTCAATCACCGTCAACGCAGCCATATTCACGATCCGCCGCACGGTGGCGCTGGACGTAAGGATGTTCACGGGAGCATTAACCCCCAACAGGAAAGGCCCCACCGCCACATTGCTCCCCGCCTCGGTCTTGAGGAGGTTGTACGCGATATTGCCGGCATCCACATTCGGACAGACCAGCAAATTCGCCGCCCCCTTCAAAGGCGACATCGGCAGCAGCTTCGCCCGCAGCCCTTCATCGAGCGCGCAGTCGCCATGCATCTCGCCATCGGCCTCGATATCCGGCGCCTGCTCCCGCATGATCTCCAGCGCCCGGCGCATCTTCACGCCCGAAGCCGCACTCCCCGACCCGAAATTCGACCGCGACAGCAGCGCGACCTTCGGTGTCAGGTTCAACCATTCCATCTGCCGCGCCGCCGCGATCGTGAATTCGGCGATCTGCTCCGCATCCGGGTTGTCGTTCACGTGCGTATCCACCAGCGCCACCGTCCGCTGATCGAGCAACAGGATGTTCATTGCCGCGTAGGTCGACGCACCCGGCTTCTTGCCGATCACTTCGTCCACGAACCGCAGGTGATTGTGATACTCGCCCACCGTCCCGCAGATCATCCCGTCCGCGTCGCCGAGCTGCACCATCATCGCGCCGATCAGCGTCAGGCGGCGGCGCATTTCCACGCGCGCCATTTCCTTCGAGATACCGTCGCGGCAGCGCATTTCCCAATACTTCGTCCAGTACTGCGGGAAACGTTCGTCGTATTCCGGATTGGTCACTTCGACGTCCTGACCGAGCCGCAAACGCAGCCCGAACCGCTCGATGCGCGCGAGCAGCACCTCCGGACGCCCGACCAGAATCGGCCGCGCCAGCTTCTCGTCGACGATCACCTGCACCGCACGCAGCACACGCTCGTCCTCGCCTTCGGTGAACACGATCCGCGCCTTGCCGCTGTCGCGCACGAGCTGGCGCGCGGTCGCGAACAGCGGCTTCATGAACGCACCCGAGTGATAGACGAATTGCTGCAACTGCTCGACGTACGCATCGAGATTCGCGAGCGGACGGGTCGCCACGCCGCCTTCCATCGCCGCCTTCGCCACGGCCGGCGCGATGCGCACGATCAGGCGCGGGTCGAACGGCTTCGGAATCAGGTATTGCGCGCCGAACGACACGTCGTATGCACCGTAGGCCGCCGCGACGACTTCGTTCTGCTCTTCCTCGGCCAGCCCCGCGATCGCGTGCACCGCGGCGATTTCCATCTCGCGCGTGATCGTCGTCGCGCCCACGTCCAGCGCGCCCCGGAAAATGTACGGGAAGCACAGCACGTTGTTGACCTGGTTCGGGTAATCCGAGCGGCCCGTCGCGATCACGACGTCGTCGCGCGTCTCATGCGCCAGTTCCGGAAAGATTTCCGGCGTCGGGTTGGCCAGCGCGAGAATCAGCGGGCGCACCGCCATCTGCTTGAGCATCTCCGCGGTGAGGATGCCGCCGACCGACAGCCCCAGGAACACATCCGCGCCGCCGATCACGTCGGCGAGCTTGCGCGCGTCGGTTTCCTGCGCGAAGCGCGACTTGGCCGGGTCCATCAGCGTGGTACGGCCGCGATAGACGACGCCTTCGATGTCGGTCACCCACACGTTTTCCACCGGCAGCCCGAGGTCGACCAGCAGGTCCAGGCACGCCAGCGCGGCCGCACCGGCGCCCGACGTCACGACCTTCACTTCCTTGATGGATTTCCCGACCACCTTCAGCCCGTTGATGAACGCGGCCGACACGGTAATGGCCGTGCCGTGCTGATCGTCGTGGAAGACGGGAATCTTCATGCGCTCGCGCAGCTTCTGCTCGACGGTGAAGCATTCCGGCGCCTTGATGTCTTCGAGGTTGATGCCGCCGAACGTCGGTTCGAGGCCGGCGATGATGTCGACCAGCTTGTCCGGGTCGGTCTCGTTGATCTCGATGTCGAACACGTCGATCCCGGCGAACTTCTTGAACAGCACGGCCTTACCTTCCATCACCGGCTTCGACGCGAGCGAGCCGATGTTGCCCAGGCCAAGCACGGCGGTGCCGTTCGTGATCACGCCCACCAGGTTGCCGCGGCTCGTGAAGCGGTGGGCCTGCAGCGGATCGGCGGCGATCGACTCGCACACGCTCGCCACGCCGGGCGTATAGGCCAGCGCCAGATCGCGCTGGGTCACCAGCGGCTTGCTCGCGACGACCGAGATTTTCCCGGGGGTCGGAAATTCGTGATAGTCGAAGGCGGCCTGCTGCTGTGTCTCTGTCTGTTTCATGTTTTGGTCCCGGCGTGGGCGCCAGGCCAGTCCCGGCGCGATCCATGAAGGTGATTCTAGGGATCCTCCATAACGTGATGATTCTGTTTTAATATCGGCCCATCACTTTTTCCTGATGAATGCATGACCAGTCAATGAATTTCGATGCAAACGACGTGGTCAGGCGGCTCGGCGCGCGTCTGAAGATTCGGCATCTGGTGCTGTTGCTGCAGATCCAGCAGCACGGATCGCTGACGCGCGTCGCCGAGCACATGGCAAGCAGCCAGCCGGCCGTGACGAACGCGCTGTCCGAGCTGGAGAGCATGTTCGGCACGCCGCTGTTCGAGCGCTCGTCGCGCGGCATGCGGCCCACCGCGCTCGGCGCGGTCGTGCTCGAGCGGGCGAAGGCGATGATCAAGGATCTCGACCACCTCGCCCGCGAGATGGAGGCCGTCGCCGCCGGGCATGCGGCCCATTTGCACATCGGCGTGATTCCGTTCATCTCCGGCCAGATGCTGTCGGCCGCGCTGAAGCGGCTGCAAGCGCGCATGGAGCGGCGCCTGACCGTGACGATTCACGAAGGCACCAGCGACCAGCTGCTGCTGCAACTCCGGGATCACAGTGTCGACATCGTGATTGGACGCGCGTCGTCGGCGATCGATCTCGGGCAGGTCTCGTTCGAAGTGCTGTACCAGCAGCAGCCGCGCATGATCGCGAGCCGGCGGCTGGCCGCCAAGCTCGCCCGCACGCCGCTCGACTGGCACAAGCTGCACGCGCTCGACTGGATTCTCGGCGCGCCGCATACGCCGATGCGCGAACAGGTGACCGACCTGTTCCTGTCGGCCGGCATCGCGCCGCCCGTGCCGATCGTCGAAAGCTACTCGTCGAAGCTGATCGGCGAAATGATCGCGTCGAGCGACGAGGCCGTGTCGATCGTGCCGGCCGATATCGCGGAGGAACTGGTGAGGATCGCCGGCGTGGCGATCGTGCCTTATTCGCTGGTGTGGACGCTGCCGCCGATTGCATTGTTCACGCGCTCCGCCGATTCGCATTCGCCCGCGCGCGATCTGCTCGTCGACGCGCTACGCGAGGTGTGCAAGGAAACGTACGGAGAAATGCGTCGATAGCTGCGTTACTTGCCGGCGGCAAGGCGCCGCAGGATCTCCGGACGCTCGGCGGTCAACACGTGGTCCGCGCCCTCGCCCCTGTCGTAGCGTTTGCTCGTGCGGTAGGAAAAGCGCTTCACGTATTGATTGGCGGCGGGATCGAACATCCACGCGTCGACGTCGAAGAAGTGCTGACCGAAATGATCCTCGTCCTTGCCCCATACGTAATCGGCTCGGACGAACAGCGGATACGGCGACACCTCCGGCAAGTTCCACATCGCGCGGTCGGCCATTTCCGTTTCGGTGACGATCGGCATCAGGTTCTCGATCTTGCCGTTCGCGCCGACACGCAGCACGGCCACACGCTCCAGCATCCCGCTGCCGCCGCCCGAGAACATCCCCGAGAAGAACACCCACGAGCCGCCCGATGCAATCGGTAAGCGCTCGGACCGCGGATTCAGGCCGAACTGGTACAGTTCCTTCGAAGAATGGGGAAGCGGCGCCGGCGGCATCTCGAAGCACGGTGCACGGTCGGGCAGCACGCAGAGCTTCACGCCGGAAAGCGGAAGCCCGTCGCCGTCGAGCTTGCCTTCCGTCTGAGTGAAGCGCGGGAATGCCGTTTCGCGGGGCGCTGCTTGAACGCAGGCGATGCCGACGAGCGCCATGCTTGCGATCGCCGCGAGCGTTTTACCGATCCAGCGCATCACCCCTCCGCCCGATGACACACCACCTCGATATTGTGTCCATCCGGACCGATGACGAATGCGGCGTAGTAGTTCGCGTGATAACGCGGCCGCAGCCCCGGCGCGCCATTGTCTTTGCCGCCCGCCTCCAGCGCCGCGCGATGGAACGCATCGACTTGCTGCCGCGTGTCGGCCGCGAACGCGATGTGAAGAGGCGCCGGCTTCTCGTCGGTCGGGAACAAACACAGTGAAGACTTGCTGGGCAGTCCGATCTCGATCCCGTACGACGGCTCACCTTCCCCGACAATTTCGGCGCCCAGCGGTTCAAGTGCCTTCAGGAAAAACGCCTTGCTGGCGGCGTAGTCGCTGACGCCGAACTTGACGTGGTCGAACATGAGTTCCCTCCGATGGATCGATCAGTCATCACGGTGGTGTGATGTAGCGATGGCCGCAATGTTGCCACATGCGGCGGTGGTCCGGTGCCGGCTCCAAAGGACCCGTTGCCGCCGTTCGATAACAAGGATGCCGACGGCCGTTTGGGTACCCGGAAGCCGACCCTCATGACGTGGCGTACGAGCTATTGCTGTTCTTTCGCAAGCGAGCGTAGGCTCTACTGCGGTGGCTTCCACTCGCCCGCCCAGAGATCGAAATACTTGAGAGCCGAGATGCAGCCGAGTACGAGCTGTTCGCCAATATCGTCGACGACTTTGAACGGGATGGAAATCCCGAAATTGCCTCCCGACAATGGAAAGATCTCGGCGAATGGAGCCGCATTTCCCAATTTCTCTACTACCTCTGCTCGGCTCCCGGCGGAAACTATGACCTGAATGCCCATCAGCGCTTGAACTCCACAGTAGCTACGTCGCAGAGCGCTGCCCTGACCTGGTCGATCGTCACTTCACTCACCGATTGCCCACGAACATCATAGACAAGCTGACATTTCCAGGACGCCGAAGGCAGATGCGATCGACGTGCACGATGCGCGCTCGGTTGTACTCGATGCTTAGACAAGCGGCTTCCTCCGTTTCCAAGCTGTGGTTTGCTACTAGGGCAAACTGGCGCAGTTCTTCGTTTACAAATTCCGGTGTGAACATATGGGTCCCGTGCGCGACAAGAATGCCATTTTACTCAGAGCTTCTACACCATTCTCGATACGCCCGCGAAATGCTCGGATTGCGATTCATGCCTCACCAGTGGGCTGTAGCGACGGCAGATTGCGACCCGAAAGCAGCCATCAGGCGCGCCAGGTGAGTAGCCGCAATTGGCCGGACACTGCGCCAATTGTCCGCGCTGCAAACTCGATATATCGCGCGGACTTGCCGATTTCCGCCGCCCCTTCAGCAGCATTCCGCACGACCTTGGAAGTTCGATGCCATGCTGCTATCGTCGAGCATTCCTTGACGACTTCGGGGTGACCGAACCATGCCCCCGATCTTGCGTCGCGCGACGATGGCCGATGCCGCAGCGGTGGCCGACGTCTATCTTCGGTCGCGCGACACGCTGGCATCCTATGCGCCACTCGCGCACGCCGAAGCAACCGTCCGCGATTGGGTTGCCAACATGCTTGTTCCGTCGGGCAACGTTACCGTTGCCGTGAACGATGGCCACATCATCGGCATGGCCGCACACGCTGCCACCGACGGCGTGACATGGCTCGAGCAATTGTACGTGTGCCCCGAATTCAAACGGCAAGGGATGGGCACTGCCCTGCTGGAATCGGTGAAGTCGCAAACGGACGGCTCGCTCCAGCTCCATACGTTTCAAATGAACCACGATGCTGCTGCGTTTTACGAGCAGCACGGGTTCGTTGCCATTGCGTACAGCGACGGAAGCAGAAACGAGGAGCGTTGTCCCGATGTTTTGTATCGCTTGACGCGGTAGCGCGCTCGTCCGTTCGCTCGCCTCATCCGCCCGTTATCGACCGACGCAGGGGCAGCTCAGGCCAGCATCGCAAACACCGGCTGGTTCCTGACGCTCTCGCGCTCCAGCATTCTCGCGTACCAGGCTCGAAGTGCTTCGCATTCCTCATGCACTGGCAGCTTCACGAGCATCGCAAAGATCAAACCACCGATGACGGTGATGTCGGCCATCGAGAACGTCTCGCCCGCGACATACGGTTGCCGTTGCAGAACGGCATCGAAATAGCGCATGCCCCTCAACGCCTTGTCGCGTTGACGGAATCCCCACTCCGGATTTTGATACGTCTCCACGTCGGGCCCCAGCCCCGGCGTGCCGTGATGGAAATAGACGCTGATCGCGTCGAGCAATTCCAACTCGGCGCGCTTGCTCATCATGTGGATGACCCCTTTTTCGCGTGGCGTGGTGCCGGTGAGCGTGGGTACGCCGTCGAGCGCGTCGAGGTATTCGGTAATGGCCGTGCACTCGGCAATGCACGTTCCATCATCGAGTTCCAGAACCGGCAACGTACCCGAATAATTCTTGCTGGCGATGAACTCGGGCTTTTTATGCTCGCCCTTGTAAAGATCGACCATCACGAACTGGACGCGCGATTGCAGCCCCTTTTCGGCCAGTGCAATGCGCACGCGTGTCGGATAGGGCCCTGTCGGGAAATCGTGGATCTTCATCATGGGCAGCTGGGCTGTGTCGAAGTCGACGTTACTGGAAGTCATTGCAGGGGCGCTCCGGAGTCGGTTGCACTGGATCGGACGACGCGGAAACACGTCGCCGGCGAAACTACCTAACGTTTGTTAGGTTAACCATATAAGGTAGAATCCGGGGTGTCAACATCCATTTCCTGCACGCGGAGGCTGAAGCAGTGACGAACGACGCGAGCTCGAACTCGAGAGAAAGAATTCTGGCAGCCGCCACGAGGCTCGCGCAGACGCACGGCTACGGCGGGTTGAACTATCGGGATCTCGCCAGCGAGGTGGGAATCAAGGCCGCGAGCATCTACCACCACTTCGAAAGCAAGGCCGATCTCGGCGCCGCGGTGGCGAGGCGTTACTGGGAGGATTCCGCGGCGGCGCTGGAGGACATGCTGGCCCGATCGCGCGATCCGCTGGACTGCCTGCGCCGCTATCCGGATACCTTCCGCAAGGCGCTCGAGACCGGCAACCGCCTGTGTCTTTGCAGCTTCATGGCCGCCGAAACCGACGATCTGCCGGAAGTCGTGATGAAAGAAGTTCTGGCCTTCGCCGACGTCAACGTGGCGTGGTTAAGCAAGGTGCTGTCCGCTGCGGCAGTGGTCAGCGCCCGGGAGAGCAAACAGCGGGCGCGGGCAATCTTCGCCGCCATCGCCGGCGCCCAGCTCATCGCGCGGAGTCGCGCCGATCTTTCGCTCTATGACTCACTGATCGACAATTATCGTAAAGCGGGCCTTTTGCCGGCGTAGCAGGGTAACGGTGACGCGGCTTCGGACGACGTCGATCGTTCGTGAACGCATGATGTTCGATCGTGTGACCCCGGCTGACGTGGAATCCGTCGCCGATGTTTGCTGCTGCCCCCCCGCGATCACCGGCGGACCGAACTGGCGGGTTTTTCGTACAGGGACCAGGCAATACCGTCCGTTTGCAATCCGACGCGGACAAAGCCCAGCGACTCGTAGTAAGCGCAGAGCGTCATGTTTTCAGCGCCGCAGTCGAGTCGAAGCAAACGCCGGTTCAAGCGGCTCACCTCATGAGCGCACCCGTCGAGCATGAAGCTGCCGAGCCCGTTGAAACCTTTCCGCACGCAGGGCCGTGCACGTAGCCCGCAATCGGCGCGTGGGCCCCCAGTGCCTGTCGTCGTCGAAGTCGGGCGAGAACGTTCCGACCAGCGTGCCATCCTGTTCGACGACGTACACGGCTTTCTCGGCGACGTGGTTTCGTACCCACCGTTCGGAGAAGCCGTCGCGTTCCTTGCCCCATACGTGGTCGCCATGCGCGACCTTCTTTGCATGTGCATCGTTCCGGATCTGTGTCAGTACCGGGACATCGTCTGCCGTCGCTCTGCGGACGCTTTTCGACACCATCGCTCGTTTCCCCCGTTATATCCGAGCTATCATCCCGGTGCACCACGTAACAAGCCTGACGCTAGCCGCGCTCCCGGCACTCATTCTGTCTTTATCTAGCGCCGCACTAACCATGGCTCACTTGTTTGAGCCACGCGTTCAATTGACGCGTACGATCACGTGTTCTGTCGATTTCGCAAGTCAGTAGATCAAGATTACGATCCGCGCCTGCCTCGTTTATCAGATACCAAGCGGAACACTCGTCGCCGAGAAAACGGATCCATTGCCGCTGAGCCGCGACAAATTTCACCTTGAGTGCTGGATAGTCGACGTACTCGTCACGTGGACGAGACAGCGACTTCAATACCTTTTGGTAAGTGCGGTTCAATTCGTCGTCTGCTTGCTGAAATTCATCTTGACTACGTTGCAGCAAGCACTCGGGAGCTACGCTATCCGGTGCGCAGCCCTGCGCTTGCGCAGCGGTGAACCACGACAATGTCAGCGCCATGGCGGCGCCCAGCGCCGCGCGACGAAAGCTGAACGCCGATGCACGGATATGCATTCTTGCTCCCATTCCCGTTTTCCCATTCATATGGCGATCGGAACAATTCACGCGCCGATCGCGTTCGACGAAATCTCCGTCGGAAACCCACCCTCTACGGATGAAAAGTCTCGCCCCGCTTCAGCATGTCGATGAATTCCGCGATTTTGCGCGCCCGTGATTCCGGCTTCCTGGCGTTCTGTATCCGAAACAGGATCGCATAGCGATTACGGCTGTTCAGTGTCGCAAAAAACTTCCCGGCTTTCGGATTGGCATCCAACGCTGCCTGCAAGTCGTCCGGCATGATCGAGTTGCTGGCCGACGTATAGGCAGCCTCCCAGCGGCCGTCCTTCCTCGCCTTCTCGATTTCGCCCATGCCGGCCGCGCGCATCCTGCCTGCGGCGATCAGCGCTTCGGCCTTGTCCTTGTTGAGTTTGGACCAGATGCTTTTCGCCGAGCGCGGGGTAAAGCGTTGTAACCAGTATTGCTCGCTCTCGGCCTTCTTTTGGCCATCGATCCAGCCGTGGCAGAGGGCGCTTTCCACCGCCTCTTCATAGGTGACGGTTCGCTGCCCCGCGCCTTTTTTCGCGAGCCGCAGCCATGCTCCGGTCGACGTGCCGCCGTTCCGCCCCAACCAGCTTTCCCATTCGGCTTGACTGGCAAACGTTAGAGCGCCTTCTGTCATGTCACGATCCAGAATGGTTGCGTTTTCAACGACTCGAAAGCCGCCGCTCAACACACGAGCGGCGGCCACCGAAGCAACCCTCGCCGCACAACCGCCTCAAACAATCCGGTTCAACGCATCGGCAAACCGCTTCACCGCACCATCGACGTCATGCAGCTTGTCGAGACCGAACAACCCGAGCCGGAAAGTCTTGAAGTCCTCCGGTTCATCGCATTGCAACGGCACGCCCGCCGCGATCTGCAAACCGACATCGGCAAACTTCTTCCCGGTGCGAATCCCGTCATCGTCGGTGTAACCGACCACGACACCCGGCGCCTCGAACCCCTTCGCGGCCACGCTCCTGAACCCCTTCTCCGCCAGCAGCGCGCGAATGCGCTCGCCGAGTTCGAGCTGTTCCGCCTTCACCTTGTCGAAGCCGTATGCGTCGGTTTCCTTCATCACGTCGCGCAGGGTCGTGAGGCTGTCCGTGGGCATCGTCGCGTGATACGCGAACCCGCCGCCCTCGTACGCTTCCATGATCTGCAGCCACTTGCGCAGATCGCACGCGAAGCTGGTGCTGGTGGTCGAATCGATGCGCTCGCGCGCAAGCGGGCTGAACATCACCATCGCGCAGCACGGCGACGCGCTCCAGCCCTTTTGCGGCGCACTGATCAGGATATCGACGCCGCTCGCCTGCATGTCGACCCACACGGTGCCCGACGCGATGCAATCGAGCACGAACATGCCGCCGACCGCATGCACGGCATCGGCCACCGCGCGCAGGTACGCATCGGGCAGCATGATCCCGGACGCGGTTTCGACGTGCGGCGCGAACACGAGATCGGGCTTGTTTTCCTTGATGGCGGCGACCACTTCGTCGATCGGCGCCGGTGCGTAGGCGGCCTGCCTGCCCGCTTCGACGGGGCGCGCCTTCAGCACCGTCGCCTCCGACGGAATGCCGCCCATGTCGAAAATCTGCGACCAGCGGAAGCTGAACCAGCCGTTGCGGATCACGAGACACTTCCTGTTCGTCGCGAACTGTCGCGCCACGGCTTCCATGCCGAACGTCCCGCTGCCCGGCACGATCGCGACCGACTTCGCGTTGTAGACTTTTTTCAGCGTGGCGGAGATGTCGCGCATGACACCCTGGAAGCGCTGCGACATATGGTTGACCGAGCGATCGGTGTACACCACCGAATATTCGAGGAGCCCCTCGCGGTCAACATCGGGAAGTAAACCTGGCATGCTCGCCTCCGGCGAAAGATGAACGATGGAATCAGGACAAGCAGCGTCTTCGATTCGATACTGCTCTGCACCATGCAACTGCGTCATTTCCTCGACGAAAGCAGATTCTAACGAACGCTGCCGGCCGCTTGGCGCCTATTTTGCCTGCCGCCGCGCCCGGTGCTCGTCGACGCCGGCCGGTACCGCGCACATCGCCCTGTTCCGTGTAAGGGTTAACGACGCGTGCGGCCGCAGCCGCCTAACATGTCGATCGCCCCCTTCACGACGGAACTTTCGATGACCTCCTCTCCCGCATCGTCACTGCAGTCGTCAACCGATCCCGCGCTCGCCGAGCGCATCGACGCGGTCCTGTCCCGCCAGCTCGACACGCAGCGCCTCGTCGGCGCGGTGGTGCTCGTCGCCCGCGACGGCGAACTCGTCTATCGCCGCGCGGCCGGATTCGCGGATCGCGAATCGCGCACGCCGATGCGCGAGGACACGCTGTTCCGGCTCGCGTCGGTCACCAAGCCGATCGTCTCGGCAGCGGCGATGGCGCTCGTCGCGCAACGCAAGCTGTCGCTCGACGAAGACATCACTCGCTGGTTGCCCGAATTCCGCCCGGCGCTGCCCGACGGCCGCGTGCCGACGATCACGGTGCGCCAGTTGCTCGTGCATACCGCCGGCCTCGACTATCGCTTCAACGAAACCGACGCGAACGGCCCCTATGCGCGTGCGGGCGTCTCCGACGGGCTCGATCGCGCATCGATCACGCTCGCCGAAAACCTGCGCCGGATCGCGAGCGTGCCGCTGCTGTTCGCGCCCGGCACCAACTGGAACTACTCGCTGTCGATCGACGTCGTCGGCGCGCTGATCGAGGTCGTCTGCGACATGCCGCTCGCCGATGCGATCGATGCGCTCGTGCTGCGTCCGCTCGGGGCGCACGATACGGGCTTCGTCGCGCGCGATCCGGCGCGGCTCGCCACGCCGTACGTCAACGACACGCCGCGGCCGCACCGGCTCGCCGAGAACGAAACCGTGCCCATCGACGAAGGGTTCGTCGGCGTCACGTACTCGCCGTCGCGCGCGCTCGATGCGCATGCGTTCCCGTCGGGCGGCGCCGGAATGGTCGGCACGGCCGGCGACGTGCTGACGGTGCTCGACACGCTGCGCGCGGGCGGCGGCGCGATTCTGCCGGCCGAGCTGGTCGACGAGATGGGCCGCGTGCAGACCGGCGATCTCGAATTGCCGGACCTGCCGGGCGCGGGGTTCGGGATCGGCTTCTCGGTGCTGCGCGACCCGCAGGCGGCCGCGTCGCCGGAATCCGTCGGCACGTGGCGCTGGGGCGGCGTCTACGGTCATTCGTGGTTCGTCGATCGCGCACGCGGGCTCACCGTCGTGTCGCTGTCGAACACGCTCTACGAAGGGATGAACGGGCAGTACACGCTCGATCTGCGTGATGCAATTTATGGCGTTCGGTAGCGAGCGGAATGGAAAGGGCCCGGCAAAGCCGGGCCAGTATCGTTCCATGCGGATCGCTCGCTTCCTCGCGTTCAGCATGTCGAATGACGTGCCGCGACATCCCTGAACCGACGTAACGCCAGTTCCGGCTGACCGCATCGTGATCGCAATCCGTCGCTGACGTTTTCCCTACCTGTCAAGCATCACGTACAAGCCCAGGCCGGCATAAGCAATGAACAAGACCGCAACGACCATACAGGCAACACGCCTGATCCCGCGCAGACGCGTGACACCGAAATACGTCAACCCTGCTCCGACAAGCAGCCACAACGGCCAATAGCTGATGCCCAAAATCAGCATCATGACCGGCCACGGTATATCGATAGCGATGTCGCTCATCCCGGCAAGCCCCGTTTGATCACATAGAGATAGTGTGTAAAAACCTCCGCGATGTTGCCATATTCCGACCTCGGCGACATCGCGCACGGCGCGGCACGCCGACAACGAAAAAAGGCCCGACAAAGTCGGGCCAACGGGTTTGAGACACAAGGAGAATCCCGCCCACCCCATACCGGGCGGTTACGCCGCACTACACTACACGACGTTCTTCTCGACGATCGGCCGGTTTTCGAGCACACGCGCCCAGCCGAGCGACGACAGGTCGAGCGTGTCGTAACGCCCGCCCAGAATGAGTTCGCTGACGCCCCGCCCCGTCGCCGGCCCTTGCTGCAGCCCGTGGCCGCTGTAGCCGTTCGCGAACACGACGTTGTCGAGTTCGGGGTGGTAGCCGATGATCGCGTTGTGATCGAACACGTTGTACTCGTAGTACCCGGACCAGCAATGCTCGACGCGCAGCGCCTCGAATTCCGGCACGCGGTGCGCGAGCGTCGGCCAGATCACGTCGTCGAACAGGTCGTGGTCGACTTCGTCGAGCGGCAGGTCGTCCGGGTCGCGATCCGGGCTTGGCGACGTGCCGCAGATATACGTGCGCCCTTCCGGCCGGAAATACACGCCGGTCGGATCGATCAGCAGCGGGCAATCGGCGAGCTTCGCCGGCGACGATACGTTGAAGATGCTGCGCCGCCGCGCATACACGGGGATGTCGATGCCCATCATCGACGACAGCGTGCGCGTCCACGCACCGGCCGCGTTGACGAGCGTGTCGCACGCGTAGCGCTCGCCGTCGCCCGTCACGACATGCGTGATCCTGCGGCCGTCGCGCACCACGTCCTTCACGTCGGCCGGCACGTAGCGCGCGCCGAGCGCCTGCGCCTTCTTGCGCAGCGCCTGCACGAGCCCGTAGCCGTCGAACCAGCCTTCGCCGCTCACGCCGTACGCGCCCGACGCGAGATCGTCGACGTTCAGCCACGGGAACTTCGCGCGCAGCGCGTCGCCGTCCATCAGCCGGATATCGGCGCCGAGGCGCGTCTGCAGCGCATGGTTCTCGCGCAGCGTCGCGTCGCCAGCCGGCGTCGCGAGGAACAGGTAGCCGCCCTCGTGCAGGTCGATCGACGGGCGGTGGCCGTCCACTTCGAGCCGCTCGCCGATCGTGCGCAGGAAGTCGATGCCGAACAGCGACATCTCGATCGACAACGGCGTGGAAAACTGCTGGCGAATCGACGCGGCCGACAGCGCCGACGACGATTTGGCATAGGTGGGGTCGCGTTCGATCACGGTCACGGCGACCGTGGGATCGGTGGCGCGCAGGAAATAAGCGATCGAGCTGCCGATCACACCACCGCCGACGATGACGACTTGAGAACTCACGACTGACTCCGGTTGCACGTAAAAGGCTCAGGGCCTGAAAATGATGCGTGCCGCGACTCGCGGGCATCCCGCGAGCAAACTTCGCGGGCGATCGCCCCGGCTATTTCAGCACGTCCGGCATCGCCGCGAAAGCCTGCTCGCGCGCTGCGTTCAGTCCGCCGATTTCGTCGTGACGGGCTGCCACGCGGCGTTCTTCACTTCGTACAGCGTCGAGCTCGGGTTCTTCAGGTCACCCGTGTTCGTGAACGCGATCGTGCCCGTGATGCCGTCGTAGCGCGTGCCCTTCAGCGCGCCGTTGAAATCGCCCGGCTTCGTCGAGTTCGCCTTCTGCATCGCGTTGATCGCGATCCACGTCGCGTCGTACGCGAACGGCGCATACGCGAGCATGTCGACGCCGTACTTCTGCCTGAATTTCGTTTCGAACAGCTTGCCCTTCGCGAGACGCGACAGCGGCTGCCCGTACTCCCATACCGATGCGCCTTCCGCCGCATTGCCGGCGAGCTTGATGAAGTTCGCGTTCATCACGCCGCCGCCCGCGAGGAACTGCGCGCGGATGCCGAGCTGGCGCATGCGCTTCACGAGCATCGCGGCCTGCGCGTCGAGGCCGCCGAAGAACACGAGATCGGCATTGGCGCTCTTGATCTTCGTGAGCTGCGCGCTGAAGTCGACGGCCTTGTCGTTCGTGAATTCGCGCGCGACGATCGTGCCGCCGTTCGCCTTCACGGCCTTCTCGAATTCGTCGGCTTCGCCCTGGCCGAACGCGGTGCGATCGTCGATGATCGCGATGCGCTTCGCCTTCGTCACGCTCGCGGCGTACGCACCGGCGTTGCCGGCGTTCTGCGTGTCGGTCGCGATCACGCGGTACACGGTGTCGAGCCCCGCGCGCGTGATGTCGGGATTGGTCGCCGACGGCGTGATCATCGGAATGCCGGCCTTCGCGTAGATCTTCGACGCCGGCAGCGTCGTGCCGGAATTGAAGTGGCCGATCACGACGGCCACCTGCGCATCGGCGAGCTGCTGCGCGGCCTGCACGCCGGTGCGCGGATCGCTCTGGTCGTCCTGCGACGCGACGACGAACTTCACCGGCTTGCCGCCGACGGTCGTCCGCGCCGCATTCGCTTCGTCGACGGCCATGCGCACGCCGTTCTCGATGTCCTTGCCGTATGCCGCGCCGCCGCCCGTCAGCGGGCCGGCCACGCCGACCTTGACGATCGTCTCCTGCGCATGGGCCGCGCCCGTCTGGAATGCGAAAAGCGCGGCGGTCAGCGCGACGCCGGAAAGCGAACGAATGCGGAACGTCATGGCAATCCTTCTTCTATGGGTCGGGATGCAACGCGAGACTGGCACGCGTCGGCAACCTCCTGCGCGCCGGTGATGCCTTTCCGTGCCGGAGCGCGTGCGACACGCCGATCCGGCCGGACGATCACCGCGGCTCCGTCTCCGAAGAACCTTTCATCGCGAAAGAGGTGAAGGGATTGTGGGTAGCCAATACCCGTGCAGCAAACGAAATATCGGAACTATGTCGTGAGGATTTGTCATCAAGTTCCGTGCTGATGGCCGATCGACGGCCGTCCGGCGGCGGCCGTGGATGGCGGTATTCCGTGGGGAATGGCGGCCGCGCCGCAGGGTAAAGGCCGGTCGTCGTCATGCCGGCCGCGCATCATCGTCGCGGCGCCGGCCCGGCCGGCCTTCGCGACGCCCACGGCGGGCGCCGCGTCATCGGTCAGTGCCGATCGGTGCCCGTATGCTTGCGCACCGCATCGGCGGCCTCGCCGGCCTTCTCCTGGAGCTTGCCGGCCTGCTGCTCGGCCACGCCTTGCGCTTCGGTCTCGCGGTCGCCCGTCACCTTGCCGAGTGCTTCCTTGACCGAACCCTTGACCTGCTTGAGCTTGCCTTCGATGCGATTCCTGTCCATGGTCGTCTCCTGCGATGGTTGAGGAAAGCCGGCAATGCAGCGGCCTGCGCGGCACCGCCGAGCGGACAGGATCGCAAGCGGCGGCCGCGGGCGGCAGATGCGGATGCACCAGTGCGCATGGTGCATTCGCACCGATCCCGTCAGTCCGTGCCTTTCGCGCCGCCCTTGTCGCCGCGCGCGCCGTTCGTTTCGGCCGCGCCGACGATGCCGCGCTCGCGCGCCCAGACGATCGCCTCGGCGCGGCTGTGCACGTCGAGCTTCGCGTAGATCGTCGCGACGTGATTGCGCACGGTGTTCGGCGCCAGGCCGAGGCGGCCGGCGATCTCCTTGTCGGCGAGGCCGTGGCACAGCAGGTCGAACACGTCGCGCTCGCGCGCGGTCAGATCGGACAGTTGCGCCCCCGCATCGGGCGCGTTCGCGCGCCGCACGTTCGCGAGCTTCTCGATCAGCGTGCGGCTGAACCACGACGCGTCCTGCATCGCGGTCTCGATCGCATAGACGAGCCCCATCTCCGTGCGCTTGCGGTCGCTGATGTCCAGCAGCGCGACGAGCAGGCAGTCGCGCCCGTGAATCGCGACGGGATCGGCCGACACGACGCAATCGCGCACGTCGCCGTCGCGCGTGCGGATCTGCACGTCCACGTTGCGCACGTGGCCGTCGCGCGCGAGCCGGCCTTCGATGCGCGACCACGCGCCGCGTTCGGCCCACAGCCCGATCTCGTCCGCGGATTTGCCGAGCAGATCGGTCTGCGCGTGGCCCGTCATCGCGGCAAACGCATCGTTCACGTCGAGCAGCTCGAAACGGTCGGCCGTGACGATCGCGGTCGCGACCGGCGCCATCCGGAAGGCCGTCGCGAAGCGTTCCTCGCTTTGCATCAGCGCGCGTTCGGCCTGCTTGCGCGGCTCGAGATCCATGAACGTGAACAACATGCACGCCTCGCCGTTCATGTCGATCGGCTGCCCGGCGACGACCACCGCCTTGGTGCTGCCGTCGGCAAGTTTGAGCACGGCTTCCATCTGCGGGATGGTCGCGCCTTCGCCGAGCCGCTCGATCGCCAGCTCGCGCCGCTCGGCCTGGTCCAGCACGTCGACCTCGTACACCGAGCGGCCGAGCACGTCGTCGCGTGCGTGGCCCGTCATGTCGAGAAAGCCCTGGTTGACCTTCACGTAACGCAAGTCGTCGAGCCGGCAGATCACGGCCGGCGCCGGATTCGCGTTGAAGGTGCGCTCGAAGCGCTCCTCGGCGCTCGCCCATTCGGTCGCGTCGTGCAGCACCAGCGCGAGGCAGTCGGGTTCGCCGGCCGCGTTCGTCAGCACGAGGCTGCGGATGCGATGCACCCAGCTCACCGACTCGTCGGCGGCCGATTCGACCTCGACCGTCACGTCGCTGAACTCCTCGCCGGCGATCACGCGATCCATCGGATAGTGGCCGTCGCGCACCGGATGGTTGTTCCGGTAGCGCAGCCGGAATCGCTCGCGGTATTCGGTGACGTCCGCGCCGAGCGCCTTCAGTTCGGTCACGCCGTGCATCGCGAGCGCGGCCTCGTTCGCCCAGACGATCCGCTGGTCCGGCTCGATCAGGATCACGCCCTCGGTGAGGCCCGCGATGATCTGGTGCAGCTGGCGCCGGTCGGTATGCGACTTGAGCACCTGTTCGTCTACTGGTTCGTTCATCGAATCGTCGTCCCTGTCGTCAACATGAGCGGTCAACATGCGCGCCGGCCGCGCGCCCGTGGCGGCGGCACATGCCAGCCGCCGCGTGCGGCGATGATCGTGTGCCGGGCAACGGCGCGACAGGCGCGGATGCACTACCTCGAATAGTACATTCGCACGCCGCCGCCGATCGTGCGGTGCCCCGCCGAACGGGGCGGCACGGCCCGCGCGCCCGCCAGACCGGGTTGCCCGGGTGGTGGTGCATCTGCCGTTCCCGCCCCTGTGTTCCGTCCCCCGGTGCAAACGCACTAGCCGACCCGGTGAATTTGCGCGATGTCCGCTCGCGTTCGCGTCGGTACGCTGGTACTGCATCGGCGCTCATGCGCTGCCCTTTCATACCGCAGAGGGAGGACATCAGGATGAAATTGCATCAGACACCCGATCCGACGCGGCCCGAGCCGGCCCCGGACAATCCGCCCGAACCGGCGCCCGGCACCGATCCGCCGGTGCCGCTGCCGCCCGACGTGCCGCGCCCGGACATGCCGCCGCGCGAGCCCGGCTACGACACGCCGATCGCGCGCTGAGTCTCGCCATGCATGCGTAGGAACGCACGGGAACGCTCCGTGCTCGCCCACCGATTGATTCAACCCGCCAATCGAAGGAGGACATCAATGAACAAGACCTCGCACCTTTCGACCCTGCTCGCCGTCAGCGCGGCGTTCCTGCTTTCCGCGGCCCCGCTCACGAACGCGCATGCCCAGGCATCGTCGACCGACAGCGGCATGGCGACCGAATCGAACCAGCCTGTCACCGACACGTGGATCACGACCAAGGTAAAGAGTGAACTCGCGACCACCAAGGGCGTGGAAAGCACTGACATCAGCGTGAAGACGGTGGACGGCGTCGTCACGCTGACGGGTGTGCTGCAGACGAAGACCGCCGTGAAGAAGGCCATCGCCGTCACCCGCGCGATCAAGGGCGTGAAGCACGTCGACGCGTCCGGCCTGAAGGCCAAGGCCTGAGCTACCCCGCGGCCGAGCGCCGCACTTTTCTCCCCTTACGAAAGGAGTACACGATGAACGAGGACAAGATCCAGGGCCAGTGGAAGCAGCTCACCGGCAAGCTGAAGGCCAAGTGGGGCAAGCTGACCGACGACGATCTCGCGGTCGCGGAAGGCAATCGCGACTATCTGGCCGGCAAGATCCAGGAGCGTTACGGGATCGCCCGCGACGAAGCCGAGAAGCAATTGAAGGAATTCGACCGCGAGCTGTAACGCGCCAGTCGTCTCACCCTGCCGCGACGCACGCCGCGTCGCGGCCACGCGGAGGACAACGACATGGGCAAATATCTGATCGCATGGCTGCTCGGCGTACCGATCGGGCTGCTGGTGCTGTTTTATCTGGTCACGCACCTGTTCTGACGCACGCGACGCCCCGTCGACGCAAACGGGCCGGCGGCTGAAACCAGCCGCCGGCCCTTCTGCTTTCCTCCCTGCCGCGCGACGCGAAGCGCTTACTTCGCCGCGTTCGCCGTCATCTTGAAGATGCCCTGCGCGTTGCCCGCGTCGAAGCGCAGGTCGGTCACCCAGCGACGCGACGTCTGGTCGAACGTGCGCTTGCGCGTGATGAACTCGTAGAACGAACCGGGCACGTTGCGCTTCACGGTGCCGCCGTCGCGCGTGCGGAACTCGCGCTCGACGGTATCCGCGCGATAGGCCGTCTGGAACACGCGGCCCGAGCGCGAGCGCTCGACTTCCGGCTTCATCGGCCGGCCCTTCGCCTTCTCGTCGTCGGACAGCTTGAACACGTCCGGGACGCGATCGGTCGCGTGATTGAACGCATTGCCCTCGGTCGCGATCCACGCCATTTCCGCCGATTCCATCAGCAGCGTCTCGTAGTCGAGTTCGTTCGGCACGTCGTGCTGGCGCGCGAACGCGCCGACGATCTCCGGCAGCAGCGCGTGCGCGGCTTCCAGCGGCAGCCAGCCTTCGCGCTCGACCTCCCACAGCAGCGCGACGGCCGCCGGCGACAGCGGGTCGCGCGACGAGCTGACCACGTTCGTCACGGCCTGCTGGAATTCCTTCGAGAAGCGCTCCGGATGCAGTTCGCTGACGAAGAACTGCGCGATTTCGTCCGGCGCGTCTTCGTGCGCGTACGCGCGGCCCGTCATGCCGAGCTTGTCGAGCGGATAACGGCCGTTCAGCCGGAACCCGAGCGGACGCAGGATACGCGTGAATGCGGCTTCGCCCGGCGGCAGCGCGCCCGTATGCGGCCAACGCACCGTTCGCAGCGCGCCGTGGTCGAAATAGACCGAGCCGCCGCTTTCGATCGCGTCGGCCGTGTACGCGCGGCCGTTCGCCGAACGCTCGAGCAGCCCCTCGAACAGCGCCATGTTCATCGCCTGCGCGATTTCCGCGCGGGTCACGACGCCGTCCTCCCATTCCTCGAGGATGGCCGGCATGTTCAGGGTCGAGAACAGGGCGTCGGTCTTCGCCTGTCCCAGCAGCTTCGTCAGCAAGCTGTCGATATTCGGATTGCGCATCGGGATTCTCGTCTCGGGGGGACCCGCCGGCAAGCGCGCCGGCCACTCGTCGGCCGGCCGCCCACGGGCGCCTGACCTTGCATGGCAAGCATTATTCAAAGGGTTGCAGCGGCGCGTAAAGCGAGATTAAATTGATATGTGATGAGTTTTTGGAATTATCGATCGTTCTTCGCCGGCATCGCCCCGGTGCCGGGCGGCTCCGTCCATCAGACAAAACGAGCATCATGCGCAAATTCAAGATCCCCAACATGGGTGCGCTCGTGGCCTTCGAAGCCGCTGCCCGCCATGAGAGCTTCACGCACGCGGCCAAGGAGCTGTTCCTGACCGAAAGCGCCGTGTCGCGGCAGATCGCGACGCTCGAAGCGAGCCTCGGCGTGCGGCTGTTCGCGCGCGTGAAGCAGCGCGTCGTGCTGACGCGCGCCGGCAAGCTGTACGGCACGCAGGTGCGGCGCGCGCTGGAGGCGCTCGACCGCGACACGCTGTCGATCATCGCGCACGGCAGCGGCGGCGGCTACCTGGAACTCGCGGTGCTGCCGACCTTCGCGTCGCACTGGCTGATCCCGCGCATCAAGAGCTTCTACGACCGCACGCCCGACGTGCGCGTGAACATGGGCAGCCGCACCGACCTGTTCTCGTTCGAGGACACGCACTTCGAAGCCGCGATCCACTACGGCAAGCCGACCTGGCCCGGCACGTCGTCCGACTACCTGTTCGGCGAGGAAGTCGTGCCGATCTGCTCCCCCGCGCTGCTGAAGGGGCCCGTCGAGCGCGTCGAGGATCTGCTCGCGTATCCGCTGCTGCACTCGACGACGCGCCCCGGCGCATGGGCGCAGTGGTTCGAGACGCACGGCGTCGAGGACATCCGCACGATGCAGGGCGTGCGCTACGAATTGCATACGATGCTGATCAGCGCGGCGGCGGCCGGGCTCGGCGTCGCGCTCGTGCCGAAATTCTTCGTCGAGGAACAGTTGCAGCAGCTCGGCCTCGTCGTGCCGTGCGATGCGACCACCGTCGGCGATTCGGCGTACTACCTCGTGTATCCGACGGAGTTCAGCCACAGCAAGCCGCTGGAATCGTTTCGCGGGTGGCTGCTCGAACAGGCAAGCGCGTATGCGGCGCCCGAGCGCGACGCGCACGACGCCGACGAGGCGGACGACGAGGACGTCGAATAACGGCGCCGCCGCGCCGGCGTCATGGCGCGGTGGCGCCGCAGGCGTGGCGCACCGCGTGCGTCACATGTGCCACTTCACCGTGGCGGTCAGCGTGCGCGGATCGCCCGGCATGTTGTACAGGTCCGCGTTGCCGTGCGCGGCGATGAAGTAGCGGCGATTGAACAGGTTGTCGAGCGTGAGCGTCACGTCGACCTTCTTGCTGCGATAGCCGGCGCCCAGGTTGAACACCGTGAACGACGGCAGCGTGACGAGATCGCTCGCCGACGTATAGCGCGCCGACTGGAACTGCATGCCGGCCGCCGCATAGAAGCCGTACGGCAGCTCGCGCTTGAGCCACAGGCTCGCGCTGTGACGCGGCATCAGCCCCGGCGTGTTGCTCGACAGCGAGAGGCCAGCCGCCGTCGATTGGGCGGAACCGTCCACCGTGCCGTTCAGGTACGCGTAACCCGCATACACCGACCACTTCGGCGCGATCTCGCCGGTGAAGCCGAGCTCCATCCCGCGCACGTGCTGCGTGCCGATCGGCAGCGCATAGCCGGGATTCGCCGGGTCGCCGATCTGCTGGTTGGTCTGGCGCATGTCGAACAGCGCGACGCTGGCCGTCGCCTTGCCGCCGAGGTCGAAGCGCGAGCCGACTTCATACGCGGTGGTCTTCTGCGGCGCGAGCGCGGCGCCGTTCGAGAACGCGCCGGAACTGATCAGCGTGTCGGCCAGCGGCGAGAACGACTGGCTGAACGACCCGTACAGCGTGAGCCAGTCGAGCGGTTCGTAGATCAGGCCGACACGCGGGCTCCACGCGTGATCGGTGCGGTCGAGATTGACGTTCGACGACGTGTAGTCGTGGCGGATCTGGTTCAGGTAGTCGAAGCGCAGGCCGGCGAGCACCTTCCAGTGTTCGGTCAGCGAGATCAGGTCCTGCGCGTACACGCCCGCGAGCCCGACGACGGTCGACGCGTTCGTCTTCGCACGCGCGCCGATCGGCACGCCGGGCAGGACGACCGGCTGCGGATTGAACAGATCGTAGTTCGCGACCTTCGTCACGCTGTAGATCGTGTCGAACTTCTGCTGCTGCGACAGCTCCAGCCCGTACAGCAGCTCGTGGCGCATGCCGAACAGCGACGTCTTCTGCGTGAGCTCGAACAGCCCGTCGATGCCGTGGTCGGTGCGCTGGCGCGTCGACTGGTCGAGCGTGACGACCGGGTGCGCGGCGGTCTTGATCGGCTCGTACGTCACGTAGTTCTTCCGCTCGAGCGAGAAGTCGTACGCGCGGATCGCGCCGTGGAACGACAGCGAATCGTTGAAGCGATGATCGAGCGATACCGTCGCGCTTTTCGCGGAGACGTCGTTGTACGAACTGTTCCCGCCGTCGGCCGACCCGTAGTACGTGTTGATCGGCACGTCGACCGGCCGGCCGCGATACGCGGGAATCCCCTGGTCGGACGTGCGGCGGTCGTGCAGGTAGTCGAATTCGACGTTCAGCACCGTGTCGCTGTCGAGCTTGAACTGCGCGGACGGCGCGATCGCCTGCCGGTTGAGCTGGAATTTGTCGCGGAAGCTGTTCGAATTCTCGGCCGCGCCGGTCATGCGAAAGCGCGCCGCGTCGTTCGCGTTCCAGCCGAGGTCGAACTCGCCGCGCCGCTCGCCGCGCGTGCCGAGCGTCACGCCCACGTCGTTCACCGGGTTCGCCTGCGGCCGCTTCAGCACGCGGTTCACGATGCCGCCCGCCGAGCCGCGCCCGTACAGCACGGCCGCCGGCCCCTTCAGCACCTCCACGCGGTCGACGTTCGACAGGTCGCGGTAGTAGAGCGCGTCGTCGCGAATGCCGTCGACGTACTGGTCCGTGATGCTGTTGAAGCCGCGGATCGTGATCTGGTCGCGCTGGCCGTCGCCGACCGAGAAGCCGACGCCCGGCACGTTGCGCAACGCGTCCTGCAGCGACGTCGCGTTCTGATCCTCGATCACCGCGTGCGGCACGACGTTCACGGTCTGCGGCACGTCCATCAGCGACATGTCGGTCTTGGTCGCCGCGCGCGAATGGCCGCCGTCGTACGACGCATGCTCGGCGGCCGCGTTGACCGAAATCGCGGGCAGGGTCGCCGCGGCGTCGCTCGCCTGCGCGAACGAAGTGCGGGCGCCGGCCAGCGACGTGGCGATCAGAAGCGCATGGCACGCGCTCTTGTTGAGTTTCATCGTGAACGTAGAGGTAGTGAAGAAAGCGACGAACGGGGCACGCCGGCCGCGCACCCGGCACGAAAAAAGCCGTGACGTCCGGTCACGGCTCGTAATGCGGCGAAATAATAAACGAGAATGATTCGTGTTTTTAATTAATTTGCGGCATGTCGCCTGCCCGCAACGCGGACGCAGAGCGCGCTCTGTATTCCTGACGAATACCTTTCTGTTTCAGGCCGTCGAGCGGCTTGATTCGTAATGTAAACGAAAGAATTGAATCGATCGTCTCGTGTGGCGGCGATCGGTAAAAGGCGGGATTCGGGATACGGCGATGGAGAAGCTGGAGAGGATCACGAAGGATCGAGACAAGCAGGCGCGACCGATTCAATCGTCCGGTGCGCGCCGGACCGGGCAACCCCGACCCGGCGCTCCGGGCAGCCGACCTCGTATCGGCGGCGCGGCGGATCTTCTTCTGTTCTTCACTGCGTCTGCTCTCAGGTTCACTGCATTTTTTTCCTCACCGCGTCGCGCCATTATCCGCTCAATTCGGCCGAAGTAAAACGTTTGCGATTGCACCCGCATGGCTATACCTGCGATTCGGAAACAGTCTTTCGAAATACTTACGGTAATTGCGACGTGATTCCGCGTTGTTGCATTCGCTGCGGCGTTCCTTTTAAATGGAACTGGTTCCATTCGCCGGATCGGCCACATTCGCGCGTGACGTGCAGCCGCGTGCGCGTCATGATGCCGATTCAGGATCGAGGATCATTCCGCTCAGGATTCGCATCGCCCGTCCTTCCCGGACACCCCGTCAAACGAGACCGTCATGCCCGATTCCGCCTCCCTGCAGCACCTGTTTCCCGCGTTACAAGAGATTCCCGCCGAATTCCGGCTGGCTTCGCCGATCCACC
Organism: Burkholderia semiarida; assembly: GCF_029268935.1. Classification (NCBI taxonomy): domain Bacteria; kingdom Pseudomonadati; phylum Pseudomonadota; class Betaproteobacteria; order Burkholderiales; family Burkholderiaceae; genus Burkholderia; species Burkholderia semiarida. The sequence continues at coordinate 84,417 of NZ_JAHLCL010000008.1, read as the reverse complement.
AGCGCGTGTCGCTCGTCGACGGCGAATTGCGACCGTGGGACGGCGCCACCAAGACCGTGCTGTCGCCGGTATGCGTGCGGCAGGCGGACGGCAGCGTCGAGCAGGTCGAGATCGGCAGCTACCCGGTGATGGGCGAAACGGAAAGCGACGCGGCGCTCGACGCCGCGGTGCGCGCGTACGACGCCGGCCGCGGCGAGTGGCCGACGATGAAGGTCGAGCAGCGCATCGCGTGCATGCAGGACTTCATCAAACGGATGGTCGCGCAGCGCGAACTCGTCGTGAACCTGATCATGTGGGAGATCGGCAAGAGCCTCGCCGATTCGCAGAAGGAGTTCGACCGCACCGTCACCTACATGACGCAGACGATCGACGCGCTGAAGGAGCTCGACAACGCGAACTCGCGCTTCGTGATCGCGGAAGGCACCATCGGCCAGATCCGCCGCACGCCGCTCGGCGTCGTGCTGTGCATGGGCCCGTACAACTATCCGCTGAACGAAACCTTCGCGACGCTGATCCCCGCGCTGCTGATGGGCAACACCGTGGTGTTCAAGCCGCCGCAGTACGGCACGCTGCTGTTCGAACCGCTGCTCGAGGCGTTCCGCGACGCGTTCCCGAAGGGCGTGATCAACACGATCTACGCACCGGGCGCGGTGGTCGTGCCGCACATGCTCGCGTCGGGCAAGATCAACGTGCTCGCGCTGATCGGCTCGAGCAAGGTCGCCGATCACCTGAAGAAGCAGCACCCGAAGTCGCACCGGCTGCGCGCGATCCTCGGCCTCGACGCGAAGAACGCGGCGATCGTGCTGCCCGACGCCGATCTCGACCTCACCGTGAAGGAGTGCCTGCTCGGCGCGCTGTCGTTCAACGGCCAGCGCTGCACCGCGCTGAAGATGCTGCTCGTGCATCGCTCGATCGTCGACGAATTCCTGAAGCGCTTCACCGCCGCGCTCGAACAGCTGAAGATCGGCATGCCGTGGGAAAAGGGCGTCAGCATCACGCCGCTGCCGGGCATGCATCGCACCGCGTACATGACCGACGCGATCGACGACGCGAAGGCGAAGGGCGCGCAGGTCGTCAACCACCAGGGCGGCGAGTTCAGCAAGACGCTGTTCTACCCGGCCGTCGTGTATCCGGTGTCCGAAGGAATGAAGCTGTACCGCGAGGAGCAATTCGGGCCGATCATTCCGGTCGCGCCGTTCGACGACGTCGATACCGCGCTCGACTACGTGACGACGTCGGAGCACGGCCAGCAGGTCAGCATCTTCGGTTCGGATCCGGCGCAGATCGGCGCGCTCGTCGATCCGCTCGTGAACCAGGTGTGCCGCGTGAACATCAACTGTCAGTGCCAGCGCGGGCCCGACGTGTTCCCGTTCGCGGGGCGCAAGGATTCGGCGGAAGGCACGCTGTCGGTGAGCGACGCGCTGCGCGCGTTCTCGATTCGCTCGATGGTCGCGGCGAAGCAGACCGACAGCAGCAAGCAGTTGCTCGACTCGATCGTGTCGGATCACCACTCGAAGTTCATCAATACGGGCTTCATTTTCTGAAGCCGGCTTGACCGATGCCGGAGCCTCCGTCGCACGCCGGTGCGGCGCAGGCTCCGGCACACGCTGCACGGCTAAACGTTCGTCGCCAGCAGCCGAACGCCCGCCACGCCGAACACGACGGCCAGACACGCTTCCATCGCACGCCGCCCGCGCACGTACAGCCGGCGCGCACCGTCCATCGAGAACACCAGCGCGTAGCCGCCGAACACCACGCAGCCGATCGCGAGGCAGCCCGGCACGACGGCGCCGTGCGCGCCGCCCGCGCCGTTCGACGACAGCGCGACGATCGACACCCACACGAGGATCGCCTTCGGATTGGTCAGGTGCAGCATCGCGCCGCGCACGTAGAAACGCGACAGCCGCTGCTCGCGCGCCGCGTTCGCGGTTGCAGCCGGCGGGCCCGACAGCGCCATGCGCCCCGACTTGAACGCGAGCCACAGCAGGTACAGCCCGCCGAACACCTTGATCGCGACCAGCAGCTTCGACCACGCGAGCAGCGCGGCCGAGACGCCGAGCGCCGCCACCGTTGCCCAGAACATCGACCCCGAAATCACGCCGAGCGCGAACGCGAGCGCCGCCTTGCGGCCCTGGTTCGCGGCGACTGACATGATCGCGAGATTGCTGGGGCCGGGGCTGGCCGTGCCGATGAAATAGGCGGTGTAGGCAAGCAGCAGGTTGGCGGAGAAGAAGGCGTGGGCGTTCATGTCGCACCTCGGGAGATGATCGGGAGATTGTCGGCAAACCCGCACCGTGTGCCCATGGACAATTGCGCGGCGATTCGCTGGGCCAGTTGCGTGACCATGCAACCGATTGCCGCGCGCCGGACCGTCTCTGTTTTGAAACAACCGGCGCGCGCGCCGCCGGTTCGCGCGACGCGGCGGCACACGCGCCATGCAGACGTTTCCCGGCAGCGGACGCACGGCGGGCGTGGCGCAACCGCACGGCACGCGCGATGCCGGCCGTTCGCCGGCAGATACGCGCGGCCCGCCCGAGGTCCGCGTTACGTTACATACATGAAGCATTTCGCATCGTCGCGCCGCGTCGGGCGCCCGGGTCCGCCCACCTCCCGCCCGTAGACACCCTCGTCGATCACCTGCGCGATCCAGTCCCGGCGGGACTCGCCGACCGATGCCGGATCACGGCTCAACATTGCTCAACAATCGTCCGACGGGGCTGGTACGGAATCTGCATTCCGTTCGGGCAGAAGCCGCGCCCCATACCGCGCGGACATGATTCACCCTCGGGCGCTCCACGGATCCGCCCGTACGATATGCACACGCAACGAGGCTCTTCATGGATGCGCAGCCCAACTCGTCCGATTCGTCGTTCCAGCTCTTCCTCGCGAAGGTGCTCGAACAGCCGCTGCCCGACTGGACCGAAAAACAGCAGATGGAACTCGAGATGGCGCGCACGCTGTCGACGCAAATGGTCACGCTCGCCGAAGACATGCGCGGCCGCGCGCCCGATCTCGCACGCTGCCTCGTGCTGCTCCGCTACGCGAAGGTGCTCGACTTCATGCTGACGTCGCTCGCCGCGCACCGCGACATCCATCCGCAGACGCTGCGCACGCTGTTCCGGCTCGCGAACCTGAAGGTCGACGACGCGTATCCGGTGTGAGCGGGCGCAACCGACCGGAGGTCGCGCAGGACCGGCGCGGCCACGCCGGCCATGCGTGATTCGCCCCACGGCACACGCACGGCCCGCCTGCCCCTCCGCGCAAACGGAGGTACAATCGCGCGCCATGAACGCACTTCGCCGCTTCCTGCTCCGGCCAGGCGTCGCGCGACAGTTGCTGTGGGGGTTCCTCCTCGTGACGCTGCTGTCCCGCGCGCTGATGTCGGGCGCCGTGATGCTCGATCCGGACGGTCCGGATGCGGGCTCGGTGGTGCTGTGTTCCGGCCAAGGCCCGCTGATCGTCACGAGCGCCGCGCTGGCCGCCCGCTTCGACGCGAGCGCGCCGATCACGCCGGCCAACGATGCGCGCGCGCTCGTCGACGCGCTCGAGCATGACGCACACGCCGACAAGGCCGCGCCCTCCGGCCACGGCGACGGCCCGTGCGCATTCGGCGCCGCGCTGTTCACCGCGCTCGCATCGTTCGCGCTGCTGGTGCTGCTGTTCCCCGCGGCGCCGCCGCGGCGCTTCCGCGTTCAATTCGACAGCCTTCCTTTCGTGCGATCGATATTCGACGATCGCCCGCCCTCCCGCGCGCCTCCTCTGTTCTGCTGAACGTTCCGCCCCGTGGCGCGTGCACGTCGACGTGCATGCGCGTTCACGCCGTTCGTTTCACCCGACCTGATTCACGCGTTCACTCGCATGCCCGCCTCGCGCGGGCGGCGCCGCCCCGCGCACCGTTTGCGCGGCGGGCCGCGCCGCCTGCCTGCGGCGATGCATGCACGCGGGTGTGACGCACGTCGACGGCAGCCGGCCCACGCCGCTCCCGCCGCTCGACGAACCCGAGGAGTTCACACCATGTCGACCACCGTCGATCGGGCCATCTCGCCCGCCCGTTCCGCCAGCGCCGGTTACCGGACGCTCTGGCGCTGGCATTTCTATGCCGGCCTGTTCGTGATGCCGTTCCTCGTGATCCTCGCGATCACGGGCACGCTCTATTGCTTCCAGCCGCAGATCGAGCCGCTGCTGTATCCGCACCGGCTGATCGTCGAGCCGCGCGCGACGCCGCGACTCGATGCCGACACGCTGCTCGCCCGCGCCCGCACCGCGATGCCGGCCGGCGCGACGCCGATTTCCGTGCAGGTCGCCACCGCGCCGGATCGCAGCGCCGAGTACGTTTTCCGGCTGCGCGACGGCAGCCGCGAGAGCGTGTACGTGAACCCGTACGACGGCAGCGTGCTCGGCACGCTCAGCGTCGAGAACCGCTTCATGCAGGTCGACCGAATGCTGCATCGCAAGCTGCTGCTCGGCAAGACCGGCGAGTTGCTGATGGAACTCGCCGCGTGCTGGACCTTCGTGATGATCGGCACCGGCATCGCGCTGTGGTGGCCGCGCGGCGCGGCAAGCGTCGGGCGCGCGCTGCGGCCCGACCTGTCGCTGCGCGGCCGGCCGCTGTGGAAGAGCCTTCACGCGACGGCCGGTATCTGGCTCGCGGCCGGCACGATCGCGTTCATCCTGTCCGGGCTGCCGTGGTCGGGCTCGTGGGGCAAGAACTTCAAGGCGCTCGCCGCGACCGTGAACCTCGGCGCGCCGGAAGGCGCGTGGGGCGGTGCATCGGTACGCTCGACGCGCCCCGGCGCCGCAGCGACGCCCGAGACTGCGCGTGCGCAGGCGGCCGCGCCGTCCGGCCATCACCACGATTCCGGGGAAGCGATGCCGGGAATGGTGATGGACGACCTGCCGTTGCCGCAGACGCCGTGGGCGGTCGGCAACGTGCCCGTGCCGCATTCGCCGTCCGCGCCGACGCCCGCGCCGCTGCCGCTGGCCCGCGCGATCGCGATCGTCGCCGGCCTCGGCGTGACGAGCGGCTACACGCTCGCGCTGCCGTCCGGCGCGGACGGCGTGTTCACCGCGTCGTACTTTCCGGCCGACCCGAAGGCCGAACGCACGATCTACGTCGACCAGTACAGCGGCGCCGTCTTGAAGGACATCCGCTATGACGACTACGGCGCGGTAGCGCGAGCCGTGTCGTACGGCACGTCGCTGCACATGGGCCGATATTTCGGGCTCGCGAACCAGATCATCTGCGCGGTGCTGTCGCTCGGGCTGGCCGCGATGGCCGTCACGGGTACCGTGATGTGGTGGAAGCGCCGCCCGGCCGGGACGCTGGGCGCACCGTCGCGCGAACGCGGCACGCCGCCGATGCGCGGCTGGATCGCCGGGCTCGTGCTGCTCGGCATCGTATTCCCGTTGATGGGGTTGACGATCGTCGCGGTCTGGTTGATCGACCGGCTGCTGTTCGGCCGCGCGGCTGCCGCAGCGGCGTGATCGATGCAAGCGCTTCCCCCATTCGAAGGAACCCGAAACAATGAAGTTCAGATTGATGCTGCCTGCTGCCGTGCTCGCGGCGCTGTCGCCGGCCGGGCAGGCACAGGAAAGTGGCGTTGACGGCACCGGCGCCACGCTCGCACCGATTCGTGTCGACGCGCACAAGGCGGCCGCCCTGACGCAACCGCTCGACACGGGCAGCCATCTCGGGCTGTCGCCGCTCGAAACGCCCGCGAGCGTCGAACAGATCAGCCGCGCGACACTCGACACGCGCGGCGACAGCTCGATCATCGACGCCGTGAGCCGCGCCGCCGGCATCAGCGCGTCGCCGCATCCGGGCAACGGCAACTCGGAGCTCGCCGCGCGCGGCTTCGTCGGCGCGTCGTCGGTCACGCAGCTGTACGACGGCGTGCGCCCGTACGGCGCGATTGGCGTCACGTTCCCGTTCGACACGTGGTCGGTCGACCATATCGACGTGCTGCGCGGCCCCGCCTCGGTGATCTACGGCGAAGGCGCGATCGGCGGCGTGGTCAACATCGTCCCGAAGAAGCCGACGCGCACGCCGATCCGCAACGAACTGCAAATCGGCGGCGGCACCGAGGGTACGGCGCGCGCCGCGTTCGGCAGCGGCGGCGCGATCAACGACAAGCTGTCGTACCGCTTCGACATCAGCGGCAACCGATCGTCCAACTGGGTCGATCGCGGCAATTCGCGCAACCTGTCGGTCTCCGGCGCGCTGCGCTACGACGTGACGCCCGACCTGTACGTGACGGCATCGTACGCGCAGGGCTTCATGCATCCGATGCAGTATTTCGGCGTGCCGCTCGTCAACGGTGCGCGCGATCGTGCGCTCGACAAGAAGAACTACAACGTCGGTGACGCCGACATCGCGTTCCGCGACAGCTGGGCCACAGTCTCGGCGAACTGGCAGCCGAGCGACGGCCTGAACGTGACGAGCACGCTGTACCGGATGAAGAGCAACCGTCACTGGAAGGATGCGGAGTACTACACGTATCTGCCGTCGAGCGCGCAAGTCCGGCGCAGCAGCTACACCGAGATCTTTCACGACCAGGAGCAGTACGGCAACGTGACGACGGCCACCGTCGGCAGTGTGCTGCTCGGGATGCGCAACACGTTTTCGGCGGGCGTCGAGTTCAACCACACGACGTTCCAGCACGACAACAACTCGCCGTATGCGGGCACGTCGACGGTCGATCCGTTCGACTTCGATCCGGGCCGTTTCATCAATACGGCCGGCACGTTTCCGAAGTACCGCAGCCAGTCGAACCAGTACGCGATGTTCGCGGAGAACCGGCTCGAGATCACGCCGCGCTGGTCGGTGATCGGCGGGCTGCGCTACGACCATGCAAGCGTGAACCGCGACGATCTCGTGAACGGCGGCGCATTCACGAAGGTGTTCGCGAATACCGGCTGGCGCATCGGCACCGTGTACGACGTGCGGCCGGGCCTCGCCGTGTACGGCCAGTACTCGGTCGCGGCCGATCCGGTCAGCTCGCTGCTGTCGCTGAATGCATCGAAGGCGAACTTCACGCTCGCGACCGGCCGGCAGATCGAGATCGGCGTCAAGCAGTCGTTTCTCGACGGCAAGGCCGAATGGACGCTCGCCGCGTACCGGATCGTCAAGAGCAACCTGCTGACGGCCGACCCGGTGAACCCGAACCAGTCGATCCAGGTCGGCCAGCAGTCGTCGCGCGGGCTGGAAGCGACGGTCGGCGCGGAGATCGCGAAGGACTGGCGCGTCGATGCGAACGTGTCGATCCTGCGCGCGAAATACGACGATTTCCAGCAGTCGTCAGGCGGCGCGACCGTGTCGCGCGCGGGCAACGTGCCGGTGTCGGTGCCGCAGCGGCTCGCGAACCTGTGGGTGAGCTGGCGCTTCGCGCCAGACTGGACGGGCATCGCGGGCGTCAAGTACGTGGGCAAGCGGTTCGCCGATACCGCGAACCAGCTCGTGATGCCGTCGTACACGACCGTCGATCTCGGCCTCGCGTGGAAGCCGCGCAAGGACACGACGATCACCGCGCGCGCGTACAACGTGTTCAATCGCCGCTACGTGCAATCCGCGTACTACAACGAGACGCAGTATCTGCTCGGCAATGACCGGCGGTTCGAGGTGCTGGCGAACTACCGCTTCTGAGCGCGCACGCCGCCGCGCAACGTGCAAGGCGGCACGGGCGCGGCGGTGTGCCGGTCAGCCTTCGGCATCGCCGCCGCCAATCCGGAGGCGCCCGTCACGCACGCGGGCCCGCCATCCACTTCCGGTAGCGCCGCGTCTGGCACTGCGCGGCCAGTTGCTCCCGCACCAGCGCGCGCAACGGCGACACCTGCGGGTGCGTACGGCGCCCTTCGCTGAGCCGCGCGAGCTGGAACTTGACGACGGCCATGTTCGCCAGCGCGCCCAGCGCCTTGTTCTTCCAGCGGATCGGCTGCAACACCGGCGCGCTGTCCTTGCCGGCGCGCCAGTCGCGCGGCAGGTTCGGGTCGATCGACAGCGCCGTCGCGATGCCGACCATCGCCACCCCGCTGTCCACCACCTGCTCGGCCACCGCACGGCGGCGGATCCCGCCCGTGACCATCAGCGGCATCCGCGCGACGGCGGTGATGTCGCGCGCGAATTCGAGGAAATACGCTTCGCGCGCGAGCGTACGGCCATCGCGCGCCTCGCCCTGCATCGCCGGCACCTCATAGCTGCCGCCCGACAGTTCGACGAGATCGACGCCGAGCGGATTCAGCAGTTCGACCACGCGCTTCGCGTCGTCCGCGCTGAAGCCGCCGCGCTGGAAATCCGCCGAGTTCAGCTTCACCGCGACGACGAATGCCGGCGACACCGCCGCGCGCACCGCCTTCACGATGTCGAGCAGCAGGCGCGCGCGATTCTCGATGCTGCCGCCCCATTGGTCTTGCCGGCGGTTCGTCAGCGGCGACAGGAACTGGCTCAGCAGATAGCCGTGCGCCGCGTGCACTTGCACGCCGGTGAAGCCGCTTTGCTCGGCGAGCTGCGCGGCGCGCACGAAGCGCTGCCGCACGTCGGCGATATCGGCTGCGGTCATTTCCTTCGGCACCGGAAACTGCTTCGACAGCGCGCCGAGCGCGAGCGGCACGGCCGACGGCGCGAGCGTCGTCTGGCCGAGCGCCGCCTGCATCTGGCGCCCAGGGTGATTGATCTGCATCCACACGTGTCCACCGCCCGAGCGCGCGATCTGCGCCCAGCGGCGGAAGCGATCGAGATGCGCGTCGCTTTCGAGCACGACGCCGTTCGGCCCCGTCATCGCGCGGCCGTCCACCATCACGTTGCCGGTCAGGATCAGGCCGACCTGACCGTCGGCCCACGCCTGGTACAGGCGCAGCAACGCGTCGGACGGCGCGTGGTCCGCGTCGGCCATGTTTTCTTCCATCGCGGCCTTGGCCAGACGGTTCGGAATCACCGCCCCGTTGGGCAGTGTGAGGGGCGCAAACAGATTCATGGTGAGCATCCTCGATTGACGATGCCCAACGATAACTTTAAAGTCAACTTTAAGGTCAAGCCCTTTTGGAGCCCACCATGAAAATCGGCGAACTGGCGAAGGCGAGCGGCCTCGCCGCGTCGCGCATCCGCTTCTACGAAGCGAGCGGCCTGCTCGAACCGGCCCGCCGGCAGGCGAACGGTTATCGGGAATACGGGCCGGAAGCGTTGACGCGGCTCGCGATCATCGACCGCGCGCAATGCGCGGGCTTCTCGCTCGACGAGATTCGTGCGGTGCTGCCGCCGGATCTCGGCGCGTGGCCGCACGACGAACTGCTGGACGCGCTGCGGCACAAGGTCGGCGAAATCGCGCTGCTCGAACGGCGTCTCGCGCAGAACCGGCAGCATCTGGAAACGCTGATCGACGCGATCGAAAACAAGCCGGCCGGCGAGGATTGCACGGGCGCCGCGCAGCGGATGCTCGACCGGCTGTGCGAGCAGGCCAGCGAGCCGCTGGAACCGGCGCCCGTCGTGCGGCCTGCACGCAAGCGGGCGTGATGGAGTGTGCTGCGGGATTGCGTCGCGTCGTCCGTCGATCGATGCGCTCGCGGCCTGAAGCGCGACACGGCGCGGTTGTCGCGATTTGCTTACGTCGCAGGTAATCGACGCGCGCCGCCCGCGCCGCGATCATGGCCCCATCGACTCACGCACCGCATCCCGCCAAGGAGCCCGCCATGACCGCCTACGCCATCGCCCACCTGCACGACGTCGAGATGTGCGACGACATCGTCGAATACCTCGAACGGATCGACGGCACGCTCGCGCCGTACGACGGCCATTTCGTGATTCACGGCGCACGGCCCGAAGTGCGCGAAGGCGTGTGGCGCGGCGACCTGATCGCGATCGCGTTTCCCGATCTCGACGCGGCGCGCGCGTGGTACGACTCGGATGCGTACCGGCAAATCCAGCCGCTGCGCGCACGCCACGCGAGCGGCCCGTTGATCCTGATCGACGGTGTCGACGAACGGCACAAGGCAACCGATATCCTGCGTTGACGATTGACGCCGGCGACGCCGGCAGCGCTTACGACACCTTCCGCTCCATCGGCTCCCCGACGACGAACCCGCCGCCCTGGAACCGCTGCGCGGGATCGTCGTACTCGGCGGTCGGCGCCGTCACCGGGAACAGCCCGGCGAACTGCTCGGAGCTGTCGCGCGGGCGGAAGCCGAGGAAGCCGACCTTCGTGTTGTCCCACCACTTCACCGGGTTGTCCGACGCACCGTAGACGATCGCGTGCCCGACGCGGTTCGTCAGCAGCGAGCAGCGCACGAGCTCGATGAAATCGCGATAGCTGAGGAACGTGACGAGCATGCGCGGATTCTTCGGCACCTCGAACGACGAACCGATCCGCAGGCATACGGTTTCGATCCCGAAGCGGTCGAAGTAGTAGCGCGACAGCGATTCGCCGAAGCATTTCGTCACGCCGTACAGGCTGTCCGGGCGCAGCGGCGCATCGGCATCGAGCACTTCGGTGACCGGATGGAAACCGATCGCATGGTTCGAGCTCGCGAACACGACGCGCTTCACGCCATGCTTGCGCGCGGCTTCGTACAGGTTGTACGTGCCGATGATGTTCGCGCCGACCAGATCGTCGAACGGCGCATCGACGGAAATGCCGCCGAGATGGACGATCGCGTCGACACCTTCGACGAGCTGCATCACGGCCGGCCGATCGGCCAGATCGACGACGCGGAGCTCTTCATGGGCGGCCGCGTCGCCGAGCGCCGCGATGTCGCTGACGCGCACGACGTCGGCCCAGTCGGCGAGCGCGCCGCGCAACTGGCGGCCGAGGTTGCCGGCCGCGCCCGTCAGCAGCAGCCGGCCGAACGGTTTGCGCGCGGCGGTGGATGAGGCGTTCATCGAATCTCCTTGGATCTGATCTAAACCGGAAAACGTTTTCCAACTATACGCGGACGCCGCGCCGGACGTCAATGGTCGGACCTGTTCGCGGCCATCCGCATTTTCCCGATATCGCCGTACGGCCGCGGGCGGGCTTTTTCTGCCACAATCCGGCGTTATCGAACGAAAACGTTACCCTTCGGATGAAAAAAGTTTCCCCGACGATCCGCGACGTGGCCGCGGAAGCCGGCGTGTCAGTCGCGACGGTATCGAAGTACGTGAACGGCACGCAGCGCTTCTCGCCGACCGTCGAGGCACGGCTGAAGGAAGCCATCGAGCGGCTCGGCTACCGATCGAACCCGCTCGCGCGTTCGATGATCACCGGCCGCACGCGCACCATCGGCCTCGTGATCCTCGACATCAGCAACCCGCACTTCACGAACGTCGTGAAAGGCGCGAACCGCGTCGCGCTGCAGCACGACTACACGCTGCTGCTCGTCGACACCGAGGAGAACCAGACGCGCGAACGCTCGCTGATCGAAGCGCTCGCGCAGCGCGTCGACGGGCTGATCGTCAGCACGCGGATGCCCGACGAGGAAGCCGGCTGGATGCTCGACCTCAACAAGCCGCTCGTGCTGCTGCGTCGCAGCCCCGGCCTGCCGATTCCGAGCGTCGGCATCGACAACCGGCTGTCGACCTACATGCTCGCGCGTCACCTGCTCAACCTCGGCCACACGCGCATCGCGTATCTCGGCTTCGGCACCGCGCGCGTGAACGACGAACGGATCCAGGGCGCGCGCGACTGCCTCGCCGAAGCGGGGCTCACGCTCGACGTCCACGACGCGCACGCGCCGACCGCCGAGGCCGGCGAGCGCGCGTGCTCGCGCGTGATGCTCGGGCCGCAGCGCCCGCAAGCCGTGATCTGCTACAACGACCTGATCGCGCTCGGCTTCATGAAGGAGGCCGCGTCGCTCGGCTTCCGGCTGCCGCAGGACGTGTCCGTCGCCGGCATCGACAACGTGCCGTACGGCGCATACGCGGCGCCCGCGCTGACGACCGTCGACATCCAGAGCGAGAACATGGGCGAGCTCGCGATGCAGAAGCTGATCGACGCGCTCGCCGGGCGCACCGACGCGAGCTATTCGACGTTCGAGCCGCGGCTGATCATGCGCGCGTCGACGGCCGCGGCGAGCTGACGCGGTCGCGACGCGCCCTTTCCCCCAACGCAAAAAGGAAGCGCCGCCCGAGGGCGGCGCATTCGTTTGCCGGAATGCGCTTACGCGTCGAGTTTCGCGGGCTTCATCTTCGGCGTGAGCACATGCATCACGGCCAGCGCGATCAGGTAGGCCGATGCGCCGATCGCGAACAGCACCCAGTAGTGGCCGGTGCGCTGCAGCACCTGGCCGATCACTTCCGAGAACAGCACGCCGCCGATCGAGCCGGCCATCCCGCCGATACCAACCACCGACGCGACCGCGCGGCGCGGGAACAGGTCGGAGGCCGTCGTGAACAGGTTCGCCGACCAGCCCTGGTGCGCGGCGGCGGCGAGGCCGACGATCAGCACCGCGATCCACAGGCTCTGCACCTGCGACACGAACGCGATCGGCAGCACGCAGCATGCGCAGATCAGCATCGCCGTCTTCCGCGCACGGTTCACGCTCCAGCCCGCACGCAGCAGCATCGACGACAGCCAGCCGCCGCCGATGCTGCCGACCGTCGTCAGCGCATAGATGCAGACGAGCGGCAAGCCGATGTGCTGCATGTCCATCCCGCGCGACTCGTTGAGCCACTTCGGCAGCCAGAACAGGTAGAACCACCACACCGGATCGGTCAGGAACTTGCCGACCAGAAAGGCCCACGTCTCGCGCTTGCGGATCAGTTCGCCCCAGCGCGGCGCGCCGGCGTTCGCATTGGCCGCGTCGAGCGCTTCGGCTTCGTCGCGCGGCTCGTCGTATTCCGCGGCGAGCGCGCGCGTGTCGGCCGTGCGATACATCACCAGCCACACCGCGAGCCACACGATGCCGATCGCGCCGATGATCACGAACGCCGCGCGCCAGCCGTAGGCCACCGCGATCGCCGGGATGATCGCCGGCGCGAACACCGCGCCGATGTTCGCGCCCGAGTTGAAGATGCCGGTGGCGAGCGCGCGTTCGCGGCGCGGGAACCATTCGGCCGTCGTCTTGATCGCGGCCGGGAAGTTGCCGCCCTCGCCGATCCCGAGCAGCGCGCGCACGAACGCGAAGCCCGCCACCGAGCCGACGGCCGCGTGCAGCATCGCGGCGATGCTCCACACCAGCATCGCGACCGCGTACGACACGCGCGTGCCGAGCCAGTCGACGATGCGCCCGAAACCGAGCAGGCCCAGCGCATAGAACGCGGAAAACGCCATCACGATGCGGCCGTACTGCACCTGGCTCCAGCCGATGTCGTGCTGGAGCATCGGCGCGAGCAGGCCGAGGATCTGCCGATCCATGTAGTTGATCACGGTCGCGAAAAACAGCAGCGCACAGACGGTCCAGCGGTAGCGGCTCGCGGCCGCGCGCACGGCGCCGACGACGGCAGAGGGCATGAATGTCTCCGATGCGCGGTCGCGCCCGTCGCGCCGCACCAAGTTCGTTGACCGGCGACCGGCGCCGGGGCGAACGGCCCGCGCGCTCGCGCACAGGCCCTTTCACCAACCAATCTGGAAAACGTTTTTCAAAGGATAGGCCGCCTACCGGCACCGTGTCAGTCGGGGATTTCGATGAGTCATCTCAAATTGGTCGCGAGAAAAGAGACGACTGTTTCGCAGAGTGGTATTAACCGTTTTTCCGCTGATTTTCCCGCCGCGGCGTGGCGGTCGCGCGGCCGCCGAAACGCACGACCGATTCCGGCCGGAATCGACGGCGAGGATGGTTTACAGTCGTCACATGCGGCGCGCCGGGCGCCGTGACGCGCGTATGCCGCACTGCATATGTGGCGCCTTCATGGAGATGTGTCGCGATGACTCCCGCTCACCTGATTCCGAGCCCGCTGGGCGACATCGCCGTACGCATCGAGGACGATGCGCTGACCGGCCTGTACTTCGTCGGCCAGAAATACTTTCCGTCGCTTGCGATCGCGACCGAAGCGGACGCGCACGCGATGTCGCCCATCGCGCGCCAGGTCGCGGAAGAAATCGCCGAGTACTTCACCGGCGCGCGCGACACGTTCGCGGTGCCGATCCACCTGCGCGGCACCGCGTTTCAGCGACGCGTATGGAAGGAACTGCTCGCGATTCCGTTCGGCGAACTCGTGTCGTACGGCGACATCACCGAGCGCGTCGGGCTGCCGATGAGCGGCGCGCGCGCCGTGGGCGGCGCGGTCGGCCGCAATCCGATATCGATCATCGTGCCGTGCCACCGCGTGGTCGGCGCATCGGGCAGCCTGACCGGCTATGCGGGCGGCATCGAGCGCAAACGTGCGCTGCTGTCGCTCGAAGGCGCCGGGTTTTCGCGCGGCATGCATCAACCGATGCAGCAGGCGCTCGCGTTCTGACGCCATTCGGTGAACGACAGCCCCGTGTCCTGCCGGAACAGCCGCGACAGCGCTGCCGGTCACCCACGCTATGTGCGCTTGCGCATCGCATGCGCGACCCGCGCGTTCGCCTCGAATTTCGCGCGATGCGTCGAGAAAAACGTCCGCACGTTGCGGACGTTCGACGCGCCGGTGAACAGCCGCCGCGCGAATTCGTCGTATTCGGCCACGTCCGCCAGATCGGCGATCACGACGAAATCCGGCCCCGGCGACACGCGGTAGCACTGCGTGACGGCCGGCTCCGCGCACACGTACGCTTCGAACGTGTCGTAGTCCTCGGCCGTCTGCCGGTCGAGGCTGATCTCGATCAGCGCGGTGACGGCCGTGCCGATCGCGACCGGGTCGAGCACCGCAACCTGCCGGCGGATCACGCCGGCCTCCGTCAGCCGCCGCACGCGGCGCATGCAGGTAGGTGGCGACGACAGCGCGCGCTCGGCCAGTTGCAGGTTCGACACCGACGCATCCTCCTGCAGGATCGCGAGGATGCGCAGGTCGAGATCGTCGAGGGTGATGCCAGGCATCGGCTGCTCCTTCCGGTTAGCGAATGAAATTTAATTTCAACATGATAATCTATCCACGGTTAATTTCACCTATGATGATTTTTTGAAATTTAATTCCATCTCGCTGGCTCTACCATCGCTCTCACTGATCCAGACAGGACATTTACGGAGCGCGATATGTGTGGAATTGTCGGGGCGGTAGCCCAGCGGGACATCCTGCCGAACCTCGTCGACGGCCTGAAGCGGCTCGAATACCGCGGCTACGATTCGTGCGGCGTCGTGGTCTACCGCGACCGCGCGCTGGCGCGCGCCCGAAGCGTCGATCGTGTCGCGAATCTGCAGCGCGAGATCGCCGCGCAGGCGTTGTCCGGTTACACCGGCATCGCGCATACGCGCTGGGCCACGCATGGCGCGCCCGTCACGCTCAACGCGCATCCGCATTTCTCACCGAGCGACGCGAATGCGCGCATCGCGCTGTCGCACAACGGGATCATCGAGAACTGCGATCAACTGCGCGCGGAGCTGCAGGCGCACGGCTACGTGTTTGCCAGCCAGACCGACAGCGAGGCGATCGCGCACCTGATCGATCATCTGTACGACGGCGATCTGTTCGAGGCCGTGCGGCTTGCGGTCGCGCGACTGCGCGGCAGCTATGCGATCGCGGTGATGTGCCGCGACGAGCCGCACCGGATCGTCGGCGCGCGCGACGGGATGCCGCTCGTCGTCGGGGCCGGCGAAGGCGAGAATTTTCTGGCGTCCGATGCGATGGCGCTGTCGGGCATCACCGATCGCATTGCGTACCTGGAGAACGGCGACGTCGCCGATATCCAACTGCATCGCTACTGGATCGTCGATGCGGCCGGCCAGCGCGTCGAGCGCGCGGTGCAACGCGTCGCCGCGCATAGCGGCGCGGCCGATCTCGGGTCGTACCGCTACTACATGCAGAAGGAAATCTTCGAACAGCCGCAGGCCGTGGCCGATACGCTGCTCGACGTTTCGTCGATCATGCCCGAGCTGTTCGGCGACGGCGCGTGGCGCGTGTTCAATGACGTCGATTCGGTGCTGCTGCTCGCGTGCGGCGGCAGCTATCACGCGGCGCTAACCGCGAAGTACTGGATCGAGAGCATTGCGAAGCTGCCGGCCAGCGTCGAGATTGCCAGCGAGTTCCGCTATCGCGACAGCGTGCCGAATTCGCGCACGCTGGTGGTTGCGGTGTCGCAGAGCGGCGAGACGGCCGATGTGCTCGGGGCCGTGCATGTCGCGAAACGCAGCGGGATGATGCATACGCTCGCGATCTGCAACGTCGCGACGAGTGCGCTGATGCGCGAATGTGCGTTGCAGTTCGTGACGCGTGCGGGAATCGAGATCGGGGTGGCTTCGACGAAGGCATTTACGACGCAGCTCGTCGCGCTGTTCCTGCTGACGCTGTCACTGGCGCAGGTGCGCGGGCGGCTGAGCGACGACGAAGAAAAGGAACATCTGCGTGCGCTGCGGCACCTGCCCGACGCGATGTCGAAGGTGCTCGCGCTGGAACCGCAGATCATGGCGTGGTCGGAATTGCTCGCGCGACGCGACAACATGCTGTTTCTCGGGCGCGGGATGCATTATCCGATCGCGCTCGAAGGCGCGCTGAAGATGAAGGAGATTTCCTATATTCATGCGGAGGCTTATCCGGCCGGCGAGCTGAAGCATGGGCCGCTGGCGCTCGTCAGCAACGAAATGCCGGTGATCGCGGTCGCGCCGAACGACATGCTGCTCGAGAAGCTCAGGTCGAACATGCATGAGGTCAGTGCGCGCAATGGGCGGCTGTTCGTGTTCGCGGATGTGGACTGCGGGTTGGTGCCGAGCGAGGGGATCGAGGTGATTCGGCTGAACGAGTACTACGGGCCTTTGTCGCCAATCCTGCATACGGTGCCGATGCAATTGCTCGCGTATCACGCGGCGCTCGCGCGGGGAACGGATATCGATAAGCCGCGGAATTTGGCTAAGTCGGTGACGGTGGAGTGAGGGCGGGGCCGCGTCCTATTGAACATGCGTCATCAGCTCTTGTGAACCAAACATGGCGGGTGCGAATTGCCGCGCGCCGCCGCTGCCCGCTCGCCCAAACGTCGTGAAAAGGTCAGGCGTACTCGCTTCCTGGTTCTCAGTGATTGTGGACCATGCGTCACGGCGCACCACCCCACGCCGGAAATAGACAATCACATTCCTCAATTCACTGTATAAATATACAGGATCGGTTCTTCTCTATATACTTCGAGGGTTGAAGTGCGGGAGATTATGTGTCTGCGCTTTCGAGCACCGAGAAAACGTGAGCACATGACAGAAGCATGGCTATTTCGCAACAGCCGCCGGAAGCCCGATAAAATCGCAACCAAATTGAGAGGTCGAATAATGAGCGGCGGGCAAAGCAAGATTGAGTGGACGGAACGCACCTGGAACCCAACGGTTGGATGCACGAAAGTTTCCAAGGGCTGCAAGAACTGCTACGCCGAAGGCATGGCGAAGCGATTGCACGCTATGGGCACTCCTGGCTATGAGAATGGCTTCAAACTGACGATTCTACCGAATCGCCTGGACGAACCATTGAAGCGCAAGATTCCAACGGTGTATTTCGTCAATTCGATGTCCGACCTGTTCCACCGCTCAGTCCCTGACGCCTACATCACCCAGGTATTCGACGCGATTCGCGCATGCCCTCAGCACACGTTCCAGATTCTCACGAAGCGCGCTGAGCGGCTCGCGAACTACTGCAGCCGTCGCGATATTCCGGGAAACGCCTGGCTCGGTGTGACTGTAGAGGACCGTCGGTATGGGGTACCTCGCATCGATGAGCTGCGGGCGGTGCAAGGCGGTGTGCGCTTCCTGTCCGTCGAACCGCTACTCGAAGACCTCGGAACACTGAATCTCGAGAACATTGACTGGGTCATCGTGGGTGGCGAATCAGGCGCGAAGGCACGCCCAATGCTCGAAGAGTGGGTGCAGGGCGTCAAGCTCCAGTGCGAGGAGCAAGGCGTGAAATTCTTCTTCAAGCAGTGGGGTACATGGGGCAGCGACGGCGTACGTCGCTCCAAGGGCGCGAACGGGCGGCTCCTCGAAGGACGTACCTGGGACGATATGCCCGACCGCGTGCAGCTTACGTAAAGAACTTTCGCTGCGGCGAGTATTCGATGATATCGGAGGGCTTGTAGTGCTTTGACGGCCGCCGCACTCTGTCGTCTTTATTCGACACCACAATACTCCCTGATGTATGCAAGCCCCGGATAACCATTTGCAGCCGAGTTTCGTCTGCGATAGTGTTGGAAATGTGGTCAGTGAGCAGTTGCCGGACGGTGAGCGGCTGCTGGCGGTCTGACAAGATGCGGCCGAGGTCTTCCTTCAATGTCTCGATGCAGAGTTCTGCCCCACCAGCGTCGAAGAGGATGGACTGACCAGTATATTGCTCATCCCGCTTCGGATCGTAGCCCAGTATGAAGAGTCCCGGTTCAAGCTCGTGTCCGAACTCGCTTGAGTGCGCCCAGTGCAGCGACTTCATCACGTCGTGGGCCTTGTATTGCTGCGACAAGTGCACAAGCCAGTAGCTCCACGGATTGGCCGAGTCTGGCCGAACAAAGAACAGTGTCATGTACGGCGCGCCTGTTTCGGTTTTGATCCCATGCGCGACGTAACGTTGGAGCGCCACCCGTCCAGACTCCGCCTTAATTTGCCCCAGTTGTTTCCATGGGATGTACTGCTCAATGCCGATACTGCGCACTGCCTTCCGATTTGCCTCTCTGTCACTGATATAGGTAAGAAGCGAGTCGACATTGAAGGTCATGATGACTTCTGCGTTCGGCAGTTCGGTCATCAGCCATCGAAGCTTGTCCATCGGAACGGCGTTGTAGCTGTACTGGTCAAGCAGAAAAATCGCCCGGCCGCCGCCTCGGCGTGCCTTGATACGCTCCACAATTCTCGGTAGCTCATCGAGAAATCCACTATTCAGTACTCTGGACCGCTCGAAGTCCTGCTGCGCGATGGCGCCTTCCGCTCGCCGCCTTTCCAAGTGCTGACAAAGATACTCCGCAGATTCCCGCTTCTTCTCCACGAAGAAAAATTCAGTGTCCACTTCACGCAGCGTGCGCCGACCAACATTGAGAGCGGCTCGCGCCAGATGCGTCCCCCGCATCATAAGCAGAGGCGTGCCATCAACTGATTTTGCCTGTTCGTTGAGGTACTCGCCGCCGCCGGCAAACCCATCGACCAATGTCAAAGTTAGTTTGGGCATGGTCGGCAAACTCATCAGGGTCTCGATGTATTGCTGAACATACTCCTCGACAATCGCGTGCTTAACGGCGCTGTGCTGGTCAAGAAGCGGCGGGGGATGTCCAACCTGCCAGAAATACTTGTCTTCTGTTTTTGCCATGCTTGGTGTAATGCGGGCTCTTGGTCTACCGAAAGATTATCAGGTTTTAGTAAATATTTCGAAATAGCGGCATACTATTTGACATCACCATGCCTCCCCAAAATACGAGACAAAGCGTGGCCCCAAAAAATGACGACAAGTTTGTCATCGATCCGGCGGATGGTCTGCCGGTCATGAAGGTTGGTCCTTGGTCGGAAGACAAGCATGTAGCGCTGTCTCGTTATGTCGACGCAGCCCGCAAAGCTCGCGCCAAATGGCCATATGCTTCGTTTATCGACCTTTTTTCGGGTCCCGGACGAGTCATGAACCGTGAATCGGGAGTTATCTCCGATGGCGGTGTGTTATCAGCGTGGCGCATGTCGGAACGCGGCGGAGCGCCATTCGACGAGATATACATCGCCGATGCCGATCCCGGAAGCGTGGAAGCTTGTAGCTCGCGACTTCGCGCAGCAGGCGCGAAAGTACAGGCACGTGTAGGCAACGCATCCAAGACCGTTGACTGGGTGCTTGGGACGCTTCCGAGGGGCTTACACTTCGCCTTCCTCGATCCGTTCAACATCGAGCACTTGGACTTCGAGATTATCCGCAAGCTTGCCGCTCGGCCGAACATAGATCTCTTGATTCACTTCAGCGTAATGGACGTTCAGCGAAACATCGGTACCGACTTCAATCTAGCCTGTTCTCGGTTGGATGCGGCCGCGCCGGGGTGGCGCAACAATTTGCGGTTGAAAGAGATTCCCAAGCACGCACAAGTCAGCGCGTATCTTGAGTATTGGGAATCGCTGGTCACCGACCTCACTAAGATGCAGGTTGCCCAGTCCAAGCCACTATTCGTCAATTCGAACAAGGGACCGCTATATCGCCTCATCCATCTTGCCCGTCATCCGCTCGCTACAAAGCTTTGGAATGACGCTGCGTTGCCGGCATCGCATCAGCAGTCTTTCCCTGGTATGTGACTGCTGGTTGCGTGGATGACTGCGTCCGCTACAACGGGTAATAGGTAGCGCCATGTACCTATCGCTGTACCACGGTGACCTCCCAAGGAACTGCGTTGCCCAGACAACGACTTGCAGCCAGACTAACGACCATCCTCCGACACATGTCCGGCCCGTGGCGCCCCCACCCGAACGAAATGATGCTCGACCCTCGTCCGGAGCACGCCATCGAGCGCGGCGAGCCGTTCACGCAGCCGAACCGCTTGCCCTTCCGTCATCTCGCCGAGCACGATCTTTTGTTCGAGCACGTCGCCACAGCGGGTGATGGCCCACCGGTCGACCGTCGCCGTTTCGCCTTCGAGTACGGCAGCCGCGGTCGAAACAATGCCCGGATTCCGTCTCGAAACGAGATGAACCGTATGCGTCAACGTGAAACCGGGAAGAAAACGCGACCAGTCTTCACAGACCGTCGGATGGGAAGCGGAGGAAACTTGGCTCATGGTTGCTCCGGATGAATGGTTATCGAACCGGTGCCAGCCATGCTGCTCCCGTTTCGTTGCCGTCAATCGGCCGCATCGCCTCGAGGGCGTCCACCTTGCCCGGGAGGGCAGGTTGGCGTCGGAAAACCCGACTCTGGATGCTTGAATTCTCACGTTCGACATTCCGAACTTGGGTCCATTATACCGAAAACCCGGCGTTGAACAAGCGGCCCCGGAACGCGCCGCTTCGGCGGGATGGTTCCGCTGATCCGGCCCTTCCCTATCCGTGCGCCTGCATGACCGGCCCGCCGGAACCGCTACTTCGACAACCGCAGCTTCTTCGACACCACGACGCCGCTCGACGGACTCACCAGCCAGATATCGCGGAGATCCATGTGCAACGTGGAGATTCTCGTCGAAATGTCCGTCGGCTCCTCGATACTCGGATCGGCGTGTTCGGTTTGTTCGGTCAGGTAAGGCCGAACCAGGCGCCCGGAAAAAACGAGTGCGAAGTCGCCTTGCGTCCGCGCGTACTCGGCGGCCGAAAGCCGCATGCGGCTCCTGACCGTGGTCTTTTTGCCTTGTCCGGCGTCGAGTTCGATGATGTCGACGTGCTGGATGTACCCTTTTGCCTTCGCTTCCGGCGCAATCACGAGCCCACGCCCTCGCGGCCCCGTCGTCACCCTTCTGAGCAGGATGCCTGCCCGGCCGTCGCGCTCCGCATCGAACAGGTCGACATCCAGCGTCAGCAGGTGCGGCCGTGACCGGTATCTCAGCCCGTACCGCACCGGCACCACGAATGTCACGTCACGATCCAGACCGACGGCCGCCAGGTCGGGATCCGGGCCGTGCCGGCCGGCGGCGCCGGAGACCGCGCCGCGAATCCGATCACGCAACGAAGGCGGGAGCGTATTGACGTGCAGCTTCTGCAACGCATCGCGGATGGCAACCGGATCGTCGCCGACGATCGGTCGTGCCGCGGACGTGCCGTGATCGACAGCCGCCGCGACGTGCGTCGCGCCGTCGCCAGCCTCCACTTGTGCATGCGCCGCGACTGGCGCCAGCATCGCCACGGCGACGATGCACGCGAAGCGTGAACAACCCAATTTGAATCTCCGGTGAAACACGACGAACTCCCGAACGCTTCCAGATCGATCAACGACGAGCACTATAGGGTGGAATGATCGGCCACGCACCCGCCATCTGGAATTGGCCGATGCCGGCACGCGTCGCCACAGATTCATTGTCGGCCCGGCGGCACGTCAATGGGCAACACTACCGTGTTGCCTTGGCGACAACAACCGACGCAAAGCGCGCGGCGGCGCCCGTCGCGCATCCGCAAACGCATCCCGCGCCATCGCCTGACTCGCGACACACGTTCGGATCCGGCACGCCATTCACGCGCGCATTCGCGCCGCGACTCGCCCGCCGATAGTCCGGCGACGCATACCCGCATCGCCCGCTTCGACAACCGGTAGTGAAGCGCGGTGCTGATCAAATCATCCTGCATTTTCGACATTCGATCGGCGAGTGGGCATATCGCGCGCCAGAGCGCAAGCCCGCTCGCATCGATTTCAATGGCATGACATATCGCTGCTCGCATTGAGTCGGGACAATTCCGATTTTTCAACCTACCACTCAATCATGTCCGGACAAAAAAGCCCTACTTCGACGATATTGGAAAACGAGTCGAGACAAATACCAATCCAGAATAGTTGAATCGACACATTCTCATTCACACAAAATCCCCGCCTAAACCAAACAAACATTAACCATTGTTTCAAAAGAAGTTATTTTCCATCTCAAAATAAAAATATCAGTTAAAGATAGAAATAGCTTGCTATTCTTCGCTCCGAAATTCCAAAGATCATCGCCTTGTCACCCTGAGAGGCGGATTCGAACCCATCCGAATCCGGAACAAAAAATAACGAGATTGTCGTTATGTCGATAGCAGCAACTTTGCGAAACTTTGCGTCGGGTCTCGTCGACCGGAACAAGCGTCCAGTCTCCCTTCATTTCGGTCAGGCGCAACGCGCAGTCGGTCATCTGCTGGCGCTCCATCATGCCGATATCCGCGAGGGGCTCATGTCGGGCATCGAAGGGCAATTGACCTGCGTGTCCACCTACGATCATCTGCCGCCTGCGCTGTTTCTCGGTTTGCCCGTATCGGTCCGGCTGACGACCGATCGAGGCGACATCCGGGCCATCAACGCAATCGTGCACGAAGTGCGGGCCGGTCAATCCGACGGCGAACTGACCGTCTATCAGTTGCATGTATGCGACGCCCTGTCGCTGATGGATCGTCGCACGAACGCGCGCCTGTTCCGCTCGCGCAGCGTGCCGGACATTCTGGCGACGCTGATGAACGAGTGGAAACAGCGCAGCCCCGCGCTCGCGCGAGCGTTCGATTTCGACCTGTCGACCTTGCGGGCCGATCGCTATCCGGCACGCGAGCTGACGCGGCAGGTCAACGAATCCGACGCACGCTTCATCCGGCGCCTGCTGCGCCGGGAAGGCATCACGGTCTTTGCGAAGGCCGCCCCGGCCGGCGGCAGACGCGGCGTGACCGACGAGCGGCCGATTCACACGCTCGTGTTCTGCGACGATCCGCATCGTCTTCCGGACGCACCGGCGGGCACCGTACGCCTTCACCCGCTCGACGCCGGCGTCGAGCAACGCGACACCGTGACGCTCTTCGCGTACGACCAGCGTCTGTCCGCGGGCAAGGTCCGCCGCCCGTCGTGGGATTACAAGACCGCGCGCGTGGACGATTTCGAGGCCTTCACCGGCATCGACCAGGGCGAGTCGGGGAACGATCTCGCGCGTTTGCTGACCGACGTCGCGATCGACATCCCGCACGTCGGCGACTCGTGGAACGATCACGCACGCATCGCGCACGACCGGATGCTGGCCCATCAGTTCGAAGCTGCGCGCTTCGAAGGCATCGGCACCGTGCGCGACATGCTGGTCGGATACGGATTCACGCTCGCGGGCGACCCCGAGCTGGATATGAAGTCGATCGATCGCCGTCGGTTCGTCGTCACGTCGATTCGACACGTCATCTGGAACAACCTGCCGAAAGACCTGTCGGGCCGCGCAAGCGGGCTGTTCGCGGCAAGCCGCAACCTGACGCCAACCGTTCCGCTGCCCGATGCATCGGGACAAACGGACACGCGCTACGAAAACAGCTTCACGTGCGTGCAACGCGGTGTACCGCTCAAGCCGGCCTACGATCCGACGATCGACGTGCCGCCGGTTCACCTGCTGACCGGCACGATCGTCGGCACGCAGGGCGAGCAGGTGTTTTGCGACAAGGCCGGCCGCGTGCGTGTGCAGCTTCACGGTCTCGATCCGGCGGACCACGCTCATGCGCAAGGCGCCGGTACGAACGGCCTGGCCGGCGACAGCGCGCCGATTCGCGTCGCGGCGAGTCTCGCCGGCGAATGCTTCGGCGCGCTGTTCCTGCCGCGTGTCGGCATGGAAGTCCTGCTGGGAAGCTTGTCGGGCGATCCGGACCGTCTGGTGATCATCGGCGTGTTGAGCAACGGTGCGAACCCGCCGGCGACCTTCAGCGATACCGGCGCGCTTCCAGGCAATCGCTACGTGTCCGGCATCAAGACGCGGGAAATCAGGGGGCGCCGGCACAACCAGCTTCGCCTCGACGATACGCCGTCGCAGATCTCCGCGCAGTTGGCAAGCGAACATGCGCACACGCAGTTGAATCTCGGCTACCTGACGCAGCCGCGCATCGACGGCCACGGAGACGATCGGGGCGAAGGCGCGGAGCTGCGCACCGACGCCGCCGCGGCGTTGCGCGCCGCCCAAGGCATGCTGTTGACGACCTATGCGCGTTCGCACGCAACCGGCGGTCAGCTCGACCGCGACGAGCTGATCCATTTGCTCGATCAATGCACGGCGCTGTTCAAGTCGCTCGGCGATCATGCCGGCCAGCATGGTGGGCATTCCGCCGACACGGCCGGTCAGGACACCCTCGCCGATGCGTTCCGTCACTGGAAACCCGGCAGTTCCGAATCCGGCGCTACCGGCGACGCCCGCGCATTCATGGCGTTCGGCGCGCAAGCGGGTTCGCTGAACGTCACGCCGAAAACGCACGTCACGTATGCGGGCGAGAACATCGATCAGATCGCGCAGCAACACGTGCAAATCACGAGCGGCGAGCGAATCAATCTGCATGCCGGGCATGGCGTCGCGATGTTCGCGCACGGCAATGGCGTATCGGCGATCGCGCATCAGGGGAAAGTGGCCATTCAATCGCAGCACGACGACACGCAAATCGAGTCCGGCAAAAGCATTCAGTTGACCGCGGCCGGCGGCAAGCTTGCCGGCACGGCGAGCGACGAAGTCGTATTCGTCACGGCGGGCGGCGCGTATCTGAAGCTGCATGGGAGCAATATCGAACTCGGATGCCCCGGCAAGTTCACCGTGAAATCCAACGGTCACGCATGGGACGGCCCCGCCAGCATGAGCGCCGATCTGCCGGCCTTCGATCGACATACGCTCGGCCGTGTCCCGAAGCTGATCCGCCCCACGGACGGCAACGCGGTGCCGGGGTTCGAAGGGCAGGTTCGAAAGGCTTCGGGAACGCTGTCGAATTTGACGACCGACACGGCCGGGGAACTGCCGGCGGTCGACACCGACCGGTTCGAGAGGCTGGCGGTGCAGTTCACCAAGAAGAATGTTTAACGAAAGCGCAGGATTCCGGATGAATCAGTCATCTCTTGATCCTCGACCGGAAGAGGACATCCGCACCAACGAGCACGCCGCGAAGGCCGACGTGCGCGACGCGGCCGCGTCGCGCCCGGAGGCGCCGCAGATCGTCGTCGGCCGGACCGACGGGGTCGCGATGTGGACGAAAGACACCCGCCTGATCTGCGTCAAGCAAATGCCGTTGCCGGGTGTCGTCATCTTCGTGCATGGCGTGAACTCCGAAGGCGAATGGTTCGAGGCCGCCGAGCAGGGGCTGTGCGATGGCCTGAATCGCCGGCTCGGGCGGCTGGACGATCAGTTGAAGTATCACGGCATCGATGCCGGGCAACTGGTGCCGGCGAAGTACACGGAAAGCGTGACGCCGGACGGGTTTTTGAACCCGAAGCTGCTTGCGGACAACTACGTCAAGCATGACCCGTCCTTCTCGCCCGTCATTCATTTCCGCTGGGGCTATCGCGCAACGGCTGCGGAGCTGAAAGAGTACGGCGACAAGATCTTCCTGAACGAGAAGGACTATTGGGGCGGCGGCCCGTTCACGAACGGTTGCGCGAGCCTGCCCGATCTCTGGCACGGCGGCCTCGACGACCGCGCGGCCGGGTGGTTGACCGTCCAGGGGATCAACCCGACCAATCGGCCGCTGTATCGCGCGCCACCCCGCGCATATGGCGTGCTCGCGGCGTTGCGCCTTGCGAGGTTGATCGAGTCGATTCGCCGCATGCAGGCCGACGTGCCGATCACCGTCGTGTGCCATAGCCAGGGCAACATCGTGGGCCTTACCGCGGCCTTCTTCGGCGATGCACTACCCGATGTCGAAGATCCATGGGGACGCAGCGGGCATTGCGTGGCGGATGCCTATGTACTGGCGAATGCGCCGTACAGTCTTGCGCGCGCAGATGGCCCGAATCCATCCGATACGTTCATGGATACTTGGTCGCAACGCGCGACCCGGGACGGTGGCGGCCGTCGCGGACGGCAGACCTACACCGCCCGCACGAAAACGTTCGGCAAGTTTCTGTCGATCATCGGCACGCGGAAGGCCTACGAACTGCCCGCCGACAAGATCGATGAAGACATGGCGAACGAACGGGTATCGCCGACCAGCAAGAAATCTTATGCAGCACAAGAGGATCGGATACGCCACGGCCTGAACGGATCGACGTATGGTCGCGTCACCGCGTATTGCTGTCCGCATGATCAGGTGATCTCGGCGGTCACGGTTCAAGGCATCGGTTGGCGCGGCATCGACAAGAACGAACTGAACGATATCGGTGTCCCCGGCGTGCTGACGCAGCGCGTCTTTGCCTCCGGCTTCCGGGTTGGCGTGCAGAAGCACTATCGCTATTGGGAAGACGACTGGCGGCATGGCAAAAAGGGAACGACGGCGGGATTCTGGTATCCGCCTTCGCCGCCTGCCAAGTTCAATCTCATCGGTGCACTCAAGGGAAACGAGTCTGTGTTCGGGGTGGCGGCCACGCTTGCATCGGCGCCGATCATGTTTTTCGTCACCCAGATCAGCTCGGCATTGAACATGTTCCGCGTGAACGCCGTTCCGCCGCAGGGCTGGACCGTGGTGGCGGACGCGCCGGCACTCGACGAACCGTTCGCGCCGAAGGCGTTGCGGTTCGGCAAGCCCATCGAAACGAAGGACGGCAATGCGACAAGCGACTTCAACGAAGGCAACGATCCGCCGGCCGCATGGCGCGACGCAAGCAAAAGCGAGGCAGACAAGCGCGCGGACGATCCCTACGATCAGTACGAGGCGAAGAACGCGGACAGTGTCGCGCAAGGGACGGCAGAGAGCGAAGCCGGACAGCGTTATGAGGATCGCGCGTTGATGCGGATGGAAGCGCGGCGAACGCTGAATACGGAATGGCTCGATGGTGATGGCCACGTAATCGGCGAGGACGGCAAGAGCGAAATGCCGGAGGGCTACAAGGAATGGCGAGATCAGCAGATTGTCGATTGGCTCGATCGTGGCGCGACCAACAGCCCGACGAATCACTCCACGACGATGACCAATCCGAAGCACGCCGAAAAGGCGCTTGCGTACGATGTGGCGATCGGGGTTTGCTATCTGACGCCGGAGCAAATGAAGGTGCTACGGCTTGAAGCCGATTGGAGGATGGGAGACGGTATTCCGGACGACAAGCCGAACAAGAAATATGCAGAGTACTTTATGCGCGGACAGCTTGACGAGATTCCGATGCATGAATGGGTACGTACAGAGAACAGTGAAGGCAGGATGCCGATCGCGATCACGGACGAACGCGAAGGACAGTTTTATCTGAAGGTGGGGGAAGCGGTATGAAGGTGCTGATCGTTACCTGGCCGCGACGTGTTGCCGTTTCGGTCGGAGCATGGATCATCGCAGCCGTACTCATGGCCTCGCTGATGGCACACGTAGAACAACCGGACCCGACACAGTTGGAATTTGGAGATTGGATGAAGCGATTGGTAGTTGTACCCAGTTTGGTAGCGCTCATGGTTTTTCTGTTTACTACGGCCATGACCCGTTCCGCGCATTCCGCGCCAACCCCTGAGTTCGTAGCGAACTCAGCTCCGGCCGCCGCAGAGCCGGCGAAGCCATTTGTTGCCCAAGTTGTCGGTCTGATTTGGTTGAATCCATTGCAACGCATGGATTACCCGACCGAATGGCAGTTGTTGTGGACGCAAGGGCTTTCCGGGCCGAACAAGAATGACGATATGGTTCGCACCGACCCGCAGTCCTTTACTACTCTCCAATCGGTAGCAGGCATCGCATATGGCAACCGCGGAGCAGAAACATTTAGAGGGTTCTATCGCAAGTACATGACCAAGTTCCCGCTGCTGCTTCACTCACGCTATGCGAGCAACGCGAAGTATTTCTACACGGTCAATCCTGACGATAAAAAGAACTGGCGCGAGTTAGCCGGCATCCGTGTCGAGCTCGCGATTCCGGAGCGACTCGACGCAGCCGAATCGCAAAGCTACTTGCAGGACTCGATCCGAAAGACGTTCTCGATCGGCAACCCACATTTTCCGACGATGTGGAGCCGCAATGCGCTCCCCGACGTACAAGTCACGCAAGGCGGTGCAAACGCCGGATTCACATCGCTGAACAATGCGTTGGACTACTTGCAGGCGAACCCCGACAAGAGCGTCTGGGCGATGAACTGGGACGCACCCAACTTCCCGCCCACGGACGCACAGATCAACGAGAATCTTGTCGTGCTGTTCCTCGCCGGCCCGACCTTCAACACCGAGCGTGAACCGCTCGCCTGGATCGGCAAGGCAGCAACCGGCAACACGCATGATTTTCCGAAGAAGACCGGTACGACGCGAATCGTGCAGGCGTGGAAGGCAACCATCGACCAAGCCGCACGCAACGCCGGCATCGCGGCCCCCGACCTCAACTACATCGTCCACGACGCAGGTAAAGGCAGCGACGCATCGTCGGCACGCCTTGCTGCGCTCGCGCAGACGTTGACCGAAACCCTTCCCGAATACGACCACCGCAAACAGACATTCAACACGGCCGCCCTGCTCGGCGACATGGGAACAGGCAGCGCATTGACCGACGTCGCGCTCGCCATCGGCCGGATCAACCACTTCGGCGGCAACGCACTCGTCGCCGGCACGACCGACCCCGAGCACCCGGTCGCGGTCGTTGTCCGGCCACCGTCGAAGCTCACGTCGATCGATCCCGGCAAGGACTGGTTCCGCGCACGCGGCGGCAACAACGCCTACCTGCCGTGGTGGGGACGCCGACACGATACGAATTACGGCATGCAGGGTTATTCATGGTGATGCACACCGGCACGACAGCGCGTTAAACGTGAACGTAGATGTTGTATCGAGCAGCAGGAGGTGGGATGAAACGATTTGTAGTTGTACCGAGTTTGATGGCACTTGTGGCGTTTCTGTTCTCGACGGCCATGATGCGCTCGGCGCATTCCGCAGCTGCCGCTGAACCAATAGCGAACGCAGCTCCCTCCGTCGAAGAGCCGGCGAAGCCATTCTTTGCCCAGGTCGTCGGACTCATTTGGTTGAATCCGTTGCAACGCATGGACTATCCGACCGAATGGCAATTGCTATGGACGCAAGGGCTTGTCGCACCGAACAAGAATGATGACATGGTGCGCACCGATCCAGAATCTTTCGCGAAGCTTCAATCGATTGGCGCGCTGGTATATGGCAACGAAGGCGCAGAAACATTCAGGGGCTTCTATCGCAAGTACATGACCAAGTTCCCGCTGCTGCTTCACTCACGCTACGTGAGCAACGCGAAGTATTTCTACACGGTCAATCCTGACGATAAAAAGAACTGGCGCGAGTTAGCCGGCATCCGTGTCGAGCTCGCAATTCCGGAGCGACTTGACGCAGCCGAATCGCAAAGCTATTTGCAGGACACTATTCGAAGGACGTTTTCGATCGGGAATCGGTATTTCCCAACGATGTGGAGCCGCAACGAACTCCCTGACGTACAAGTCACACAAGGCGGCCCCAACGCCGGCTTCACATCGCTGAACAACGCATTGGACTACTTGCAGGCGAACCCCGACAAGAGCGTCTGGGCGATGAACTGGGACGCACCCAACTTCCCGCCCACGGACGCACAGATCAACGAGAACCTTGTCGTGCTGTTCCTCGCCGGTCCGACCTTCAACACCGAGCGTGAACCGCTCGCCTGGATCGGCAAGGCAGCAACCGGCAACACGCGCGATTTTCCGCCGAAGGTCGGCACAACGCGCGCCGTGCAGGCGTGGAAGGCGACCATCGACCAAGCCGCACGCAACGCCGGCATCTCGGCCCCCGACCTCAACTACATCGTTCACGACGCAGGTAAAGGCAGCGACGCATCGTCGGCACGTCTTGCCGCGCTCGCGCAGACGTTGACGGAAATGCTTCCCGAATACGACCACCGCAAACAGACCTTCAACACGGCCGCCCTGCTCGGCGACATGGGAACAGGCAGCGCATTGACCGATGTCGCGCTCGCCATCGGCCGGATCAATCACTTCGGCGGCAACGCGCTCGTCGCCGGCACGACCGACCCGGATCATCCGGTCGCGGTCGTTGTCCGGCCACCGTCGAAGCTCACGCCGATCGATCCCGACAAGGACTGGTTCCGCGCACGCGGCGGCAACAATGCCTACCTGCCGTGGTGGGGCCGCCGACACGATACGAATTACGGCATGCAAGGCTATTCATGGTGAAGCACACCGGCACGGCAAATCGCTTCGTCCGAACGTGATCGCCGCGTCAGACCTCAAACCATTTGGAGGAGGAAATCCCATGCGGGGAATTATCCGGGTAGAAGATACGCACACCCACGGCGGCCGGGTCGAATCCGGCGCCCAAACAAGCACGGTGATGGGGCGCGCGGTCGCGCGTATCGGCGACGCGTGCTCGTGTCCGATTCATGGCGCCTGCGAGATCGCCGAAGGCGACCCGAGCTTCGACATCGAAGGCCGGGCCGCCGCGTTCGACGGCCACAAGACTTCGTGCGGCGCGGAATTGATCTCGTCACTTCAACATTCGGGGCGGATCTGAATGCAAACGACCCGACGCATGACTGCCGAACAGTTCCGGCTGTTGCGGCTTCAGGATACGCGGACCAAGCCGCTGAACCAGTGGGCCTTGCACGAGATTTTCGTGAAAGGCAGATCCCAACGGGCGCTGGCCGCCGAACTCGGCATGACGGACTCCGCGATGTCGCAACTGGTGCGAAAAACCTGGCGGCGCTATCTGGAATTGCCCAGCAGCGCCACCCGCCTCACGACGCTCACGGTCACGATCCCGTCGAAGTACGAGCACGCGCTGCTGGCGTGGGTGCGGGATGCACACCGGTTGTCGACCCAATCCGGCCCCGATACGGCGACGTGATCGGGCCGGCGTGCTCATATAAAAACAAATTCCCCAATTCCGCAAATAAATAAAACGTTATTCCACGTTAGATCGAATCGTCAGCCAACTTTGGATCCTTTTTCCCTTCTGTCCCCCGTATCATTCCGTCACCACGCAATGAGCAAGAAACGGACATGAGCGACATCCCCCCGCTGCACTACCTCGACTACGCAGCCACGACCCCTGCCGACCCCCGTGTGATCGAAGCGATGACGGCCTGCCTCGGCTTCGACGGCATCTTCGGCAATCCCGCGTCCAGCTCGCACGCGGCCGGCCGACGGGCGAAAGACAAGGTCGAGCATGCCCGTGCGCAGGTCGCCGCGCTGATCGGCGCGGATGCCGACGAGATCGTCTGGACCTCGGGCGCCACCGAATCGAACAACCTCGCGCTGAAGGGGTATGCGGAAAACGCGACCGGCAAGCGCCACCTGATCACGAGCCGCCTCGAGCACAAGGCCATTCTCGACACGATGGCGAACCTGTCGAAGCACGGCGCGCAGGTCACCTTCCTGGCGCCCGACGCCAACGGCGAAATCACCGCCGACGCAGTGGCGGCCGCGATCGGCCCCGACACGGGCCTCGTGTCGCTGATGCTCGTGAACAACGAGATCGGCACGCTGACCGACATCGGCGCGATCGCCCGCGTCGTCCACGCCGCCGGCGCGCTGCTTCACGTGGACGCCGCGCAGGCGCTCGGCAAGACGCCGATCGACGTGCGCGCGCTCGGCATCGACATGATGTCGATGTCCGCCCACAAGGTGTATGGCCCCAAGGGCATCGGCGCGCTGTTCGTCCGTCGCGAGATCGCGAGCCGCATCGCGCCGCAGATTCATGGCGGCGGCCACGAGCGCGGGCTGCGCTCGGGCACGCTCGCCACGCATCAGATCGTCGGCATGGGGGTAGCCTGCGAACTCGCCGCTGAAAAGCTCGACGGCGAGGCCGCGCGGATCGCGGCGCTCGGCGCGCGGCTCACCGGCGCGCTGTTCGCGCTCGGCGACGTCACGCAGAACGCGGCCGCCGCCCGTCGTATCCCGCACACGCTGAGCCTGACGGTGCATGCGCCGGGCTTCTTCCCGTTCATGCTCGGTGAAGCGCTTGCCGTGTCGTCCACCTCCGCATGCAATTCGACCAGCGGCGCACCGTCGCACGTGCTGACCGCGATCGGCCTCGATGCCGAAACGGCCGGGCGTACCGTACGCATCAGTTTCGGCCGTTTCACGACGGAAGAGGACGTCGACTTCGCGATCGCCTGTTTCACGCGGGCGATCGAGCAATGCCGGGCGGCGGCGGCGACCGGCTTCACCGCGTCGCGGCAGATCACGCCGGCCGACCTGAAGGCGATCCGTAATGCCGGCTTTCGCGCGGTGATCTGCAACCGGCCCGACGGCGAAGGCGCGGATCAACCGGCGTTCGAGGAGATCGCCGCCGCGGCGCGCGAACTGGGCATGGATGCGCGTTACCTGCCGGTCGAGCGCGACCGCATCGGCGAAGCGGAAGTCGACGCGTTCGGCGCACTGGTCGACACGCTGCCGAAGCCCGTGCTCGCGTATTGCCGCAGCGGCAGCCGCTCCGGCCTGCTGTGGAATCGGCTGTCCGCTCGGCGCACGGCCTGAGTCGCCGCTGTCCCGCCATGACGCGTGACGACCCGCGTTCACGCACGAAGCCGATGCTTCGCTGCGTGGCCGTCGGCGGGCGCCCTTCACATCCGCATCACGCCTCGTCATCGCCGTTTACCGGCGTATGGATCGCCAGCTTCAGCGCGGGATCGTCATTCTTCGCATAGAGATCGTGGCTCGTGTGAAACAGCGCGATCATCCGCGGCGCCTCGTCGGCCCGGCTCGCGGCGAACAGCGCACGCGCGTGCGGCGCCTCGAACATGTAGACAAGGATGTTGCGATCGACTGGCGCCGGCCCGTCACGTAGGCACGCCGCCGAAAATGCGCGACGACCTGCGCGATGATCCGCGGCCCGCGCGAGGGAAAGCCGCGCCGGCCGCCGCCCTGCGTTGCTACGTCACTCGTCTTGCTGTTCCTGCTGCGCCTGCACCTGTCGCTGCCGGATGAACTGCCGTACATCGCTCATCGTCACGCGGCCGGTGTGCTTCGCATCGATCTCGTCGAAGTGCTGCGACACGAAGCCGAGCCCGCTGCTCTGCGCCTGCGCCTTCGTCACGGCCGCGCCGTTGCTCAGCACGGTATTGCCGCCGAGCCGCGCGTCGACGCGCTGCTGCGCCTGCTGCTGCAGGGCCGCACCGGTCGACGGCAGCACCGGCGCCGCCCGCGTGGCCGGGAAGAACGGGCCGTCGACGCCGCGCCCGCCGTGCGGCAGCTTCACCGGCGCCACCGCCTGCGGCGGCAACGCGTAGGCACTGCTCATCACGGCACCGAGCACGATCAACGGGGACATACGCCGCATCAATTGGATTAGGGACATGATCGCTCGCATTCAATGGATGAATAGAGGGTTCCTTTGACAAGGAGTCCGTCGCTCAGGGGGCGGCCGCCAGCGTCGTCGCCGCTGTCGCGCCCGGCGCGCTGCCGGTCGGTACGCCCGGCGGGTTTTCGTCCGGCCACGGCGGCGGCAGCGTATGCAGCGTCAGCGCCGTCGGAATCCGCGCGCCCTTGTAGAACGTCTGCAAGTCCCGCTTCATCTGCGGACGGGCAACGTCGTCCAGATAGATCATGTGGCCGCCCTGGAAGAAGTTCACCTGCAGCTTCGGATTCAGGCCCTTCACCGTCTGCAGCCGCGCGAGTTGCTTCTCGGTGTTGAAGAACGGCGTCGCGAGATCGTGGTAGCCGTTCTCCGCGAGCACGCGCAGCTTCGGGTTGAGCTGCAGCGCACCGAGCAGATCGGGGATCGTGTCGGGCATCGGCTGGCCGTCGTGCGAGAAATCCCAGACGCCGATGATGTCGTCGTTCAGCGGCAGGTACGTCGCGTTCGGGGCCGTATAGCCGAGATAGTCCGGCATCTGCGTCGCGAGCGCGTTCGTGAACGGCTGCGAGATCAGGATGTCGGACGGATCGCCGTCGGTCTGCAGCCGCGGGTCCGAATTCGGCAGCGACACGCGCCCGTCGTAGCGGCCGATCGTCGCGCCGGGCACCAGGCTCGTGCCGAACGGATTCGCGTTGAAGTAGTCGCGCAGCGCCCGCTGCGTGAGGCTCGACGGAATCGACCACAGCCTGAGCGTCGCATCGCTCGGGAACACCGGCGTGCCGAGCGCATCCGGAATGCCGAGCTGGCTCAACACCCACGACTGCGAATACTTCTGCAACTGGCTGTAGATCAGCGTCGTGAACAGTTCCGTCTGCAGTGCGTACAGATCCTGGTTCACCGGCGCCGGCGACACCTGGTTGAAGTACGCCGCGACCGCCGCGTAGCCGGGCAGGTAGCCGGCCACCGTATCGGTATCGAGCAGCAGCCCTTCGGTCGACTGCGTGATCGCCACCGCTTCCACCGCGTCCGCGAAGTAGTTGAGGATCGACGACTGCAGCACGATGCCCGTCAAGTGCACGCCGGCCGATTCGAGCGCGAGCGCGAGCATGTCGGTACGCGGTGTGCCGTACGATTCGCCGTACAGGTAGATCGGCGACGTGCCGCGGCCGTTGACGTTCAGGTAGCGCTGGATGAAGTCGCGCATGATGTTCACGTCCACGTCGGAGCCCCAGTACTTCTGGTTGGTGTTCGGCAACACGGCTTCCGACAGCCCGGTGCCGGGCGGGTCGATGAACACGAGGTCGGTGGTGTCGATCAGGCTGTCCGCATTGTCGACGAGCGGATAGTTCGGCCAGTTGGTGCCGAACAGCGGATCGGGCGTGGCCACGCGGGTCGGCGCGAACGAGCCGAGCCGCAGCCAGATCGACGACGAGCCGGGCCCGCCGTTGTAGACGAACGTGACCGGGCGCGGCTTGCCGTTGGTGCTGGGCGCCGTGTACGCGACATACGACATCGACGCTTCCGGATTGCCGTTCGCATCCTGCGCGGTCAGGTGGCCGGTGGTCGTCGTGTAGTCGATCGTCTTGCCGCCGCCTTTCCACTGGTAATGCATGACGGCCGCTTTCTCGGACACCTGCGACGGCGCGAGGCCATCGGTCGCGTTCATCGAGTACGCGACCGGGTCGACGTACGGCTGGTTGGCCGCCGACGCCTGGGTGCCGGCCGCCTGCGCGCTGGCCTGCTGGCTCGCGGTGGCCTGCGCGAGGCTGGACGCGCCGACGGACGACGAATCGTCGCCGCCGCATGCCGCGAGCGCCAGCGTCATGGCGGTCATTGCGCCTAGCCCGGCCAGCCGGCCGCGACGGACACGGCGGCTGCCGGTATTGCTCTTGTCTGGTTTCATCTCTTTCCTTCGGCTTCGGATACCGCATCACAAAGGCCGCCAACGCCCGCGACACGCGCAGGCCTACCCCGCGACTCGCGTTGCAAGGTCGGCAGTCGGCGGTTGGGAATGGGACTTCTCAGAGACTGAACTTGATACAGACACAGCAAACTGCTGGCGAGAATGATGCCCGGACGCGCCCCCTGCAGTTTGGCCAACTTTTGTATTACCGAAATTTACGACATGACAAAAATAGGCGGTGCTGCGCCGCGTTGTCAAAGATCATTCGGATATTAAAAATCCCGCGATGATGCGAAGGGCAGATAGTGTCTGGGATTTGAAAGAAAACGGAATTATTCGTGCAAGGTAGGCTTTATCAGCTAGGTCGCGCCGACTATTTTACTTTTTCAGCACGGCGCAGAAGCCGCTTCCCGTATTGGCGCAACGTATCGAAAGCCTTCATATCGACAGGATCATTCTTTCAATTTTATTATCGCCAATCGATTAAGACGATGCAGCATCATGCACACGCCATTCGATGATTCTTTCCACTTCAATCGCGTTTCAATCGAAGTGCCGATGTGCACTGCGTCATCCATAAAATACCGGCTCGACTAATTATTCGCGGCATTATTTACCCGGTATTCGAACGGCTTTCCGGGACGGGCGCGACGCGCGGCATTGCCGCACATCGCGCCCGTCGTCGCAAGACTCAAACCACGATTACTTCCCGCCGCCCGGCAGCGCGATATCGATCAGCACCGGATCGTGATCCGACGAACGATACGCATCGGCCGCGTAGAACGTCTTCTGCTGCTCGGCCGACTTGTACGCGAGCGTGTATTGCAGCGCGAGCGGCTCGTCCGCGTTGATGTGCCATTCGTGCACGGCCTTCACGTGCGACGCGAGCGGCAGCGTCGCGAGCGCGTGGTCGAGATAGCCGGCTTCGCCGTTGTACACGTAGCTGTACGCGTTGGCGCCGATCCAGCGCGCGACGAGGTTGCGGTAGCCGCGCGATTCGAGCGTGCGGATCGGGTCTTCGTACGTGTAGCTGTTGAAGTCGCCGATCAGCAGCACGCCCTGGCTCTTGACGCCCGTCGGGTTGCCGGCCAACCAGTCGGCCACCTTCGCCGCCGCGCGCGTGCGCGTCGGGTTCCAGCAGCCCTGCCCATCGCCCTGGTCGAGATCGTCGTTCGCGGCGTCCGGGCAGTTCTTCGACTTCAGGTGGTTCACGGCCACCGTCAGCGCCTGCTTGTTGCCGCCGACCAGCCGGAACGACTGCGCGAGCGGCTGGCGGTTCTTGTCGTCGATCGCGAGCGTCGCCGCGCGACCGACCGGTTCGACCTTGCGGCTGTCGTAGATCACCGCGACCGCGATCGCATCGCCGCCGAGCCGCGACGTGCCCGGATCGACCACGCGCCACTGATTGCCGAGCTTCGCCGCGAGCTGGCGCACCGCGCTCAATTCGCCGTAGCCGTTGTTCTGGATTTCCATCAGGCCGATCACGTCGGCGTCGATGGCCTTCAGCGCGCTGACGATCTTCGCTTCCTGGCGCTGGAATTCCTGGAACGTCTTCGCGCCGCGGTTGTTTGGATCGTCGAAGCCGCCGCCGAGACCGTTGCCGTTGAAGTAGTTGAGCACGTTGAACGACGCGACGCGCAGGTTCGATTTCGGGTCGCGCGCGGGCGCGTTGGTGCGCGGGTTCTCGCGCTTGTCGAACGCCGGCACGGCCGCGCCCGGCAGCGGCTGCACGCGCCATGCGCCGTAACGCACTTCGAGCACGCCCTCGACGTCGCGCACGGTGTAGCCCGCGCGCAGCGTGTTCGCGGCCGACAGGCCCGGCGCCGGATACGGTACGGTCGCGGGGTTCTGCTTGTTCGAGCCGTCGTCGAGGATCAGACGGTTGCGCGCATTCGCGTCGATCTGCGTCTGCGCCTGCGCGGGCGGCACGACGCTCGTCGGCGTACGCAGGCGGCCGTTGCTGAGCATCACGCTGCCGTAGCGGCCAAGCTCGTAGTTGTCGGTGACGCTCAGCGTCTGCGGCAGGCGCACGCGCATCCCTTCGTATGCGGCGAACGCGTTCGGGCCGTCGACCGGCAGCGTGAGCGTCGCGGGCGTCACAGTCTGGCCGTTCGCGCACACCGCGATCGCGCCCGACAGCGTGAGCTGCGTCTGCCCGTATTTCTCCTCGACCTTGCCCGTCACGTGCACGAGATCGCCGGCCTTCGCACGCACCTTCGGCGCATAGACGAACAGGCCTTCGGACACGCCCGGCTGGTTGCGGCGCTGCGCGTCGGCCTGCTGGACGAAGAAGCCGCCAAAGCCGTCCGTGCCGCCGAAATCGGCGGTGACGACGGCCTCGATCGACGCGTTCTGACCGGCGAGCGGCGACGGCGCGCCCGGCCCCTGGATATCGGCGATCGGCGTCGTGCTGCCGCCGCAGTTCGGGCTGACGGGCGCGGCGGTGGCGCCGAATACCGGCGCGGCGAGCGTCGGGAGCAGCAATAGCGGGGCAAACAGGCGGATTGTCGAGCGCATGGCGGGAATCCCGGTTGTGAGGGTGGCGAAAGCTTAGCGGCGCTCAATGACAGTTTTTGGTAATCGAGAGACAGGTATATGTAATTATCGCTATCGCGCTGAGATCGCCACCGACCGCGCGTTTACCCCGGAAAAAGCGGGGGTTCGTCTGACGAAAGTTCGCCGCGCCCATGACGATTGCCCCGCACGCCTTCGCTGCCACGACAGCGCAGCGTCGCGCCGTCGCACTACACCGTGCCCGGCAGCGCGCTCGCCACGAGCACGGCCGCAACCATCAGCACGCCGCCGAGCACCACCGCCTCGATCCGCAACACGGCGCCGAACCGTTTCAACGAACTGGCCGGCATCGGGGCTGCCGGATCCTTCAGTGCGGCCAACAGATTCGGCATCCCGAAGAAGCGGTTATGTCCGCCGAGCGCCGCCGCGATCAGCACGAGCGCGAGCTTCAACAGCAGGATCTGCCCGTACGTCGACGCGAGCAGATTGGCGGGCGTATCGACGCCTCGCCAGCCGTTGTACGCGCCGGTCACGAACAGCACGATCAACGTGTAGGTCGACGTATCGGACAGCGACTGCACGAACGATGCGCCGGTCGTGCGTTCGCTCGCGGGCATCGCGGCAAGCCCCGGCATCACGCCGAATGCCGTCACGAGCACGAGCCCGACCCATGCGCTGATCGCCAGCAGATGCAGCCAGTCGATCCACACCGGTACGCTGAACAGGCCTGCGTCCACCGGATGCCCGCCGTTGCTGCGTGCGAGCGCGACGCAGGCGAGCGCGGCCCACATCGCGAACGGCAAGCGCGTATCGTTCGCGCGCCGGATAAACGACAGCACCACGACGACGAGCATGAACACCGCCCCGACCAGCCACGCATGACCGAACCCCGTACCCGCGAGCATCGCGCGGACGGCCGGCCCCGCTTCGAGCAACGACACCTCGCTCATCAGCGCGCAATGCGCCCAGAACGCGGTGACGCTCGCGAGCAGCGATACGACGGACGCGATGCGCAGCGTCGCGACGAGCCGCCGCCCGACGCCGTGCTGCCACGCGGACGCGCCGCGCGCGAGCCAGTGGCGCGCCAGCAGCGCACCGACGACGACCGCAAACCCGGCGTTCTGGATCGCCACCCCCACGAGCCGCAGCAGGCCGACGATACCGTCGTTCATCAGTTGCTCCGAGAAACCCCGTCCTTCAGGACGGGAAGGAAAGGATCGCCGTTGACGGACAGCTTCTTCCACGGGTTGGGATCACCGACATGATCCTTGTCTACCGCTACCGCGTGAAGTCGCTCAACGGACTGCTCAACCAGCAGAGCCGTGCGGTGAACTACGTCTGGAACTTCTGCAACGACACGCAGAAGCACGCGCTCAAGTGGAGCAAGAAGTGGCCGACGGGCTTTGACCTGAACATGCTCACCACTGGCAGCAGCAAGGCGCTCGGCATCCACTCCGGCACGATCAACGCGACGTGCGAGCAATATGCGAAGTCGCGCAGCCAGCACCGTCGGCCCTACCTGCGCTATCGCGGCAGCACGACGCGGCCGAAAGGTATCGCGGGACTGAGAATAAGAGAGTGGGCCTACAGTGACTGTGGTGTCGAGCATGATCGAGATACCAACGCTGCGTTGAACATTCTTCGATGCGGACGTGCATCGCCAGGTGTGGGAATCCTCTCCCTTTAGGGAGAGGAGGACGTCAATCCTTCACCCGGAATGTGTAGCTACCCTTCGTACGATGCGCGTCGGCCGTCATCGCCGCCCACTGCACCCTGTACGCGCCCGCCGCGAGCTTCGGTATCGCGACGGTCATCACGCGCGGGTTCGACGCATCGACCTTCGCCTTGTCCTGCGTGGCGGCGTTGCCGTTCGCGTCGGACACCTTCACCGAGCTGAATGCCGGTTCGAGATCTTCGTTGAACGTGAGCCGCACCGTGTCGGGCGCGGTGTCGACCGTGCCGCCGGCCGCCGGTACGGCGCTTTCCAGCTTGCCGTGCGCCGACGCCGCACCCGGTGCGACCGCGAAAAGGGCGGCGGCCGCGGTGAAGCCGGCCAGCCGGTTGAGCATCGAGATCTTCATGTTCGCGCTCCGCATCACGGCTTCTTCAGTTCGACGACGGTCAGCGCGCCGTTCACGTCCTCGGCGACGAAGTCGACCGTATCGCCCGCCTTCACCTGCGACAGCATCGCCGGGTCCTTCACCTTGAACACCATCGTCATCGCGTCCATCCGGAGGTTCTCCAGCGGGCCGTGCTTTATCGTCAGCTTGCCGGCCGCCGTGTCGACCTTGCGGATCTCGCCGTGCGACATGCGCGCCGCCGCGGCGGCGCCCTGCTTCGCGCTCGCGCCCATGTCCATGCCGGCCATGTCGCCGGCCGCGTACGACGCGGCCGGGAACGCCAGCGCGCAACCCGTCGCCATCAAAACCAGTCCCTTCTTCATCATGTCGACTCCCGTGTGAGTGAATGGAAACCGGCGGCCGCATCGGCGCGGCCGCCGCGTGCTGCTTCAGCCGTCCGGCAATTCGCCGGTGTATTCGTACGCGACGGTGCCCTTCGGATGCCGGAACCAGCCCGGATCGCGATAGTCGTTGCGCCCAAGCCCCTGTCGCACCTTGAGCACCGTGAACATGCCGCCCATCTCCAGCGGCCCGAACGGGCCCGTGCCGGTCATCATCGGCAGCGTGTTGTCGGGCAGCGGCATTTCCATGCCGCCCATCGCGCCGCCCGTGCTGCCCATCGCCATGTAGTCGGGCACGAGCTTGCCGATCCGCTTCGCGAGATCCTTCTGCGGCACGCCGATCAGGTTCGGCACCTGGTGGCCCATCGCATT
Source organism: Burkholderia semiarida (assembly GCF_029268935.1). Lineage (NCBI taxonomy): Bacteria > Pseudomonadati > Pseudomonadota > Betaproteobacteria > Burkholderiales > Burkholderiaceae > Burkholderia > Burkholderia semiarida. The sequence goes on along the minus strand of NZ_JAHLCL010000008.1, from coordinate 43,406 downwards.
CATCGTGTGGTGCGACTTGTGGCAATGGAACGCCCAGTCGCCCGGACGATCGGCGGTGAACTCGATCGCGCGCATCTGGCCCACCGCGACGTCGGCCGTCACTTCCGGCCAGCGTGCGGCCGGCGGAATCCAGCCGCCGTCGGTGCCCGCGACTTCGAAGCTGTAGCCGTGCAGGTGGATCGGATGATTCGTCATCGTCAGGTTGCCGAAACGAATCCGCACGCGGTCGCCCGCGCGCACCGGCAATGGATCGATGCCGGGGAACACGCGCGAGTTGAAGGTCCACATGTTGAAGTCGGTCATCTCGTTTACGCGCGGCGTGTAGCTGCCCGGGTCGATGTCGTACGCGGCGAGCAGGAACACGAAATCGCGGTCGACCGGCATCGTGCCGCGATCCTTCGGATGTACGATGAACATGCCCATCATCCCCATCGCCATCTGTACCATCTCGTCGGCGTGCGGGTGATACATGAACGTGCCGTGCGCTTCGAGCCGGAACTCGTAGACGAACGTCTTGCCCGGCGGGATATGCGGCTGCGTGAGGCCGCCGACGCCGTCCATCCCGTTCGGCAGCCGCAGCCCGTGCCAGTGGATCGTCGTGTGCTCGGGCAGCCGGTTGGTCACGAAGACGCGGACCTTGTCGCCTTCGACGGCCTCGATCGTCGGGCCCGGCGACTGGCCGTTGTAGCCCCACAGGTTCGCGTTCATGCCGGGCGCCATCTCGCGCACGACGGGCTCGGCCGTCAGGTGGAACTCCTTCCAGCCGTTCTTCATCCGCCACGGCAGCGACCAGCCGTTCAGCGTCGCGACGGGCGTGTACGGGCGGCCGTTGGGCGGCACGAGCGGCGGCTGCGTGCCGGCTTTCGCCATCGTGGGCGCTTCGGGCAGCGACGCGGCGCCGGCCCGGCTGACCATCGCCGCACCGAGCAGCGCGGCGCCCGAGCCGCTGAGAAATTGTCGACGGGACACCATGTCAATGACCTTCCGGATGCGGTTGCGTGGCGGGCGCCGACGGCGCCGCGGGAGTGGAAGCCGGCTGCGGCGCGGCGTCGGGTTTTGCAGCGGATGCGGATGCGGCGGAATGCGTCGCGCGCGGCACGGCATCCGACGACGGCAACCGGCCGCCGACGGCCATCTGCAGATCGGTTTCGGCGAGCCAGTAGTCCTTCAGCGCATCGATGTAGCCGTTGATCGCGCCGACCTGTTCGCGCGCATCGGTCAGCAGCTCGAACACGCTCGCGAGCATCCCGTTGTAGCGCAGCAGCAGTTCGTCGGAGATCGTCTTGCGCAGCGGCACGACTTCATCGCGGTAGTGCGTGGCGACGTCGTAGCTCGTCACGTACGCCGCGTACGATTCGCGCACTTCGGAGCGGGCATCGATGGCGGTTTTCGCGAGCCGGTTCGCGGACTGCATGTAGATCGCCTCGGCGCGCGCGACCTTCGCGCCGCCCCAGTCGAACAGCGGAATCTCGACGCTGATCTCGTAGCCGTGCTCGTGGCCCTTGCCGGTTTCGTAGTCGTTCACGTAGCCGAGCTCGACCGCGTTGACGAAGCGCGTGGCCTTGCTGAGGCCAAGCGAAGACGCGACGCCTTGCGTCTGCAATTTCGCCGCCTGGATGTCGAGGCGGTTGCTCATCGCGAAGCGTTCGAGATCGGGCAGGTCCGGGCGCGCCTTCGGCAAATCCGGCAAGCGTTCGGGCAGCGTGTACCGCGTGCGTTCGCCCCACAGCCCCATCGCGCGCGTGAGCCTCTCGCGTGCGGCGACGGCCTGCTGGCGCGCCTTCGCCTGCTGCGCGACCGCGTCGGCGTGAAACGCCTGTTCGCGTGCATGGTCGAGCCGGCTGAAGTTGCCGGCCTGCCGCATGCGCAGCGCGAGTTCGGCGGCCGCGCTGGCGGCCTCGCGCACCTGCTGCGCATAGTTCGCGGCCTGCTCGGCGGCGACGGCCTCGACATACGCGCGGCGCGCGTCGGCCGCGACCTTCAGCATCGCGTCGGCCGTTTCGAGCTTGGTCTGCTCGAAGCGGCGGCGTTCGATATGCGTCGAGAGCGGCATCGTCAGCAGCGCGAACACGTTCGCCGAGAACGTGCGGCCGAGCGTCAGCTCGCCGTCGCCGGCACGCGTGCGGCTGAATGCGAAGCGCGGGTTCGGCAGCCGGCCGGCCTGCACGAGGTCGGCCTCCGACAGCCCGAGTTCTGCGTACGACGCCTGCAGGCCGCGGTTGTTCAGCAGCGCGATTTGCACCGCATCGTCCATCGACAGCGGTTTCGCGAGCAATTCCGTCGTCCGCCGGTCGACGGCTTCGCGGTCGGCGTCGGTCCGCACAGCCACCGCCTCCTTGCCGATGCGCTCGGATGCGACGGACGACACGGCGTCGAAGCCGCCGTCCTTCGAAAACGTCGTGCAGCCCGCGAGGATCGCCAGCACGACCGCAGCCGCGCCGATCCTCGGCGATATCGCGAGCGTCGTCATCGCGCGGCCCCGCCGTGTGTCGAATGGGCGGCGCCGTTGCCGGCCGCGGCGCCGCTCGTGCGCCCTTTCGCGGGCCGCTCCGCCACGTCCCGGTTCAGTTGCTGCCAGCCCGGGCCTGCGTCGTCCCGATACGGCCGGTAGCCGTCGAACGCGGACGTCACGGTGACGTCCGGCACCGACGCGGCGGCGTCGGCCGGATCGGGAAACCGGGTTTGCGCCGGCACGAGCGACGGCGCGAGGGCCGCCGCGCTCCAGAGCGCCGCAATGATCAATCGCATGAACATGTCTCGTCGTCAGTCGTCCGGCGTGGCGCGATGCGTCGGCCGGAGCAAATAGCGGGATCGCGGCGGGTCCGCCGCGGGCAGGAGCTAGACGGGCATTCGGCGAGGCGGCCGGTCGATGCCGCCGGTCAGGAACGACACGTCCCCGGCCGAGCGCGGCGGCGCGACGATCGCGACGCCGACGCTCGCCGCGGCGGGCACCGCGGGCGTGCCCGACATGGCCGCGCCGAAGCAGCAGGACACGCACGCGGCGCACGACGTCGCATGCCGCGCGTGGTCGCCGTGATCGTGATGCCCGTCCTGCGCGGCCGATAGCGTGTGCGGCGCGCTGTCCCCATGCGACACGGCGGCGCCCGCGCATGGCATCGACACAGCCGCGAACGACTGGATCGGCAGGCTCAGCGCGAGCAACACGACGAGAACGAATGTGCGCCAGTACGACATGGAAGCGAAATCGGGACAGCGACCGTTGGGCCGGCGCGGCGCACGACGGCGCGCTCCGGGGACAAGACGGCCGCAGCTTAGCGCCGCCGCGGTGACGACGAGATGGCCGAACCATGACCGGTTTTTCATGACAATTCCGTCATCCGCCGGTCATCCTTCGCGCACGCGCGACGCCGTACGCTCTGGCGTTACACTGACCGGCTGGAATCACGGACAGCCTGCCTCACCATGCGGATACTGATAGTCGAAGACGAACCGAAGATGGCGTCCTACCTCCGGAAGGGGTTGATGGAGGCGAGCTATACGGTCGACGTCGCGGAAAACGGCCAGGACGGGCTGTTCCTCGCGCTGCACGAGGATTTCGACCTGGTCGTGCTCGACGTGATGCTGCCGGAGCTGGACGGCTTCGAGGTGCTGAAGCGGCTGCGCGCGCAAAAGCAGACGCCCGTGCTGCTGCTCACGGCGCGCGACGCGATCGAGGACAAGGTCGCCGGGCTCGAGCTCGGCGCCGACGATTACCTGCTCAAGCCGTTCGCGTATGCCGAATTCCTGGCGCGCATCCGCTCGCTGCTGCGGCGCGCGCCGCGCAACGTGCGCGACGTCCTGCACGTCGCCGATCTCGAAATTGACCTGCTCAAGCGCCGCGTGCGGCGCGCCGATGCCCGCATCGACCTGACCGCGCAGGAATTCGCGCTGCTGCAACTGCTCGCCGAACGAGAGGGCGAGGTGCTGACGCGCACCTTCATCACGTCGCAGATCTGGGACATGAATTTCGACAGCGACACGAACGTCGTCGATGCAGCGATCAAGCGCCTGCGTGCGAAGATCGACAACGCGTACGAGAACAAGCTGATCCACACGATTCGCGGCATGGGCTACGTGCTCGAGGATCGTTCGTGACCGCGCGCTCCGCTTCGTATTCGCTGCTGCGGCGCCTCACGCTCGCGTTCGCCGCCGTCGCGGCGCTCGTGTTCGCGCTGACCGGCGCGTATCTGTACCGCTCGCTGTCCGCGGAGCTGACGCGGCGCGACGACATCGAGATCTCCGGCAAGCTCAACCAGTTCCTGCAACTCGCGCGCGCCAGCGGATCGACGGCCGCGCTGCGCGCCGATCCGGCCGTGTTCCATGACGTGCTGCTGTCGCATCCGGGCGTCTATCTCGGCATCTACGACGCAGGGAACCGCCCGCTCGTCGAGCATTCCGACGCAGCCGGCAATACGCTCGCGTCGGTGATCGCCGCGCCACATCCGGCTGGCGGCGCCGACGGCCCGTTCACATGCGCGCCGCCCGGCATCGGCACGTCGCGCTGCGTGGTTGCACGCGAAACGCTGCCATCCGGCGAAACGATCCACGTCGCGCTCGCGCGCACCGCGGCCGATCGGCAGTCGCTGCTCGAAAGCTATCGGGTCGATATCTGGCTCGCGGCAGCCGTCGGCGCGCTGCTCGTCGGCGCGCTCGGCTACGCGGTCGCGTCGCGCGGCCTGCGCCCGGTCGAAAGCCTCGGCCGGCAGACGTCGCGCATCGAGGCGCACAACCTGAACGCGCGCCTCGACGCGCGCGGCGGCCCGGTCGAATTGCGCGAGCTCGCCACGTCGGTGAACCGGATGCTCGACCGGCTCGAACGCGCGTTCGTGCGGCTGTCGCAGTTCTCGTCCGATCTCGCGCACGACATGCGCACGCCGCTCGCGAACGTGATCAGCTCGTCGCAGATCACGCTGTCGCGCGCCCGCTCGACGGACGAATACGAGACGCTGATCGAATCAAACATCGAGGAATGCGAACGGCTGCAGCGGATGATCGAGAACATGCTGTTTCTCGCGCGCACCGACAATGCAACGCAGCATCTGAAGGCCGCCAAACTCGACGCGGGTGGCGAATTGCGCCGGCTCGCGTCGTATTTCCAGGCGCTGGCCGACGAAGCCGGCGTGCGCATCGACGTGCGCGGCGAAGCGCCGGTCGTCGCGGACGCGACGCTGTTCCGGCGCGCGGTGAGCAACCTCGCGTCGAATGCGCTCGAACACGCGCAAGCCACGTCGACGATCGAGCTGGCGGTGTCGACCCAGGGCGATTACGCGGTCGTCGAAGTCACGAATCGCGGCGCGGCGATCCCGCCCGAACAGATCGAGCGGATCTTCGAGCGCTTCTACCGGATCGATTCGTCGCGGCACGGTGCGGCGCGCAACGCGGGGCTCGGGCTCGCGATCGTGAAGTCGATCATGGAACTGCACCGCGGCAAGGTGGAGGTTGCAAGCCGCGACGGGCGCACGACGTTCGCGCTGTACTTTCCGCACGGCGCCGATGGTTAGATCGTGCGCCACCGCGTTCAGCGCTAGCGATCCCGCACCACGCCGAACGACGTGCGAACGCACACGAGCAGCACGATGGTCGCCGCGCTGAATACGGCTCCCGCGTAGAACGTGGCGGCGGCGCCTGCCCGGTCCCACAGCGCGCCCGCGACGACGCTCGATACGAGCGTCACGACCCCGCTGATCAGGTTGAACACGCCGAACGCGGTCCCTCTCAGTTCGGCCGGCGCGGCCTGCGCGACCATCGTCGCGAGCAGCCCTTGCGTCATCCCCATATGAAGCCCCCACAGCGCGACGCCGACGAGCACGGTCGGCCAGTGCGCGCCGTGCGCCAGCACGACATCGGCGGCGATCAGCAGCACCAGCCCGATCACCATCAGTTTCGTGTGGCTCGTCGTATCGGCGAGCTTGCCGAACGGGTAAGCGGACAACGCATACACGACGTTCATCGCGACCATCACGAGCGGCACGAGTGCGACGGGCACGCGGCTGCCCATCGCGCGCAGCACCAGGAATGCCTCGCTGAAACGCGCGAGCGCGAACACGCCGCCCACGGCCACGACCCACCAGTAGCGGGTGCCGAGTTGCGCGACGACCGCACGGCGGATCGGGTTCACGCGCTTCTCGCCGGGTACACGCGCCGGCTCGTCGATGCCGAACGCGAGCAGCGCCACGGCCAGCACGCCGGGGATCACGGCGAGCCAGAACGCGAGGCGGAAATCGTCGCGCCACGCCAGCATGATGACGACGGCCAGCAGCGGCCCGAGGAACGCGCCCACCGTGTCGAGCGCCTGGCGCAGTCCGTACGCGGCGCCGCGCAGGTGAACGGGCGTGACGTCGGCGACGAGCGCATCGCGCGGCGCGCCGCGAACCCCCTTGCCGACGCGGTCGACGATCCGCGCGGTCACCACGACGCCGATCGTCGGCGCGATCGCGAACAGCGGCTTGCTGAGCGCGCCGAGCGCATAGCCGGCCACCGCGAGCCATTTGCGATTGCGCAGGTAGTCGCTCAGCGTGCCGGAGAACACCTTGACGACCGGCGACGTCGCCTCGGCGATCCCTTCGATCAGGCCGATCGTCGTCGCGCTCGCGCCAAGGCCCGCCATCAGGAACATCGGCAACAGGCTGTGGATGATTTCGGACGACACGTCCATCAGCAGGCTGACACAGCCGAGCACCCACACGCTGCGGGGAATCTGCCGAAGAATGCCGGTCGATGAGTCGGTCTGCATGGGTCGCTCCCCGGTTCAGGAATCCTGAAGCTGAATGCCCGTGATGCTACCGCACGCCCGCGATGCCGAGCCGGGGAACGCGTGCCCTTGCTATTCCGCCGTATCGCGCTGGAGCTTCGCCTGCCGGCGCTTACGATCGTTCAGTATCTGATGCCGGCGATGATCGGTCAGCTTCTTCCAGTCGCGCGCCTCGTCGCGCGTGCGCAGGCAGCCGACACAAAAACCCGTGCGGCCGTCGAACGCGCACAGGTCGATACACGGCGATTTCACGGCCACGATCAGGCCGCCTTCGCAGGTGTCATCACTTCGACCGTCACGTGCGACATGCCGTCGAAGCCCGCGAGCAGCGCATGGTAGAAACGCGCATCGCGCGCGGCGTCGCCCGATTCGACCGACACGATCGCACTCATGTGCCCGGGGCCCACGCGCCACACATGGAGATCGTTGACCGTGTCGCCGAGCGCCTCGATCGCGCGACGCACGTTGTCCGTCAGCGGGCGATCGACGTTGACGTCGAGCAGGATCTCGCCCGTATCGCGCATCAGCCCGTACGACCAGTTGGCGATCACCAGCGCGCCGACGATGCCCGCGAGCGGGTCCATCCAGCCCCATCCGAACGCACGCGCGAGCAGCAGGCCGACGATCGCCAGCACCGACACGGCCGCGTCGGCGATCACGTGAACGTAGGCCGACCGGATGTTGTGGTCGCGATGCGCGGCCGAGTGCGAACCGCGATCATGGTGCGCGTGGTCGTCGTGGTCATGGTCATCGTGGTGGTCATGCGCGTGCGCGTGGTGATGGCCGTGACCATGCCCGTGATGGTGGTCGCCGCTCAGCAGCCACACGCTGGCGAGGTTCACGGCGAGCCCCAGCACGGCGATCGGAATCGCTTCGTCGAAATGGATCGGCACCGGCGCCAGCAGGCGCGCGATCGCCTCGTAGCCGATCAGCAACGCAATCATCGCCAGCACGATCGCGCTCGTGAAGCCGGCCAGGTCGCCGAGCTTGCCGGTGCCGAACACGAAGCGCGGATCGTCGGCGTACCGGCGCGCATAGGTGTAGGCCAGCGCGGCGATCAGCATCGCGCCCGCGTGCGTCGACATGTGCAGCCCGTCGGCGACCAGCGCGAGCGAGCCGAACAACGTGCCGCCGACGATCTCGGCGATCATCATCGCCGTGCACAGGCCGATGACCATCCACGTCTTTCGCTCATTGCGCGTGTGCGCGGCGCCCAGAAACGCGTGGCTGTGCGCACCGCCGGCCGGCGAGCCATTGAATTCGTTCATGTTCCGGCCCGGTTACTTGAAATAGCTGTGCACGACGTCGATCAGTTGCTCGGTCGCGCTGCCCTCGTGCGCGTCGGCCGTGTCCGCATCGACGAGATGCGACCGGATGTGGTCTTCCAGCACGACGGCCAGCAAGCCGTTCATCGCGCCGCGGCAACTCGTGATCAATTGCAGCACGTCGTTGCAGCCGCGCTCTTCTTCCAGCGCCCGCTCGATCGCCTCGACCTGCCCCTTGATACGGCGCACGCGGTTCAGCAGCTTCTGTTTTTCGCGAACGGTATGACTCATCGGCGGCTCCGGTATAGGGTAGGGGAGTATATATCCGGAAGGCTGACCCTATAGGGTGGAGGGGTATATTTTTCGAGACGAAGGCTTGTCGAAGGAAAACCGCTCGGCTAGACTGATTTCCGTCTTTGGGGAGTAGCCTGCTTTCCGTCCGCCGGAAAGCGAACGCGTCAACACACTCGGCCTGCGGCCGTGGCGCGTTCAGCCTGATCGGCCTGGCGAGACCATCGGCACGTCGCGTCGTTCCTGGTCGGACGGCGGCGGATGTGTCATGGTTCGTCAGCGTCCGACCACGGAGTCCCCATGTCCCTCCCTGCTCACCTCCCCCACGCCACCGCTGCCTGCGGAGGTGCCGCATGACGTTCATGTTCGTCGAACTGGCGTTCATGCTGATCGTCATCCTCGTCGCGGCCGAACTCTTCACCAATGCGCTCGAACATCTCGGCGAACGCCTGAAGATTTCCGAAGGCGTGACGGGCTCGCTGTTCGCGGCCGTCGGCACCGCGCTGCCCGAAACGATGGTGCCGCTGCTCGCGCTGGCCGGCGGCACATCGAACCAGGCCGTGAACGAGGAAATCGGCGTCGGCGCGATTCTCGGCGCGCCGCTGATGCTCACGACGCTCACCACGTTCCTGATGACGCTCGCCGTGATCCGCTCGCGCGGGCCGCGCGGCACGATCGCGCCAGAACGCACGGGCTTCGTGCGCGACATGAACACCTTCCTCGCCGCATTCTCGCTGGCGACCGTCGCGATGTTCGTCCCGCATCACAACTGGGCCGTGCGCGCGCTGCTCGCCGCGATGCTGGTCGGCCTCTACGTGATGTACGTCGTGCTGACGTTCCGCGCGTCGACCGGGCTCGTCGACGCCGGGCACGGCACCGAGGCGCCGCACGCGATGTTCCTGTCGCGCGTCGGCCTGCCGACCAACCTGGCGACGATCGTGCTGCAACTGCTGATCGGCGTCGCGCTGCTGGTCGGCGGCGCAAAGGGCTTCATTCACGGCGTGGAAGGCGTGTCGCACGTGCTCGGCGTGTCGGCGCTGCTGCTGTCGCTGATCATCGTGCCGATCGCGACGGAACTGCCGGAGAAGGTCAACAGCGTGCTGTGGATCCGCCGCGGGAAGGACACGCTCGCGTTCGGCAACATCACCGGCGCGATGGTGTTCCAGGGCACGCTGCTGCCCGCGATCGGCATCATGCTGACGCCGTGGGAGCCGCGCCCCGAAGTGCTGACCGGTGTGATCATCACGCTTGCGGCGGCCGCCTGGCTGCGCGTCAATGCGCGCACGCGCGGGCTCGCGATCTGGGCGTTGCTCGCGAACGGCGCCGGTTATGCGGGGTATCTGGCGTTGACGCTGGCGCGCTGAATGCGCCGGGCGGGCGCACCGGCCGACCGACACGTCGGCTCGGTGCGCGTCGCTGCATGCGATGCGGGCGACAGCAACACCCGCATCCGGACGATCAGGAAGACTTGACGAGCTTGACGATCGTCAACGTGCCGTCGACCTTCTCGATCCGCACCTTGACCTTGTCGCCCGCATGCGCGTGCGCGAGCATCGCCGCGTCCTTCGCCTTGAACGCCATCGTCATCGGCGGCATCCCGACATTCTCCAGCGCGCCGTGCTTCAGCGTGATCTTGCCGCTCGCGGCATCGACCTTCTTCACTTCGGCGTCGGTCAGCGCGCCGTTCGAATCCGCCGCGCCGCCCGACGACATCTTCATGCCGGGCATGTCCATGCCCGACATGTCGCCGGCGGCGGACGCCGGTACCGCGAAAGCGCTCAGCGCGACGACAGCGGTTGCAGTGGCGATCAGTTGATTCATCTTCTTCGTGATTCTCCGGTGGGAAGGGATGGCACGTTCGTGCCGGAAGGAACTGCATCGGAATGCCGCGCGCGGCCAGCGCTTCGCGCACGACGGCGCTGAAGCAGAAGCCACGCGGCGGGAATGACGAACATCGACAGCAGCGGCGCCGTGACCATGCCGCCGACCATCGGCGCGGCGATCCGCTGCATGACTTCGGAACCGGCGCCGTGGCCGATCATGATCGGCACGAGCCCGGCGAGCACGACGGCGACCGTCATCGCCTTCGGCCGCACGCGCAGCACCGCGCCTTCGCGGATCGCATCGAGCAGCAACGCATCGGTCGGCGGTTCGCCTGCGTCGAGCCGGCGCTGCAGCGCACCCTTCAGGTACAGCAGCATCACGACGCCGAATTCGGCGGCCACGCCCGCCAGCGCGATGAAACCCACCGACGTCGCGACGGACACCGCATGGCCGAGCGCCCACACGAGCCAGAACCCGCCGACCAGCGCGAACGGCACCGTCGACATCAGCAGCAGCGCGTCGGCCGCCGACTCGAACGTGACGAACAGCAGCACGAAGATCACGACGAGCGTGACGGGCACGACGGTGCGCAGCGTCGCCGCCGCGCGTTCGAGATACTCGAACTGCCCCGACCACGCGATCGAATAGCCGGGCGGCAACGCAACCTGCCGCGCGACGGTCTGCTGCATCGCGCGCACGGCCGTGCTGAGGTCGGTACCGCGGAGATCGACGTACACGTAGCCGGACAGCCGCGCGTTCTCGCTGCGGATCATCGGCGGCCCGTCGGCGATCGCGATACGCGCGACGTCGCCGAGGCGGATCTGCGCGCCGCGCGCGGTGACGATCGGCAACTGCCGCAGGTTCTCGAGCGAATCGCGGATCTCGCGCGGATAGCGGATGTTGATCGGGAAGCGCTCGCGTCCCGCGATCACTTCGCCGACGTCCTCGCCGCCGATCGCCGACGACACGACCGACTGGATATCGGCCACCGACAGCCCGTAACGCGCGGCGGCGAGCCGGTCGATGTCGACGTCGATGTAGCGGCCGCCGTTCAGCCGCTCCGCGAGCGCGGACGTCACGCCCGGCACGCGCTTCACGGCGGCCTCGACCTGCGTCGCGATCGCGTCGATCCCCGCGAGGTCCGGCCCGGAAATCTTCACGCCGACCGGCGTCTTGATCCCGGTGGACAGCATGTCGAGCCGGTTGCGGATCGGCGGCACCCACACGTTCGACAGGCCCGGCACCTTCACCGTCCGGTCGAGTTCGTCGATCAGCTTCTCCGGCGTCATGCCCGGCCGCCACGCGCTGCGCGGCTTGAAGCGGATCGTCGTCTCGAACATCTCGAGCGGCGCCGGGTCGGTCGCCGTATCGGCGCGGCCCGACTTGCCGAACACCGTGTCGACCTCGGGCACGGTCTTGATCAGCCGGTCGGTCTGCTGCAGCAGCTCGCTCGCCTTGTCGGCCGAGATGCCCGGCAGCGCGGTCGGCATGTACAGCAGATCGCCTTCGTCGAGCGGCGGCATGAATTCGCCGCCGAGGCGCGACAACGGCACGGCCGTCACCACGAGCGCGACGACCGCGACGCCGATCGCGGCCCACGGGCGCCGCAGCGTCGCGTCGAGCAGCGGCCGGTACAGGCGGATCAGCACGCGGTTGATCGGGTTCGCGTGCTCGGGCGGAATGCGGCCGCGCACCAGATAGCCCATCAGCACCGGCACCAGCGTCACCGACAGCCCGGCGGCGGCCGCGATCGTATAGGTCTTCGTGAACGCCAGCGGCGCGAACAGCTTGCCCTCCTGCCCTTCCAGCGAAAACACCGGAACGAATGACAGCGTGATGATCAGCAGCGAGAAGAACAGCGCGGGCCCCACCTCCGCGGCCGAGGCCGCGACGAGTTCCCAGCGGCGCGCGGCCGTGATCGGCTCGCCGGGATGCGCGCGGTCGTACGCTTCCAGATGCTTGTGCGCGTTCTCGATCATCACGATCGCCGCGTCGATCATCGCGCCGATCGCGATCGCGATCCCGCCGAGCGACATCAGGTTCGCGTTCACGCCCTGATAGCGCATCACGATGAACGCGGCCAATACGCCGAGCGGCAGCGACAGGATCGCGACCAGCGCGCTGCGCAGATGGAACAGGAACACCGCGCAGACGACACCGACGATGACGAATTCCTCGATCAGCTTGTCCGTCAGGTTGTCGACCGCGCGCGCGATCAGTTGCGAACGATCGTAGGTCGTGACGATCTCGACGCCGGCCGGCAGCGAACGCTTGAGCTCGGCGAGCTTCGCCTTCACCGCGTCGATCGTCGTCAGCGCGTTCTTGCCCGAGCGCATCACGACGACGCCGCCCGTCACCTCGCCCTGCCCGTTCAGCTCCGCGATGCCGCGCCGCATCGCCGGGCCGACCTGGATGCGCGCGACGTCGCCGAGCAGGACCGGCGTGCCGGCGTCGTCGGTGCGCAGCACGACGCGACGGAAATCGTCGAGCGTGCGCAGGTAGCCGGACGACCGCACCATGTACTCCGACTCGGCCAGCTCGACGACCGAGCCGCCGGATGCCTGGTTGGCCTTGCCGAGCGCCTCCGCGACCGCCGCCTGCGTGATGCCGTACGCGCGCAGCCTGTCGGGATCGAGCACGACCTGGTACTGGCGCACCATGCCGCCGATGCTCGCGACTTCCGATACGTCCGGCACGGCCTTCAGCTCGAACTTCAGGAACCAGTCGTTGAGCGCGCGCAGTTGGCCGGGATCGTGACGGCCGGTGCGATCGACGAGCGCGTACTCGTAGACCCAGCCGACGCCGGTCGCATCCGGGCCGAGCGACACGGTCGCGCCCGCCGGCAGGCGGCTCTGCACCTGGCTCAGGTATTCGAGCACGCGCGAGCGCGCCCAGTACGGATCGGTGCGGTCGTCGAACAGCACGTAGACGAACGCGTCGCCGAACGACGAATACGCGCGCACGGTTTTCGCGCCCGGCACGCCGAGCAGCGTCGTCGTCAGCGGATAGGTCACCTGGTCCTCGACGACCTGCGGCGCCTTGCCCGGATACGACGCCTTCACGATCACCTGGGTATCCGACAGGTCGGGCAATGCGTCGAGCGGCGTCTGTCGCAGCGAATGCACGCCCCATGCCGCGAGCAGCACGGTGGCCAGCAGCACCAGAAACCGGTGGTGGACGGACCAGTGAATGATGCGCGCGATCATCGCTCACCTCGCTGCGGCTCGACCTTCGTCAGCCGGTAGCCGTCGTCGGTCTGCGTGAACGCGAAACGCACGGTCTGGCCCGGCTTCACGTCGGAAAACGCGTGCGCCGACGGCTTGCCGAACGCCATCGTCATCGCGCCCCAGCCAAGCGCCGGCACCGGCTGATGCGAGAACGTGATGTCGTCGGCCGTGACTTTCTCCACCTTGCCGGTGGTTTCGTAGACCGGCGCGGTTGCCGTCGCGGACGATGCGGCCGCGCTTGCCCCGGCCGCCCGCTCCAGCCGCGGCAATACGCTTTTCAGGCTGGCTTCCGAATCGATCAGGAATTGCCCCGACGCGACGACCGTGTCGCCTTCGTTCAGCCCGGCGAGCACTTCCGTGTCGCCGCCGACGTCGCTGCCGACCGTCACCGACGCCGGCTGAAGCCGGCCGTCGCCGTGCTTCACGATGACGATCGTGCGCTGGCCGGTCGCGATCACGGCCTCCGACGGCACGAGCAGGCGCGACACCGTCTCCTTCTCCGCGACCCGCACGCGCATCAGCATGCCGGGCGTGAGCGTCAGCGATGCGTTGTCGATCTCCACGCGCGCCTGCAGCGTGCGGCTGCCCGTGCTGATGCCGGGCAGCACTTCGCGGATGCGTCCGCTGAAATGCCGCGCCGGATCGCCCGCGAACGTCGCGTCGACCGACATCCCCGGCTGCACGTTCAGCGCGAGCGCCTCGGGCACCTCGACGATCAGCCACAGCGTCGACAAGCCGGCGATCTTCGCAAGCGTCTGGCCGGGCGCGACCATCGCGCCGTCGCGCACGTTCAGCTCGCTGACGACGCCGGCCTCCGGCGCACTCAGCACGACGTGCGTCTGCGCGCGGCCGGTGCGGTCGAGGGCCGCGATCATGCCGTCCGGAATCGACAGCGCCCGCATCCGCGCGCGCGCCGCGTCGAGCAGGCTGCCGTCCATCCCGCCGCGCTTCAGCGCGAGATATTCCTCCTGCGGCGCGAGCCAGTCGGGCACGAACAGCGATGCGACCGGCGCGCCCTTCGCGATGCGCTGCATCGGCGCGCGTGCATACAGATGGTCGATGTAGCCGGTCACGCGCGACTGCACGACCGCCGCGCGCGCTTCGTCGAACTGCGTGGCGCCCACCGCGTCGAAGCCGGCCGCCGTCTGCTGCCGGCGCACGGTCGCATAGCGAATGCCCAGGTTCTGCTGCAGGCCCGGATCGATCCGGACGCCCGGTGCGTCGCCGCCTTCGTCCGCATAGACGGGCTGCAACTGCATGTCCATGAACGGCGATTTGCCCGGTTTGTCGAAGTGCTGGTTCGGCACCATCGGGTCGTGCCAGTACAGGACCTTGCGCGCGGCCTGCGGCGCCGGCGCGCCCGACGGCGCGGCAGCGGGCACGGCGGACGCCGCCGCGCCGTTCATCGCATGGCGGACGCCGACGACATAGCCGGCGCCGACGAGTATCGCGCCGGCGGATGCGATCAGCGCCGCACGCATCAGTGATTGCCTTGTCATGAGCGTCTCCTTCACTGAGCGGCGGCCATCGCCGACGGCACGACCTGATATTCGAGCCGCGCCCAGGTCTGCGACACGTCGCGCCTGAGGTCGAGCACCTGCAACTGCGCTTCGAGTTGCGCACGCCGCGCGGCGAACGTGTCGGCGAGCGACCCCGTGCCGGCCCGGTACGCGGCCGTCGCGAGCTGCACGCGCTGATCGGCGGCGGGCAACAGCGCGGCGCTCAGGTTCGCGATACGTTCGCGGCCGCTCGCCAGCGTGTCGGATTGCGTACGGATGTCGGCCTGTACCTGACGCAGCGTGTCCTCGTACATCAGGCGCGCCTTCGTCGCGAGCGCCGCCTTTTCGGCGACGTCGCGGTTCTGGCGATTCTTGCGATTGAGCGGCAGCGGGATCGAGACGCCCACCGACACCATGTTCGAATACGCGCCGCCGCGCTGCTGGTACGCGATTTCCCACGTCCAGTTGGGGCTGCGCTCGCTGTTCGCGACCGCGGCGTCGGCTTCGGCCACCGCGATATCGTCCGCGGCGGCGACGAGCGCCGGCTGCGACACGCGCAGCTCGTCCGGCGGTAATGCCGATACGACGGATTCGGGCGCGGGCGGCGTACCCGTCACGTCCGTCACGGGCGCCGCCGTCCAGCGGGCCAGCGCGACGAGCGCGGTGCGATACGTCTGCTGCGCCTTGAGCACCTGGTCCTGCGTCTGCGCGAGCATCGCGCGCGCCTGCACGACGTCACCCGCGCTCGCCTTCGCGCCGCGATACGACGCCTGCGTCGCGTCGAGTTCATGGTTCATGTGACCGAGCAACGCCTGCTGAAGCGCGAGCGCCTGCTTCGCGTAGACGGCATCGAGCCACGCGGCCGCGGTCTGCCGGCGCACGGCCGCCAGCTCCACGAGATAGCCCGCGCGCTCGCGGCCGACCTGTTGGTCGGCCAGCGCGGTACGCAGCCGCCGCTTGTCGCCGGACACCCATTCCTGCTCGATGCCGATGCGGCGCATCGTCATGAAGTCCTGGCCGACGGTGAGGCGCTGCCCGCCGTTGATCGGCAGGTTGTCGATGCCGGCCTTGAGCATCGGGTCCGGCAACTGGCCGGCCCTGACGGCCGCTTCGGCACGCGCGAGCACGGAAGCCTGGGCGGCCTGCATCGACGCGGAACGATCGGTGGCGGACTGCAGCGCGGCGTCCAGCGTGAGCGGCGACTGCTGCGCGTGAACCGCGCCCGCCATCAGCAGCGCGGCCCACGATACGGGCGCGCGCCGGCATGCACGCGGCATGCGCGGCGTGCGGAAAGCGAATGACATGGTGTAACCCCAAATCGGAACCCAAAGGGATTCCACGTCCTGCGCACAGGACGAAACCTCACCGCGTGCGCGGTGAACCGGTCAAATCGGGATCAGCTGATGCGTGGCGGGCGCCACAACCCGTTCGGGTCGCGAGCCGGGACGGACTGCGTGTAGTGGAAGACGATCGTGCTGGCGAAGGCAGCGGGACGGCTGACGTCGACGCGGGCGGCCGGGTGGTAGAGACTGCCGAACTGGCATTGGGCCGTTACCTTGCAGGCCATGCCCTTGGCTTTGGCCTTCGCGTGATCGGCGGAGGGCGGCTGCATCGAATCGCAGTTGCTCATGTCGGCGGACATGGCCATGTTCATGCCCGTATCCGCGTCCATCGACATCGTGTGCTGCATCGGACATTCACCGGTCAGGCCGCTGGCTGCCAGCCCAGTGATGGGCAGCACCGCGCACAGCAGCAGCAGGATGAAAGTCCGAAACAGTTTCATGGCGGCGATTATAGCGCGGCCCGTCGCGGCATGGCGCTGCGTCACTACGACGAAATGATGCGCATTCCCCGCGGTGGGCGCCGCGCGTCATCGCAGCAGGCCGTCCGCCGCCAGCACGGCCTGCACGGCCGGCCGCTCGCGCACCCGCTCGTACCACGCACGCAGATGCGCATGCCGGCTCAGGTCGATATCCGCGTTGTACACCGAACGCATCCAGTCGGCCTTGCCCCAGCCGGTCAGCGCGAACAGGTACGCATCCGCGACCGTGAACGTGTCGCCGGTGACGAACGTCCTGCCGTCGAGCTGGCGGTCGATCCACGCGAAGCGACCGTCGAGCTTCTGCCGCACGGGCTCGACGTACTTCCCCGCCTGCACCGCATACAGCAGCGGGATGAAACCCTTGTGGATCTCGGTACCGAGAAAGTTCAGCCATTCCATCAGCCGGTAGCGCGCGAGCGTGCCGTAAGCGGGCGCAAGCGCGGCTTCCGGGCGCTGGTCCGCGAGATACTGCGCGATCACCGGCCCTTCGCGCAGCATCGTGCCGTCGTCGAGTTCGAGCAGCGGCACGTAGCCGAGTTCGGTCACGTCGTAGTAATTGCGGCCGTCCTCGACGACATGCTTGCGCGCGTCGACCTCGACGATCTCCGCGTCGAACCCGCCTTCGCGCAGCACGATGCAGATCGCCTGCGAACAGCTGCCGGGAGCGTGATAGAGCTTCGTGCGTTTCCTTCGTGGGTTGTCCATGTATCGATTCGCCGCGACGCGGGCGCTAATATCTCGCATCGGCACGGCGCCGGGAAGACGCGAGCCTCGTGCGGCGCACCGTCTATCCGGAAGTGCCGGTGCGCGTCGAGTACGATCTCACCGCGGACGGCGACCGGCTGCGGCCGGTGGTCGACGTGATGCGCGAACTCGGGCTGTGGCTGAAGGCACGCGACGCGCACGCCGACGCGACACCCAACGCCCCGGCCGCAATCGAGCCGACGGCGCATGCCCCCCGCTAACCCCACGCAGGAACCCACGTTCATGGAACTTCACGCTACCGTCGGCGCGGCCACGTCCGACCTCGACGACGACGAAAGCTTCGCCAACATCTACTGTCACGACGCGGAGCAGGACTATTGCTTCGCGCTGTCGCGCTTTCCGGACGACACGCTGATCGAAGTGATGGTGCGCGACCAGCTCAACCTGCGCGTCAAGGATCTGTCGGTGCGGCTGACCGACGACACGATCGACGTCGAGATCGAACCGGGCGTCGCCGCGCGTCTCGACGGCCACACGCGCTACGTGATCCATCTCGCGCCCGGTCAGTACGATCCGGTCACGCTGCGCGCCGCGTTGAATGAAATCTTCGTCGGCAAGGACGGCTATCGCGACGACAGCACGCGTGGTTGATCGGTCGCCTGCACGCTCTTCCTCGCCACGACAACCGCCCATGACACGATTTCCGCGATTCCACCCGCTTGCCCGTGTCGCCGCGCTGCTGTTCGCCACGTGTGCGTCGATCGCACCCGCCGCGCACGCCGCCCGGCCGCTGCTCGAGTTCAAGGTCGACGATGCCGTCACGGCACGCGTCGAGCGCACCGACGGCGCGCACGTCACGGTCCGCTTCCTGCCGAGCGGAACGACCCAGACGCTGGCCGTCACCGCCGCCGACGAGGAAGGCCGCTACCACCTCGCGACCGACGACTACAACTTCGACGGCCATCGCGATCTCGCGATGCGCGCGGTGCTCGGCATGGTCAACGAGAACTACGGCATCTACCTGTACGACCCCGCGCGCCAGCGGTTCGAACCGCTGAAGATGCCGGCGGGCAACGGGCCGCACGGCAATTGCGACGACCTGATCAACGTCCAAGCGAAGCCGAAAACGCGCACGCTGTACAGCTCGTGCCGCGGCGGCCCGATCTGGTACACCGATGCGTACCGCTTCGACGGCAACGGCAAGATGTATCTGTATCAAACCAGCGAAGCGATCCCCGACGATCTGCGCGATCTGCTCGACGGCGACTCGGGCCCGTCGTCGATGCTGCTCACCTACGACGAGCACGGCAGGCGCGTGTCGCGCCGCCCGCAGGATCATGATGGCGGCACGGTCACGTTCAAGGTGCGGCCGGCGCGCCTGCCGCTGCACGTCGCGATGGCCGACGCACCCACGCGCCGCTATGTCGTCGCGGGCGACACGGTGGAGGTGATCGACGCGAGCGACGATTTCCGGTGGTTGAAGGTGCGGTATCGCAATCCGCAAGCCGGCGCCGTGCAGGGCTGGGTCAGTGCGAAGGAGGCGATGGGAAACTGAGGCACGATGCAGTGCTCCCCCGCTGCCACATATCGTGGCGCTGAACATCCCATTAACGGGATGCCTGCCCAAATGTCACGCACGCCGCGCCACGGCTCCAACGTTCGCTCCAACGCCATTCGATCCGGCCGCCTCGTTCGCGCGCGCCGGCCGGCGCATAGAACACAGGAGACGACCGTGGCCCACCTGCATCGCCGCGATGGCGCTCGCGGGCAGCCATCGTACGGGCTGCTCGTCGGCGAGGTGGCACGCATCGACGCGTAGCCGCGCAAGAAAAAAGGTGGAGATGCAGTGACTCGTTTACACTGCCCCGGTATGCCCTCTTCGGGGTGACGCGCGACGTTTTACGGGGCGAACGGCAAGCGCTAGAATCCAGCCGCGTCAAGGGCGTGCTCCCGCGGATGACGGGCGGGCGGTCGGCCCCGCCGAGGGCCGGCCCGACACCTGTTTTTTTCGTATCAGGGGAACGCGGGTCATGGGCGGAACAGGCCCTTCGGAACCGCATGCTGCTCAACGTGAATTCCTTCCACCGCGACAACGACCGCTTCAACGTATCGTTCAAGGCATTGGGCGAGCTGATCGAGACGGTCGGCACGCCGCACTTCGTGCCGCGCCTCATGCAACTGCTGAACGATATCGTGCCGCTCGACGTCGCACACGTCGAACGCTCGCGCGTCGACGCGACGATGCCGACCGGCTACCGTTGCGAATGGATCGGCAGCAGCGGCATCGGCGCCGCGTCCACCGAAATCTCCGACGTGATGACGCTCTACTACGAGCGCTTTCTCGACAGCGACCCGCTGTTCGCGGGGCTGCGCGGCAAGACGGGCACGATGCTCGTCGTGCGCGACATCGCGGCGATCCCGCCTGGCGAGTTCCGCCAGCGCCTGTTCGACGACGTGCATATCGGGCATGAATGCGTGCTCGCACGCGGCACGCGCTATTCGCAGCATTCGATCGCGCTGGAGCGCGGCCGCGACCGCCCGCCGTTCACGCTCGCCGAGATGAACCGCTTCCGCAGCATCAGCGACATGCTGTTCCCGCTGCTCGAACTGCATGCGTCGACCACCGCCGCGCGGCGCATCGCGCACGCGACGCCCGACGTCCATCCGCTCGCGCAATTCGATGCGCGGCTCGCGGCCGACGGCGTGAAGCTGTCGAAGCGCGAATACGAAACCTGCAAGCACCTGCTCTCCGGCAAAACCGTGCCGGAAACCGCCGGGATTCTCGGCGTGCGGGTCGCGTCGGCCGAGTCTTACGTGAAGCGTGCTTTCGCGAAGCTCGGCGTACGCACGAAGCGCGAACTCGCCGCGTGGGGTTCGGTCACCGCCGCGCGCCCCGCCGCCGAAGCGCGCGACGGCGGCGCACCGCCGGCCATCTTGCGCTGACCTGCGCCACCGCGTCGGCGTACCGGCATCGGTGGAGGCGGTGCGCTGACGCACGGCCATCGGTCTAATCGATGCCGCGTCGTTGCCACGTTACTTGCGCGTCGCCACGATGAACAGGCGCGGAAACGGCAGCAGCACCGTGCCGTCGCCTTGCGCCGGATAACCGTCCGGCCCGGCCAGCGCGTCGCGATAGCGCGCGAGAAACGCGCGCTGTTCGGACGCGTCGAGCGCCGCAAGGAACGGCCGCAGCGCGCTGCCCTTGAACCATTCGACGACCGCATCCGCGCCGCCGCGCAGCGGGTGGTAATAGGTCGTGCGCCACACGTCCACGCGCGAGCACAGCGGCGCGAGTAGCGCATGGTAATAACGCGCATCGAACCGCTCGGTGCGCGCCGCGCCTTTCAGCTTGTCGGCCCACGGCCCGGCCGCCGCGACTTCGCGCATCAGCCGGTGCGCGGGTTCGTCGAGATTGTCGGGCATCTGCACCGCGAGGTGGCCGCCTCGCGCGAGCCGGCCGACGAGCATCGGGAACAGCGCGTCGTGCGCGGGCACCCATTGCAGCACCGCGTTCGACAGGATCAGGTCATAGCCGCCCGGATCGTCCCAGGTGGAAACATCGGCCACGTCGAAACGCAGCGCCGGCAGGCGCTTGCGCGCGGCCGCGATCATGTCCGCCGACGCATCGATCCCGTGGATCGTCGCGTCCGGCGCGCGCGCGATCAGCGCTTCCGTCGAATTGCCGGGCCCACAGCCGATATCAATCGCCGTATGGATCGGTGTGTTCGGCACGGCGGCCAGCAGGTCGCGCACCGGCCGTGTCCGTTCGTCCTCGAACTGCACGTACTGATTCGCGTATTGATCGAGCGGGGTCGTCACGATAGATCTCCTTGTCGGCATGACCGGCCGCCGCGCATCCGCGCGGGGGAAGCGGCTGGCCATCGGTCCAGCGCATTCTGCGACTGCCGCCGGCCTTCAGTAAAATGAATTTAATATCGTGATTGATTCAAAATTCTGATGAAAATCGATACGCTCGGTGTCCAGGCTTTCGTCGCGATCGCCGACGGCGGCAGCTTCAGGCAGGCTGCCGATACGCTCCATGTCACGCAAACGGCGATCACGCAGCGGCTGCGCAAGCTCGAGGCGTATCTCGGCGTCGCGCTGGTCGAACGCACGACGCGCCGCACCACGCTGACCGAGATCGGCCGGCGTTTCCTGCCGCAGGCGCGCCGGCTGCTGAACGAGCTCTCCGATGCGCTGACCGAAATCCGCGAGACGGGCCTGAGCCAGCGCGGCGACGTCACGATCGCGTGCGTGCCGACGGTCGGCGTTCAGTACCTGCCGCGCATCCTGCGCGCGTTCTCCGGGCACCGGCCGCACGATCGCGTGAAGATTCTCGATCACGCATCGGCGTCGGTGCTGCAGGCCGTGCTGCGGCGCGAGGCGGAATTCGGCATCGGCATCGCCGGCGACCAGCACCCGGAACTCGTCAGCGTGCCGCTCACGCATGACCCTTACGTACTCGTGTGCCGCGACGATCACCCGCTCGCGAAGCGGCGGCGCATCCGCTGGGCGACGCTGCAGCCGCATCCGCTGATCTTCGCCGGCGAAGTGAGCGGCAATCGCGGGCTGCTCGAAGGCGCGCTGAAAACGAGCGGCGTGTCGCTGCATTCGTTCTACGAGGTGCAGCGTAGTTCGACGGCGCTCGGGCTCGTCGCGGAAGGGCTCGGCGCGGCCGTCGTGCCGAAGCTCGCGATCCAGAAGAATGCGTATCCGATGGTCCGCACGATCGAGCTCATCGAGCCGTCGGTGTCGCGCACGCTCGTGCTCGTCATGCGCCGGAACGCACAACTGTCACCCGCGGCACGCGCGCTGTACGACATGATCGTCGAGCGGGCGGCGCCCGGGCGATGATCCGTGAGCGATGCGGGGCAACCGGTGTGTCATGGGATGTCGGGAAGCGGCCCGTTGCCGCTCCTTCACGCTCAGAGCACTTTGACCATGAACACGCGCGCCGCGCCTTCCGGCTCGCACGGCACTTCGCCGAACGTCTCGTAACCGTGCTTCCGGTAGAAGTCCGGTGCCTGGAACGAGATCGTGTACAGCACCGCACGCGCGCACCCGCGTCGCTTCGCTTCCGCTTCGGCCTCGCGTAGCAGCCGGCTGCCGAAGCCGCCGCCGCGCAGCGATTCGGGCAGATAGAACAGGTCGATGAAGAACAGGCCCAGCGACGTCCGGCCGGTGAGGCCGCCCAATACCTCGCCGGTCGCGGGATCGGTCACGTAGACGTCGAGCGCGGCTGTATCGGCACACCCCGTCATCGCGTGGTTGAATTCGCCGAGCTTGCGGCTGATGAAGTCTCGGGCGGCCGGCTGCTCGGTGTCGGTCAGTTGAAGGGTAACGTCGGGATGGGCTGTCATGGAAGCGAACGCGTACGTGAATAGGCCGCCGGCTGCGCAGCACACGCGGCGGATATCGCACGACTATAGCGCGTCAGGTCACAACGATCGCGGCGAACGAAACGCGCGTCAGTTGTACCCGAGAATCGCCACCGCCGCGACCTCCGGCCGGTCGAGCGTATTCCCGACGAGCGACGTCATCGGTTCCTGCAGCACGGCCTGATACGACGTCACGCGCATTTCTTCCGGCATACCCGCGTCATCCGCGGCCGGCTCGTCGAACGCGGCATCGAAACCGCTATAGAACGCCGCTTGCTTCTGCGAAAAAGTCATCTCCACTCCTTTGCCTTGATAGGTCGTTGATGTTTTAGCTGGCCCGCTTCAACGCCGCCGCATGCACGGGCGCACCGTCATGCGCCGCCTCCGAACGCGCAAGCTGCGCACGCGTGCGTCGCGTGATGTGGATCACCGCGAACACGACCGGCGCGATCAGCAGCCCTTCCGCCAGTTCGGGATCGACCGGCAGGTTCATCACGTGCAGCGCCTTGAACGCCGCCGTCGCGAGCCATTCGCTGCATCAGCGCGTGCAGCGCCGCGTGGATCTCGTCGAGCTCGCGACTCATCCGGCGCGCGACGGGCAACGCGAGCAGCGCCATCATCCGGTAGGTTTCGATTTCGTACAGGCGCTGCAGCAGGCGGCCGCCCTGCTCCTCGCGGAAATCCTCGTCGACGACGAGAAAGCGCATGAAGCCGTCGTCGCGTACGTGCCAGTCGCAGAACACCTTGCCGCCGCCGAGCACGTGGCTACCGACGAGCGCGGGCCCGTCGATCCAGCGCCGCAGGTCGCCGCACACACGCTGCGCGGCATCGCCCGACAGCAGTTCCATCCGCACCGCGACGAAGCGGATGCCGGCCAGCCGCGCGAACCACGCAGCCGGAATGCCGGTGATCGCGAGATCGTCGAAATAACCGGTGTCGCGACGCGGCGCGACGAACGTGAAGGTCGAGAATTCGGTGTGACGCTCCCACTTCAGGTGCCAGCCGCACGGCGACTGCACCGCGTAGTGCGTCGCGCCTTCATGCGGCGCGTCGATGCCCGTGTCGCGGCACAGCGCGTGCAGCAGCGTTTCGTGGATGTCGGGCTGGCCGTCCGCATAGATCGCGTAATGCGTGAGCGATACGGCTTCGGCGAGCCGCAGGAACGGCCGCGCATGCAATTCCGCGGCCAGTGCGGCGCGCAACGGATGGTCCATCATCGATTCACCACGCTTCCCTGTTCGGTCCCGCACGCCGGATCGTCCGGCCCGAGTGCCGCGCCTCGTCGGGCGAAGCGCCAGCGTGATCGCACTATGGCAGACACACAGCAACAATAAAAACGCATAATGCTGATCGTTACGTTCAGTTTTCCTGATACCCCATGAAGATGCTCGATCACGACGTGCTGGCCACCGTCGTCGCCGTCGCGGAAACCGGCAACATGACCCGCGCGGCCGAGGCCGTGAACCGCTCGCAGTCGGCCGTGAGCATGCAGATCAAGAGCCTGGAAGACGCGATCGGCCGGCCGCTGTTCGTGCGCAAGCCGCGCAGCATCGTGCTGACGCGCGAAGGCGAGGTGCTGCTGGGATTCGCCAGACGCATGCTGGCGCTGCGTGACGAGGCATGGGCGGCCGTGGTGCGGCCGGAAGTGACCGGCAAGGTCGTGATCGGCGTGCCGGACGACTATGCGTCGTCGCTGCTGCCATCGGTGCTGAAGAAATTCTCCGCGACCTACCCGAAGGTCGAGATTCAGGTGATGGGGCTGCCGAGCAGCGCGCTCGCGCCGCTGATCAAGGAGGGCACCGTCGATCTCGTGTGCGGGACGCGCATCAAGGGGCTGTCGGGCGATTTCATCCGCCACGAGCCGATGGCGTGGGCCGCGATGACGAACGGGCCGCGCGTGTGGGAGGAGCGGCCGCTGCCGATCGCGGTGTTCATGCCGGGCAGCGTCGCGCGCGAGAACGCCATCCGCAGCCTCGAACGCGCGAAAGTGCCGTACCGCACGTCGTATGAAAGCCCGAGCCTGCTCGGGCTGCTCAGCATGGTCGAAGCCGGCCTCGCGGTCGCGCCGCTCGCCCGCTGCGCGATCCCCGCGCAACTGTCGATGCTCGGCCGCTCGCACGGGCTGCCCGACCTGCCGCCGCTCGAGCTGATCCTCGCGCGCAGCACCAAGTCGAAACGGCCGCCGTGCGACTTCCTCGCGGAACAATTGATGGAAGACCTGCAACGGCAGACCGGGCAGACCGGCGACGCGTGAGCCCGCCGGCGCTCGCTCGCCGCGGGCTCACCCGTGGCCCGTCGCGCCATGTCCGGACGCGCGCAACGCCGCGTTGACGATGCCGGCCACCGTGTCCACGAGCGCTTCGAGCGTGTCGCCGTGCACGTGCCGCCCTGCCGGCGGAACATGCTCGCCGCGCCGGCCGCCCCACTGCGAGCCGGCCGTGACCGACAGCGTCGCGCTGAACCGCTGGCCGTGTCGCCGGCCGAAGATGCCGATGCGCCGCTCGGCCACATAAGCCTGTTCGGGAAGAAACAACCGGATCTCGACCGCGACTTGATCGGGGTCGGCCGCATTCGCATCCCCGTCCGCATCGAACGCCGGTGCGAGTGACTTGACGATGCGGAACGTCACGTGGGAATCCCACGCGGCGAGCGGCCCGCCGGCCGCATCGACGCGCTCGGCGTCGACCGACCACTGATGGCGATCGGGCACGCGAATCGCCTGGCGCAGCAGCACGTCCGCCGCGCGAACCGTCACCATCAATTGCCGGGCAAGCTGCCTGCCCGACGGCAACGCCGCGGCGTGCGCGCGGCGGGCGGCCGGGCGCGCGATACGCACTTCTTCCGTAAGGTACATGGGCCCTCCCTGTTCAGGGGTAGCGCCGCGTTCGACGCAGCGCACAAACGGCCGCCGTTGCCAGCCGGCGGACAGCACGCCGGCCGGCGAATCGGCGGCGGATTAACCGAGCAATCGGCGTTCCCGGCTCAGCGGGCGGCGGGCGGAATGCGCAAGCGGCGCGCGACCGGCCCGATCACCGCGTCGACTTGCTGCGCGATCAGCGTGTGCAGCGTGAAATCCAGGTCTTCCGGTGCGATGTCGACATGCACGTGGATCACGTTGCACACGGCGCGCGCGCTGACGACATACACACCGAGCGGGGAGTGCAGCAACCCGGCGAGCCGGGCGTGCGCGGCCTCGGCGGAGTCGGCCGTCAGCGTGACGGGCAGTTGCAGGCGCGGGCGCGGCGGCGGAAACGGTGCGACGTCGTCGGGTGCGCCGGCGCGTAACCGTCGGCTGGCGACATCGAGCGCGGGAAAGGGATGAATGAAGGTCATGGCGCGGACGGAAGCCGTCCCGGCTGTTCGACACGTCCCCAGCTTAGAAGCGACCGTATAAAAGCCGTGCAAAAAAACGGGGCGGTCGTGCAAAAAACGGCATGCCGCGCGACGGACGGATCCTGCTGTTTTACGAGCCGAGCTGCCGCGTGGCGCTGCCGACGTTCGACAGGGGCAAGGCGGATACGACGGGCAATCGAGTCGACATCCGATCGGCCGTTTGGCGGACTCGGCCCGCCGGGGGCGCGGCGATATGCTGGGCGCTTTCCACTCGTCGCCCGCAGCCATGACCGTTCAGCGTGTCGATCTCAGTCACGTCCTCCCATACGAGACGATGTACTTCGACGATCGGCTCACGGTCGATCGAAACGATCTGGATATCTCCGCGTGCCTCGGCGTGGACGGCGACGTGCCGGACGAACTGCTGGTTTCGCTGTGTGGTGCGCCTGCCGGGTCGGACGTTCAGGTGTATCTCGATAGCACGAATCGACTGACGTTCTCCGTGACGCATCCAGGACTCATCCGATCCGAGAACCGCGTATCCGTGCTTCAAACCCACGAAGCGTCCATACTGGAACTTGGGATCATCGATCTCGTCGATAACGCTGTCGTCGGGCTCGGCGCGGCGATGCTGTGGCGAATCGTCAGGGCATGTGATAGGTTGAAGATCGCGCGGATCAGCGCATTCGCAATAGGCGGCCGCAAAGCACCACCCGAACCCGGCGGGCCTCGGCTCTGCGGATATTACGCGTGGCCGCGGTTTGGTTTCGATGCGCCCATTCCCGGCACGCATGGCGACGAGGCTGCACTGTTCCAGTACTTCCAGGGATATCCGGTCGGCTTGGCCGACGGATCGCTTCGGTCTCTGCATGCGCTTTACGCGACGCGATCCGGACGAGACTTCTGGCGGGCGGCCGGATCGCATCGCGTGATGACATTCAACGTTGCGCCTCATGGCGCGTCAGTACTGGCACTGCAACGATACCTGATCGAAAAAGGGATATACGGATGACTCGGAAACACCGTCCAATTGCCGGCTTTCGGATCGTGAAGCCCACGGCCGGACGCGGTCGCGCGCCGAACACCCATCTTCCCATTCGCTTCTCGCAGTTCAAGCAGTTCATCGACGCGCTCATCACGCACGAACGTCATGACGGACACTCGCAGGCGTCAAATACGGCTACCGTCGCGCCCGATACACTGCCGGCCCTCCACTCGCCCGCGCCACCGCAACGAAAAGTCTTCGACGTGGGGCCGATCGACCGATCGAAGAGCACGCTGAGCGTCATCTCGATAGCCGACGCCGAAGCGCGTTGCCGCCGCGAAACGCTCCTGCACTTCGGGTTGGATCCGGACCTGTAACGCGTCGCAAGCCCGGGCCGCCGCCTCCCCTGCCACCACGCGATAACCGCACCGGTCTGCGCGAGGTGTCTTTGTCCGCCCGCAGGCACAGGACGGCCGCGAGCCTTTCATCGGCGTGACAATGCGTGTGATCGACACGAGCCGCTGGGCCCGGCGAGCGTCGCCATGCGCGCCCCGTCAACCATGACAGGTCGACAGCCGGCGATCCGCCGATACACTGTGAGCCACGCCGACGGCCTCGATCGCGCTAACCCATGCCGACCGTCGGCTTCCATTGCGCACGGCCCTCCCGCTTCCCGCCCGCGCACCTTCCGCACGCTTTCCAAGGAGTTGCACTTGAAGCCCTGGCGCCATGCGCTGTTCGCCTTCGCCGGCCTCGCGGCCGCCGCGCCGTCTCACGCCCATCCGGTTTGCACCGTCGTCGCCGACGCCGACACCGGCACGGTGCTCGTGCAGCAGGGCGACTGCACGACCCGCGTGACGCCTGCATCGACGTTCAAGGTCGCAATCAGCCTGATGGGCTTCGACGCCGGCGTGCTGAAGGACGAGCACACGCCCACGCTCGACTTCCACACCGGCTACCCCGACTGGGGCGGTGCGCCGTGGCGCGAGCCGACCGACCCGGCACGCTGGATGAAGCTGTCGATCTTCTGGTATTCGCAGCAGGTCGCGCAGGCGCTCGGGCAGGCACGCTTCCAGCAGTACACGAGCGCGTTCGGCTACGGCAACGCCGACGTCACCAGCAACGACGGCGAACGCCCCGGCGTGATGGGCGCGTGGGTCAATTCGTCGCTACGCATTTCGCCGCTCGAACAAGTCGCGTTCATGCGCGGGATCGCGCGACGGACGCTGCCCGTCAGCGCGCACGCGTACGACATGACCGCACGCATCACGCTGATCGACACGCAGCCGGGCGGCTGGACGGTGCACGGCAAGACCGGCACCGGCTCGCCGGGTATCAAGTACGACGCCGCGCACGCATACGGCTGGTTTGTCGGCTGGGCGACGAAGGGCGCGCGCACGCTGGTGTTCGCGAACCTGATCCAGGACGACGAGCGGCAGACGCCGAATGCCGGCCTGCGCTCGCGCGACACGTTCCTCGCGGCGCTGCCGACGCTTGCCGAACCGGCCCGGCCGCAATGAGCACCGCCCCCCGCAACGCCCGCATCGACCTGCTGCGCGGCGTCTCGATCCTGCTCGTCCTGCTGCATCACTTCAACATCGCGTATTCGCTGCGCGACACCGCGCTCGCGCGCGTGCTCGGCTGGGACACGATCCATGCGATCGTGCGCAACGGTAACTACGGCGTGACGATGTTCTTCACGATCTCGGGCTACCTGATCACGTCGAACGCGCGCCGCCGCTGGGGCAGCCTCGGCGCGCTCGACGTGCGCGCGTTCTACGTGTCACGGGTCGCCCGGATCGTCCCATGCCTGCTTCTGCTGCTCGCGCTCGTCAACGGTCTCGCAGCGGCCGGCGTGCCGATCTTCACGAACCATGCGCCGCAGGGCATCGCCGTGTCGTACTGGCTCGTGAATCTGGCGTCGCTCACGTTCTGGATGAACGTGCTGATCGGCGCGTACGGATGGGTCAACTACGCGCTCGGCGTGCTGTGGTCGCTGTCGGTCGAAGAGGTGTTCTATCTGTCGTTCCCGCTGCTGTGCATCGCGCTGCGCCGCGACACGCGGTTGTTCGCGTTCTGGCTGCTGATTGCCGCGATCGGTCCCGTGTACCGCTACACGCACCAGGGTGACGAAGGCGGCTTCCTCTATGCGTACTTCGCATGCTTCGACGGCATCGCGATCGGCTGCTGCACCGCGCTGCTGGCCGCACGCGCGCGATGGCGGTCGCTTGCGGCCGCGTCCGTGCAATGGCTCGCCGCCGCATTGATGACCGCGCTCTATCTCGCGTGGCCGATCGCCGAAAGCCATGTGTTCGGCGTGTCCGCGATGGCGCTCGGCACGGCCATACTGCTGATCGGCGCGCATGCGGAATGCGGCGCCGCTCGCGGTCGCACGCTCGCGCCGCTGCGCTGGAGCGGCCGGCTCAGCTATGAGCTGTATCTGTTGCACCTGATCGTGCTCGGCGCGCTGCGCACGTTCTGGCCGCCGTCTGCCACGCACGGCAACGGCAAGCTGGCGCTGCTCGTCACCTATCTGGCGCTGTCGGCCGGCGTGAGCGCGGTCATCGCACGCGGCTACGCGACGCCGCTCGATCGCTTCATCAAGCGGGTCGCGTCGCGGCCCGGGGTGCAGGTAACGGACAGCGCGCGTGTCTAGCGCGTGACCGTATCGCCGGTATCGCCGACACGACACCGGCGACCTGATCGCAAGCATTGCTCACGACGCGTCGACCCATCCAGCGGCAAGAATCGGACATGACGGCACGATGGATGGAATCTGGAAGAGTCGGTATGGCCGCTGCTAGGATGCGGCAGCGCGCCGCGGCCAGCTCAGCCGGCGTATTCGGCGGCGGCGCAGCGCACGGTGACGATACGCGCCGGCGGCAGATTGGCCCAGACGATCCGGCTGTCGCACGCGACGAATCCCGGATCGCCGAGCGGATGACGGCCGGGCGGGCGCAGATCGTATGTGAACTGAATCATCACGCCGTCGGCCGACAGCGCGCGTTGACATTGACCGAGGATCGCCGCCACGTCCTCACGCGGCAGCGTGCGCAGCGGCAGGCACGACACGATCGCGTCGACCGTGGCGCCCGGCGGCAGCAGCCGCTCGAGCTGCCGCGCGTCGCCCGACACGATCGAGATGCCGGGAAAGCGACGCCGCAGATGCTGCACGAACGCCGGCGAGCGTTCGACCACGACGAGGCGCCGCGGCGCGACGCCGCGTTCGAGCAGCGCCGCGGTGATCGCGCCAGTGCCGCCGCCGAGCTCGACGACCAGCCCGTCGCCGCCCGGCACCGCGTCGGCCATCTCGCGCGCCAGATGCCGCGAACTCGGGCACAACGCACCGACCGAGGCCGGCCGGCCGACCCACTCGCGCACGAACAGTGCCGAGACACGCCACGCGTTCGGCCACGTCATAGGCGCGCCTCCAGCGCTTGTGCGGTGAGCCGCGGCGTGCCGACGACTGCGCGGAACAGGGTTACGGCGACACGGACAAGGTTCATGCGTATCCTCCTCGGCGAATCTGTCCGCCGCAGGACGCGCGACGATCAATCGATTCTAGGAAACGCAAACTTAAGGCGACGTGAAGATTGACCCTGATTCGCCTGACCAATTCGTGCCTGGCCACCCGCCCGTTCCACGGTCGGCGATCGACGCGCCGCGGCAAGCGCGCGGCGCAACGCTCGCCAGCGATCCGGACCTGCCGCAGCATCGTCTCTCGATCGCGGCGAGATCGTCGGCCCGCGACCCCACGGCGGCGGTCGAAATGGGGTCGGGGGCATTGATGCGGAGTGCCATTCGCCCGCGCCCCACCCGCCGACGGCGTCGACGGTGGTCTTCGATGCCATGTGCGAGCAGGCGGCACTGCCGGCGCTGTGCACCGCGCGCCATGCTGATTGCACGACGCGCAGCACACGTCACCGCAAGTTGGTTCTCGCGAGTTCGACGATCTCGTCGCCGCGCCCGCTGAGGATCGCGCGCAGCATGAACAGGCTGAAGCCCTTCGCATGCGCGAGCTCGATCTTCGGCGGCATCGCGAGCTCGTACTTCGACGTGACGACGTCGACCACCGCGGGCCCGTCATGCGCGAATGCCGTACGCAACGCGTGCTCGACGTTCTCCGAATGCTCGACGCGCACGCTGAAAATGCCGGCGCCTTTCGCGATCGCCGCGAAGTCGGTCGGGCTCAGGTCGACGTTCGTGTCGAGATAGCCGGCCGCCTTCAACTCCATCGACACGAAGCCGAGCAGGCTGTTGTTGTACACGACGATCTTGATCGGCAGCTTGAGCTGGCGGGCGCTCAGCAGATCGCCGAGCAGCATCGACAGCCCGCCGTCGCCCGACAGCGACACGACCTGCCGCCCCGGATGCGCGCCCTGCGCGCCGAGCGCCTGCGGCATCGCATTCGCCATCGACCCGTGGTTGAACGAGCCGTGCAGTTGCCGCTTGCCGTTCATCGTCAGGTAGCGCGCCGCCCACAGCGTCGGCGTGCCGACGTCGGCCGTGAAGATCGCATCGTCGGCCGCGACTTCGTCGATGATTTTCGTCAGGTACTGCGGATGAATCGCGCGGCCCGGCGGCTCGGCCACCGCGAGATCGTCGAGCCCCTTGCGCGCGGCCGCATAGTGCTTCAGCGCATTCTCGAGGAAGCGCCGCTGCGTCTTGCGCGTCAAGCGCGGCAGCAACGCCGCGATCGTCTCCTTCACCGTGCCGACGAGCCCGAGCGCGAGCGGCGCGCGGTGGCCGAGCTGCGAGCCTTTCCAGTCGATCTGCACGACCTTCGCGTTCGCCGGATAGAACGGCCGGTACGGGAAATCCGTGCCGAGCATCAGCAGCGTGTCGCACGATTCCATCGCGTGATACCCGGAGCTGAAACCGATCAGCCCCGTCATCCCGACGTCGAACGGGTTGTCCCATTCGACGAATTGCTTGCCGCGCAGCGCATGCACGACCGGCGCGCCGAGCGTGTCGGCCAGCGCGACCACTTCGTCGTGCGCGCCCTGCGTGCCGCTGCCGCACAGCAGCGTGACGGCGTCGGACCCGTTGAGCAGCGCCGCGAGCCGGTCGAGATCGGCATCGGCCGGCACGATCGACGGCGGCGCCGATTCGCTCCAGGCAGGCGCCTCGTCCGGGCCGTCGCCGAGCGCGATGTCGCCCGGCAGCACGATCACCGCGACGCCGCGTTCCTCGATCGCGGTGCGCATCGCCCGCGCCAGCACGCGCGGAAACTGCGACGCGTTCGTCACGAGTTCGGCGAAGTGGCTGCACTCGCGAAACAGATCCTGCGGATGGGTTTCCTGGAAATAGCCGAGGCCGATCTCGGTCGACGGGATGTGCGCGGCGATCGCGAGCACCGGCTGGTGATTGCGGTGGCAGTCGTACAGGCCGTTGATCAGGTGCAGGTTGCCGGGGCCGCAGCTGCCCGCGCAAACGGCGAGCCGCCCGGTCGACGCGGCATCCGCGCCGGCCGCGAACGCCGCGCTTTCCTCGTGCCGCGTATGCATCCAGCGAATCGAGCCGATCTGGCTCAGGCTGAACGACAGGCCGTTCAGGCTGTCGCCCGTCACGCCCCAGATGCGCTCGACGCCCGCTGCCGCCAGCGTCTTCGCCAGGTATTCCGCCATCGTCTGTCTTGCCATGATGCCCTCACAGTTAGGTTATCGCGATATGCGGCATCTGCCCCGCATGGGCGCATGATAGTCAAGGACGCAAACTGACGTCTGATCGGTGCAATCGCGGCCCGTTGCGCGCGGAACACCCGCGCGAAACCGGCCGTCACGCCGCGCGACAGCGGCAACGCGTGCGTGGACAGGATCTCCGCGAGCACCATGAACGCGCATCCGCTCGGCGGGCTCGGCTTCATCGGTTTCGCGGACGAAGTTCGCGCGCAGGAGGCGCAGCCCGGCGCGGCGCCATTCGGTTCAGATGCCGGCCAATCTCGCCAGCGCGGCCTCCATCGCCGCGCGTATCTCCGGCCATTCCCGCTTGAGCGCGTCGAGACCGCCCGCAGCCAGCATGCGCTCGCCTTTCGCGCATGCTTCGCTCGACTCCCCATCGCCGGCCAGCGCGAAACCGCCTCGCATCGAATGCAGTTCGCCGCGAAGGCATGCGACGTCCCCGCGCAGCAGCGCGGCATCGATCGTCGCCAGCGAATGCAGCGTCGAGGCACGCAATTTTTCGCGTATCTCGTCCGTCATGGGCGGCACCGGCCGGGCGGCACGATCGGCCTGATGCGACGCCGCAGCGCCGCGCCCTCCGTGGCGCCGCAACACCGCGCCGAGCGCATCGATCGACAGCGGCTTGAGCACGACCTCCGCGACGCCGGTCTGCGCGCAGCGCCGCCGATCCTCCTCGGTCGCATGCGCGGTCATCGCGATCACCGGCACCTTCGCGCCCTGCTCGCGCAGGAAGTTCGCGAGCGCGAAGCCATCGAGTTCCGGCATGCCGAGATCGGTCAGCACCACGTCGAACGGATGCGCGAAGAACGCGCGCATCGCCTCGACACCGTTCGCGACGAGCATGGCGTCGCAATGCAGCGCATCGAGCTGATCGCGCAGCAGCGCGCGGCTCGCCGGATGATCCTCCGCAACGAGCACGCGCAGCGGCGTCTCGCCCGCCGCGTATGCCGGCAACGACGACGCGGCGGAATCCGTCTCGTCGAACTCGGCGCGCAATCCGGACGGGGCGTCGCGCAACGGCAGCGACACGATGAACGTCGCGCCCTGGCCCGGCCGGGTCTCGACCGCCAGGTCGCCATGCATCAGCCGCGCGAGGCGCCGGCACAACGGCAGGCCGAGCCCCGTGCCGCCGAAGCGCCGGTAGATCGACGCATCGGTCTGGACATACACGTCGAACAACGTCGGCAGACTCTCCGGCGCGATACCGATACCGGTGTCGCGTACCACCACCTCGACGCCATGCGCTCGACCGTCGGCGCCCGTCGGTCGCGCGTCGATCGTCACGCTGCCGCGCTCGGTGAACTTGATTGCGTTGCTGACGAGATTCGACACGATCTGACGCAGGCGAGTGGGGTCGCCGACATGACCGTCGGCCAGCCGCGGATCGATCCTGCATTCGAGCGCGAGGTGCCGGGCGGCGGCGAGCGGACGGAAAATCGCCGCGACGTCGCGCACAACCGCACGCAAATCGAACGGCACGGCCTCCAGCACCATCTGGTTCGATTCGACCTTCGACAGATCGAGCACGTCGTTGATCACGCGCAGCAACGCATCCGACGACGACATCACCGTCTGCAGGCGTCGCCGCTCGTCGGCCGGCAACGGCGCGCGCTCCATCAACTCCAGATTGCCGACGATCGCGTTCAGCGGCGTGCGGATCTCGTGGCTCATCGTCGCGAGGAACGTCGACTTCGCCTTGTTCGCATCGTCCGCCGCCTGCCGGGCCTCGCGCAGCATGCCCTCCATCTGCTTGTGCGCGGTGATGTCGGTCAGCGTACAGAGCAACACATCGACGCCGCGATAGCGCGTACGGACGATGTGCGCGGCGAGAAAGGCCGTCCCGTCGCCGGCGAGACTGACCGGCAATTCGTGCGTGACGACACGTGGCGTCCGCCCACCCGCCATACTGTCGTGATAGGCCTGCCAGATGCGCTTGCCGAGCGGCGGCTCGGTTCGGGTGTCGTCAAATGCCTGCGCGGCCTCGTTGCGCACCATGGTGTCGCCGTTGGCGAGCGACAGCAGCATGAGCCCGGCCGGCGCCGTGCGAATCAGCGTGCGGTTCAGCGCCTCGCTTTCGATCAGCCGGATTGCACGACGGTTCATCGGGCGCAGCGCGCGTCGGTCGAACATCACGATCGCGAACCACACCATGCCGATCGCCAGCACCGCGAGACCGATCGCGATTCCGAGGCGGGCAGCCACGTCGTCGAACAGGCTGCGCCACGAGATGGTCGCGATCAACGCCGCGCGGAACCCCGCCATCTGGTCGCCGATGACGATATTCATGCCGACGCGATGGAGCGCCGCCCTTTCATCGCGCGCCCCTTGCGCAAAGTCGAGTGCGCGGGCAGTCAGCGCCGGATCCGCTTCGCGCCCCGTCAGGACATGCGCGCCCGGGGCGACCAGCGCGTAATCCTTGCCGACGGACGACGAACGCAGAAAATCGTCGATCGCAGGTCGCGTGACAAGGGCAAACCAGGCGATCGGCTTGCCCTGCGCGTCGCGTACTGCCTGCACGAACCGCAGCACCGAACGCCCGACGAGCGGGTCTTGTCGCCGGTCCAGCAGGATCTTCCGGTAATCCGATTCGGCCGCCGCCGATATGAACTCGGGCGGCGGCTGCAACTGCCGGATCAATGCCTTGATGTCGAAGCCCGCGGGCAGCGCCAGCACCTGCTTGACCAACGGATACCCGGCGACAATGACGAAATTGCCTTCCGGATCGATCAGATATCCGCCCATTCCCGGATCGCCGGGCTGTTGTGCCGGCATGGTGCCCGTGACCTCGCTCTGCGCGAGCAGCCTGCCCAGCCACGGAGCGTAGGCCTTTGCCGACTGCGATGACGAAGCGACCGCGAACGCGGCAAAGGCCACCCGCCCCGCCTCGCCAACGACGACCAGCCTGCCGCGATCGTCGGCGAAGCGCCCGAGCGTATCGGGCGCCACGGCCGTGCGGTTCCTGGCGATCAACTCGATGTTCTCGACATAGCGGTTCTGCAGCGCCCTGACCACCTCCATCTCCGTGAGCAGGTCGGCCTTGCGCACCAGAAACTCCGAACGGTACTGCGTAAGCGATTCCTGCAGGTCGAGTCGCACGACAAGTGCCGCGCAAACCAGCACGAACACCGTGATCGCCACACCGCTTCCGTACAGCAGCCATTGCTGCTGGCGCCGCACGCGCCCGGGCTCGAACGGCTTGCGGCCCGGGGCGGTAGCGTGCGCAATCAGCGCTTTCAGTTTGGTGGGCATAAGAGACGCTGGCAGAATGATTTTTGAAGTTGCCGCCAGCAGATGATGCATGCGGCGATTTTCATGAACGCCTCGCGTGTGGCAGCGAGGCGTTCGAACCGGATACGCAAGCGCCCGAAGTTGCGCAGCCATGCGAAGGGGCGCTCGACGCCCCAGCGGGTTTGTCCGAGGCCACCGCCGTGCGGCTCACGTCGACGGGCGGTCTGCGCAGCGATACTTTTGTTGGATTTTCCAGGTGTCGTGGAAGTCGCGTCGGCGCCGGTGCAGCCGCCCGCGCCGCCCGGGTCACGGTTACCGCCCGCCGGTTGCCCGTCTACGCATCGGTCCCAGGCATGTCGGGCAGATGGCCCTCGCTTGCATAGCGGATCAGATCCGCGTCGCGGACAATGCCGAGCTTCTTCATCGCGCTCGACTTCTGCGAGCTGATCGTCTGCTTGCTCCGGTGAAGCTGAATGGCGATCTCGCCGACCGTCATGCCGGCCCCGTAAAGCCGCACGACCTCGATTTCGCGGGCCGTCAGCGCACGCGTGCCCGTCGATTTCTCGGTGCCCTCGAGCAACTGCTTGACGAACGGCGACAGA
This sequence comes from Burkholderia semiarida, assembly GCF_029268935.1. NCBI lineage: Bacteria > Pseudomonadati > Pseudomonadota > Betaproteobacteria > Burkholderiales > Burkholderiaceae > Burkholderia > Burkholderia semiarida. The sequence goes on along the minus strand of NZ_JAHLCL010000008.1, from coordinate 6,815 downwards.
TAGTTCGCGCCGACATAGGCCGCGTGAACCGCGCCGACCAGATGCGAAATCGCATCGGACTTGCTGAGGATGCACCCCACGCCCTGCCGCTGGATCGCATGCAGCACACTGGGATTGTCGATCATCGTGATCGTGACGAGATGAAGCGCGGGATAGCGGCGCTGCAGAAACGACAACAACGTGAGGCCGTCGCCATACTTGCCGCCCGGCATCACGTAATCGACGACGAGCACGTCGCTCTGCTGCTCGTCGAGCATCGCCACCAGATCGGTCGAATTCGAGACAGTGCCGAGCAGCTTGATCGTGCTGCTGCCCGCGAGTGCCTGCGACATCCCGAGTGCGGACGACGGATGATCGTCCGCCACCATCACTCGCACAAAAAATTCATCCATCTTTATTCTTCTCCCGATACACGCGGCCCGACGTGCCATGTTGCGCGACGCGCCGGGATTCGAATCGATCTCGCAACGGTTGGATTGCGACGTTCAGCGAACCGGGCGGTGCGCAGCGTAATTTTAGGATAATAGACGGGTTCGGCGTCGCCACCGAGAATCGGGACGGGCGGCGCTTCCGCCGGTCCGCGCCCGTCGAGCTTCGACGCCACCGCCGACGCGCCGGCCGCCGGCTGGACCACGGCGCCGCGACGGCACGCACGTTCGGCAATCGGACGCCCACGCACACCCGATCGACGGCCCCCACACCGTCGATCCATCCCGTCCCGCAAAGCGCCTTGGCCCGTTGCCTAACGCCTGGCCACGGTCTTGTCCGGTTCATCCATCCTGTCGTCCGCAGCATGCTGCCACTCAGTGATCGCCCGCCGCTTCTGCGACGGCGACATCATCATGAACTCGTTCAGCCTCGTGAGAAAATCCCGTCTGGATTTCTCCGGTAGCGTCGCGAATCCAAGCAGCAGCCCGAACACCTTCCCCATATAGCGCACGGCCTTCGCCCTCCTTGTTCAATCGAAATCACGCGGCATCCGGGCGATGCCGCGTGTCTGCCTTCCCAGTCTGGATACGGGCGATCTACGCCGCAGTCGCATCGTTCATTTTTATCGTCCTGGCCAGTGCGCCGCCGCAGCCACGGCTGCTCTCGACGTCGGCCGTTCGTCCGCGGCGACGGCGGGAAACCGTATTCCGCGCTGTCGTGCGATACGGGCCAGGCTGCGACGCAGGTCGGCCAGCGTCACCGGCTTGGTCAATACGCAGTCGATGTTCGACGCCGCGTAACGACGCGCGTCCTCGGGCGTCAAATGCGATGCGACCGCGACCATGTCGCCAGGCAACATGCGCGCATGGACGGCTTCCGCGAGTTCGCATGCCGACATGTCGGGCAGGTCGGCGCCGAGCAGCAACACGTCCCACGCACCGCTCGCGAGCGTGTCGAGCGCGGCGCCGCCGGACGACACGCACCGGACCGCGCAACCGAGCACCTCGAGCTGCTCGCGGAAAATCGACCCGTTGACCGACGCGTCGTCGGCAACCAGCACGCGAGGCACACGCGCGCCGGAAGTTCCCGCGGGCCGATCGTCACTCCCTTCCCGCGCCGGCGGCCGCCGCTGCTCGGCCGTCGCGACGCGCGCCTGCTCGATCGCCGTGCACAACCCGTTCAACGAATAGCTCGACACGCGGATCGTGCGGCCCGCGACGTTCGGCTGCAGCGGGCCGTCCGGTGTCGCGAGTACGACCGGCGTACCGCCGCCGAGACTGTCGAGCTCGTCGCGCCGCCACTGCTCCGAATCGCCGAAGAGTACGATCGCGTGAGCACGCTCGAGGCACCCGGCGGCAATCCCGATCGGACTCGGATGCATCGCGACATCGAAACCCCATGCACGCAGATGCGGAAAGGCGAACGCGCGCCACGCGTCGTCGGGCGACACGACGATCAGTGTCCGGCGCTCGCCTGTCACGGCCCGGGATTTCGGCGCAATCTCCATGCGCAGCGGCAACCGAACGGTAAACCGGCTGCCGACGCCCGGCGCGCTGTCGACCGAAATCGTCCCGCCCATCGCCGCGACGAGCCGATCGCACAGCGCGAGGCCGAGCCCCGTGCCGCCATAGCGCCGGGTGATCGACGCGTCGACCTGGGAAAACGGCTTGAACAGCCGGGCCCGCTGCGCGGGATCGATGCCGATGCCCGTGTCCTCGATGCCGATCGCGAGTTCCGGTACGCCGCCCGTGCCTCGCCCCGCCACCACACGGGCGACGACGCGGCCTTCGCGGGTGAACTTGATCGCGTTGCCCAGCAGGTTGCCGACCACCTGCGCGAGCCGCGTCGGATCGCCGCGCATGCGCTGCGCGCCGCTCGCGTCGATGTCGGCGAACAGCGGCAATCCCTTCGCCTTCGCGATGGAGGAAAATGCCGCCAGTTCGCGCTCGATCACCGCGATCACGTCGAACTCGATCGACTCGACCGACATCGCGCCGGCCTCGATCTTCGAGAAATCGAGGATATCGCTGACGATCGCGAGGAGGCCCTCCGCCGATGCGCGCAACGTCTGCACGCGGCTCTGCTGCGATGCATCGAGCGCCGTGCGCTCGAGCAATTCGAGGTTGCCGAGGATCACGTTGAGCGGGGTCCGGATCTCGTGGCTCGTCGCGGCGAGAAACGACGACTTGGCGGCATTCGCCGAATCGGCCGCGCGCACGGCTTCCTCGAGCTGATGCACGAGCCGGCGCTGGGCACTCGTGTCGGCGAAGGACGCGATCATCACGTCCTCGCCCTGATAGCGCGCGCCGTGCGCGATGACCTCGAGATGCAGCGGCGCGGCGCCGGATGCGTCGAGCACGAGTTCGGTCGTCATCGTTCGGCCAGCGCCTTCGTCCGCGACGAACCCCTCGTATTGCGCGAGGACCTGCGCCGCCAGCGCCTGCGGGTCGCCGCCGTACGGCACGAGCATCTGCGCCAGCACGTCGCTCGCCAGTATCACGCGGCGATCGGATCGTGACACGAGCCCGATGCCGACGGGCGCCATTCCGATCACGCTGCGGCACAGATCCTCGCTGTCGAACACGCGTGCCGAGCGCGAGTAGACGGGCACGAGCACGCGCCGGTAGAAGCGCACCAGCAGCAGCCACATCACCGCGATCGCCAGCAGCGACGTCGCGACGAGCGCCCCGGCCTGCACGCCGATCGCGGCCGCGACATCGGCCAGCGACAGCGCATAGGCGATCGTCCAGCCGGTTGCGGCGAGCGGGCCGCGGAACACGATCGTGCCGTCGCGAAACATCGCCTCGGCCGGCGCCGCGTGCCCGTGCGCGACGTCCAGCGCGAGCAGGCGCGCGTCGAGCGCCGGCGTGCGCTCGACCCCGGGATCGATCGTGATGAGCCGGTTGTCCGCGGTCGTGATGAAGAACACGCCCGCCGCGTGGCGATCCTGCAGCCACGACAGCAGATATTCAGGCGCGTACTCCGTCACGAGCACCGCGAACGGCTGGCCGTCGGCGCGCGCCTGCGCGGCGATCCGGATGCGGGCCTGCCCCGTCACCGGGTTGACGTAGGGCGGCAACCAATGCACGTGCGGGCGACCGTCCGCGCCGACTTCGGGCGTGGGTGTGAAATCGATGCGCAACGCGTCGAGCACATGCGCGCGCGCCTCGGCCGTGGCCAGCGCCGGGTTGTCGCCCGACAGGTGCGGCACCAGACCGAACAGCCCCGTGCGCGTGCTGTAGTGGTAACCCTCCAAGGTGCGTCCGCGATTGAGCGAACTCGCCGCGCAGATACGCGACAGCATGAACGACAGCGCGAGGTAGCGCGCCACCTCGTCGCGCCGCGTCGTCTGGCCCGGCACGCCGACCACCAGCGACGGATACGGCTTGATCGCGAGTTTCTCGCCGTCGGCGAAGAATGCGTCGACGACGGACGCCGGCGCCGCATCGAGCTCTCGCCAGATCAGCTGCGTATTCGCGACGCCGTTGCGGAACGACGTCTCGCTCACCTGAATCTCGTCGACGGTTTCCTCGACGCCGTTCAGGAAATTGCGCCGCTCGCCGTCCAGATAGCCGTATACGATCGACACGATCCCGAGCCCGCAGGCAACGAGAATCAGGATCGTCACGACAATGGCGCCGCCGAACATCGAAATGCTCTGATAGCGGCGAATGGACTGAAGCGTGCTGTACGGCATGGCCTGGCGCGACGGCACGTCGGGTTCGGCGGTGAGCGGATGCTCGGCCCGGACGGACGTCACGATGGAATGAAAGGGATGGAGTTGTCCCGATCATGCCAAACGACTCGGGGGAAATCAGTCGAGTCAGGCCGATTTAGTACTCGTCTGAATAATTTGAATAATTGTTTTGAACTTGACCGAGTCTTTGATGCGACATTTCGACCGATCCGGGCCGCGGCGTCACGCGGAGAACGGCAAAGCGCGGCGTATGCAGAAACGAAATACCGCCGGCAAGCCGGCGGCAAAAGATGCGCCCACGCATCGCGTGTCGCACCTGAGGCACTCGATGAGGTGCGCGCGGATCATTCTCGAATGAACGCCCCGCGCGGCGCGCCCGCTCAGTTCTGCGTGAGCGGATTCAGCGTCGTGCACAGGAAGCCCGTGCAGTTCTTCGGCGCGAAATAGAACGACGCCATCACCGGCGGCACGGTGGTGCCGAGCGCGATGTCGCTCAGATACGCCGAGCCCTGCGCGCCGAACGTGTTCGCCTGCTGCACGAAGTTCGCGCCGGTCGACTGGATCGCGGCCGACTGGTACGTGAAGGTCGGCGACTGCGTCTGGTCCTTCACGTAGACCCACGAGATCGCCGTGCCGAACGCCATCGCGCCCTTCGCGCGGTAGCCTTTCGCGCCTTCGCTGTTGGCCTGCGCGATGAAGTCGCCGACCGTCGACGTCGGCGCCAGCGCGTCGTACGTATAGGTTGCGTTCGACGCGTCGTTCTTCATGTAGACGTTCGCCTGCACGGCCCCGACCATCAGCGGGCCGACGAACCAGTAGCCCGACTGGCCCTGGCCGTTCGCCTGTGTGAGGAACGCGTTCGCATCGGCCGGCAGCCCGGTCGTCGTGTACGTGTAGGTGGCCGACGAGCCGCCGTCCTTGCGATAGAGATCGCCGTACGTGAGCGGCCCTTCGTAGCGGTAGCCGCTCGCCCCTTGCGCGTTGGCCGTATTGACGAAGGACGTCATGTCGGCCGGCGCCGTCTGCAACTGATACGTGTAGGTCTGCGCGGTGCCGTCATTCACGAAGATCGACTGCGTGCCGCCATTGCCCGCAGCGTAGAAGTAGTCGCCCAGATAACGATAGCCCTTCGCGCCTTCGTTGTTGACCAGCGTCAGGAAACTGGCCCGATCGGCCGCGACAGGCTGCGCCTCGTAGCGCCAGGTCAGCGTGCCGCCGCCCGAGCCGCCCGAGCCGCCGTTGCCGCCGGAACCCGCGCCGCCCGTCCCGCCGCTGCCGCCGCTGCCGCCGTTGTTGGTCGTCCCCGAACCGCCGGACGACGCGGGCGATGAATTGTCGTCGCCGCCGCAAGCGGTCAGCGCGAGGCAGGTCAATGCGATCAGTGCAACGGCTTTCATCGGAATCACCTTTCAAACGAGCAGGACGAACGACGCCCGTACGCGCGGATCACACCGCACGCACCGACCATCACGAATCAGGAATCAGGAATCGGGGCCCGACAAGCGGCCGGCGGCATCCCGCCGGCCCGTCAGCGTCAGTTGACCTGAAGCTGGCCACCGCGGCCCAGGCCGCCCTTCACGTCCTGCGCCTTGTAGCTGCGCAGCGCGACGACCATCTTGTTCCACGCGTCGATGAACGCGACGACCGTCGCCTTGCCTTCCGGCGTCGTCGAGAAACCGGCGAGCCCGCCGCCCACCCCGCCGCCGAGGCCGCCCAGCGCCGCGCCGTAGTTCGTCGCCGTCGAGCTGCCTTCCGATGCCGCGATCTGCACCGCCGACCGCACGTCGAACAGCGTCAGCGTGACCACCGACGCCTTCGTCTGCAGGTGCCCCGCCACCGCCGCCACCGCGCTGTTGCCGATCAGCCCGCCGATCATGCTGCCGATCCCGCCGATCGGCGAATCGTTGATCACGATCTGCGGCTCCATGTAGTAGTCGGCCGCCACACGCTGGCCCTTCTGCTGCTTCGAGCCCGCGCGATATTCGCCCGAGTTGCGTTGCAGCTGCGTGATGCGCGACAGGCGCGCGTCGCTCTTCTGGTTGCCGATCGACGTGATCACGAAGCAGTTCGACTGCTGCACGGCCAGCCGCAGCACCTGCGCCTTGTAGCTGCGCAGCGCGACGACCATCTTGTTCCACGCGTCGATGAACGCGACGACCGTCGCCTTGCCTTCCGGCGTCGTCGAAAAACCGGCCAGCCCGCCGCCCACCCCGCCGCCGAGGCCGCCCAGCGCCGCGCCGTAGTTCGTCGCCGTCGAGCTGCCTTCCGACGCCGCGATCTGCACCGCCGAGCGCACGTCGAACAGCGTCAGCGTCACCACCGACGCCTTCGTCTGCAGGTGCCCCGCCACCGCCGCCACCGCGCTGTTGCCGATCAGCCCGCCGATCATGCTGCCGATCCCGCCGA
>NZ_JAHLCL010000008.1:0-183 GCF_029268935.1 Burkholderia semiarida | reverse complement strand
CGATCTGCGGCTCCATGTAGTAGTCGGCCGCCACACGCTGGCCCTTCTGCTGCTTCGAGCCCGCGCGATATTCGCCCGAGTTGCGTTGCAGTTGCGTGATGCGCGACAGGCGCGCGTCGCTCTTCTGGTTGCCGATCGACGTGATCACGAAGCAGTTCGACTGCTGCACGGCCAGCCGCAGCA
>NZ_JAHLCL010000007.1:1965332-2199546 GCF_029268935.1 Burkholderia semiarida | reverse complement strand
TGATAGTGCGGATTCCCGTGTGAAAGTAGGTAATCGTCAGGCTCCCTAAGCCAGAAACCCCCGCCCGACAAGGCGGGGGTTTTTGCATTTCGGCCGGCGAAAACAACGTCTCCATGGCAATGGCAAGAGCGGACAGGATGTCGCCGCTCCCGGCTCCCTTGCCGCATGTTCCTCGCGACTGTACTGCTCCGCCACAAGAGCCGCGACATTATTATCAAACGCCATTTTCGATCCAGCTCGCCGCATCTCGCCCTAAAGAGCCCTATCGGGGCGCGGCGCACGCTTGGCTTGCGGCAAGAAGCGAATCGACCCACGGGCCCGCTGTGCCGTGCGCGTATTGCGTGTCTGACAGGATCAACAATCGGCGCGATTCTTTTCGACGGTCGCTCGTTGGACCGTCCCGTACCGAGTAAATTTCTTCGATGAGCGAATAGGCGCTGTCGCCTACGCGGCCACCCATCGCAGGGATGTGTTCCCGTGTCGGCGCGTGCCGTATTCGGATCGCCGATCAGAGAGCTCCGCAAGGGAAGGTCGGCGTACCATGCTTCGCTCTTGAATCGCCGCTTCAGCTCAAGTTGCCGGGCAGCGCGCGTCGGATGTCGATGCACCGGCGCCATATATCGGCTTTATAACGACTTCGTAAGCGCGAGGTGGGAGTGGCTACGCAGCCGATGATCAATTTGATGCGCGACGCGCTGCTCGAGTCGGACGTGATCTACGGCGACGAGACAACCTTCCAAGTGCTGAAGGAGCCAGGACACAGGCGAAGAGTTATCTGTGGGCGCAGGTCAACGGCGCTAGGCCACAGTACGGATGTTCTCGTACTCGCAGGGCCGCGGCGCCCAGCACGCGCAGAAGCTCTATGCCGGCGTGCAGCCTGGCACCGTGCTGATGATTGACGGGTACGAGCTCTATAACGGCATCGCCCACGATCATCAACTCGTGCATCTGGGTTACTGTTCGTTGACACGGTTGCCCAGTGCGCAAGCCAGCGCCAACCTGTACTCTCTCGTCGAAACGTACAACGCGAACGGCATCAATCCGTATCGATATCTCGTCTGGCTATTTGCCAGGCTGCCGTTGGCCGAGACTGTCGATGACTACGCCGAGCTACTGCCTTGGAAATTATTGCCCTGACCTAAACTGAGCGATCGTACCGCTTACGAGCTTACATCCCTGATGAATGACAGTCTGGTGAACAGGGTCGCGCTGGTCCCCTTCGAAGAAAGCGCAACTGAAACGCAGGAGCTCTTCGCGCAATATGAGGCTGCGCTGCGCGATCACATCGATTCCGCGTTCGGTTGGGATGATGAGTTTCAACGGCGTCGATTTATAGAGTCTTACACTCGCTCTGATATACGATTGGTCAGAGTTGGCGCCAATACAGCAGGTTACGCGGTCGTCAGGATGCTAGACGACGCTATTCACCTGTCGCTTCTGATACTGAAACCAAGCTTCCAGCGACAGGGGATTGGAAAAGACGTTCTGACATCGCTGATGTCAGAGGCCGCGCGGACCGGAAAGGCCATCACACTGTCTTGCCTCCGCTCAAATTCGGAGGCTGTTGCGTTCTACGAATCGATGAAATTTCAAGTCACGTCTACCGAGGAACACTTCGTAAACTATCGATTTCCAAAACCTACCAAGTAGTTTCATCCGACGAAGCTGACTCCGGGTCGTGCGCACCTGCTGCGTTATTAGATGACCGCTTACGGTGCAACCACAAAAAGTGTCGTTCCAGAGAGGCGGGTGCATGGAGGTCTTTACCTGGGGTAGGCGGGCGACTCGAGACGGCCTCATGCCTTGTGGTGAAGCCGGCGAACGCAGCAGTAGTCGAAACCGGCGACGGAGCCGACAGCAATCGTCAGAAGGGGTGCGTCGTCGTCGGCTGCAGAGCCTTTATTTCACTCCGGAGGCACCGCGCCCAACCTCCAGGAGCAACCACCAGCCGGCTCGCCAAACTCGCCCGGCACGAAATTTGCGGAAAATTTGCGTCTACCCGCTTGGCATTGTGCGAAAGAGGCCGTATGATGGCGGTCTTTCGTTTTTAGCGCAGATGCAGATCGGCGCTGAAGGCGGAGTCTGACGAAGATGTGGTGCCGGTCGGCAACATCTCGCGCTTGCCTTAGCCGGGCAAGGGCGGCGATCGGCGGGAAGCAGAGGTCGGGAAGAAAGTGAAAATAATCTTCCGGATATGCTTGACAGGAGTGCGATGCACCCCCATAATCGTCAGTTCTCTACGGAGGGGTGCCCGAGTGGCTAAAGGGGGCAGACTGTAAATCTGTTGGCTTACGCCTACGTTGGTTCGAATCCAACCTCCTCCACCAAGATATCAGCGCAGTGAGCGGCAAGGAATCGTTAGTGGCCCGTGCGGGTGTAGCTCAATGGTAGAGCAGAAGCCTTCCAAGCTTACGACGAGGGTTCGATTCCCTTCACCCGCTCCAGACCGCTAAGTTGAAGCGTAGCGCCCATGTGGCTCAGTGGTAGAGCACTCCCTTGGTAAGGGAGAGGTCGGCAGTTCGATCCTGCCCATGGGCACCAGCAGTAAAAAGTCAGTGTCTTGTTTGCGCGCGGCGCAACCTGTGAAATTCCTTTTGGGAGTTGAAAATGGCCAAGGAAAAGTTTGAGCGGACCAAGCCGCACGTGAACGTTGGTACGATTGGTCACGTTGACCACGGCAAGACGACGCTGACGGCAGCGATCACGACGGTTCTGACGAAGAAGTTCGGCGGCGAAGCGAAGGCGTACGACCAGATCGACGCGGCACCGGAAGAAAAGGCGCGCGGCATCACGATCAACACGGCACACGTCGAGTACGAAACGGCTAACCGCCACTACGCACACGTCGACTGCCCGGGCCACGCTGACTACGTGAAGAACATGATCACGGGCGCGGCGCAGATGGACGGCGCGATCCTGGTTTGCTCGGCAGCAGACGGCCCGATGCCGCAAACGCGTGAGCACATCCTGCTGGCGCGTCAGGTTGGCGTTCCGTACATCATCGTGTTCCTGAACAAGTGCGACATGGTTGACGACGCGGAACTGCTCGAGCTGGTCGAGATGGAAGTTCGCGAACTGCTGTCGAAGTACGACTTCCCGGGCGACGACACGCCGATCGTGAAGGGTTCGGCGAAGCTGGCGCTGGAAGGCGACACGGGTGAGCTGGGCGAAGTGGCGATCATGAACCTGGCAGACGCACTGGACACGTACATCCCGACGCCGGAGCGTGCGGTTGACGGCGCGTTCCTGATGCCGGTGGAAGACGTGTTCTCGATCTCGGGCCGCGGTACGGTGGTGACGGGTCGTGTCGAGCGCGGCATCATCAAGGTCGGCGAGGAAATCGAAATCGTCGGTATCAAGCCGACGGTGAAGACGACCTGCACGGGCGTGGAAATGTTCCGCAAGCTGCTGGACCAAGGTCAGGCAGGCGACAACGTGGGTATCCTGCTGCGCGGCACGAAGCGTGAAGACGTGGAGCGTGGCCAGGTTCTGGCGAAGCCGGGTTCGATCACGCCGCACACGCACTTCACGGCTGAAGTGTACGTGCTGAGCAAGGATGAAGGCGGCCGTCACACGCCGTTCTTCAACAACTACCGTCCGCAGTTCTACTTCCGTACGACGGACGTGACGGGCTCGATCGAGCTGCCGAAGGACAAGGAAATGGTGATGCCGGGCGACAACGTGTCGATCACGGTGAAGCTGATCGCTCCGATCGCGATGGAAGAAGGTCTGCGCTTCGCGATTCGCGAAGGCGGCCGTACCGTCGGCGCCGGCGTCGTCGCCAAGATCATCGAGTAAGCCAGTTATTCGTTGATCGACAGTTTTGGGGCTGGCAGCAGCCGGCCCCAACATGGTTTAGGGGTATAGCTCAACTGGCAGAGCGTCGGTCTCCAAAACCGAAGGTTGGGGGTTCGATTCCCTCTGCCCCTGCCAAAAATCGCCACGTGTCCCACGTGGCATTTGTTTTAAGGTGTTATGGCGAATCCATCCGTCGAAACTGTAAATACCTCCGGCGATAAGCTGATGCTGGCCCTGGGCGTATTGCTGGTGTTGGCCGGATTCGTGGGCTTCTTCTGGCTGGCCAATCAGCAGTGGTATGTCCGCGGTGCCGCGTTGGCGGTAGGTATCATCGCCGGCGTGGCCGTCGGGCTGATGTCCGCCCCTGGCAAGAGCCTCATCGCGTTTGCCAAGGATTCGTACAAGGAAGTCCGGAAGGTCGTATGGCCCACCCGCAAGGAAGCAACGCAAACCACACTCGTCGTGTTCGGTTTCGTGCTCGTGATGGCGATTTTCCTCTGGTTGAGCGACAAATCGATCGAATGGGTGATTTTCTCGGCGATTCTGGGTTGGAAATGATATGAGCGATACTCCGGCATCCCCGAGCGGAAAGCGTTGGTACGTCGTGCACGCCTACTCCGGTATGGAGAAGAGCGTGCAACGCGCGCTTCAAGAGCGCATCGAACGTGCTGGCATGCAGGACAAATTCGGTCAGATCCTGGTTCCGACCGAAGAAGTGGTCGAAGTCAAAGGCGGCCACAAGGCTGTGACCGAACGTCGTTTCTTCCCTGGCTACGTGCTGGTGGAAATGGAAATGACGGACGAAACGTGGCACCTCGTGAAGAACACCGCGAAGGTCACTGGTTTCGTCGGCGGTGCGCGTAACCGCCCGACCCCGATTTCCCCGAAGGAAGTCGAGAAGATCATGTCGCAGATGCAGGAAGGCGTCGAAAAGCCGCGCCCGAAGACCCTGTTCGAAGTCGGCGAGATGGTGCGTGTCAAGGAAGGCCCGTTCACGGACTTCAACGGCACCGTCGAAGAAGTCAACTACGAGAAATCGCGCGTGCGTGTGTCGGTCACCATCTTTGGCCGCTCGACCCCCGTCGAACTCGAGTTCGGTCAGGTCGAAAAAGTTTGATCCCGATTCGGTGGGCAGCCTCGGCTGCCCACCTTCGCGCTTACGGCCCGCGTCATGGCCGTTGAGGAGCGTCAGTAGCCAGCGGCGAAAGCGCGTTATCACTCACCGAACGCCTTCTCCGGCGTTCCAATGAGGTTTCAAATGGCAAAGAAGATTATCGGCTTTATCAAGCTGCAGATCCCTGCAGGTAAAGCCAACCCGTCGCCGCCGGTTGGTCCGGCACTGGGCCAGCGCGGCCTGAACATCATGGAGTTCTGCAAGGCGTTCAACGCGCAGACTCAAGGCATGGAGCCGGGTCTGCCGGTGCCGGTGGTCATCACGGCATTCGCTGACAAGAGCTTCACGTTCGTGATGAAGACGCCGCCGGCGACCGTCCTGATCAAGAAGGCGGCGAAGGTGGACAAGGGCTCGAGCAAGCCGCACACCGACAAGGTCGGTTCGATCACGCGCGCTCAAGCCGAAGAAATCGCGAAGACCAAGATGCCGGACCTTACGGCAGCTGATCTGGACGCAGCCGTTCGCACCATCGCTGGTAGCGCACGCTCGATGGGTATCACTGTGGAGGGCGTGTAAATGGCTAAGATCTCCAAGCGCCGTCAGGCATTTGCCGCCAAGGTCGACCGTCAGAAGCTGTACGCGATCGAAGACGCACTGAGCCTCGTGAAGGAATGCGCGAGCGCGAAGTTCGACGAGTCGATCGACGTCGCAGTCCAGCTCGGCATCGATGCGAAGAAGTCGGACCAGGTCGTTCGTGGTTCGGTCGTTCTCCCGGCAGGTACGGGCAAGTCGGTTCGCGTTGCCGTGTTCGCGCAAGGCGAAAAGGCCGAGCAAGCTCGTGCAGCCGGCGCGGAAATCGTCGGTATGGAAGACCTGGCCGAGCAGATCAAGGCTGGCCAGATGGACTTCGACATCGTGATCGCTTCGCCGGACACGATGCGTATCGTCGGTACGCTCGGCCAGATCCTCGGCCCGCGCGGCCTGATGCCGAACCCGAAGGTCGGTACGGTCACGCCGGACGTCGCAACCGCCGTCAAGAACGCGAAGGCTGGTCAGGTGCAATTCCGTGTCGACAAGGCCGGTATCATCCATGCGACCATCGGCCGTGCATCGTTCGAGCCGACCGCGCTGCGTTCGAACCTGTCCGCGCTGATCGAAGCGCTGCAGAAGGCAAAGCCGGCAACGAGCAAGGGCGTGTACCTGCGCAAGATCGCACTGTCGAGCACGATGGGCGTCGGCGTGCGCGTCGACCAGGCTACGCTGGCAGCACAGTAAGCAAGTATTCGGGCCGCTTCGCTCGCGAAGCGGTCCACATGGGCTTTGGGCGGTTGTTCGTGCAGCAGGGCGGGCAACCGGTTATCAAAGACCGTTGGTGGGGCGCAGCAGTCAGGTGATCCCTTAATTCAAGCCAACGCAGATGGCGAACCCGAAAAAGTTTTGCAGTGGTGAAGCCGCAGGCCGCGAAGCGATTCGCGGCATGAGGTGGAAATACTCCTAACGAGGTCGGACGCCGTTGTTGAACGAGGTACGTGAGGTTTCGCCATACCGGCAAGGCCGAACGTATCGTTTCTGGAGGCTAACCGTGCCGCTTAATAGAGAAGACAAGCAAGCCGTCGTCGCTGAGGTTTCCGCGCAAGTCGCGAAGGCCCAGACCGTTGTGCTGGCTGAGTATCGTGGAATTGCGGTTGGCGATCTGACCAAGCTGCGCGCGCAAGCGCGTGAGCAAAAGGTTTACCTGCGCGTGTTGAAGAACACGCTGGCGCGTCGCGCTGTCGAAGGTACGCCGTTTGCTCCGCTGGCAGAGCAGATGACTGGTCCGCTGATCTACGGCATCTCGGAAGATGCAATTGCCGCTGCTAAGGTCGTCAACGACTTCAGCAAGAGCAATGACAAGTTGGTCATCAAGGCTGGTTCGTTCGATGGCAAGGTGATGGACAAGGCTGGCGTGCAAGCGCTGGCAAGCATCCCGAGCCGCGAAGAACTGCTCTCGAAGCTGCTGTTCGTTATGCAAGCGCCTGTTTCGGGCTTCGCGCGTGCTCTGGCCGCGCTGGCCGAGAAGAAGCAAGCGGAAGCTGCGTAAGCGAACGTGCATCAGCGTCATTGATCGCTGGCTGTATCCGAATTCAATTTAGGAGTATTTCAAATGGCAATCGCAAAAGAAGACATCCTGGCAGCAGTCGAAGGGATGACCGTTCTGGAACTGAACGAACTGGTCAAGGCATTCGAAGAGAAGTTTGGCGTGTCGGCAGCTGCAGTGGCAGTCGCTGGCCCGGCAGGCGGCGGCGCTGCTGCTGCTGCAGAAGAGAAGACCGAATTCACGGTCGTCCTGGCTGAAGCCGGCGCCAACAAGGTTTCGGTCATCAAGGCCGTTCGCGAACTGACGGGCCTGGGCCTGAAGGAAGCGAAGGACCTGGTTGACGGTGCACCGAAGCCCATCAAGGAAGGCGTCGACAAGGCTGCTGCTGAAGAAGCCAAGAAGAAGCTGGAAGAAGCTGGCGCGAAGGTCGAAGTCAAGTAAGTTTCGGCGCGCTGTGCGAAGGCTGGCGGTATTTTCACCGCCGGCCTTTTTGTGCTTTGTGGGGACGTTATTCTGGCACTCATTCGGGAGCCCGAATAATCGGCCCCAGAAGCCAAAGAAAACCGCCTGATCGTTGTGATGCATCACTCACGATTGGCGGTTCTCTTTGTCTTCTGAAGCGACTGCAGAAGGCAAGTTTGGTCGGGTAGCGGGCAACACAGGCATCCGCTGCCGTCAGCCAGCGGTTGGTAGCGGCCAACCACCAAGCTTCTCGGCTCGTTCAAGCCGTCGAACGGCCATCGGGTCTCAGTCGGTGAACACTCGGGTTTGAAACGTCCAGGTATTCCGCCTCGATAGCACCCGCCGTGATTCGGAGATCGTATGCAATATTCCTTCACCGAGAAGAAGCGCATTCGCAAGAGTTTCGCGAAGCGCCCCATCGTTCACCAAGTTCCGTTCTTGCTGGCTACTCAGCTTGAATCATTCAGCACGTTTCTGCAAGCCGATGTGCCCGCGACGCAACGTAAGCCCGAGGGTTTGCAGGCCGCGTTCACGTCGGTATTTCCCATTGTTTCGCACAACGGTTTCGCGCGCCTCGAGTTCGTGAGCTATGCGCTGTCGTCGCCGGCATTCAACATCAAGGAATGCCAGCAGCGCGGCCTGACGTACTGCTCCGCGCTGCGCGCGAAGGTCCGCCTCGTCATCCTCGACAAGGAATCGCCGAACAAGCCGGTCGTCAAGGAAGTGAAGGAGCAGGAAGTGTACATGGGCGAAATTCCGCTCATGACGCCGACGGGCTCGTTCGTCATCAACGGCACCGAGCGTGTCATCGTCTCGCAGCTGCACCGTTCGCCGGGCGTGTTCTTCGAACACGACAAGGGCAAGACGCACAGCTCGGGCAAGCTGCTGTTCTCGGCACGGATCATTCCGTACCGCGGCTCGTGGCTCGACTTCGAATTCGATCCGAAGGACATCCTGTATTTCCGCGTCGACCGTCGCCGCAAGATGCCGGTCACGATCCTGCTGAAGGCCATCGGCCTGACGCCGGAACAGATCCTCGCGAACTTCTTCGTGTTCGACAACTTCACGCTGATGGACGAAGGCGCGCAACTCGAGTTCGTGCCCGAGCGCCTGCGTGGCGAAGTCGCGCGCTTCGACATCACGGATCGCGACGGCAAGGTCATCGTCCAGAAGGACAAGCGGATCAACGCGAAGCACATTCGCGACCTCGAAGCCGCGAAGACCAAGTTCATCTCGGTGCCGGAAGACTATCTGCTCGGCCGCGTGCTGGCGAAGAACGTCGTCGACGGCGACACCGGCGAAGTGATCGCGAGCGCGAACGACGAAGTCACGGAAAGCGTGCTCGAGAAGCTGCGCGAAGCGGGCATCAAGGACATCCAGACGCTTTACACGAACGATCTGGACCAGGGTCCGTACATCTCGTCGACGCTGCGTGTCGACGAAACGACCGACAAGACGGCCGCGCGCATCGCGATCTACCGCATGATGCGTCCGGGCGAGCCGCCGACCGAAGAAGCGGTCGAGGCGCTGTTCAACCGGCTGTTCTACAGCGAAGAAGCGTACGACCTGTCGAAGGTCGGCCGCATGAAGTTCAACCGCCGCGTGGGCCGCGACGAGATCGTCGGCCCGATGACGCTGCAGGACGACGACATCCTCGCGACGATCAAGATCCTCGTCGAGCTGCGTAACGGCAAGGGCGAAGTGGACGACATCGACCACCTCGGCAACCGTCGCGTGCGTTGCGTCGGCGAACTGGCGGAAAACCAGTTCCGCGCCGGTCTCGTGCGTGTCGAGCGCGCGGTCAAGGAACGCCTCGGCCAGGCCGAAAGCGAAAACCTGATGCCGCACGACCTGATCAACTCGAAGCCGATTTCGTCGGCGATCCGCGAGTTCTTCGGTTCGTCGCAGCTGTCGCAGTTCATGGACCAGACCAACCCGCTGTCGGAAATCACGCACAAGCGCCGTGTTTCCGCACTGGGCCCGGGCGGTCTGACGCGCGAGCGTGCAGGCTTCGAAGTCCGTGACGTGCACCCGACCCACTACGGCCGCGTGTGCCCGATCGAGACGCCGGAAGGTCCGAACATCGGCCTGATCAACTCGCTCGCACTGTATGCGCACCTGAACGAGTACGGCTTCCTCGAGACGCCGTACCGCAAGGTCGTGGACGGCAAGGTGACCGATCAGATCGACTACCTGTCGGCGATCGAGGAAGGTCGCTACATGATCGCCCAGGCGAACGCCGCGATCGACGAAGACGGCCGACTGATCGACGAACTCGTGTCGTCGCGCGAAGCCGGCGAAACGATGATGGTCACGCCGGACCGGATCCAGTACATGGACGTCGCGCCGTCGCAGATCGTGTCGGTGGCAGCGTCGCTGATCCCGTTCCTCGAGCACGACGACGCGAACCGCGCACTGATGGGTTCGAACATGCAGCGTCAGGCCGTGCCGTGTCTGCGTCCGGAAAAGCCGGTCGTCGGTACGGGCATCGAGCGCACCTGCGCGGTCGACTCGGGTACGACGGTTCAGGCGTTCCGCGGCGGTGTGGTCGACTACGTCGACGCAGGCCGTATCGTGATTCGCGTGAACGACGACGAAGCGGTCGCGGGTGAAGTCGGTGTCGACATCTACAACCTGATCAAGTACACGCGTTCGAACCAGAACACGAACATCAACCAGCGTCCGATCGTGAAGATGGGCGACAAGGTCTCGCGCGGCGACGTGCTGGCCGACGGCGCCTCGACGGACCTGGGCGAGCTCGCGCTCGGCCAGAACATGCTGATCGCGTTCATGCCGTGGAACGGCTACAACTTCGAGGATTCGATCCTGATCTCGGAGAAGGTCGTCGCGGACGATCGCTACACGTCGATCCACATCGAAGAGCTGAACGTCGTTGCACGCGACACGAAGCTCGGGCCGGAAGAAATCACGCGCGACATCTCGAACCTGGCGGAAGTCCAGCTCGGCCGTCTCGACGAATCGGGCATCGTGTACATCGGTGCGGAAGTCGAAGCAGGCGACGTGCTGGTCGGCAAGGTCACGCCGAAGGGCGAGACCCAGCTGACGCCGGAAGAGAAGCTGCTGCGCGCGATCTTCGGCGAGAAGGCTTCGGACGTGAAGGACACGTCGCTGCGCGTGCCGTCGGGCATGAGCGGGACGGTGATCGACGTCCAGGTGTTCACGCGTGAAGGCATCCAGCGCGATAAGCGTGCGCAACAGATCATCGACGACGAACTGAAGCGCTACCGTCTCGACCTGAACGACCAGCTGCGCATCGTGGAAGGCGACGCGTTCCAGCGTCTCGCGCGCATGCTCGTGGGCAAGGTCGCGAACGGCGGTCCGAAGAAGCTCGCGAAGGGCACGAAGATCGACCAGGCTTACCTGGAAGACCTCGACCATTACCACTGGTTCGACATCCGCCTCGCGGACGACGAAGCGGCGGCGCAGCTCGAAGCGATCAAGAACTCGATCGAAGAGAAGCGTCACCAGTTCGACCTCGCGTTCGAAGAGAAGCGCAAGAAGCTCACGCAAGGCGACGAACTGCCGCCGGGCGTGCTGAAGATGGTCAAGGTGTACCTCGCGGTGAAGCGCCGTCTGCAGCCTGGCGACAAGATGGCGGGCCGTCACGGTAACAAGGGTGTCGTGTCGAAGATCGTCCCGATCGAAGACATGCCGTACATGGCCGACGGCCGTCCGGCAGACGTCGTGCTGAACCCGCTCGGCGTGCCGTCGCGGATGAACGTGGGTCAGGTTCTGGAAGTGCACCTCGGCTGGGCCGCGAAGGGCCTCGGCTGGCGTATCGGCGAAATGCTGCAGCGTCAGGCGAAGATCGAGGAACTGCGCGCGTTCCTGACGAAGATCTACAACGAGTCGGGCCGCCAGGAAGATCTGGAAAGCTTCACCGACGACGAGATCCTCGAACTCGCGAAGAACCTGCGCGAAGGCGTGCCGTTCGCGACGCCGGTGTTCGACGGTGCAACCGAGGAAGAAATGGGCAAGATGCTCGACCTCGCGTTCCCGGACGACATCGCCGAACAGCTCGGCATGAACCCGTCGAAGAACCAGGTCCGCCTGTACGACGGCCGCACGGGTGAAATGTTCGAACGTCGCGTGACGCTCGGCTACATGCACTACCTGAAGCTGCACCACCTGGTCGACGACAAGATGCACGCGCGTTCGACCGGCCCGTACTCGCTCGTCACGCAGCAGCCGCTGGGCGGTAAGGCGCAGTTCGGTGGCCAGCGTTTCGGTGAAATGGAAGTGTGGGCACTCGAAGCGTACGGCGCGTCCTACGTGCTGCAGGAAATGCTGACGGTGAAGTCGGACGACGTGACCGGCCGGACGAAGGTGTACGAAAACCTCGTCAAGGGCGATCACGTGATCGATGCAGGCATGCCGGAATCCTTCAACGTGCTCGTGAAGGAAATCCGCTCGCTCGGTATCGATATCGATCTCGACCGCAATTAATCGGACTACGGAGAGAAAGCAATGAAAGCTCTGCTCGATCTATTCAAGCAAGTCCAACAGGAAGAAGTTTTCGACGCGATCAAGATCGGTCTGGCCTCGCCCGACAAGATCCGTTCGTGGTCGTTCGGCGAAGTGAAGAAGCCGGAGACCATCAACTACCGTACGTTCAAGCCGGAACGCGATGGTCTGTTCTGCGCGAAGATCTTCGGGCCGATCAAGGACTACGAGTGCCTGTGCGGCAAGTACAAGCGTCTGAAGCACCGCGGCGTGATCTGCGAGAAGTGCGGCGTCGAAGTGACGCTGGCGAAGGTGCGTCGCGAACGGATGGGCCACATCGAGCTGGCCTCGCCGGTCGCGCACATCTGGTTCCTGAAGTCGCTGCCGTCGCGTCTGGGCATGGTGCTCGACATGACGCTGCGCGACATCGAACGCGTGCTGTACTTCGAAGCCTATGTGGTCATCGAACCGGGCATGACGCCGCTGAAGGCGCGGCAGATCATGACCGAAGAGGATTACTACAACAAGGTCGAGGAATACGGCGACGAATTCCGTGCCGAAATGGGCGCGGAAGGCGTGCGTGAACTGCTGCGCGCGATCAACATCGACGAGCAGGTCGAGACGCTGCGCACCGAGCTGAAGAACACCGGCTCGGAAGCGAAGATCAAGAAGTACGCGAAGCGCCTGAAGGTCCTCGAGGCATTCCAGCGCTCGGGCATCAAGCCCGAGTGGATGATTCTCGAAGTGCTGCCGGTGCTGCCGCCGGAACTGCGTCCGCTCGTGCCGCTGGACGGCGGCCGTTTCGCGACGTCGGACCTGAACGACCTGTATCGCCGCGTGATCAACCGAAACAACCGGTTGAAGCGTCTGCTCGAGCTGAAGGCGCCTGAAATCATCGTCCGCAACGAAAAGCGGATGCTGCAGGAAGCCGTCGACTCGCTGCTCGACAACGGTCGTCGCGGCAAGGCGATGACGGGCGCGAACAAGCGTCCGCTGAAGTCGCTCGCCGACATGATCAAGGGCAAGGGCGGTCGTTTCCGTCAGAACTTGCTGGGCAAGCGCGTCGACTACTCGGGCCGTTCGGTCATCGTGGTCGGCCCGACGCTGAAGCTGCACCAGTGCGGTCTGCCGAAGCTGATGGCGCTCGAGCTGTTCAAGCCGTTCATCTTCAACAAGCTGGAAGTGATGGGCGTCGCCACGACCATCAAGGCTGCGAAGAAGGAAGTCGAGAACCAGACGCCGGTGGTGTGGGACATCCTCGAAGAGGTGATCCGCGAGCACCCGGTGATGCTGAACCGTGCGCCGACGCTGCACCGTCTCGGTATCCAGGCGTTCGAGCCGGTGCTGATCGAAGGCAAGGCGATCCAGCTGCACCCGCTCGTCTGCGCGGCGTTCAACGCCGACTTCGACGGCGACCAGATGGCCGTTCACGTGCCGCTGTCGCTCGAAGCGCAGATGGAAGCGCGCACGCTGATGCTCGCGTCGAACAACGTGCTGTTCCCGGCCAACGGCGATCCGTCGATCGTGCCGTCGCAGGATATCGTGCTGGGTCTGTACTACGCGACCCGCGAAGCGATCAACGGCAAGGGCGAAGGCCTGTCGTTTACCGGCGTGTCGGAAGTGATCCGCGCGTACGAGAACAAGGAAGTCGAGCTGGCCTCGCGCGTCAACGTCCGGATCACCGAAATGGTCCGCAACGAAGACACGTCGGAAGGCGCGCCGGAATTCGTGCCGAAGATCACGCTGTACGCGACGACCGTCGGTCGCGCGATCCTGTCGGAGATCCTGCCGCACGGCCTGCCGTTCTCGGTGCTGAACAAGCCGCTGAAGAAGAAGGAAATCTCGCGCCTGATCAACACGGCGTTCCGCAAGTGCGGTCTGCGTGCGACGGTCGTGTTCGCCGACCAGCTGATGCAGTCGGGTTTCCGTCTCGCGACGCGTGCCGGCATCTCGATCTGCGTGGACGACATGCTCGTGCCGCCGCAGAAGGAAACGATCGTCGGCGACGCCGCGAAGAAGGTGAAGGAGTACGACCGCCAGTACATGTCGGGTCTCGTCACCGCGCAGGAACGCTACAACAACGTGGTCGACATCTGGTCGGCAACGTCGGAAGCGGTCGGCAAGGCGATGATGGAGCAGCTGTCGACGGAGCCGGTGATCGATCGCGACGGCAACGAGACGCGCCAGGAGTCGTTCAACTCGATCTACATGATGGCCGACTCGGGCGCCCGGGGTTCGGCGGTTCAGATTCGTCAGCTGGCCGGCATGCGTGGCCTGATGGCGAAGCCGGACGGCTCGATTATCGAGACGCCGATTACCGCGAACTTCCGCGAAGGTCTGAACGTGTTGCAGTACTTCATCTCGACCCACGGTGCACGTAAGGGTCTGGCTGATACGGCACTGAAGACCGCGAACTCGGGTTACCTGACGCGTCGTCTCGTCGACGTCACGCAGGATCTGGTCGTGGTGGAAGACGATTGCGGCACGTCGAACGGCGTGGCGATGAAGGCGCTCGTCGAAGGCGGTGAAGTCGTCGAAGCGCTGCGTGACCGTATCCTCGGCCGCGTCGCGGTGGCGGACGTCGTGAACCCGGAAACGCAGGAAACGCTGTACGAATCGGGCACGCTGCTCGACGAAACGGCGGTCGAGGAAATCGAACGCCTCGGCATCGACGAAGTGCGCGTGCGCACGCCGCTGACCTGCGAAACGCGTTACGGTCTGTGCGCAGCCTGCTACGGCCGCGACCTTGGCCGCGGCTCGCTCGTGAACGTCGGCGAAGCGGTCGGCGTGATCGCCGCGCAGTCGATCGGCGAGCCGGGCACGCAGCTGACGATGCGTACGTTTCACATCGGTGGCGCGGCGTCGCGTGCGGCAGTGGCCTCGTCGGTCGAAGCGAAGAGCAACGGTATCGTCCGCTTCACGGCGACGATGCGCTACGTCACGAACGCGAAGGGCGAGCAGATCGTCATTTCCCGTTCGGGCGAGGCGATGATCACCGACGACTTCGGTCGCGAGCGCGAGCGTCACAAAGTGCCGTACGGCGCGACGCTGCTGCAGCTCGACGGCGCGATCATCAAGGCCGGCACGCAGCTCGCCACGTGGGATCCGCTGACGCGCCCGATCATCACCGAGTACGGTGGTACGGTGAAGTTCGAGAACGTCGAGGAAGGCGTGACCGTCGCGAAGCAGATCGACGACGTGACGGGCCTGTCGACGCTGGTCGTGATCGACGTGAAGCGCCGCGGTTCGCAGGCGTCGAAGAGCGTGCGTCCGCAGGTGAAGCTGCTCGACGCGAACGGCGAGGAAGTGAAGATTCCGGGCACGGAGCACGCAGTGCAGATCGGCTTCCAGGTCGGCGCACTGATCACCGTGAAGGATGGCCAGCAGGTGCAGGTCGGTGAAGTGCTCGCACGTATCCCGACGGAAGCGCAGAAGACGCGTGACATTACCGGCGGTCTGCCGCGGGTGGCGGAACTGTTCGAAGCGCGTTCGCCGAAGGATGCCGGCATTCTCGCGGAAGTCACCGGTACGACATCGTTCGGCAAGGACACGAAGGGCAAGCAGCGTCTCGTCATCACGGACCTCGAGGGCAACCAGCACGAGTTCCTGATCGCGAAGGAAAAGCAGGTTCTGGTTCACGACGCCCAGGTCGTCAACAAGGGCGAAATGATCGTGGACGGTCCGGCCGATCCGCACGACATCCTGCGTCTGCAGGGTATCGAGGCGCTGTCGCGCTACATCGTCGACGAAGTGCAGGACGTGTACCGTCTGCAGGGCGTGAAGATCAACGACAAGCACATCGAGGTGATCGTTCGCCAGATGCTGCGTCGTGTGCAGATCACCGACAACGGCGATACGCGCTTCATCCCGGGCGAACAGGTCGAGCGTTCCGACATGCTGGACGAGAACGATCGCATGATCGCCGAGGGCAAGCGCCCGGCTTCGTACGACAACGTGCTGCTCGGTATCACGAAGGCTTCGCTGTCGACCGACTCGTTCATCTCCGCGGCATCGTTCCAGGAAACGACCCGCGTGCTGACCGAAGCGGCGATCATGGGCAAGCGCGACGATCTGCGCGGCCTGAAGGAAAACGTGATCGTCGGCCGTCTGATTCCGGCCGGTACGGGTCTCGCGTTCCACAAGGCACGCAAGGCGAAGGAATCGTCGGATCGCGAGCGTTTCGACCAGATCGCAGCGGAAGAGGCATTCGACTTCGGCACGCCGAGCGCGCCGGCGGAAGAGCCGCAACACCCGGCAGCCGAGTAAGCGCGGGGCGGCGAAAGCCGCGTTGCCTTGCTATCATCGCTGTCACCGAAACCGCCCGGTTCTGCCGGGCGGTTTTTTTTCGTCCTTCGTTCACGCGCATGACGTGCCTGTGCCGCGCCGGCGCATGCCTCGCGGTCGCCTTCGGCATGGCGGCGACAGGCTCGTGATGCACGTGAAAGAACCCTGACCGAATGGCCAACATCCTGCGATTCGCCACGCGTCGCGCGAGCGGGTTGTTAAAATTGCGGTCATCGCTCAGCCGTCCCTGGTCTCATTCATGTCCCGCGCCCTCGAAATACTCGACGAAGTCTTTGGTTATTCCGCCTTTCGCGGCCAGCAGGGCGAGATCGTCGAGCACGTCGCCGGCGGCGGCGATTGCCTCGTGCTGATGCCCACGGGCGGCGGCAAGTCGCTGTGCTACCAGATCCCCGCGCTGCTGCGCCGCGAGGCCGGGCAGGGCGCCGGCATCGTCGTGTCGCCGCTGATCGCGCTGATGCAGGATCAGGTCGCCGCGTTGAGCGAAGTCGGCGTGCGCGCGGCCTACCTGAATTCGACACTGTCGGGCGCCGAGGCGGCAGCCACCGAGCGCGCGCTGCGCGAAGGTGAAATCGACCTGCTGTACGTCGCGCCGGAGCGGTTGATGACGGGGCGCTTCCTCGACCTGCTCGAGCGCGCGAAGATCGGGCTGTTCGCGATCGACGAAGCGCACTGCGTGTCGCAATGGGGGCACGATTTCCGTCCGGAATACATCCAGCTGTCGGTGCTGCACGAGCGCTTCCCGTCGGTGCCGCGCATCGCGCTGACCGCCACGGCCGACGCGATCACGCGCGACGAGATCATCCATCGGCTCGCGCTCGATGACGCACGCGTGTTCGTGTCGAGCTTCGACCGCCCGAACATCCGCTACCGGATCGTCGAAAAGGACAACGCGCGCTCGCAACTGCTCGACTTCATCCGCGCCGAACACACGAATGCCGACGGCACGACGGATGCGGGCGTCGTCTACTGCCTGTCGCGCCGCAAGGTCGAGGAAACGGCCGAATGGCTGAAGGCGCAGGGCGTGCGCGCGCTGCCGTATCACGCGGGGATGGAGTTCGAGGTGCGGCAGAAGCACCAGGAAATGTTCCAGCGCGAGGAGGGCATCGTGATGTGCGCGACGATCGCGTTCGGCATGGGTATCGACAAGCCCGACGTGCGCTTCGTTGCCCACCTCGATTTGCCGAAGAGCGTCGAAGGCTACTATCAGGAGACCGGCCGCGCGGGCCGCGACGGGATGCCCGCGAACGCGTGGATGGCGTATGGCCTCGGCGACGTCGTCCAGCAGCGCAAGATGATCGACGAGTCGGATGCGGACGACGCGCACAAGCGCGTGCAGACGTCGAAGCTCGACGCGCTGCTCGGATTGTGCGAGACGATCTCGTGTCGCCGCGTGCGGCTGCTGAACTACTTCGGCGAGGCGAGCCAGCCGTGCGGCAACTGCGACACGTGCCTGGAGCCGCCCGATTCATGGGACGCGACGCGCGAGGCGCAGATGGCGCTGTCGTGCGTGTTCCGCGCGCAGCGCGCGAGCGGCTTCAACTTCGGCGCGAGCCATCTGATCGAGATCCTGCGCGGCGGCCGCACCGAGAAGGTGCTGCAGCGCGGCCATGACCAGTTGAGCACGTTCGGTATCGGCGCGTCGCTGTCCGAGCCCGAGTGGCGCGCGATTTTCCGGCAACTGGTCGCGTACGGCTACCTGGCGGTCGACCATGGCGGCTTCGGCGCGCTGGTGCTCACCGAGGCCGCGAAGCCGGTGCTGAAGAACGAGGAAAAGGTCACGCTGCGCCGCTACGTGAAGCCGCAGCGCACGCGCCAGTCGTCGAGCCGCAGCGGCACGCGGGTCGACCCGACGGCCGGCATGGGCGCGCGTGAGCGCGCACGCTGGGACGCGCTGCGTGCGTGGCGCGCGGAAACCGCGAAGACGGACGGCGTGCCGGCCTACGTGATCTTCCACGACGCGACGCTCGCCGAAATCGCGCGCAACGCGCCGGAGACGATCGACGACCTGCGTCACATTCCCGGCATGGGCGTGCGCAAGCTCGAGCGCTTCGGCGACGAGATCATCGACGTCGTCGAATCGGCTTGACACTGGGTCCCGACCCCTTCCATAGACTGCGCGGTCGGCCGGCAAATCACGCAAGCCGTTGACTTCGTTGGTATTTCCGGAATATCATGTTGGGTTCCGGTATTCGGAGGCCGCGTCGCGTTCGAAAGTTCGCGCCCGATCCGCCGGTTCGGAAGTCAACTGTGCGTCGATTCTCGCTTTGCCCGAAATCGATGTGCAGATTTTGTTCAATTTCAGGAATAAACAATGCCAACCATCAACCAACTGGTTCGCAAAGGCCGTCAGTCGGAAACGACGAAGAGCAAGAGCCCGGCCCTGCAGGACTGCCCCCAGCGTCGCGGCGTGTGCACCCGTGTGTACACGACGACGCCGAAGAAGCCGAACTCGGCACTCCGTAAGGTCGCCAAGGTTCGTCTGACGAACGGCTTCGAAGTGATTTCGTACATCGGCGGTGAAGGCCACAACCTGCAGGAACACTCGGTTGTGCTGATCCGCGGCGGCCGTGTGAAGGACTTGCCGGGTGTGCGTTACCACATGGTTCGCGGCTCGCTGGATACCCAGGGCGTCAAGGACCGTAAGCAAGCGCGCTCGAAGTACGGCGCGAAGCGTGCAAAGGCTGCCAAGTAAGCAGTTTTTGATCAGGGATCGCCGCAGGGCGGTCGAGGCGGGAGTGCCGGATTGCCGGTGCTGTCGAGTAAGTGGTCACCCGGCCAAGCTGGTTAGTCGTGAAGATGTGATCGGGTTTGTTGGTGGCCGCGGAGCTGAATCCAGCTCCAACTGAACAAGTAAAGGAAGAATCATGCCGCGTCGTCGCGAAGTCCCCAAGCGGGAAGTGTTGCCGGATCCGAAGTTCGGCAACGTTGATGTTGCCAAGTTCATGAACATGCTGATGCTGTCCGGCAAGAAGTCGGTCGCAGAGCGCATCGTTTATGGCGCATTCGAACAAATCCAGACCAAGGGTGGCAAGGACCCGCTGGAAGTGTTCACGGTTGCGCTCAACAACGTGAAGCCGGTGGTCGAAGTGAAGAGCCGTCGCGTTGGTGGTGCCAACTATCAAGTTCCGGTCGAAGTGCGCCCGTCGCGTCGTATGGCATTGGCGATGCGCTGGCTGCGTGAGGCTGCGAAGAAGCGCAGCGAGAAGTCGATGGCCCTGCGCCTGGCAGGTGAACTCTCCGAAGCGGCCGAAGGCCGTGGCGGCGCGATGAAGAAGCGCGACGAAGTTCACCGCATGGCAGAAGCCAACCGCGCGTTCTCGCATTTCCGTTTCTAAGCGCTTGGCTGGGCTGTTTGCGGAAATAAATTCCGGGCGGGTGCGCTTTTCAGGCGCCTCGCCCGTTTGTGTTGAGGCGTGATGCGGCAAGGCTGCATCACGTCATCCCAGTAGAGGATCAAAGTGGCTCGCAAGACTCCTATCGAGCGCTACCGCAATATCGGTATTAGCGCTCACATCGACGCCGGCAAGACGACGACGACCGAGCGCATTCTGTTTTACACCGGTGTGAACCACAAGATCGGTGAAGTCCACGACGGCGCAGCCACGATGGACTGGATGGAGCAGGAACAGGAACGTGGCATCACGATCACGTCCGCCGCTACCACGGCCTTCTGGAAGGGCATGGGCGGCAACTATCCGGAACACCGCATCAACATCATCGACACCCCGGGCCACGTCGACTTCACGATCGAAGTGGAGCGTTCGATGCGCGTGCTCGACGGCGCGTGCATGGTGTACTGCGCAGTGGGCGGCGTGCAGCCGCAGTCGGAAACGGTGTGGCGTCAGGCGAACAAGTACAAGGTGCCGCGTCTCGCGTTCGTCAACAAGATGGACCGTACCGGCGCGAACTTCTTCAAGGTCTACGACCAGCTCCGTCTGCGCCTGAAGGCGAACCCGGTTCCGGTCGTGGTGCCGATCGGCTCGGAAGAAAACTTCAAGGGCGTGGTCGACCTGATCAAGATGAAGGCGATCATTTGGGACGAGGCGTCGCAAGGCACGAAGTTCGACTACGTCGACATCCCGGCCGAACTCGCCGAGACCTGCAAGGAATGGCGCGAAAAGATGGTCGAAGTGGCTGCCGAAGCCAGCGAAGACCTGATGAACAAGTACCTGGAAGAAGGCGATCTGCCGGAAGCCGACATCGTCAAGGCGCTGCGTGATCGTACGATCGCATGCGAAATCCAGCCGATGCTGTGCGGTACCGCGTTCAAGAACAAGGGCGTGCAGCGTATGCTCGACGCCGTGATCGACTTCCTGCCGTCGCCGGTCGACATCCCGCCGGTCAAGGGCGAGCTCGAGAACGGTGAAGAAGCAGAGCGCAAGGCGTCGGACGACGAGAAGTTCTCGTCGCTCGCGTTCAAGATCATGACCGACCCGTTCGTCGGCCAGCTGATCTTCTTCCGTGTGTACTCGGGCGTCGTCAACTCGGGCGACACGCTGCTGAACTCGACCAAGGGCAAGAAGGAACGCCTCGGCCGTATTCTGCAGATGCACGCGAACCAGCGTGAAGAAATCAAGGAAGTCCGCGCAGGCGACATCGCCGCGGCGGTCGGCCTGAAGGAAGCCACCACGGGCGACACGCTGTGCGACCCGGCGAACCCGATCGTTCTCGAACGCATGGTGTTCCCGGAGCCGGTGATTTCGCAGGCGGTCGAGCCGAAGACCAAGGCCGACCAGGAAAAGATGGGCCTCGCACTGAACCGTCTGGCTCAGGAAGACCCGTCGTTCCGCGTGCAGACCGACGAAGAGTCGGGCCAGACCATCATTTCGGGCATGGGCGAGCTCCACCTCGAAATTCTGGTCGACCGGATGAAGCGTGAATTCGGCGTGGAAGCGACCGTCGGCAAGCCGCAGGTTGCGTACCGCGAAACGATCCGTTCGACGGCGAAGGATGTCGACGGCAAGTTCGTCAAGCAGTCGGGTGGTCGCGGCCAGTACGGTCACGCGGTCATCACGCTCGAGCCGAACGAACAAGGCAAGGGCTACGAGTTCTTCGACGAGATCAAGGGTGGTGTGATTCCGCGTGAATACATCCCGGCGGTCGACAAGGGTATCCAGGACACGCTGAAGTCGGGCGTGCTGGCCGGCTTCCCGGTCGTCGACGTGAAGGTTCACCTGACGTTCGGTTCGTACCACGACGTTGACTCGAACGAAAACGCGTTCCGCATGGCCGGTTCGATGGCGTTCAAGGAAGCGATGCGCAAGGCGAACCCGGTCGTCCTCGAGCCGATGATGGCTGTCGAAGTCGAGACGCCGGAAGACTACATGGGCAACGTGATGGGCGACCTGTCGGGCCGTCGCGGTATCGTCCAGGGCATGGAAGACATGGTTGGCGGCGGCAAGATCGTGCGCGCCGAAGTGCCGCTGTCGGAAATGTTCGGCTATTCGACTTCGCTGCGCTCGCTGACGCAAGGTCGTGCAACGTACACGATGGAGTTCAAGCACTACGCTGAAGCTCCGCGCAACGTTGCCGAAGCGATCATCAGCGCGAAGTCGAAGTAAATCTGTAGCTCTCAATCGATTATTTTTTGAAAGAAGAGAATCATGGCAAAAGAAAAGTTTGAGCGGACCAAGCCGCACGTGAACGTTGGTACGATTGGTCACGTTGACCACGGCAAGACGACGCTGACGGCAGCGATCACGACGGTTCTGACGAAGAAGTTCGGCGGCGAAGCGAAGGCGTACGACCAGATCGACGCGGCACCGGAAGAAAAGGCGCGCGGCATCACGATCAACACGGCACACGTCGAGTACGAAACGGCTAACCGCCACTACGCACACGTCGACTGCCCGGGCCACGCTGACTACGTGAAGAACATGATCACGGGCGCGGCGCAGATGGACGGCGCGATCCTGGTTTGCTCGGCAGCAGACGGCCCGATGCCGCAAACGCGTGAGCACATCCTGCTGGCGCGTCAGGTTGGCGTTCCGTACATCATCGTGTTCCTGAACAAGTGCGACATGGTTGACGACGCGGAACTGCTCGAGCTGGTCGAGATGGAAGTTCGCGAACTGCTGTCGAAGTACGACTTCCCGGGCGACGACACGCCGATCGTGAAGGGTTCGGCGAAGCTGGCGCTGGAAGGCGACACGGGTGAGCTGGGCGAAGTGGCGATCATGAACCTGGCAGACGCACTGGACACGTACATCCCGACGCCGGAGCGTGCGGTTGACGGCGCGTTCCTGATGCCGGTGGAAGACGTGTTCTCGATCTCGGGCCGCGGTACGGTGGTGACGGGTCGTGTCGAGCGCGGCATCATCAAGGTCGGCGAGGAAATCGAAATCGTCGGTATCAAGCCGACGGTGAAGACGACCTGCACGGGCGTGGAAATGTTCCGCAAGCTGCTGGACCAAGGTCAGGCAGGCGACAACGTGGGTATCCTGCTGCGCGGCACGAAGCGTGAAGACGTGGAGCGTGGCCAGGTTCTGGCGAAGCCGGGTTCGATCACGCCGCACACGCACTTCACGGCTGAAGTGTACGTGCTGAGCAAGGATGAAGGCGGCCGTCACACGCCGTTCTTCAACAACTACCGTCCGCAGTTCTACTTCCGTACGACGGACGTGACGGGCTCGATCGAGCTGCCGAAGGACAAGGAAATGGTGATGCCGGGCGACAACGTGTCGATCACGGTGAAGCTGATCGCTCCGATCGCGATGGAAGAAGGTCTGCGCTTCGCGATTCGCGAAGGCGGCCGTACCGTCGGCGCCGGCGTCGTCGCCAAGATCATCGAGTAATATCGACGATCCGCGGATCCCTCCGGGGTCCGCGATTCCGCGGTAAGCAACTGCGTACCGCCGAAACCGGGTGTCCAGTTCGATCTGGCACCCGGTTTTTCTTTGTGGCGTACGAAGCGCAGCATCGACAAACGCGCACCACCACCGCGAATTTTCGTGTAGAATCGCGGGCTTAGCAGTGGAAGTACCGTCCGGAACCTGATGCTTCGCTCCCCGCTGGCGTCATGTTTCACGTTCTTTTAGTGTCCGGCGATGCAACATCGCCTCGCTCTTTTCAAGGAATTGTCATGCAGCAACAGAAAATCCGCATTCGCCTGAAGGCTTTCGACTATCGTCTGATCGATCAATCGGCCGCCGAAATCGTCGATACCGCGAAGCGGACTGGCGCAATCGTCCGTGGCCCGGTGCCGCTGCCGACGCGCATTCAGCGTTTTGACATCCTGCGTTCGCCGCACGTCAACAAGACGTCGCGCGATCAGCTCGAAATCCGTACCCACCAGCGCCTGATGGACATCGTCGATCCGACGGACAAGACCGTCGACGCGCTGATGAAGCTCGATCTGCCGGCTGGCGTCGACGTGGAAATCAAGCTGCAGTAAGGCTTCCAGCGCCGCCCGGCGTGTCGGGTGGCGCTAAGTCTTTGTATTGCTTGCGGAAATCGCAGAGTCGGGCTATACTGCTTGGCTTTTCGCGTATTCGCGTAAAAAAGCTGGGCCTTGCGTGCCCGGCATTTTGTAAATCAGCCCCGACCAATCGCAGTCGGGAATGGAGAAAATGATGAGCCTTGGACTCGTAGGTCGCAAGGTTGGCATGACCCGTATCTTCACGGCGGAAGGGGATTCGATTCCCGTCACCGTGCTGGACGTGTCGGACAACCGCGTGACGCAGATCAAGACTGTTGAAACCGACGGCTACACGGCCGTGCAGGTTGCATTCGGCTCCCGCCGCGCATCGCGCGTGACGAAGCCGCTGGCAGGTCATCTCGCCAAAGCCGGTGTCGAAGCCGGTGAAATCCTCAAGGAATTCCGCATTGACGCGGCCAAGGCAGCCGAGCTGTCGAATGGCGCCGTGGTCGGTGCAGATCTTTTCGAAGTGGGCCAGAAGGTCGACGTGCAAGGCGTGTCGATCGGTAAGGGCTACGCCGGTACGATCAAGCGTTACAACTTCTCCTCCGGCCGTGCCACGCACGGTAACTCGCGCTCGCACAACGTGCCGGGCTCGATCGGTATGGCGCAGGATCCGGGTCGTGTTTTCCCGGGTAAACGCATGACGGGTCACATGGGTGACGTGACGGTGACGGTGCAGAACCTCGAAATCGCTCGTATCGACGCAGAGCGCAAGCTGCTGCTCGTGAAGGGTGCGATTCCGGGCGCGAAGGGCGGCAAGGTCTTCGTGACGCCGGCCGTCAAGACCAAGGGGGCGAAATAATGGAACTCAAGCTCCTGAACGAAAATGGTCAGGAAGGTGCAGTGGTCAACGCATCGGACGTCGTGTTCGGTCGTGACTACAACGAAGCGCTGATCCACCAGGTCGTCGTCGCTTACCAGGCGAATGCTCGCCAGGGTAACCGCGCACAGAAGGACCGTGAGCAAGTCAAGCACACGACCAAGAAGCCGTGGCGCCAGAAGGGTACGGGCCGCGCTCGTGCCGGTATGTCGTCGAGCCCGCTGTGGCGTGGCGGTGGTCGTATCTTCCCGAATTCGCCGGAAGAAAACTTCTCGCACAAGGTCAACAAGAAGATGCATCGCGCAGGTCTCTGCTCGATCTTCTCGCAGCTGGCCCGTGAAGGCCGTCTGTCGGTCGTCGAGGACATCATCCTCGAAGCGCCGAAGACCAAGCTGCTGGCCGACAAATTCAAGACCATGGGTCTCGACTCCGTTCTGATCATCACGGACACGGTCGACGAGAACCTGTACCTGGCTTCGCGCAACCTGCCGCACGTGGCGATTGTCGAGCCGCGCTACGCTGACCCGCTGTCGCTGATCTACTTCAAGAAAGTGCTGGTCACGAAGGCTGCGGTCGCCCAGATCGAGGAGTTGCTGTCATGAGCGAGATTCGCAAGAACGATCATCGTTTGATGCAGGTCCTGCTCGCACCGGTGATCTCGGAAAAGGCGACGCTGGTTGCCGACAAGAACGAGCAAGTCGTGTTCGAAGTCGCACCGGATGCCACGAAGCAGGAAGTGAAGGCGGCTGTCGAGCTGCTGTTCAAGGTTGAAGTTGATTCGGTCAACGTGCTGGTTCAGAAGGGCAAGCAAAAGCGCTTCGGCCGTTCGATGGGCCGCCGCAAGGACGTGAAGAAGGCGTACGTTTGCCTGAAGCCCGGCCAGGAAATCAACTTTGAAGCGGAGGCCAAGTAATCATGGCAATCGTGAAAGTTAAGCCGACATCGCCGGGTCGCCGCGCGATGGTCAAGGTGGTCAACAAGAACCTGCACCAGGGCAAGCCGTACGCGGCACTGCTCGACTCGCAGAGCTCGACCGCCGGCCGTAACAACAACGGTCGTATCACCACGCGTCACAAGGGTGGTGGTCACAAGCAGCACTACCGTATCGTCGATTTCCGTCGCACGAAGGATGGCATCCCGGCAAAGGTCGAGCGTCTCGAGTACGACCCGAACCGTAGCGCGAACATCGCGCTGGTGCTCTACGCAGACGGCGAACGTCGCTACATCATCGCCCCGAAGGGCCTGACCGTCGGCCAACAGCTGATGTCGGGTTCGGAAGCGCCGATCCGTGCAGGCAACACGCTGCCGATCCGCAACATTCCGGTCGGTACGACGATCCACTGCATCGAGATGCTGCCGGGCAAGGGCGCGCAAATGGCGCGTTCGGCTGGCACGTCGGCCATGCTGCTGGCACGTGAAGGCGTCTACGCGCAGGTTCGTCTGCGTTCGGGCGAAATCCGCCGCGTGCACATCGAGTGCCGTGCAACGATCGGTGAAGTCGGCAACGAAGAGCATAGCCTGCGCCAGATCGGCAAGGCTGGCGCGAACCGCTGGCGCGGTATCCGCCCGACGGTGCGTGGCGTTGCGATGAACCCGGTTGATCACCCGCACGGTGGTGGTGAGGGCAAGACGGCTGCAGGTCGCGACCCGGTGAGCCCGTGGGGTACGCCGGCTAAGGGTTACCGCACCCGCAGCAACAAGCGCACGACGACGATGATCGTCCAGCGCCGTCACAAGCGTTAAGGAGTAGGCAATGGCACGTTCTGTAAAAAAAGGTCCGTTCTGCGACGCCCATTTGCTGAAGAAAGTTGAGGCGGCTGCAGCTTCGCGCGACAAAAAGCCGATCAAGACCTGGTCGCGTCGCTCGACGATTCTGCCGGATTTCATCGGCCTGACGATCGCTGTTCACAACGGCCGTCAACACGTTCCGGTGTACATCTCGGAAAACATGGTCGGCCACAAGCTTGGCGAGTTCGCACTGACCCGTACGTTCAAGGGTCACGCGGCCGACAAGAAGGCCAAGAAATAAGGGGCAATCAAGATGGAAGTGAAAGCAATTCATCGCGGTGCCCGCATCTCGGCGCAGAAAACGCGCCTTGTGGCTGACCAGATCCGCGGTTTGCCGGTCGACAAGGCGCTGAACGTCCTGACGTTCTCGCCGAAGAAGGCGGCTGGCATCGTGAAGAAGGTTGTGCTGTCGGCAATCGCGAATGCGGAGCACAACGAAGGCGCTGATATCGACGAGCTCAAGATCAAGAGCATCTACGTCGACAAGGCTGCATCGCTCAAGCGTTTCACCGCGCGCGCCAAGGGCCGCGGTAACCGCATCGAGAAGCAATCCTGTCACATCACTGTGACGGTCGGGAATTAAGGAGCCATACGATGGGACAGAAAATTCATCCGACTGGCTTCCGCCTGGCTGTCAGCCGCAATTGGGCTTCGCGTTGGTACGCGAACAACAACAATTTCGCGGCGATGCTGCAGGAAGACATCGGTGTTCGTGAATACCTGAAGAAGAAGCTGAAGAACGCTTCGGTCGGTCGGGTCGTCATCGAGCGTCCGGCGAAGAACGCGCGCATCACGATTTACAGCTCGCGTCCGGGCGTGGTCATCGGCAAGAAGGGCGAGGATATCGAACAGCTGAAGACGGAACTGCAGCGCCGCATGGGCGTGCCGGTTCACGTCAACATCGAGGAAATCCGCAAGCCGGAAACCGATGCTCAGCTGATCGCCGACTCGATCACGCAACAGCTCGAGCGCCGGATCATGTTCCGTCGCGCGATGAAGCGTGCGATGCAGAACGCGATGCGTCTGGGTGCCCAAGGCATCAAGATCATGAGCGCAGGCCGTCTGAACGGTATCGAAATCGCTCGTACGGAGTGGTATCGCGAAGGTCGCGTGCCGCTTCACACGCTGCGTGCTGATATCGACTACGCGACTTCGGAAGCGAAGACGACTTACGGGATCATCGGCGTCAAGGTGTGGGTCTACAAGGGCGATACGCTCGGCCGCAACGACGCACCGGTGGTGGAAGAAGTAGCCGAAGACAAGCGTCCGCGTCGCAATGCGCGTCCGGGCGACCGTCGTCCGCGCCGTGACGGCGAAGGCGGCGCTCCGGGTGCTCGTCGTGGCGCACCGCGCCGTGGCGCCGGCAAGCCCGAAGACGGCAAGACTGGAGAATAACGATGCTGCAACCGAAACGCAGAAAGTATCGTAAAGAGCAGAAGGGTCGTAACACCGGCAAGGCGACGCGCGGCAACGCAGTGTCGTTCGGTGAATTCGGCCTGAAGGCGATCGGTCGCGGTCGTTTGACCGCACGTCAGATTGAAGCGGCGCGTCGTGCAATGACGCGTCACATCAAGCGTGGCGGCCGCATCTGGATCCGGATCTTCCCGGACAAGCCGATTTCGCAGAAGCCGGCCGAAGTGCGTATGGGTAACGGTAAGGGTAACCCGGAGTACTACGTCGCCGAGATTCAGCCGGGCAAGATGCTCTATGAAATGGACGGCGTAACCGAAGAACTGGCACGCGAAGCGTTCCGTCTGGCTGCAGCCAAGCTGCCGCTGAAGACGGCATTCATCGTGCGCCAGCTCGGCGCCTAA
This sequence comes from Burkholderia semiarida, assembly GCF_029268935.1. Classification (NCBI taxonomy): domain Bacteria; kingdom Pseudomonadati; phylum Pseudomonadota; class Betaproteobacteria; order Burkholderiales; family Burkholderiaceae; genus Burkholderia; species Burkholderia semiarida. The sequence goes on along the minus strand of NZ_JAHLCL010000007.1, from coordinate 2,171,484 downwards.
GGAGAAAACATGAAGGCTTCCGAACTTCTCCAGAAAGACCAGGCCGCGCTCAACAAGGAGCTGGCGGACCTGCTGAAGGCGCAATTCGGCCTGCGCATGCAACTCGCGACCCAGCAGCTCACGAACACGAGCCAGCTGAAGAAGGTTCGTCGCGACATCGCACGTGTGCGGACCGTCATGACTCAGAAGGCGAACCAGAAATGAACGATAGCGTGAAAACCTCGCTGAAGCGGACGCTGGTCGGTCGGGTCGTCAGCAACAAGATGGACAAGACCGTCACCGTGCTGATCGAGCACCGCGTCAAGCACCCGATCTACGGCAAGTATGTCGTGCGTTCGAAGAAGTACCACGCGCACGATGAAGCGAACACCTACAACGAAGGCGATCTCGTCGAAATCCAGGAAACGCGTCCTGTTTCGAAGACGAAGGCCTGGACGGTGTCGCGCCTCGTCGAAGCCGCTCGTGTCATCTAAGCGGGCAGCGCAGTAGGCAGTAACGGGCACTTCGTCACGAAGTGCTTGAAATCGCAAAGTTTTTGCTTGCGTGACCGGGATTATTTGTTATAATCCCGGTCTTCCCTCTTTATGGGAGCCCCGTCGCGGGCGAAGTTGGTGGGGGAAGCGGACTGGCGCCTGCCTGTCCGAAAGATTCACCGAATTGCGATGGCGGGTTTCGTTTGCCGTCGCTGCTGTTCCAACCCAAGCAGCCGATTGGCTGACGGGACCAAGACTGACCGAATGCATCATGGTGGTGCATCCGGATTAAGTTGGGAAAGACAAACCATGATCCAGACCGAATCTCGGCTCGAAGTAGCCGACAACACGGGTGCACGTGAAGTCCTGTGCATCAAGGTGCTCGGCGGCTCGAAGCGTCGTTATGCCGGCATTGGCGACATCATCAAGGTGAGCGTCAAAGAGGCAACGCCGCGCGGGCGCGTGAAGAAAGGCGAAATTTACAACGCCGTGGTGGTCCGCACCGCCAAGGGCGTGCGCCGTCAAGACGGCTCGCTGATCAAGTTCGACGGCAACGCCGCTGTGCTTTTGAATAACAAGCTCGAGCCGATCGGCACCCGTATCTTCGGGCCGGTGACGCGTGAGCTGCGTAGCGAACGATTCATGAAGATCGTTTCGCTGGCGCCGGAAGTGCTGTAAGGAGTCGCGATGAACAAGATTCGCAAAGGTGACGAAGTCATCGTCGTCACTGGCAAGGACAAGGGCAAGCGCGGCGTCGTGCTGGCTGTCGGTGCTGAACATGTGACGGTTGAAGGTATCAACCTCGTCAAGAAGCATGTGAAGCCGAACCCGATGAAGGGTACGACGGGCGGCGTGGAAGCGAAGACGATGCCCCTGCATATTTCGAACGTCGCACTGGTCGACGCGAATGGCAAGGCGTCGCGTGTTGGCATCAAGGTCGAGGAAGGCAAGAAGGTTCGCTTCCTGAAGACGACCGGTGCCGTACTGAGCGCCTGACGCAGCGGAGTAAAAAATGGCTCGTTTTCAAGAGTTTTACAAAGAAAAGGTTGTGCCCGGCCTGATCGAGAAGTTCGGTTACAAGTCGGTCATGGAAGTGCCGCGCATCACCAAGATCACGCTGAACATGGGTCTTGGCGAAGCGATCGCTGACAAGAAGATCATCGAGAACGCCGTTGGCGACCTCACGAAGATCGCCGGCCAGAAGCCGGTCGTCACGAAGGCCCGCAAGGCAATCGCTGGCTTCAAGATCCGCCAGGGTTACCCGATCGGCGCGATGGTGACGCTGCGTGGCCGCGCGATGTACGAATTCCTCGACCGTTTCGTGACGGTTGCCCTGCCCCGCGTGCGTGACTTCCGCGGTGTGTCGGGTCGTGCTTTCGATGGCCGTGGCAACTACAACATCGGTGTGAAAGAGCAGATCATTTTCCCCGAAATCGATTACGACAAGATCGACGCACTGCGTGGGCTGAACATCAGCATCACGACGACTGCGAAGACCGACGACGAAGCAAAGGCTCTGCTCGCCAGCTTCAAGTTCCCGTTCAGAAACTGAGGTTACCGTGGCTAAACTGGCACTGATCGAACGTGAAAAGAAGCGCGCCCGCCTGGTCGCGAAGTTCGCAGCAAAGCGCGAAGCGCTGAAGGCGATCGTCGAAGACCAAAGCAAGTCGGAAGAAGAGCGCTACGAAGCACGCCTGGAGCTGCAGCAACTGCCCCGCAACGCAAACCCGACCCGCCAGCGCAACCGCTGCGCGATCACGGGCCGTCCGCGTGGCACGTTCCGTAAATTCGGCCTCGCGCGTAACAAGATTCGTGAAATCGCATTCCGTGGCGAGATTCCTGGCCTGACCAAGGCGAGCTGGTAATAGGAGAAACGTAAATGAGCATGAGTGATCCTATCGCCGATATGCTGACTCGCATCCGCAACGCGCAGATGGTCGAGAAGGTATCGGTCGCGATGCCCTCGTCGAAGGTCAAGGTTGCAATCGCGCAAGTCCTGAAGGACGAAGGTTATATCGACGATTTCGCCGTGAAGGCGGAAGGTGCGAAGTCCGAACTGAATATCGCGCTGAAGTACTACGCAGGTCGCCCGGTCATCGAACGCCTCGAGCGCGTGTCGAAGCCTGGTCTGCGCGTGTACCGCGGCCGTAACGACATTCCGCAGGTCATGAACGGCCTCGGTGTGGCAATCGTGTCGACGCCGAAGGGCGTGATGACCGACCGCAAGGCGCGCGCTACCGGCGTCGGCGGCGAAGTCATCTGCTACGTCGCTTAAAGCCGAGGAGAGAGAAACATGTCTCGAGTAGGTAAGAGCCCGATCGCGCTGCAAGGCGCGGAAGTCAAGCTGGCCGACGGTGCGATCACCGTCAAGGGCCCGCTGGGCACCATCACGCAAGCGATCAATCCGCTCGTGAACGTGGCGAACAACGACGGCACGCTGAATCTGTCGCCGGTCGACGAAAGCCGCGAAGCAAATGCACTGTCGGGCACGATGCGCGCGATCATCGCGAATGCCGTGCACGGCGTGACCAAGGGTTTCGAGCGCAAGCTGACGCTGGTTGGCGTCGGTTACCGTGCGCAAGCGCAAGGCGACAAGCTGAACCTGTCGCTGGGTTTCTCGCACCCGGTGGTGCACCAGATGCCGGAAGGCGTCAAGGCTGAAACCCCGACGCAAACCGAAATCGTGATCAAGGGGATCAACAAGCAACAAGTCGGTCAAGTGGCTGCGGAAGTCCGCGGTTACCGTCCGCCGGAGCCCTACAAGGGCAAGGGCGTGCGTTATGCCGACGAGGTTGTGATCCTCAAAGAAACGAAGAAGAAGTAAGGGTGCGCAATCATGGATAAGACTCAATCTCGCCTGCGCCGCGCTCGCCAGACGCGTATCAAGATCGCTGAGCTGCAGGTCGCGCGTCTCGCCGTGCATCGCACGAACACGCACATCTACGCTCAAGTGTTCTCGCCCTGCGGCACCAAGGTGCTCGCCAGCGCGTCGACGCTCGAAGCTGAAGTGCGCGCTGAACTGGCCGACAAGTCGGGCAAGGGCGGCAACGTGAATGCCGCGACGCTGATCGGCAAGCGTATTGCCGAGAAGGCAAAGGCTGCCGGCATCGAATCCGTCGCCTTCGATCGCTCGGGCTTCCGCTACCACGGCCGCGTCAAGGCGCTGGCTGAGGCAGCTCGCGAAGCTGGGCTCAAGTTCTAAGGAAGGAATTCGTCATGGCAAAGATGCAAGCGAAAGTTCAGGCTGACGAGCGCGACGACGGCCTTCGCGAAAAGATGATTTCGGTCAACCGCGTGACCAAGGTCGTGAAGGGTGGCCGTATTCTCGGCTTCGCCGCACTGACCGTGGTCGGCGACGGCGATGGCCGCATCGGTATGGGCAAGGGCAAGGCGAAGGAAGTGCCGGTCGCTGTCCAGAAGGCAATGGAACAAGCTCGCCGCAACATGTTCAAGGTGCCGCTCAAGAACGGCACGCTGCAACACGAAGTGCACGGCAAGCACGGCGCATCGGCCGTCCTCCTCGCTCCGGCGAAGGCAGGTACGGGCGTGATCGCCGGTGGCCCGATGCGCGCAGTGTTCGACGTGATGGGCGTTCAGAACGTCGTGGCGAAGAGCCACGGTTCGACGAACCCGTACAACCTCGTTCGCGCCACGCTGGACGGCCTGCGCAAGCAGTCGACCCCGGCAGACATCGCGGCGAAGCGCGGCAAGTCCGTCGAAGAAATTTTGGGCTAAGCCCGGGTGGTCACCATGTCTGAAAAAACTGTCAAGGTTCAGCTCGTCAAGAGCCTGATCGGGACCCGCGAATCGCACCGCGCGACCGTGCGTGGCCTGGGCCTGCGCCGACTCAACTCGGTTAGCGAGCTGCAGGACACGCCGGCGGTCCGCGGCATGATCAACAAGGTCTCGTACCTCGTTAAGGTCATCGCGTAAGCGGCCCTACGGATCAAGGAGTTGATATGGAATTGAATAACCTGAAGCCGGCCGCTGGCGCCAAGCACGCCAAGCGTCGCGTCGGTCGTGGCATCGGTTCGGGCCTCGGCAAGACGGCTGGCCGTGGTCACAAGGGTCAGAAATCGCGTTCGGGCGGCTTCCACAAAGTCGGTTTCGAAGGCGGTCAGATGCCGCTGCAACGTCGTCTGCCGAAGCGCGGCTTCACGTCGCTGACGAAGGAATTCGTCGGTGAAGTGCGCCTGGGCGACCTCGAGAAGCTGCCGGTCGACGAAATCGATCTGCTCGCACTGAAGCAAGCCGGCCTGGTCGGCGAGCTGACGAAGAGCGCAAAGATCATCGCGACGGGCGAACTGAAGCGCAAGATCGTCGTGAAGGGTCTCGGTGCCACCAAGGGTGCGCGCGCTGCGATCGAAGCGGCTGGCGGTTCGTTCGCCGAGTGACACGCGTAGCGCGTCGTCACTTGCATTCATCGGAGAAGGTACTTGGCTAACAGCCCGAGTCTTGCAAAACCCGGTCGAAGCACGGCGAAATTCGGCGATCTGCGCCGGCGAGCGATGTTCCTGCTCCTGGCGCTGATCGTCTATCGCATCGGCGCGCACATTCCCGTGCCGGGCATCGATCCGGATCAACTGGCCAAGCTGTTCCAGAGCCAGGCGGGCGGCATCCTGGGCATGTTCAACATGTTCTCGGGTGGCGCACTTTCCCGCTTCACGATCTTTGCGCTGGGGATCATGCCGTACATCTCGGCGTCGATCATCATGCAGTTGCTGGCGATCGTTTCGCCGCAGCTCGAGGCGCTGAAGAAGGAAGGGCAGGCAGGGCAACGGAAGATCACGCAGTACACGCGGTATTTCACCGTGGTGCTCGCGACCTTCCAGGCGTTCGGTATCGCGGCTGCGCTGGAAAATCAGCCGGGCCTCGTCACCGATCCCGGCATGCTGTTCCGTCTGACGACGGTCGTGACGCTGGTAACGGGCACGATGTTCCTGATGTGGCTCGGCGAGCAGATTACCGAGCGTGGTCTGGGCAACGGTATCTCGATCATCATCTTCGGCGGGATCGCAGCAGGGTTCCCGAATGCCGTGGGTGGGTTGTTCGAACTGGTGCGTACGGGTTCGATGAGCATCATTTCGGCGATCATCATCGTCGTTCTGATCGCCGCGGTGACTTACCTGGTCGTGTTCATCGAACGCGGTCAGCGCAAGATCCTCGTGAACTACGCGAAGCGCCAGGTCGGCAACAAGATCTACGGTGGGCAGTCGTCGCATCTGCCGCTGAAGCTGAACATGTCGGGCGTGATTCCGCCGATCTTCGCATCGTCGATCATTCTGTTCCCGGCAACGATTCTCGGCTGGTTCAGTACCGGTCAGCCGACGGGAAGCTGGATTTCCAATACGTTGCATAACGTTGCGGAAGCGCTGAAGCCGGGCCAGCCGGTGTATGTGCTGCTGTACACGCTGGCGATCGTGTTTTTCTGCTTCTTCTACACCGCACTGGTGTTCAACAGCAGGGAGACCGCGGATAACCTGAAGAAGAGCGGCGCGTTTGTTCCGGGCATCCGTCCGGGCGATCAGACCGCGCGATATATCGACCGCATCCTCACGCGTCTGACGCTGGCCGGTGCGATCTACATCGTCTTCGTGTGTCTGCTGCCGGAATTCCTGGTGCTGCGCTGGAACGTGCCGTTTTATTTTGGTGGAACGTCGCTGCTGATCATTGTCGTCGTCACGATGGACTTTATGGCGCAGGTGCAGTCGTACGTTATGTCGCAACAGTATGAGTCGCTGCTCAAGAAGGCAAACTTCAAGGGCGGCAACATCCCGATGCGTTGAAAGGACTATGGCCAAAGACGATGTAATCCAGATGCAGGGTGAGGTGATTGAAAACCTCCCGAATGCGACCTTCCGCGTGAAGCTGGAAAACGGCCATGTCGTGTTGGGGCATATTTCCGGGAAGATGCGGATGCACTACATCCGCATCCTGCCGGGCGACAAGGTGACGGTTGAATTGACGCCTTACGATCTGTCTCGTGCGCGGATCGTGTTCCGGGCGAAGTGATTTGAAAAAAGGGTATTATCATGAAAGTGATGGCATCGGTTAAGCGCATTTGCCGCAATTGCAAGATCATCAAGCGCAAAGGCGTCGTTCGCGTGATCTGCAGCTCGGATCCGCGCCACAAGCAGCGCCAAGGCTGACCGCGCGTTTGTTTGCGCTTTTTGTTTGAGGAAAAACAATGGCTCGTATCGCAGGGGTTAACATCCCGAATCACCAGCATACCGAGATCGGCCTGACGGCTATCTTCGGTATCGGCCGCACCCGTTCGCGCAGCATCTGCGTGGCAGCTGGCGTCGATTTTTCGAAGAAGGTCAAGGATCTGACCGACGCAGACCTGGAAAAGCTGCGTGAAGAAGTAGGCAAGTTTGTCGTCGAAGGCGATCTGCGCCGTGAAGTGACGATGAACATCAAGCGCCTGATGGACCTCGGTTGCTACCGCGGCGTCCGTCATCGCAAGGGCCTGCCGATGCGCGGTCAGCGTACGCGTACGAACGCACGTACCCGCAAGGGTCCGCGTCGTGCAGCGCAAGCGCTGAAGAAGTAAGCGGAACTGACAGTTACAGGAAAACGTAATGGCTAAGGCTTCGAACACCGCGGCGCAACGCGTTCGCAAGAAGGTTAAGAAGAACGTCGCTGAAGGCGTGGTTCACGTTCACGCGTCGTTCAACAACACGATCATCACGATCACCGATCGCCAAGGCAACGCTCTGGCATGGGCGACGTCGGGCGGTCAGGGCTTCAAGGGCTCGCGCAAATCGACGCCGTTCGCTGCTCAGGTCGCAGCCGAGTCGGCTGGCCGCGTCGCGATGGAATACGGCGTGAAGAATCTGGAAGTGCGGATCAAGGGCCCGGGCCCGGGTCGCGAGTCGGCAGTGCGCGCACTGCACGGCCTCGGCATCAAGATCACCGCGATTTCGGACGTCACCCCGATTCCGCACAACGGCTGCCGCCCGCCGAAGCGTCGTCGTATCTAAGGATGTGCTGGCACGCTCGTGCTAGCGCATTGCCTGTCGCCGCTCAGCGTCGACGGGCGTTGCTTTTTTGATTGACTAAGCCCACCGTTCGCCCCAAAGGGAGCGGACTAGCGCGGATTCCGATCCGCGTGACTGATTGATAAAGGAATGCAAAGTGGCACGTTATATCGGCCCCAAAGCCAAGCTGTCCCGCCGTGAAGGCACCGACCTGTTCCTGAAGAGCGCGCGCCGCTCGCTCGCCGACAAGTGCAAGCTCGACAGCAAGCCGGGTCAGCACGGCCGTACCTCGGGCGCACGTACGTCCGACTACGGTACGCAGCTGCGCGAAAAGCAGAAGGTCAAGCGTATCTACGGCGTGCTGGAACGTCAGTTCCGTCGTTACTTCGCTGAAGCCGATCGCCGCAAGGGCAACACGGGTGAAAACCTGCTGCAACTGCTCGAATCGCGCCTCGACAACGTCGTGTATCGCATGGGTTTCGGCTCGACCCGCGCTGAAGCGCGTCAGCTGGTGAGCCACAAGTCGATCACCGTGAACGGCGTCGTCGCAAACGTCCCGTCGCAGCAAGTGAAGGCGGGTGACGTCATCGCGATCCGCGAAAAGGCGAAGAAGCAGGCGCGTATCGTCGAAGCGCTGTCGCTGGCCGAGCAAGGCGGCATGCCGAGCTGGGTTGCAGTCGATGCGAAGAAGTTCGAAGGCACGTTCAAGCAAATGCCGGAACGCGCTGAAATCGCAGGCGACATCAACGAAAGCCTGATCGTCGAATTGTATTCGCGTTAATCCGATTGACGGCCGAGGTACCCCGATTGCGTTGCGCAAGGAGGGGCCTCGGCTGTTTATTTTCTGGTTGTTACCGGTCAGCCTTATCGGTGTAACGAGCCGAGGGTATTGAAAAGGAAAGCCCATGCAAACCAGTTTGCTGAAACCCAAGATCATCGCCGTGGAATCGCTGGGCGAGAACCACGCGAGGGTGGTCATGGAACCGTTTGAACGCGGTTACGGCCACACCTTGGGCAATGCGCTTCGCCGCGTGCTGCTGTCGTCGATGGTGGGCTACGCGCCGACCGAAGTCACGATCGCGGGCGTGGTGCACGAGTACTCGACGCTGGATGGCGTGCAGGAAGACGTCGTCAACCTGCTGCTGAACCTGAAGGGCGTGGTGTTCAAGCTGCATAACCGTGACGAAGTGACGGTTACGCTGCGCAAGGAAGGCGAAGGCGTCGTGACGGCCGGCGATATCGAGCTGGCTCACGATTGCGAAGTCATCAATCCGAATCACGTGATTGCGCACCTGTCGAAGGGTGGCAAGCTCGACGTTCAGATCAAGATCGAAAAGGGTCGCGGCTATGTGCCCGGCAACGTCCGTCGCTACGGCGAAGACACGGCCAAGATCATCGGCCGCATCGTCCTCGACGCATCGTTCTCGCCGGTTCGCCGCGTGAGCTACGCTGTCGAGAGCGCACGTGTCGAGCAGCGTACCGACCTCGACAAGCTCGTGATGAACATCGAGACGAGCGGCGTGATCACGCCGGAAGAAGCGATCCGCCAGTCGGCCCGCATCCTGGTCGACCAGTTGTCCGTGTTCGCGGCGCTGGAAGGCACGGAAACGGCAGCCGAAGCGCCGTCGCGTGCACCGCAGATCGATCCGATCCTGCTGCGTCCGGTGGACGATCTCGAGCTGACGGTTCGTTCGGCGAACTGCCTGAAGGCCGAGAACATCTACTACATCGGCGATCTGATCCAGCGCACGGAAAACGAGCTGCTGAAGACGCCGAACCTCGGTCGCAAGTCGCTCAACGAGATCAAGGAAGTGCTCGCTTCGCGCGGTCTCACGCTGGGCATGAAGCTCGAGAACTGGCCGCCGGCTGGTCTCGACAAGTAAGCCCGGTTGTAGCCTCGCTATAGCTGTAGTTGGCAAGGATGCGGATTTTCCTTTAAAATCCGCATCTTGCTTTTTTTCGTTACCGGCCCGTGCACCCTCCGAGGTGCGATAGAAGAGCTGGATCAAAACTTTGAATCAAGGAAACTGAAATGCGCCATCGTCATGGTCTGCGGAAACTGAATCGCACGAGCAGCCACCGTCTGGCTATGCTCCGTAACATGTCCAACTCGCTGATCGAGCACGAAGTCATCAAGACGACGCTGCCGAAGGCGAAGGAACTCCGTAAAGTCGTCGAGCCGCTGATCACGCTCGGCAAGAAGCCGTCGCTGGCAAACCGTCGCCTGGCGTTCAACCGCCTGCGCGATCGTGACTCGGTCGCGAAGCTGTTCGACGTCCTCGGCCCGCGTTTCGCGAACCGCCCGGGCGGCTACCTGCGCGTGCTGAAGTTCGGCTTCCGCGTGGGCGACAACGCACCGATGGCACTGGTCGAACTGCTCGACCGTCCGGAAGTCGACGAAACGGAAAACGTGCAAGAAGCTGAGTAAGCTTCCGGTACGCAGCAGTATCTGAAAGGGGCCGAGCAATTGCTTGGCCCTTTTTGTTTTCGAGATGCCGGCTGCGATCGATTGTCGCAGGCCGGTGCCGGCAGCGTCGCGCGGGCTGCGCTACGATACGGGCAACCGGCGCGGTTCCTGAACGGGTAACGGGCGCCGGCAGGAGCCGGCACACCAGCGAGGAGAGCGCGGATGATAGTGGTGCTGATGCTGACGACGGTCCCCGATGCGGCGACGGCCGCGGCGCTCGCCGACGGCGCGCTCGACGCGCGGCTTGCGGCGTGCGTGTCGGAGCTCGGCACGATCAAGTCGCGCTATCACTGGCAGGGCAAGGTCGAAACGGCTGACGAGATCCAGTTGCTGTTCAAGACGAGCCCCATCCGGGCGCTCGAACTGGAGCGATTTATTCTCGCGCATCACCCGTACGAGACGCCCGAAATCGTCTCGTGGCAGACGACGGCATCGGCCGCGTATGGCCAATGGGTGACCAGCGAAACTCAACGTCAATTTCATGTTTAACGGTATGGCGCTTTCGGTGCGCGTGCGCGCGCTGCGGTTTCTTGCGGTCCTGTTGTCGTTCGTGCTCGTGCTGGGCGGCCTGTCCGTCGCGCGCGCGGCCGACGATTTCCTCGATCCGTCGGTTGCGTTCAAGTTCAGCGCGAGCGAATCGCCGGGACAGGTCGACGTCCGCTTCAAGATCGCCAACGGCTACTACATGTACCGCGAGCGCTTCGCGTTCGCGGTGAAGAGCGGCCAGGCGACGCTCGGCGAGCCGCAGTACCCGGCCGGCCACGTGAAGTTCGACCAGACGTTCCAGAAGGACGTCGAGACCTATCGTGACGAAGTGGTCGTTCACGTGCCGGTGAAGCAGGCGGCCGGGCCGTTCGAACTCGCGGTGACGTCGCAAGGGTGCGCGGACGAAGGGATCTGCTATCCGCCGGCCGAGCACGTGGTGAAGGTCGACGGCGCCGCGCTCGGCGCCGCATCGTCATCCAGCGACACGGCTGCCGCGGGTAGCTGGTTCGACAAGGTCACGAGCGCCGATTTCGCGCAGTCGCTGCTCGAAGGCCACGGCTTCTTCACGATCGTCGCGCTCTACTTCGTCGCGGGTGTCGTGCTGAGCCTGCTGCCGTGTTCGTACCCGATGATTCCGATCGTGTCCGCGATCATCATCGGCCAGGGCACGCGCGCGACGCACGCACGCGGCTTCGCGCTGTCGCTGACTTACGTGCTCGGCATGGCGCTGGTCTACACGGTACTCGGCATCGCCGCCGCGCTGGTCGGTCAGAGCCTCGGCGCGTGGTTGCAGAACCCGTGGGTGCTCGGCGCATTCGGCGTGCTGCTGACCGCGTTCGCGGTGTCGCTGATCTCGGGCAGGGACATCGCACTGCCGGCGCGCTGGCAGAACGGCGCGGCCGACGCATCGAGCGCGCGCCAGGGCGGCCACTTCGTCGCGGTCGCGGCGATGGGTGCGTTGTCGGCGCTGGTCGTCGGCGCGTGCATGACGGCGCCGTTGTTCGCCGTGCTCGCGTTCATCGCGCACACGGGCAATGCGTTGCTCGGCGGTGCCGCGCTGTTCGCGATGGGGCTGGGGCTCGGCGTGCCGCTGCTGGTCGTCGGCGTCGGGGCCGGCACGGTGCTGCCGCGCGCGGGCGCGTGGATGGACGGCGTGAAGGTGTTCTTCGGCATCGTGCTGCTCGCAGCCGCGCTGTGGATCGTATGGCCGGTGTTGGCGGGCGGGCTGAAGATGGTGCTCGCGGCGTTGTGGCTGCTGATCGCGGCTGCGGCGCTCGGACTGTTCACGCCGAATGCCGGCGCTGCGTCGATCTGGCGCCGCCTGGGCCGCGGCTTGGGGGCCGCGCTCGCGATCTGGGCCGCGACGCTGCTCGTCGGCCTGGCCGCGGGCTCGAGCGATCCCGTCAAGCCGCTGGCCGTGCTGGCGGCGCGTACGGTGGCGTCCGGCGGCGCGGCGACGGCCGGCGTGGCTGCCGCGCAGGATGGCCCTGCGTTCGCGCCGGTGCGCTCCATTGGCGAACTGGATGCGCTGCTCAAGACATCGGGCCAGCCCGTGATGCTCGACTTCTACGCCGACTGGTGCGTGAGCTGCAAGGAGATGGAACATCTGACGTTCACCGACGCGCGCGTGCAGGCGCGGCTCGCGCGGCTTCACCTCGTGCGCGCGGACGTCACCGCGAACAACGCGGACGATCAGGCGCTCCTCAAGCGCTTCAACCTGTTCGGGCCGCCGGGCATCATCTTCTTCGATCGCAACGGCAACGAGATCGGCCGCGTGGTCGGCTATCAGGCGGCCGACACCTTCTTGCGCAGCCTCGACCGGGCAGCCGTTCCGACGGTATGACGATGACCCGCCGGAGGCGAACCGCGGAAGAGACGATTCGGGCCGGCTGACAACCGCGATCGACGGTAAACAAAAAACGGCGGAACACCGGGGTGTTCCGCCGTTTTTTGCAGGTGCGTGCCGGTGCGCGATCAGCGTTGCGCTTTCAGCAGACGCGCGGCATCGAGCGCGAAGTACGTGAGCACGCCGTCGGCGCCCGCGCGCTTGAACGCGAGCAGCGATTCGAGCACGACCTTGTCGTGGTCGAGCCACCCGTTCATCGCGGCCGCCTTCAGCATCGCGTACTCGCCGCTCACCTGGTACACGTAGGTCGGGAAGCGGAACTCGTCCTTTACGCGGCGCACGATGTCGAGATACGGCATGCCGGGCTTGACCATCACCATGTCGGCGCCTTCGTCGATGTCGAGGCGCACTTCGCGCAGCGCTTCGTCGCTGTTCGCCGGATCCATCTGGTAGGTCATCTTGTTGCCCTTGCCCAGATTGGACGCCGAACCGACCGCGTCGCGGAACGGGCCGTAGAACGCCGACGCGAACTTCGCCGAGTAGGCCATGATCCGCGTATGGATATGGCCGTCGCTTTCCAGCATCTCGCGGATCGCGCCGATGCGGCCGTCCATCATGTCCGACGGCGCGACGATGTCGACGCCGGCTTCAGCCTGCGCGCGAGCCTGGTCGACCAGGATCTCGATCGTGTCGTCGTTGATCACGTAGGCGTTCTCGTCGAGCACACCGTCCTGGCCGTGGCTCGTGTACGGATCGAGCGCGACGTCGGTCAGCACGCCGAGTTCGGGGAAGTGCTTCTTCAGCTCGCGCACCGCGCGCGGGATCAGGCCCTCCGGATTGGCCGCCTCGCGGCCGTCCGGCGTCTTCAGCGACGGCTCGATGGCCGGGAACAGCGACAGCACGGGCACGCCGAGTTCGACGCATTGCTCGGCGACGTGCATCAGCAGATCGACCGACACGCGTTCGACGCCGGGCATCGACGGGATGGGCTGGCGTTCGTTGGTGCCTTCGACGACGAACACCGGGTAGATCAGGTCGTCGGTGGTCAGGCGGTTTTCGCGCATCAGGCGGCGGGAGAAGTCGTCGCGGCGCATCCGGCGCGGACGATGAAGCGGATGGAAGCTCATGGCGATTTGGCAGAAATCAGGGCAAGAAGAACCTTACGGAACCCTTAGGTCATTTTCGAGATCGTTGGTATATGATAGCGATCGAGCGGCCCGCGTTGCGTGCAGCTCCCCGCTTCTCCTCCCTGAGCGGGTGCCTGTCGTTTTTCGATTAGGCTGTTTGACCCGCCGTTCAACGGCGGGTTTTTTTATGAGCCGGCCGAATTCGCAGGTGCCGTCAGGTGCGCACGGCCGATCCCAGCCGCGCGTTGCCCGCTCATTGTGCTACAGGCTCGCCTTTTTCGTCGGCGACGGACGGCCGCAGCCAGCTCTCGATCAGTTCATGAGCCTCGTCGAGCCCCGTGCGCTTCAGCGCCGAGAACAGCTGGACCGTCAGCTTGCCCTTCACACCCTGGTCGCGATACGCGTCGAGCCCCTTTTGCGTGTTGCGCAGCGCGTTGATGCTTTCCTGGCGCGTCAATTTGTCGCACTTCGTCAGCAGCGTGTGGATCGGCTTGCCGGTCGGTGCGAACCACTCGATCATCCGGCGATCGAGCTCGGTGAGCGGGCGGCGCGAATCCATCATCAGGATCAGACCGCGGAGCTGCGAGCGCGTCGCGAGATAGGACGACAGCAGCATCTCCCAGTGCGCCTTCGCGGCGCCGGGCACTTCCGCATAGCCGTAGCCGGGCAGGTCGACGAGATTCGCGACGGGCTCGGCGGCCGGGCCGACGGAGAAGTAGTTGATATGCTGCGTGCGGCCGGGCGTCTTCGACGCGAAGGCCAGCCGCTTCTGGTTGCACAGCACGTTGATCGCCGTCGACTTGCCGGCATTCGAGCGGCCCGCGAACGCGATTTCCGGCTGGACCGTCGGCGGCAGGTCGCGCAGATGGTTGACGGTCGTGTAGAAGCGGGCTTGATGGAGCAGAAAGGCCATGGGAACCGGAAGGACGGGCGGCGCGAGCCGCTTGGTGGAGGCGGGGTAGCCCCGATAGGCGCGGGAGCTTTCAGCACGATATTGTACAATACGGCGGTTTTACCGAAGGCCACCGGGCGCCTGCCTCGCGCTTTTATGTGGCTTCTGCGGTAGACTGAACGCCGTCGTTTTTTGCAGAACCTCAAATTCCCACAAGACGAAACAGGGTGTGCGAATGAATCGACTGTGCAAGTCTCTGATGGTGCTTCAGGTTGCAGCAGGGTTCGTAGGTTTCGTAGCGGAGGCAAACGCGGCAGATGCGGCCAAACCGGATCTGGACCGCGGCAAGGCGATTGCCGGGCAGGTTTGCGCGTCGTGTCACGGCGCCGACGGCAACAGCGCGTCGGGCAGTTTCCCGAAGCTTGCCGGCCAGCATCCCGAATATCTGGTCAAGCAGTTGAACGACTTCAAGGCGCAGCCGGGCGCGAAGGGGCCGGCGCGTAACAACGCGGTGATGGTCGGATTCGCGAGCGCGTTGAGCGCGGACGACATGCGCAATGTCGCCGCGTACTACGGGTCGCAGACGACGAAGCTCGGTACCGCGCGCGATGCGGCGGCCGTGCCGATCGGCCAGAAGATCTATCGCGGCGGCATCGCGGAAAAGGGTGTCCCCGCCTGCGCGAGCTGCCACGGGCCGACGGGGCAGGGGATCCCGGTCCAGTACCCGCGTCTGTCGGGGCAATGGGCCGATTACACGGTCGCGCAGTTGACCGCGTTCCAGCAGGGTGCCGGCGCGCGCAACAACAACGAGGCGATGCATCAGATCGCGTCGCGGCTGTCGGATACCGAGATCAAGGCCGTCGCGGATTACATCGCGGGCCTGCGTTGAGCGGTCCGCCGCGAATGGAATGACCGGGCGCCCGAAGGGCGGCCGGAGTCAGAACAAGAAAAGGGTGGGGCGCCGCGTCGTTGCGGTGGCCTCGCCCTTCTTTTTTGTCGGCACTCGCCGGGCCGAGCCGGAATGGAAGGGCATGCAGGCGATCGGGGCTGCGCCCCCGAAGCGAACATAGTAAGCGTGGGGGCCGTGTCCCCTTAGTCGGAGTTTGAATGAGCGTTACCACGTCGGGGTTGCAGTCGAAGTCGAGTCACGGTGCGTCGAAACGCGCGGTCGAGCTGCTGAGCTCGATGCGCTTCGCGATCGCGCTGCTGGTGGTGTTGTCGATTGCGAGCATCATCGGCACGGTCCTGACCCAGGACGATCCGTATCCGAACTACGTGAACCAGTTCGGGCCGTTCTGGGCGGACATCTTCCGCTCGCTCGGCCTGTACAACGTGTACAGCGCGTGGTGGTTCATGCTGATCCTGATCTTCCTCGTCGTGTCGATCTCGCTGTGCGTGATCCGCAACGCGCCGAAGATGCTCGCCGACGCGAAGAGCTGGAAGGACAAGGTCCGCGAAGGCAGCCTGCGCGCATTCCACCACAAGGCCGAGTACACGGCGTCCGGCACGCGCGCGAGCGTCGCCGCGACGCTCGCCACGTTCGTCGCGAAGGCCGGCTACAAGCACGTCGTGCGTGAAACCGACGGCGCGACGCTGATTTCCGCGAAGCGCGGCGCGATGACCAAGTGGGGCTACATCTCCGCGCACCTCGCGATCGTCGTGATCTGTATCGGCGGCCTGCTCGACAGCAACCTGCCGATCAAATTCCAGATGCTGATGTTCGGCAAGAGCCCGGTCAACACGAGCGCGACGATCAGCGAGATCTCGCCCGACCATCGGCTGTCCGCGTCGAACCCGACGTTCCGCGGCTATGCGTGGGTGCCGGAGGGCCAGTTCGTGTCGACCGCGATCCTGAACCAGCCGAGCGGCTCGCTGATCCAGGACCTGCCGTTCTCGATCCAGCTCGACAAGTTCATCGTCGATTACTACACGACGGGCATGCCGAAGCTGTTCGCGAGCGACATCGTCGTGATCGATCGCGAGACCGGCCGGAAGATCCCGGCGCGGGTCGAGGTCAACAAGCCGTTTACGTACAAGGGCGTGTCGATCTACCAGTCGAGCTTCCAGGATGGCGGCTCGCAGATGCAGATGACGGCCTATCCGATGACGGGCAGCCGTGCGGCGACCGTCCCCGTGAAGGGCACGATCGGCAGTTCGGCGCCGCTGCAGGTCCCGGGCGCCGACGGCGAGACGATCGAGTTCTCCGACTTCCGCGCGATCAACGTCGAGAACATGGCCGACGCGAACGGCAAGCCGGACGTACGCGGCGTCGCGACGACCAGCTCGCTGAAGGAAGTGTTCGACGAGCGGCTCGGCTCGGGCGCGAAGACGTCGAAGCCGACGCAGCTTCACAACATCGGCCCGTCGGTGCAGTACAAGATCCGCGGCAAGGACGGCCAGGCGCGCGAATTCAACAACTACATGCTGCCCGTCGACATGAACGGCGAGCGCGTGTTCCTCGCCGGCGTGCGCGCGAGCCCGAACGATCCGTTCCGCTACATGCGGATCCCGGCCGACAGCCAGGACTCGATCGGCGAATGGATGCGCCTGCGCGCCGCGCTCGAGGATCCGGCCGTGCGCACCGAAGCCGCCGCGCGCTTCGCGCAGCGTTCGCTGCCGGGCGACGCGTCGCTGCGCGGCCGTCTGCAGGACAGCGCATCGAAGGTGCTGACCCTTTTTGCGGCGAGCGACGACAGCGTCGGCCGCGGGGCGGACGGCCAGCCGGTCGGCGGCTTCCAGGCGGTGGCGACGTTCATCGACCGCTCGGTGCCGAAGGGCGAGCAGGAGAAGGCCGCGAGCCTGCTGCTGCGGATGCTCGAGGGCTCGATGTGGGAGGTGTGGCAGATCGCGCGCGAGCGCGCCGGCGAGCCGGCCGCGCAGCAGGGCACCGACACGATCCGCTTCGTGCAGAACGCGATCAACGCGCTATCCGACAGCTTCCTGTATGGATCGCCGGTCTATTTGCAGCTCGACTCGTTCAAGCAGGTGCAAGCTTCGGTATTTCAGTTGACGCGCGCGCCCGGCAAGAATCTGGTGTATCTTGGCAGCCTGCTGCTGGTCGCCGGCATCTTCTCGATGTTCTACGTACGCGAGCGGCGACTCTGGTTCTGGCTGAAGGACGCCGGTTCGGGCGTCGATGTGGTGATGGCAATGTCCACGGCCCGCAAGACCTTCGATTTCGAGAAAGAATTCGTGCAGACGCGCGACGCGGCCGGCGCCGCCTTGCGCGCCGCACCTCGCGACGCCGCGCCCGCCGGTGCGGCTTCGACGGCCCGCCCGCCTGCCGGCGGCGGTTCCGATTCCGAGAATTCCACCCGGTAACATCATGGATCTCACGCAAGTTTCCTCTTCCCGTACGGCGTCGGCTCCGGCGCCGGCATCGTCGCCGCTGTTCGACGACCGTCCGTTCCTCGCGCGCCTGTCGCTGTTCGACTGGCTGTTCGCCCTGGCGCTGGTGGCGGGCGCGGGCTATGCGCTCGTGCACTACAACGCGCACATGGATTACTACGACAAGGCGGTGATGATCGGCACCGTGCCGGCGCTCGTCGCGCTCGGCTGGCGCTGGAAGCCCGCGCGGCTGATGATGGCGTCGATCGCCGTGCTGTCGCTGCTGTCGATCCAGATCTACCAGGGCGATCTCGCGCGCGCCGATTCGGCGTTCTTCCTCAAGTACTTCCTGTCGAGCCAGTCGGCGATCCTGTGGATGAGCGCGCTGTTCGTGCTCGCGACGATCTTCTACTGGATCGGCCTGCTCGCGCGCTCCGAAACGGGCGCCGCGATCGGCCAGAAGCTCACGTGGGTCGCCGTGCTGATGGGCTTCACGGGGCTGATGGTGCGCTGGTACGAGTCCTACCTGATCGGGGCGGACGTCGGGCATATCCCCGTGTCGAACCTGTATGAAGTGTTCGTCCTGTTCAGCCTGATCACCGCGCTGCTTTATCTGTACTACGAAGGCCACTACGGCACGCGTTCGCTCGGCGCGTTCGTGCTGCTGGTCATCAGCGCGGCGGTCGGCTTCCTGATGTGGTACTCGGTCGCGCGCGACGCGCAGCAGATCCAGCCGCTCGTGCCGGCCCTGCAAAGCTGGTGGATGAAGATTCACGTGCCGGCGAACTTCATCGGCTACGGCAGCTTCGCGCTGTCGGCGATGGTGTCGGTCGCGTACCTGATGAAGGAACGCGGCATCCTCGCCGATCGCCTGCCGACGCTGGAAGTGCTCGATGACGTGATGTACAAGTCGATCGCGGTCGGTTTCGCGTTTTTCACGATCGCGACGATTCTCGGCGCGCTGTGGGCGGCCGAAGCGTGGGGCGGCTACTGGAGCTGGGACCCGAAGGAAACCTGGGCGCTGATCGTGTGGCTGAACTACGCGGCGTGGCTGCACATGCGGCTGATGAAAGGCCTGCGCGGCGCGGTGGCCGCGTGGTGGGCGCTCACCGGCCTGCTGGTCACGACGTTCGCGTTCCTCGGCGTCAACATGTTCCTGTCTGGCCTGCACAGCTACGGCAAGCTGTAAGATTTTCGCCGTTCGTCCGACTATCAAACCGCCGGTGCACCGCGTGCCCGGCGGTTTTCTTTTGTAACGAGCGGGCGATCGAGGCGTCGAACGGCGCGCGACGGGCCGGGTCGAACGCTGATGAAGCATGCGCGCCGCGCATGCGGGAGGAACTGGACGATGTGGATCAAACGCCCTTTGCGTAACGTACTGACCGGCGCGGACATCGCGCCGAGCGAGATCACGCCGCGCGCGGTATTCGAGAACCGGCGGCGCGTATTGCAGGCGGCCGGATTCGCGGCCGCCGGCGGCCTGTTCGGCGCGAGCGGCGCGGCGCTTGCCGCGTATGCGTCCCCCGACGCGCGGGCGGCGAAGCTCGCGGCAAAAACGAACCCGAAATTCGTCGCGATCGACAAGGTCACGCCGTTCAAGGACATCACGTCCTATAACAACTTCTACGAATTCGGCACCGACAAGAGCGACCCGGCGCAGAACGCGGGCACGCTGCGGCCGCGTCCGTGGCGTGTGAGTGTCGAGGGCGAGGTGCAGCATCCGAAGGTATTCGATCTCGACGAGCTGTTGAAGCTCGCGCCGCTCGAGGAGCGCGTGTACCGGCTGCGCTGCGTCGAGGGCTGGTCGATGGTGATCCCGTGGATCGGCGTGCCGCTGTCCGAGCTGATCCGGCGCGTGCAGCCGACCGGCAACGCGAAATACGTGCAGTTCGTCACGCTGGCCGATCCGTCGCAGATGCCGGGCCTGTCGACGCCCGTGCTCGACTGGCCGTACTCGGAAGGGCTGCGCATGGACGAGGCGATGAATCCGCTGACGCTGCTGACGATGGGCGTCTACGGGCAGGTGTTGCCGAACCAGAACGGTGCGCCGGTGCGAATCGTCGTGCCGTGGAAGTACGGGTTCAAGAGCGCGAAATCGCTCGTGAAGATCCGCTTCGTCGACAAGCAGCCGAAGACGAGCTGGAACACATACGCCGCGAACGAGTACGGCTTTTATTCGAACGTGAACCCGAACGTCGATCATCCGCGCTGGAGCCAGGCGACCGAGCGGCGCATCGGCGAGGACGGTTTCTTCACGCCGAAGCGCAAGACGCTGATGTTCAACGGCTACGGCGACCTGGTCGCATCGATGTATCAGGGCATGGACCTGAAGAAGAACTTCTGAGTGCGACGGTGAGAAACGACATGCCTCCTTCGACGCTCACGCCCGCGCGCGCGGCAAGCGCCGGGCCCGATGCACGCACGGCGCGGGCCGGCGCGGTCCGTCCCGCCGCGTCGCGCTGGCTCGCACCGGCCAAGGTGCTGGTGTTCGCGGCCGGCCTCTATCCGCTCGCGCGCCTCGTGCTGCTCGGGCTGACCGACCGGCTCGGCGCGAACCCGCTCGAGTTCATCACGCGCTCGACGGGCTTGTGGACGCTCGTCCTGTTGTGCATCACGCTTGCCGTCACGCCGCTGAGGCGCATGACGGGCTTCGCACCGCTGCTGCGCTTTCGCCGGATGATCGGGCTGTTCGCGTTCTTTTACGCGACGCTGCATTTCACGACCTACCTGTGGTTCGACAAGTGGTTCGACGTCGTCGAGATCCTCAAGGACGTCGGCAAGCGCCCGTTCATCACGGTCGGCTTCGCGGCGTTCGTGCTGCTGATTCCGCTCGCCGCGACGTCGCCGCGCGCGATGGTGCGCCGGCTCGGTCGCCATTGGGCGACGCTGCACAAAGCGATCTACGCGATCGCGCTGTTCGGCGTGCTGCATTTCTGGTGGATGCGTGCCGGCAAGCACGATCTCGCGCAGCCGAAGCTCTACGCGGCGATCGTCGCCGTGCTGCTCGGCTGGCGGCTGGTTGCGTGGGGATGGCGGCGCGTGCGTGCGTGATGGTGCGGCCCGGAAAAACAAAAGGCGATGACCGGGAAGTCATCGCCTTGTTGCGAGCGCCGCGCGGGCGGCATCGCGTCGTTACTTCGTGGCGGCCGGGCCCGATGCCGGGGCTGGCATGGTCGATGCGCTGCTCGACAACTCGGGCGACAGCGTGAGCGGCGAGCCGGACGTATCGGGCGTCTCATCGGACGACGCGTTTTCGTCGGTCGGTTTCACATCCGACGGCGGCGTGTTCTGCTGCTGGATCGGCTTGGGCATCGGAGGCACGGTGGGCAGATAGAGCGCGCCGCTTTGACCGCAGCCGGCAAGAATCGCCAAAGCCGCTACAATCGCGCTCATCCGGAAAACGACTCGCATGATCGTCCCTGAACAATTTAACCGATAGAGTTTAGCATGTCCGATACTGAATACCTGGCCCGTGCCGAGGCCGTGCTGGCGGCCGTCGAGCGTACCGTGGACGTCGCGAACGACGGCGATCACGACATCGATCTGGAGCGCAACGGCAGCGTGCTGACGCTGACGTTCGAGAACGGCTCGAAGATCATCGTCAACCTGCAGCCGCCGATGAAGGAAGTGTGGATCGCGGCGAAGGCGGGCGGATTTCACTACCGTTTCGTCGACGGCGCGTGGCGCGATACGCGCACGGGTACCGAGTTCTTCTCGGCGCTCACCGAATACGCGACCCAGCAGGCCGGCCTGCCGATCACGTTTAGCGCGTGACGGCCGGGGCGCTGCGCTCCGAACGCCGTACCAAAAGAAAAAGCGCCCGCGGGCGCTTTTTTCATGGCCGTGGCCGCGCGTCAGTGGCCGCGGAACAGGTTCATGATGTCCTGCTTTTCCTGTTCGTCGACGTGCGGCACCGCTTCGTCGACGTCCTGCGCGGCCGGCGCCTGCGGCACGCCGACCGTCGACACGAAGCCGTGACCGGGCGTGAACTCGGTGAAGTACAGTTCGCCGCCGAGCGATTCCACGCCTTCAGGCACCGTCGGCTTGAACTCCGGCACGCCCTTCAGCGCCGCACCCATGTAGTCGATCCAGACCGGCAGCGACAGGCCGCCGCCGGTTTCGCGATCGCCGAGGCTGCGCGGATTGTCGTAGCCGATCCATGCGATCGCGGCGAGCGTGTGCTGGTAGCCGGCGAACCACGCGTCGTGCGAGTCGTTCGTCGTGCCGGTCTTGCCCGCGAGATCGGTGCGCTTCAGCACGTTGGTCCGCGCGCCCGTGCCGCGCTGCGCGACGCTCTGCAGCAGGCTGTTCATCACGTAGGCGTTGCGCGCATCGATCGCGCGCGGCGCATTTTGCTCGGCGACGAGCGGCTGCGCACGCGCGACGATCGCGCCGTTCGGATCGGTGACTTCGGCGATCAGGTACGGATTGACGCGGTAGCCGCCGTTCGCGAAGACCGAGTACGCGCCGGCCATCTGCAGCGGCGTGACCTGGCCGGCGCCGAGCGCCATCGGCAGGTAGGCCGGATGGCGCTCGGCGTCGAAGCCGAAGCGCGTGATGTATTGCTGCGCGTATTTCGTGCCGATGTGGTTCAGGATCCGGATCGACACGAGGTTGCGCGAGCGCTGCAGCGCGGTGCGCATCGGCATCGGGCCCTCGAAGCCGCCGCCGTAGTTCTTCGGCTCCCACGGCTGGCCGCCCGTTTCCGCGGCGCTGAAATACAGCGGGCCGTCGTTGATCACGGTGGCCGGCCCGAGGCCCTTGTCGAGCGACGCCGAGTAGATGAACGGCTTGAACGACGAACCGGGCTGCCGCCACGCCTGCGTGACGTGGTTGAACTTGTTCTTGTTGTAGTCGAAGCCGCCGACGAGCGAGCGGATCGCCCCGTCCTGCGGGACGATCGACAGGAACGCGCCTTCGACCTGCGGCAACTGCGTGATCGACCACTTGCCGGCATCGCTCTTCACCACGCGGACGATCGCGCCGGGGCGGATGCGGCGGTTCGGCTGCGCGTTGGCGGACAGCGCGCTCGACGCGAAGCGCAGGTTGTCGCCGTCGATCGTCGCATTGCTGCCGTCGATGAACGCGACCGTGATCTGGCGCGGGCTCGCGGCCGTCACGACCGCGGCGATCAGCTCGCCGTTGTCGGGGTGCTCGAGCAGCGCGTCGTCGATCGCCTGTTCGCGATCGTCGGCACCGGCCGGCAGCTCGATGAAGCCCTCCGGCCCGCGATAGCCGTGGCGGCGCTCGTAATCCATGATGCCCTTGCGCAGCGCGGTGTATGCGACCTGCTGGTCCGCGGAATCGATCGTCGTGACGACGTTGAAGCCGCGCGTGTAGGTTTCCTCGCGATACTGCGCGTACATCATCTGTCTGACCATTTCGGCGACGTACTCGGCGTGCACGCTGAAATCGCGGCCCGGCCCCTTGACGACGAGCGGCTGCGCGGACGCTTCGTCGTACTGCTCTCGCGTGATGAAGTTCAGCTCGAGCATCCGCTCGAGGATGTATTCCTGGCGCACCTTCGCGCGCTTCGGGTTGACGACCGGGTTGTACGCGGACGGCGCCTTCGGCAGCCCCGCGAGCATCGCGGCTTCCGCGAGCGTGATGTCCTTCAGGTCCTTGCCGAAATAGACCCGCGCGGCGCTCGCGAAGCCGTACGCGCGCTGGCCGAGATAGATCTGATTCATGTAGACCTCGAGAATCTGATCCTTCGTCAGCGCGCGCTCGATCCGGTACGCGAGCAGCATCTCGTAGATCTTGCGCGTGTAGGTCTTCTCGCTCGACAGGAAGAAGTTGCGCGCGACCTGCATCGTGATCGTGCTCGCGCCCTGCGACGCGTGGCCGTTCGTCAGCGCGACGAAGCCGGCGCGGATGATGCCGGTGAGGTCGACGCCGCCGTGATCGTAGAAGCGCGCGTCCTCGATCGCGAGGATCGCCTTCTTCAGCGAGTCGGGCACGTCCTTGAAATGGACGACGTCGCGGCGCTCCTCGCCGAATTCGCCGATCAGCACGTGATCGGACGTATAGATGCGCAGCGGCACCTTCGGGCGGTAGTCGGTCAGCGCGTCGAGCGACGGCATGTTCGGCCAGGCCACGACGAGCGCGTAGCCGAGCACGAGGCCGCCGGCCACGACGAGGGCCACGCACATCGCGGCGAAGCCGAGCAGGACTTTGAGCCACCAGGGCCGCTTCTTCGGCTCCGGAGCGGGAGGCGGGGACGTAGGAGTCGTGGATTGCATAGGCATACCGGAAAACAGTCCCGCGATTATAGCTGCCCGGTAAGACCGGTCCTGACGCGGGGGGCGCCCGTCGGAAAGCCGCGGGTCGGCGTGCCGTCAGCATAGTCCGTGCACGGCCGCCGCGAGCCCATTCTGGCCGTTTGGCCGACTGTCGGCCGCGCGCGCCGCTTTGCAGAATCGGGTCTCGGAAACGCGGCGTGGGCCGCGACGATCTCGGGAGGCTGGGATGGCAGGACGATGGGTGGCGCGGTTTGTACAGGGCAGGCACCGGTCGACGGGAATCGACGTCGGCGCGCACGAGGTGAGGGTCGCCGTGGTGAGCGGGCGCGGCAGGGGCACGGAGGTGTGCGTCGAGGGGCTCGAGCGGGAACCGGTCGGGCTGGCGGATGGGCCGGAAGACGCGCGCTGGGCAGCGGTCGCGCGATCGCTGGCGGCGGCCGTGTCGCGGCTGTCGGCGTCCGATGTGCGGTGCGACGCGCGCGGCGTGATGGCGCTGCACGATGACGAGATGCGCACCGCGACGCTCGATCTGGCCGGGCGCGGCGACATCGCGGACGCCGCGCGGCAGGCCGCCGAACGCCTCTCGGGGCTGGCGCCGGACAGTCTCGCGTTCGACTGGCGGCACTACGGCGGCGTGCGGTCCGGCGAGATCGCGGTGGCGGTGGCGCCGCTGGCGCTGCTCGAGCGGCGGATCGACGTGGCCGCGCAGGCCGGTATCGACCTGACGGTGATCGACGGCGAGTCGGCCGCCGTGCTGCGTGCGTTGCGCTATGCCGCGCAGTTCGAACCCGATGCGCAGCGCGCCTATGCCGTGCTGTGGTTCTGCGACGCAGGCGTGCGCGGCTGGCGGATCGAGGGCCCGTCGGCCATCCCGGTGCTGACGCTGTCCGGCACGTTGCCGGAAGCGCTTCCCGACGCGTTGCGCCGGCGCGCGCTCGGGGCCGTCCATTGCGTACTCGTCGCCGGGGACGAGCGATGTATCGCCCGCTTCGATACGTCCGTCGCAGAGATTGGCGATGTGCTCGGCACGGCTGTGGTTCCGTTCGACTGCACGGGTTGGGACGGGCAGCCGTGCGTGCGCGCCGGCGTGCGGGGCGGCCCGGCGTTTGCCGTCGCGTTCGGGCTGGCGTTGCGCGGGGTGTGGGAATGATGGCCGGTCACGTGGCGGCAAACGAGGGCGCGGGGGGGGCGGCCGGGCAGGCGGTACAGGCGGTACTCGGCGACTTCAATCTGCTGCCGTACCGCGAGCGGTTGGCGCAGGCGTTGCGGCGCCGCCGGGCCGCGCAGTTCAGTGTGGCGATGCTGCTCGGCGTGCTCGGCGCCGGGCTGTGGACGGGCGCTGCCGTGCTGTCGCGGTGGCGCGTGGACGCCGAGCGCGCCGGCGTGGAGGCGCGGCTGCGGCAGTTGCAGCCACAGGTGGCTGCCGCGACGCGCGCCGCCCATGCCGCCGCCGCCGTCGCGCGGCGCGACGCGCAGGCGGCGGCGCTGGCCGCGCCCTACCGGCGCGTGGCGGGGTTGCTGACGACCCTGAAGCAGGTGCGTGCCGATCATGTCCGGCTCGACGCGCTGCGCATGACGTCCACCGGCGCCGTGCTCGATGCGCGCGCCGCGAGTTACCGGGCGGCTGCGCGGTGGCTCGCCGCGATGGCGCGCGAGCAGCGCGACTGGCGGATCGATATAGACACGTTGAAGCCGGCGTCGGATGGGCCGGCTTCGGCGGCCGGGATGTCTTTTCGGTTCTCCGTGCAGTTGCGCTGGCACGACGCGACGTCGTCGCGGAGGGTATCGGGAGGGGGCGCATGACGGCGCTCGTGCATTGGCCGGCGCCGCTCGGAGGCGCCGCGCCGGGCCGCATGTCGCGCGTGTCGCCGGCGGCCGTGCATGCCGCCGGTTGCGTGCTGGCATTCGCGGCCGTGCTGGCGGGCGGCATTCATCTGGTAAATGCGGCCGACTTGAGCGGGCTTGCCCATAGTCGCGCGTTGCTTGCCGCGGCGCAGGCGCGTGCGGCCGACGCGCAACGCATGCTTGCATCCGCCGCACAACGGCGCGACGGGCATCATGCGTCGACGCGCGACGATCGTTTGCCACCGGCGCCGGAGTGGGCCGCGCTGATGCTGGAACTGGCCGATCTGGCCGCGTCCAGCGGGCTGCACGGCGTGTCGATCGAACCGCAGCGCGCCGATGGCGCGGCACCGGACGGCAGGCGCACCGTGCATATCGCCGCGGATGGCGGTTTCAGTGCGCTGCTGCATCTGGTTGGCGGGCTGGCGCGCTTTCCGGTGCTGGCCGTTCCGTCGGCGCTGCGTATCGAGCGTGGCGTGTCGGCGGAGCGGGTGGACATGTCCATCGACGTGTTTCCGGCGCTGCCGGCGACATCGGCCGCGGACGGCAACACGCCGGTTCGCGCCATTGCGCCCGGCGCCGATCCGTTCGGCGAGGCTGGCCTGGCCGAGGCGGCGGGGCACGCCGCGCGCCTTGCCGGCACGATTCGCGATGCGCGTGCCGGTCTCGCGTTGTTCGACGACGGCGACGGCACGTTCACGACCGTTGCGCCGGGCGAGGTGTTGGGGGCCGCGCGCGTGGTGCGCGTCGAGCGCGCGGCCGTGATGCTCGCGACGGCGGACGGATCGCAGCGGCTCGTCCTGGACGACGGAGGCCGGCCGTGACGAAGTACCGTTGTGGGGCGCTTGCCATCTGGGCCGGAATGATGGCGGCCGGCGCAAGCGCGTCGTTGCCGCCGCTGCCGGCGGTGTGGCCTGCCGGATCGACGGATGTGCCGGTGCCGCGCTTGCCGCCGCAGGTGGCTGACGGCATGGACGGCGCGGTCGCGCAGGACGCCGGCCCGCCGCCGTTGGAACAGGCGGCGCGTGCGGCGCTGCAGACGGAAACCGCTGCACCGGGCCCCGCGCTGGAGGGACCGCCGATCCCGCTGGCGCCGCCGGCCCGGATGAGCGACGCCGCGGCCCGGCAACCGGGCGATGCGGACGACGCACGGCGGATCTCGCTGAATCTGCAGGGCGTCGGGCTCGCGGCTGCGTTCGACGCGATCGCGCGGTTCACGGGGCTCAACATCGTCGTCGGCGAGCAGGTGCGGGGCACCGTGACGTTACGTCTGAACAATGTCGGCTGGCGCGACGCGTTCGATACGCTGCTCGACACGCACGGGCTCGCGATGTCCCGGCGCGGCAACGTGATCTGGGTCACCCCGGCAGCCGAGCTGGCTGCGCGCGAACGCGAGCGCTTCGATATGCACGCGCGGGCCGCCGATCTGGAGCCGCTCGCGAGCCGTACGTTCGTGCTGCACTATCCGCGCGCGCAGGACGTGCAACGGCTGCTGGCCGGCGCGACCGGCCAACGCCTGCTGTCGAAGCGCGGCGCCGCGGCGGCCGATCCGCGCACGAACCTGCTGTTCGTGACCGATCTCGCGCCGCGCATCGCGCAGATCGCCGGCCTGATCGATGCGATCGACCGGCCGTCGCGGCAGGTCCGGATCGAGGCCCGCATCGTCGAAGGCGAGCACGGTTTCTCGCGCAGCCTCGGCGCGCGTGTCGCGCTGCGTGCGCAGGGGCGGCCGTCGCCGGCCGACGGCATGCCTTTCACGGCGGACACGCGCAACGCGCTCGATCTCGCCGCGCGGCCGCTCGGCGGCTTCGACGCGGCCACCGCCGGCTTCACGCTGTTCGCCGCGCCGCTCAGCCGCGTACTCGACATCGAGCTGAGCGCGCTGGAGGCGCAGGGCCGGGGCCAGATCGTTTCGCGTCCGCGGGTGGTGACGGCCGACCGCGTCAAGGCCATCGTCGAGCAGGGTTCCGAGCTCCCGTACCAGGCGAAGGTCGGTAATGGCATGAGCGGCGTGCAGTTCCGCCGCGCGACGCTCAAGCTGGAGGTCGAGCCGCAGATCACGCCGGATGGGCGCGTGGTGCTCGATCTCGACGTGACGAAGGACAGCGTCGGGGAGCCGACCGCGGCGGGCCCCGCGATCCATACGAAGCACGTGCAGACGCGCGTCGAAGTCGAGAATGGCGGGACGGTCGCGATCGGCGGCATCTACGAGCAACTGAACCGGAACGATGTGACGCGGGTGCCGCTCTTGGGCAAAATACCGCTTCTGGGCGCGCTTTTCCGGCACCGCGCGCAGCGCGACCAGCGCCACGAACTGGTCGTCTTCATCACGCCGACCGTCGTCGACGCGCGTTGCGGCGCACCCGGCGCGGGCGGCGCGGATGCCGAAAAAACGGGGCCGGAAGCCGCCGGCGCAGGCTCGACAAGGCAGCCGCTTTGCCAGTAAGCTGCGCCACACACCAGCAAGATTGAAGCAGAGGAAGCCGTTGCAAGCGCGGGACCCACATGCAAACGTATTTTTCGTCGGCCTTATGGGAGCGGGTAAGACCACCGTGGGCCGTGCGGTCGCGCGTCGTCTCGACAGGACGTTCTTCGACTCCGACCACGAAATCGAGGCCCGTACGGGCGCGCGCATTCCGGTGATCTTCGAGCTGGAGGGCGAGGCCGGGTTTCGCGATCGTGAAACGCAGGTGATCGCCGATCTCACGCAGCGCGAGAACATCGTGCTCGCCACGGGCGGCGGCGCGGTGCTGCGCCCGGAAAATCGCGATAGCCTGAAAAGCCATGGCATCGTCGTCTACCTGCGCGCCAATCCGCACGATCTGTGGCTGCGCACGCGCAAGGACAAGAACCGCCCGCTGTTGCAGACGGAAGATCCGAAGGGGCGTCTCGAAGCGCTGTATGAAGTGCGCGACCCGCTGTACCGCGAATGCGCGGATTTCGTCATCGAGACCGGCCGCCCGTCGGTCAACGGCCTCGTCAACATGGTGCTGATGCAACTCGAACTGGCCGGCGTCATCGCCAAGCCGCTACAAGCATGATTACTGTCAACGTCGATCTGGGCGACCGCGCCTATCCGATTCATATTGGCGCCGGCCTGATCGGCCGCACCGAGCTGTTCTCGCCTCACATCAAGGGTTCGTCCGTCACGATCGTCACGAACACGACGGTCGATCCGCTCTACGGCGACGCGCTGCGCGCGGCGCTCGCGCCGCTCGGCAAGCGCGTGTCGACGGTCGTGCTGCCGGACGGCGAGGCGTACAAGAACTGGGAAACGCTGAATCTGATCTTCGACGGCCTGCTGACGGATCACGCCGATCGCAAGACGACGCTCGTCGCGCTCGGCGGCGGCGTGGTCGGCGACATGACGGGCTTTGCGGCCGCGTGCTACATGCGCGGCGTGCCGTTCATCCAGGTGCCGACGACGTTGCTGTCGCAGGTCGATTCGTCGGTCGGCGGCAAGACGGGCATCAACCACCCGCTCGGCAAGAACATGATCGGCGCGTTCTACCAGCCGCAGGCCGTGATCGCGGACATCGGCGCGCTGACGACGCTGCCCGATCGCGAGCTGGCGGCCGGCGTCGCCGAAGTCATCAAGACGGGCGCGATCGCCGATGCGGCATTCTTCGACTGGATCGAGGCGAACGTCGAGGCGCTGAACCGTCGCGAGCCCGCGGCGCTCGCGCATGCGGTGAAGCGTTCATGCGAGATCAAGGCGAGCGTCGTCGCGGCCGACGAGCGCGAAGGCGGCCTGCGCGCGATCCTGAACTTCGGCCACACGTTCGGCCATGCGATCGAGGCCGGGCTCGGCTACGGCGAATGGCTGCACGGCGAGGCGGTCGGCTGCGGGATGGTGATGGCGGGCGACCTGTCGGTGCGGCTCGGCCTTCTCGACGAAGCGTCGCGGCAGCGCCTCGATGCGGTGATCGCGGCCGCGCACCTGCCGACCCGCGGGCCCGCGCTCGGCGACGCGCGCTACATGGATCTGATGCGCGTCGACAAGAAGGCCGAGGCCGGCGCGATCAAGTTCATCCTGCTGAAGCGATTCGGCGATACGTTGATCACGCAGGCGCCGGACGAAGCGGTATTCGCTACACTGGCGCAGACGACCGGCTAACGGCGCCCGGATTCGCCGGCGCCGCCGACATGGAGGAGACGTGAGCGAGACATCCAGCAGCACACTGCCCGAAGCCAGCCGCGCATCCGCCGCGCCGGTGGCCGAGCCGCCGACGCTCGCGGCGCTGGAAGCCCATCTCGCTCCGTATGCCGCGCACGCGTCGCAGTCGCGCGGCCGCCGCCATCCGGAACCGCCGCCGGCGGCGCGCACCGAGTTCCAGCGCGATCGCGACCGCATCGTCCATTCGACCGCGTTTCGCCGGCTCGAATACAAGACCCAGGTCTTCGTCAATCACGAAGGCGACCTGTTCCGCACCCGCCTCACGCACAGCCTCGAAGTCGCGCAGATCGCGCGCTCGGTCGCACGCAACCTGCGACTGAACGAGGATCTCGTCGAAGCGATCTCGCTCGCGCACGATCTCGGCCATACGCCGTTCGGGCATGCCGGGCAGGACGCGCTGAATGCGTGCATGCGCGAGCACGGCGGCTTCGAGCACAACCTGCAGAGCCTCGCCGTGGTCGACGAGCTCGAGGAGCACTACGGCGCGTTCAACGGGCTGAACCTGTGCTTCGAGACGCGCGAAGGCATCCTGAAGCACTGCTCGCGCGAGAATGCGCGCAAGCTCGGCGCGCTCGGCGAGCGCTTCCTGCAGGGCCGCCAGCCGTCGCTCGAGGCGCAGCTCGCGAACATCGCCGACGAAATCGCCTACAACAACCACGACGTCGACGACGGCCTGCGCTCGGGGCTGATCACGATCGAGCAGCTCGCGGAAGTCGAGCTGTGGCAGCGCCACTACGAAGCGGCGCTCGCCGAATTCCCGCACCTCGAAGGCCGCCGTCTCGTGCACGAGACGGTGCGCCGCATCATCAACACGCTGATCGTCGACCTGATCGATGAGACCACGCGCAATCTCGCCCGCGTCGCGCCCGCGTCGCTCGACGACGTGCGCGCCGCGCCGCCGCTCGTGTCGCATAGCCCCGAGGTCGCCGCGCAGGCGGCCGCCCTCAAGCGCTTCCTGTTCAAGAACCTGTATCGCCACTACAAGGTGATGCGCATGGCGAGCAAGGCGCAACGCGTCGTCACGGGGCTGTTCGATGCGTTCATCGACGATCCGCGCCTGCTGCCGCCGCCGTACCAGTCCGACGACGCGGCGCAGCAGCCGCGTCTCGTCGCGCACTACATCGCCGGCATGACCGACCGCTTCGCGCTGAAGGAATATCAGCGGCTGTTCGTCATCAACGACAACTGACTGTCATAAACGATCACTAGACTTCGCCGGTTCAATGGCGACGGGAATGTTGCACACGCTGTTGGTAACGTTTTCATAGGAGAGGTCGATGAAGAAGAAGCCTGCGGGGACACTGGTTCGTTCGATCGCGCTCGGCGGCGCGCTGCTGTTCGGCGCGCAGCACGTCGCGCTCGCCGCGACGGAAATCCAGTTCTGGCATGCGATGGAGGCCGCGCTCGGCGAGCGGGTCAACGCGATCGCCGACCAGTTCAACGCGTCGCAAAGCGATTACAAGATCGTGCCGGTCTTCAAGGGCACTTACGACCAGGCGCTCGCGGCCGGCATCGCGGCCTATCGCAGCGGCAACGCGCCGGCGATCCTCCAGGTCTACGAAGTCGGTACGGCGACGATGATGCAGGCGAAGAAGGCGGTCGTGCCGGTGTACGACGTGTTCAAGCAGGCCGGCGTGACGCTCGACGAAAAGGCGTTCGTGCCGACCATCGCGAGCTACTACAGCGACGCGAAGACGGGCCACCTCGTCTCGATGCCGTTCAACAGCTCGACGCCGGTGCTGTACTACAACAAGGACGCGTTCAAGAAGGCCGGCCTCGATCCGAACCAGCCGCCGAAGACGTGGGCCGACGTGAAGGCCGACGCCGAGAAACTGCGCAAGTCGGGCATGGCATGCGGCTTCACGACCGGGTGGCAGGGCTGGATCCAGCTCGAAAACTACAGCGCGTGGCACGGGCTGCCGTTCGCGAGCCGCAACAACGGCTTTGACGGCACCGATGCCGTGCTCGAGTTCAACAAGCCGCAGCAGGTCGCGCATCTTTCGTTCCTCCAGCAAATGGCGAAGGACGGCACGTTCACGTACGCGGGCCGCAAGGACGAAGCGTCGGCGAAGTTCTACAGCGGCGACTGCGGGATCCTGACGACGTCGTCGGGCGCGCTCGCGAACGTGCAGAAGTTCGCGAAGTTCAGCTACGGCACGGGGATGATGCCGTACGACGCGAACGTGAAGGGCGCACCGCAGAACGCGATCATCGGCGGCGCAAGCCTGTGGGTGCTGGCCGGCAAGGATCCGGCGACCTACAAGGGTGTGGCCAAATTCCTCGCGTACCTGGCTTCGCCGCCCGTCGCCGCGAAGTGGCACCAGGACACGGGCTACCTGCCGGTCACGACCGCCGCATACGACCTGACGCGCCAGCAGGGCTTCTACGCGAAGAACCCGAGCGCCGAAACCGCGATCAAGCAGATGCTGAACAAGCCGCCGCTGCCGTACACGAAGGGGCTGCGGCTGGGCAACATGCCGCAGATCCGCACGATCGTCGACGAGGAGTTCGAACAGGTCTGGGCGCAGAAGAAGTCGCCGAAGGACGCGCTCGATTCGGCCGCGTCGCGCGGCGACGAGCTGCTGCGCCGCTTCGAGAAGTCGGGCGGCTGAGCACGCATCGCTTCGTGCCGCCGGCGGCGCTGCGTCAGCGCGTGCCGTCCGGCGGCGCGGTTTCCCTTCCGTTTCGCCTGACCGGATATCCGCGATGCAATCCCGTTCCCGTTTCGGTACGAGCGCCGTGCCGTACCTGCTGATCGCGCCGCAGCTCGCGATCACCGCCGTGTTCTTTCTGTGGCCGGCCGGCGTCGCGCTGTGGCAGTCCACGCAGATGCAGGACGCGTTCGGCACGTCGAGCGAATTCGTCGGCCTCGCGAACTTCACGCACCTGTTCGCCGATCCGCTGTATCTCGATTCGTTCCGCACGACGCTCGTGTTCAGTTCGCTCGTCACGGTGAGCGGCCTCGTCGTGTCGCTGCTGCTGGCCGCCTGCGCCGACCGCGTGATCCGCGGCGCGCGCGCGTACCGCACGCTGCTGATCTGGCCGTACGCGGTCGCGCCGACGATCGCGGCCGTGCTGTGGGCGTTCCTGTTCAACCCGAGCATCGGCCTGATCACCTATGCGCTCGCGAAGGGCGGCATCGTCTGGAACCACGCGCTGAACGGCGAGCAGGCGATGTTCCTCGTCGTGCTGGCGTCGGTGTGGAAGCAGGTGAGCTACAACTTCCTGTTCTTCTACGCGGGCCTGCAGGCGATCCCGCGCTCGCTGATCGAGGCGGCGGCGATCGACGGCGCGGGGCCGGTGCGGCGCTTCTTCAACATCGTGCTGCCGCTGCTGTCGCCGACGAGCTTCTTCCTGCTGGTCGTGAACCTCGTCTACGCGTTCTTCGACACGTTCCCTGTGATCGACGCGGCCACCGGCGGCGGCCCGGCGCAGAGCACCAAGACGCTGATCTACAAGATCTTCGCGGAGGGCTTCCAGGGGCTCGACATCGGCAGCTCGGGCGCACAGTCGGTCGTGCTGATGATCATCGTCGTCGCGCTCACGGTGATCCAGTTCCGCTTCGTCGAACGCAGGGTGCAATACGCATGATCGAAAATCGCAAGGGCTTCGACCTGTTCTGCCACGCGGTGCTGATCGCCGGCGTCGTGCTGATCGTGTTCCCTGTCTACGTCGCGTTCTGCGCGGCGACGATGAACGCGCAGGAAGTGTTCACGGTGCCGCTGTCGCTCGTGCCGAGCACGCACCTGTTCGAGAACGTCGCGTACATCTGGGGGCACGGCAGCGGCGGCACGACGGCGCCGTTCGGCCGCCTGCTCGTGAACAGCTTCGCGATGGCGCTCGGGATCGCGGTCGGCAAGATCGCGGTGTCGATCCTGTCCGCGTACGCGATCGTCTATTTCCGCTTTCCGTTTCGCAACACGGCGTTCTGGCTGATCTTCGTCACGCTGATGCTGCCGGTGGAAGTGCGGATCTTCCCGACCGTGCAGGTCGTGTCGACGCTGCACCTGACGAACACCTATGCGGGGCTCACGCTGCCGCTGATCGCGTCGGCGACCGCGACGTTCCTGTTCCGCCAGTTCTTCATGACGCTGCCCGACGAGCTGATGGATGCCGCGCGCATCGACGGCGCGGGGCCGCTGCGCTTTTTCTGGGATGTCGTGCTGCCGCTGTCGAAGACGAGTATCGCGGCGCTGTTCGTGATCACGTTCATCTACGGCTGGAACCAGTATCTGTGGCCGATCCTGATCACGACGGAAGCGTCGCTGTCGACGGCCGTGGTGGGCATCAAGACGATGATCGCGAGCGGCGACGCCGCGACCGAATGGCAATACGTGATGGCGGCGACGCTGCTGGCGATGGTTCCGCCGCTCGTCGTCGTGCTGGCGATGCAGCGCTGGTTCGTGCGCGGCCTCGTCGATTCCGAGAAATGAACGACCGACGGTAACCGGGAGAAGGACCAGGTATGGCTGCGCTGAGCTTGAAGGGCGTCAGGAAATCCTACGACGGCAAGCAGCACGTGCTGCACGGCATCGACGTGGAGATCGCCGACGGCGAATTCATCGTGCTGGTCGGCCCGTCGGGCTGCGGCAAGTCGACGTTGCTGCGGATGATCGCGGGGCTCGAGAGCGTGACCGACGGCGAGATCGCGATCGGCGACCGGGTCGTCAACGCGCTGGAGCCGAAGGACCGCGACATCGCGATGGTGTTCCAGAACTATGCGCTGTACCCGCACATGACGGTCGCGCAGAACATGGGCTACGGGCTGAAGATTCGCGGGATCGAGCGCGCGACGATCGATTCGCGGGTGGCCGCGGCCGCGAAGATCCTCGAGCTCGAGCCGCTGCTCGCGCGGCGGCCGCGCGAACTGTCGGGCGGCCAGCGGCAGCGCGTCGCGATGGGGCGCGCGATCGTGCGCGAG
This sequence comes from Burkholderia semiarida, assembly GCF_029268935.1. Lineage (NCBI taxonomy): Bacteria > Pseudomonadati > Pseudomonadota > Betaproteobacteria > Burkholderiales > Burkholderiaceae > Burkholderia > Burkholderia semiarida. Next base: position 2,136,704 of record NZ_JAHLCL010000007.1, on the reverse strand, counting down.
CCGTCGGTATTCCTGTTCGACGAGCCGTTGTCGAACCTCGACGCGAAGCTGCGCGTGCAGATGCGGCTCGAGATCCAGCGGCTGCATGCGCGGCTCGCGACGACGAGCGTGTACGTGACGCACGACCAGATCGAGGCGATGACGCTCGCGCAGCGCGTGATCGTGATGAACCGCGGCTACGCGGAGCAGATCGGCGCGCCGGTCGACGTGTACGAGAAGCCGGCGACGGTGTTCGTCGCGGGGTTCATCGGCTCGCCCGCGATGAACCTGCTGCATGGCCGGCTGTCGGAAGACGGCGCGACCTTCACCGTCGCGGGCGGCGGTCCGGCTTTGCCGGTCGCCGGCGCGCCCGGCATCGGCAGCGAGATCGCCACCGGGCGCGACTGGGTGCTCGGCGTGCGTCCCGAACACATGACGCCGCAGCCGGGCGCGGCGCACGCGACGCTGCCGGTCGATTCGTGCGAACTGCTCGGCGCGGACAATCTCGCACACGGCCGCTGGGGCGATCACGACGTCGCGGTGCGCCTGCCGCACGCGGACCGCCCCGCGCGCGGCACGGCGCTGGCGGCCGCGCTGCCCGCGCACCGGCTGCATTTCTTCGATCCCGAGACCGGCAGGCGTGCCGGCTGAAACCGTTCGACCGACGGAGACCGACGATGACGATCCGTACCGACTGGCCCTATCCGCGCGTCGTCGCCCATCGCGGCGGGGGCACGCTCGCGCCGGAGAACACGCTGGCCGCGCTCGACGAGGGCGCGCGGCGCGGTCACCGGATGGTCGAGTTCGACGCGAAGCTGTCGGCCGACGACGTGACCTTCCTGCTGCACGACGACACGGTCGACCGGACGTCGAACGGCCATGGCGCGGCGGCAGGCATGCGTTATGCGGCGCTGGCCGCGCTCGACGCGGGCGCGTGGCGCGATGCGCGCTTCGCGGGCGAGCGGATGCCGACGCTCGAGGCGGCGGCGGCGCGCTGCATCGCTCACGGGCTGGCCGCGAACGTCGAGATCAAGCCGTGCCCGGGGCGCGAGCGCGAAACCGGGCAACGCGTGGCGGCCGACGCGGCCGCATACTGGCGCGATGCCGCCGTGGCGCCGCTGCTGTCGTCGTTCTCGTTCGACGCGCTGCGACAGGCACGCGCGAGCGCGCCCACGCTGCCGCGCGGGATGCTCTACGAAGTCGTGCCGGACGACTGGCGCGCGCAGGTGATCGACGCGCTCGACTGCGTATCGTTGCACGCAGACCACACCCGGCTCGACGAACCGCTCGTGCGCGCGATCAAGCGCGCCGGATTGCGCATCCTGGTTTACACGGTGAACGACCTCGAACGGGCGCGCGAGCTCGCGCGCTGGGGCGTCGATGCCGTCTGCACGGACCGTATCGACCTGATCGCGCCCGATGCGCTGGACGACATCGACATCGTCTGACCGCCACGGCGGCGGCGGCGTCCGGTGAAACCCTTGCCCGAAACGTGCCCGACGCGAAAAAACGACGCCCCGGCGGGATGCCCGCCGGGGCGTTTTGCATCGTGGAGACGTTACGCCAGGAAAATTCCGCTACAAATTGCAGCAGGATTAACCATTCCCCAAATATTCGACTACGCTTAGAAGCGATAGCCGACGTTCAGGTACGTGACGATCGGGTTCAGCGAGATGTGGGCCTTCGACGTTTCCGTCAGCGTGCCGACCGGCGTGCGGCGGGCCGTCGTGAAGGTCGCGGTCACGCTGACCGGGATGTACGAGAGCGACAGGCCGGCGAACCAGTGTTTCGTGAAGTTGTACGTGAAGCCGGCGTTGAAGACGGGCGCCCACTGGTTGCTGGTCGTCGCGCTGGTCGGGCCGCCGAGCACGCCGTTCTCGAAGCTGCCGTTCGTGATCTTCGCGCCGGTGAACCAGACGTACGTTGCGCCGATGCCGACATACGGACGGAACTTCGCGTTGGCGTCGTTGAAGTGGTAGCGAAGCAGTACGGCGGGGCTCCACTGGTACGCACGGCCGAGCACGCCGAATCTTTCGAACTGACCCTTGCCGGTGATGTCGAACTTCGGCGGTATCCCCATGACGAGCTCGGTGGAGATATGGTCGGTGACGAAGTAGCCAGCCGCGAGCCCGAGCGTATCGGCGTCGTTGATGCCGGCGCCGGTGTTGGGAATCGACTGGTTGATGGGCGTGCCGCCTACGCCATAGACGAACAGCGGGTCGCTGCTGTCCTGCGGCGAAAGGTGCAGCCAGCCGGTGCTGACGTAGAAATCGCCTGCGGATTGTGCGTGTGCCGGACCGCCCGCTAACGTGAATGCGAGCGCTGCGGCCCCCGTAATGGCCAGTTTTCGTTTCATTGTGTCTCCTCCGATCAAAGGCGTGCTCATTATGACGACTGCGTTTAAAACCAAACAAGCTCGTAAGTTAGAGTTTTCACCCTAGGATTCGCACGACCGTACGCTTCCGCGCCCTGACAGGACAGGCATTCTACGCAGGTGCGCATTTTCGGACCTCCGGGTATTTCCTAACGCGTTCAAACGGACATTCAGCATGGCACGGTTAGCACGACTCTACGTTCCCGACCAGCCGCAGCACGTGATACTGCGCGGCCTGGATCAGCAACCCGCGTTCGTCGACGACCAGGACTACGAACTCTTCATCGATTGCCTGAAGGCCGCCGCACGCGATCATCACCTGTCGGTGCATGCCTACGTGCTGCTGCCGCGCCAGGTGCAACTGCTCGTGACGCCGAGCGACGAGGCCAGCCTGCCGAAGGCGATGCAGGCCGTCGGCCGTCGCTACGTCGCGCATTTCAACCGGCGCTATTCGCGGCGCGGCACCCTGTGGGAAGGCCGCTATCGCGCGACGGTGATCGAAGGCGAGCGCTATTTCCTGCTCGCGAGCCGCGTGGTCGAGATGAGCCCGGTGCGTTCGCAGCTCGTCGCGACGCCCGAGGCCTATCGCTGGTCGAGCTACCGGCATCACGTCGGGCTCACCGTCGACAGCCTGATCACCGACCATCCGCTCTACTGGGCGCTCGGCAACACGCCGTTCGACCGCCAGCGCGCGTACAAGGAGCTGTGCGAGCAGCCGCTCGACGAGCGGCAGGCCGACCAGTTGCAGCAGGCGACGCTGAAGGGCTGGGTGCTCGGCGGCGAGAATTACCGCGAGTGGGCGGCGCGCACCGCCAACCGGCGCGTCTCGCCGTTGCCGCGCGGACGCCCCAGAAAGGTGCGCGAGAACACGCCGCCGATCCAGCAGTAATGCCGGAAAGGCGGGCCAGGAGCGGCGCTGCGGGCGCCGCTTCTTTTTGCACTAAAACGATACGTCCCCAATAAAACGGCACCGGATCGAGGCATTGGTTTAATTGGGGTTCGATCAAGCGATTTTTGTTGCTATTCCCTTGATTCGTCGCGTATATTCCGAATTCCGGTGGCCCGGGCGAAGCTTGCCCAACCACTGTCGGCCGCGCCGTCTCCCTCGGGAAGCGGGATCGACGGCAACAAGAAAACGGTTCAACGGCCTCCAGGCCCCCTTTACGACGGTGTCCCCATGAACGACCACCAGCAGCCGCTCGCCGCGGTGCCCGCCGCACAAGGTCTGTACGACCCGCAAAACGAACACGACGCCTGCGGCGTCGGTTTCGTCGCTCACATCAAAGGCAAGAAGAGCCACGAGATCATCCAGCAGGGCCTGAAGATCCTCGAGAACCTCGATCACCGCGGCGCGGTCGGCGCCGATCCGCTGATGGGCGACGGCGCGGGCATCCTGATCCAGATTCCGGATGCGTTCTATCGCGAGGAAATGGCGAAACAGGGCGTCGACCTGCCGCCGGCCGGCGAATACGGGGTCGGGATGATCTTCCTGCCGAAGGAAAACGCGTCGCGTCTTGCGTGCGAGCAGGAGCTCGAGCGCACGGTGAAGGCCGAAGGCCAGGTCGTGCTCGGCTGGCGCGACGTGCCGGTCGACCATGCGATGCCGATCTCGCCGACGGTCAAGGCGAGCGAGCCGCTGATCCGCCAGATCTTCATCGGGCGCGGCAAGGACATCATGGTGACGGACGCGCTCGAGCGGAAGCTGTACGTGATCCGCAAGACGGCGAGCCACCGCATCCAGGCGCTGAAACTCAAGCACGGCAAGGAATACTTCGTGCCGTCGATGTCGGCGCGCACGGTCGTGTACAAGGGCCTGCTGCTGGCCGGCCAGGTCGGCGTGTACTACCGCGACCTGCAGGACGAGCGCGTCGTGTCCGCGCTCGCGCTCGTGCACCAGCGCTTCTCGACCAACACGTTCCCGGCGTGGGAACTCGCTCACCCGTACCGGATGATCGCGCACAACGGCGAGATCAACACCGTGAAGGGCAACGTGAACTGGCTGAACGCGCGTACCGGCGCGATCGCGTCGCACGTGCTGGCCGACGATCTGCCGAAGCTGTGGCCGCTGATCTATCCGGGCCAGTCGGACACCGCATCGTTCGACAACTGTCTCGAGCTGCTGGTGATGGCCGGCTACCCGCTCGTGCACGCGGTGATGATGATGATCCCGGAAGCGTGGGAACAGCACACGCTGATGGACGAGAACCGCCGCGCGTTCTACGAATATCACGCCGCGATGATGGAGCCGTGGGACGGCCCGGCCGCGATCGCGTTCACCGACGGCCGCCAGATCGGCGCGACGCTCGACCGTAACGGCCTGCGCCCGGCGCGCTACATCGTGACCGACGACGACCTCGTCATCATGGCGTCGGAAGCCGGCACGCTGCCGATCCCCGAATCGAAGATCGTCAAGAAGTGGCGCCTGCAGCCGGGCAAGATGTTCCTGATCGACATGGAACACGGCCGCATCATCGACGACAAGGAACTGAAGGACAACCTCGCGAACGCGAAGCCGTACAAGAGCTGGATCGACGCCGTGCGCATCAAGCTCGACGAGATCGAGCCGAAGGCCGAGGAAGTCGCGGCCGGCCGCACGCAGGGCGCCGCGCTGCTCGACCGCCAGCAGGCGTTCGGCTACACGCAGGAAGACCTGAAGTTCCTGATGGCGCCGATGGCGCAGCAGGGTGAGGAAGCTGTCGGTTCGATGGGCAACGACTCGCCGCTCGCGGTGATGTCGAACAAGAACAAGACGCTCTATCACTACTTCAAGCAGCTGTTCGCGCAGGTGACGAACCCGCCGATCGACCCGATCCGCGAGAACATGGTGATGTCGCTCGTGTCGTTCATCGGCCCGAAGCCGAACCTGCTCGACACGAACAACATCAACCCGCCGATGCGGCTCGAAGTGTCGCAGCCGGTGCTCGACTTCAAGGACATCGCGAAGATCCGCGCGATCGACCAGTACACGGGCGGCAAGTTCAGCGCATACGAGCTGAACATCTGCTATCCGGTTGCGTGGGGCAAGGAAGGCATCGAGGCGCGCCTCGCGTCGCTGTGCGCGGAAGCCGTCGACGCGGTGAAGTCGGGCTACAACATCCTGATCGTGTCGGACCGCAAGACGGATGCCGAGCACGTCGCGATTCCGGCGCTGCTCGCCACGTCGGCGATCCACACGCACCTCGTCCAGCAAGGGCTGCGCACGAGCACGGGCCTCGTCGTCGAGACGGGCTCCGCACGTGAAACGCACCACTTCGCGCTGCTCGCGGGCTACGGCGCGGAAGCCGTGCACCCGTACCTCGCGATGGAAACGCTCGCGAAGATGGCCGAGGGGCTGCCGGGCGACCTGTCGCCGGAGAAGGCCGTCTACAACTTCACGAAGGCGGTCGGCAAGGGCCTGCAGAAGGTGATGTCGAAGATGGGTATCTCGACGTACATGTCGTACACGGGCGCGCAGATCTTCGAAGCACTCGGCCTGTCGAGCGACCTCGTCGAGAAGTACTTCAAGGGCACGGCGTCGAAGGTCGGCGGCATCGGCCTGTTCGAAGTCGCGGAAGAGGCGATCCGCCTGCACCGCGACGCATTCGGCGACAACCCGGTGCTGCGCGACATGCTCGACGCGGGCGGCGAGTACGCGTACCGCGTGCGCGGCGAAGACCACATGTGGACGCCGGATTCGATCGCGAAGCTGCAGCACGCGACGCGCAGCAACTCGTATCAGACGTACAAGGAATACGCGCACCTGATCAACGACCAGACCAAGCGTCACATGACGTTCCGCGGCCTGTTCGAGTTCAAGGTCGAGCCGACCAGGGCGATCCCGATCGAAAACGTCGAGCCGGCGAAGGAGATCGTCAAGCGCTTCGCGACGGGCGCGATGTCGCTCGGTTCGATCAGCACCGAAGCGCACGCGACGCTCGCGGTCGCGATGAACCGGATCGGCGGCAAGTCGAACACCGGCGAAGGCGGCGAGGACGAAAAGCGCTATCGCAACGAACTGCGCGGCATTCCGATCAAGGCGGGCGAGACGCTGAAGTCGGTGATCGGCGACGAGATCGTCAGCGACATTGCGCTGAAGGACGGCGATTCGCTGCGCTCGAAGATCAAGCAGGTCGCGTCGGGCCGCTTCGGCGTCACCGCCGAGTACCTCGCATCGGCCGACCAGATCCAGATCAAGATGGCGCAGGGCGCGAAGCCGGGCGAAGGCGGCCAGCTGCCGGGCCACAAGGTGTCCGAATACATCGGCAAGCTGCGTTACTCGGTGCCGGGTGTCGGCCTGATCTCGCCGCCGCCGCACCACGACATCTACTCGATCGAGGATCTGGCGCAACTGATCCACGACCTGAAGAACGTGAACCCGAGCGCGAGCATCTCCGTGAAGCTCGTGTCGGAAGTGGGCGTGGGCACGGTCGCGGCCGGCGTCGCGAAGGCGAAGGCCGATCACGTCGTGATCGCCGGTCATGACGGCGGCACGGGCGCATCGCCGCTGTCGTCGGTCAAGCATGCGGGCACGCCGTGGGAACTCGGCCTCGCCGAAACGCAGCAGACGCTGGTGCTGAACCGCCTGCGCGGCCGCATCCGCGTGCAGGCCGACGGCCAGATGAAGACGGGCCGCGACGTCGTGATCGGCGCGCTGCTCGGCGCGGACGAATTCGGCTTCGCGACGGCGCCGCTCGTCGTCGAGGGCTGCATCATGATGCGCAAGTGCCACCTGAACACGTGCCCGGTCGGCGTCGCGACGCAGGACCCGGTGCTGCGTGCGAAGTTCAAGGGCCAGCCCGAGCACGTCGTGAACTACTTCTTCTTCGTCGCCGAGGAAGTGCGCGAGATCATGGCGCAGCTCGGCATCGCGAAGTTCGACGACCTGATCGGCCGCGCCGACCTGCTCGATACGCGCAAGGGCATCGAGCACTGGAAGGCGAAGGGCCTCGACTTCTCGCGCGTGTTCTACCAGCCGGAAGAGTGCGAGGACGTCGCGCGCCGCCACGTCGACGTGCAGGATCACGGCCTCGAACGCGCGCTCGACCACGTGCTGATCGAGAAGGCGAAGGCCGCGATCGAGAACGGCGAGCACGTGTCGTTCATCCAGCCGGTGCGCAACGTGAACCGGACGGTCGGCGCGATGTTGTCGGGCGTGATCGCGAAGCAGCACGGCCACGACGGCCTGGCCGACGACGCGGTGCACATCCAGCTGAAGGGCACGGCCGGCCAGAGCTTCGGCGCGTTCCTCGCGAAGGGCGTGACACTCGACCTCGTCGGCGACGGCAACGACTACGTCGGCAAGGGCCTGTCGGGCGGCCGGATCATCATCCGTCCGACCAACGACTTCCGCGGCAAGTCCGAGGAAAACATCATCTGCGGCAACACGGTGATGTACGGCGCGATCGAAGGCGAAGCCTTCTTCCGCGGCGTGGCGGGCGAGCGCTTCTGCGTGCGCAACTCGGGCGCGACGGCGGTCGTCGAAGGCACGGGCGACCACGGCTGCGAATACATGACGGGCGGCACGGTCGTCGTGCTCGGCGAGACGGGGCGCAACTTCGCGGCCGGCATGTCGGGCGGCCTCGCGTACATCTACGATCCGGAGGGCACGTTCGCGGCGAAGTGCAACAAGTCGATGGTCGCGCTCGAGCCGGTGCTGCAGCAGGCCGAGCAGGAGCGCACGGTCGACCGCGCGCTCTGGCACGCAGGCACGACCGACGAAGCGCTGCTCAAGGGGCTCGTCGAGCGTCATTTCCAGTTCACGGGTTCGCCGCGCGCGAAGTCGCTGCTGGAAAACTGGGACGCGGCGCGCCGCCAGTTCGTGAAGGTGTTCCCGCACGAATACAAGCGCGCGCTGGGCGAGATCGGTGCGAAGAAGGCGGCGAAGGAAGTGCTGGCCGCCTGAGCGACGAACGACATAGCGAATGCCGCGCGCGCCTGACGGCCGCGCGCGGCTCCCCCACCCGATACACCGAACAGAAGAGCACCTTATGGGCAAGGCAACCGGTTTTCTGGAGTTCGAACGCCGCCACGAGGCGTACGAAGCACCGCTCACGCGCGTGAAGCACTACAAGGAATTCGTCGCGGCACTGACCGACGCGGACGCGAAGGTCCAGGGCGCGCGCTGCATGGATTGCGGCATCCCGTTCTGCAACAACGGCTGCCCGGTCAACAACATCATCCCGGACTTCAACGATCTCGTTTACCGCCAGGACTGGCAGCAGGCGATCGAAGTCCTGCACTCGACCAACAACTTCCCGGAGTTCACGGGCCGCATCTGCCCGGCGCCGTGCGAAGCCGCGTGCACGCTCGGGATCAACGACGACCCGGTCGGCATCAAGTCGATCGAGCACGCGATCATCGACAAGGCCTGGGCGGAAGGCTGGGTGAAGCCGCAGCCGGCCGCGCACAAGACGGGCAAGAAGGTGGCGGTCGTCGGTTCGGGCCCCGCGGGCCTCGCCGCCGCGCAGCAGCTCGCGCGTGCCGGTCACGACGTGACGGTGTTCGAGAAGAACGATCGCATCGGCGGCCTGCTGCGTTACGGGATTCCCGACTTCAAGCTCGAGAAGTGGCTGATCGACCGCCGCATGCGTCAGATGGAGGCGGAAGGCGTGACGTTCCGCACCAGCGTGTTCATCGGCAAGGATCCGCTGCCCGAGTCGATCGGCAGCCTCGCTAAGGAAACCATTTCGCCGGACACGCTGAAGGAAGAATTCGACGCGGTCGTGATCGCCGGCGGTTCGGAAACGCCGCGCGACCTGCCGGTGCCGGGCCGCGAGCTCGCGGGCGTGCATTTCGCGATGGACTTCCTGCCGCAGCAGAACCGCGTGAACGCGGGCGACAAGCTCCCCGACCAGCTGCTGGCGAAGGGCAAGCACGTGATCGTGATCGGCGGCGGCGATACGGGTTCGGACTGCGTCGGCACGTCGAACCGTCACGGCGCGAAGCAGGTCACGCAGTTCGAGCTGCTGCCGCAGCCGCCGGAAGAGGAAAACAAGCCGCTCGTGTGGCCGTACTGGCCGATCAAGCTCCGCACGTCGTCGTCGCACGAGGAAGGCTGCGAGCGCGACTGGGCGGTCGCGACGAAGCGTCTCGAAGGCAAGAACGGCAAGGTCGAGAAGCTGATCGCGGTGCGCGTCGAGTGGAAGGACGGCAAGATGCAGGAAGTGCCGGGTTCCGAGTTCGAGATGAAGGCCGACCTCGTGCTGCTCGCGATGGGCTTCACGCAGCCGGCGGCGCCGGTGCTCGACGCGTTCGGCGTCGCGAAGGATGCGCGCGGCAATGCGCGCGCGGCGACCGAAGGCGATCGTTCGTACTACACGTCGGTCGACAAGGTGTTCGCGGCAGGCGACATGCGTCGCGGCCAGTCGCTCGTGGTGTGGGCGATCCGCGAAGGCCGCCAGTGCGCGCGCTCGGTCGATGCGTACCTGATGGGGCATTCGGAACTGCCGCGCTGAGTCGAAGCGCGAGCGGGTTTCGATGAAAGCCGGGCGTCCGAGAGGGCGCCCGGTTTTTTTATTTCTGAAGCGGTGGGCGATCATAGGCTTGCCCGGTTGGGGCGCCTAACGGATCGATGGTTCGCCCGTAGCTTGCAAGCTGCCCGTTGCAATCGATCATCGCGGTATATCGGGTTCCCTCGACGCGCAGCGGGAATTCCCACACACCCAGCTTCCATGCGTGATACTCCGGCGCGCCGTCGAATTGGATGCTGCCCGGCGGTATTCCATGCTCGTCGAGAAGACGGGCCTGGACATTTTTCCGTAGCGCGTCGAGGGACATGTCGGGGCAACTACCTTCGGTTCTCTCATATCGGGAAGTCGCGACGACGATGAACAGCAGCGTATAGGCGCAGATTACTGCGCCAACCAGCCAAAGAACTAGCCTAAGAACGCCTCGCATGGCTTTGGAAATCATGAAATGCCCGATGGGACGTAAAGAACGTGGGAGATTGAGTTGGGCAGCCACATTTCCGGAGCCGCCCGGTGGCATGCTAGCGAGGCGGGCGCATTAGTCCACCGAACGACGGTCTATGGACTGCCTGAGGTGGGCGTGTGCCTGCATTCTTCACCGGCCGTTGGCCTGAGAACGAGAGATGTTTTTCACCGAAGAAATTGATTTGATAGTCCTTGTGTCCCAAGACGGCGCCGAGCTTGGCGAGAAACGTCGTCGCAGCCTCCTGGAGGAATGGCCGGTTGGAAGGATCCGCATCGAACCGATCGGGATTGAGCGAGTAGTAGCCGTCAAACCGATATGTATTGTCCTCAAGCATCACAAGCGTGCCACGTATTCTGCCGGATACTCGCCCAAAGACCGAGGCGCTCCAGAGGTCCTTTGTTCCGTGATTGAAGATGTTGGTGCTGAAAGCTGTGTCGAACGAGTAGGTGCCGGGGCCGTACCCGGGATTCTCAACGGCTTTCGTTATTTCTCTGAAATCGGCAATGCCCATTTTCAAGTTGAGAGATTCAATATTGATGGTTTGTTGGGTTCCGTCTCCGTGTATCCAGTGATTGATTGCTTCGACGAACATCAATGGGTTTCCATACGATGAAAATGTGCTCGTCGGAGGGATGCCGTGTGACTGGCCAATGTATATGCCAAATAATGCAGTGATGTTGGCGTATTGCCCAGGCTCGAAGCTAAATCCATATGGGTTGGCGCCGGGTAAATGCTTGTAGCCACCAAGGGCCAGCCACGGAGTGAAGCCGCCTACCAGTGTCAGTTGATTTCGCCAGAATGCCGTGTCGTTTTTGCCAAATATCTCAAGGTGTTTGAGGAACATATCGGTGGCGCGGATCATGTTTCCCGTGTTTGCAAAAAGCAACATGAAATTTGATGTGCAATACTGGTTGAAGCAAACCGTCGGTGCTGGAATTCCGGCTCCGGGATTGGCGCCCGGAATGTCGTTTACCTTGACGCCGAAATCACCGAAATTGAAATCCGGTGGCTGTGGTGCTGTGATCGTGATGGGCGGAAGCACATTGTTCTGAGCCACGGCCGTCGCGTGCTTCAGCAGCGTGCCAAATGGGAGCACTGTTGACGCAACCAGAAAACGTCGTCGCATCCAAGGCTGTTGTTGTTCTTTGGCGGATTGGTTTATCTGTTTCCAAGGATTGCGTGTCGTCATTTCATGCCCCGTGCAGTGGTGATTTCGATGATTGATTGGCAGGTCTGAACGTAAGACGGTTATATTTTTTTCTGCGGTCGGCAAGGAATTTCTCTTGCACGTCTTCGTGACGAAGTCGTCTGGATTGATCCTGCGGACTGGTATGAAACGAGATTCATGGAGGCATGCGACGGCTCCGCCTTGTCTCGAAATCCCCCGTATGCCGGCTCTGGGCCACGGAGCGCTGAAAATGCAGGGCCAGCTGGCTGCCCTGTTCCCATTGCGTAGCGTTCCGACAAGAGGCGAGAAAAATCGAAATGCGGGGATGCTTTTCTCGACATGTCCTGTTGGCGGGCAATGTGTCCAACAGTTACGAGGCGGTCTAAGGCGAAGGGGGTATTTGTTCAGGAGACGTATGCCCGCCGGGGATTCAACCTGCGGCGGTAAGCGCTGTTTGAGGATTGCTGCCGAATCAGTCGGTCGCCCGACATCATTGCGCTGGTTTTACCGAGCGGAAGCATCCGAGTTCTTTCGCGCCCGGTGACGTAACAGTCGTGATGTAGCTGGCCTCGCTCGATCTCGATCGACTCCTGATCGGCCGGGAGTGCCGGTAGCGGGGCGCCGATCGCCGCGGCCGAAGGCCGGACGCCGCCGCGGTAGCGACCCGCGCCGACGGCCGCGCGCCATGCCGCTGGTCGCGACCGTGCATCGCTTCGACGGTACGACCGGCCGGCTGCACTACCCGTCGTAGCGCGCGAGCGTCAGCCCGGCCAGATCGATCTCCGGCGTCCGTCCAGTGACGAGATCCGCCACCACCTTTCCCGACCCCATCGACATCGCCCAGCCCGTCGAGCCGTGGCCGACGTTGAGCCAGAGGCCGTCGATCCCGCTCGCGCCGAGCAGCGGCGGGCCATCGGGCGTCATCGGCCGGCGGCCGACCCAGAAACGCGCCGACGCGCGATCGGCCGCGTGCGGGAACCAGTCGTCGAGCACCTTCATCAGCGTGTCGAGCGCCTGCTGCCGCAATGCCGCCCGGCGGTTGCCGAGCTCCGCGGTGCCGGCGACGCGCAGCGTCGGGCCGAAGCGCGTGATCGCGGTCTTCAGCGATTCGTCCATCAGCGCGGCGCACGGTGCCTTTTCATCGTCGACGACCGCGAGCGTGGCCGAGTAGCCCTTCACCGGATACAGCGGCACGTCGATGCCGTGCGGCCGCAGCAGGCCCGCGCTGTCGACGCCGAGCGCGACGACGATCGCGTCGGCGGCGAGCAGCGCATCGCGCCGGGCGGCGGCGCCTGGGCCGAGCGAGTCGACCCGCACGCCGCGCACCTTGCCGCTCGCGACATCGAGCGCGCGAATCGCGGTGCGAAACCGGAACGTCACGCCGTTCGCTTCGCACAGCGCCCGCAATTCGCGCGTGAAGCGCGCGCAGTCGCCCGCTTCGTCGTCGGGCAGGTAGATACCGCCGACGGGCGGCTGCCGCGCCCAGCGCAGGCCCGGTTCGATCGCGGTGCAGCCGGCGGCATCCAGTTCGCGAAACGCGATTCCGGCATCGCGCAGCACCTTCAGCGCGGGCTGCGCCATCTCGACGTCGAACGCGCCGCGCAGCAGTTGCAGGTAGCCGCGGCTCGCGCCGTAGTCGAATGGATGACGTTCGCGAAACGCATGCAGGCACGCGCGGCTGTAATACGCGATGCGCTGCATCCGCTGCTTGTTCACGCGAAACCGCTCGAATTCGCATTCGCGCAGCCAGCGCGCGATCCAGCGCCACTGCGCGGCATCGAGCGTCGGCCGGAAGATCAGCGGCGACGCGGGCTTGAACAGATATTTGAGGATCTTGCCGGGCATCCCGGGCGCGGCCCACGGCGTCACGTAGCCGGGCGCGATCACGCCTGCGTTGCCGAGGCTCGTCGCTTGCGCGACGTCGGCCTCGCGTTCGATCACGGTGACGTCGCAGCCTGCTTCGCGCAGGTGCCAGGCGGTGGTGACGCCGATCACGCCGGCGCCGAGAACGATCGCGTGCATGCGGTGTCCGGAACGAAACGGGGGCTCACGACGCGACGGCCGGATCGTCGGCGAGCGACTTGCCGCGCGTTTCGGGCAGCACGAGCGCCGCGACGATCACGAGCAGGTAGCCGCCGCCCGCGACGAGGCCGATCGCCTTCACGAGCGACATCGACTGCGACAGCGCGCCGACGAGGATCGGGAAGAACGAGCCCAGCCCGCGGCCGAGGTTGTAGCAGAAGCCCTGGCCCGAGCCGCGGATCGCGCCCGGATACAGCTCCGACAGATACGCGCCGACGCCCGCGAAGATGCCCTGCACGACGATGCCGAGCGGGAAGCCGAGCAGCAGCATCGCGGTATCGGTGATCGGCAGCATCGTGTACGCCATGCCGAGCGAGAACGAGCCGACCGCGAACAGGATGAACGACGCGCGGCGGCCGAGCCGGTCGGACAGGATCGCGCCGACCACGTAGCCGACGAACGAACCGACGATCAGCACGACCAGATAGCCGCTCGTGTTGAATACCGACAGGTGGCGCACGGTTTTGAGATAGGTGGGCAGCCACGTCGTGATCGCGTAGTAGCCGCCGAGCATGCCGGTGCACAGCGCGCTGCCGAGCAGCGTCGCACGCAGGTGCGGCGGCGAGAAGATCTCGAGGAAATGGCCCGACACGCGGCCTTCGTCGCGCGCGCGGCGCGTGGCCGTGTAGATGTCGGGATCGCTGACGTTGCGGCGGATGTAGAGAATCCACAGCGCGGGCACGATGCCGATCCAGAAGCACGCGCGCCACGCGACCTGCTCGGGCAGCAGCGCGAAGAACGCCCAGTAGAGGATCGCGGCCGCGCCCCAGCCGAACGACCAGCTGCTCTGCACGGTGCCGACGGCCTTCGCGCGATGCTCGGGCGAGCGGATCGTCTCGGCCATCATGATCGTCACGACCGACCATTCGCCGCCGAAACCGAAACCCTGCAGCGTGCGCGTCGCAAGGAGCTGCCAGAACGAATGCGTGAAGCCGGACAGGCACGTGAACAGCGCGAACGTCGCGATCGTCCACTGCAGCACGCGTACGCGGCCGTAGCGGTCGGCGAGGATGCCGGCGACCCAGCCGCCGATCGCCGACGAGATCAGCGAGCTCGTCGCGATCATCCCGGCCTCACTCTTCGTCATGCCCCAGGTCGCGATCAGCGTCGGAATCAGGAACGAATAGATCATGAAGTCGAACGCATCGACCGCATAGCCGCCGAAGCCGGCATACAGCGTCCGGCGTTCGCGCGTCGATAGTTCGTTGAACCACTGGAATGCCTGCATGCTTGCCGCTCCCTGTCGCCTCGTCTGGTCCCGCGCTGCCGCGTCGCGGCTATTTTACGGGCGCGATCCTGCCCGCCAAAAAGGCGGCTTCGGGTTCGTGCGGAAAGGGCGGAGGGAAGGGCGACGCGTCAGAGCGTCAGGCCGCCATCGACGTGGATGACCTGGCCGGTGATCTGCCGCGCCGCGTCCGACAGCAGGAACGCGATCAGCGCGGCGACGTCGCCGGGCTCGGCGATCCGGCCGAGCGGCGTCGCCTGTTCGGCCTGCGCCCACGCGGCGGCGTTGCCGGCGCTCGGCCCGTGATCCTTGCGCGTGAAACCCGGCGCGACCGCGTTGACGGTGATGCCGTGCGCGGCGAATTCGGCGGCCGCGGTGCGCACCAGCGATTCGAGCGCCGCTTTCGCGGCGGCGGTAGCCGCGAACGGCGCATCGGCGCGGTAGCGGTGCGCGACGAACGAACTGACCGCGACGATCCGCGGTGCGGCCGACGCTTCGAGCAGCGGCCGCGCGCGGCCCGCGAGCGCGGAGAATGCGCCGGGCATCGCCGCGAAGGCGGACGCGAGCGCGCCCGCGGAAAGATCGGAAAAGGATTGCCGTGCGGCGAAACCGGCGTTCGCGACGAGTTGATCGAGCCCGCCGAAGCGGGTGGCGGCTGCGTCGACGAGCGCGGCGGCAACACCCGGCTCGCCGAGATCGCCGGTCAGCGTCAGGCATTCCGCGCCGGCCGCCGTGCACGCATGGGCGACGTCGGCGAGCCGCGCGCGTGCCGCATCGTCCGCGCCGCGCGCATGCAGCGCCAGCGCGACGCCAGGCGCCGCGAGCCGCCGCGCGAGCGCCGCGCCGATCCCCGAACCTGCGCCGGTGATCAGCGCGATCCGTGCGATGGGCGCGGCGCGTGCGCTCACGCGGCGACCTTGTCGTCGTCGTTCACGCGCTCGACGTTGATCGTGCCGACGTGGAACGCGGCGAGCGACTCGCGGTGCGCGATGCTGACGATCGCGGCCTTCGGCAGCCGTTCGGCGAACAGGTGATAGAGGCGCGCCTCGTTGTCGGCGTCGAGCGCGCTGGTCGCTTCGTCGAGGAACAGGAAGTCGGGCTTGTGCAGCAGCACGCGCGCGCCGGCCAGACGCTGCTGCTCGCCCGGCGACAGCACGCGGGTCCAGTGCGCGGTTTCGTCGAGGCGCTCGACGTAATCCTCGAGGCGGCACGCGCGCAGCGCGTCGCGGCACGCTTCGTCGCTGAACGTGTCGGGCGTCGCCGGGTAGGTGAGCGCGGCTTTAAGCGTGCCGATCGGCAAGTAGCTCGTTTGCGGCACGAACATCATCCGCGCGCCGACCGGCGCGTCGATCGCGCCGTCGCCGAACGGCCACAGGCCCGCGAGCGCGCGCATGAACGTGCTCTTGCCGGAACCGGACTTGCCGACCACGAGCCAGCGCGAGCCGGGCTCGATCGTGACGTCGCCGATGTTGGCGAGCGCGTTGCCGTTCGGCAGCGCGAGCTTGAGCGACGACGTGGACAGCTTCGCGGCGTCGATGTAGTGCAGGTTGATGCCGCCGTGCTCGGTCGCGGGCGACAGGCTTTCCTTCAGGTGCGACGTGCCCATCACGCGCTTGAATTCGCGCAGACGGTTGACGGTGGCGCGCCATTCGACGAGCGAGCCGTAACTATTGATGAACCACGAAAACGAGTCGCTGACACTACCGAAGGCCTGCGAAATCTGCATCAGTGTTCCGAACGAGAAGGCACCTGCGAAGTATGCGGGGGCCGCTGCGATCAACGGAAAGATATTCGCGACTTGGCTGTAGAAATTCAACACGAAGTTCAGCCGCATTGTGTACTTCATCAGTCGCCACCAGTTGTCACGGATTCGACCGAAAAGTTGTCGCGCATTATTGCCTTCGAAATCGGCGCCGTCATAGAACGCGATCTGTTCGGCGTTTTCTCGTACGCGAATCATACCGAAGCGAAAGTCGGCTTCGACACGCTGTTGCTGGTAGTTGATCGACACAAGCGGATGGCCGGCCCGATGCATTAGGTAAGAGCCAACTAGCGCATATATTGCAGCGACCCACACCATGTAGCCCGGAATGACGATAGACGTACCACCGATCGGAACGGTCAGCGGACCGGCCAGGGTCCACAGGATCACGGTGAATGACGCAAGCGATGCAACAGTCGACAACAGATCAAGCGACAGCGAGAGCGAAGTGGTTGCGAACGCTTG
The DNA here is from genome assembly GCF_029268935.1 of Burkholderia semiarida. Lineage (NCBI taxonomy): Bacteria > Pseudomonadati > Pseudomonadota > Betaproteobacteria > Burkholderiales > Burkholderiaceae > Burkholderia > Burkholderia semiarida. The sequence continues at coordinate 2,119,738 of NZ_JAHLCL010000007.1, read as the reverse complement.
AAGGTCATCGGTGATGCGCTGGTCGGGGTTGTCGGTCAATCGGTCCCGCTCGATCCGATAGAACGCACGGTCATTCAACCATTCATCGAGGAATCGGTTAGTGAGCCATTGCCGCCAGCGGAACGAAAGCATCTGGGTCAGATAGCGGCGGAACACGAACAGAATAATGGCGCCAAACGCGATGGCACAGAATTCCAGCATCAGATGTGGAAAGTGCTGTGCATCCTTTGCCTGCAATGTGTTCGTGAATCGTCCGTACCATCCGTTGAAGCGCACGCTTAGCCATACGCTCGCGAAGTTCATTGTGATGATCGTGACCAGCAGCCCCCACGCGATTTTCCATTCGGACGACACCCAGTAGGGCTTGATGAGGCTCCATGCGGATACCGGGCGCTCGTCCTGCGGCGCGTCGGAGGCGGAGCGGACGGGATCGATCGATTGGGTCATGTGCTTCCTGATGATGAGCCGGCGCGCGGGCCGGGCGAAACCGGGGCGCGCGCCGCGATACGGCATGCCGGGGCGCGGCGCCGAGTGACGGCGGGCGTCCGGATGGTCGCCCGTGCGTCTTAAACGGCACTTAAAAACCGGCGGTGACGCGGCAACCGGCCGCTCGCGCGGCCGGCCTGCGGGCATTGTGCCAGAGCGGCGCAACACGCCGGCGAATTTGCCGCAACGGGGACAGTTTGCGGCGCTTTCCGCTTTTATGGTCTAATGGCCGACGACGAAACAGGGGTGCTTCGTGACGCGGCCGGCGGATGTTCCGGGCAGCGCGGCGAGGCTGAGAAAGACCCTTCGCACCCGATCCGGGTAATACCGGCGAGGGAAGTTTCTGATCCCGCCGGGCCGCGCTGGCCGCCATCCCACATGGTCAGCGCCCGAGTCCCGCCCGGCCGGCCTTTGCTGCCGGTTTCGTCCTTTTGGGTACGCGCATTGCGCGTTACGGAAGGAATGATGACCGCACAATCTTCAGTCTTTTGCCCGGTTCCCGGCCCGATGTCGCGTGCGTTCGCATGCGGCGGCGCGCACGCGTCGACGTTCGTCGCGCGTGAGCGCGCGGAGGGCGGGCGATGAACGTCCGGGACGCACGGCCCGATTTCGCGGTGCTCGGCGGCGGCCTCGTCGGCCGCCTGATCGCATGGCGGCTCGCCGGCGATGGCCATCGCGTCGCGCTCTACGAGCGCGGCGGCCCGGACGGCGAGCAGTCGGCCGCGTGGGTCGCGGCCGCGATGCTCGCGCCGCTCGCGGAAGCCGCGAGCGCGGAGCTGCTGATCACCGAGCTCGGCGCCGCGTCGCTCGCGCGCTGGCCGCAGTGGCTAGCGGAACTGCCCGAACCCGTCTTCTTCCAGCATCACGGCACGCTCGTCGTCTGGCATCAGGCCGACCGCGCGGAGGCGCCGCTGTTCGAGCGGCGCGTGCGTGCGAACGCGCCGGCCGAGCTGTTCGACGGCGGCTTCGTGACGCTGGCCGGTGCGCAGGTCGACGCGGCCGAACCCGCGCTCGCGGGCCGCTTCGCACGCGGGCTGCTGCTGCCGCGCGAAGGCCAGCTCGACAACCGTCAGGCGCTGCGCGCGCTGGCGGCGGGCCTCGCGCAGCGCGGCGTCGAAACGCACTGGCGCGCGTCGGTCGACGACACGAGTCCGCCCGCCGCGCATTTCACGATCGATTGCCGGGGGCTCGGCGCGAAACCCGCGCTGCCGGCGCTGCGCGGCATCCGCGGCGAGGTCGCGCGCGTGCATGCGCCCGGCATCGGGCTCACGCGGCCCGTGCGGCTGCTGCATCCGCGCTATCCGCTGTACGTCGCGCCGAAGCAGGACGATCTCTATGTGATCGGCGCGACCGAGGTGGAGGGCGAGGACATGTCGCCCGTCAGCGTGCGTTCCGCGCTCGAACTGCTGAGCGCGGCGTTTTCCGTGCATCCGGCGTTCGGCGAGGCACGCATCCTCGAACTCAACGCGCAATGCCGGCCGACGCTGCCCGATCATCGCCCGGCCGTGATCTGGGACGGCGCGTCGACGCTCGCCGTCAACGGCCTGTACCGGCATGGCTTCATGATCGCGCCGGAAGTCGCGCAGGCGGCCGTCGCGTTCGCGCAGGCCGCGCTCGGCGGCGCGCTCGGCGATCCCGACGCGTTCGCCGCGTGGCGCGCCGCCGCCCGCTGGCCGACCCTGCTTCATCACCGTAACGACGCGCGCCAGCCGGCCTGACGCGCGCCGCCGACCGAATCCGACCGAGCCTCATGGATATCCAGATCAATCAACAGACTCTGACGCTGCCCGACGGCGCGACGGTGGCCGACGCATTGGCCGCGTACGGCGCGCGTCCGCCGTACGCGGTCGCGCTGAACGGCAACTTCGTCGCGCGCACGCAGCATGCGGCGCGCGCGCTCGCGGCGGGCGACAAGCTCGACGTCGTGCACCCCGTCGCGGGCGGCTGAGCGCCGCCGGTTCGTCCCCGCTCTTCCAGGAAAACGACATGACGTCCCCCACCTCCGCCGACGCGCTCACGCTGTACGGCGTAACCTTCGCAAGCCGCGTGCTGCTCGGCACGTCGCGCTATCCGTCGCTGCAGTCGCTGTCCGATTCGATCGCCGCGTCGCGCCCCGGAATGGTGACGGTCGCGCTGCGCCGGCAGATGACGGGCGGCACGGCCGAAGCCGGCTTCTTCGACCTGCTCAAGCGCCACGCGGTGCCGCTGCTGCCGAACACGGCCGGCTGCCAGACCGTCGCCGAAGCGGTGACCACCGCGCACATGGCGCGCGAGGTATTCGATACCGACTGGATCAAGCTCGAACTGATCGGCGACGACTACACGCTGCAGCCCGACCCGGTCGGGCTGATCGAAGCCGCGGCGCAACTGGTCAAGGACGGCTTCAAGGTGCTGCCGTACTGCACCGAGGATCTCGTGATCGGCCGGCGCCTGCTCGACGTCGGCTGCGAGGCGCTGATGCCGTGGGGCGCGCCGATCGGCACCGGCAAGGGCGTCGTGAATCCGTACGGTCTGCGCGTGCTGCGCGAACGGCTGCCGGACGTGCCGCTGATCGTCGACGCGGGGCTCGGCGTGCCGTCGCACGCGTGTCAGGTGATGGAGTGGGGCTTCGACGGCGTGCTGCTGAATACGGCCGTGTCGCAGGCCACGCACCCGGAAATCATGGCGCGCGCGTTCGCGCAGGGCGTCGAGGCCGGCCGCGCCGCGTATCTCGCCGGCCCGATGGATGCGCGCGAGACCGCGCACGCGAGCACGCCGGTCGTCGGGATGCCGTTCTGGCACCAGGACGGGGGCGGCGCATGAGCGCGCGCTTCGCCAATGCGTTCTGGCCGCCGGCCGACGAACTGGCCGAAGCGGCCGAGCGGATTCGCGCGCGGCTCGGCGACTGGCCGGACGGCGCGGCGCCGTGGCGGCTCTGCGTGGCGGCGCCCGACGTGCCGGCCGACGGCGACGTGCTGATCGTGTCGGCGGGCGACCGTGCCGCGCAGGCGCGTGCGTCGGCCGTGTCGCGGCCTGCGTCGCCGGACGCGGTGGCGATCGAATTCGACGAGGGCGGCGCCGTGCTGCATGCGGCCGGCGTGCGCTACGCGCTCGACGCCGCGCATCCGCTCGCGGACGACTGGATCGCGGCGCTCGCCGCGTTCCTCGATTGCGGCTTCGCGCCGGTCGACGCGCTGGTGCTCGCGCTGGCGTGGCGTGACGGCGACGAGACGCGCGCCGCCGACGCATGGCCGGTCGATGCCGCGCGATTCCCGCGTGTCGGCGGGCTGCCGCCTGCGCCGGAGCCGGCGTTCGCGCCGTGCCCCGCGCGGCTCGGCCTCTATCCGGTCGTGCCGAGCGCCGCATGGGTCGAGCGCGTGCTCGACGGCGGCGCGCGAACCGTGCAATTGCGCGTGAAGGATGCGGCGCCGGACGCGCTGCGCCGGGAAATCGCGCGCGCGGTCGCGGCGGGGCGCCGCTATCCCGATGCGCGCGTGTTCATCAACGATCACTGGCAGATCGCGGTAGAAGAAGGCGCGTACGGCGTCCATCTCGGCCAGGAGGACCTCGAAACGGCCGACCTGGCCGCGATCGCGCGCGCGGGCGTGCGGCTCGGACTTTCGAGCCACGGTTATTACGAGATGTTGCGCGCGCTGCACGCGCGGCCGAGCTATCTCGCGCTCGGCCCCGTGTACGCGACCGCGACGAAGGCCGTCGCCGCGCCGCCGCAGGGCCTCGCGCGGATTGCCCGCTACGCGCGCTTCGCCCGGGCGCGCGCGCCGCTCGTCGCGATCGGCGGGGTCGGGCTCGACACGCTGGCGGCCGTGCTGGGCACAGGCGTCGGCAGTGTCGCGGTGGTCAGCGCGGTCACGGGCGCGGCCGATTATCGGACGGCGCTTATTGCACTGCAGCAGTGCTTTGCCGGACAATTTGACAATCATTGACCGCAGGGCCCGGAACGGCGTCACGACATCATTCCAATGCAGGCCCTATAATTCGGCGTTCTGCGTAAAAGGACTGTCAGCTCCGTGAGCCCCACTCCTACCGAGACCCTGCTGGAACTTCGCGACGTCGACTTCGGCTATGGCGACCGCCTCGTCCTGTCCAACCTGAACCTGCGCTTCGGGCGCGGGCAGGTCGTCGCGGTCATGGGCGGCTCGGGTTGCGGCAAGACCACCGTGCTGCGCCTGATCGGCGGCCTCGTGCGTGCGCGCCGCGGCCAGGTGCTGTTCGACGGCGCCGACGTCGGCGCGCAAACGCGCGACGGCCTGTACGCGCTGCGCCGCAAGATGGGCATGCTGTTCCAGTTCGGCGCGCTGTTTACCGACATGTCGGTGTTCGAGAACGTCGCGTTCGCGCTGCGCGAGCATACCGACCTGCCCGAAGACCTGATCCGCGACCTCGTGCTGATGAAGCTCAACGCGGTCGGGCTGCGCGGCGCGCGCGACCTGATGCCGTCCGAGGTGTCGGGCGGGATGGCGCGCCGCATCGCGCTGGCGCGCGCGATCGCGCTCGATCCGCAGCTCATCATGTACGACGAGCCGTTCGCGGGCCTCGATCCGATCTCGCTCGGCATCACCGCGAACCTGATCCGCACGCTGAACCAGGCGCTCGGCGCGACGTCGATCCTCGTCACGCACGACGTGCCGGAATCGTTCGCGATCGCCGACTACGTGTATTTTCTGGCCAATGGCGGCGTGCTCGCGCAGGGCACGCCCGACGAGCTGCGCGCGTCGACCGATCCGAGCGTGCGGCAGTTCATCGACGGCGCGCCGGACGGCCCGTTCAAATTTCATTACACGAGCCCGCCGCTGGCAGCGGATTTCGGGCTCGGCGGAGGGCGCGCATGATCAGCGCGATCGGACGTTACGTCATCGGCGGCCTCGAGCGGGCGGGCTACGGCACGCGCCTGTTCGTGCGCCTCGTGCTGGAATTCTTCCCGCTGCTGCGCCGGCCGCGGCTCGTCACGAAGCAGATCCACTTCCTCGGCAACTATTCGTTCGTGATCATCGCCGTGTCGGGGCTGTTCGTCGGCTTCGTGCTCGGCCTGCAGGGGTATTACACGCTGAACCGCTACGGTTCCGAGCAGGCGCTCGGCCTGCTGGTCGCGCTGTCGCTCGTGCGCGAGCTCGGGCCGGTCGTCACCGCGCTGCTGTTCGCGGGCCGCGCGGGCACGTCGCTCACGGCCGAGATCGGCCTGATGAAGGCCGGCGAGCAACTTACCGCGCTCGAGATGATGGCGGTCGACCCGATCAAGAACGTGATCGCGCCGCGCATGTGGGCCGGCATCATCGCGATGCCGCTGCTGGCCGCGATCTTCAACGCGGTCGGCGTGCTCGGCGGCTATTTCGTCGGCGTCGTGCTGATCGGCGTCGATCCGGGCGCGTTCTGGTCGCAGATGCAGGGCGGGGTCCAGGTGTGGGCCGACGTCGGCAACGGCGTGATCAAGAGCATCGTGTTCGGGTTCGCCGTGACCTTCATTGCACTGTTTCAAGGGTATGAAGCGAAGCCCACGCCCGAAGGCGTGTCGCGCGCGACCACCAAGACGGTCGTGTTCGCGTCGCTCGCCGTACTCGGCCTCGATTTCCTGCTGACCGCGCTGATGTTCAGCTAAGCCTCAGCCAAGCCAAATTTTGGGATGACGATGAAAAAGACTGCTCTCGACTTCTGGGTCGGCCTGTTCGTGGTGGTGGGCTTCCTCGCGGTGCTGTTCCTGGCACTGAAGGTCGGCAACATGAGCTCGCTGTCGTTTCAGCCGACCTACTCGGTGAGAATGAAATTCGACAACATCGGCGGCCTGAAGCCGCGCGCGGCCGTGAAAAGCGCGGGCGTCGTGGTCGGCCGCGTGAAGTCGATCGGGTTCGATACCAACACCTACCAGGCGGTCGTCACGATCGACGTCGACGGTCAGTATCAATTCCCGAAGGATTCGTCGGCGAAGATCCTGACGTCCGGCCTGCTCGGCGAGCAATATATCGGCCTCGATCCGGGCGGCGACACCGAAATGCTGAAGGCCGGCGATACGATCACGATGACGCAATCGGCGATCGTGCTCGAGAACCTGATCGGCCAGTTCCTGTACAGCAAGGCCGCCGACGCGGGCGGCGCGAAGCCGGCAGCCGGGGCACCGGCGGCGCCCGCCGCGCCGGTGGCGGTGCCGGCGTCCGCGGTGTCCGGCGCTGCAGCCCAATAACCACACGAGAGAAAGACAAGAGGGTAATGACCATGCACACGATCCGCATCAGGCACGCCGCGCTGGCGGTTGCGGCAGTCGCCGCGTTGAGCGGCTGCGCGACCGTGCAGACGCCGACCAAGGGCGATCCGCTCGAAGGCTTCAACCGGACGATGTACAAGTTCAACGACACGGTCGACACGTACGCGCTGAAGCCGGTCGCGAAGGGTTACCAGTACGTGGTGCCGCAGCCGGTGCGTGACAGCGTGACGAACTTCTTCTCGAACATCGGCGACGTCTACATCGCGGCGAACAACATCGTGCAGCTGCGGATCGCCGACGGCGTCGGCGACATCATGCGCGTCGTGATCAACACGGTGTTCGGCGTCGGCGGCCTGTTCGACGTCGCGACGATCGCGAAGCTGCCGAAGCACACGGCCGACTTCGGGATCACGATGGGCCGCTACGGCATGCCGTCGGGCCCGTACCTCGTGCTGCCGCTGCTCGGCCCGAGCACGCTGCGCGACACGGCCGGCCTCGGCGTCGACTACGTCGGCAACCCGCTCACCTACGTGAAGCCGGACGGCCTGAGCTGGGGCCTGTTCGGCGTGAACCTCGTCAACACGCGCGCGAACCTGCTCGGCGCGGGCGACGTGCTGGATGCCGCGGCGCTCGACAAGTATTCGTTCGTGCGCAATGCGTATCTGCAGCGCCGCCAGATGCTGATCAGCAACGCGCGCGGCGAGGCCGCCGCGACGTCGAGCAACGACGCGCTGCCGAAGTACGACTTGCCGGAAGACGGCGCGGCACCGGCGGCAGCCGGCGCGGCCGGTACGGCGGGCGCGGCGGCGGTGGGCGGGGCGGCGCCGGCGGGCGCATCGGGCGCGGCGGTCGCCGCGCCGGCCTCGGGCACGGCCGAAGCGCCGAACCCGGCCAGCGAGACGAACGTACCGGCGATGCAGGTGGCGCCGCCGTCGCCGGGCGGGCTCCGGTTCCCGAGCATCCGGCTGCACTGACGGGCTTACATTCGTTACAGCCGGAAACGATTCAGTCGGTAGCGTAGGCGAACTTGCGCGTAAGCTACCTGCTCCAACCTTCGCATCGACTCATTCATGCAGGCCACTATGATGAAAAAACTGTTCCTGATCCCCGTTTTCGCGGCGCTGTTCTCGTTCGGCGGCGCAGCTCACGCGCAAGTCGACCAGTCGAACCCGCAAGCGCTGATCAAGACGGCGACGCAGCAGGTCCTCGACGAAGTCAAGCAGCAGACGATCAAGCAGGGCGACACCAACCGCATCATCTCGATCGTCAACAAGGACATCCTGCCGTACACCGATTTCCGCCGCACGACGCAGCTCGCGATGGGCCGCAACTGGCGCACGGCGACGGCCGAGCAGCAGCAGCAGGTTCAGGAGCAGTTCAAGCTGCTGCTGATCCGCACGTATTCGGGCGCACTCGCGCAACTGAAGCCCGACCAGCAGATCCAGTACCCGCCGTTCCGCGCCGATCCGGCCGATACCGACGTGGTGGTCAAGACGGTCGCGATGAACAACGGCCAGCCGGTCCAGATCGATTACCGCCTGTACAAGACGGCGAACGGCTGGAAGGTGTACGACCTGAACGTGCTCGGCGCATGGCTGATCCAGACGTACCAGCAACAGTTCAACGAGAAGATCCAGCAAAGCGGCGTGGACGGCCTGATCAAGTTCCTGACGCAGCGCAACCAGGAGCTTGCCGCGGGCAAGCAGGCGTCGTGAGCGGCTTCGAAGCCGGCTCCTCGCTGACCGTCGCGAGCGCGAAGTCCGCGCTCGCGGACGGTCTTGCGCACATCGGCGCGGGCGCGACCGCCGTCGATTGCGCGGCGCTCGCGCAGTTCGACTCGTCCGCGCTCGCCGTGCTGCTCGCATGGCAACGTGCCGCCAAGGCGCGCGGCGCGGCCCTCGACATCCTCAATCTCCCTCCGAAGCTCGCCAGCCTCGCGCGCGCCTACGGCGTCGACGCGCTCATCGAAGGCGCCGGGCGACATTGACCCTGTCCGACCGAAGCCTGCCGCGCCAGCCGGCGCGCGCACGCTTCAGGCCGCGCGCCGTCGGCGCCGGCTCCCCCAGCCGGTTTGCCCTATAATCAAGCGTTTTGCGGGGCAGCCAATCGGCGTCCGGCCCCCATTTTCTTTCGCAGCAAGCACAGAATAGGCGTCGCGGCCGTTGCGCCGCGCACAGTCATGTCAGCCATAGAAATCCGTCACGTCAAGAAGCGCTACAAGTCGCTTCAGGCGCTCAAGGGCGTCAGCCTGTCGGTCGAGGAAGGCGAGTTTTTCGGTCTGCTCGGCCCCAACGGCGCAGGCAAGACCACGCTCATCAGTATCCTCGCCGGGCTCGCCCGGGCCGACGAAGGCAGTATCTCGGTGCGCGGTCACGACGTCGTCCAGGACTTCCGCAACGCGCGCCGCGCCCTCGGCGTCGTTCCGCAGGAACTCGTTTTCGACCCGTTCTTCACCGTCCGCGAGACGCTGCGGATCCAGTCCGGCTATTTCGGGCTGCGCCGCAACGACGACTGGATCGACGAAGTGATGGCCAATCTCGATCTCACCGAGAAAGCCGACGCGAACATGCGTGCGCTGTCGGGCGGGATGAAGCGCCGCGTGCTCGTCGCGCAGGCGCTCGTGCACCGGCCGCCCGTGATCGTGCTCGACGAGCCGACCGCCGGCGTCGACGTCGAATTGCGCCAGACCCTGTGGAAATTCATCTCGCGCCTGAACCGCGAGGGTCACACGATCGTGCTGACCACCCATTACCTCGAGGAAGCCGAGTCGCTGTGCGACCGTATCGCGATGCTGCGCCGGGGCGAGGTCGTCGCGCTCGACCGCACCGATGCGCTGCTGCGCCGCTTCGCGGGGCTGCAGCTGTACCTGCGGCTCGCGACGGGCGCGCTGCCGGCCGAGCTGCGCGGGCTGGAGACCGATCCGGCCGCGCGCGCGCCGGGCGAGCACCTGCTGCGCCTCGCGAGCTATGACGAGGTCGAGCGCATCCTCGCGCAATGCCGCGCGGCCGGCTGCACGTTCGACGAGATCGAGGTCCGCAAGGCCGACCTCGAGGATGTGTTCGTCCAGGTGATGAACGGGGCCGAGGTGATCGAGGGTCTGGCATGAATCAACACTCCCCACGCGAACTGCGTTCGCTGCCGCTCGAAGGGGCGGCCCGGCGCGTGCCGGGAAGCGGGTTTCGGACGCTGTTCTACAAGGAACTGCTGCGTTTCTGGAAGGTGTCGTTCCAGACGGTGCTCGCGCCGATCGTGACGGCGCTGCTGTACCTGACGATCTTCGGCCATGCGCTGTCGGGCCGCGTCGAGGTGTATCCGGGCGTCGAATACGTGAGCTTTCTCGTGCCGGGCCTCGTGATGATGAGCGTGCTGCAGAACGCGTTCGCGAACAGCTCGTCGTCGCTGATCCAGTCGAAGATCACCGGCAACCTCGTGTTCATGCTGCTGCCGCCGCTGTCGTACCGCGACATCTTCGGCGCGTACGTGCTCGCGTCCGTCGTGCGCGGGCTCGCGGTCGGCACCGGCGTGTTCGTCGTGACGATCTGGTTTATCCCGATGCACTTCGCGGCGCCGCTGTTCATCATGGCATTCGCGCTGCTCGGCTCGGCGATCCTCGGCACGCTCGGCCTGATCGCCGGGATCTGGGCCGAGAAGTTCGACCAGCTCGCCGCGTTCCAGAACTTCCTGATCATGCCGCTGACGTTCCTGTCCGGCGTGTTCTATTCGACGCATTCGCTGCCGCCCGTGTGGCGCGAAGTGTCGCGTCTCAACCCGTTTTTCTACATGATCGACGGCTTCCGTTTCGGGTTCTTCGGCGCGTCCGACATCAACCCGTTCGCGAGCCTCGCGATCGTCACCGGTTTCTTCGTGCTGCTCGCGCTGATCGCGATGCGGCTGCTCGCGACCGGCTACAAACTGCGTCATTGATATCGACAGGCCGCGGCCGCCCCACGGGCGGCGCGCGCCGACAGGAGCCTTACACCATGTTGCCGACTCCCGAACAGGTCAAGCAATACATCGCCGGCGGTCTCGCCTGCACGCATCTGGAAGTCGAAGGCGACGGCCAGCATTTCTTCGCGACGATCGTGTCGGCGGCCTTCGAAGGCAAGCGGCCGATCCAGCGGCACCAGCTCGTCTATGCGGCGCTCGGCGATCGCATGAAGCAGGAAATTCACGCGCTCAGCATGAAGACGCTGACGCCCGCCGAATGGCAGAACGCATAAACGGAAATCACTGAGTGCAAGTCACCGTCAACGAGCGCGACGCCGTCCAGAGCGTCGCCACGGCACACCCGGCCGCCAACGGGGAATCGCAGGGACAGGGGATGGACAAACTCGCGATCGAAGGCGGCAACCGCCTGTCCGGCGAGATCGTCGTGTCGGGCGCGAAGAACGCCGCGCTGCCGATCCTGTGCGCGGGCCTGCTCAGCGCCGAGCCGGTCGAGCTCGACAACGTGCCGAACCTGAAGGACGTGCGCACGACGCTGAAGGTGCTGAACCAGATGGGCGTGAAGAGCGAGACCGACGGCTGCCGCGTGCAGCTCGACGCGTCGCGCGTCGACAACCTCGTCGCGCCGTACGAACTCGTGAAGACGATGCGCGCGTCGATCCTCGTGCTCGGGCCGCTGCTCGCGCGCTTCGGCGAGGCGAAGGTGTCGCTGCCGGGCGGCTGCGCGATCGGCGCGCGGCCGGTCGACCAGCACATCAAGGGCCTGCAGGCGATGGGCGCGGATATCAGCATCGAGCACGGCTTCATCGAAGCGCGCGCGAAGCGCCTGAAGGGCGCGCGCATCGTGACCGACATGATCACGGTGACGGGGACGGAAAACCTGCTGATGGCCGCGACGCTCGCCGACGGCGAGACGGTGATCGAAAACGCCGCGCGCGAGCCGGAAGTGAGCGATCTCGCACACTTGCTGGTCGCGATGGGCGCGAAAATCGACGGCATCGGCACCGACCGCCTCGTGATCCAGGGCGTCGAGCGGCTGCACGGCGCCCGCCACGCGGTGATCCCCGACCGTATCGAGGCCGGCACGTTCCTGTGCGCGGTCGCGGCCGCCGGCGGCGACGTGATGCTGACGGGCGTGCGCCCGCACATCCTCGACGCGGTGATCGACAAGCTGCGCGAAGCCGGCGTGTCGATCGAGGAAGGCGACAGCTGGCTGCGCGTGAAGATGGACCGCCGCCCGCAGGCGGTGACGATCCGCACGTCGGAATACCCGGCCTTCCCGACCGACATGCAGGCGCAGTTCATGGCCCTCAATACGGTCGCGACGGGCACCGCGCAGGTCGTCGAAACCATTTTCGAGAACCGCTTCATGCACGTGCAGGAGCTGAACCGGCTCGGCGCGAACATCACGATCGACGGCAACACGGCGCTCGTGACGGGCGTCGACAAGCTGTCGGGCGCGAACGTGATGGCGACCGACCTGCGTGCATCGGCGAGCCTCGTGATCGCCGGGCTGCGCGCCGACGGCGAAACGCTCGTCGACCGCATCTATCACCTGGACCGCGGCTACGACCGCATGGAAGCCAAACTGACCGCCGTCGGCGCGAACGTGCGCCGCCTTTCCGGGAGCCAAGCATGAGCGCGCCGCTGACCCTCGCCCTGTCGAAGGGCCGGATTTTCGAGGAAACCCTGCCGCTGCTGGCCGCCGCCGGCGTGCAGGTGGCCGAGGACCCGGAAACGTCGCGCAAGCTGATCCTGCCGACGACCGATCCGAACCTGCGCGTGATCATCGTCCGCGCGAGCGACGTGCCGACCTACGTGGAATACGGCGCGGCCGATTTCGGCGTGGCCGGCAAGGACGTGCTGGTCGAGCACGGCGGCTCGGGCCTGTACCAGCCGATCGATCTGAACATTGCGCGCTGCCGGATGTCGGTGGCCGTGCCGGCCGGCTTCGACTACGCGAACGCGGTGCGCCAGGGCGCGCGCCTGCGGGTCGCGACCAAATACGTCGAAACGGCGCGCGAACACTTTGCCGCGAAGGGCGTGCACGTCGACCTGATCAAGCTGTACGGCTCGATGGAGCTCGCGCCGCTGGTCGGCCTGGCCGACGCGATCGTCGACCTCGTCAGCTCGGGCGGCACGCTGAAGGCGAACAATCTGGTCGAGGTCGAGGAGATCATGGCGATCTCGTCGCGCCTCGTCGTGAACCAGGCCGCGCTGAAGTTGAAGCGCGCGGCGCTCAAGCCGATCCTCGACGCGTTCGAACGCGCGTCGCAGAATGGCGGTTGAGCGCATCACCGTAACGGAACTCCCATGTCCATCACCATCCGCAAGCTCGATTCGACGAACGAAGGCTTCGGCGCCGCGCTGCGCGCCGTGCTCGCGTTCGAGGCGAGCGAAGACGAAGCGATCGAGCAATCGGTCGCGAAGATCCTCGCCGACGTGAAGTCGCGCGGCGACGCCGCGGTGCTCGAGTACACGAACCGCTTCGACCGGCTGAGCGCGACGAGCGTCGGCGCGCTCGAACTGCCGCAGGACGCGCTGCAGACGGCGCTCGACGGCCTCGCGCCGAAGGCGCGCGCGGCGCTGGAAGCCGCCGCCGCCCGCGTGCGCGCGTACCACGAGAAGCAGAAGATCGAGTGCGGCACGCATAGCTGGCAGTACACGGAAAGCGACGGCACGGTGCTCGGCCAGAAGGTCACGCCGCTCGACCGCGTCGGCCTGTACGTGCCGGGCGGCAAGGCCGCGTATCCGTCGTCGGTGCTGATGAACGCGATTCCCGCGCGCGTCGCCGGGGTCGGCGAAATCGTGATGGTCGTGCCGACGCCGGACGGCGTGAAGAACGACCTCGTGCTGGCCGCGGCGCTGCTCGGCGGCGTCGATCGCGTGTTCACGATCGGCGGCGCGCAGGCGGTCGGCGCGCTCGCGTACGGCACGCAGACGGTGCCGGCCGTCGACAAGATCTGCGGCCCCGGCAACGCGTACGTCGCGTCGGCGAAGCGCCGCGTGTTCGGCACGGTCGGCATCGACATGATCGCCGGGCCGTCGGAAATCCTCGTGCTGTGCGACGGGACGACCGATCCGAACTGGGTCGCGATGGACCTGTTCTCGCAGGCCGAGCACGACGAACTCGCGCAATCGATCCTGCTGTGCCCGGACGGCGCGTTCCTCGAGCGCGTCGAGAAGGCGATCGACGAGCTGCTGCCGACCATGCCGCGCCAGGACGTGATCCGTGCGTCGCTCGAAGGCCGCGGCGCGCTGATCAAGGTGCGCGACATGGCCGAGGCGTGCCGGATCGCGAACGACATCGCGCCGGAACACCTCGAAATCTCGGCGCTGGAGCCGCAGCAATGGGGCCAGCAGATCCGCCACGCGGGCGCGATCTTCCTCGGCCGCTACACGAGCGAGAGCCTCGGCGACTACTGCGCGGGCCCGAACCACGTGCTGCCGACGTCGCGCACCGCGCGCTTCTCGTCGCCGCTCGGCGTGTACGACTTCATCAAGCGTTCGAGCCTGATCGAGGTCAGCGCGGAAGGCGCGCAGACGCTCGGCGAGATCGCGTCCGAGCTCGCGTACGGCGAAGGGCTGCAGGCGCACGCGAGGAGCGCCGAGTTCCGGATGAAGGGCTGAGCGCGCAGGGTGCGCGGGGCCGGGCAGGCGCCGATGCGCCGCGCCGGCCGCCCCGGATCGGGGCAGGGGACCAGTGCAGGGCGGCAGCCGCCGCCTTGCCGACCATTTGACGCCGGCGCGATGCACGCCGGCTTGAAACCATGACGACGCCACAAGACATCATCCGCCGCGACGTGCTCGCGATGACCAGCTATCCGGTGCCGGACGCGAGCGGGTTCGTGAAGCTCGACGCGATGGAGAACCCGTATCCGCTGCCCGAACCGCTCGCCGCGGCGCTCGGCGAGCGGCTCGCGCAGGTCGCGCTGAACCGCTATCCGGCGCCGCGCCCGGCCGCGCTGCTCGACAAGCTGCGCCATGCGATGGGCGTGCCGGCCGGCTGCGACGTGCTGCTCGGCAACGGCTCCGACGAAATCATCAGCATGATCTCGGTCGCGTGCGCGAAGCCGGGTGCGAAGGTGCTCGCACCGGTGCCGGGCTTCGTGATGTACGAACTGTCGGCGAAGTTCGCGCAGCTCGAATTCGTCGGCGTGCCGCTGAAGGCCGACCTGACGCTCGACGCCGACGCGCTGCTCGCGGCGATCGCCGAGCACCGGCCGGCGATCGTCTATCTCGCGTATCCGAACAACCCGACCGGCACGCTGTACGACGATGCCGACGTCGAACGGATCGTCGCGGCCGCGCGGCACAGCCTGATCGTGATCGACGAGGCGTACCAGCCGTTCGCCGAGCGCTCGTGGCTGCCGCGCGCCGCCGAGTTCGACAACGTCGTCGTGATGCGCACGGTGTCGAAGCTCGGCCTCGCGGGCATCCGCCTCGGCTATCTCGTCGGGTCGCCCGCGTGGCTGAACGAATTCGACAAGGTGCGGCCGCCGTACAACATCAACGTGCTGACCCAGGCGACCGCCGATTTCCTGCTCGACCACCTCGACGTGCTCGACGCGCAGGCGGCCGAATTGCGCGCGGAACGCGCGCGCCTCGCGCAGGCGGTGGCCGCGCTGCCGGGCGCGACGGTGTTCCCGAGCGCCGGCAATTTCCTGCTGGTGCGCGTGCCGGACGCGGCTGCCGTGTTCGATGCGCTGCTCACCGAGCGGGTGCTGGTCAAAAACGTGAGTAAAATGCATCCGTTACTGGCCGAATGCGTGCGGCTGACCGTCGGTTCTCCCGACGAAAACGCTCGCCTCCTGGCCGCCTTGAAACTCGCGCTGCCCGGTTGAGCCCAGGGCGCGGCGGCGCGCGACGATCAATCCCCATTTACATCAGACTCAATCAAGGAATTGCCATGCGTGTGGCGGAAGTCGTTCGCAATACCAGCGAAACGCAGATCCGTGTGAAGCTCGATCTCGACGGCACCGGCCAGCAGAAGCTGGCCACCGGTGTGCCGTTTCTCGACCATATGCTCGACCAGATCGCGCGACACGGTCTGGTCGATCTCGAGGTCGAAGCGCACGGCGACACGCATATCGACGATCACCACACGGTCGAGGATGTCGGCATCACGCTCGGTCAGGCCGTCGCGAAGGCGATCGGCGACCGCAAGGGCATCCGCCGCTACGGCCACTCGTACGTGCCGCTCGACGAGGCGCTGTCGCGCGTCGTGATCGACTTCTCCGGCCGGCCGGGCCTCGAATTCCACGTGCCGTTCACGCGCGCGCGGATCGGCACGTTCGACGTCGACCTGTCGATCGAATTCTTCCGCGGGTTCGTGAACCACGCGGGCGTCACGCTGCACATCGACAACCTGCGCGGGATCAACGCGCACCATCAGCTCGAGACGGTGTTCAAGGCCTTCGGCCGCGCGCTGCGCGCGGCGGTGGAGCTCGACGAGCGCGCGGCGGGGCAGATTCCGTCGACCAAAGGCAGCCTCTGAACCTCCGGACGGACGACGCCAAGGACAACCTCACGGCTTCGGCGCGGCGCGCCGGCTTGCGATGGATCTGCTCAAATCGTTCATTTCGCTGCTCGCGCTGATCAATCCGGTCGGCGCGGTGCCGTTCTTCCTGAGCCTGACGGCGCAGCAGACGGACGGCGAGCGGCGGCGCACGATCCGGATCGCATCGGTGTCGGTGTTCTGCGTGATGACGGTGACCGCGCTGCTCGGGCAGCAGATCATCAACTTCTTCGGCATTTCGGTCGGGTCGCTCGAGGTGGGCGGCGGGATCATCATGCTGCTGATGGCGATCAACATGCTGAACGCGCAGATCGGCAACACGCGATCCACGCCGGAGGAGCGCCACGAAGCCGAGCTGAAGGACAACATCGCGGTCGTGCCGCTGGCGATTCCGCTGCTCACGGGCCCCGGCTCGATCAGCACGGTGATCATCTATGCGGCGAACGCGCATCACTGGTATGAGCGGGCCGGGCTGGTCGCGATCGGCGCGGTCCTGGCTGTTCTGTGTTTCGTCGCGATGCGGCTCGCCGAGCCGATCGCGAACTGGATCGGCCGCACCGGCATCAACATCGCCACGCGGCTGATGGGTCTGATGCTGTCGGCGCTGGCGGTGGAATTCATCGTCGATGGACTGAGGGCGCTACTGCCTGCACTGAGATGAAAACTTCGATTGCGATTGTGGATTATGGGATGGGCAACCTGCGCTCGGTCGCGCAGGCGCTCAAGAAGGCCGAACCGGCCGCCGACGTGGCGATCGTCGACACGCCGGCCGCGATTCGCGCGGCCGACCGCGTCGTGCTGCCCGGCCAGGGCGCGATGCCCGACTGCATGCGTTGCCTCGGCGAATCGGGGCTGCAGGAAGCGGTGATCGACGCATCGCGCACGAAGCCGCTGCTCGGCGTGTGCGTCGGCGAGCAGATGCTGTTCGACTGGAGCGCGGAAGGCGACACGAAGGGCCTGGGCCTGTTGCCCGGCAAGGTCGTGCGTTTCGAGCTGGACGGCCGGCTGCAGGACGACGGCTCGCGCTTCAAGGTGCCGCAGATGGGCTGGAACCGCGTGCGCCAGGCGCAGCCGCACCCGCTGTGGGACGGCGTGCCCGACGACGCGTATTTCTACTTCGTGCACAGCTACTACGTGACGCCGGACAACCCGGCGCACACGGTAGGCGAAACGGCTTACGGTGCGCCGTTTACGTCCGCGGTCGCGCGGGACAACCTCTTCGCGACCCAATTCCACCCGGAGAAAAGCGCGGAGGTCGGGTTGCGTCTGTATCGCAACTTCGTGCACTGGAAACCGTAAAACGTGGTGCGCGAGCCACAGTCGACCTGGCCGAACGGCCTGTCGCACGTGGCACGCGCGCTTAAGCGCCGAAAGAGTTGTACTAAACTAGCGAGACGGCGCGGCACCGGTTTGGCCGGTACGCGCCGGATTCTTTTCATTTTCCACGACGACACCCGATTGCTATGTTGCTGATTCCGGCCATCGATCTCAAAGACGGTCAGTGTGTGCGCCTGAAACAGGGCGATATGGACCAGGCCACGATTTTCTCCGAGGACCCGGCGGCGATGGCCCGCAAGTGGGTCGACCTCGGCGCACGGCGGCTCCATCTCGTCGACCTGAACGGCGCATTCGCCGGCAAGCCGAAGAATCTCGACGCGATCGAAGCGATCCTCGACGAAGTCGGCGACGAAATCCCCGTACAGCTCGGCGGCGGCATCCGCAGCCTCGAGACGATCGAGAAGTATCTCGACGCCGGCCTGTCCTACGTGATCATCGGCACCGCGGCCGTGAAGAATCCGGGCTTCCTGCAGGACGCGTGCACCGCGTTCTCCGGCAACATCATCGTCGGGCTGGACGCGAAGGACGGCAAGGTCGCGACCGACGGCTGGAGCAAGCTGACGGGCCACGAGGTGATCGATCTCGCGAAGAAGTTCGAGGACTACGGCGTCGAATCGATCGTCTACACGGACATCGGCCGCGACGGGATGCTGCAGGGCATCAACATCGACGCGACCGTGAAGCTCGCGCAGGCGGTCGGCATCCCGGTGATCGCGAGCGGCGGCCTGTCGAACCTCACGGACATCGAGAGCCTGTGCGAAGTGGAAGAGCACGGCGTCGAAGGCGTGATCTGCGGCCGGGCGATCTACTCCGGCGATCTCGATTTCGCGGCCGCGCAAAAGCGCGCGGACGAACTGAACGGCGAACTCGACAACGCGTAACCGCGGTCGTCCCGTTCGCCGGGGCTGCCCGCGGGCAGCCCCGCCGGAAGCCTCGCGCGAGGCTTCCGTAACCGGCCGTCCCAGCGCGGCATTTGGCGCAACATCATGGCTCTAGCTAAACGCATCATCCCCTGCCTGGACGTGACCGCCGGGCGTGTCGTCAAGGGCGTCAACTTCGTCGAGCTGCGCGACGCCGGCGACCCCGTCGAAATCGCCCGCCGCTACGACGACCAGGGTGCCGACGAACTCACCTTCCTCGACATCACCGCGACCTCCGACCAGCGCGACCTGATCCTGCCGATCATCGAAGCCGTCGCGTCGCAGGTATTCATTCCGCTGACCGTCGGCGGCGGCGTGCGCGCCGTCGAGGACGTGCGGCGCCTGCTGAACGCGGGCGCGGACAAGGTCAGCATGAACTCGTCGGCGGTCGCGAATCCGCAGCTCGTGCGCGACGCGGCCGACAAGTACGGCTCGCAGTGCATCGTCGTCGCGATCGACGCGAAGCGCGTATCGGCCGACGGCGAGACGCCGCGCTGGGAAGTGTTCACGCACGGCGGCCGCAAGAACACGGGCCTCGACGCGATCGAATGGGCGCGCAAGATGGCCGAGCTCGGCGCGGGCGAGATCCTGCTCACGAGCATGGACCGCGACGGCACGAAGTCGGGCTTCGACCTCGCGCTCACGCGCGGCGTGTCGGACGCGGTGCCGGTGCCGGTGATCGCATCGGGCGGCGTCGGCTGCCTGCAGGATCTCGCGGACGGCATCAAGGACGGCCGCGCCGACGCGGTGCTGGCCGCGAGCATCTTCCACTACGGCGAGCACACGGTCGGCGAGGCGAAGCGCTTCATGGCCGATCAGGGCATCCCGGTGAGGCTGTGATGAATACCGAAACGAAATCCCTGCCCGCGTGGCTCGACAAGGTCCGCTGGGACGACAACGGCCTCGTGCCGGTGATCGCGCAGGAAGCGTCGACGAACGACGTGCTGATGTTCGCATGGATGAACCGCGAGGCGCTCGCGAAGACGGTCGAGACCCGGCGCGCGGTCTACTATTCGCGTTCGCGCAAGCGCCTGTGGTTCAAGGGCGAGGAGTCGGGCCACGTGCAGCACGTGCACGAGGTGCGGCTCGACTGCGACGAGGACGTCGTGCTGCTGAAGGTCGAGCAGGTGTCGGGCATCGCGTGCCACACCGGCCGGCATTCGTGCTTCTTCCAGAAATTCGAAGGTACGGTGGACAGCGGCGACTGGGTCGCGGTCGAGCCGGTGCTGAAAGACCCCGAACACATCTACAAATGACGCAATCGACCGAAGACACGCTGCTGCGCCTCGCGGCCGTGATCGATAGCCGCAAGGGCGGCGATCCCGATCAATCGTACGTGTCGCGCCTGTTCCACAAGGGCGACGACGCGGTGCTGAAGAAAATCGGCGAAGAGGCGACGGAAGTCGTGCTCGCCGCGAAGGACGTGCGCCAGGGCGGCGCGCCGGGCGCGCTCGTCGGCGAGGTGGCCGACCTGTGGTTCCACTGCCTCGTGATGCTGTCGCATTTCGACCTGAGCCCGGCCGACGTGATCGCCGAACTCGAGCGCCGCGAAGGCTTGTCGGGCATCGAGGAAAAAGCGCTGCGCAAGCGTCGCGAGCGCGAGGAAAACGGCGGGTGACGGGCAGGCCCGCCGCGGTGGCAACAGTGCGGTAAGCTGTAAGAATTGTCATCCAACGGGGGTAGCATCATGAACGATACGTCGAACCAGTTTCCGACGCCGGCGGTGCCGGGCGCAGCGGACGCCGAACGCCTGAACGGGCTGCGCACGCTCACGCACGTGCTCTACGGCCTCTATGCATTTCACTGGCTGACGGGCGGCGTGACGGGCATCATTGCGATCATCATCAACTACGTGAAGCGCGGCGATGTGGCCGGCACGCCGTACGCCGATCACTTCGAGTGGCAGATCCGCACGTTCTGGCGCGCGCTGATCGCCTACGTGATCGGGTTCGCGCTGGCCTTCGTGGTGATCGGATTCGCGGTGATGTTTGTCACGTGGATCTGGACGCTGTACCGTATCATCAAGGGTTGGCTGTACCTGAACGACAACAAGACGCTCGATCCGCAGGCGTGGTTCTGACCGGCCGCGGGCGGGCGTTTGCAGGAGCAACATGAGTCACGATCCGAATTGCCTGTTCTGCAAGATCGCGGCAGGCGAGATCCCGAGCACGAAGGTGCACGAGGACGATGAATTCGTCGCGTTCCGCGACATCCGCCCGGCGGCCGACACGCACGTGCTCGTGATTCCGCGCCGGCACCTGCCGACGCTGTCGGCGGCAGGTGAGGCCGATGCGCCGATGCTCGGCCGGCTGATGCTGCTCGTCGCGCGTCTGGCCGACCAGCTCGGCGTCGCGTATACGGGCGGCGAAACGGGTTTTCGCACGGTGATCAACACGGGCCCGGGCGGCGGGCAGGAGGTCTACCACCTGCACGCGCATATCCTGGCCGGCCCGCGCCCGTGGCAGCGAATGGGTTGACGACGCGGGGCGTTTCCCCGCATCCGATAGTCGAAGCCGGCGCGTCGCCGGCGATTTGCGCCGCATGGCGGCGTGGTTGAGGAGAGGTTTCATCATGGGTGGATTGAGCATTTGGCACTGGCTGATCGTGCTGCTGATCGTCGCGCTGGTTTTCGGGACGAAGAAGCTGCGCAACATCGGCAACGACCTCGGCAGCGCCGTCAAGGGTTTCAAGGACGGCATGAAGGAAGGCGAAACGCCGGCGGATGCGCAGCAGCTGCCGCGTTCGGGCGCGGTCGACGTCAACGCGAAGGAAACGACGCGTTCCGATTCGAACAAGGCGTAACGCCGGCACGCTGACAGGCATTCTCGATGCTGGATCTCGGTCTTTCGAAGATGGCGCTGATCGGCGTCGTCGCGCTCGTGGTGCTCGGCCCCGAGCGCCTGCCGCGCGTCGCGCGTACGGCAGGCGCGCTGTTCGGCCGCGCGCAGCGGTACATCAACGACGTGAAGGCCGAGGTCTCGCGCGAAATCGAACTCGACGCGCTGCGGACGATGAAGACCGATTTCGAATCGGCCGCGCGCAATGTCGAGACGACGATTCACGACAACCTGCGCGAGCACGAGAAGGAACTGAACGACACGTGGCATTCCGCGGTCGGCGGTCTTGACGGGGCGTCCGGCGACGCCGGTTCCGTCGGTTCCGCGGGTTCCGACACGCCCGCGGCGCCGTCGTGGCGAGGCAGTTCGACCGCGCTTGCGCCGAAGCGTCGCAACTGGCGCATCAAGCAGGCGGCGACACCTGTCTGGTACAAGCGCGCGACCACCCGCCGCACGCACGTGCAGTCAGGCGCCGCGCGTGTCGCGCGCCACCAGCCGGCCAGCCTGCGCCGGCCGACGCGCTTCTTCTGAGTCGAGCGCATGCTCGCTCGTCAATCCTACCGAGGGCCGGTGTGAGCGACCCCCAGCAGAACCCGGGCGACGCCCCGGAAGAAACCTTCATTTCCCATCTCGTCGAGCTTCGCGATCGCATCATTCGCGCGGGGCTGGCCGTGATCGTCGTGTTCGTCGGGCTCGTCTACTGGGCGCCGGACATCTTCAAGCTGCTCGCGCGGCCGCTGATGGACAACCTGCCGAAAGACGGCAAGATGATCGTCACCGACGTCACCGGCTCGTTCTTCGTGCCGATGAAGGTCACGATGCTCGTCGCGCTCGTGATCGCGCTGCCGATCGTGCTGTACCAGATCTGGGCGTTCGTCGCGCCGGGGCTGTACCAGCACGAGAAGAAGCTCGTCGCGCCGCTCGTCGGCAGCAGCTACTTCCTGTTCCTGTGCGGGATGGCGTTCGCGTACTTCCTCGTGTTTCCGACGATCTTCCGCGTGATGGCGCACTACAACGCGCCGCTCGGGGCCGAGATGACGACCGACATCGACAACTACCTGAGCTTCGTGCTGGGGATGTTCATCGCTTTCGGGGTCACGTTCGAGGTGCCGATCGTCGTCGTGCTGCTCGTCCGGATGGGCGTGCTGTCCCTGAAGAAGCTGAAGGAGATGCGGCCGTACGTGATCGTCGGCGCATTCGTGGTCGCGGCGGTCGTCACGCCGCCGGACGTGTTCTCGCAACTGATGCTCGCGCTGCCGCTGATCGTGCTGTTCGAGATCGGGCTGCTGGCCGCGCGGTTCTTCGTACCGAAGAAGCCGGTGGAAGAGGGCGAGGCAGGCAACGGCGAAGCCGCGAGTTGACGGCGCGCCGCCGCGTGGCGCTGCGGCCAGGTCGGCGTGGGCCCGGTACCGCGGTTGGCCGCCGGCCGGTGCGTGGCATAGCCATCTTCCCGGCACCAGGCATCGTTTGAAGCAAGGTAAAAGGGCAGCCGGCTGAACTGACCCCGCAAAGTTGGACAGTTAAAGGCTAGGCGCCCAAGGGCTGAGTCCTGTATTGCACGGGACTCAGCCCTTTCAACTTGAGCCAACGATGCGTTGCTTGAACTGCTCGTTGTACTTCGTCATGAAAAACACCCCAAAGGTTGGACGGGTGTCCAACTTTTGGGGTGCAGTTCAGGCCCGGCTGCCCTTTTTCAATTCCGCATCGCGTCATGACCGGCAGGCGGCGTGCCGCCCGCCGACCGTCATTCGCTGTCGCTGTCCTGCTCGTCGAGTGCCTGTTTCGGCGGCGGCGGGCGCTTGCCGATCACGACGTTCACGTCGAACTGCTTGCCCTTGCGCACGACGTGCACCTTGGTGGGCGTGCCCGGCTTGATCTGCGCGACGACGTTCAGCAGCTTCGTCGTGTCGGTGATGTCCTCGCCGTTGACGCTCACCAGGATGTCGCCCGGCCGGATGCCGGCCTTGTCGGCCGGGCCGCCCTGCAGCACGCCCGCGACGATCGCGCCCGATTTCTGCTGGAGCCCGAACGACTCGGCGATTTCCGGCGTGACGTCCTGCGGCTCGACGCCGATCCAGCCGCGCGTGACCGAGCCCGTCGTGATGATGCTTTCGAGCACCGTGCGCGCGGTCGAGACCGGAATCGCGAAACCGATGCCGAGCGAGCCGCCGGAGCGTGAGTAGATCGCCGTGTTGATGCCGAGCAGGTTGCCGTTCACGTCGACCAGCGCGCCGCCGGAGTTGCCGGGGTTGATCGGCGCGTCGGTCTGGATGAAGTTCTCGAACGTGTTGATGCCGAGGTGGTTGCGGCCGAGCGCGCTGATGATGCCCATCGTGACCGTCTGGCCGACCCCGAACGGGTTGCCGATCGCGAGCACGACGTCGCCGACGCGCGACTGGTCGGAGCGCCCGAGCGTGATCGTCGGCAGGTTCGTCATGTTGATCTTCAGCACCGCGAGATCGGTTTCGGGATCGCTGCCGATCACCTTCGCGGTGGCCGTGCGGCCGTCGGCGAGCGCGACTTCGATCTGGTCGGCGCCGTCCACGACGTGCTGGTTCGTTAGAATGTAACCTTCAGGGCTCACGATGACGCCCGAGCCGAGGTTGGCGGCCGGCTCGTCCTGCTGCTTGCGGGCGTTGCGGTCGCCGAAGAAGTAACGGAACAGCGGATCCTTCGCGCGCGGGTCGGGCGGCAGCGAGCCGTCCTTGCTGGAGAACACGTTGACGACGGCCGGCATCGCCTTCTGCGCGGCTTCGGCATACGACGTGGTTGCCGGTGCGCCGCCGATGCCCGGCGCGACTTCGCGCAGCGCGACGATCGGCGTGGCGAGCTGCTTGCCGAGCTGTCCTTGCCGTTGCAGCCATTGCGGCTTGAGCGTCACGACGATGAACATCAGCGCGAGCAGTACGGTCACCGCCTGCGCGAAGAACAGCCAGAAGCGTCTAAGCATCTGAATGGATTAGAGGTTTATATGGATCGGATCGAACTCGAATTGTACTTGAACAATACCCTTGAAACCGCGCGCTTCAAGGACTATTGCCCGAACGGCCTGCAGGTCGAGGGGCGCCGCAAGATCGAGAAGATCGCCACCGGCGTGACGGCGTCGGTCGCGCTCCTCGAAGCCGCGCTCGAATGGGGCGCGGATGCCGTGCTCGTCCATCACGGCTATTTCTGGCGCAACGAGGCGCCGCAGATCACCGGCCGCAAGTATCAGCGCCTGAAACTGCTGCTCGCGAACGACCTGAACCTGTTCGCGTTTCACCTGCCGCTCGACGCGCACCCCGAATTCGGCAACAACGCGCAGCTCGGCGAGAAGCTCGGGCTGATCGGCGAGCAGCGTTTCGGCGAAGGCGATCTCGGCTGGATGGCGACGCTGCCGATGCCCGTCACGCTCGAGCACTTCGTCGCGAAGGTCGAGCACACGCTCGGCCGCACGCCGCTCGTGCTCGGCGATCCGGACACGCAGTTGCGCCGCATCGCGTGGTGCACGGGCGCCGCGCAGAGCTATTTCGATGCGGCGATCGACGCCGGTGCGGACGTGTTCCTGACCGGCGAGGTGTCCGAGTCGACCACGCACGCGGCGGCGGAAAGCGGTGTCGCGTTCGTTGCGGCGGGGCACCATGCGACCGAACGCTACGGAATCCAGGCGCTGGGGCGCCACTTGTCCGAGGAATTCGATCTCGAACACCTTTTTATCGATATTCATAATCCGGTCTGAGCGCCGGATTTGCGGCGGTGCATCGAAATTCCACAATGTAGCATCCACTTAAAAGCGAAATGATTTAATTGCTCCGATAGTGGGGGATAACCCTTAACTATCAAACACTTCGAAGGGATTTTCATCTCCGGGCCTTGTAAATGACGACTCCATTCGAGCAAACTAGCGGCGGAATGGAAAGTCGTGACGGAAAATCCAACTCAGAAGTGGGGCGTGTGATGCGAGACAAGGAAGAGAAACGCGTCGACAGCGGCCGCCGTACCTGGCTGATTGCGACATCCGTAGCAGGTGGCGTAGGAGGCGTCGCCACCGTCATACCTTTCGCGGCGTCGCTTGCGCCGTCCGCGAAAGCAAAAGCGGCCGGTGCGCCGGTCGAGGTCGACATCAGCGGTCTGAAGCCGGGCGAAATGGTCACCGTGCCGTGGCGCGGCAAACCCGTCTGGATCCTGAATCGCACCGATTCGATGCTGGCCGACGTCGTCAAGGCCGACAAGGAAGTGGCCGATCCGGCCACGAAATCCCCGTATTCGATGCCGTTGCCCGCGTATTGCGCGAACGAATATCGGTCGCGGGCCGATCGCAAGAACATTCTCGTCGTGATGGCCGTGTGTACGCACCTCGGCTGCACGCCTAGCCAACGCTTCACGCCGGGTCCGCAGCCGAACCTGCCGGACGACTGGCCGGGCGGTTTCCTGTGCCCGTGCCATGGTTCGACCTACGACCTCGCCGGCCGCGTGTTCAAGAACAAGCCGGCGCCTCAGAATCTCGACATCCCGCCCTACATGTTCACGTCGGCGACGACCCTCGTGATCGGCAAGGACGAGAAAGGAGAAGCGTGATGGCCGCCGACAACAACGAAGTCTCCACGACAGGTTTCACCGGCTGGATCGACCAGCGCTTCCCGTTCACGTCCACCTGGAAGAAGCACGTATCCGAGTACTACGCGCCGAAGAACTTCAACTTCTGGTACTTCTTCGGCTCCCTCGCGCTGCTGGTGCTCGTCAACCAGATCGTCACGGGCATCTTCCTGACGATGAACTACAAGCCCGACTCGATGCTCGCGTTCGCGTCGGTCGAGTACATCATGCGCGAGGTGCCGTGGGGCTGGCTGATCCGCTACATGCACTCCACCGGTGCATCGATGTTCTTCGTGGTCGTGTACCTGCACATGTTCCGCGGGCTGCTGTACGGCTCGTACCGCAAGCCGCGCGAGCTCGTCTGGATCTTCGGCTGCGCGATCTTCCTGTGCCTGATGGCCGAGGCATTCTTCGGCTACCTGCTGCCGTGGGGCCAGATGTCGTTCTGGGGCGCGCAGGTGATCGTGAACCTGTTCTCGGCGATTCCGTTCGTCGGCCCGGACCTGTCGCTGTGGATTCGCGGCGACTACGTCGTGTCCGACGTCACGCTGAACCGCTTCTTCGCATTCCACGTGATCGCGATTCCGCTCGTGCTGGTCGGCCTCGTGATCGCGCACCTCGTGGCGCTGCACGAAGTCGGATCGAACAACCCGGACGGCATCGAGATCAAGGCGAAGAAGGACGAGAACGGCATCCCGCTCGACGGCATCCCGTTCCACCCGTACTACTCGGTGCACGATTTCCTCGGCGTGTGCGTGTTCCTGATGGTGTTCGCGCTGATCGTGTTCTTCTCGCCGGAGATGGGCGGCTACTTCCTCGAGGCGAACAACTTCGTCCCGGCGAACCCGCTGCAGACGCCGCCGGAGATCGCGCCGGTCTGGTACTTCACCGCGTTCTACGCGATGCTGCGCGCGACCACCGACCCGTTCAAGATCGTGCTGATGATCGTGATCGCGCTGCTCGGCGTGCTCGCGCTGATCCGCGCGCGCGGCAAGTGGAAGGTGGGGCTGCCGGTGCTGGCCGCCGCGATCGTCGTGTTCATGTACCTGACGGAGTCGAAGTTCTGGGGCGTCGTCGTGATGGGCGCGGCGGTGATCACGCTGTTCTTCCTGCCGTGGCTCGACCGCAGCCCGGTGAAGTCGATCCGCTACCGGCCGCTGTTCCACAAGGTGTTCCTCGGGATCTTCGTCGCGGCGTTCCTGACCCTCGCGTTCCTCGGCACGCGGCCGCCATCGCCGGCGGCGACGCTGATCGCGCAGGCCTGTGCGTTGATCTATTTCGCGTTCTTCCTCGGCATGCCCGTCTGGACGCCGCTTGGCACGTTCAAGCAGCCGCCGGAACGGGTGCGCTTCAAGCCCCATTAACGTGAGCGAGGAGAGAACGACATGAAGAAACTGCTTTCGACACTCGCGCTGATCGGGGCGACCGCGTGTGCGCTGGTGGCGGCGCCGGCCGTGCGGGCGGAGGGTAATTTTCCGCTCGACCGGGCGCCCGATAACACGGAAAATCTCGTTTCGCTTCAGCACGGCGCGCAATTGTTTGTAAACTATTGCCTGAACTGCCACAGCGCGAACCTGATGCGCTACAACCGTCTGACGGATCTGGGCATATCCCAGAAGGAGATCGAAAAGAATCTCCTGTTCACGACCGACAAGGTCGGGAACACGATGTCCGTCGCGATGCGGCCCGACGACGCGAAGAACTGGCTCGGCACCACGCCGCCCGACCTGTCGGTCGAGGAGCGTGCACGCGGCCGCGATTGGCTGTACACGTATCTGCGCAGCTTCTACCGCGACGATACGCGGCCGACCGGCTGGAACAACGCGGTGTTCGAGAACGTTGGCATGCCCCATGTGTTGTGGCAGTTGCAGGGGCAGCGCGTAGCCAAATTCGAAGACAAGACGGACGAGGAGACGGGCGAGAAGGCCCACGTGCTCGTCGGCTTCCAGCAGGTCACGCCGGGCACGCTTTCGTCGCCTGACTATGACGCTGCGGTGGCCGACCTGGTGGCCTATATGACATGGATGTCCGAGCCGGCCCAGCAGACCCGCAAGCGCCTTGGCGTGTGGGTGCTGATCTTTCTCGGTGTCCTGACTTTCCTGGCCTGGCGGCTGAATGCCGCGTACTGGAAAGATATCAAGTAAACACGCCTGACCGGCGTGGGGCCGGCGCAAGGCGGAACCCGTGAAAGGGGTTGCGCCGCGTGCCGGCCCTCGGCTTTTTTGAGGAAACGCAAATATGATGGTTCTGTATTCCGGCACAACTTGCCCGTTCTCCCAGCGTTGCCGGCTGGTGCTGTTCGAGAAGGGCATGGACTTCGAAATCCGCGACGTCGACCTGTTCAACAAGCCGGAAGACATTTCGGTGATGAACCCGTACGGTCAGGTGCCGATCCTCGTCGAGCGCGACCTGATCCTGTACGAATCGAACATCATCAACGAGTACATCGACGAGCGCTTCCCGCATCCGCAACTGATGCCGGCCGACCCGGTGCAGCGCGCCCGCGCGCGCCTGTTCCTGCTCAACTTCGAGAAGGAACTGTTCGTCCACGTCAGCACGCTCGAGAACGAGAAGGGCAAGGCGGCGGAGAAGAACCACGAGAAGGCACGCCTCGCGATCCGCGATCGCCTGACGCAGCTCGCGCCGATCTTCGTGAAGAACAAGTACATGCTCGGCGAAGAGTTCTCGATGCTCGACGTCGCGATCGCGCCGCTGCTGTGGCGCCTGGATCACTACGGCATCGAGCTGTCGAAGAACGCCGCGCCGCTGATGAAGTATGCCGAACGGATCTTCAGCCGTCCGGCCTACATCGAAGCACTGACGCCGTCCGAAAAGGTCATGCGTCGCTAATGTTGCAATGAAGGCATGACGGAGCGGTGGCGCGGCGTGCCGCGCGCCCGCTCCGGGTTCGAGGATTGTGATGCAAGAGATTTCAACGAAGCCGTATCTGCTGCGCGCGTTGTACGAGTGGTGCACCGATAACGGTTACACGCCGCATATCGCGGTGAGGGTCGACAACTCGACGCGCGTGCCGCGTCAGTTCGTGCGTGACGGCGAGATCGTGCTCAACATCAGCTTCGAGGCGACGAGCCAGTTGCAGATGGGCAACGAGTGGATCGAGTTCACGGCCCGGTTCTCCGGGAAGGCGCACAAGATCGAGATTCCGGTGGCCAACGTGCTCGCGATCTATGCGCGCGAGAACGGGCAGGGCATGGCGTTCCAGGTCGATGCGGTCGCGGGCGAAGGCGAGGATTCGGGCGCGTTCGACGATGACGCCGCGTCGGCCGATGATGCGCCGCGTGACGAGTCCGTATCGCCGTTGGCGCCCGTCGCCGACAGCGGCGCGAACGAGGAACCGTCCGAAGGCGCCGACGAACCGCCGAAAACCGACGGCGACGGCTCGAAAGGCGGCAGCAGACCTCGCCTCAAGATCGTGAAATGAGGTAGAATCTCGCGCTACGCCGGCTTAGCTCATCTGGTAGAGCAGTTGATTTGTAATCATCAGGTGGCGGGTTCGAGTCCTGCAGCCGGCACCAATAGAATCAAGGGGTTACGTGATTTTCACGTAACCCCTTGTGCTTTCTGGGCGTTGAAAAGTACATTTTCGGTACAGTCAGCTCTCAGAACAGGTACATGGCAACCATCGTCAAGACGCGTTCCGGCACGTGGAAGGCGGTCATTCGCAAGATCGGCTGGCCGACTACGGCCAAGACTTTCCGCACCAAACGCGATGCCGAGGATTGGGCTCGTCGGACCGAAGATGAGATGGTTCGGGGTGTCTATCTGTCTCGCGCGCCCTCCGAAAAGCTCACGGTGTCGGCCGCGTTGAAGCGGTACATGGAAGAGGTGTCCGTCACCAAAAAGGCGACCACGCAGCGCAGTGAGAAATTCACACGGAGCCACCTCGAAGCCTTCTTCGGCAAGTACTCAATGGCGGCTGTTAGCGCCGACCTCGTCGCGAAGTACCGTGACGAGCGCTTAGTGGCAGGCAAATCTAACAATACCGTGCGCATCGAACTCGCGATGCTCGGTCATCTGTTTCGAGTCGCGATTCAGGAGTGGGGAATCGGGCTCACGTTCAATCCTGTCGCCAACATCCGAAAGCCGAGCCCCGGAGCTGGGCGGAATCGTCGTTTGTCGCCGGAGGAACAGCAGCGACTGTTCGATGCTGTTGGCGCTCATAGCAACCCAATGCTCGGTTGGGTCGTGCGGCTAGCGGTCGAGACGGGCATGCGCTCATCGGAAATTACCGGGCTGCGACGCTCGCAGATCGATGTTGATCGGAGAATCGTCACTTTGCGCGACACCAAGAATGGTACGGCGCGGACTGTTCCATTAACTCGTGCCGCGGCCGAAATTCTGCGCGCAGCGCTGGACAATCCAATACGCCCTATCGACACGGATCTTATCTTTTTTGGCGAGCCCGGTCGGGATGGTCGGCGCAAGCCGTATGTGTTCCAGAAGCTTTGGGCCGGTATCGTTCGCGAGCTCGGCTTTGCCGATCTCCATTTTCACGACTTGCGCCACGAAGCGGTTAGCAGGCTCGTAGAAGCGGGCTTCAGCGACCAAGAGGTCGCCGCTATCAGCGGACACAAGTCGATGCAGATGTTGAAGCGCTATACACACCTGCGCTCAGAGGAATTAGTAACCAAGCTGGACAGACTCGTGCGCTCGTAGCACGGGCATATTTGGACCCTTGCGTGCGCCGCCCAATCGCGGGAATGTCTTGACCGACGAAGGCTGATCGCGCCGTATCCGGCCACCGTGATAGATGATTGACGCGGGGCCGCCGGCACCCGAAAATTTGGGTGCCTATCAATTCACCACAATTTAATTTTTGGGGCGAGACTTGCTAAAAAATCAAATTCAATCTAATGACGAGCTCTCCGTTCATACCGTCACAGATGACGCAACGTATCTGGAGTACTTCAGTTCGGGCCACGGTGGTATCGGCCTCGTCCCGGAACCCTATGGCAACACTTCGCTCGGCCTGAAGGCCGACGGCGCCGATTTCGCAAAATGGCTCAAGCAACAGCGTCCTGAGCTCCCGATTTCGCTGCCGACCTCATCGCCAAGGATTACTCTTCATAGTGTCGATGTTTGGCTTCCGTTGATATACCTATCGAGCGACGTCGCGATGCCAGTATTGCTGAATCTGGTCTCTAATTACCTATATGACAAGCTCAAAGGAAAATTACCACAGGATCGGCCGAAGGTTCACTTGTCTGTCATGTATCAGAATAAGCGGGATGGTACTACAAAGAGATTCGAATTCTCAGGTGATGAAGATTCGTTAAGCAAAGCTATCAAACGTTTCGATTTGGATAATTTCTTCGATGAAACTACTCAATAGTAACGAGGGTCTAGCCATACTGGCTGGAATGCGCGACGTAATTAAAGCTCATCTCGCCAAAATCGATTTGGAGGTCGGCGTGGACTCGTCGGCCGCCCTTGATGGTCTACTTGATCAACTGAAGGCAGTGCGCGAAATTCACGCGAGTAGTCCGGATGAGGTTTTGAATGACCTATTCATTCTGGAGACGTATGTAACGTTCTTTCGTTCATATGGCCGGATTTGGCGGAAAATTTCAGAGGGACGCTATTCGGAATCATGGCAGGCATTGCAAGACGCTAGCGACTCGCTTCGCGTAATTCGTAGGCTTTCTGGTTTTACCTTGACCTCTTTGGTCGAGCAGTTGTTTGCGCTAGAGTCACTCTACCCCTACAAAATTTTTGCCAGTTGCGGTTTCGTTGTTGAGCGATTTGAGTGCAGTATATGTTGCAGTGATATTGACTCATTTGAATGCAATCATCGAAAGGGTGAGCTATATCGAGGGCAGATGGCGTATGGCATTGCAAAAAATATACTTGAAATTGATCATGTGGCTCTCGTCGAAAATCCGGTTGACAAACGTTGTGTGGTCTCAATTCAAGACAACGCACCTGGGTTTAGCGGTGTTCAATATCTTCGCGATGCGTTCAATCAAAAGCATCTTTCGGTGTCAAATTTCGGGGGCATAGCTTGGGGTAAGAAACTGGTGCCAAATTCTGAATATACGCTGCCCGGGAGAAATGAACCCTGTTACTGTCGAAGCGGGAAGAAATTCAAGCGCTGCTGTATTGATAAGGAGTTTCGCGAGATCGACCACGCAGAAATATTGCCAGAGCCTTCCATTTTCGAAAGAAGCGGGCTTTGCTAATTTTGGCACCTGATGCAGATGGCCGCTGGACAACGGTCCCCGGCTGACTTGACTGCGCGATGTTCGAAAACAGAGTGACCTGAGACGTTTCTTCTAGCCATTCGGCAAGTGAGTTCTCTTTTATCCTAGAGGCAAGGAGAACTCGATGAAGAAGCGATTTACCGACGAGCAGGTCATTCGAATCTTGCGCGAGGCCGAGAGCCGGGACGAGCCGGTGAAGGATCTGTGCAAGCGCCACAACATCTCGGAACAGACGTTCTATCGTTGGCGCAACAAGTTCGGCGGCATGGATGTGGCCGATGCCCGTCGGCTCAAGGATCTGGAATCGGAGAACGAGCGGCTCAAGCGTTTGATCGCAGAGCAATTGCTGGTCATCGACGGCCTGAAGGAATTCGGCCGAAAAAAATGAGTACCCCAACGGGCCGGCGCGACGCGCTGGAAGTCCTGACTCGGCGGGGGCTATCTCAACGCAAGGCATGTTGCTATCTGGGGCTGAGTCGCCGGGTGGCAACCTATACGCTCAAGCAACCGGAGAAGGATCGGAGCCTGGGCGAGCGACTGATTGCTGCGGCTCAGGAAGTGCCGCGCTTCGGCTACCGACGTATGTCGGCGTGGCTGGCGCTGAGCGAATCGCGCGTGCGGCGAATGTGGCGGGCCTTGCAGCTCAACATTCCGCGGCGGCGGCCTCGCCGTCGCCGTTGTGGCAGCGACATTCGTCTGCCCGGTGCGACGCAACCCAATTCGGTATGGAGCTACGACTTTGTGCACGACCAGTTGGTGGACGGGCGGGCGTTGAAGATGCTTTGCGTGATCGATGAATTCACCCGCGAGTGCCTGGCGATCGAAGTCGGCGCCAGCTTGCGGTCGCAGGATGTGATCTTGACGCTGTCGCGACTGATGCCACGCCGGGTCCTCATTGTCACCCTCGTCGTCATAGGAAAAGACCGGGGGGAGCTCACGCATGGATGGGGGCCTCGCATGCATGGGCATAAGCGTCGCGCCGGATCTTGCCGACGTACCGGCAGTGGCACGCGGCCACCAGCGCACCGCCGAGGAATGCGAGTGCGAAGGCGATGAGAAAATCGAGAGGGGAGAGCATCACCGGACTCCTGAGGCAGGTTCGTCGGTACGGCATTGCACCGACGGAGCGGCCATAACTGGCCGTGCTCGCGGAGGTGATATAGGTCCGAAAAAATTTGGGATCAGTGCGATGCAGGAGGGGCGCGCGGACGTGGAACGGAGCTGACGCCGAGGTCGGTGCCTGTCAGATTTGACAGTTGCGTCTTTGTTGTATTCAGGCATTGTTTTGCGCTGGCTAGGCCGGCATTGAGGGCTGATATGTGAGCGATAACAGCCAAATGGGCCGATTGCGCAGGCGACTGGCGATTTGCTCCGCAGGGGGAAGGGGCCCGATTAATCGCGCGCTTTCACAAATAAGAATTCGATTAAATCAGTAAGCTTTACGACAGGAATCGAAGTTGAAAAAAGAAAATCCTATCAGTTCCCAACGCTTTACGGAAAATTGGTGGCACGCGCTATTGTGTGGTCGCCGCCCAACAGAACTAGACGTGCAGCTCTCGCACCCGTACCACATCGCTGGCGTGCAATCTGAATCAATTTCCTCGCAGAAGGTCGTTTCCGCCGAGATAGGTAGTGGGCCGTTCTGGCTTCGCTGGCTGGGGCTTGCGAGGTTAGACCTGACCGTGCAGTACTCCAAGCTCCAGTTATTTCCGAGTGTTTATATTGCCCCGAGATTACGCGTACTGGAATTGCGTAAGACCGTTGTCGATGCAATCGAAGCGGCCCTGACTAACGAGCAGATTCGGATCGATGATGCGTTTGCCGAGTTTGAGCTTAAGCGGAATGCGCTCTTTGCGGCATCGCGCTATGTGCGCTACAGCGAGGTAGAGCAACTTATTGCGCTTTATACCGACTTGGATTCGCAGGCATTCCGTGATCGATTCAACACGTGGAGCACCCATCCCTTCCTTGCTTCAGCGCCTGTCAATGAGGCATTGAGGCGGCGCTTCGAACTGATCAAACAGTTCTTCACGAAGCCGCACGTAGTGCGCGCAGACCACAACGAGCAATTCGTTTTACGTGAGTCAAAAGCGCAGGCCGCGTACTTTTCGCGCATCGAAGCTACCCCTTTGACGGGGGAGCAGGTGGACGCTTCATTGCGCTTCGACGATGCTAACGTCACCGTCGCGGCAGCCGGGTCGGGGAAGACATCCGTCATGGTCAGCAAAGTGGGGTATGCGCTCAAGGCGGGCCACTTTGCAGATGACGAGATTTTGGTGCTCGCGTATAACAAAGCAGCAGCCAAGGAGCTTCGTGAACGGATCGAGGAAAATGTTGGTCGCGAGCTAAATCGCCCGATTCGTGTCGAGGCACGTACTTTCCATTCGCTCGGCCTGAAGCTATGGATGCGGCAGCAGCGCGAGCGCGGTAAGTCGAGTCGGCCGCGAGTGATTGACTTTGCGAGCTCTGCGGGAAAGCGGCTGTTGCGATCGGTACTGCTCGATCTTGTACACGACAACGATAGCTCTGGGTTTGCCGATGCCCTCTTGAGCTGGGCAACTACCTTTCGCTTCCCTGTCCCCGAGCTTGAGCCGTTCGATGAAACTACGCTGGCCGAACGCGAATCCCGTTATGAAGCGATGTGCAAACGGATCGCACGCAACGCACGGCGAAACGCAAAGCCGTTCGAGGCCACTGTGCCGACCTTTGCGCCTAATATCTACGTTCGCTCTAGCGAAGAGGCACGAATTGTCAATTGGTTGCATTTGCGCGGTGTCGACTTCCAGTACGAGCAAGCAGCACCGCCTTGGGTCACCGATGAAATTAACCGTGACTTACCGGAGCGTGAACGAGTTCGTTTCTATCGGCCGGACTTTTCGTATACCAACCCCCATGATCCGCGCAAGCGAATATTTCACGAGCACTTTGGGCTGGACGCGAAAGGACGTGCTCCCGCATTCCTGGGTTTGCCCTACGAGGAGCGGGCAAGGCACAAGCGGGAGGTGCTCGGGCGTATTCTTCGGGGAGAGAAGGGGACTGTTTCTCGCTTTTTCGAGACGCGTAGCGCGCAATTTGCCGACGGCAGTCTTTTTGCCAATCTCGAGCGGGAATTGACCGCGAGGGGCATCGCGATTCCTGCCGAGGACCAGAATCGCCGCGCGCGGGCGTTGCGCGAATTGGTGCAGGAGGATTCGATTACCGATCTTATTTCCGAGTTTGTGTCGAAGTTCCGGGATTCCGGCCTGAGTTTTGAAGACATCGAGGTTCGCGCGGGTCAGCTCGATGTCGCTAATCAAGCACGCGCGGCGTCTTTTCTGCGCTGGATGCGCCAGTTACTTCGCGAGCTAAATGTTCGGATGGAGGAGGCGGAGCGTCAAAGTGGAAGACCGCTCATCGACTACGCCGGTATGATTAGCGAGGCGGCGACAGCCCTACGCGCTGCCGCTAAGCCTTTGACCTCGTACAAGCTGATTCTTGTGGACGAATTTCAAGATATCTCGCGCCTGCGAGCGCAGTTCGTACAGGGATTGCTTGATCAGCACGCCAAAGACTCGGTGCTGTTCTGTGTCGGTGACGACTGGCAATCGATTAACCGCTTCGCTGGTTCGGACGTCGGAATCTTCCGCTGTACCTACGATGGTCTCGCGAGGGCGCTTGCGAACGCAGCGACTTCGCCAATACGGCCCAGATGGACGGCACCTTCCATGCTGAAGAAGACGTTCCGCTGTGCACAAGGCATCGCGGACGTAGCGCGCTGGTTTGTCATGCGCGGCACTTCCGGGACGCTTATTGACAAGCCCGTGGAGGCGCATAATCCCGCGAAGGAGTCGGTGGTGCGAGTCGTTGAGCACGCGGACTCGGCTGTTGCGCGCGTGGATGTGTTAGAGCGGGAGTTGGAGCGTATGGCAGAGGCCAACGCAGCCAGTGGTAAGACGGCCACGGTCTTTATTCTGACGCGCAATCGACAGGAAAGGCATCTTCCCGAAGGACTGACACAAGCCGTGCTGGACGACCTGGTGACGCGATTCGAGCCACGTGGTTTGCTACTTTCGCACCATTCTCTCCACGGATCGAAGGGGCTTGGTGCGGATTTCGTCGTCATGGTAGGGCTTGACGCGGGCCGGGGCGGCTATCCCCGTGATGGAGTCCCCGAACCCTTGATCGAACTCCTGCTGCCGGCGCAGAAGAACCAGCACGAAGAGGAGCGTCGACTGTTCTATGTGGGGCTTACACGCGCCAAGCGTCAAGTGACCTTGTTGTGCATCGGCACGCGTCCGAGCTTGTTTGTACATGAATTGGAGCGGTACCCAGTGCGGGGCGTCGTGAGTTTCGAACGATTGAGCGGCGTAGTGCGGCATCTTTGTCCGCATTGCAAGTCCGGGTGGCTTCGTCGTAGATATCGGTTGACCGAGGTCGCTTGTTCGCGCACGCCATTCTGCGGTTTTGTGGGGGAAGAAAACCGTTTCCCAGGACTACCTCTACCGGTGGAGGCAGCGGCAATGGCGTAGATGATTAACGCCAGGGGCCGCGATGATCGACATTGGAGGCGAGGCGCGAACGTAAATGGGAATCGCTGAGGCAACGGGGGGGAGCACGCTGCAGGCAAGACGAGCGACGCGACGCTCCGGTCCGCACTGCCGATTTTGATCGCCCCGATCGTGCTGGCGCGTTGCTGACGTTCAGAAAGCTAAATGAGTGAAAGCCGTACGCGGTCCGCCTTCGCTTTCCGTGCCATGTGGCTTCTGATAACCTCCGTGCAATGGCTTACATTTTGTTACACTGAATCGCATTTAGCGTGACTGCTGGCTTATCGTCGCGGAGCACATATCCCGAAAAACGGAAGAACGGAAGAACGGAAGAACCGAGGGAGGGGCATCTTGATTTCGATTCTGCATACGGCCGACTGGCAGATCGGTCGGGTTTTTTCGCAGTTCGAGCCTGACGATGCTGCAGCATTGTTCGAGGCGCGCTTCGTGGCGGTGGAACGGTTGGCGGCTATCGCTACCGAGCGCGGCGTCGACGCCGTCTTGGTCGCTGGCGACGTGTTCGACGCGCAGACAGTATCCGACAAGACTATCCGACGGCTGTTTAATGCAATGCGCAACTTTGCAGGTACGTGGGTACTTATCCCGGGTAACCACGATGCTGCGTTGACCGAGTCCGTCTGGACCCGTGCCCGTCGCATAGATGCCATTCCAAGTAACGCCCTCCTTTGCTTGGACCTGAAGCCTGTCGTCGTGGCGGGAAAATTCACCCTGCTGCCAGCACCGCTCACTCAACGCCACACCCACAACGACCTCACCGACTGGTTCAGCACGGCACCCGCTGGCGATGGATTGCCGCGGATCGGCCTTGCGCACGGGTGCGTGCAGGGAATTCTCCCTAGCGACATAGACTCGGCGAATCCGATTGCCGCTGGCAGGGCACAAGACTCTGGGCTGGCGTACCTCGCCCTAGGCGATTGGCACGGGACGAAGCGTGTCGACGACAGGACCTGGTATGCGGGCACACCAGAGACTGATCGGTTCAAGGCGAACGACTCGGGTCAAGCGCTTTACGTTTCCATCGCGGCGGAAGGCATCACACCCGTTGTCGAGCCGGTGCGGACAGGGCGGTTCAGTTGGCGCCAGCTAGAAGTGCACATGGCGGTTGACTCGGACGTTGACGGGCTTGTGAACGCTTTGAACACTGCGGACAGCGACGATGTATTGCAGGTGCGTGTATCTGGTACCTGCAATTTGGCCGGGCATCGCAAGCTCACTGCCGCGCTGGACGCGGCGCGAGCAAGGACGCGTGCCATGGTCTGGGATGATGCAGCGTTGAGGCTCGAGCCAACAGAAGAAGACATACAGACCCTGCGCGCCGACGGGTTTGTCGGCGAGGTGCTGCAGGAGTTGCTGGCCCAGCAAAATGGCAGTGATCCCGAGCTTGCGCGAGACGCGATTCTTGCTCTGGCCCGAGTCCTTGACGCCCAAGGGCCTCGCGCGGGAGCTGGCGCATGAAGCTCAAGCGTTTGCGAATCGAGAACTTCAAGCGATTCCGTGCACCGCTGGAACTTAGCGGCCTAGCCGACGGTTTGAACTTGTTCGTTGCACCTAACGAGTCTGGCAAGTCCACCGTCGCCGAGGCCATTCGTGCGGCATTTTTCGAGCGGCACCGGTCCAGTGCAGTGGATTCACTGCGACCTTGGAGCGATAGTTCAGCGACACCAACAGTCGAAATCGAGTTCGAATTCAACGGCAAACCTGCCCGTCTCATAAAGGCGTTCTTGGGAAAGAAGCGCTGCGAGCTCGTCATCGATAGCAAGTCAATGGACGGAGTCGCCGCAGAAGATCACCTGGGCGGCCTCCTCGGATTTCGCTTTGCTGGCAAAGGCGCAAGTTCACCGGAGCACATGGGGGTCCCAGGGCTCCTGTGGATCAAGCAGGGAATGTCGCATGAAATCTCCGACGCGGTGCGCTTCGCTGGTGACTACCTGCGAAACGCCCTCGGAGATACGCTCGGTGAATTGGCTGCCACGAGTGGGGACGCCGTCATTAAGACTGTTGAGGCTGAGCGCAACGAGCTCCTTACCCCGTCCACCGGGGCTGCACGCGGCATCTTTTCGGAGGCTCTCAACCGTCGATCAGCGCTCGAGGCTGAGCTGGAAGTTTTGCGCAAGGACGTCGAAACCTATCGTGCCAGCGTCGACCGGCTCGCGGGCTTGCGCCGGGATCACGACAGCGACGATGCTTCGCGCCCTTGGGTAGCCTTGCGAGAGCAGTTGGCGTTGGCCCAAGCGCGATTGGATGAGGCCAAGGGGCTCTCCGAAAAGAAGGCGGCGCAAGATGCTGTGTTGAGGCAGGCCACCGTGCAGGTGAATGCCCTGCGTGATCAGCTCCAGACTATGGGGCGAGACGAGGAGGCTCTCGGCCTGCGCGAGACGAATCTCAAAAACGCTCAAGAACGACTGCACCAGGCGCAAACTCAGCTTCAGGCTTGGGAACCGCGTCAAGCAGCCGCGATACAAGCTGACGTCGAGGCACGAGAGCGCCTGCACGCGGCGCGCCAAGCCGCTGCCCGCGTCATGCAGGCGAAGGCCGTTGAAGACCTCACAGCGCAAGTCACAGCACTCGAGCAGAGTCGAAGCAAAGCCCAGATCGAGCAAGACAAGCTGACGCGGCTACAGGCCGATGCCCAGGCGCTCGCCATGCCTGCCGGTGAGCTCAAGCGACTTCGCGACTGTTCCGACGCGCTCCGCACCGCGCAAGCCAGGCTGGACGCTGTCTCCACAGCGCTGGAATTTGAGCTATCGCCAACCGCAAAAGTTCGGATGGCTCAGACGGAGGTGACAGGATTCAAGCGCCTGACCGTCGTAGCCAGAACGGCCATAGAGATCGAGGGGGTAGGCCGTATCACTGTGCTGCCGGGTGGTGAGGACCTCGAGAGCCTTGCTAGCGACCGCGACCGCCAAAGGGATATGCAGCTTTCGATTTTGCAGATGCTAGGCGTCGCGAGCCTAGCCGCCGCCGACGAGCGGGAGCGCCTGCAGGGGCAGCGTACAGCCGAGGCCAACGCCTCGGCGGCTGTGCTTGCGGCTCACGCTCCGAAAGGCCTTGCCGCCCTGACCACGGACTTAGCTGCACAAACCTCCAAACTTACCGAAGGCAAGATGGCACTCGAGGCAATGGCAGCCCCTGCGGATGCCGAGGCTTCGGTACTCAGCGTGTCGCAAGCAGAGTCAGAGGAGTCGGCCGCCCGGGCTGCACTCGCTGACGCTTCCGTAGAGCTCAACGAAGCGAAGCTCGCCGTCAGCGATGCGAGCGCAAAGGTCAAGGCGGCGGAAGATGAGCTCTTGGCCGTCAAGGCGACGCTGAACGACCCGCAGCGGGCAGAGAAAAAGGCGGAAGCGAGTCAGGCCTTGACCGATGCACTGGCGCACCAAGCATCGGCCCACAGCAAGGCCACTGAGCTTGCCGGTCAACTGCAGACGATCAATCTGCCTGTGCTACAGCAGGATGTCGAGAGGTTCGACCGGAGCGCAAAGCAGATCGAAGCCTCTCACGCGCAGCGGGCGACAGACATTACTCGACTCGAGGCAGATCTTGAGGCAAAGGGGGCTCTTGGGCAGGAGGAAGCCGCCGCGGAAAAGCAGCGAGAGCTTGAGCAAGTGGATCGACGGTGCACTGAGCTAGGCCGTCGTGCAAAGGCGCTGGACCACCTGTTAAAGCTGCTCAATGAAAAGCGCTCCGAACTTGCGCGGCGCCTGCGGGCACCACTTCAAAATCACCTCAACCACTATCTGCAGATCCTGTTTCCAGGGGCGAGCATCGAAGTGGGCGAGGACCTCTCGCCCGGACTCATCACGAGGGTGGGTACCAGCGGTGCGGAAAGCGGAGAGTTCGAAGAGCTGAGCGTAGGGGCTAGG
Source organism: Burkholderia semiarida (assembly GCF_029268935.1). NCBI lineage: Bacteria > Pseudomonadati > Pseudomonadota > Betaproteobacteria > Burkholderiales > Burkholderiaceae > Burkholderia > Burkholderia semiarida. The sequence goes on along the minus strand of NZ_JAHLCL010000007.1, from coordinate 2,079,298 downwards.
GAGCAGATGGGGGTGGTGGCGCGTCTCGCATATGCCGACTTGCTCCAGGCTGCGGGGAAGCCAACCTTGCTCATCCTTGACGACGCGCTGGTGAACACCGATCAGGAGCGCCTTGGCCAAATGAAGCGCGTGCTCTATGACGCGGCGGCTCGTCACCAGATTCTGATTTTTAGTTGCCATCCGCAAGCGTGGCAGGACTTGGGTGTCGCCGCGCGCAGCCTCTTATAGAGAGCTTCTGCAGACAACAGAATAACGGATAGACGTGGATGGTGGTTTTGAAACTCGGGCCACCCTGGAGTCACACCGACACAATGCCGAGTCAAAGACCTCAGAGGACCAACTGTGACCGATCGCAGCGCTACCGCAACCATCAAAGGTTACTTCTACCAGTTCGATCAGACGATCGTGCGCCTGCTCGAAGCCTCCAAACATGCGAGCGTGACGGTCGAGGGTATTGAAGATATTGACCTTGACGATGGCAGCGGCAGCGCATTTGTCCAGTGTAAATACTACGAGGGAACTGAATACAACCATTCAGTGATCAAAGAGGCGGTGATCCACATGCTCAGGCATTTCCATGCACGGGGGTGCCCGACGAATCAAATCTACAGATACCGGCTCTACGGGCACTACAAGAGTGGGCAGCACAAGCTGGTACTGCCCCTTACCGATGCGTTGTCAGCGTCGGATAGATACTCCCCACTTTCGTCGAAGTAATTTTCCCCAGTTTTTTGTCTGACGGCGCCGCGGTAGCGGCGCCGTCCTGTCGATCGCCGACCATATCGCCCTGGAGATCCGTCGTGGGGGTGTCGGTGGTCGAGCTGGAGGAAGTGATGACGATTCTGGAATTGCATCGGCAAGGGCTGAGTATTTCGGCCATCGCTGCTCGACTGAGTATGGACCGCAAGACCGTTCGTAAATACATCAGGAATGGCGTTCAGGCGCCGCGTTATGGTCCGCGCGCACCGCGACCGTGCGTGGTCGATCCGTTCGTCCACTACGTCACCGAACGTGTCCGCGAGTTTCCCGACCTGAGCGTCGAGCGTCTGCTGCGCGAGATTCGAGCAATGGGTTACGCGGGCGGCCGCACGGCGCTGGGCGACCTCGTTCGGGAGGTCCGCCCGCCACGCCAGCGCGGCTTCGAGGTGCGCTTTGAGACGCCTGCGGGGCATCAAGCGCAGGTGGATTTCGCCCACTTCAATGTCGAGTTCGACGACGCGCCTGGCCAGCGACGTTCGATCTGGCTGTTCTCGATCGTGCTTGGACACAGCCGTTATCTCTGGGGACGCTTCGTCGAGCATCAGGACCTGCAGACCGTCCTGCGCTGCCACATGGAAGCGTTCGAGCACCTCGGCGGCGCTCCGCGCGAGATTCTGTACGACCGGATGAAGGCGGCCGTGCTGGGCGAAGTCGAGAAGCACATCGTCTACAACGCGAAGCTGGTCGCGTTTGCGCAGCACTACGGCTTCGCGCCGCGCGCCTGCAAGGCGTATCGCGCCAAGACCAAGGGCAAGGTCGAGCGGCCGTATCGCTATATCCGGCAGGACTTCTTCCTGGCGCGCCGCTTCCAGAACCTCGCCGACCTGAACCGACAGTTGCGCGAGTGGCTCGACACGGTGGCCAATGTGCGCGTGCATGGCACGACGCACCGCGTCGTCGCCCAGCACTTCAGTGAGGAGCGTCCTACGCTGCAGGCGTTGCCGGCCGGCACCTTCAACGGCGTGATCCGGCTTGAGCGGCGCGTGAGCCACGAAGGTCTCGTCTCGGTCGGTGGCAACTACTACAGCGTGCCCGATCGTACGCGCAAGCGCGTGCTCGACGTCCACAGTCTGGCTCACGAGATCCGTATCTACGAGGACGGTGAACTGCTGGCGGTGCATCCCGTGTTGGAAGGCCGGCGACGAACCTCGCTGTTGCCCGGTCATCGGCGTGCAAACCAGCGTAAGCAGCCGGCACGGCACCCCGTGCCATCGGTGACGGCGAGCGTGGCTCGCCGGCCCCTGTCGTTCTATGACCAGGTCGCAAGACGTCTCGCAGAAGCCGGGAGGACCGCATGAACAGCATGCCTGCCTCGACACTGGAGCGCATCCGGCTGAAGTACCGCTCGCCTCGCGAGTTCCGGCGCTCAATGGAGTCAGCAACCTTAGTGTGACGCTGTGTCCGGGATTACAGGGTCAACTCCAGCGAGTACGACGTGCTTAAAGCGGTGAGAATGCTTGTCAGACTGGGAGACTTCTTCTCGCACAGAGAGCTCGCGAGAACGCCACCGCAGGACAGATTTTCCCCGTACGTTCTGTTACGCGGCGCTACGCCGTTAGAGTTGATCGAGCTCAAACGGAGCCTTTGGAACCAGGGAGTCAAATTTAGTGATGGCTATCCCTTCAATGGAGCGGATTTCTCGGCCACGTTACTTGCTGCTGATCCAACGAAGGAAAACCTCTGGCGGATCAAGTTCATTCCCGCGGAAGAACAGTTGGCGGCAACCATTGCGGCCATGACTGGCTCAGTTGTTGAAATCTACGACTTATACAAGACAGCACCATTAGACGATGCGTTTGTTCCGAGGGGGAGTGCGCATCACGCGATAAAGTGTAGTAGCGCCTATTTTATTCAAGAGGTTATGCAAGCATGAGCGAACAAAGCGAGATCAAGGCAGAGGTTATCGCGGTCTTTCCCGACAAGGTGAAGATCTCGGTAAGCGATATTGCGTCATTTTCTGATGGACGAAGTCTCAAGGTTGGCTCATACCTGCGAATAACCGATAGCGAGGACTGTGCGCTGATAGCAATAATTGAGAACTTCTGCATTGAAGTTACCGATAAGGCTGAGCGACGTCACATTATCGAGGCGCTTCCCCTCGGCATCATTGCCGATGGAAAATTCATCCGCGGCGGCGACACGCTTACTATTCCGCCAACCGGAGTGTCTCCGGCCACTGAAGATGATATCAAAAAAATCTTTGAAGAATCTGTCGAGCCTGCCAGAAGGTTTATCTTCAGCTCGCTAGTATCAAATGCCAAGATTAAGGTGCCAGTCGATGGCGACAGATTCTTCAATAAGCACCTTGCTGTTGTCGGCTCGACGGGTGCAGGAAAGTCGCATACGATCACAAAAATCATTCAGTCGGCTGTTGATGCGAAGAACGGTGAATACGAACTTAATAACTCGCACGTCGTCATCTTTGACATCCATTCCGAATACAAGTCGGCGTTCCCGAATGCAAATTTTTTGGACGCGAGTACCCTGACTCTTCCTTATTGGCTGCTCAACAGCGAAGAGCTCGAAGAGGTGCTCCTGGATACCGGTGAACGCGACAACTACAACCAGTCAGCGGTATTCCGTCAACTGGTCACCGAGAACAAAAAGAGGCACAACACAGGGGCGAAGTTCGTCTTCTACGATAGCCCGCTGAAGTTTGATATCCACCAGGTCCTGAACGCTCTTTACAACATCAAAAATGAAACCGTGAACTCTAAGAATGAGGCGCGGTATATGGTGGTCGACGGCTCCTACACACTCCCCTCAGATGGCAAGACGGACTCGAGTCACGGCCTCCTGCTCGACGCAGATCAGAGACTCGACAAGTATTTCGCGAGCCGACTCGATTTTCATCCCACCAAGCGTGAGAGCATCACGAACGGTAGCTACGCAGACAAGTCACTCGACAAATTTTTCACCCGCTTCGAGTCGAAGGTCGCGCAGGATCGGCTTCAGTTCCTCTTCGGCCCGGGTGCAGATACGGCCACGCTCGAAGGCACTCTGATGAGTCTGATCGGATATGGGACGAAGCAATCGAACGTCACCGTAATCGACCTCAGCGGCGTACCTTTCGAGGTGCTTAGCATCACCGTCTCGTTGATCTCCAGAATTTTGTTCGAGTACGGCTATCACTACAAGGTGATGAGAAGCGCCGCGGGTGAGTCGATCAACACCGATGCTCCACTTCTGTTGGTCTACGAAGAGGCTCACAAGTACGTGCCAAATAGCGACCTAGCCAAGTTCCGAGCTTCCAAGTTGTCGATTGAGCGGATCGCTAAGGAAGGGCGGAAGTACGGCGTCACGTTGCTGCTTTCAAGCCAACGCCCGTCCGAGATATCCGAGACGATCTTCTCGCAGTGTGCAAATTTTCTGGCCATGCGACTGACCAACCCGAGCGACCAAAGCTACGTGTCGCGCCTGCTGCCAGACACACTCGGCAACCTATGCGAAAAGTTGCCCACCTTGGGGGCGGGCGAGGCATTGCTTATCGGTGAAGCGGTTGTCATGCCCTCGCTGGTCAAAGTTGCGCCTTGCAGCCCGGCTCCGTCCTCTACGGACATTCCGTACTACCAGCTCTGGAAGGATGAGTGGAAGAAGCTCGATTTCTCAGGCATCAAGAAGACTTGGCTTAAGGAGTAAAGTCCGCTCGACTCCTTTGCTTCGGTCGTTTGCCGTCATCTAAACACGCGTCATCATCGAAGCGAAGTTGGGCGGCAGATACGACCTCGAGGCGATGGCCGTTACCGACGGACTACCACGGCAAGCGCGCTCGATGAAGCGTCGCCGCGTTGTTCAGTCGATCAAGCAGCGGTTGTGGAAGATGCGCCTCGGTAGCTAGCGAGGCGGCTCTGAGTAGTTGTCCAAGTTGTTGAGGGGCGTTCCCGTCTTCGCGAATGGCTTCTTGCAGCAATGGCACCGAGAGGCTTGGCGATCGCAGCAACGCCGGAGTGCGCGCGTGCTCTCGCCACATGTACGAGAATGCTTTGGCGAGAGGTTTGAACGCCGAGTCGAGAAAAACTTTGCTCGGCAAAATCGATAGCCAATTCAGAGCTCGAATTTGGCACCTCGCCGTTGTCTCGGGGCTGCGTCGGCTGTCCATGAGGAGGCGGAAAACAGCGCCCAATCTGTCGATCGGCTTTGCGTCGGTGGTCATGACTAGCTTCGCAGCGTCGATTGGGTCGACGGAGATCGCTCGCAGCGCCTCGCGCGCTTCGCCGAGAAGCGCCGCGCTGTGGGCTAGACCACCGAGGTCGGCGATCCAGGCAGCGGCGAGCTCCTCGACTGAGCCGCCCGAGAGGGCTCGGATGAACAGGGCGAGGCAGAACACCGATTCCATGCCCATGGGCGCGGACCGATCAACATCTAGCACTTCGCCTTCAAAGGGCGCGAGAGAGTCCGTCAATGAGGCGATTTCGTTCCTCTGTTGCGCTCGATGCCGCCAAAAGTATTCACTCAGGCCGTAGAGTCCGTCTGACAACTGTTCGAATTGGCCGCGGTCGAATAGCTCATTGCAGCGGAGGTTCCAATACTGGAATCCGGCTGCCAACACCCTCGACTGGGACAGCGTGGAGCGAAGTGCATTGACGCCGTTGCTTTCGACGCGCAGCAACGATGCAATTTCGATCACAAATGCCGCCGCCATATCTGACGGCAGTTTGGGCAGTTCAGCGATGGATTTGTTGCGGTGTGGGCTGCTGCACTGGCCGACCTGAGGCTCGAAAACCGGTTCAGATTCGAACTTGCCGCGAAGCTGTTCCACAATCCAGCGGAGCACGTGGCCGCCGAGCTTTTTGGCAGCAAACAGGTCGAATTGTTTGGCTGGGTCAAAGTCTCGCTCGAACGCCGACAGCCCCGCGACGATAAGCGCAACCACTCGAGAGCGTGCCCCATCTTTGAACGCGCAATATGCCGCGTCGAAGAGCGCTCCTCCCGTCATCGCCGGCATTGAGCTTTCGCTCGCGCTTCGCGACGCGATCTCGAACCACTCCGATGCTGCGCCAAAATCCCCCAAGGTTCCCGCTGCGCAGCCCGCTTTGCGTAAAACATGGGGGGCGCGTTCGAGCTCGGCATTCGAGGCCGAGGGGCGCCACAGCGACCTTTTCCACAAATTCAATGCTTGTTTGAAATCCTTTCTCCCAAAGTAGACGGACGCTTCCTGCGCTATCAAGACGGGGGCGTCGCCAAATCTCTCGATGGCCGTTCGGAGGCATGCGAGGGCGTCTGCGCCGCGAGACAAATGGTCTTCGTAAAGGACCGACAGCAATCTGGCGGCGGAAACCCCCATCGCCCTCGCGTTCCATTGCCCCGCAAGCGAAAGCATTCTGAGCAGCGTCTCTTCGGCAAGCAGCCAGCGAGGCGCCTCTCGATTTGCCTCGTTTTTCCATGGCCCCTGCACGAACAAATGGTTTCTGCTGAAAATGGGGATGGTGAACGCTTTCAACATCCGATCTCGAGCTGCGGGATTTGTTGCTTCAAGCGCGTCAATAAATTCTCGCAACTGGTCCAAATCTTTGCAGCGGGCGAAATTGAAGCCAAATAAGGAGGCGATCAAATCAGCGTCTTTCGTTATCCCACCGGGGCATAGCTCGGCGGTCAACCCTTCACCGAACGGCGCCTCGGGAATGGCGGACTCCAACCGATTGATCTCTTCAAGCGCACGAACAACGGTTCTCGCCCCGAACGACTGATCCGGCGAATCGGCCACCGACATGGCCCACATGAACTGGTTTGCCCCTCGCTGCTTCGAATCTTCTATGCGCGCTATCGAGTCTTCCCACTCCGTGGCAAGGCGAGGAAGTTCGGTTGTGGCCGACTGCTTTGCGATTCGAAATTGTGCCAGTCTCAAGAGAGCGATCGTCTGTGCGTCGAACACCCCCGTATTCGCGCTATCTCCACGCGCCACAAAGACAATAGGGGTCATAAAATCCGCAGCGGCACCGCGTAGCGCCCGCTTCTCGTCGATCAGGGAGGACAAAAATGACGAAAGGCGTCTGTCGTCTCCGCTTTCCCACGCGTGCATGAAGAGCGCGAAAGCCTTGTCCATCGAAACAGACCTACGGCGCACGAGCGCGTCGAAGATGCATTCGTGCGCTTGTGCGACCTTCTTGGGGGACCACACCAACTTGGCCTGTTGAGTGAGGAGCGCTGTGATTTTGTATTCACGAGATGACTGCGTTTCGACCCATCGGCCGACCAGGCGATCAAGCGCATCTCCGGGTGAGCGCAGGCCGACGAACTCCTCTCCAATGAACAAGACCGCCTCGCGGTCTAAAGAGCTCAGAGCGAGACTGAGCGAGTAAAGAAGGTCAAGGTCTGTGTCGGGAAGCGTGCTCGCCGCCTCGCGTCGAGCGAACGCACGCGCCTGCTCGATGCTTGCTGGCGGGTTTTCCATCACTGTGGCGGGTGGATTGTGCCAATCAGCGCCCTGCAATTCGAGACCCAGCAGATGCACGAGCTTCGGGTGCCCGCCGCCGCTTCGCGAAAGAATTACCGCGGCAAATTGTGAGCTCTGGTCGCTAGGGCAGCCGAGCGCAGACACGAACTCACGGATCTCTTCCCGCGAAAGGTCGGGCAGTGCATGAATATGGATGCCAGCCATCCGCAGCCGAGGATCGACTGCCTCAGGATGAACCCCTTTCGCCGTGAGAATCAGAAATTGTTCGCGTCGCGCGCACTGCTCGGCCACCGCGCTGAATCGCGTCCACACCGCTTGCGTAATGGTGGTTGCGACCGGAAAGTCGTCCACAACAACCACTGCTCGGGAGGGCAGGTCGCGAATCGCCAGAAGCAAACGGTCGAATGCGGAAGGCAGCACCGACGTGTCAAATGCCGACAAATCGACCCAGCAATCGACGCCGCCAAGTTCTTTTGCGACCAAGCTCGCCGCGGTGGTCTTTCCTCGCCCTTCGGAGCCGATAATAAGCGCGGGGCCGCCTTGTTGCGCGATGGCGTCGACCAACGATCGGCGAGGCAAGCAGAACCGCGGAAGCGGGGGTTCTACGCCCAGCAAGGCGGAGGACGAGAAAGAGACCGAGGGCAGTTGCCTTGGCGTCGCACCTCGCTCGGCTACCAGCGCTCGCCCCATTAGAGAGATGAGGTCTCGCGTCAAGGGGAGCATCACACTCGTCTTGGCCTCAAATACCCTGAGCAGATCTGCTTTGGTCAGGGAGCGTAGGTTGACGTCGCGATGCTTGATCGTTTCGACGCAATGGGCGAGAAGTCCGTCGACAGCTTTCAGCGATTCGTTGTGGTCGATGTCCCGCTCGTCGCCCAAATCGATTGCCGCCCGCTCCACGGCAAGCTGAACCGAGTCCGTCGAGGGTTCCTTTGTCGCCCAATCGATGCGCTCGAAGAGCTTTGAACGCAACTCGGTCGCGGTGGCGGAGTCAAGAAAGCGTCGTAAGGTTAGGGGCCATAAGGTTGAACTCAGGTGGCGAGCAACGCGTGATGCGGCATCGTCGTCCCCCTCGGCCGCCATTCGCCAAAGGTCTATTCCCTTCACGCCTTGGAACGGATCGCCTTTCTCCGAACCAACATCGCCTCGCGTGACGAAGCGCATTCTGATCGGCCGGTCTGGGTTGCGCTCGACGTGCGCCCAGAAATTCTCGATAGCTTCGCGGACGTCGTTAGACCCGAGCGAGATGTTCTTGCCGGAGTTTTTGATCTGAGATGTGCTGGTCTCGCCGTTTTCGTCTACGAGGTCGAAGTCTTCCGCACCTTCCAGGTAAAGCAATTGACCGGCGCCGAGTTTCGTCCAAGCCTCGACTGACCGCCAAATTTGGTAGTCGTAGCCCCGCAACGAATCGATCGCCTGTCGGCGGGTGTCGGCCGTGAGCGGAGCGGAACGCGTATCGGAGGTCACTGAACGGTCTTTCCTTCGAAAGGCTCTTCTCGTTCACGAATCCAGTGGGCGAGCGTCGTCGCATGGGCGCACGAGGTCGCAAGCGCAATGTCTTGGGCAAGAGGTATGGCGACGAATCGTGTCGCCTCGTCAGCCTCAGAGTGTGGCATCGGCCTTGTTGTTGACTCGGAAACTGTCTCGCATTTTACGGGCAAGGGCGCCCGGTTTGTTGTATTTGGCTTTGAACCGTCCAAGAAAACGTTCGATAGATCGAGGGGGCAAAGGGGGCGGGAAGCGGTGTCGAAGGCAGCAAGTATGTCGGCACCCACCATCGTAAAGTAGGGCTACAATGGCGGCCTAGAAGCCGGTTGTTGTCGTGAGCGCCGTGCCGACTCATTTTTGGGGTGCCGAACTCGGACTGGTAGTCGAACCGGAGTCTTGCCGAAAATTGGGGGCACTTCTGGGGGCACGTCAAAAGCCACGTCTCCCCTGATCCCCGCGTGACAAGACTTTTGCGGATCTGTTTAATTCCTGCAGCCGCACCATATCTGACAAGGGGTTACGCGATGTTTGCGTAGCCCCTTCGCGTTTCCAAAGCACCCGTCACGTTTCCAAAAGACGCTAGACGGCGCTCTAAGACCAGCTCGTCCATAATGGCGAGCGCGCACGAATAGACCATCGTGCGAGGTCAAACTGCCGCCCGGCCGGCGCAGTCCACAACGAAAAATCCAACAAGAATCGATCGTGAAGTTTTCCCGAATTCCCGAGCTTGATGTTCTCCGCTTCATCGCCGCCATTGCCGTTGTGTTCTTTCACTACGCATTTCGAGGCTACGCCGCCGACGACCTGACGACCATGCACTATCCGGCGCTCGAGCCGGTCGCGCAGTACGGGTTCCTGGGCGTGCACCTGTTTTTCATGATCAGCGGTTTCGTGATCCTGATGACGGCGAGCGACGGAAGCATCAAGCGCTTCATCGCGTCACGGGCGTCTCGCTTGCTGCCCGCCTTCTGGGTCTGCTGCACGACCACCTTCCTCGTGATACTCGCCATCGGCGGAGAACGCTTCGCCGCGACGTGGCCGCAATACCTCGTGAACATGGTCACGCTCGGCGGCGGCTTCGGCGCCGATCCGATCGATGGTGCGTACTGGTCGCTCGGCGCGGAGCTACGGTTCTATCGCCTGGTCGGCATTCTGCTCATCGTCGGCCAGATCCATCGCGCCGAGCGCTGGCTGTTTGTGTGGCTCGTCGCCACCGTGCTCGTGGACCTATTTCCGTTCATCAAGCTCAAGGGCTTTCTCGTGACGGACTATGCTGGCTTCTTCATTGCCGGCGCCGCGTGCTTCCTCATTCGTGCACATGGCCTGTCTTGGTCGCGCCTCGTGCTCGTTTGCGCGGCCTGGATGCTGTCGCTCCATCACGAATTCCAGCTCCTGTCGTATTCCAGCGGCCACTTCGAGTACACACTGAGCCCATCGGTCGTGGCGGCCGTGATGACTTCTTTCTTCGTGGTAATGCTGGCGCTGGCACTGCGTCGCATGCCGATGCTCGCCAGCCCGCGGTGGGCCTGGTTCGGCGCAGTCAGTTACCCCCTGTACCTGATCCATCAGAATGTCGGCTACATGGTTTTCAACACGGTCGGCACGGTTGTGAACCAGGTCGTGGTGTTCTGGTCGGTAGTCGTTCTGGCGATCGGGGCTGCGCTGCTGGTGCACGTCATAGTCGAGAAGCCGGCTGCGGGGCCGCTGAAGAGCGGCCTGTTGCGCATGCTCGATGCATTGCAGCGCCGCGCACCGAAGCTGCCGACGTGTCGCCGCCAGCAACAAGGCAATCAACGCGACGGCTTTACCGGCCGCGCGCCCCGTACGTAGGGCGCCGTCGTACCTGGCCCGCTGTGGCCCGCCAGGCGCTACCCTGCTTCGAGCCCTTCGTCGACCGGCTTGTGCGTTACGCCGCACGCGAAGGTCGCGGAACTGAAACTTTGCCTTGTCGATGCCGGCTAACTCGCGCGCCTTGTCGAATCGCGAGGCAGCTTGTCTTTCGTCAGCGGGAACCTGTCGGCAGAGTCACATATCCATATGTTTTCAATAATGCTAATGAGCGCCGGCGTTACCCCTTTTTCCTGTCACGCCCGCGTCACGCCGCACCTCTAACGTTGCACATTCCCATCGCGGCAGCGTTTTCACGAGCCGAGTGTGCGTGACCGCATCCGACGCCGTGCCCGCGTCGCGCAGGCTCACCCGGGATCTCGCTCCCGCCAGCGCATTGGCTTCCGCCTCGCATCCATTCCATTCGAAAACGCGATCGACGCCGATCGAACTGCATCGCGGACGATCAGGAGACACGAACCATGCTGAGCCCGCACGAATTCTCGATGCTGCTGCGCATTGCGCGTGCGCCCGACAGTGTCGATCTCGCGAACCCGGCCTTTGCCGTGCTCGTCGAAAAGCGGCTGGTCGACGACACGCAGGTACGCGTGAACGAAGTGGCGACGCGCCCGGCGCTGACGCCGATCGGCCAGATGCTGCTTGCCCGCTTCGACGACGCGGCCTGACGGAAAAGGCAAAGGGGGAAGGCTGCAACCGCGCGTCACGCCTTCGCCGCAGCGAAAACGTGACGCATCGAACGCGCGCCGAACCGCTTACTGCGCAACCGGCACCGTCACGTCGCTGCCGAACCAGTGCATCGAGATCTTCTTCAGCGTGCCGTCCTTGCGCAGCGAATCGAGCGCGTCGTTGATCGCCTTCTCGAATTTCGGGTTGCCCTTGCGGAACGGGATCGCCATCTCCTGCTTGCCGCCGTTCAGCACCGCACCCGAGCGCAGCGGCAGGTTCGACGTCTTGATCATGTACGGCAGCATCAACCGGTCGTCGAGCGTCGCCTCGATCCGCCCCGCAGCGAGGTCGCGCAGTTTCTCCGGCGCGCCCGGATACGTCTGCACCTCGATGCCCGGCACGCTGCGCGCCATCTGGTCGTAGTTGGTGCCGAGCGTCACGCCGAGCTTCTTGCCCTTGAAATCCTCGAGCGACTTGAAGTTGCGCGTATCGTCCTTGCGCTGGATCAGCTGCGCGGCCGAGTACGTGTACGGCTCGCTGAAGTCGAGCGCTTCCTTGCGCTGCGGCGTGATCGTGACCTGGTTGACGATCACGTCGAACTTGCCGGCCTGCAGGCCCGCGATGATGCCGCTCCATTCGGTCGGAATGAATTGCGTCTTCACGCCGAGCTTGCCGGCGACCGCGTTCGCGACGTCGACGTCGAAACCCTCGAGCTGGCCGGACGTGCCGCGCGAGTTGAACGGCGGATACGTGCCTTCGAGGCCGACGCGCAGCACGCCGGCTTTCTTCACGGAATCGAGCAGGTCTTCCGCGTGCGCGGCGACGGCCGTGAAGCCGAGGGCCGACGCGAGCAGCAGGCCCGACAGCAGGAACTTCGAACGTTTCATCGCGGATCTCCAGTGGTCAGTAGGGTGTTGTGGTGAGCGACGGGCACCGGGCGCTGGGTGGCCTCGATGGGCCGCAATACGGGCACGTAGACACTACTCGCAACCGCGCCGCACCGGAAGTCGAATTGGCCCTGATTGCAATCGATTTCAGCGGATTGAAGGCGGCAATCCAGCGCGACGGCATGGGCTGTGCACGGCGACTGCCTGGTCGAACCGTTCGCCGCGGGCATTCTGGATCCGCTTAAAAATACTCTTTTAAATCAGGTCATTTTTCCGATTCGGGCCGTAATTTGTCTGTAAAATCGCGCGAGCTAAATCGCTCAGCGCGCCATCCGAGGGCGCGTCAAAAGAAGAAAAGGCCGTAGCCATGAACATGCAGAACACGATCGCCGCATTGCGCGGCGGGTTGCTTCAGCAGGACCGGTTGCTGAAGCTCGAGACGCCATTGGGGAGCAACGTCCTGACCGTACAGCGGGCAGTCGGCCGCTCACGCATCGGGCGCGCGTACGAGTTCACGCTCGACGTGCTGTCGACCGACAGCGATCTGGAACTCAAAAAACTGATCGCGCAGCCGGTCACGTTATGGATTCAGCAAGGCGATCGCAGCTACCGGCCGGTGAATGGCTACGTGCACACCGCGCGTCGCCTGGGCGCCGACGGCGGGCTCACGACCTATCAGCTGACGTTCGCCGATTTCACCCATTTCCTGAAGTTCCGTCGGGACCAGCGGATCTGGAACGATACGACCGTCGACCAGATCATCAGCGACGTGCTGGACCAGCATCCGCAGGCGAAGGGCCATTTCCGCTTTGCGCTGTCGAAGCCGCTGCCGAGCCGTTCGTACACGCGTCAGCACGATACCGACTGGCATTTCGTGCACCGGCTGATGGAGAGCGAAGGCCTTTACACCACGTGGCAGCAGGCCGACGACGGCAAGTCGCATACGCTCGTGATCACCGACAACCTGCAGGCGTTCGCGCCGCTGTCGCCGCAGGCCGTGCGCTTCTATCACGGCGGCGCGGCGAGCGAAACTGACGCGCTCACGCAATGGTCCGGCACGCGCACGCTGCAGAGCGTGACCCGAACGACACGCACGTTCGACTACAAGAATCCGTCTCAACCGTCGAATCCGAAAGGCACGTCGCTGCCGACGATGGCCGGCCAGGGCGAATTGCCCGACCAGCTCGAAGTGTACGAATACACCGGTGCGTACACGTATCTGGATCAGACGCGCGGCGATCATCTGACGAAGATCCGGATGGAGCAGTGGGAGTCGGAGGCGAAGCGCTTCCACGGCGCGGGCGGCGTGCGTGCAATGGATGCTGGCCGGCGCTTCACGCTGGCGGACCATCCCGAACACGATCGCGATCCGGCCGACCAGCGCGAATTCGCGGCGATCGGCGTCGAATGGTGGATCGAGAACAACCTGCCCGTTGCCAGCAGCAGCGCCGATTTCCCGTACAGCCTGCGCGAAGCATTGACGCAGGCGCAGGACGGCTATGGCGCCGACCCCGCGTTTCGCGTGCCGCATGACGACGGCTCGGTCGGCTTCTATCTCGTCGAGGTCGAAGCACAGCGCGTGAGCGTGCCGTATCGCAGCCCGTTCGAACACGAGAAGCCGAAGATGCATCTCGAGACGGCGATCGTCGTCGGGCCGCAGGGCGAGGAAGTCTATACCGACGAGCTGAACCGGATCCGCGTGCAGTTCGTGTGGGACCGCCTGAACCCGGGTAACGAGAACGCGTCGTGCTGGGTGCGCGTCGTGCAGTCGGATACCGGCGGCGGCTACGGCGGCGTGCACGTGCCGCGCATCGGCGAGGAAGTGCTGATCGACCATGTGGGCGGCGACTGCGACCGGCCGCTCGCCGTCGGGCGCGTGTACAACGGCGCGAACCAACCGCAGTGGCATAGCGACGGGATCCTGTCCGGGTATCGGTCGAAGGAGTATTCGGGCGGCGGCTACAACCAGCTCGTGATGGACGACGCGACCGGGCAGAACCGCGTGCAACTGATGAGCAGCAGCGCGAACAGCCTGCTGCATCTCGGCTACATCATCGACCAGAACGGCAATGCGCGCGGGTCGTATCTCGGTAGCGGCTTCGACCTGCGCTCCGATGCGTACGGCGCGGTGCGGGCGAGCCAGGGCTTGTACGTGACGACCCATCCGAAGGCGGCGAACAGCCAGCCGCTCGACGTGAAGGAAGCGCAGCAGCAGCTCGTGACGGGCGAGAGCCTGATCGAAGCGATGTCGGGCGTGAGCGAGCAGCATCAGGCGGAAAGCCTGAAGGAGGCGCACGAAACGATGCGCGCGTTCACCGACGCGACGCAGGACAGCAAGTCGGGCAACGCGTCCGGCGGACGTACGGCGGGCGGCGGCACGGGCAGTGCGAATGCGTTCAAGGAGCCGGTGATGCTGTTCGGCAGCCCGTCGGGGATCGGGATGTCGACGCAGCAGTCGCTGCACATGGTCGCGAACGATCACGTGAACGTGGCGAGCGGACAGAGCGTGCACGTGGCCGCGGGCAAGTCGCTGATCGGGAGCATCGGGCAGAAGCTGAGCCTGTTCGTGCAGAACGCGGGGATGAAGCTGTTCGCGGGCAAGGGCAAGGTGGAGATCCAGGCGCAGTCGGACAACGTCGAGGTGACCGCGCAGAAGGCGGTGAAGGTTGTGTCCGCCACCGACCGGATCGAGATCGCGGCCGATCAGGGGATTCTGCTGACGAGCGGCGGCGGGTATATCCGCATCAAGGACGGCAACATCGAGATTCATGCGCCGGGCGCCGTCGATGTGAAGGGGGCGTCGCACACGTTCGCCGGGCCGGCGAGCATGGGGTATCCGTTGCCGAGCCCCCGGCCGGATCAGCCGGGGCAGCTCGAACTGTTTCACAAGTACGTGAACGGCGAGGCGGTGAAAGGCGGACTGTTCACGGTGAAGGACGTGAACGGAGCCGTGCTGAAGAAAGGCGCGCTCGACGACAGCGGTCATACGGTTGTGAGCGGGTTGCCGCCGGGCGCGGTGCGCGTCGAGTTCGGGAAGGATCCGCGCGAGTCGGATCAGCCGGCGAACTATTTCAAGCAGGCGAAGTGGCCGGCGGAGCCCGTGCAACCGTCGCCGGAAGCCGCGCAGGCCGCGGCGAGCGGACAGCTCGCGAGCCAGTTGCAAGGGATGGCGCCGGCCGCGACGACGGCGGCGATGGGGCTGGTGAGTGGCGGCAGCGCGGGCGCGGCCCTCGGCGGGCTCGCGAGCGCCGCATTGCCGGCCGCTGCGACTGCGTTGGGTGGTGCCGGCGTTGCGTCGGCGTTGCAGACAGCCTCCAGCTTGAGCGGTGCGGCGAAGCAGGTGGCCGGGATGGTTCAGGCCGCACGTCAGGGCGGGCTTGCCGCCCTGGCCGCGCCGGCGGCGAATGCGGCGTCCGGCGCGTTGCAGAGCGCATTGCCGGGCGTCGCCGGTATCGCGGGCAAGGGCGCCACGACCGTGGCGTCGGCCACGGGCGCGACGGGCATGAAGCTGCCGACGAGCGGGTTTGGCGGGCCGTTGAAATCCTGAGAGAGCGCGGCTTGTCAGCCGTCTTGAAAAAAGAACGAATTGAACGAAGAACGACATGGCACAACAACTCCCACCGGGCGCTGAGAAGGAACAGGCTGTTACTTGGCTCAGCGATGTTTCCGCCAAGGATGTCGCCGCGGTCGGCAACCGCTTCGATGCGTGGTTGCGCCGGATCAGCGGCAATCACATCACGTTCGAGGATGTGAAGACGTTTGCCGGTGCGGTACCGATCATCGGCAACATCATGGCGATGGTCGACGCGCTGGGCGATATCGCCGAAATCATCGAGAAGCGCGGCGGTCAGGTGCTCGACTACATGAGCCTCGCGATCAACCTGCTCGGCATCATTCCGATTCCGCCGACACTCGCGCCGTTCCGGATGTCGGCGCGGCCGCTGCTCGCGCTCGTTCGTCACGAATTGCTGGCGACCCGCAACAATCTCGGCGCGGCGATCATCTCCGTGCTGGTCACGCATATCAACGCGACGTGTGCGACCGAGATCGAGGATTTTCTGAACAAGCTGAAGGCTGGCCTCGTCGAGCTGCTCGACGGATGTGCATCGACATGCCAGGAAATCATGCTCGCGCTGGCGACGGGCATGGACAAGGCGCTGCACGGTCAGCTCTTCGACGCCAACGCGAATCTGAAGCGACAGCAGCAGCTCGCAGAGAAGATGGCCGACGACCGGCCGTGGTACAGCCCGAGCCGCGTCGGTGACGGCATTCAATTCGCGTACGAAGGAACCAAGGCGCTCGGAAAGAAGGTCATCAACAAGACTGCGGGCACCGTGGCGACGCTCGCGCCGGATGCATGGCTCGAGCCGTTTCGAAGCACGGTGACTTTCCTTCGGACCGAAGCGCCGAAGATTGCGTCATCGATTCGCTCGCTTGCAGGCAGTGAAGAAGGCAAGATGATGTGGCTGGTCTTGCAACTGATCGAGGCAGTCGGGCGCGTCAAGGCACGCGCAAAGCTTCATGAGCAGACTGCGGACGTCAAGGCAAGCGGGAAGAGCCAGGCGAAGAAGACGCGCGGGCAGGAGGGGCTCGAGAAAACCGACGGGCAAGCGCCGGCCGAAGGACCGGGGAAGAGCGCGTGCAAGGCATGCGGGCTCGGGGCATCACCGGCATCCATCGATTTCGCGTTCGGCGACGAAACGTTTTCGCACGTGGATTTCGACCTGCCGGGCGCCATGCCCGTCGTATGGGAGCGTACCTATCGTTCCCGGCTGTCAGCCTATGACAACGGTGAACTCGGTGCACGATGGATCACGCCGTATACGACGCGAATCGACGTCAAGAACGGTCAGTGGATCTATCGCGATGCGGAAGGGCGCAGCATCGAGTACCCGGCGCTTGCGGCCGGTGCGGTGCACGACGATCTGTCCGAGAACCTGACGCTGTCGCGGCTCGACGATACCTGGGTGACGATCGCATACGGCCATGACGTGCTGCATGTGTACGAGCGCCGCGGCGACGCGTTCCGGCTTGCGATGCAGAAGGACCGCGCCGGCAACACGATCACGCTCGACTACGATGCGCTCGATCGCGTTGCGCGCCTGATCGATGCGAGTGGCAATGTGCTCGCGTTCGAACACGACAGGCACGGCCGTATCGTGCAGATCGAGCACGTGCTCAAGGACGGTGCGCGTCGCACACTGGCGAGCTACGAATACGATGCGGACGGGGACCTCGTGCGCGCGGTCGATCGTCATGGCAATGCGCGGACGTATCAATATCACCGCCACCTCGTGACGCGTTACACGGACCGAACCGGCCGCGGGATGACGCTCGAATGGGATGGCGCGGACGCGCAAGACAACGCAGACGCGAAATGCATTCGCGAATACGCCGACGACGGCAGTCTGGATCTCCGGCTCGCGTGGAATCCGAACATCCGTCTGACCTACGTGACCGACGCGCTCGGTCAGATGACGCGGTACTACTTCAACATCCACGGCTATGTGTATCGGATCGTGTATCCGGATGGTAACCAGGAGTGGTTCCGGCGCGACGCCCATCACAATCTGGTGCTGCATATCCGGCAGGACGGCAGCATCGAGCGTCGCGGATACGACACGCGCGGTAACCTGATTCGGCACGAGCGGGCGGACGGCAGCGTCGTCGAGATGGCGTATGACGACAAGGATCAGATGATCCGGCTCGTCGATCCGAATGGTCATGTATGGCAGCGCAAGTACGACGACGCGGGCAACGTCGTCGAGGAAATCGATCCGCTCGAACATTCCACGAAGTACGAATACAACGACAAGGGTTTGCCGACGCAGATCACCGATGCGAAGGGCGGCTCGAAGACGCTCGAGTACAACGATGCCGGGCAGATCACGCGCTATACGGACTGCTCCGGAAAGACGACGGAGTGGCGGTACGACGATATCGGGCGTGTGATCGAGACGAAAGATGCGGCCGGAGGCGTGGTTGCCTATCGTTACGGCCTGAACGGACAACCGACGGAAGTGCGTTCGCCTGCCGGTGTCGAGCAGGTCCAATACGACGCGGAAGGCCGTTTGCTGCGGCATACCGATCAACTCGATCGTTCGACGCGATATGGCTACGATGCGGCCGGGCGCATTGCGAGCCGCGCCGATGCGCTCGGGCAGACGGTTGCGTATCGCTATGACCGTCTCGGCCGCTTGTCCGCGCTGACCGATGCGAACTTTGCGACGTACCAGTTTCACTACGATCCTGCGGGACGGCTGATCGAGGAAGTGGGCTTCGACGGCAAGTCGACGCGCTATCAGTACGACAGCGTGAGCGGCAGTCTCGTTTCGATCGATGAAGCGGGTTGCGTGACTTCGGTCGAAGTCGATGCAAACGGCCGGCTGCTGAAGCGCGCCGCGGGGGAAAGCGAAGAGCGGTTTGCCTACGATCCGAGCGGCAGGTTGATCGACGCGGTGAATCGGTACAGCCGCGTGAAATTTTTCTTCGATCCGGTTGGCAATCTGGTGCGTGAACATCACGCCTACGATCTGTTCGGCGACCGGCGCAGCTACGTATGGCATCACGAATACGATGAACTCGGCAATCGGCGGCGTACCGTTCGGCCGGACGGGCATGTGGTCGACTGGTTGATGTATGGCTCCGGGCACGTGCACGGGATGCTGCTCGATGGCGAGGAGCGCGTGCAGTTCGAGCGTGACGATCTTCATCGCGAGACGGTGCGCGTGTTGTCGAGCAAGGTTGGGCAGCGCACGCACTATGATCCGGCCGGACGTGTGTTGCAGCAGACGATCCAGCGGTCGACGTCACCTGCGCCGCTTGCCGAGCGGCGGTATCGCTATGACGCGGCGGGGCAGTTGTCGCGAATCGAGGACAGCCGTAAGGGCGGAACCGACTATCGGTACGATCCGGTCGGACGGTTGATCGAGGCGATCAGTCCGGTCGCAAAGGAACGGTTCGCGTTCGATCCGGCGAGCAACATCATCGATCCGGTGCGGACTGCGGAGACGCCGACATCGCGTCCGAGCCCGGTGCGACCGGAAAGCACGTTGCCTGTCGAGGTGCCGAAGGTGCTCGGGAACCTGCTGAAGGCGTATGCGGGGATGCACTTCGAGTACGACGCGCGCGGGAATCTGGTGCGTAAGCGTACGCCCGCAGGTGAGCAGGAATACGAGTGGGATGAGTTCAATCGCTTGCTGCGCGCGCGGGTTGCCGAGACGTCGCGGCAGAGTCAGGCACGGTATTTCTATGATGCGTTCGGTCGACGTATTGCGAAGGAGGTGAACGGCGAGCGGACAGTGTTCGGGTGGGACGGTGACACGCTGGCGTATGAGAGTGACGGCGAGCGCGGCACGCACTATCTCTACGAGCCGGGGACGTTCGTGCCGCTGGCGCAGTATGTGGCTGAGCCCGTCGATGGGATCGCGACGCCGGAGTGGAAGAGCACCGACCGCTATGTGCCGGAGGAGGATCCGCTGCAGAAGGTGCCGGAGCGGCGGGGTGACGCGGCGGTGTTCTATTACCACTGCGATCAGATTGGTACGCCGCAGCTTCTAACGGACGACGATGGCGACGTCGTCTGGGAAGCGTCATATAAGGCGTGGGGTGAAGCGCGGGAGGTGATTGCGCGGGCGTCGAAGGCGGCGGGGATTGTGGCGAGGAATCCGTTGCGGTTTCAGGGGCAGCAGGCCGATGACGAAACAGGGCTGCATTACAATCGGCATCGGTACTATGATCCGGCGTTTGGACGGTTTGCGTCGGCTGATCCGGTTGGGCTAGCGGGCGGTTCAAACGGGTATGAATATTCAGCCAATCCGATCGACAGCATAGATCCCCGTGGTCTAACAGCAGACCGACTTGGGCGAAACCTCGCTCGTGCAGGGAGACCTCTTCAGCCAGGACAAACGCCGCACCACATCGTTCAGGAAAATTGTCGCAAGGGCGCGCCAAATAGCCACGTGCAGAAGTCACGCGAAATTTTGGAGCGGAATGATATCGATATCGACTCCGCATCGAATGGCGCTCGTTTGTGGGGTACTGGCAACGCTCAGGTACAGGTGCCGGGGCACCCGGGACGAGTAGCTGCGCGGGCTGATGGCACCTACCACGCCGGCGCGCACATCCATGGCACCGACAATGATAAGTTGATATATCAAGTGCTTAAGGGCGTCGAGAAGAGGGGGGGCAATGTTGAAAATGCTCTCCGCGATATTGGGCAACGAATGGAAAACGGCAGCTGGAAGGGTACTTTCAGTTGCTGCTGCGACTAGGGGGTGATGGAATGCTATTGGAAGAGTCGATTGTCGAAAATATGCTGACTACGCTCCGGCAGGAATTTGAGTCGTTTGACACCACGAATTTCTACGGTCGATATCTTGAGCTTAGGGATTCGGTGGACGACTGGAAATTTTCGTCGGGTGATTATTTTTCATGTCTGCCATATGAGGAGCAGCGGCAGGGTTTCTCTGCGCCAAAGTTGCTCAAGAAGCGCTATGAAAGCGTTGACGAAGCACGCTGGCTAGGGAAATACAGTGCAGGCTTCCGGGATGGAAGGCATGTCGTCACAGTCATGCCAAGTCAAAAGACCGTGCGGGCGCTTAGTGCGGATTTGTATAGCGAAGACGATGGTGTAATCAATGTATGTAGCATCACTCATAAGGGAATTGACCATCCGGAGAAGGTAACATCACGCCTGACGGGTATTGCGCGGATGAAACCGTTCGATGAGTCACGCAAGGTATACGTTGCCGTTGGCGAGGGTGGGGCATTTGCGATTTATCTTTATACGTACTCTGCTGATGCAAAGCCGCTGACTGCGCGGGCGTTTTCGAAAGGATGGACGAGCGAATCTCAGTGGGACTTCCATTACGACTCGTCTGGCGAGTTGGATCGAATTACTGCCGGCCCGGCGACACTTTGGGCGCGTGCGTAGTCGACGTTTACCGAGATACCTTTGATATTGATCGAAGGAAATACTGCAGGAAGAGGCTAACGCGTCAAAAATCTGTTCGGCGACCGGCGCAGCTACGTTTGGCATCACGAATACGATGAACTCGGCAATCGGCGGCGTACCGTTCGGCCGGACGGGCATGTGGTCGACTGGTTGATGTATGGCTCCGGGCACGTGCACGGGATGCTGCTCGATGGCGAAGAGCGCGTGCAGTTCGAGCGTGACGATCTTCATCGCGAGACGGTGCGCGTGTTGTCGAGCAAGGTTGGGCAGCGCACGCACTATGATCCGGCCGGACGTGTGTTGCAGCAGACGATCCAGCGGTCGACGTCACCTGCGCCGCTTGCCGAGCGGCGGTATCGCTATGACGCGGCGGGGCAGTTGTCGCGGATCGAGGACAGCCGCAAGGCGGAACCGACTATCGGTACGATCCGGTCGGACGGCTGATCGAGGCGAGCAGTCCCATCGCGAAGGAACGGTTTGCGTTCGATCCGGCGAGCAACATCATCGATCCGGTGCGAACGGCGGAGACGCCTGCATCGCGTCCGAGCCCGGTGCGGCTGGAAAGCACGTTGCCTGTCGAGGTACCGAAGGTGCTCGGGAACCTGTTGAAGGCGTATGCGGGGATGCACTTCGAGTACGACGCGCGTGGGAATCTGGTGCGCAAGCGTACGCCGGCGGGTGAGCAGGAATACGAGTGGGATGAATTCAATCGCTTGCTGCGCGCGCGGGTTGCCGAGACGTCGCGGCAGAGTCAGGCGCGGTATTTCTATGATGCGTTCGGTCGACGTATTGCGAAGGAGGTGAACGGCGAGCGGACGGTGTTCGGGTGGGATGGTGACACGCTGGCGTACGAGAGCGACGGCGAGCGGGGCACGCACTATCTCTACGAGCCGGGGACGTTCGTGCCGCTGGCGCAGTATGTGGCTGAGCCCGTCGATGGGATCGCGACGCCGGAGTGGAAGAGCGCCGACCGCTATGTGCCGGAGGAGGATCCGCTGCAGAAGGTGCCGGAGCGGCGGGGTGATGCGGCGGTGTTCTATTACCACTGTGATCAGATTGGTACGCCGCAGTTGCTGACCGATGGCGACGGCGACGTTGTGTGGGAAGCGTCGTACAAGGCGTGGGGCGAAGCGCGGGAGGTGATTGCGCGGGCGTCGAAGGCGGCGGGGATCGCGCCTAAGAATCCGTTGCGGTTTCAGGGGCAGCAGGTCGATGACGAAACAGGGCTGCATTACAACCGGTATCGGTACTACGATTCCGGAAGTGGGCGCTTCGTTGGCAAAGATCCGATTGGGCTCGCTGGCGGGATCAACGCGTATCAATATGCTGACAACCCAACAGGGTGGATCGACCCGCTCGGCCTTGCTCGCTGTCCTTGCGATCCGTGTGGTAAGTCTCGTCGGTCAAGTCTGAGAGATATTCGTCGGCAGCTCGGCATCCCCTTGTCTCAGCAGCCCATCAGCCAGAAAATGGTCCCGTTGACGGATTCCAGCGGAAATTGGCTTCTTGGCGACAACAACAAGCCCGTCATGACGCGGGAATTGACCTATCAGGTCGGTGGTAAAAACGTGGTCATCCAAGACCATTCCGCAGGCCACGTATTCGGAGAAGGGGGGATCGGCGATCAACCGTCACACCACAACGTACGCCCCGAAGAAAACACCCGCACAGGAAAGATTCAGGGAATGGATGATCACTATTACTTCGACTGCCGGAACAAGAAATGAACCCGATACAGCGGATCATGAATCCACAAGCCCTTACGGCGCTTTATGGGAGCGAAGCACCACTTGATGGTGCCGAGATCCTTGAGGTTCAACTCAAGCGGGACGAACCTCGACTGTCGGTGAGAATCATGACCACTCAGAAGCCTGTTTCGCAGCCGAACCGATGGCCGAAAGACTATGACGTCGTCTATCTGAGCTTGTCATTTATCGGTGTTTCCGGCCTCTCCATCGGAGGGTGGGGGTACGATAACATTGTTGCGTCGTTTGTATCGACCGTCGCCGATAATGTTGCTGCGATAACGATTAATTGCAAGGAAGGCGCGGCGATTGCGTTGAAGTACGACTGGGTTCGCGTAGAGGGAATCACGTACGGCAATCTAGGTAGCGCCTAACTTTTCCAGTCCGCGCATAACTCGATGCGCTGAATCGACCCACTTGGGCTGGCTCGTTGCTCTTGCGAGCGCTGCTCAAAATGGGACGTTGGTCAGTACGACGAGCTCAAGAGGCGTTCAGCTTCAGGTGCCAATCGCGCAAGCGTACATTTACGACGCCGTTCCTGAGGACCAGCGTTCTCCATTTACTTATGGCTATTGTGGGGAACCCGATGCGCTCAGTCACATTGCCGCGAGCAATAATGTCAAATCGGTCGATGAGTTGAGGGGTATTACTCAAGGCGCAACATCAACAACTATCAGAAATGACGGAAAGCATTTGAAGTTCTGTCCCTCTTGTGCTCAAGTGATGCGGAAATGGGAGTGTGTGACGGAGTGAAGGAATGATTGATCATCGGGAAGTGAGCGAAGTCGAATCGCTTGAGGTAAAGCTGCTCGAAAAGAATGCTTCATTCAGCGAAATCACGAATCATTATGCAAAATTTCTGCTTGATCTTGTTCAAGGAGAGGTGCTGGGAAATTTAATTCGTGATCGAGAGAAGCGGATTGCTGCGGCGTATTTAAAAATGGTTCCAATCATTGATGATATAAAGTCGCCGCGGTTAACAAGAAGGCAGGTGCTTGCGAGGCTATGGCACCTGGAAAAGGTGGCGCGGAAATCAAATGCCGCATTTTCTGCTCTGGTTCGATGTGTAATTTGCTGCTTTGGAAGTGAGGGGCAATGGCTGCAAGATGATATCCGGGATGAGACACCGCTCTATGTCTATTTGTTCTTTTTGAAAATAGTTGGGCCGGAGTTGGAAAAATATTTTATTGAATATTTTGGCCGAGTGGGAGGACATCTGATGGCATGCGAGTGTGACACTTGAGCGGGTGTGCCGATTTGCGACCAGATCGATACACCGCGATGACTGACGAACAATTGCGATGATGTGGTGTGGGATACGTCGTACAAAGTTTGGGTGAAGCGCGAACGGTGATTTCGCAGGCGTCGAAGGCGGCCGGGCTTGTGCCGAAGAATGTGTTCGGTTTCAGGGGCAACAAGTCGACGAGAAGACGTTACGAATGAGAAACGTCAATGAGACGAAACATGGGCACGATACTGTGTAAATCGCATGGCGCGACCGATGTGATACACGTTTCAAGCGATATCGCGGCCGACATGATAACGGATGCGGGGCGCCTGGAAATGCTCCGTTATGACATCGATTGGCTGGGAGACGGACGCCCCGACATTTCGTACTTCGTCTCGACGGAGGTGGCGAAACAGTTCAGTCTGCCAGAGCCTGGTGATGCGTCATTTGGGCCGGATTTCGAGGAGCGGCATGCGGCTGTCTTCGGCAAGCTTGCCGCTGTTTGCGCCAAGTGTTTTGGCGAGTATCAGAGCAGAATTGCCTGACCGGTTTGGGAAATAGGCATTGCGATATTGTGAATCTCCGGCAGCCAGATATAGCTGGCATGGGCTCGTCAGACGGTTGACCCGACCGTATTTTCGATCCACATGCAGCACACACCCCCACCCGCCTGCAACGGAAGCCTGCCGATCGCGCTCGCTTGAAATTGGCATAATCACGGCCTGCCGTGAGGTTCTCGCGGCCGATGCAACGCAATCATCCGGATACCACCGCAATACCCATGTCGATCGACTCCCCGACCGAAGTGTCGCTACAACATATTCTCGAACGCCCCGGCGATTTCTCCGGGTGGCTTTACCTGCCGCCGATGCCGTGGGCGCTCGATACCGAGGGGGCGTTTTTCGAAGACGTCGATTACGCGAAAGCAGAGGTTGCGCCTGCCATGGCGGCCCAGCCCGGCTGGAAAGTCACGCTGGACAGCGCGACGATCGAGGACATCGTGATCAACGCACACGATCAGGTCGACGAGCCGAGCGTCGCGCAATTGCTCGACGCGTTTGTCTTCTACGTCGAGAACGACGCATTTATCCTGTTTTGACGCCACGCATAGCGAATGCGAACGACGACAGCGATCGAGGAAACAACCATCGGCAACCGTTCACACGTGACGGAAGCGCCGTGCGACGACCCTGCGCAAGCGATCGCGGCCGTCGAACGACTGAACGGCCGCGATCGCTCGACCGTCGCCTTCGACGCGAGCGATGCAACGGTGATGACGATTGGCGGCGGCCACGACGGCCGATACGTCGTCTTCATCGCATCGGAGATCGATGCCGCATTACTGAACCTGACGACGCCCGGAGTGTCGGCGGACGAAACGGTCGAACTCGTGGCGGGCGGCCAGCGAGGCCGCTATCCGGCGCGACAGTGCGTCGACCTCGCGACTGCGACGCAGGCGGCAGCCTATTTTGTATCGACTGGCGGCGCCGATCCGCGGTTATGCTGGCAAGCCGGCTGACCCTCCGCGCGAGGGGAAGGACATGAACATGGCGGACGATTTGGCAGCGCTGCGCGCACAACAGGACGCCGTTTGCGCACGCTACGGCCTGCATGCCGTCGAACCTGAAGACATGGTTGCCGTCGCGATGTCGACGCTCGGGCGCATGCCCGTCTACGGCACGCGCGTCGCACTGTCCGAAGGCGACAACGTCGGATGGTTCTTTCATTGCGGCGAATATTCCGACGCCGCCGACTTCTATCAGCCGTTGCATGCGGCGCACCTGTCGACCTATCTGCCATCGGTTCTACCATATCTATGGTTGCCGGCCGGCGCACGCTTCATCATCGACGATGCCGGCTATGAAGACGTGTGGATGGAGTGAGGCACCGACACGCCACCGATCTTTTTCAGTTGTTTGGACAAAGCGGGCAGAAGCGAAAAAGGACCGCAAGCGGTCCTTTTTCCATGAAGCGGCGTCCGAAAAACGCGCGCCTGTTACGGCAACGAAATCGTCAAATTAGCCGACTCCGGCCCAACCTTGATGACTTGCGAATAAGGCGCCAACGCCTGCAGCGTCTTGTCCTTGAGATAAGTATTGAGCCCGAGATACCCGAGCAGCGCCACGAGCGCGAACACGGCCCCGATCGCCCAGACCGGCACCTCGCGCTTGAGTCGATGCGCGATCTGGTCGGGCAGCGGCCAATGCGGCGCGAACGGCGCGCGTTTGCCCTTCATGTGCGCGATCTCGTCGCCGAGCCGCGCGGTGAGATAAGCCAGCTTCTCCGGCCCTTCGAGCAGATACTTGCCCTGGAACCCGAGCAGCAGGCACATATGGAACACCTCGAGCGACTGCAGCCGCGCCGCGCCCTGCGCGCGACATTCCTCGAGATACTGGAAGAATTTCTCGCCGGCGAGCTGTTCGCCGAACAGCACGAGCTGCAGCGGCCGGCGCTCCCAATCCGCGCGGATCTTGAACTGCGACGACAGCACCATTTCGTCGATCGCCGCGCAGAACGCGAACTTCGCGCCGTACACGTCCTCGGCGGCGATGTTCAGCTTCTTCGCGCCGCGCTCGAAATCGGACAGGAATTCCTGGATCCGCGTGCTGAACTCGCTGGCGCTGTCCGGCTCCCGCCCGTTCTTGAGCAGGAACAGCATGAAGAACCCGTCGTACAGCAAATCGAGCAGCGAGCGCGCCTGGAACGCGGAATCCGTCGACGCCGGGCTGTGCAGGGGCGGCGGCACGTTGTCGCCGAACAGGGAAGGCGCGTAGCTCATGATGTGACCGCGATCAGTTCGAATTTCAGGTCATTGATGCCAGTCGGCGCGTAGATCATCGCGGACTGGGCCTGCAGCATGCGCTCGTACAGCGGGCTGCGCGAATCGAGCGCGAAGTAGCACGCGCCGGGGCGCACCGGAATCGCGGGCGGCACCTGCGGCGTGTATGACAGCCGCACGCCGGGCATCGCCGACAGCACGAGCTTGTCGACGTCGTCGGGCGCACCGACCTTGAAGCGGGCCGGCACCGCATCGACGAGCTCGACGCTCGGCATGTCCGCGGACACCGCCAGATAGAACTCGGTCTTGTCGTCGATCTTGCCGGAATCGAGGCGGCCGAGATGGAACGACGGGCGCACCTCGTCGAGCGTGATCGCGAAATAGCGCGTCGAGATCACGGTGTCGAGCAGTTCGCGCAGCATCAGGTCGAGACGCGCGAAGCTCGGGCCCGGATCGTCGTGGCGGTACACGGGCAGGTCGGCGAGCGTGTAGCCCTTCGAGAACGTCATCAGCTGGCCCGCGAGGCGCAGCAGTTCCTGGAACAGCCGCTCCGGATGCAGCGCCGCGTGCTGGTGCAGGTGCGCGAGCGTCGCGAACGCGGCGTTGGCGGTGTGCAGCAGCCAGAACGATGCGATGTCGCCCGAGCGGAACTCGATGATGTTCTTCGACGGCTCGCGGTGGAAGCCGTACAGCGCGTTCACCTTCGCCTGCAGCGCGTCGACGAGCTGGCGCAGCCGCTGGTGCAGGATCGGCGACGCCTCGATCGCGAGGCACGGCGGCACGAAGCTGTCGTCGATCTCGAAGCCGGACGTCGCGGTGCGGCGCACGCGCACGAGCGGCACGGACAGCAACTGGTCGCGCGGCTCGCTGTGCGCGATCAGCTTGACTTGCGTCTTCAGGAACGTGATGTCGGCTTCGGCGGCGTCGGTGAAATTGTCGGCGACGCTCGTCTGCTCGCTGACGAACCGCGTCATGAAGCCGGCGGCCGGATCGTCGCTGTAGTTGGTGCCGTTCTCGCGCAGCGGATGCAGCGCGAGATAGAACACGAATTCGTTGATGCCGTCGGGCAACGTATCCAGCGCGATCGGCGGCGGCAGGTCGTCGGCCTGCGGCGCGGCATACAGCGCGCCGTCGGGGAACACGAGCGCGAGGTCGGCTACCCGCAGCACGTTGCTGCCGAGCGCGTCGCGGTCGATGCGCACCGAGCGCACGCCCCAGTTGTACGGCTGGATCGCCTGGATGGACTCGAACAGGCGCGCCTCGTGGTACGCGTCCTGCCGCTGAAAGTGTTGAGGCCGGAGGAACAGCCCTTCCCCCCACAGCACCTTGGCCGAATAACTCATGTCAAATCCGGTTAATGTGGCGTTGCGATGTAATCGATTTGTTCGTGCCCGAATTAAATCGCCAATTGTTAACTCTTGTTAATTGACATTCGTGCGTCATGTTTAACCGCAGGACACCGAAGACAGCATATTCAGCGGCTGCGAAGGCGCACCCTGTTGCGGTGCGATGACCGTGCCGCCGGTGACCGTCATCGCGCAGTTATGCAGGCCGATGATTATGCCGGATTTCTCCGACTTCGCCGGATCGAACGTCAGTTTCCATCGTTGCAGCGCGGGATCGCGGAACAGCGCGACGATACCGAATGCCTGCGCTTCGCGCGACACCTTCTCGGTCGCCGTATAGCGCTGGCCCGGAATCAGCGTGATTTCGCGCACGTTCAGCAGGTCGGCGCCGAGTGCGGCTTTTTCCTTGGTCGGATCGGTAAATGCGTCGAACGGCGCTTGCTGGAACGAGGTCGGCTCCTTCAGCGCATAGAGCCGGACGACGAGCGCGAGCGGCTTGTTGTCGGTCGCGGCGTTCAGGTTCGGCGCGGCGGCCAGCGTCAGCCCGATGTTGCGCGGCGGCTTCTGCGCATCGGGCACCTCGGGCTTGCCGATGCCGGCCGCGGACATCACGGCGCTCGCGGCCGAGCCGAGCAGCGGGGCGGCCGCGCATCCGGCCAGAAGGGCGCAGGCGACCAGCGGCAGCGCGTAGCGAATCATGGACGATCTCATCGTGTTTCCGGCGTGCCGCCTTTATCCCTGTCAAAACTGCCGGGTAATTACCACGTTCGCTGCGGGTCCCCGACACTGCACCGTTCAACTATTAAGCACGCTCGCGTCAAGGCGAGCGCTCGGAAATTTTTTCCGCCGCCGGGGCGGCGCGTCGTGCGACCAGTAAAACTTGCGCTTCCCGGCCCGACGAAAAACCGCCGCGAGCCCGCGGCGAGCGGCCATTCGAGGGGGTAGCGCCCGGTTTTAAAAGGAATTACTCTTCACGCGACGATTGAATTATGAAAAATTGATCGGTACTATACCCGCGCGCTTCTTGCAAAGCAAAAGAACCAGATTCTCAACGATTTAAAACTCACGCGCCGGTGGATATAACGATGAAAGACCGTCTGTTCGCAAAACTGTCTGGGGTAGTGGTGGCTTGCGGCGTGATCGCCGGCTGTGCGAGCCAGCCTCCCGCGCCGCCGACTGCGGAAGTGTTCAACAAGTCGCTGGCCGATGCGGACGCCGTCGCGAAGGCGGGGGACCAGGACAAGGCGCTCGGCCTGTACCAGCAGCTCGCGAAGTCGGATCCGACGCGCGAGGAGCCGTGGTCGCGCATCGCCCAAATCCAGTTCGCGCAAAACCATTACGGCCAGGCGATCGTCGCCGCGCAGGAAGCGCTGCAGCGCGACGCGACCGATCGCCAGGCGAAGAGCGTGCTGGCCGTCGCCGGCCTGCGGATCGCGACGCAGTCGCTCGGCGAGCTGCGTCAGGATGCGTCGCTCGCGGGCGACGCGAAGTCCGACGCGCAGGCGCTCGCGAAGCAGCTGCGCGACACGCTCGGCGAGTCGGCGCTGTTCCCGCCGGAGCAGCGGGCGCAGACGAGGAAGTACAGCGGCCGCCGTACGGTTCATCGTGCGAAGGCCGGGGGCGCACCGGCCGCGGACACGGCCGCGAGCGCCGCCCCGACTCCGACGCCGACGCCGCCCGCGGCGCAAAAGGGCAGCGCGGATCCGTTCGGCGCACTGCGCAACTGAAACCGCAACTGACGCGATAACCACAACTAACCTGGGAGCCGTCGAGATGGCCAAGAAAGAAAGCATTCAGAAAAGCTTGCAGAAAATACGGCCGCCGCGCGTCCAGCTGACCTACGAGGTCGAGAAGGGCGATGCGATCGAGGTGAAGGAACTGCCGTTCGTCGTCGGGGTCGTCGGCGATCTGGCGGGCCAGTCCGAAATCGAGCAGCCGAAGCTGCGCGACCGCAAGTTCGTCAATATCGACCGCGACAATTTCGACGACGTGATGAAGGCGATCGAGCCGCGCGCCGCGTTCCAGGTGGAAAACCGCCTGAGCCCGGAAGGCGGTAAGTTCGCGGTCGACCTGAAGTTCCGCTCGCTGTCGGATTTCAGCCCGGACGAAGTCGTCGAACAGGTCGAGCCGCTGCGCCGCCTGCTCGAGGCGCGCTCGAAGCTCGCCGACCTGCGCAACAAGCTCGCCGGCAACGACAAGCTCGAGGATCTGCTGTCCGAGGTGCTGAAGAACACGCAGCAGCTGCAGGAGCTCGCGAAGGGCACCGGCAGCGACAAAGACGGCGAATGACGACGGAGTGTTGAGATGAACCAGCAAACGGCTGCGGCCCAAGCGAGCGGCGCGGAATACGCCGCCGGGACTTCGCTGCTCGACGACATCGTCGAGAAGAGCAAGGTCGCGAAATCCGATTCCGAGCATGCGCGTGCGAAGGACCTGATCGGCGAACTCGTGCACCAGGTGCTCGATGGCACGGTGATCGTGTCGGACAACCTGTCGGCCACGATCGACGCGCGCGTCGCGGAACTCGACCGCCTGATTTCCACGCAGCTTTCCGCCGTGATGCACGCGCCGGAATTCCAGCGCCTCGAAAGCACGTGGCGCGGGCTGGACTATCTGGTCAAGGAAAGCAACACGGGCCAGACGATCAAGATCAAGGCGCTGCACGCGCCGAAGCGCGACCTCGTGCGCGACTTCAAGGGCGCGAGCGAGTTCGACCAGAGCGCGCTGTTCAAGAAGGTCTACGAAGAGGAATTCGGCACGTTCGGCGGCTCGCCGTTCGGTGCACTGATCGGCGATTACGAGATCTCGCGCCAGCCGGAAGACATGTACTTCATCGAGCAGATGTCGCACGTCGCGGCGGCCGCGCATGCGCCGTTCATCGCGTCGGCGTCGCCGGAGCTGCTCGGCCTCGAGTCGTTCTCCGATCTCGGCAAGCCGCGCGACCTCGGCAAGGTGTTCGACACGGTCGAGTACGCGAAGTGGAAGTCGTTCCGCGACGCCGAGGATTCGCGCTACGTCGGCCTGACGCTGCCGCGCTTTCTCGGCCGGCTGCCGTTCAATCCGAAGGACGGCCAGACCGCGGAGAATTTCAACTTCGTCGAGGACGTCGACGGCACCGATCACGACAAGTACCTGTGGTGCAACGCGGCATGGGCCTTCGCGGCCCGCCTGACGGCCGCGTTCGACGACTTCGGCTGGTGCGCGGCGATCCGCGGCGTCGAAGGCGGCGGCCTCGTCGAGGATCTGCCGACCCACACGTTCAAGACCGACGACGGTGAAGTCGCGCTGAAGTGCCCGACCGAAATCGCGATCACCGATCGCCGCGAGAAGGAGCTGAGCGACCTCGGCTTCATCCCGCTCGTCCATTGCAAGAACTCAGATTACGCCGCGTTCTTCGCCGCGCAGTCGGTGCAAAAGCCGAAAAAGTACAGCACCGACAGCGCGAATGCGAACGCCGTCCTGTCCGCCCAGCTTCAGTACATCTTCTCGGTATCGCGCGTCGCGCATTACCTGAAGGCGATGATGCGGGACAAGATCGGCAGCTTCGCATCGGCGCAGAACGTGGAGACTTTCCTCAACCGGTGGATTTCGCAGTACGTCCTGCTCGACGACAACGCCTCGCAGGAACAGAAAGCGCAATTTCCGCTGCGCGAGGCATCCATACAAGTGTCGGAGATTCCGGGAAAGCCGGGCTCGTATCGTTCGGTCGCGTTCCTGCGCCCGCACTTTCAGCTCGACGAACTCTCGATTTCTCTGCGACTTGTCGCTGATCTGCCCAAACCGGCAAATTCATAAGCGAGTAAATCGCCCGGGCGGGCCGCCTGGGTAGGACGTTAAAACCACCTCTTTGGGGAGTCGAAGGGCCATGTTACATATGCACTTGCAGTTTGGTAGTCCCGCGGTGAAGGGCGAGTCCGCGGACAAGGACCATCAGGGCTGGATCGAACTGAAATCGTGGGATCACTCGATCGTTCAGCCGCGTTCGGCAACCGCATCGACCGCTGGCGGTCACACGATGACGCGTTGCGAGCACGGCGACATGATCTTCACGAAGGAAATCGATTCGTCGAGCCCGCTGCTGTACCAGCACGCTTCGGGCGGTACCACGTTCGACGAAGTGACGGTCCATTTCTCGCGCGCGGACGGTGAAGGCAAGCGCGTGCAGTATCTGGAAGTCAAGCTCAAGTACGTGATCATCTCGAGCATCGCCCCGAGCGTTCGCGAGGAAGGTCTGCCGATCGAGACGTTCTCGCTGAAGTACGCAGCCGTGCAGTGGAAGCAAACCCAGCAGAAGATCGGCGGCAACCAGGGCGGCAACACGCAGGGCGCCTGGAGCCTGACGAAGAACGACAAGACCTACGCGGTCTAAGGTCGGTTGCGGCAACGGGGCGCTCGCGTCCCGTTGCCGTTTTCGCTGTCAACACCGGCCGATGAAACGATTCGAACCCAGTTTTCTCGACAAGCTGTTCGACGACGAACCGCATCTGCCGGCCTCGGCCGCGATGCGGCAATTGTCGCTGGACGAGCTCAAGACCACGGTCGCCCGCGACGTCGAGGCGATCCTCAACACCCGTATCGCGCACACCGAGAACGAGCTGGCCGCGCTGCCGGAATGCCAGAAATCGGTGCTGACCTACGGGCTGAACGATTTCGCGGGGCTGAGCCTCGCGAGCCACTACGATCGCGCGTTCATCTGCAAGTCGATCCAGCAGGCGATCGCGCGCCACGAGCCGCGCCTGCAGCAGGTGCAGGTGACGTTCGAGCTGAACGAGCAGGCCACCAACGCGCTCTATTTCGCGATCCAGGCGTTGCTCGTGGTGCACCCGGCCGAGGAGCCGGTGAATTTCGACGCGATGCTGCAACCGTCGACGCTGCAGTATTCGGTCACGCGCGCACGCGCGGCACGCATGCAGTAAATCAAGCCGCCGAGCGGGCCGGACCGCCCGGTGGTGAATCAGGTCCGGCAGGAAATATTGAGGTTCGGGGTCGTCGATGGAAGAATTGCTGCCGTATTACGAACGCGAATTATCGTTTTTGCGGCGCTATTCGCGAGATTTCGCCGAACGCTATCCGAAGATCGCCGCACGCCTCGCGCTGTCCGGCGAGCATTGCGAGGATCCGCACGTCGAGCGGATGATCGAGTCGTTCGCGCTGCTCGGCGCGCGCATCAACAAGAAGCTCGACGACGACTACCCGGAATTCACCGAAGCGCTGCTGGAAGTGCTGTATCCGCACTACCTGCGGCCGTTTCCGTCGTGCTCGATCGCGCAGTTCACGCCGGCTTCGCCCGGCCAGCAGACCGAACCGGTCGTGATCGATCGCGGCACCGAGCTGAAGAGCCGCCCGATTCGCGGCGTGCAATGCCGGTTCCGCACCGCCTACGACGTGACGCTCGCGCCGATCCGCATCTCGGAGGCGCGCTACACGCCGGTCGCGCTCGCGCCGAGCGCGACGGTGCTGCCGTCGAATGCGACGGGCGTGATCTCGATCACGTTCGAATCGCTCGCCGCGCAGCTCGATCTCGGCGCGCTGAAGCTGCCGACGCTGCGCGCACACCTGCACGGCGAGCAGTCGTTCGTCGCCGCGCTGACCGACTGCCTGTTCATCAACGTGCTCGGTGCGTATGTCGAGCCCGAGCGCAACGGCCGCTGGACCGCGCTGCGCAAGCTGCCGATCGCGCAGGCCGGCTTCGCCGAGGACGACGCACTGATCGACTATCCGGCGAAGTCGCATCCCGCGTATCGCCTGCTCACCGAGTACTTCGCATTCCCCGACAAGTTCGATTTCGTCGATTTCGACCTCGCGGCGATCGCACGCGCGTCGGGCCGCTGCCAGCGCGCGACGCTGCATCTCGTGCTGCAGGACGTGCGCGGCGATTCGCACGTCGCGCGCCTGCTCGAGCTGCTGACGGCGAGCCATTTCCGGCTGTTCTGCACGCCGATCGTCAACCTGTTCCGCCAGCATGGCGAGCCGATCCGCATCACGCACCGCGCGGTGTCGTATCCGGTGATCGC
Organism: Burkholderia semiarida; assembly: GCF_029268935.1. NCBI lineage: Bacteria > Pseudomonadati > Pseudomonadota > Betaproteobacteria > Burkholderiales > Burkholderiaceae > Burkholderia > Burkholderia semiarida. The sequence goes on along the minus strand of NZ_JAHLCL010000007.1, from coordinate 2,045,188 downwards.
CGAGGCGCGGCGCGCGTTCGCGTACGAGGTGTATTCGATCGACTCGGTGAAGCTCGTCCGGCAGCAGGCGCACGAGGAATCGGTGATCGAGTTCCGGCCGTTCTATTCGCTGCATCACGGCGAAGCGGCGCGCATCGGCCACTACTGGTTCGCGCGCCGCAACGACTGGGTCGCGCAGAAGAGCCCCGGCTACGAAACCGAGATCTCGATCGTCGACATCGACTTCGAGCCGACGTCGCCGCAGACCGACACGCTGAGCCTCGACCTCACCTGTACGAACCGCGACCTGCCTTCGATGCTCGCGTTCGGCCTCGAAGGCGGCGATCTGTTCCAGGAAGGCGGCGCGCAGACGAGCGGCATCTCGCTGCTGCGCCGGCCGACACAGAGCGTGCGCTTCGAGCGCGGCCGCGCCGCGCACTGGCGGCTCGTGTCGCATCTCGCGCTCAACCACGTGTCGCTCGTCGCGCACGGCCTCGCGCCGCTGAAGGAAATGCTGACGCTGTACGACCTGCGGCGCACGGCCGTGTCGATGCGCCAGATCGACGGCCTGGCCGGCGTCGAACAGCGCGGCGCGGTGCAGTGGCTGCCCGGCAAGCCGTTCGCGACCTTCGTGCGCGGCATCGAGATCCGGCTGACGATCGACGAGGAGCACTTCGTCGGCGCGAGCCTCGCGTCGTTCGTGCGCGTGCTCGACAGCTTCTTCGGGCTGTACGTCCACCTCAACAGTTTCGTTCAATTGGTCGTCGTGTCGAAGCGCACCGGCGAGGAGATCATCCGATGCAAGCCCCGAACCGGCGAATCGATCCTGGCGTAGTCGACGCGCTGCTCGACGAGCCGCACCGCTTCGAGTTCTTCCAGGCGGTGCGCGTGCTCGAAGGGCTGTTCGCGCGGCAGGCGTCGGATGCGCCCGGCGCGTGGCGGCAGGGCGACGTGGTCGCGCAGCGCATCGAATTCCGCAACACGCTGTCGCTCGGCTTCCCGCCGAGCGAGATCGAAGGCGCGCGCTCGTTCGACGACGGCGGCGCGCCGCTGAACTCGGGCGAGCAGCGCGGCGCCGCGCTGGCCGCCGGCGAGCTCGGCCGCGTCGAGCTGACGCCCGCGTTCTTCGGGCTGCTCGGCGGGCAGGGCGCGCTGCCGCTGCACTACACCGAGCAGATCGTCGCGCGCGAGCATCTGCGGCGCGACCACGCGGCGCGCGCGTTCTTCGACGTGTTCTCGAACCGCGCGACCGCGCTGTTCTACGCGGCGTGGAAGAAATACCGGCTGCCGTTCCATTACGAACTCGACCGCGACGAGCGCTATCTGCCGCTGTTGCTCGCGATCGCGGGCGTGCCGAGCGACGAGGTGCGCGACAGCCTCGCGGCCGGCCCGGGCGGCGTGCTCGACGAGGCCGTGGCCGGCTACGCGCTCGCCGCGCGGCACCGGCCGATGTCGGCCGCGTACCTGCAGCGCACGCTGTCCGACTACTTCCGCGTGCCGGTGAAGATCGACCAGTTCGTCGGCAAGTGGTACGACGTGCCGCCCGATCAGCTGAGCGTGCTCGGCGAAGTCAACGCGGTGCTCGGCGCGACGGCGCTCGTCGGCGAGCGCGTGTGGCAGCGCGACATGCGCGCGCGGATCGTCGTCGGCCCGCTGTCCAAGCGCGACTACGAGGCGTTCCTGCCCGGCGGCGCGCATGCCGTCGCGCTCGAGCGAATGCTGACGCTGCTCGCCGGCGTCACGCTCGAGTACGAGGTGAAGCTCGTGCTGAAACGCACGGAAGTCGGCGCGAGCGTGCTCGGCGCGGGCTCGCGGCTCGGCTGGGACGCGTTCCTCTGCACGCGCGACGCGGCCGAGGACCGGTCCGATGCCCGCTACGAACTGCACGTGATTCACTGATCCCGAACGACAACAAACACGCAAACGAACCTGAGACCGACGCCATGAGCACGCCTCTGAAGACCCTGATCACGAAACTGAACCCGCTGTGCCGGCACGCGACCGAGCGCGCGGCGAGCGCGTGCCTGGCACGCGGCCACTACGAGGTCGATCTGGAGCACCTGTTCCTCGCGCTGCTCGACGAGGCGACGGGCGATCTGCCGCTCGCGCTGCGCGCGAGCCGCGTCGATCCGCACGCGCTGCACGCCGATCTCGAACGCGAACTCACGCGCCTGAAGACGGGCAACACGCGCACGCCGGTGTTCTCCGTCCATCTGATCGCGCTGTTCGAGCAGGCATGGCTGATCGCGTCGCTCGATTCGCAGCTCGGCCGCATCCGCTCGGGGCATCTGCTGCTCGCGCTGCTGACCGCGCCGGATCTCGCGCAGTTCGCGCAACGGATGTCGTCGCGGTTCGCGGAAATGAACGTGACGGACCTGAAGCACAAGTTCGACGAAATCATGGCCGGCTCGAGCGAAGCCGAGCCGCGCCAGGCGGACGACGACGACAGCGACGTCGCGCCGGCCGCCGACGGCATGGCGCCCGCGGCCGGCCCGTCGAAGACGCCCGCGCTCGACACGTACACGACCAACCTCACGCAGCGCGCGCGCGACGGCAAGATCGATCCGGTGATCGGCCGCGAAGCGGAGATTCGCCAGGCGATCGACATCCTCATGCGCCGCCGCCAGAACAACCCGATCATGACCGGCGAGGCCGGCGTCGGCAAAACGGCGGTCGTCGAAGGGCTCGCGCTGCGCATCGCGGCCGACGACGTGCCGCCGCCGTTGCGCGGCGTCGCGCTGCACGTGCTCGACATGGGGCTGCTGCAGGCCGGCGCGAGCGTGAAGGGCGAGTTCGAGAACCGGCTGAAGAGCGTGATCGACGAGGTGAAGAAGAGCGCGCACCCGATCATCCTGTTCATCGACGAGGCGCACACGATCATCGGCGCGGGCGGCCAGGCCGGCCAGAACGATGCGGCGAACCTGCTGAAGCCGGCGCTCGCGCGCGGCGAGCTGCGCACGATCGCCGCGACGACGTGGAGCGAATACAAGAAGTACTTCGAGAAGGATGCGGCGCTCGCGCGGCGCTTCCAGGTGGTGAAGGTCGAGGAGCCGAGCGAGCCGCTCGCAGCCGCGATGCTGCGCGGGATGTCGGGCCTGATGGAGAAGCATTTCAACGTGCGGATCCTCGACGATGCGATCACCGAGGCCGTGCGCCTGTCGCACCGCTACATCAGCGGCCGCCAGTTGCCGGACAAGGCGATCAGCGTGCTCGACACCGCATGCGCGAAGGTCGCGCTCGCGCACAGCGCGACGCCGGCCGCGATCGACGACACGAAGAAGCGCATCGAGCGCATCGATGCGGAAATCGCGTCGCTGGCGCGCGAGGCGGCGGGCGGCGCGGCGCACGACGAGCGGCTCGGCGAGCTGCGCGCCGCGCGCGACACGGCGCTCGAACAACTGGCGAAGGATGAAGAACGCTACGAAGCCGAGCGCGTGATCGTCGCCGAGATCACCGAGCTGCGCGACACGCTCGACAAGGCGCGCGGCCCGTCGGAAGACGGCGAACCCGTCGATGTGCACGCCACGCGCGAGAAGCTGGCCGAACGCGTCGCCGCGCTGCACGCGCTGCAGGGCGGCGAGCCGATGGTGCCGCTGCAAGTGGACGGCCATGTCGTCGCCGAGATCGTCGCCGCGTGGACGGGCATCCCGCTCGGCCGGATGGTGAAGGACGAGATCGACACCGTGCTGAACCTGCAGCCGCTGCTCGCCGCGCGCGTGATCGGGCAGGACCATGCATTGGAGGCGATCGCGCAGCGCGTGCGCACCGCGACCGCGAACCTCGAGGATCCGAACAAGCCGCGCGGCGTGTTCATGTTCGTCGGGCCGTCGGGCGTCGGCAAGACCGAGACGGCGCTGGCGCTGGCAGACATCCTGTACGGCGGCGAGCGCAAGATGGTCACGATCAACATGAGCGAGTACCAGGAAGCGCACAGCGTGTCGGGCCTGAAGGGCTCGCCGCCGGGCTACGTCGGTTACGGCGAGGGCGGCGTGCTGACCGAGGCCGTGCGCCGCAACCCGTATTCCGTCGTGCTGCTCGACGAGGTCGAGAAGGCGCACCCCGACGTGCTCGAGATGTTCTTCCAGGTGTTCGACAAGGGCACGATGGACGACGCGGAAGGGCGCGAGATCGACTTCCGCAACACGCTGATCATCCTGACGTCGAACGTCGGCTCGGCCGCGGTGATGCAGGCGTGCCTGAACAAGCCGGCCGAGGAGCTGCCCGATCCGGACGCGCTCGCCGAGACGCTGCGTCCGCAGCTGTACAAGACGTTCAAGCCGGCGTTCCTCGGCCGGATGAAGGTCGTGCCGTACTATCCGATCTCCGACGACGTGCTGGCCGAGATCATCGAGCTGAAGCTCGAACGCATCCGGCGCCGGATCGACGCGAACCACAAGGCCGCGTTCGAATGGGACGAGTCGCTCGTCGACGCGGTGCTCGCGCGCTGCACCGAGGTCGATTCGGGCGCCCGCAACGTCGACCACATCCTGAACGGCACGCTGCTGCCGGAGATCGCGGGCCACGTGCTCGGCCGGATCGCCGACGGCGCGGCCATCGCGCGCATCGCGGTGCGCGCGGACGAGGCCGGCGAATTCGCGTACACCGTCGAATGAGCGCGGCCGCGCCCAGTCAAGCATTGATGAACTGACCGAACCATGCCGATCAATCTCCCCGAGCTGCTGACGCCGATCAGCGATGCGTCGCCCAGCGGCGACGACCTGCTGTTTTCGAACGAATTCGACGCGATCCAGGACGCGCGGCGCTATGACGACCCGACGCTCGACCAGGGCGAATGGGTGACCGAGATCAAGGAGGCCGACTGGGGCTTCGTCGTCGACCATGCGGGCGAACTGCTGCGCACGCGCACGAAGGACCTGCGGCTCGCCGTGTGGCTGACCGAGGCGCTCGCGCTCGAGGACGGCATCACGGGCCTCACCGAAGGCTATGCGCTGCTCGAGGGCCTGTGCCGCGACTTCTGGGACACCTTCCACCCGCTGCCCGAGGACGACGACATCGAGCACCGGCTCGGCAACGTCGCGTGGCTGTCCGGCCGCACGGCCGAGCTGCTGCGCGCGGTGCCGCTGACGGACGGCGCGTCGAACGCGTTCAGCACGCTCGACTGGGAAGTCGCGCAGCACGTCGCGCAGGCGATCAGGCGCGACCCCGAACACGCGGACGACATCGCGCGCGGCAAACCGTCGATCGAGCAGATCGATGCATCGCGGCGCGTGACGTCGATCGCGTTCTACACGGCGCTGCTGGCGAACCTGAAGGCGTTCGAATTCGCGCTCGATGCATTCGAGGAGCGGCTCGTCGAGCGTGCGGGCGATTCGGCGCCGAGCTTCCGGCAGGCGCGCGATGCGTTCGAGACCGTGTACCGGCTCGCCGAGCGCTTCGCGCGCGAACAGGGTTATACGGGCAGCGCGCCGCACACGCAGGCGGCGCCGCAGGCGCAGCCCGAACGCATCGAGCCGGTGTTCGGCCAGCCGATCCAGACCGAGGAGACTCACGTGCAGCAGCAGACCGCTTCGCGTCCTCCGGTGACGCAGACGATCGCCGGCATCCAGAACCGCGCGCAGGCCGTCGACCAGTTGCGCGCGGTGGCGCGCTATTTCCGCCAGACCGAGCCGCACAGCCCGGTCGCGTATCTCGCCGACAAGGCGGCCGAATGGGCCGACATGCCGCTGCACAAGTGGCTCGAGAGCGTCGTGAAGGACGACGGCTCGCTGTCGCATATTCGTGAGCTGCTGGGGGTGCGGCCCGACGAGCAGTCGTGAAGGACCGTTGTTTGACCTGAGAGCGCGGGCCCGGCGGGCTCGTGATGAACGAGAAGAAGGGTGACGCATGAACGTGACCGAACTGGCACAGGCGATTCGTGGTGGCCTGATCCAGCAGGATCGGCTGCTGAAGACGGACATCCCGTCGCTGCCGAACAATGCGCTCGTGCCGCGCCGGGCCGTAACCCGTTCGAAACTCGGCCGTGATTTCAGCGTAACGCTCGATTTGGTGTCCACCGCGAGCGACGTCGAGCTCAAGACGCTGATCGCGCAGCCGATCACGCTGTGGATCCAGCGGGCGGACAAGTCGTATCTGCCGATCAACGGTTATATCCACACGGCGCGGCGGCTCGGCGCCGACGGCAGCCTGTCGAGTTACCAGCTGAGCTTCGCGTCGTGGATGCACTTCCTCAAGTTCCGCAGCGACATGCGGTACTGGCAGGACCAGCCGGTCGACGCGATTCTCGCCGACGTGTTCGACATGCATCCGCAGGCCAGGGGGCGATACCAGTTCGCGTTGTCGAAACCGTTGCCGTCCCGTTCGTACTGCCGCCAGAGCGAAACCGACTGGAACTTCGTGCATCGGCTGATGGAGGACGAAGGGCTGTTTGGCTTCTGGCGGCACAGTGAAGACGGGAAGGCGCATACGTTCGTCATCACCGACGATCTGCATACGGTCGACGCGCTGTCGCCGAATACCGTCAGGTTCGATCGTTCTGGCAGCGGCACCGAGACTGCCGGTTTCACGCAATGGACCGCGTCGCGGACGTTGCAAAGCACGTTGCACACGACGCGCACGTTCGACTACAAATCGCCGTCGGCGGCGGGCAATCCGAACGGCACGTCGCTGCCGACGAAGGCTGATCAGGGCGACCTGCCGGGTCAGGCGGAAATCTACGAATACACCGGCGCGTACACGTATTCGGGCCAGGACCGCGGCGAACACTTGTCGAAGATTCGCCTCGAGGAATGGGAATCACGTGCGAAGCGTTTCTTCGGCGTGGGCGGCGTGCGTTCGATTGACGCCGGCCGGCGTTTCACCCTCGTCGATCATCCGGAGCACGACCGCGATGCGGCGAGCGACCGCGAGTTCGCGGCCATCGGCGTCACGCGTTACATCGAGAACAATCTGCCGGTCTCGGATCACGAAGCGAGCTTCCCTCATAGCTTGCAGGCCGAGCTGGCCCAGGTGAAGGCTGGTCGCGGGGAAGTGGCGGCGTTCGAGGTCGGGCATGACGACGGCTCGGCCGGTTTCTATCTCGTCGAGGTCGAGGCGCAGCGCGCGAGCGTGCCGTATCGGAGCCCGTTCGAGCATCGGAAGCCCGAGATGCAACTCGAGACGGCGATCGTCGTGGGCCCGAAGGGCGAAGAGGTCTATACGGATGAACTGAACCGGATCAAGGTCATGTTCGTGTGGGACCGGCAGAGCGAAGGCCGAGAGACGGCATCGTGCTGGATGCGCGTCGTGCAGTCGGATACCGGTGGCGGTTACGGCGGTGTGCATATTCCACGCGTCGGCGAGGAAGTGCTGATCGGCTATATCGGTGGCGACTGCGACCGGCCGATCGTCATGCATCGTGTCTACAACGGTGTTGCCAAGCCGCAATGGCATAGCGACGGGATCCTGTCGGGCTTCCGGTCGAAGGAATATGCGGGATCGGGGCACAACGAGATGGTGCTCGACGACGCGACCGGGCAGAACCGCGCGCGCCTGTTCAGCAGCAGCGGGAATTCGCTGCTTCATCTCGGCTATCTGATCGAGCAAAACGGGAATACGCGCGGTGCGTATCTTGGCTCCGGTTTCGATCTGCGCACGGATGTGTACGGGGCGATGCGTGCCGGGCAAGGCCTGTACGTGACGACGCATCCGAAGCGGGCGAACAGCCAGCCGCTGGACGTGAGCGAAGCGAAGCAGCAGCTTGCCACTGCGGAAGGATTGATCGAGTCGATGTCGCAGGTCGGCGAGATGCATCAGGCGGAGAGTCTCGGCGCGGGGCACGACGCGCTGAAGCAATTTACTGACGCGACACAGAGTAGCGTGGCGGGTGCGACGACCGGCGGCGGCAGGACCGCAGGCGGCGGGACGGGCAACGCGAATGCGTTCAAGGAGCCGGTGATGCTGTTCGCGAGCCCGGCGGGGATCGGGGTGGCGTCGCAGCAGTCGGTGCATGTGGCCAGCGACCGGCAGACCAATATCGTCAGTGGCGAAAGCACGTTCATTACCAGCGGGAAATCGCTGATCGCCGGCGTCCGGGATCGCATCAGCCTGTTCGCGCAGAACGCCGGGATGAAGCTGTTCGCCGGGAAGGGCAAGGTCGAGGTCCAGGCGCACGTGGACAACGTCGAACTCACGGCGCAGAAGACCGTGAAGGTGATGGCGGCGACAGAGGCTGTCGACGTGGCTGCGAAGCGGGAGATATTGCTGACGTCGGGTGGCGCTTACATCCGGATCAAGGGCGGCAAAATCGAGCTTCACGCGCCAGGGAAAGTCGATTTCAAGGGGGCGCAGCACCAGTTCAGCGGACCGACGAGCATGCAGTATCCGTTGCCCGCGATGCCGGGCGGCACGTGCAAGCAATGCGTGCTGAACGCGCACAGCGGTCGTGAGTCGATGGTCGAGGCGGATTGATGGACGAAGTCAACGATACGGGCGACCGGAACGACTCGGTCGGCGCGAGCGAAGCGGCTGACGCGGAACCGAATCCACGCGAGCTGGAGTGGCCGGCGTTTCTCGAGACGCTGAAGGCTTCGGTCGCGCGTACGGACGACGCTGGGAATTCGATGCGGCTTTACGTACTCGTCGATACGCGCGGTTATCAGGAGTTGGATGTGCAGCTCGCGGCAGTGCCCCGCCTGCGCTATGCGTCGCTTTGGACGGATACCGGGCTCGATGCTTATACGGATATCGCGCCGTACCTGATCGCGTTCGATCGCGACGCGATCAACGACGAGAACGCCGAGCAGTATCGGCTGCTGCGCCAGCTGTGGTTGGAGGCGGTCGACCTGCATGCGGTGACGTGGCTGTGGTCGACGTGGTCGTTCGATGCGCTCGATCAGCATTTGCGCCAGTACGTGCAGTACAGGCTGCCCAACGGCCGCGCGTACTACCTCTTCTTTTTCGACAACCATGTACTGGGGCGACTTCGACAGGTGTGGCGCGATACGCAGGCGCAGCGGTTCGTCGCGCCGTTCGGCGAGATCCGGTATCGCGACAGGCGGCTGAGCGAAGTCGTGTGGCGCAATGACATGCACGCGAATGAAGGTGCGGTACCGGTCGGTGATGCGCCGGGTCTCGACGAGCAGCAGCATGCGCGACTGATCGAGCTCGGGTATCCGGACAAGCTCGTGCTGAAGTTCCGCGAGACGATGGGGGCGATGGTTGATCACATGTCCGATGCGGAACTGCATGATCGAGTAGCCGAGCAACTCGATCGCGCTGCCGCGCACGGGATTGCCGAAGAAGCGGGGTTGCAGTGCTACGTGATGTCGGGCGTGCTGGTTGCGCCGCGGTTCGACGAGCATCCGGTCGTGAAGTCGTGTCTCGAGGCCGCTTCGCGCGGAGAAACGAGCGTGGATGCGGCACTGGCCTCGATCGACGATGCGACGTGGGACGCGATTCGCGATGCGCACGAGCGGGGATTGCTGGAGGCGCGTAGTGACGTGGCGTAGGTTCGGGCTCGTGGCGGGTATGCTGGCAGTCGTTTGGTGCTTGAGCGCGTGCGGCAAGTCGGAGCCGGTGTATAGCGGAGTCTCGGTTATTGCCCACAACTATCTGCCGTACAACCTCGACGGATTCTCGATCACTGATGCGTATGGAAATAAGGCACTTGGGGGAAACAGCCTGCCGGGCGGCGGGGGCGGGGTGACCTGTTGCTACAAACTCGAAGGCACAGAATTCGTCGTCAAATGGAGTTATGTCGACGTCGACCAGTGGCACAAAGGTAACGAGGAAACCCTGCACGCCGAGGCAACGGTTGCGATGTTGCCGACTCGGGTTCCGGAAAAGATCGGCGATCGAATTATCGAGGTGCACTTTTACCCGGATCGTCACGTCGAGCTGCAATTTCCCGGTGCGCTGGTGGGCACGTCGCGCATTCCGATGATCGATGTGTCGCGCTGGATGTCCAGCCGCTACCAGAACGAATTGAACCGGAGGTACGACGAACGCGAAGATCAGCAGTTTCGACGCATCGTTCGTGTCGTAGCGATGGCATGGTTGAAATACCGACTCACGGATCTCGATGATCTCAAGCAGTACGCTTACTACGACTTGCTTGTGAACAGCCGGTTCGATTCGCATCCGGCGGTCCAGCACGTACTGCAGACTGCTGCCGGCAAGCCGGGGATGTTCGCGAAATCGATGCGGTCATTGCCGAAGGGGGTGTGGTCAGCGCTGGTAAGCGATAGCTTCGCGCCAGTGGCTGTTCCGGTCGTTCCGGACGGATTGTTACCGCCGCCGCGTGTGCCAGAGGTGCTGCATGGCTGAGTCGGGTGCGCTCGCTCGGGATTAAGGGTAGGCACCTACCGCGCATCGCACGCCGGACTGCAGTTGAGTTGTGCGCGAAGGCGATCAGTCGCAGATGCACAACAGGCGCTTGCTCGCCATGGAACGGCGCACGAAGTGTCATTCACAAGGGAAACATCGATGCATAGAGCAACGAAGCTGGCGCGCATGACGGGCCGTGTTCTGGCGACTTGCCTATTGTTCGCAGCGGTGACAGCCTGTGGTAAATCCGAGCCGATCTACAGCGGGATTTCGGTCATGGGTCGGAACTATCTGCCGTACAACATGAACGGCTTCACCATCACCGATGCTTACGGCAACAAGGCAAGCGGCGGTGGAGACGACCCGCCCGGCGCGGGAGGGGGCAGCGTCGCGTGCTGCTACACGCTCAAGGGCACCGAATTCACGGTCAAATGGAAGTACTACGACGCAGATCGATGGACGATGGACGACTCGCACGCGCAGCAAGTCGAGACCAAGATCGTGATGCCGAAGTCGGCCGTTCCCGATAAAGTCGGCAGCCGTATTCTCGAAGTTCATTTCTATCCGGATCGTCACGTCGAGTTTCAGTTCCCCGGCGAGCTTCTGGATGAATCACGCATTCCGGTTGTGGACGTTTCGCGATGGATGGCGACGCACTATCAGGAGCAACTGGACAAGAAATTCGACGATACGGACGGGCAGTCGCATCGGCGCATCGCTTGCGTTGTTGCCGGTGCGTGGCTGAAATACCGTCTGACCGATCGGGATGATCTTGAGCAGTATACGTATTACGCGTTGCTCGTGAATAGCCGGTTCGATGCACATCCTGAGGTTCAGCGCATCCTGCAAACGGCAGCCGGTAAGCCGGGAATGTTCGCGAAATCAATGCAATCGCTGCCGAAGCCCGTGTTGTCCTTGCTGCCGCCGCCGCGTGCAGAGGATGCGCTGCACGGGTGATCGTATCGGGTACGTGTCGGATGCGATTTGCGGTGCACACGAGCGGGATTGAGGAAACGTGGACAGCTTCGGCAGCGGGATGCGCGATGAGGAAAATAGGCGCGGCGCACTCGGTGGGCATGTCGCCGAAGGCATTCGGATGATTGCGGTTGGCCGATGTTTGCACTGGTGTACCGGCCGCGATTCAGAAGGGAAACATCAATGAGTAGAGCAATGAGATTGTCGGGTCTGGTAAGTCGTGTTGTGGCAGGGTGCCTGCTCGTGGTGACCGTGACCGCATGTGGGAAGTCGGAGCCGACCTACAGCGGGATTTCGGTCATGGCCCAGAACTACCTGCCCTATAACCTGGATAAATTCACGATCGTCGACGCATACGGCAATAAGGCGAGTGGCGGTGGCGACAGTATGCCGGGCGGTGGCGGTGGCGTGACCTGCTGCTATCAGCTCAAGGGGACCGAGTTTACGGTCAAGTGGGACTATTACGACGTTGATCAGTGGCATAAAGGTGACGAGCAGACGTTTCATGCCGAAGCAAAGGTTACGTTGCCACCATCAAAGGTGCCCGAGAAAGTCGGGACTCGAATTGTCGCGGTTCATTTTTATCCGGATCGTCACGTCGAGCTTCAGTTTCCCGCTGCACCAGCGGACGACTCACGCATTCCGATGATTGACGTGTCTCGCTGGATATCGAGTCATTACCAGACGCAACTGAACAGACGCTACGATGAGCGTGAGGACCAGCAATATCGTCGCATCGCGCGCATTGTCGCTGCGGCCTGGCTCAAATACCGGCTCAACGACCTCGACGATCTCGAACAATACGCGTATTTCGTTCTGCTCGTTAATAACAGGTTCGACGCTCATCCGGCCGTACAGCAGATCCTGAAAGCGGCCAGCGGCAAGCCCGGCGCGTTCGCGAAGTCGATGCAATCACTGCCGAACGGTGTTCTGTCCGAGCTGAAACGCAATAAATTCGAAGCAGTGGCGGTACCCGCCATTCCCACCGGTCTGTTGCCGCCGCCGCGCGTAGAGGAGAAACAGCATGGCTGAGAGAATCAAGCTCGACCCGGACGACGCGACGCCGGCGTCGGTGTATGTTGCGCTTGCTCGTCAGAATGCGGACGCGTATCCGAAGGCTGATTGCATGCCGTGCGGGGCGACGATCCGCATTGGATTTTTCTTCGATGCCTTTGGTCGCAATCGCGACATCGATGATGCCTCAAGTTCTCAGTATTCGAACATCGCGCGACTCTGGGAAGCGCATCGTGAAATGAAGGACGAGAGGCGGCCCGCGAATCAGTTCTGGTATCGCTACTACTACTCGGGGCTGGGTACGCCGTTGAACGACGACAGCAATTCCGACGCGCTCAAGAACATGGGGAAGGCTGCCATCGTGGCAGGTGCCAAAAAGGCCGCGAGTGCTGCAATATCCGTCGGCGAGTCGTTCGCGCGCGTCAATGCGCCGATCAAACAGGCGGATATGAAAAAGCGCGTCGACAATGTGACGAAGCAGATCCTTGCGGGGGATTTTTCACTTCGGCCGGTCGAGAAGGCATTCGAGGACTTACGACGGGATATCGAGCGCATTCCCGCTCAGGCCCGGCGCATCACGAACGTGCTGAATGCATCGCCTGAGCGGATTTGGGAGCGAACCAAGGCGACTGGCAGGTTGCTGTGGCGCAATACCAAGAACGACGTCAAGACCAACATCAGGGGTAATCCGATGAAGACGGCGTGGGCGGTTGCACGTGGTCTTTTCGTTGGGCTGGTGATGGAGAATGTGCCAATTGCTCGAGACAACGCCGTGATGGCCGAGGCCTTCGGAACGGGTGTCGATACTCGACTGATCGCGGCGAAAGACCAGTTCGAGGCGGCTTACCATGAAGTGAAAGGCAAGATGCAGAAGATTCGCGTCATCGAGGTGTCGGTGTTCGGCGCGGATCGAGGCTGTGTATTGGCCCGGGCTTTCGTCAACGATCTGGCGGAGAAGTACAAGCGAAGAAACGATACTGATCTTGCAATCGACGGCGTTCCGATCCAGATCAAGTTCGTCGGCCTGCTTGACGCTGTTTCTTCGATCATGTCGGAAGAGGCCGGTGAACTGATCGGCATGGTGCCGTATTTGGGCCTGATCAAAACCAGTTACAAGGATCGCAAGCTTTCCATCCCCCCAAGCGTGCAGCATTGCGTCCACTTCGCGGCCGCCCACGAAATGCGCTTTTACCAGCGCCTTGATAGTCTTGAAAAGACTCGGGGGGCCCAGTTCCTCTACCCTGGAACGAGTTGCGACGTCGTGGGGGGCGCGCCAACCGGTTCGCTTGGCGTGAATGCGGAACTGATGAGGGTGCCGCTGCAAGACATGTTGCTGCAAGCGTTGAAGGCAGGGGCGGCCATGGATACGATGGAGGACATGTACCTCCATAAGCGGAAGACCTTCGACAAGTTTTCGATTGCCAAACCCATTATCGGAAATGGCAAGCAATACCGCATCCGGCAACTCGTCAATGCGTACACGGCACTCGTTCCCTATAGAGCCGGCCTCGACCTCGTCGCACATTCGAAAATCTTCCTGCGCTGGATCGCAGTCCGCTACCAGGACCCCGCGTTCCAGCGAACGATGTCCGACCCGGTCGCCGACTGGAAGCGCAACATGGCCGACGCCGACCTGCAGCGCAAGACGACGAAGTCCCAGCTCGATTGGGAACTGCAGCGGCAGGGCATCAACATGAGCATGCTGGCCAGTCGCAGTCCGGCCGATCAGGCGACGTTACGGGGGATGAAGGCGGCCAGCGATGCGGCACAGAAGCGCTACGAGAAGTTGATCGCGGAAGCGCCGAAGGATTACACGACTGTGTGGGAGCGCCTTCACAAGGAGTCGGAAAAGATGCTACGCAGAGCGTCCTACCAGGAAGGCCTGAAGAAATCCGCGGAGCAACTCCGCAACATGCCCGATTCATGGGATTCGAACAACAAGGCAAGCGCGGAGGCCGTCGAAGCAGCCATGCTGCCTGAACCGCAGATGGAACTCGTATCGGCCTGGAAAGAAGGGATCGAGGGCAAGCATCCGTTGCCGCCGGACGTGATGGCGCTGTTCGACATGCTCGTTCACGACACGTTGCTGACGAGCTGGCAAGACCATGTGCTCGCTCCGTCGCTGTACTTCCGGACACGGGACAAAGACGAGTTCGGCTCGTCCGATCTTGCCAAGGAGGCGGCCCAGCGCAAGAAAGACGATCGCGTCGCCGCACGCATCGACCAAGCTGCCAAGCAGAGCCAGGAATGGGCGAAAAGCTATAAGGGGGGCGCGACGCCTCCCGTTCACTGACAATCGGCCGCCGCTCATGCAAAACGGGCGGTGACATGCCTGCCACCGCCCGTCGTGTGCCGCGCCGCTTCGCAACGGAGCGGCCGGCCGATCCGCTGTTACTGCCCCACCCGGAACTCGATCCGCCGATTCCTTGCCCGGCCATCCGCCGTATCGTTCGGCGCGATCGGCTGATCCGGCCCGACCCCCGTCGTCGTCATCTGCTGCGGCGGAATGCTCTTCGTGATCAGATAACCCTTCACCGCATCCGCGCGTGCCTGGCTCAGCGCGATGTTCGACGTCCGGTTCCCCGAGTTGTCGGTGTGGCCGATGATGTCGACCGTGCGGTTCTGCATCTTCGCGAGCGCGGCCGCCATCTGGTCGAGGATCAGCTTGCCCTGCGGCGTCAGCGTCGCGCTGCCGGTCTCGAACTCGATCGTCCGGTTCGCGAGCGTCTGGTCGAGCACGCCCTGTTCGGACGCCGACACGCGCAGCCCGTTCTTGATCGTGTACGTGGGGTTCAGCGTGTTCGCCATGTCGCTCGCGAGCTGCTGGCGCTGCGCCTCGTTGTGCACCTCGCCCTTCATCTCGATCTGCGTGCCGTTGATCTTCAACTGGCCCTTGCTGATCTGCTTGAGCTGCGCGCCGAGCAGCTTCTGCACGTTCGCGCTCCAGTTCGGCGGCGTCGCGACGTCGCCTACCTCGATCTGGTCGACGACGTTCGTCGCGCCGTAGGTGTCGCGCAGCTTCTGCAGCACGGCCGCCTTGGTCGCCTCGTCGGGCACCTTGCCGCCCACCACCACCTGGCCGGGCGTCGCGTTCGCGGGCGGCGGCGCGATCGTGGCGGCGGTGCCGTGCACCACCGTGCCGGACGCGCCGCCGGCGTTCGGACTGGCCTGCGGCAGCGCGGTCGTCGCGACCGTGCCGTTGCCGACCGGCGTGACGGTCGCGCCGGTGTT
The DNA here is from genome assembly GCF_029268935.1 of Burkholderia semiarida. Classification (NCBI taxonomy): domain Bacteria; kingdom Pseudomonadati; phylum Pseudomonadota; class Betaproteobacteria; order Burkholderiales; family Burkholderiaceae; genus Burkholderia; species Burkholderia semiarida. The sequence continues at coordinate 2,029,726 of NZ_JAHLCL010000007.1, read as the reverse complement.
CTGCGCGAAGGCCGCGCCGCTCGCGACGAGGCCGGCGGCGAACAGTGCGGCGAGGGCGGGCGAGACGGCGGCTGAAAGACGCGCGCGCCGGGCCTGAATCGTGCGATGCATGCCGTCAGCCTCCGATGAACGCTTCCCGGAACGCGTCGATGGCGACGCGCAGCGAGAGTTGCGGTTGGTCGAGGTAGCTGACGAGCTTGCTGATCTGGTGATCGTTTTGCGCATGGGCGTCGATCCACTCGGGATCGTCGATGTCGATGTTGTGGGCGGCGTAGGTCTGCGGGTCGACGACGCTCAGCAGCGTCTTCGCCGACGCGCCGTTGAAGCCGATGATCAGCCGTTCGCGTTCGGCGATCGTGCCGATGAAGATCGCGAGCTCGAAGTCGGCCTGCGCGACGAACGGCGCGATCAGCTCGAGCCAGAACGCGGCGACGAGGCTGCGGTAGAACGGATCGACCGGCAGCGGCAGCGTGAGGCCGCGTTCGATGTGCGACGAGCCGCTCTGCATCACCGGCCGCAGCAGCGAGCCGAGCGCGAGCATCGCACCGCGCAGCCGCACCGGGTGACCGCTTTCGAGCAGCATCTGCTGCAGGCCGTACAGCGACTGGTGTTCGACGAAATCGTTGAAGGTGCCGTCATGCGACGTGCCGGGCCCGCCGATGTCGATCGGCACCTGCGTGTCGCCGAGCGCCTGCAGCGCGCCGGGCGGCTCGTCCTTGCCGAGCAGCGGCGGGATCTGCGCGGCGACGCGCGACCACAGCCGCGCGAACGCAAGCGGGCTGCGCGCGAGGAACGCGAGCGGCCGGTCGACCTCCAGCGCGGTGGCGCCGAGGAACGGGAAGCGGCGCATCGACACGTCGTGGCTCGCGACCATGTGGCCCGCGATCGCGAGCTTGCTGCGCGAGCCGAGGAACGCGAAATGCATCGGCTTCGCGTCCTCGTAGACGATCTTCCAGCGCGGATCTTCCGCGAGCAGCTCCAGCGCCTGCGCGATCCAGCGATCGAGCGTCTGCAGCAACTGCGGATTGTGCGCGCTCTTCACGAAGTCGCCGCGCGACGGAATCTTGCCGAAGTAGGCGATTTGCGCCTGTACGGTTTGCGTCATTGCGCCCTCTGTGCATTCGTTGCGTTGGCGGCCGCGACGGCCGGCGCGGCGCCCGGCGTGCCGGTGCCGGCTTGCGTCGCGTTCTGCGCGGCGCCCGCGCTCGCGTCGGCGACCGACGACGGCAGCTGCAGGCCGCGCAGGCTCTGCTGCTGCGGCTGGTCGCCGCCGCCGGCCGACGGCTGCGACGTGCTGATGATGCGCATCGTCACCGACACGTTCACGCTGCCCTGCGCCCACGTCAGGTCGAACGTGCCGTCCGGACGGCGCTTGCGCTGCGCCGAGTTGATCAGCTTCTCGAGACCGTAGCGGCCCGGCTCGTTGACGAGCTGCACCGTGCGGCCGTCGAAGGTCGTCGCGGACAGCGTCGCGCCCGGCGAGCCCTGCGGGTTCGGCCACACGAAGTTGGTCCACTGCGGCGGCGTGTTGCGGTAGCGCAGTTGCTGGCCGTCGATCGCGATCGTGTATTCCGTCGTGCCCGTGCTCGGCTGCGGCAGGATCTGGAACACGGTCTGCGGCTCGGACGACGCGGCCGCGCTGCCGGCGGCGCCGCCCGCGAGCGGCGCGACCCAGCGTGCGAAGCCGTTCGTGAAGTCCGGCGTGAGCCCGATGCCCATGTCGCCCCACGTGCGGGCGGCGAGCGTGTCGCCGCGGCGCACCGCGAGCGGCCCGAGCGTCGTGCCGACGAACTTCGCGATCGAGCCGTCCGGGCCGAACACCTGCGCGATCTCGCCGGCGCCGGCCTCGACCTTCGCGTTCGCCGCGAACGGGTACTTGGTCGCGAGCGAGTTCTGGAACGGCTGGTAGACCTGTGCGTTCCACACCTTGTTGACTTCGGCGCTGGCCGGCTGGATCACCACCGCGAACGCCTGCATCAGCGGCCGCACCAGCAGCGGGCGCAGCGACTTGCGTTGCGAATCGGTCAGGCCCGTCAGCATCTGCTCGTCGACGAGCTTCAGCGAATCGGCGAGTTCCGAACCGCTGCCGTCGAGCGTCTGCTGCATCAGCTGACGCGCGCCCGGCCCCGGGTCACCCTGGTTCTTGATCACGTTGAAGCGCGTGCGGACCTTCGACAGCGACTCCATGTAGCCCTTCAGCATCGACGTGCCGTCATGCGTCGCGACGATCCGCGCGAGCCCGACGAACTCCTGGCCGATCGGGCCCATCGGCACCTCGGCCGGATTGCCGTTGATGTCGATGTTGGCCGCCGCCATCTGGCCGGCCTGCGAGCGCGTGAACAGTTGCTTGACCCAGTTCACGACGCCCGTCTGCGCCTTCTTGATCGCGACGTTCGCGAGCGACGGGTTGTCCCACGACGTCTGGTCGTACGCGGTCTCGAGGATCTTGCGGATCGGCGAATCCTGCGGGTCGCCCAGGCGGTTCATCCCGTCGACGGCCTGGCCGAAGCTGGTGAAGCCCTGGACCGCGATGCCCTGCATGAACTTCTGCCAGTGCTGCGCGTACTCGGTCTTGTACATGCCGACGAGCGTCTTCTGGATCTGTTCGGGGCTGCCCTCGAGCGTCAGGTCGTCCTGCGTCGACGTGTTGAGCACCCAGTCCTTCGCCTGCAGTTCCTTGGTCGCCGCATCGCGGATCGCCGGCTGCACGTAGTCGAACCACGCTTCGCGCGTGAACGTGCCCGGAATCGCGTAGCTGCCTGCCACGAGCCCCTGGTTGCCGTCGCCGACGATGCGCGCGATGGTCATCGGCGCGAAGCGGGTCGACGCGCGCGCCTTGATTTCCTCGTACACGCGCTGGCGGGCCGGCATGCCGCGCACGACGCGGCGCAGGTTCTCGCGGGTCTGGTCGACGAGCGCGAGGTTCGCGTCGATCATCGGCCAGTCGTTGTCGTTCACGCGCGACAGGTAGAACGAGATCATGCGCTCGGCGCTCCGGATCATCTCGTCGCGGGGCATGTTGCCGCGATTCGTCTCGAGCCAGCCGCGCCAGAAGCGGGCGAGCTGGTCGGTCAGGTGTGCCTGTTCGACGTGGCGCTTGTCGGACAGCATCAGGTACGTCTTGAGCGCGTTGTACGCGTCCTGCACGTTGGTCGGCGACGCGTCGCTGTAGAGGCCGCCCTGCGGCGCGGCCGCCTGTTGCGGGGTGGCGGCCGGCGCGGTGCCGGACGCGGCCAGCGCGGCGCCCGCCTGCGGCGCGGCACCTGCCGCATTCGTCGAGACCGGCATCGTACCGCCCTGCACGGCGCCCGATTCGGGCGGGCGCGTCATCGGCACCAGCTGCTCGGGGTGCGCGTTCACGTCCTTCATGAACGACGCGAGGTTCTGCGACACGGGGGCCAGCAGGATCTGGCGCACGCCGCCGTAGTACTCGGTCAGCAGATGCTGTTCCAGACGGTCGCCCTGGTACAGGCCGAGCGACACCGACAGCGGCTTGTCGCGGCGGAACTGTTCGAGCTGCTCGATCCGGTCCTCGAGGATGTCCATCGCCTGCAGGCGCGACTGCAGGTCGTTGCGGCCCTGCTGCAGGCGCGTGACGTTGTCGAGGTCGGCCTGCACGTTCGCGACGAGCTGCTGGTTGCCGATCGTCGACCAGGTCCAGCCGCCCAGCGCGAGCGCGAGCGCCGCGACGAAGCCGAAGAAGGTCGCGTAGCGCAGCCGCGTCTTGGTCGGGCTCGCGAACTGGCGCACCGTCTGGCGGTCGGCGAAGATCACCTTCGAGAACAGGTCGCGCAGGAAGAAGCCGTTCTTCGAGAACGCGCTGTGCGGTTTCGGCAGCGCGCTCGCGTCGAGGCCGAAGCGGTGCGCGATGCGCTGCGCGGCCGCGCTGTTGGTTTCGCCTTCCTGCAGCGCGCTGGTGAAGTAGAAGCCGCGGAAGATCGGCTTGTACTGGAACGGGTTGTTCTCGAACAGCGTCGCGAGGAACGCGCGCAGCGACGGCTTGATCGTCGAGAATTCGAGCGGGAAGCTCAACTGGCCCGGCGACAGCTGGTTGCCGCGCGACAGCGACAGCTGCGCGACGCTGATTTCCTTCAGCCCTTCGTAGAGTTCCTCGAAGTGCGTGTCGAACTGCGCGACGACGTCGCGCTTGTCGTCGGGCTCGTAGGGCAGGGTGGCGCCCCACACGCGGTCATACTCGTGCTTGTCGCTGCTGCTGAAGAATTCGGTGAAGCCGGTGATCAGGTCGGCCTTCGTGAACATCACGTAGACCGGCGCGAACACTTCCAGTTTTTCCGTCAGCTCCTGAACGCGCTGGCGGAGATTCTTCGCGAGGTTGATCGCGAATTCGGGGCGGTTGCCGGTGAGCTCGGCGATGCTGGCCGTGACGATGATGCCGTTGATCGGCGCCTTCGGGCGGTAGCGCTTGAGCAGTCCGAGGAAGCCGAGCCACTCGCTGCGGTCTTCCTCGTGCACCGAATAGCGGCCGGCCGTGTCGAGCAGGATCCCTTCGGTCGTGAAGAACCAGTCGCAGTTGCGCGTGCCGCCGATGCCGTGGATCACGGCGCTGTTCTTGTCCGCGAACGGGAATTGCAGGCCGGAATTGAGCACGGCGCTGCTCTTGCCGGCGGCCGGGTTGCCGATCACGATGTACCACGGCAGTTCGTACAGCGCGGAGCCGCCCGACACCTGGCCGATCTTCGACGTCTTGATCGTCTTCACCGCATCCGACAGGCGCGTGCGCAGCACGTCGAGGTCGGCCGTCTTCGCGTCCGGCGCGAGCGCGGCGGCGGCCGGCGCGGCGATCTTGCCGGTTTCCGCCTGCTCTTCCAGCACCTGGCCCAGCTGCTGGTTCGCGCGCTTCACGCGCCAGCGGCGCCACAGCGCGACGGCGAGCCACAGCGCGAGAACCGCCGCGAACGCGATCGCCGCCCACAGGAGCGGCAACTGCAGCATGTCGGCGACGATGAACAGGATGGCCGCTAGCGCGACGATCCCGACGATCGAGAGCGTACGCGGATGAGTCAGCACGTTGAGGATGCGTTGCATAGGACGTTCAGGTTCCGGTGCGATTCGGTGAGGCGACGCAGGCGCGTCGAGCGGCAAGGGTGGCGCCGCGATGTGTCGCCATGCTGTCAAACGGGATGAAGGAGGCTGGCATCAATACGCTCGCGGCATCGGAGAAGGCGCGCGCATTAACGAAAGGACGCTGTGAGATTTAAAACGGAAGCGGCGGCCGGAAAAAATCGCGCACCGGAATGCCCGATTGTTTGCGCCGCCCAAATCGTTTCCTGCCGGGTGATTAAAAAGCCCCATGCCGCCCTCATTATTTCTTGTCCGGCAGCCCTGACTAGCTGCCGCGTCCCAGTTTAAAACCGGGTTTATGGTATTCCACGTGCCCGAGATCCATCATTTTCCATCGGCCGCCCCAGGTCAGGCCGACTTGTTCGGCGACCTGGCCGTACAACTGGTAGCCGCGCATCGCCCACGGGTCTTTCTCGGAAATGACCAGCTTGCCGTCGCGCAGGAATGCGTTGTCCGCCGCCAGCCCGAACTGGTGATAACTCTGGAAGGCTGCCGCGTTGGTCACGTTGCTGCCCATCTGCGCCAGCCGGTTCTGCCGTTCCGGGCTCCGGTAACCTTCCAGCAGCGCCATTTCATAACCGTGCTGTTCGTGCATGATCTTGTAGACCAGCAGCAAACGCGTGCGGAAATCCGGGTCCAGCAGGTTCCAGTCGCGGCTCGCATCCTTCAGCGCCGGGCGGACCTGCTCGACTTCCTTCGTGGCGAAGACTTCCGGCGGCAGCGGCGGCGGCGGCACGAGCTGCTCGCCCTGCAGCAGCGCGGCGATTTTCTCGTCGGGCACGCGCGCCGTGTCGTCGTACTGGAACAATTGCCGGCCGCGTAACGCAATGGCGACCAATGGCGGCGTCGCAAGAATACCTGCCGATACCATAATCATCAAGCGCCGTCGAACCAGTAAATTTTGCACATCGCTTAATGCGCCGCGCGTCACGCTTGCCGATTTAACAATCTGACTGCGCGCGCGCGCGGCGCGATCGTTGGCCCGGCGCGTGAGACGGCCGTGAAACTGGGCAACGGATTCGAAAACGGTCGCCCGGATACCCGGTAAAAGCAACAGTGCCGCAACGGCGACGGCAAGGGCGAAATAGGCGACGAGTGCGACGGCAATCAAAGAAATCCCCGGAAATTGGAATTGATTGTGTTTTGCAATGCTTGCTCTTAGAATCAGGCTGCTTCGAGAGGCCAGGCTATATTATCGCGGTGAATTAAACCAGGATTCAATGAGACGCTGAATGAGTGCGCCGGAAAATTCAAATTCGAAAACTCCGCCCAGCCTGCTGTCCGATACCAAACCGGCAGGCGAGGGAGGACCTCGGCAGTCGCGCATTCTCGCGGATCTGGAAGGGCGTGTCACGCCGCCCGCCGAGCCGCCGCGCCGTTCGCTGAAGGGGCCGATCGCCGCCGTCGTGGCGCTGGTCGTGGCCGTCGGCGGCTGGGGCGCGTGGCGCATGCAGCAGTCGTCGGGCGAACAGCCCGCGGCGGTGGTGGCCGCCACGGCACCCGCGGCGGCGCCAGGCAAGGCCGCCCCGGCCAGCGGCGCCGCCGCGCAGGTCGCGCAGAACGGCGCGTCCGCCGCGCCGGCCGCGCAACCGGCCACGATCGTCAACGACGATTCGGCGTCCCAGGCCGTTGCATCCGCGTCCGCCGCGGACAACAGCCGCCTGTCGCGCGCGCTCGCCAACGGCGCCGACGACGCATCGGGCGCGGCCACGGCCGGCGCAGCCGCAACCGCCGCGGCCGCCACGGCGGCGACGGCCAGGTCCGCGAAGGCCGACGCGTCGAAGAGCGCGAAGGTCGCGGCCCACGGCAAGACCGACACGAAGGCGGACACGAAGGCCGACGCCCGCAAGCATCGCAAGGAACAGCAGGCCGAACTCGCGCAGGCGAAGAAGCGCCGCGACGCGACGGCGGCCCGTACCGCGAAGGCCGGCGCGAAGGACGATCCGGATGCCGATCTGCTCGCCGCGCTCGTCGCGCGTACGAAGCCGGCCGACAAGACGCTCGCCGCGCAGAAGGCGCAGGCCGTGTCGACCAAGACGGCGGCGGCGACCGGCGGCTCGCTGGCGTCGCGCGTGAAGGCGTGTTCGGAGCGCGGTTTCTTCGAGGATCAGCTGTGCCGCTGGCGCGTGTGCGACGGCCACTGGGGCAAGGACCCGGCGTGCCCGAGCGCCGCGCAGTCGGAGACGCGCCAGTAGCGCGCGCCGCGCCCGCCGCGACGTGTTGCGTGTCCGCGCCGCCCCGATGGGCGGCGCGTTTGTTTTCGGGGAACGGAAAGCTGCCGGCATGATGCCGCGTGACACTGTCACGCGCGTGTCATGGCCGTCGGGCATACGTCTTCTTTCTTTTCCCGGCGCGGGCCCGCGACCCGCGATGTGCGGCGCGCCGCGCGCCGCACGACCTTCGACACGATGGACCTGATCGTACAGACTTACGGCGCCGATACGTCCGGCATGGTGTGCGGATTCCGCTTCGTTCCGGGCGGCGCCGGCGCGACGCTCGATGCCGACGCGGCCGCCGCATGGCTGCGCACGTGCCGCGAACAGGGCGCGGCCGCACCGGGCGATTTCGTCTGGCTGCACTTCAATCTCGCGCACGGCGCGAGCGAGCGCTGGATGCGCACGCATCTCGGATTGTCGGACAGCTTCTTCGAATTCCTGCACGAAGGCTCGCGCTCGACGCGCATCGAGCAGGAGGACGGCGCGTTGCGCGCGATCGTCAACGACGTGATGTTCAACCTCGAACTGACGCCGTCGGAGATCGCGACGCTGTTCGTCCACGTCGAGCGGCGCATCATGGTGACCGCGCGGCTCAAGCCGCTGCGCTCGGTCGACACGCTGCGCGCGTGCGTGCGCGACGGCGAGTCGTTCCGGTCGCCCGCGGAGCTGCTCGTGCATCTGCTGCGCGACCAGGCCGACCTGCTGATCCAGATCATGCGGCGCACGAGCGTCGACGTCGACCGCATCGAGGATCGCTTCCTGTCGCAGCGGCTCACGTCGAGCCGCATCGAGCTCGGCGCGATGCGCCGTACGCTGACGCGCCTGCAGCGCATGCTCGCGCCGGAGCCCGGCTCGATCTTCCGGCTGCTCGCGAAGCCGCCCGCGTGGCTGCATACGGAAGACGTGCAGGAACTGCGCGAGTCGACCGAGGAATTCTCGCTGGTGCTCGCCGATCTGGCGGGGCTCAACGAGCGCATCAAGCTGCTGCAGGAAGAGATCGGCTCGCGCCTGGACGAGCAGAACAACCGGACGCTGTTCACGCTGACGCTCGTCACCGTGATCGCGCTGCCGATCAACATCGTCGCCGGGTTCTTCGGGATGAACGTCGGCGGCGTGCCGTTCGCGGAGAACAAGCACGGCTTCTGGCTGATGGTGCTGCTCGTCGCGGGCTTCACCGCGCTGGCCGCGTGGTGGGCGTTCCGGCGCCGCGACGATCGCTAGCGCGGCACCGGGCGTCGCATCGACGCGTCACCGCAGCAGCGCGATCGCGCGTTCGCCGATCACCATCCCGAGCAGGCCGACGAGCGCAACGAGCGGCGGGGCCGGCGAGCGCACGTGCAGTAGTGCGTACAACACGCCGACACCGACGCCCACCGCGAGCGAAATCACGTAGTCCATCATGGCGGTCTCCCGTGTGGTCCGGTATCAGGGTTTGAGGATCACGCGTTCGCGCGCACCGGCCAGCACCGCGCGATACGCATCGTGCGCACGCTCGAGCGGGTACACGTAGCCGTCGCCGATCGGAAACGGGCGCAGCGTGCCGTTGCCGAAGCCGGGCGCGAGCGTGTCGAGGATCCGCGCGACCGCGGCCGCGCCGAGCTGCAGCGAATCGATGCCCACGAACGTGTGCTGGCCGCGATAGAACGCGAAGATGTCGAACGGCACGCTGCGCTCGATCGTCGAGATGAAGATCTGCCGCGCGCCGATTGCCATCGATGCGTTCGCGGCTTCGAAATACGGGCTGCCGACCGTGTTGTAGACGAGGTCCGCGCCGTGGCCGCCGGTCATCTCGCGCACCGCGTCGGCCACCGTCCGGCTCGATGCGTCGATCATGCGGACCTCGCCCGATGCGTGGCCGCGATAGCCGCCCGGGCCGCGCTCGACGCCGATCACGGTCGCGCCGCGCGCGGTGGCGAGCTGGATCGCGGCCTGGCCGACCTTGCCGTTCGCGCCGAACACGAGCACGACGTCGTCGGCCGTCGGCATGCCGGCGCGGCGCAAGCCTTCGTACGCGGTGACGAACGGCACGCCCACGCCGGCCGCTTCGTCGAGCGTCAGCACGGCCGGCTTGCGGCGCACGTGCGCGGCATCCAGCACGAGCCATTGCGCATGCGAGCCGTCGCGGCCGACGCCGAGATCGCCGCCCGATCCCCACACCGGCGCACCGACCCAGTCGTCCGGGCCGCCGCGTACGATGCCGGCCCAGTCGCGCCCCGGCGTGCGCGGCCACACCGCATGCGGCATGCGGCCGAGCGCGGCCTTCACGTCGCTCGGGTTCACGCCGGCCGCGCGCACCTCGATCAGCATCTGGCCGTCGGCCGGCACGGGCGGCGGAATGTCCCGGACCCGCGCGTCGAGCGACTCGATGTCGGCGGCGGGGGTGTCGAAGCGGATGCTGCGCATGAGATTCTCCATGAACGAGGGCCGCCGCGGCCCGGCGGGCCGGCGCGTGCGGCGGATGAAAGCGATGAAGGCAGTCTAGTGGGCCCGATTTGACGCGGAAACGTGCAAAGGCGGATGATTGCTTTGCGTTTTTCGCACAGCCAGACCCCAGGCCCCTGAATGGACGACTTCCTTTCCCCGCACCTCGCGCTGTTCGTCGACGTGGTCGATCAGCAGAGCTTCTCGGCAGCCGCGCGCCGGCTCGGCGTCGCCGCGTCGTCGGTCACGCGGCGCATCGACCGGCTCGAGACGCAGCTCGGTATCCGCCTCCTGCATCGCACCACGCACGCGCTCCGGCCGACCGAGGCCGGGCAGTTGCTGTACGGTCGCGCGACACGGATGCTGGCCGAGTTGCGCGGACTGCAGGAAGACCTGCACAGCCAGCACGACGAACCGGGCGGGCTGCTGCGCATCGACTGTCCGGCGCCGTTCGGCCGGCGGCATCTGATGGGCGCGCTGGCCGCGTTCATGCAGCATCATCCGGCGTTGCAGGTCGATCTCGTGCTGACCGACAGCATGGTCGATCTGCAGGGTGCGCGACTCGGTTCCGACGTCGATCTCGCGGTGCGCATCGGGCCGCTGGAGGACACGCGTTTCGTCGCGACCGTGCTGGCGCCGCAACGGCGCGTGCTGTGCGCGAGCGCGGCCTACCTCGCACGGCGCGGCGAGCCTGAATCGCCCGACGCGCTGGCCGGCCACGACTGTCTCGCGTGGCATGGCGCGCCGCCGCCGGGCGCATGGCGTTTCGGCGAGCGCCGTCACGCGCCCGCGCAGCCGCGGTTTCGCAGCAATCATTCGGAAGCGTTGCGCGAGGCGGCCATCGACGGGCTCGGTCTCGCGCACCTGCCGACCTGGCTCGTGGCGGACGCGCTGCGCGACGGACGGTTGCGCGCGGTGCTGCCGCAGTACGCGGCGGCGCCCGAGCCGGCGACGATCCACGTGTTGCGCCAGCAGGCGCGCGGCAGTGCGCGCACGTCGCGGCTCGTGGCGTTCCTCGCCTCATGGTTCGCGCAGCCGGCGTGGGATGCCGCGTGGGCGTGATCGCGAACGGGCGCCGCGCGGCATGAAAAAAAGGGCCTCGCATGCGAGGCCCGTCAACAGGTCGGAGAAACCGGTACGCCGGCCGGCGCCGCGGGTCGCGCGGCACCGGCCGGGTGCGCACCGTTACTGCGTCACTACCTTGCGCGGCTTGAAGATGCCCTGGTAATGCAGCGCCGGGCGTTCCTTCGTCACCGCTTCGATGCCGCCGAAGCTCGGCGTCTGGCGCAGCTTCATCGCGGCCGGCGAAGCGACCGAGCCGATCGACGTCGAGCGCGAGGCCGGCGCGAGGTTGTTCGCGACGAGCAGCGCCGCTTCGCTCTTCAGGTTCGCCAGCAGCACCGGATCGGTCGAGCCGTTGACCTGCGTGAGCACGCCGCTCCAGGCCGCGTCGCTGTAGTTCACGACGTAGTAGTCGAGACCGCTCGGGTCGGCCACCACGCCCGTGCAGCCGTCGATCCGCGTCTGCGCCTGCGTATCCTTCAGCGCGAGCGTCGTGCGTTTCGCGAGACCCTGGCCGTACGCGAGCGTGATCGGCACCGTCCACTGCAGGCCCGGATACGCGTTCTTGTTCGGGAACGGCTGCTGTTTCAGCGTGACGACGGTCTGGTTCTTCGTCAGGTCGCACTGCGTGTCGAGCGAGATCAGCGGCACGCCGGTCTGACGCACGTAGCTGTCGCCGATCGGGCCGACCGCCTGGCCGCTTTCCTTCGACAGCGCATCCCACAGACGCTTCGGCGTCCCGTTGCCGAACGAGTAGTCGACCAGGTACTGCTGCAGACCCTTGCGCAGCGTCTGCTCGCCGAGATAGTTCTCGAGCGTCTTCAGCACGTGGCCGCCCTTGTCGTACGTGAACGCGCTGGCGCTCAGCACGAAGTCGTTCGACGCCCAGTCGTTGAAGTTCGGCGCGACCGGGAACGCGTTCGGGCCGATGTCACGATTGATCACGCGGTACTTGTTCTTCACCTGGTCGAGCCAGCTGAACTCGTCGGGGAAGAACTGGATCGTCGTCTTGTTCTCGAAGAACGTCGCGAACGACTCGTTGAGCCACACGTTGTCCCACCAGTCGGTCGTCACGAGATCGCCGAACCACTGGTGCGCCACTTCGTGCGTCAGCACTTCATTGCCGTAGCGCGACATCGGCTGGCCCGGCTGCGGCAGGATGTCGTCGGCGAACTCGAGGATCGAGCCCCAGTTCTCCATCCCGCCGAAGTTCAAGTCCTTCTGCTCCTTGAACGCGTCGTTCGCGGCGACCGTGTCGAACTTCGTCAGCGGCAGCGGGATACCCGTGTAGCGGTAGTAGTAGTCGAGCGCCTGCTTGGTGCGGTCCATCGCCGGCTTCGCCCACTCGCTCATGCCCGGCGGCGTGAACACGCGCAGGTGCAGGCTGCCCTTGGCGCCCGGCAGCGGGCTCGTGAAGTCGTCCTCGTAGGTGTCGAACATGCCGCCGCCGAAGAACAGCAGGTACGACGGCATCGGCGGGGTCTTCTCGAACTGCACGAGCTTGTAGCCGCCGCCGACGTTGGTCGACGGCTTCTCGGCCGCGTTCGACACGACGCGCCAGCTTTGCGGCACTTCGGCCGTCACTTCATAGGTCGGGCGGAACGCCGGCTCGTCCCAGCCCGGGAACCACTGGCGCGACAGATTGGTTTCGCCCTGCGTCAGGATCGCGCCGCTCGTCTTGCCGTCGGTGCCCTTCAGGTCGACGCGGAACACGCCTTCCGCGGCCGAGCAGCCCGGATACGGATCGTCGCCGCAACTGCCGCCGGTCTGGTTGACCGGATCGTCATACGACTTGAAGTTGATGATGCCCGACCACTCCATGTGCAGCGAATAGTTGCCCGGTGCGATCGTGCCGGCGACGGGGCGCAACTGGTAGAAGTCGCCCTTGTCCTGCGGCGTCGCGATCAGCTGGATGTTGCCCGGCTGCAGCGTGATGCGGCCGTTCGTGAACTTGATCCGGTGGCCGGCGACCACGATGTTGTTGACCGGCTTGAGCACCTTGATCTCGACGTCGGCGCGGCCGTCGAACGCATTCAGCGCGTCGTTCGGGCGGAACCACAGCCGGTAGTTCACGGGCACCACGGTGTCCGGCAATTCGACAGGCGAGACGCTCTTGTCGACGTTGGATGCGCTCGGGGGCGCGGTGACGGCGGGCGACGAGCCCGTGTGCGGCGCGCCGGCGGAGCTCAGCGCGGAAGCGGAGCCCGCACCGCCGTCGTCGCCGCCGCAACCGGCGAGCGCGAGTGCGGCGACGAGCGGCAGATAACGCATCTTGCGAATATGAATCGACATGACTGAAACCTCGATCGTTGAAAGAATCGTTCAGTGCTGCGAAAACGCCGGCAAAAGCAATCCCCTCGCCGTTTAATCAACGGCGAAAAAATGGCAATGACGGATTATTCGAAAAGACGGCGGCCGACTACGTGAAGGTAATCATGGTTTACTGCCCCCTCTGAATTTCCGGATGTCGGTTAACTGGCCGGTTCAAAATGGCCGTGCGCGTGTTGTACTGAATTGATTTCGCGCGCACGACACGGGGCCGCACGCCCGGCGCGGGCGCGCAATCCCTTTGAACCGACGACCTACGGGGCTGGCCGGGCCAGGCCGCAGGACGGAAGGACAGCGTGTCGCCGTCCCGGAAATACGCCGTCATGCGGCTTCAAGGTGTGTCGGCTTGCTCCAAGGATGCGTAAATATACTTGATGGTTTTGGGTAAAGGAAACGAAAAATTTAGAAAGAACGTCTATTGAATTTCCGGCGCTTCATTGAACGCTGGAAGTCATTAATGCGCTTTCCGTTTGTCTGGCGATTTCGTAGTTTTAATCTATTAACGATCTGGTGGCGCTGCCGAAACTACGAAATCCGGTGAAGGATGGCGCGGTCGGTACAATGCATTGACGACCCGTTCACCGATCACCGCGAGGAGGCCCTTCCATGTCACGCGCCCTTTTCCGTATCGCGCCGCTGCGCGCCGTGCTGCTGCTGTTCGCGGCCGTGTTCCTGCTGGGCGGTTGCGCGGGGTTCACGCGCGAGCCCGTGCGCGTGTCGGTCGCCGGGCTCGACCCGCTCGTCGGGCAGGGCCTCGAGATGCGCTTCAGCCTGAAGTTGCGCGTGCAGAATCCGAACGATGCGCCGATCGACTACGACGGCATCTCGGTCGCGCTCGACCTGAACGGTGCGCCGTTCGCGAGCGGCGTCAGCGATCGGGCGGGCACCGTGCCGCGGTTCGGCGAGGCCGTGCTCGACGTGCCCGTATCGGTATCGGCCTTCGCCGCCGCGCGGCAGGCGTGGAACCTGCCGGGCGCGGCCGCGAACGGCGAGTTGCCGTATGCGCTGCGCGGCCGGCTCGCCGGCAGCGGGCTGGGCGCCGTGCACTTCAACGACGCGGGCACGCTCCGTCTGCCCGCCATGCCGGGGTGGGGCGGCTAGGTCGCCGGGATGCATTCAACGTCGGCTAAATGTGTCGAAAAATTCACCATTTGACAGTCTTTAATGCTTATCCGCGCGAGATCTCGATTTTTGTCGACGCGACCCCTTACACTTGCCGATGTCCGAGGGTCGGACATTCTTTTAGGGGAAATTCATGGCGGCAAAATTCGAGCTCAAGAAGGCCACGAACGGCCAGTACTACTTCCACCTGAAGTCGGCGAACGGCGAGATCATCCTCGCGAGCGAGCGGTACGAGGAGAAAGGCGGCGCGAAAAACGGGATCGCGTCCGTGCGGGAAAATGCGCCGCTGGACGAGCGCTACGAGCGCAAGCTCGCCCACAACGGCGAGCCGATGTTCAATCTGAAAGCAGCGAACCACCAGGTCATCGGTACGAGCGAAACGTACAGCAGCGTGCAGGCACGCGAGAACGGCATCGCGGCCGTCAAGCGCGATGCGCCCGGTGCGGAAACCCACGATCTCGCCTGATCGACGCTTGCGCCGCAACGAATGCCTTCGGGCGGCCGTCGCGGCGCCTGTTTTGCCGGGTCGGGCAAAGCGCGGTATGGTGTGGTCCGCGCGGTGAATTCTCGCCGCCGTTGAAGCCAACCGTAACCGAGTTCGCGTGACCGATTCCCCCGTTTTCCACTGGACCGACGCCGACGGCGTCGATCATGCCGTGCGCTGGCGCTCCGAGGCCGGCGTGCAACCGCCGAAGCGCGCGGTGCCCGCCGACGACGGCCTCACCGCCGACGCGGCCTACCGCCTCGCATGCGAGGGCACCGCGCTCGTCTGGCAGGGCGACTTCCAGAATGCGCGCCAGCTCGTGCAGGCGATGGCGCGCCGCGTCGAACGCAAGCCGAAGAAGGCGAAAGCCGCGGCCGGCGTCGACGCCTTCAATCTGCATCGCCTCGCGCAATCGCAGCGTGCCCGCACGCTCGGCATGTTGCTGATCCCGCTCGACGCCGATTACACGATCCCGCTGCGCCGCGCGCCCGACGTGCGTGCCGCCTGCGAGGAAGCATACGGCCCCGGCGGCGCGCCGTCGGTCGTGTCGCTGCGCGAACTGCTCGGCCTCGTCGGCGCGCACGAGTGGCGCAAGAAGGGCGTGCCGATTCCGGCGCTCGGCGGCGCGCCGATCCATCCGCACTACGGCGTGTTCTCGCCGGTGCGCGGCGAATACGTCGAGCTCGTCGCGCGCGCGCCGCTGCCGGCGACGTCGCTCGCGTTCGATATCGGCACGGGCACCGGCGTGCTGGCGGCGGTGCTTGCGTCACGCGGCGTCGAGCGCGTCGTCGCGACCGACCAGGATCCGCGCGCGCTCGCCTGCGCGCGCGAGAACGTCGCGCGGCTCGGTCATGCGGGCCACGTCGAGATCGTCGAGGCCGACCTGTTTCCGTCCGGCCGGGCGCCGCTCGTGGTGTGCAATCCGCCGTGGGTGCCGGCCCGGCCGAGCGCGCCGATCGAATACGCGGTCTACGATCCTGACAGCCGCATGCTGCGCGGTTTCCTCGCGGGGCTGGCCGCGCATCTGGAGCGGGGCGGCGAGGGTTGGCTGATCCTGTCCGATTTCGCCGAGCATCTCGGCCTGCGGCCGCGCGAAACCTTGCTGCAATGGATCGACGAGGCCGGCCTCGTCGTGCTCGGCCGCGACGACATCCGCCCCGCGCACCCGAAGTCGACGGACGCCGACGATCCGCTGCACGCGGCGCGCCGCGCCGAGGTCACGTCGCTCTGGCGCCTCGGCGCGCGGGCCTGACCGCGTATTTTCGGTAAACTGTCGCCATTCCTCACGAATTTTCGCCGCCGGGCCGTGGTCGACCGACCGTGGCCCGGCGCCGCTTCACGATGTCGAACAAGACCCACGAAATCCGCCCGGAGCAGTCCGTCGAGCTGCTGAAGGAACTGCACATCCTCACCCGCGACGGGAAGCTGAACCAGGACAGCCGCCGCAAGCTGAAGCAGGTCTATCACCTGTTCCAGTTCATCGAGCCGCTGCTCGCCGGCGTGCAGGCCGACAAGGGCCACGTGACGCTCGTCGATCACGGCGCCGGCAAGTCGTATCTCGGCTTCATCCTGTACGACCTGTTCTTCAAGCAGCAGCCGGGGCACGGCACGCCGGCGTTCGCGTCGCACGTGTACGGCATCGAGACGCGCGAGGAACTCGTCACGCGTTCGACCGAGCTCGCCGCGCGGCTCGGGTTCGGCGGCATGTCGTTCCTGAACCTGTCGGTTGCCGATTCCATCACGTCGCCGCAACTGCCCGATATGGTCGACGTCGTCACCGCGCTGCACGCGTGCGACACCGCGACCGACGACGCGATCCGCTTCGCGCTCGCGAAGCGCGCGCAGCACATCGTACTGGTGCCGTGCTGCCAGGCGGAAGTCGCGGGCGTGCTGCGCAAGAACAAGGGCAAGTCGCTCGCGAATGCGCTGACCGAGGTGTGGCGCCATCCGCTCCATACGCGAGAATTCGGCAGCCAGATCACCAACGTGCTGCGCTGCCTGCAGCTCGAAGCGCACGGCTACCAGGTCAGCGTGACCGAGCTGGTCGGCTGGGAGCATTCGATGAAGAACGAGCTGATCATCGCGCAGTACAAGAACCTGCCGCGCCGCAGGCCCGGCGAGCGGCTGAACGAGATCCTCGGGATGTTCGGGCTCGCCGAACTGAACGAGCGTTTCTTCGTCGCGCAGGCCTCGGCGGCGGGCGACGCCGCGGCCGAGCCGGCCGAAGGCTGACGGGCGAACGCGCGGCCGGGCGGGCATGGCGCCCGCGCCGCGCGCGTTGCACGCCGCACGCCGCACGTTGCACGTTGCACGCCGCGTCACACGTCGTCGCCCGGGCGGCGCATCCATTCGCGCCAGCCTTCGTGGCCGAGGCGGCGCAGCGTTTCCTGATTCTTTTCGTAGATCGCGGACGCGTCCGGGAACGCATCGACCGCGCGCGCGATGCTGTCCTCGCGCAGCAGGTGCAGGATCGGGTAGGGCGCGCGGTTCGTGTAGTTCTCGATGTCGTCGGGTTCGGTGCCGTCGAACCGGTATTGCGGATGGAAGCTCGCGATCTGCAGCACGCCGTCGAGTCGCAACTGCTGCACGAGCCGCTCGGCGAAGAACAACGCATCGTTGTAGTCGACGAAATCGGCGAACGCGTGCGGGTAGATCACGAGCGTCGTGTCGACCTGCCGCGGATCCGCCGCTTCCAGCGCGCGCAGCTCGGTTTCGAGTTCGGCGAGCGCGTCTTCCAGCGTCGTCGCTTCGCTGATCGCGTAGCGCACCTGTTCCTTCACATAGACGCTTTTCGCGAACGGGCACAGGTTGAGCCCGATCACCGCGCGTGCCAGCCAGTGCCGCGTGGCGGCGAGGATGTCGTCGTGCGAGTCGGGGCGGGTGTCGGTCATCGTGATACCAGTCGGGCGCAAGGGCGAAGAGGGCCGCATTGTAGCGGGCGCGCCGGCGACGAATGCATGCGATCCGTCACGCGCAGGCCGCTTCGATCAACTGCGTGACGAGCGCGGGCGCGGTGCCGATCGGCGTTTCGCCGTGCCGGTAGGTCTGGCTCGCCGCGTAGATGCCTTCGACCACCAGCGCGAGCGCATCGGCCAGCGCCTTCGGTTGCCGCGCGCCGGCGCCTTCGCACAGCGCGACGAGCCGTTTCATCAGCTGCTCCTTGTTCTGCGCGACGCGTTCGCGCGCCGGGTGCGATGCATCCGGGAATTCGGCGGCCACGTTGACGAACGGGCAGCCGCGATAGTCCTTTTGCGTCGCCCGCTCGGCGAGGTCGACGAAATACTGGATCAACTGCGCCTTCGGTTGCCCCGGATGCTTCGCGGCGCTCGTATCGAGCCGCTCGAAGAAGCACGCGTCCATCCGCTCCAGATAAGCGAGGATCAGCTCGTCCTTCGACGCGAACTGGCGGTACAGGCTCATCTTGTTGACCCCGGCGCGCTCCACCACCGCCTCGACGCCGACCGTCCGCACGCCTTCCTTGTAAAACAATTCCTCGGCGGCACGCAGCAGGTGTTCCTGCGCGGTGGCGCCGTCGATCGGCCGGCGCGTGCGCCGCGCCGACGGTTTGGCGACCTCGATGCCCGACATGATGACCCTCGACGACATAATGGATTGCTTGACATGTTACCGACTGGTAACTACGATCGCAACACGGTTGTGACCGGTCGGTAACAATCGCATCCGGATCAACAGACGAATGCCGAGCGTCGGCCCGGGTCAGCCGATGTTGAAATGCGTGGCGGAGGTGGCCTGGTCGGGCGGCGCGGGTGCGATGGCGCCGGCGCCCGCCAACTGGAGAACGCGAAAATGAATTGGGCAGTGACACGAATCGGCGGGCGCTTCCATTACGGATGGCTCGCGGCGGCGGTGGTATTCCTGATCCTGCTGGCGGCGGCCGGCACACGCGCGACGCCGAGCGTGCTGATGGTACCGCTCGAACGCGAGCTCGGCTGGAGCCGCGCGGCGATTTCGCTGGCGATCTCGGTGAACATCGCGCTATATGGGCTGACGGGCCCGTTCGCGGCCGCCGCGATGCAGCGCTTCGGGCTGCGCCCGACGATCCTCACCGCGCTCGTGACGATGGGCGCGGGCGTCGCGCTGTCGTCGATGATGACGCAGAGCTGGCAGATGGTCGTGATCTGGGGGCTGATGGTCGGCTGCTCGACGGGCGTCGTCGCGCTGACGCTGTCCGCGACCTTCGTCACGCGCTGGTTCCATGCGCGGCGTGGCCTCGTGATGGGGATCCTGACCGCGAGCACGGCCACCGGGCAGCTCGTGTTCCTGCCGATGCTCGCGGCGATCGCGCAGCGCCATGGCTGGCGGCCGGTCGTGCTGGTCGTCGCGGTGGCGGCCGCGATCGTGATTCCGCTCGTCGCGTTCCTGCTCCCGGAGCGGCCTGCCGACGTGCAACTGCGCCCGTACGGCGAGCCCGCCGATGCGCCGCCCGCGGCCGACACGACGAAGGAGAACCCGCTCGCGGTCGCGTTCCGCACGCTGTTGACGGCGAGCCGCTCGCGCGACTTCTGGCTGCTGTTCTTCAGTTTCTTCATCTGCGGCGCGAGCACCAACGGCTACGTCGGCACGCACCTGATCGCGATGTGCAGCGACTACGGGATGACCGAAGTACAGGGCGCGTCGCTGCTCGCGGCGATGGGCATATTCGACCTGTTCGGCACGACGCTGTCGGGCTGGCTGTCCGACCGTTACGACAACCGCGTGCTGCTGTTCTGGTACTACGGGCTGCGCGGGCTGTCGCTGATCTATCTGCCGCACGCGTTCGGGATCGATTTCTTCGGGCTGCCGCTGTTCGCGATGTTCTACGGACTCGACTGGATCGCGACCGTGCCGCCTACCGTGCGACTCGCGACCGACGTGTTCGGCAAGGCGGCGGCACCGGTCGTGTTCGGCTGGATCGTCGCCGGCCACCAGCTCGGCGCGGCATTCGCGGCGCTCGGCGCCGGGCTGCTGCGCGCGAGCCTCGGCACCTACACGATCGCGTCGATGATCTCGGGCGGGCTGTGCATCGTCGGGGCGCTGATCGTGTTGCGGATCAACCGCGGTCCGTCGCGCGCGGCCGCGCAGGCAGCCTGATCGCGGTGGATCGACCGGCCGCCTGCACCGCGGCCGGCCATTGCACGCAAGGAGATTTGCATAGCGCGGCAGGATCGGGCGCGCAACCGTTCAAGCAGGTATGCTTGCTGTTCGCCGGGGCGTTCGCGCCCCTTCATCGATGTCAGCGAGGAACCGCATGTCCGTCAAACCTGCTCCCACCACTGTTTCGATTCACGATCTGATCGCGGGCCGCTGGAGCCCGCGCGCGTATTCGGATGAACCCGTCAGCGCCGGCGATCTCCACGCGGTGCTCGAAGCGGCACGCTGGGCCCCGTCCGCGTACAACGCGCAACCGTGGCGTTTCATCGTATTCGATCGCACCCAGGACGAAGACGCGTTCAAGCGCGCGTTCGCGACGCTGGTGCCGTTCAACCAGGGCTGGAATGCGCCGGCGCCAGTGCTCATCGCCGTGACCGCGCACACGCTCACGCCGAAGGGCGAGCCGGCGCCGACCGCGCTGTACGACGCCGGCGCCGCCGCGATGTCGCTGGTGCTGCAGGCGCACGCGCTCGGCCTCGCCGCGCATCAGATGAGCGGTTTCGACGCGAAGGCATTCCGCGACGCGTTCGCGATTCCGGCGGACGTCGCGATCGTGTCGATCATCTCGCTCGGCCACTACGGCAACGTCGACAAGCTCGATCCCGTGCTGCGCGATCGCGAGAAGGCGCCGCGCACGCGCCATGCGATCGGCGAAGTCGTCTACGCGGGTGCTTGGAAGAAGAGCTTCGACGCGGCAGCCTGACCGCGCGGGCGGGCAGGGTGCGTCGCCGCGCATCCTGCACCGCGCAGGTTCCCCCGGCGCGCCACGCGGCGCGCCGTCGCCGCCGGCGACCGTTGCGCGGCGCCGGCGGCCGGCCCCGGTTGTGATCCCGCGGGCTTCATGTTAAAAAGCCCGTCCTTTCCGTTTTCGCGCCGGCCCTGCTGCGGCAATTTCCCATGACTTACTGCGCGATCGATTTCGGCACGTCCAATTCCGCCGTGGCGCTGCCCGACGGCGATGGCATGCGCCTCGCGCCCGTCGAGGGCGACCACCTGACGCTGCCCACCGCGATCTTCTTCAACAACGACGAAGAGACGGTCGAATACGGCCGGGCGGCGCTGGCCTCCTATATCGACGGTTTCGACGGCCGGCTGATGCGCTCGATGAAGAGCATCCTCGGCTCGCCGCTCGCGGAAACGACCACCGATCTCGGCGACGGCAGCGCGATCGCGTACACCGAAATCATCGCGCGCTTCCTGATGCACCTGAAGCGCAAGGCCGAAGCGTGTGCGGGCGCGCCGATCGGCCGCGCGGTGCTCGGCCGGCCGGTGTTCTTCGTCGACGACGATCCGCGCGCCGACCGCCTCGCCCAGGATCAGCTCGAGGCGGCCGCGCGATCGGTCGGCTTCGCGCACGTTCACTTCCAGTACGAACCGATCGCCGCCGCGTTCGACTACGAGTCGCGCCAGTCGGCGGAGCGCCTCGTGCTCGTGGCCGACATCGGCGGCGGCACGTCCGACTTCTCGCTCGTGCGTGTCGGCCCGGAGCGGATGGCCCGGCTGGAGCGCAAGGACGACGTGCTGGCGCACCACGGCGTGCACGTCGCGGGCACCGACTACGACCGGCGCGTCGAGCTCGCGGCGATCCTGCCCGCATTCGGCTATCGTGCGCTCGACCCGGAAGGGCGCGAGCTGCCGAACAAGATCTACTTCGATCTCGCGACCTGGCACCTGATCAACACCGTCTACACGCCGAAGCGAATCGGCGAGCTGAAGCTGATGAAGCACCTGTATCAGGACGTGCGGCAGTACGACCGGCTCACGAGCGTGGTCGAGCAGCGGCTCGGGCACGCGCTGATGGCGCGGGCGGAAGAAGCAAAGATCGGCGTCGCGGCGGGCGGGGAGACGATGATCGACCTGAACGACGTGGAAGAGGATCTGCAGATCGCGTTCGACGCCGATCGCCTCGTCGAGGCGAGCCGCGACGACACCGCGCGCATCGTCGACGCCGCGCGCGAGACGGTGCGGCTCGCGGGCGTGGCGCCGCGCGATGTCGGTGCGCTGTATTTCACCGGCGGTTCGACGGGGCTCGCGTTCCTGTCGGGGGCGCTCGCCGGCGCGTTCCCGGATGCGCAGCCGGTGTTCGGCGATCGCCTCGCGAGTGTCGCGACGGGCCTCGGGATTCACGCGCAGCGATTGTTCGGCTGAAGGGCGGGCGGCCAAAAGGTCGCCACGCCGGCCGGACGATCGGCGCCCAAAAACAAAAAGCCCCGCCGAAGCGGGGCTTTTTTACACGAATGATCGCGCCAAGCTTAGACCGGACGGATGTTCGCAGCTTGCAGACCCTTCGGGCCCGTCTTCACTTCGAATTCAACCTTCTGGTTTTCTTGCAGCGTCTTGAAGCCTTCGACGCGGATTTCCGAGAAGTGCGCGAACAGATCGTCGCCGCCGCCTTCCGGGGTGATGAAGCCGAAGCCCTTTGCGTCATTGAACCACTTGACGGTACCGGTTGCCATGTTACTTGTTCCTAAAAAGATAAAACGGGGCCGAAGCCCATGGGGTGCGGAAAATCAAGGAAGGGGTAATAGGACCAACCGGAGTACCGTTGATGGGCGAACTACGAAAGAACCAATTCACTCGCCACTTGAAATCCTGCGAAGTCCTTTATACGGCTAATCCGTCTGACGGTCAACCGTATTCCCATGCTATCAGGGTTATTGCGGAGATCAGGTTTACAAAGCTTGCAAGCGATGCGAATTTTTTGTAGGGGCCGATCGATTTTGGCGCCACGTTTAAGGTGCAACCGTTAAACTACGCGCCGCGTGGACGGGTTGCCCCGATCGGGCAACCGTCCCCCCAAGAATGCGTGCGCGGTGCAGTCCGAGCCGATCCCGGACAGCAGGCCGACCATGCTTTTTGAGACACAGGAGAGGATGTGAAGAGTTCTATTCAACGGAACATCGGCCCGTTTGCATTGATGCTGACGGGGCTGGGTTCGATTATCGGCTCGGGCTGGCTGTTCGGTGCCTGGAAAGCCGCGAAGATCGCCGGTCCGGCGGCGATCTGCGCCTGGATCATCGGCGCTGTCGTCATTCTCGCGATTGCGCTGACGTATGCGGAACTGGGCGCGATGTTCCCCGAGTCGGGCGGCATGGTGCGTTACGCGCGCTACTCGCACGGTTCGCTGGTGGGTTTCATCAGTGCATGGGCCAACTGGATCGCGATCGTATCCGTGATCCCGATCGAGGCCGAAGCGTCGATCCAGTATATGAGCACGTGGCCGTATCCATGGGCGCACGCGCTGTTCGTGAACGGCGAGTTGACGACCCCAGGCCTGCTGCTGTCGGCCGTGCTGGTCGTCATCTACTTCATGCTGAACTACTGGGGCGTCAAGGCGTTCGCGCGGGCGAACACCGCGATCACGATCTTCAAGTTCCTGATCCCGGGCCTCACGATCCTCGGCCTGATGCTGACGAGCTTCCATTCGGAGAACCTCGGTACCGCCTCCAACGCGAGCTTCGCGCCGTACGGCTGGTCGGCCGTGCTGACTGCGGTCGCGACGAGCGGCATCGTGTTCGCGTTCAACGGCTTCCAGAGCCCGGTGAACCTGGCCGGTGAAGCGCGCAATCCGTCGCGCAGCGTGCCGTTCGCGGTGATCACGTCGATCCTGCTCGCGCTCGTGATCTACGTGCTGCTGCAGATGGCCTACATCGGCTCGGTGAACCCGGCGGACGTCGCGAAGGGCTGGGCGCACTTCGACTTCTCGTCGCCGTTCGCGGAACTCGCGATCGCGCTGAACCTGAACTGGCTCGCGATCCTGCTGTACGTCGACGCGTTCATCAGCCCGAGCGGCACCGGTACGACCTACATGGCGACGACGACCCGCATGATCTACGCGATGGAGCGCAACAACACGATGCCGAAGATGTTCGGCAACGTGCACCCGATCTACGGCGTGCCGCGTCAGGCGATGTGGTTCAACCTGCTCGTGTCGTTCATCTTCCTGTTCTTCTTCCGCGGCTGGAGTTCGCTCGCGGCGGTGATCTCGGTCGCGACGGTGATCTCGTACCTGACGGGCCCGATCAGCCTGATGGCGCTGCGCCGCGCGGCGACCGACATCGAGCGTCCGCTGTCGATTCCGCTGATGAAGCTGATCGCCCCGTTCGCGTTCGTGTGCGCGTCGCTGATCCTGTACTGGGCGAAGTGGCCGCTGACGGGCGAAATCATTCTGCTGATGATCGTCGCGCTGCCGGTGTACTTCTACTTCCAGGCGAAGTCGGGCTGGACCGGCTGGGGTGCCGACCTGAAGGCCGCGTGGTGGCTGGTCGCGTACCTGCCGACGATGGCCGTGCTGTCGCTGATCGGCAGCAAGGAATTCGGCGGCTACGGCTACCTGCCGTACGGCTGGGACATGCTGATCGTCGCGGCGATCTCGCTGGTGTTCTACTTCTGGGGCGTGAATACCGGTTACCGGACCCAGTATCTCGACGAGCGCGAGTCGCACGACGAGATTCTCGAAGGCGTCGGTGTCTGACGCCCGGCCTGCCGCCGGATTCGGCGGCGGCAGGATGCAGTGAAAAAAGCCCGTCCGAGCGATGCTCGGACGGGCTTTTTGCTGGCCGGCGGTCGCGCCGCCGTCCAGGTTCAGGCGCCGGCGTTCGCGAACACGTAGTTCGTCATCGCGAGCACGCGCTGGTAGGTGCCGAGCGACTGGATGCCGAGCCGGTAGTCGTCGTCCGCCGCACCGAGTGCCGTGAAGACCGGCAGCAGGTGCTCGTCGGTCGGATGCATCAGCGCCGCGTGCGGTGCCTGCCGGCGGTAGTCGAGCAGCGCGTCGACGTCGCGCGACGCAAGTTTCGCCTCGAACCAGTCGGTGAATTCCGCGACGCGCGGGTCCGCGTCCTCGGGCGCCGCGCCGAAGTCGGCGGCGCGCAGGTTGTGCGTGATCTGGCCCGAGCCGATCACCATCACGCCTTCGTCGCGCAGCGGCCGCAGCGCGCGGCCGAGCGCGAAGTGATGCGCGGCGTTCGCGCGCGGCTGGATCGACAACTGCGCGACCGGCACGTCGGCTTCCGGAAACATCAACAGCATCGGCACCCACGCGCCGTGATCGAGGCCGTGCTCGGTCGTCGCGGTCGCGATGCCGGCCGCGTTCAGCAGGGCGGCCGCGTGCTCGGCGACGTCGGGGGCGCCCGGCGCCGGATAGCGGATGTCGTACAGCGCCTGCGGGAATCCGTAGAAGTCGTGAATCGTGTCGGGACGCGCGGCGACGCTCGCGACCGGCTGTTGCGTGCCCCAGTGCGCGGACAGCATCAGCACCGCACGCGGGCGCGGCAATTCGGCGCCGAGGTGCGTGAACGCGCCGGACGGCAGCGTCGGGTCGATCGGCAGCGTCGGGGCGCCGTGAGACAGGTACAGCGAAGGCAAGCGGTTCATGATGGTAACCTGCAAAAGGGTTTGCCGCTGACTATAGGCGCGTACCGTGCATTGATAAATTGGTGTTCCGGAATTTGATTGACGCCTGAGCGTTGATAATTGCGTCGAGGTCCGGCTTTCGGGTGCCAGTTCGCATCGGATCGCGTGAAATAGAAGGCGTTGCGGTGTGGATCGGCGGAAATGCGCGCTGAAGAGGCGTAACTTACTGCGCGTGCCGGATGCCGGCCCACGGCGTCGTTTGCGGAGCGCTGAGCGCGAACAGGTCGAGGACACGCGTGACGGTCTGGTCGACGAGTTCCTCGATCGTCTTGGGCATCGCGTAGAACGCGGGCAGCGGGGGAAACACGATGCCGCCCATTTCGGTGACGGCGGTCATGTTGCGCAGATGGGCGAGGTTGAACGGCGTTTCGCGCACCATCAGCACGAGACGGCGGCGCTCCTTCAGCGTGACGTCCGCCGCGCGCGTGATCAGGTTGTCGGACAGCCCGTGCGCGACGCTCGCGAGCGTCTTCATCGAACAGGGCGCGATTACCATGCCGTCGGTCGCGAACGAGCCCGACGCGATCGTCGCGCCGACGTCGCGCACCGAATGCACGACGTCCGCACGGCCTTCGACGTCGGCCTTCGGCAGCTTCAGTTCATGCTGGATGTTGAGCCAGCCGGCGTTCGAAATCAGCAGGTGCGTTTCGACGCCGCCGGCGGCGCGCAGCAGGTCGAGCAGCCGCACACCGTAGATCGCGCCGGTGGCGCCGGTGATCGCGATGATCAGCCGGCGTGGCGGCGCGCTGGGAGATGCCATCGAAAAGGGGGCGGGTGCCGCGCGTCAGGCGGCGGCGAACAGTTGCTGCAGTTCGCCCGACTGGTACATCTCCATCATGATGTCCGAGCCGCCGATGAATTCGCCCTTCACGTAGAGCTGCGGGATGGTCGGCCAGTTCGAGAATGCCTTGATGCCCTGGCGGATTTCGTCGTCCTCGAGCACGTTGACCGTCTTGAACTGGTCGACGCCGCAGGCCTTCAGCACCTGCACGGCGCGGCCCGAGAAGCCGCACATCGGGAATTGCGCGTTGCCCTTCATGAAGAGCACGACCTGGTTTTCGTCGACGATTTGCTTGATACGTTGTTGGGTGTCCATGACTGACCTTGCGTTTGCGGGGCGTTAGATCGAAATGATAGCGGATTTCAACCGGGCGGGCCGGCCATCAGCCCGGCCGGCGGCCGCCGGTCGTGCGTTCGATGGCGGCGAGATCGGCGCGCGATTCCACCGCGACGAAGCCGTGCGACGCCAGGATCGCGCGGACGGCTTCGGCCTGGTCGTAGCCGTGCTCGATCCACAGCGTGCCGCCCGGTTTCAGACAGGCGCCGGCGCCCGCGACGATCGTGCGGATCGCGCTGAGGCCGTCGGCATCGTCGGTGAGCGCGCCGCGCGGCTCGAAACGCAGGTCGCCCTGCGCGAGGTGCGGATCGTGCTGCGCGATGTACGGCGGGTTGCTGACGATCGTATCGAACGCGAGCGCCGGATCGAGCGCCGCGTACCAGTCGCTCTGCAGCCAGTGCAGCGGGCCGCCGGGGCGGTGCGCGCCTAGCAGCTTGTCGGCGTTGCGTTGCGCGACCGCGAGCGCGGCCGGCGAACGGTCGAGCGCCCACACGCGCGCGTCGGGGCGCTCGGCCGCGATCGACACGGCGATCGCGCCGCTGCCGGTACCGAGATCGAGCACGGCCGCATGCGGCAGCCCGTCGATCGCATCGAGCGCCGCTTCGACGAGCAGCTCGGTCTCGGGGCGCGGGATCAGCACGTCGGGCGTCACGTCGAACGCGCGGCCGAAGAACTCGCGCATCCCGACCAGTTGCGCGACGGGCTCGCCGGCGACGCGGCGCGCTTCGAGCGCGCGGTAGCGTTCGACCGCGGCCGCGTCGAGCGGCGCGTCGCCGCGCGTGATCAGTTGCGTGCGGGTCCAGCCGAGCGCGTGCGCGAGCAGCACGCGTGCATCGACCGGGTCGAGCGGCGAGGCGCGCAGCAGGGCGTCGGCGGTGGCGTCGGACATCGCGGCCTCAGTCGGCGTCGCCGAGCGACGCGAGCAGCTCGGCCTGATGCTCGGTGACGAGCGCGCCGATCAGTTCGTCGAGATCGCCGTCCATGATCGCCTCGAGCCGGTACAGCGTCAGGTTGATCCGGTGGTCGGTCATCCGGCCCTGCGGGAAGTTGTACGTGCGGATTCGCTCCGAGCGGTCGCCGGAGCCGATCAGGCTCTTGCGCGTCGCGGCTTCCTTCGCGTGCTGCTCGTGATACTGCTTGTCCTTGATGCGCGCGGCGAGGACCTTCAGCGCGCGATCCTTGTTCTTGTGCTGCGACCGGTCGTCCTGGCACTCGACGACGATCCCGGTCGGGATGTGCGTGACGCGCACCGCCGAATCGGTCTTGTTGATGTGCTGGCCGCCCGCGCCGGACGCGCGGAACGTGTCGATGCGCAGGTCGGCCGGATTGATCTCGACCTCGCCGATCTCGTCGGCTTCCGGCATCACGGCGACCGTGCACGCGGATGTATGGATGCGCCCCTGCGTCTCGGTGGCCGGCACGCGCTGCACGCGATGGCCGCCCGATTCGAACTTCAGACGCGAATACGCGCCCTGGCCGGCAATGCGTACGATCACTTCCTTGTAGCCGCCGAGATCCGACGGGCTTTCCGACATCATCTCGACCTGCCAGCGCTGGCGTTCCGCGAAGCGCAGGTACATGCGCAGCAGGTCGCCCGCGAACAGCGCCGATTCGTCGCCGCCCGTGCCCGCGCGGATTTCGAGGAAGATGTTGCGGTCGTCGTTCGGATCCTTCGGCAGCAGCATCTTCTGCAGCTCGGTCTCGAGGCGCGCCATGCCCTCGCGCGCGCTGCGGATTTCGTCTTCCGCGAAATCGCGCATCGACGGATCGGCGAGCAGTTCCTGCGCGGCCGTTTCGTCGCTGCGCGACTGGCGCCATAACGCGTATTGCTCGACGACCGGGCCGAGTTCCGCATGTTCGCGCGTCAGCTTGCGGTACTGGTCGAGGTCGGCCGTGACGTTCTCGCGGCTCAGCAGGTCGTTGAGTTCGGCCAGCCTGGTGGAAAGCTGGTCGAGCTTGCGTTGCATGCTCGTCTTCATGGTGTGGAGCGGCGCTCCCGGGCAAGGGGTATTCGGAAAGGATAGGCCGGCGGCGGGACAACGGCCGACGGCGGCAGGGCGACCGGGCGGCGCTAGTGGCCGGACTGGTCGTTCGAGCGCGGCGCGTGCTGGTAGAAGCCGCGCATCAGGTCGATCAGCGAATCGCGATCGGCGCCGTTGACGCGGTTGAGCGCGCTCGTCGGACCGTGGATCAGCTTGTTGGTCAGCGCCTGCGACAGTGCTTCGAGCACGGCGGCCGGATCGTCCCCGCGCGCGAGCAGCTTCTGTGCCTTCTCGACTTCGGCCCGGCGCAGCGCGTCGGCCTGCGTATGCATGTGACGGATCACCGGCACGACGCTGCGCGTGTCGAGCCATTGCATGAAATTCTGCACGCGCGTCTCGATGATCGCCTCGGCTTGAGCGACCGCGGCCTGGCGCGACGCGTTGCCTTCGCGCACGATCGCGCCGAGATCGTCGACGGTGTAAAGGAACACGTCCTTCAGCTTGCCGACTTCGGGCTCGATGTCGCGCGGCACCGCGAGGTCGACCATGAAGATCGGCCGGTGGCGGCGCGCCTTCACCGCGCGCTCGACCGCGCCGAGGCCGATGATCGGCAGCGTCGATGCGGTGCACGACACGATGATGTCGAATTCGTGCATGCGGGTAGGCAGATCCGCCAGCGGCATCGCGCGGCCGTTGAAGCGTTCGGCGAGCCGCTGGCCGCGTTCGGCCGTGCGGTTCGCGACGACGAGCTCGCGCGGACCCTGCGCGGCGAAGTGCGTCGCGCACAGCTCGATCATCTCGCCGGCGCCGATGAACAGCACGCGCTGATCCGACACCTTTTCGAAGATCCGTTGCGCGAGGCGAACCGCGGCGGCGGCCATCGACACCGACTGCGTGCCGATTTCGGTCGTGCCGCGCACTTCCTTGGCCACCGCGAACGTGCGCTGGAACAGCTGGTTCAGATAGGTGCCGAGCGCGCCGGCTTCCGTCGCGGTGCGAACGGCGTCCTTCATCTGGCCCAGAATCTGGGTTTCGCCCAGCACCATCGAGTCCAGGCCGGACGCGACGCGGAACGCGTGCCGGACCGCTTCCGACTGCGGCAGCGCATAGACGTGCGGCGCGAGCTCGTCGACCGGGATCCGGTGATACTCCGACAGCCAGCGGACCGCGCCTTCGCGGGCCGCGCGATCGTCGGTCGCGCAATACAGTTCGGTGCGGTTGCAGGTGGAGAGGATCGCCGCTTCGGGCGTATTGGGCGCCTGCGGGCCGAGAAACACGTTCTTGAACGTGGCGAGAGCCGGCTTGATTTGCTCGAGCGGAAACGCCACGCGTTCGCGCAGGGCGACAGGCGCAGTGTGGTGGTTGATTCCGATCGTGAGGAGTTGCATATCGAGGGCTATCGTTTAGCCCCATATTATAGCGTTTCGGTGATTTCCTCACTCGCTGCGTACCGGCCATCGGCGTGGCGGGGCCGTGAATTTGGGGGTTCGATCGGCACGCGGTCGAGCTGATAGCCGAAGCCGTAGAGCGGCAACAGCCGGTAGCCGCGCTCCGGAAGCAGTTGCAATTTGCTGCGCAGCCGGGACGCGTGCGTGTCGAGCGTGCGCGACTTCATGTCGCGGCGGCGCCCCCACACCGTTTCGAGGATATGGGCGCGCGACACGGGCCGCGACACGTTCGTGAGCAGCAACTGCGCGAAACGGAACTCCTTCGGCGTCAGTGAAACGATTGCGTCGCCGAAACGCACGAGGCAATGCGTGGCGTCGAATGCGTATTCGCCATACATTTCGCGCGAGCGGGCGGGTGCGCGGCGTACGCCGGCGCGCCGGCTCAGCGCGTTGACGCGCGCGAGCAACTCGGGCCCGCTCACGGGGCGCACGAGACAATCGTCGGCGCCCGCGTGCAGGCACGAGACGATTTCGCTCTCGCGCGCCGACGGCATCACGGCGATGGCCGGCAACCCGGGCAGGACCGCTTGCGCGCGCGGAATGACTTCCTGCGCCGGCTGGTCGCCGGCCCAGTGGCCCGTGACCAGCATGTCGCAGGTGTTGTCGGCGGCGAGCCACGCGAAGAATGTGGCGCTGGACGCAAATGCGTGACACACGTGACCGCCCGCGAAGAGCAGGCGGTTCAGGAGTGCGGCATGGCGCGACTCGGGATCGATCAGAGCGATTCGCATGAGAATTTCTTCAATACGGCAGCAGGCGCGCGCTTGCCATAACGTCGAGTCGGCCCCTACACTCGAACGTTCGCGGCGCCCGGTTGGTCTCGGGTTCGATGAATGAATCGATGCTAGCCGCTGGCAACGTTCACGCCTATGGGACGAATCTGAATTTATAGAAGGCGTCGAATGAACTGGTTTGGAATCCTTGTCCTGGGAGCGGCCGTCGGGCTGTTCGGCCGCTGGCTGCACCCGATGCGGCGCACGGCCCGGCCGGCGTGGTGGATCGCGGTGCTCGTCGGCATCGTGGGCGCGGCCGCCGCCCGCATGGTCGGCAATCTCTCGGGACTGTTTTACGATGGCGAGACGCTCGAATGGCCGGTCTGCACCGGCGTCGCGTTCGTCGCCGTAGCCGTGACGGTCGCGTTGTCGGCCCGTCGCTGAATGCTCTCAGGTGAAATCATGAATGCCCGTCTCCCCGAAGTCTCGCCGGTGCCGGCCCGCCTCGCGCTGCTGCGCGGCGCCATGGCCCGCGAGAATCTGGCCGCCTATCTCGTGCCGTCCGCCGATCCCCATCTGTCCGAATACCTGCCCGAACGCTGGCAGGCGCGCCGCTGGCTGTCCGGCTTCACGGGTTCGGTCGGCACGCTGGTCGTGACCGCGGATTTCGCGGGGTTGTGGGTCGACAGCCGCTACTGGGTGCAGGCCGACGCCGAGCTGGCGGGCACCGGCGTGCAGCTGATGAAGATGACGGGCGGGCAGCAGAGCGCGCCGCACGTCGACTGGCTCGCGCAGAACGTGGCGGCGGGCGCGACGGTCGGCGTCGACGGCGCCGTGCTCGGCGTCGCGGCCGCGCGCGCGCTGACGGCCGCGCTGAGCGCGCGCGGCATCGCGCTGCGTACCGACGTCGACCTGCTCGACGCGATCTGGCCCGAGCGGCCCGGGCTGCCCGGCGATGCGGTTTTCGAGCACGTGGCGCCGCAGGCGGACACGACGCGCGCGAGCAAGCTTGCCGAAGTGCGCCGCGCGATGCACGCGCAGGGCGCGCAATGGCACTTCGTGTCGACGCTCGACGATCTCGCGTGGCTGTTCAACCTGCGCGGCGCCGACGTCAACTTCAATCCGGTGTTCGTTGCGCACGCAATGATCGGCGCCGATCGCGCGACGCTGTTCGTCGCCGACGGCAAGGTGTCGCCGGCGCTGGCCGCGTCGCTCGCGCAGGATGGCGTCGACGTCCGCGCCTACGACGCCGCGCGCGCGGCGCTCGCGGCGCTGCCCGACGGCGCGACGCTGCTGATCGATCCGCGCCGCGTGACGTTCGGCACGCTCCAGGCCGTGCCGGCCGGCGTGAAGCTCGTCGAGGCCGTGAATCCGTCGACGTTCGCGAAGTCGCGCAAGACGTCCGCCGAGATCGAGCACGTACGCGTGACGATGGAGCACGACGGCGCCGCGCTTGCCGAATTCTTCGCGTGGTTCGAACAGGCGGTCAATCGCGAGACGATCACCGAGCTGACGATCGAGGAGAAGCTCACGGCCGCGCGCGCCCGGCGCCCCGGCTATGTGTCGGCGAGCTTCGCGACGATCGCCGGCTTCAACGCGAACGGCGCGATGCCGCACTACCATGCGACGCGCGAGTCGCACGCGACGATCGCCGGCGACGGCCTGCTGCTGATCGATTCGGGCGGCCAGTACGTGACGGGCACGACCGACATCACGCGCGTCGTGCCGGTCGGCACCGTCAGCGACCTGCAGCGGCGCGATTTCACGATCGTGCTGAAATCGATGATGGCGCTGTCGCGCGCCCGCTTCCCGCGCGGCATCCGCTCGCCGATGCTCGACGCGATCGCGCGCGCGCCGATGTGGGCGGCCGGCCTCGACTACGGCCACGGCACCGGGCATGGCGTCGGTTACTTCCTGAACGTGCACGAGGGCCCGCAGGTCATTTCGCACTATGCGCCCGCCGAGCCGTACACGGCGATGGAAGAGGGGATGATCACGTCGATCGAGCCGGGCGTGTACCGTCCGGGCCAGTGGGGCATCCGGATCGAGAACCTGGTCGTGAACCGGGCGGCCGGGCAGACGGAATTCGGCGATTTCCTCGCGTTCGAGACGTTGACGCTGTGCCCGATCGACACGCGCTGCGTGCTGATCGAGATGCTGCACGACGAAGAGCGCGCGTGGCTGAACACGTATCACGCGACGGTGCGCGAGCGCGTCGGCCGGCACCTGAGCGGCGACGCGAAGGCGTGGCTCGACGCGCGCACGCAGCCGATCTGACGCAACGTGCGGCAACGGCCGGATCGCGATTCGGCAACGATCGAACGACGGCCGGACGATAACAGCGAGGGAAGGCAATGACGGACACCGCGGTGATCGTAATCGACATGCAGCGCGGGCTGGTGGAGCGGGCGCAGCCCGCGTACCGGCTCGACGACGTGGTGTCGGGCATCAACAGGTTGACGGCGGCGGCGCGCGCGGCGAACGCGCCGGTGTGCTTCGTGCAGCACGACGGCGACGCGGACGACGACATCGTGCCCGGCACGCCGGGCTGGGAACTGCATGCGGGGCTGGTCGTCGGTCGAGCCGACTGGCGCGTGCGCAAGCAGGCAAGCGATGCGTTTCACGATACGCCGCTCGCGGCGCAGCTCGATCGCCACGGCATCCGTTCGGTGCTGATCTGCGGCTATGCGACCGAGTTCTGCGTCGATTCCGCCGCGCGCCGTGCCGCGCTGCTCGGCTACCGGACGACCGTCGTGTCCGACCTGCACACGACGAACGAGCGCGCCCATCTGTCGGCGGCGCAGATCGTCGCGCACCACCACTTCATCTGGAACAACAATTCGCTGTCCGGCAGCGCGGTGACGCCGCGGCCGCTCGCGGACGTGCTCGCCACGGAGTTCGCATGACGATCAAGGCAGTGGTGTTCGATTTCGGTGGCGTGCTGATCGACTGGAGCCCCGAGTACCTTTACCGTGAGCTGATTCCCGACGATGCCGAGCGCCGCTGGTTCCTCACGCACGTGTGCGCGATGGACTGGGTGGTCCGCCAGGACGGCGGGCAGACGATCGAGGAAGGCACGGCCGAACTCGTCGCGAAGTTTCCGGAGCACGAGGCGCTGATCCGCGCGTTCTACGCGCGCTGGCACGAGATGATCGGCGGCGTGCTGGAGGAGGGCGCGGCGCTCGTCGACCGGCTGGACGCGCAGCGGATGCCGCTGTTCGGGCTGACCAACTGGTCCGCGCAGACGTTTCCGTATGCCTGGGACAACTTCCCGGTGCTGCGCCGGTTCAAGGACATCGTCGTGTCGGGCCGCGTGAAGCTCGTGAAACCCGATCCGGCGATCTACCGCGAGATGCAGGCACGGATCGAACCGCACCTGCCCGGCATCGCACCGCACGAGCTCGTGTTCATCGACGACAACGCGCACAACGCGGCGGCCGCGACGGCGCTCGGCTGGCATGGCATTCATCACACGAGCGCGGCGGCGACCGAGGCGCGGCTGCGCGAACTGGGCGCGCTCGCGTAAGCGTCGGGGCGAGCGCCGGGCGGGATAAAGAAAGCGGGCCATGAGCCCGCTTCTTCGTTGTGCCGTGCCGGTTGCGGCCCGCTTCGGCGCCGGCCCCGCGTGAGCGCGGCGCCGGTTGCCTGGGCCGCGCCGCTCAGCGGCTGATCGGCTTGTAGCGCAGACGCTTCGGCTTCGCGGCTTCCTCGCCGAGGCGCGCACGCTTGTCGGCTTCGTACTCCTGGTAGTTGCCGTCGAAGAACGTGACCTGCGAATCGCCTTCGAACGCGAGGATGTGCGTCGCGATCCGGTCGAGGAACCAGCGATCGTGCGAGATCACCATCACCGAACCCGCGAATTCGAGCAGCGCGTCTTCCAGCGCGCGCAGCGTTTCGACGTCGAGGTCGTTCGACGGTTCGTCCAGCAGCAGCACGTTGCCGCCCGAGATCAGCGTCTTCGCGAGATGCAGGCGGCCGCGCTCGCCGCCGGACAGGTTGCCGACGATCTTCTGCTGGTCGCCGCCCTTGAAGTTGAAGCGGCCGATGTACGCACGCGACGGCGTTTCGTACTTGCCGACCGTCAGCACGTCGGCGCCGCCCGAGATTTCCTCGAACACCGTCTTCGACCCGTCGAGCGCGTCGCGGCTCTGGTCGACGTACGCGAGCTTCACCGTCGGGCCCATCACGACTTCGCCCGAATCCGGCTGTTCCTTGCCGGTCAGCATCTTGAACAGCGTCGACTTGCCGGCGCCGTTCGGCCCGATGATGCCGACGATCGCGCCGGCCGGAATCTTGAAGCTCAGGTTGTCGATCAGCAGGCGGTCGCCGAACGACTTGCTGACGTTCTTGAACTCGATCACTTCATTGCCGAGGCGTTCGCCGGCCGGAATGAAGATTTCCTGCGTTTCGTTGCGCTTCTGGTATTCCTGGCTGCTCAGTTCCTCGAAGCGGGCGATACGCGCCTTCGACTTCGCCTGACGGCCCTTCGGGTTCTGGCGCACCCACTCCAGTTCCTTCTTGATCGCCTTCTGGCGTGCCGATTCCGACGCTTCTTCCTGCTTCAGGCGCTCTTCCTTCTGGTCGAGCCAGCTGCTGTAGTTGCCCTTCCACGGAATGCCGTGGCCGCGGTCGAGTTCGAGAATCCATTCGGCCGCGTTGTCGAGGAAGTAGCGATCGTGCGTGACCGCGACGACGGTGCCCGGGAAGCGCACCAGGAACTGCTCGAGCCAGTCGACCGATTCGGCGTCGAGGTGGTTGGTCGGTTCGTCGAGCAGCAGCATGTCGGGCTTTTCGAGCAGCAGCTTGCACAGCGCGACGCGGCGCTTTTCACCGCCGGACAGGTGCTCGATCTTCGCGTCCCACGGCGGCAGGCGCAGCGCGTCGGCCGCCACTTCGAGCTGCTGCTCGGGGCTGCCGCCGTCGCTCGACGCGAGGATCGCCTCGTACTTCGCCTGCTCGGCCGCGAGCGCGTCGAAGTCGGCGTCCGGTTCGGCGTAGGCCGCGTAGATTTCTTCCAGCTTCTTGTTGGCCTGGAACAGGTCGCCGAGGCCTTCCTCGACGGCTTCGCGCACGGTCTTCGTCGGATCGAGCTGCGGTTCCTGCGGCAGGTAGCCGATGTTCAGGTTCGGCATCGGCGTGGCTTCGCCCTCGATGTCCTTGTCGACGCCCGCCATGATGCGGATCAGCGTCGACTTGCCCGAGCCGTTCAGGCCGAGCACGCCGATCTTCGCGCCGGGAAAGAACGACAGCGAGATGTCCTTCAGGATCTGGCGCTTGGGCGGCACGATCTTGCCGACCCGGTTCATCGTGAAAACGTATTGGGCCATTTCGGTGTGAAAGTCAGAAGTGGTTGAGACGGCCGCGCAGCGCGCGCGGGCGTGGCGGCGTCGGGTGATTCGGTACGGAGCGTGCCGCGCGGGGCGCGGCGGTGCGAGCGCGTATTGTACTTCGCTGCGGGCTGCCGCTGGCACGGCGCAGGCCATTCGGCCGACCCGCGCTCACAGCCACGCGGCGACGCCGCCGTGCCCCGAGCACGTGCCGCGCCGGTGGCGGCTGAAGCTGTACGTGCCGTCGCGGCAGCGTGCGCTCGCGCCGTCCGGCACGCGGCCCGATTTCGAATGCGCGGGCGCATGCACGGTTTCGCCGTCGCGGTTGCGATACGTGTCGTGACGGTCGAGATCGGCTTCGTTGCCGTGGCCGGGCGACGCGCGATAGGCATGTGCCGGCGTGGGTAACGCGGCGCCCGCGGCGAAGAGCGCGGCGGACAGGGTCGCGACGTGTGTCGCGCGGCGGAGCAGGGCACGCATGGTCTCTCTCGTTCCGTTCGTTGTTATCGATACCGGGCGATGTCGAGCCGACCGCCCGCGCCGCATGTTAGCGGATCGGCGCCGTGGCGCCGCGCGACGCTACGCCGCGCCGGACATCGACGCCGCGCCGTCGGTCTGCGCGGCATCGAGAATCCACCGGCGGAACGCCGCAACCTTCGGCCGTTCCGCATGATGCGGCGGATAGACGAGGTAGTACGCGAAATCGTCGAGCCATGCGGTATCGGCAAGCTGCACGAGCCGGCCGCTCGCCAGCTCGCCGCGCACCATCGCGGCCGGCAGCAGCCCGGCGCCCTGGCCCGCGACGATCGCCTGCAGCAGCAGGCCCGAATCGTCGAACGCGGGGCCGCGCGGCGGCCCGAAATCGTCGATCCGCTGCGCGCCGAACCAGATGTGCCAGCCCTTGCGTTCGGCGTCGTGCAACTGCGGCCAGCCGACGAGCGCGGCCGGCGTCGCCGGCATGCCGAGCCGCGCGACGAGTTCGGGCGACGCGAGCGCGACGATTTCCACCGTCAGCAGGCGTTCGCCGCACAGCCCGATGTAACGCCCGAGGCCGTGGCGGATCGCGACGTCGACGCCGTCGCGCGCGAAATCCGCGAGGGCGTGGCTCGTGACGACCTGCAGGTCGACGTCCGGGCACGCCTGCCGGAACTGCGCGAGGCGCGGGACGAGCCATGCGGACGCGAAGAACGGCGTGACGCTCACCGTCAGCACGCCGCTGTCGGCGGCGCCCGACACGCGCTGCGACGCATCGGCGATCTGCCGGAACGCGTTGCGCACGGGCGGCAGGTAGTCGCGGCCGGCGGCCGTCAGCAGGATCCCGCGGTTCACGCGCTCGAACAGTTGCACGCCGAGATGCGTCTCGAGCACGCGGATCATCTGGCTCACCGCGCCCGGCGTGACCGACAGCTCCTCGGCCGCCGACTTCACCGACAGGTGGCGGGCCGCGGCTTCGAAGGCGCGCAGTGCGTTGAGCGGCGGCAGGCGGGAACGATTCATTCAGTTTTTCTAAAGCGAAAGGTCGACGAAATATCGTTTGAGGCGGCGCGTGCGCGCGAGTACCGTTGATGCGTCTGATCGCTTGTTTTGCGGTCGCATGTCGGCAGTCGCTGCGATCAACATAGTTCAACTATATCCACGGAGCAACCCGGCTGCCGCGCGGCAGCCGGTCGAACCTGAGAGGAGCATCGTCATGAACCGCCCGGGCGCGTCGCGCCTTTTCTACGGCTGGTACGTGGTGGCGGCCGCGTTCGCCGTCACGTTCGTCGGATTCGGCAGCGCGTATACGTTCAGCGCGTTCGTCGAATCGTTGCAGCGGGATTTCGCCGCGTCGCGCGGCCAGATCTCGCTCGTGTTCTCGCTCGCCGGCTTCCTGTACTTCGGCTTCGGCATCGTCAGCGGGCCGCTGGCCGATCGTTTCGGCTCGCGACGGCTCGCCGTCGCCGGGATGCTGCTGACCGGCGCGGGGCTCGCGGCCGCCGGCGCGGCGCATACGCTGCTGCAAGTCTATGTCGCGTACGGGCTCGGTGTCGGGTTCGGCGTGGGCAGCGCGTACGTGCCGGCCGTCGGTGCGGTGCAGCGCTGGTTCGTGCGCCGGCGCGGGTTCGCGTCGGGGCTCGCGGTCGCCGGGATCGGCGTCGGCACGCTGGTGATGCCGCCGCTCGCGTCCGCGCTGATCGCGCAGGTCGGCTGGCGCGGCGCGTACTTCACGCTGGCCGCGCTCGTGATCGTCCTGGGAGCCGGCATGTCGCTGCTGATCGAGAACGATCCGCGCAGGCGGGGATTGCTGCCGGACGGCGACGCACCCGGCGGCGGCAGTCGGGATGCCGCTGCTGCGTCGACCGGTGCGAACGTGCATGCCGGCGCGACGGTCCGCGAAGCCGTCACGTCGCGGCCGTTCGCGAGCCTGTACGCGGCCTGCCTCGTCTGCTCGTTCGGCGTGTTCGTCCCGTTCGTTCACCTCGTGCCGTACGCGCTCGATCATGGCGTCGCGCCGTCGACGGCCGTGCTGCTGCTCGGCGCGATCGGCGTGGGCAGCACGGCCGGCCGCTTCTTCCTCGGCGGCCTCGCCGATCGCTTCGGCCGCCGCGCATCGCTGCTCGCGATGTTCGCCGGCATGGCCGTCGCGCTCGTCGCATGGGCGGGCGCCGGCACCGTCGCGACGCTGGCCGCGTTCGCACTCGTGTTCGGCGTGTTCTACGGCGGCTGGGTCGCCGTGCTGCCGGCCGTCGTGATGGACTATTTCGGCGGGCGCAACGTGAGCGCGATCATCGGCATTCTGTACACGAGCGTCGCGTTCGGCACGCTGATCGGGCCGGCCGCCGCCGGCTTCATCTACGACGCGGGCGGCGGCTATCTCGTGCCGATCCTCGCGAGCGCCGCCGCGAATGCGATTGCGTTCGCGATCGTCGCAACCACCGGGCGTGCGCCGGCCGCCGCGCGTGCGACCGGCGCATAGCGCCGCGCGGCTGGGCGTGTCGCGCGGTTTCCGGTAGGGTAGCCGGACCGTCAACCATCGGCGTACGGTCGGGGAGGCATCGTGACATTCGACGAAGTCCGGCAGATCGCACTGGCATGGCGCGGCGTCGAGGAAGGCACGTCGTACGGCACGCCCGCGCTCAAGGTGAAGGGCAAGCTGCTCGCGCGGCTGCGCGAGGACGGCGACACGCTCGTCGTGAAGGGCGTCGGCCCCGACGAGCGTGCATGGCTGATCGAGTCGGCGCCCGACGTGTACTACGTGACCGATCACTATGTCGGCTGGCCGATCGTGCTGGTGCGCCTGTCGGCCGCGCGCCCCGACGCCGTGAAAAAACTGCTTCTGCGCGAATGGCTCGCGATCGTGCCGGCGAAGTGGCGGGACGAAGCTGCCCGCGACGCGAACTGAATGGCGCGCCCCGCGCTCGAGCCGGCGCCGGAACCAATCAAACCTTGCATCGGTGCGTATCGATGCAATGAGTGGTTCCATCGAAATTCCTCAATTGGTTCTTAGTGAAGAACCGTTTGGTGCTTACACTCCTTCGCTTCGAAGGCGGCTGACGACAGCCGACGGAACGGGCGTACGCGATGCGCCGGCGCTTGGCGCGCCGCATCGCACCCGCAGCTTCGCAGACTGCGCGGACGACCCCACCGGAGCGGCCCCATCCGGCCCATGCCCACGTGCGACGCACGCGCGGCCGCGGCCGGACCCAAGAACGACAACTCCCCGCGCCGCCTTCACGCGACACCGGTCGTACCGGAACCGTTTTTTGGAGAGAGACAGATGAGTGGAAGCAACACGGGCCTCGGCACGGGCCTGAAGCAGCGTCACGTAACGATGATGTCGATTGCCGGCGTGATCGGCGCGGGCTTGTTCGTCGGCTCCGGGCACGCGATCGCGGAAGCCGGGCCGGCATCGATACTCGCGTATGCGATCGCGGGCGTGCTGGTCGTGCTGGTGATGCGCATGCTCGGCGAGATGGCCGTCGCGCATCCGGACAGCGGGTCGTTCTCGACCTATGCCGATCGCGCGATCGGCCACTGGGCCGGCTTCACGATCGGCTGGCTGTACTGGTGGTTCTGGGTGCTGGTGATCCCGATCGAGGCGACCGCCGCCGCGACCATCCTCAATGCGTGGTTCCCGGACATCGCGACGTGGATTTTCGCGCTCGGCATCACGCTGCTGCTCACCGTCACCAATCTCTTTTCCGTCAAGAACTACGGCGAATTCGAATTCTGGTTCGCGCTGATCAAGGTCGTCGCGATCATCGTGTTCCTGTGCATCGGCGGCGCGGCGATCGTCGGCATCATTCCGGCACCGGCCGTGTCGGGCGTGTCGAACCTGTTCGTGCATGACGGCTTCATGCCGCACGGCGCGAGCGCGGTGCTGGCGGCGATGCTGACGACGATGTTCTCGTTCCTCGGCACCGAGATCGTGACGATCGCGGCCGCCGAATCGGACAACCCGCAACGCCAGATCGTGCGCGCGACGAATTCCGTCATCTGGCGTATCACGCTGTTCTATCTTGGCTCGATCCTCGTCGTCGCGGCCATCGTGCCGTGGAACGACCCGCTGCTGCCGAAGCACGGTTCGTATCAGCGCGCGATGGAACTGATCGGCGTCCCGAACGCGAAGGCGATCATCGACGTGATCGTGCTCGTATCGGTCGCGAGCTGCCTGAATTCGGCGCTGTACACGGCGTCGCGGATGCTGTTCTCGCTGTCCCGGCGCAAGGACGCGCCCGCGTTCCTGCATCGCACCGATTCGACCGGCACGCCGCGTGCGGCCGTGCTCGCGTCGACCGCGTTCGGTTTCCTGACCGTG
Organism: Burkholderia semiarida; assembly: GCF_029268935.1. NCBI lineage: Bacteria > Pseudomonadati > Pseudomonadota > Betaproteobacteria > Burkholderiales > Burkholderiaceae > Burkholderia > Burkholderia semiarida. The sequence continues at coordinate 1,989,060 of NZ_JAHLCL010000007.1, read as the reverse complement.
ATCGCGAACTACCTGATGCCGGAGCAGGTGTTCGGGTTCCTGCTCGCGACGTCGGGCGCGATCGCGCTACTCGTGTATCTCGTGATCGCGGTCTCGCAACTGCGGATGCGCAAGACGCTCGAATCGGGCGGCGCCGACCTGACGCTGCGGATGTGGCTGTTCCCGTGGCTCACGTGGGCCGTGATCCTGTTCATCTGCGGCACGCTGACCGTGATGTTCGTCAGCGAGGATCATCGGATGGAAGTGGGCGCGACGGCCGTGCTGGCGTTGCTCGTGCTGCTTGCGTCGTGGTTGAACAAGCGGGGGCGCGATGCGCGGGCGGGTGAAGGGCGGCGCGTGTCGGCGACGTGATGGCGTGACGTGATGGCGGGCGGAAAGCCCGCGCCGTGAAACTTGGCCCGATCGGTGTTTGCCGGTCGGGCCGTTTTTATTCCGCGATTGGCAGGATGTCGTTGCGGGATCAACGATCGGGCAACGCTACTGAAGCGCGCCGGATCAAATCCGATTCGTCGCGCCCGTCGCGGTAATTGAAGCGGCCGACGGGCTATGCTCTGCGTCGGCCGGTATCGAAGCGCGGCTGCTGTGCCGGTGCGCAGTAGCGACCACGTTCGCGTGTGTTCGCATCTTTACATCAGGATGGGGCCTGATCCCGCGTCGAGGACAGTGTCTTCGTCATCTTCTTCGTCGATGCCGTCGCACAGATCGCTACCGCCGCAGGAAGCATGGATCCTCCACCCCATTCCTTGCGTGCGGACCTTTCGCATGAGGCGTCTCGCGCCTTCTTCCATTTTGAGATCCGCGCCTCGAGCGACGTTTTGCGCTCCGGGTGCGCGCGGACCTCTTCGTCGATAACGTGCTGCAATTCGCGTTCGGCAACGATCTGATCGCGCCAGGCGCAGAAATTCATGCCGGTTTGGCTCGAGTCGCAGTGGTTCAACAGCGCGGTGACTTCACTGGCCGGCAAACCGCTGCGCGCGGATATCTCGTCGGCCGGTGTCGGGTCGGCGAGTGCGGCAGCCGAAACCGCCATGAACAGCCATAGGCAGTGCTTCGTCATCGTGGCCTGCTAGCGGAATGATGCTGGGAGCATTAAGCGGAAAACCCCTTGCGGCACTATGGCCGCAAGGGGTTTTCCGTGAATTGCCTTACGCCTGGGAGATTCGCTCAAACGTTGAACAGGAAGTTCATCACATCCCCGTCGTGCACGACATATTCCTTCCCTTCCGCGCGCATCTTGCCGGCTTCCTTCGCGCCTTGCTCGCCCTTGTACGTGACGAAGTCGTCGAACGCGATCGTCTGCGCGCGGATGAAGCCGCGCTCGAAGTCGGTGTGGATCACGCCGGCCGCCTGCGGAGCGGTATCGCCGATGTGGATCGTCCACGCGCGCACTTCCTTCACGCCCGCCGTGAAGTAGGTCTGCAGGCCGAGCAGCTTGAAGCCCGCGCGGATCACACGGTCGAGGCCCGGCTCTTCCATGCCCATGTCGGCGAGGAATGCCTCCTTGTCCGCGTCGTCGAGATCGGCGATTTCCGCCTCGATCGCCGCGCACACGGCGACCACCGGCGCATTTTCGCTTTCCGCGTACTTGCGCACCGCCTCGAGGTGCGGATTGTTCTCGAAGCCGTCGTCCTTCACGTTCGCGACATACATCGCCGGCTTCGCGGTGATCAGGCAGAACGGCTTGATCAGCGCCTGTTCGTCGTCCGACAGCGCGAGGCCGCGCACGGCCTTGCCCTGGTCGAGTTGCGCGCGCACCTTCTCGAGCACCGCGACGAGCTTCGCCGCTTCCTTGTCGTTGCCCGACTTCGCCGCCTTCGAATAACGCGTGAGCGCCTTCTCGATGGTGCCGAGGTCGGCGAGCGCGAGTTCGGTGTTGATCACTTCGATGTCGTCGATCGGGCTGACCTTGCCGGCGACGTGAATGACGTTCTCGTCCTCGAAGCAGCGCACGACGTGCGTGATCGCGTCGGTTTCGCGGATGTTCGCGAGGAACTGGTTGCCGAGGCCTTCACCCTTGCTCGCGCCCGCGACGAGGCCCGCGATGTCGACGAACTCGACGACGGCCGGCACGACACGCTCCGGCTTGACGATTTCGGAGAGCGCCTTCAGGCGCGTATCCGGCACTTCGACGATGCCGACGTTCGGCTCGATCGTGCAGAACGGGTAGTTCTCGGCGGCGATGCCGGCCTTGGTCAGCGCGTTGAACAGGGTGGACTTGCCGACGTTGGGCAAGCCGACGATGCCGCATTTGAGACTCATGGAATCCTTCGGACGGGTGAGGCGGCGCGGCCGGACAGGGCACGGCGGCGCGGGAAAAAAGGGCGGCCGGCGCGTGGAGCGCGGCGGGCCGACGGTCAAAGACGCTATTGTACCGTGCCGGCGCCCCGGATTCCGGGCTGGCGCCGAACGGCCGATGCGGCGCGCCGCCGCGCCCGCGCACCGCGCCTGCGATTCTGCTGATTTCCCGCAAAGTCCGGCCGCGTAAGGGTTTGGCCCCGCGGCTATAATGCCCGCCATGACTGCCCACCACACCTTCGACGTCGCCGTGGTCGGCGGCGGGCTCGTCGGCAAGACGGCCGCGCTCGCGCTGACCCAGTCCGGCTACAAGACAGCCTTGCTCGCCCAGCCGGCCACGCCGCGCCCCGCCGATCTCGCGTTCGACACGCGCGTCTACGCGCTGTCGTCCAGTTCACAGGCGTTGCTCGAGCGGCTGCGGGTGTGGCAGGCGCTCGACCACGGCCGGCTCGCGCCGGTCTACGACATGCGCGTGTATGGCGACGCGCATGCCGAGCTGCATTTCTCCGCCTACCAGGCGTCCGTGCCGCAGCTCGCATGGATCGCCGAGTCGTCGCTGGTCGAGGCGTCGCTCGACGCCGCGCTGCGGTTCCAGCCGAACCTCACGTGGTTCGAGGCGCGCGCGCAGGGTTTCGACGTGCGCGACGACGCGGCCGTGCTCACGCTGTCGTCGGGGCAGGTGCTCGAGGCCGATCTCGTCGTCGGCGCCGACGGCGCGCATTCGTGGGTGCGCTCCCAAATGGGGGCCAGGGTGGAGCGGCGCGACTACCGGCAGACGGGCGTCGTCGCGAACTTCAAGGCGTCGTGGCCGCACCGCGAGACGGCTTGGCAGTGGTTCCACGAAGGCGAGATCGTCGCGCTGCTGCCGCTGCCGGACGGCCACGTGTCGCTCGTGTGGTCCGCGCACACCGCGCATGCGGATGAATTGCTGGCGCTCGATCCGGCGCAGCTCGCGGCCGAGGTCGAGCGCGTGTCGCACGGCCAGCTCGGCACGCTCGAATGCGTGACGCCGGCCGCCGGCTTCCCGCTGGCGCTGCAGACGGTCGACAAGCTGATCGCGCCGCGCGTCGCGCTGGTCGGCGATGCCGCGCACCTGATCCACCCGCTCGCGGGGCAGGGGATGAACCTCGGCCTGCGCGACGTCGCCGCGCTCGCCGACGCGATCGCGGGCAAGGAAAGCTTCCGGAATCTCGGCGATACGGTGCTGCTGCGCCGCTACGAGCGTTCGCGCCGCGAGGACATCCGCGCGCTGATGGTCGCCACCGACGGCCTGCAGCGGCTGTTCGCGGTGCCCGGCTCGCTCGCGAAGGCGGTGCGCAATGCGGGCATGGCGTTCGTCGGCGCGCAGCCGCTCGTCAAGCGCTGGCTCGTGTCGGCCGCGCTCGGCTGATCGAACCTTCTGCCGCTGCACGGGTCGGAGACGGTTCCATAACGGCGTACACTGTGCCGAGCACTCCGATTGAGCTGAAGGAAGATTTCGATGAAAAAAACGATCCGCATCGCATCGCTGGCGCTGGCCGTCGCGATGGCGACGCTGGGCTGCACCGCGCAGGCCGACCAGACCACCGACAAGCTGAAGGCCACGCTGCAAGCCCGTCTCGGCAACGACGCGCCGATCAAGAGCGTGTCGAAATCGCCGGTTGCAGGGCTTTACGAAGTGAACCTCGGCTCGCAGATCATCTATAGCGACGCGGCGGGTGACTACGTGCTGCTCGGCGATCTCGTCGACGCCAAGACGCACAAGAACCTGACCGACGCCCGCCTGTCCGAAATCAACAAGATCGATTTCGCGAGCCTGCCGTTCGCGAATGCGATCAAGGTCGTCAAGGGCAACGGCGCCCGCAAGATCGCGGTGTTCTCCGATCCGAACTGCCCGTACTGCAAGAAGCTCGAGACGACGCTGCAGTCGGTCGACAACGTGACCGTCTACACGTTCCTGTACCCGGTGCTGTCGCCGGATTCGACCGCGAAGTCGAAGGCTATCTGGTGCGCGACCGACCGTGCGAAGACGTGGGCGAGCTGGATGCTCGACCACCGCGCGCCGTCCGGCCCCGGTACCTGCGATACCAGCGCGCTCGACAAGAACCTCGCGCTGGGCCGCGGGATGAACGTCACGGGCACGCCGACGATCTTCCTGCCGGACGGCCGCCGCCTGCCGGGCGCGGTATCGGCCGACCAGCTCAACCAGGCGCTCGCCTCGAGCAAGTAACCGACTGCACGCCGGGCGCATGGCCCGGCCAGCGAGGGGCGCCCGCACGATCTGCCGGCGCCTCTCTTCGTTTTCGCCGCCGTATTCGACCGACCGATTGCCACGATGACCCAGCCGATCCGCTATTCGATTGTCCCGAAAGATCTTGCCGCGCACCTGTTCGAAGTGACGGTGACGGTTGCCGATCCCGATCCCGAAGGCCAGCGTTTCTCGCTGCCGGTATGGATTCCGGGCAGCTATCTCGTGCGCGAGTTCGCGCGCAACATCGTGACGCTCGGCGCGTTCAACGACGCGGGCCGCAAGGTGCGCATCGCGAAGACCGACAAGCATACGTGGCAGGCCGCGCCCGTCACCGGCACGCTGACGCTGCGTTACGACGTGTATGCGTGGGACCTGTCGGTGCGCTCCGCGTATCTCGACGAATCGGGCGGCTTCTTCAACGCGACGGCCGTGTTCCTGAGCGTCGCGGGCCGCGAGGAGGCGCCCTGCGAAGTCGACATCGCGAAACCGGCCGGCGCGGCGTTCCGCACATGGCGTGTCGGCACCGCGCTGCCCGAGGCGCGCGGCACGAAGCGCTACGGTTTCGGCGCGTATCGCGCGGCGAACTACGACGAACTGTCCGACCATCCGGTGACGATCGGCGAATTCGCGCTCGCGACGTTCGACGCGCACTGCGTGCCGCATGACATCGTGATCGCCGGACGCGTGACCCAGCTCGACCTGGAGCGGCTGCGTACCGATCTGAAGCGCGTGTGCGAAGCGCAGATCGCGCTGTTCGAGCCGAAATCGAAGAAGGCGCCGATGGACCGCTACGTGTTCATGACGCTTGCAGTCAGCGACGGCTACGGCGGCCTCGAGCATCGCGCGTCGACCGCGCTGATCTGCAACCGGACCGACCTGCCGGTGAAAGGGCGCCCCGAAACGACGGAAGGCTATCGCACGTATCTCGGGCTTTGCAGCCACGAGTATTTCCACACGTGGAACGTGAAGCGCATCAAGCCGGCGGCGTTCGTGCCGTACGACCTCACGCGCGAGAACTACACGTCGCTGTTGTGGCTGTTCGAGGGCTTCACGTCGTATTACGACGACCTGATGCTGGTCCGCAGCGGGCTGATGTCGCAGGACGAATATTTCGCGGCGCTGGGCCGCACCATCGGCGGCGTGCTGCGCGGCACGGGCCGGCTCAAGCAGAGCGTCGCGGAAAGCTCGTTCGACGCGTGGATCAAGTACTACCGCCAGGACGAGAACGCGACCAACGCGATCGTCAGCTATTACACGAAGGGCTCGCTCGTTGCGCTGGCATTCGATCTCGCGATCCGTGCGCGGACGCGCAACCGGAAGTCGCTCGACGACGTGATGCGCCTGCTGTGGCAACGCTACGGCCGCGATTTCTATCGCGGCAAGCAGGCGGGCGTCGAGGAAAACGAAGTCGAGGTGCTGATCGAGGAAGCGACGGGCGTCGCGCTCGGCCGCCTGTTCGCCGACGCCGTGCACGGCACGCGCGATCTGCCGCTTGCCGAACTGCTTGCGCCGTTCGGCGTAACGCTGGCGCCCGACGTCGCGACCGGCGCGGCCGCGAAGCCGACGATCGGCGCGCGTTTGCGCGGCGGCGCGGACTGCACGCTCGCGGCGGTCTACGAAGGCGGCGCCGCGCATCGCGCGGGGTTGTCGGCCGGCGACACGCTGATCGCGGTCGACGGGCTGCGCGTGACGGGCACGAACCTCGATGCGCTGCTCGCGCGCTACCGGCCGGGCGACAAGGTCGAGGTTCACGCGTTTCGCCGCGACGAGCTGCGCACCGCGAAACTGAAGCTCGACGGCCCGGACGTCACGCGCTACCGGCTGACGGCGGCCGCGAAGCCGGCTGCGGCCACGAAGGCCCGCGAAGCCTGGCTGAAGGGGTAATCGTCCGAAAGCGGGTATCGGGGCGCGATCAAGGATTGTTCTGCTGCTGCAACAATCCGTCGCCCTGGGCCCGCTTTTTCGCGGTCATGCGGCCACGCACAATGGCGTCACTCGCGCTACCGAAGCGCAACCCTACCGGAGCCTGACATGACGACCATTCTGCAAATCAATTCCGCTGCGCGTTCGCAAGGCGCGCAATCCACGCTGCTGGCCAACGAACTGACGGCAAAGCTGCAACAATCGAACCCCGGCGCGAACGTCGTGGTTCGCGATCTGCTGGCCGACGCGCTGCCGCACCTCGACGAATCGGTGCTCGGCGCATTCTTCACGCCGGCCGACAAGCGCACCGCGGAACAGAATGCGATCGTCGCGAAGAGCGATGCGCTGATCGCCGAGTTGCAGGCTGCCGACATCATCGTGATCGGCGCACCGATGTACAACTTCGGCATCTCGTCGCAATTGAAGACGTATTTCGACTGGATCGCCCGCGCAGGCGTCACGTTCCGCTACACCGAGAACGGTCCGGAAGGCCTGATCAAGGGCAAGAAGGTTCACGTGGTGACGGCCCGCGGCGGCAAGTACGCCGGCACGCCGAACGACAGCCAGACGCCTTACCTGCGCACGTTCCTCGGCTTCATCGGCCTGACCGACGTGAGCTTCATCTTCGCGGAAGGCCTGAACCTCGGCCCGGATGCGCAAAGCGCCGCGCTCGCCAGCGCGCGCGAGGCGATCGCCGCCGCGTAACGCGTGAGGTCGACGCGGGTGCGACGCACCGGCTGCGTCACCCGATAAAAAACGCCGCGCCCCGAAAGGGGCGCGGCGTTTTTGCATTCGGCCGGCGAACTCGCCGCCTGGGCCGTTACGCGAGCGTTTCGGCCACGTCCGGCAGACGCCAGTCGATCGGTTCGCGGCCTGCTTCGACCAGATAGTCGTTCGCGAGCGCGAAATGGCGGCAGCCGAGGAAGCCGCGATGCGCGGACAGCGGCGACGGATGCGGCGCCTCGAGCACGCAATGCGCGTTCGCGTCGAACAGGGCGCGCTTGGCCTGCGCGTGCGCGCCCCACAGCATGAACACGAGCCCGCGATGACGGCCGGCGAGCTCGCGGATCAGCGTGTCCGTGCATTGCTCCCAGCCGCGCTTAGCATGGCTCGCGGCCGCGCCGCGCTCGACCGTCAGCACGGTGTTGAGCAGCAGCACGCCCTGGCGCGCCCACGTGTCGAGGCAGCCGTGCCGCGGCGTGTCGTGACCGAAGTTCGCGGCGATTTCCTTGAAGATGTTGCGCAGCGACGGCGGCGTGCGGACGGCCGGCGGCACCGAGAACGCGAGGCCGTGCGCCTGCGGCGTGCCGCGATCGTCGCCGTGGTACGGATCCTGGCCGAGGATCACGACCTTCACGTCGTCCGGGCTCGTCAGGCGCAGCGCGCGGAACACGTCGGTCGGGTAGACCGTCTTGCCGGCCGCACGCTCCTCATCGACGAAGCGGCACAGCGGCGCGTACGCGTCGCTGTCGGTGAACGGTTTCAGCACGTCGCGCCAGACAGCCGGCAGCGCGTCGAATTGCGCGGCGAGATGCGGTACGTCGGCGGCGACGGGGCGCGGCGCCGCGGCGGCCGAGGCCGGCTCGGGCATGGGCGCGGGTGCTGCGGTTTTCTTCGCTGCTTTGCGCCGAGCGGCAGGCGGCTCGGACGCCGCGGACGGAATATCGGCCTGCGCCGTTTCCGGCACGGGATCGTCGAACAGCGACGCCTGTTGCGGCGCGCGGGAAGTCTTGCGGGTTGCCATGCGTGATGCGGGTTTATTGCGCGCGCAGCCGGTAGCCGCGCTGCGCCTTGCTGATGTTTTCGGGAACGAGGCCCGGCAGCGCCTGCTGCAGTTCGGCGGCGAGCGTCGCCAGCGCCGTTTCCGGGCCGTCGATCAATTCGAGTTCGATTTCGCTGATCGGTTCGCTGCGCGTTTCGTGTTCCGCCTGGACGACGATCTCGCCGAGGTCCACCGCGGCCTCGACCGTCGCGCCGCCGATGGCGATGCGCCACAGCGTACGCGAAAAATCCGTGCGGAACAGCGCATGCAGCGCGCCGGCCGCGTCATTCAGCGCGGCGGCGGCTTCCGGCACGTCGCAGGCCGCGACGAGCGCATCGATTTCGAGCGCGTCGCCCGCGACCGGCAGTTCCCATTCGTGGCGGCTATGCAGGCCGCCTTCCGCGCTGCCGACCGTCTTGAACGTCTGCAGCCAACCGTCCGGCGTGCGGCGCACGCGCACCGCGCTCTTCGAGTGCGCCAGCGCGAGGTCGGGCGTGTCGTAATAGACGTTCGCGAGCGTGATCGCGTGACCGGGTTCGCCGGTCAGCGTCTCGAAGAAGCGGCGCGCGGCATCGGCCTGGCCGGCCGGCAGCGCGAGCTTGATTTCCTTTTCGATCGCCATCAGAAGAACATCCGTGCGAGTTCCTCGCCCGGCTGATCCGCGCGCATGAACGCCTCGCCGACGAGGAACGTGTTCACGTTCGCCGCGCGCATCGTATCGACGTCGGTGCGCGACAGGATGCCCGATTCGGTCACGACGATGCGGTCCGCCGGAATCATGTCCAGCATGTCGAGCGTGGTCTGGATCGACGTCTCGAACGTGCGCAGGTTGCGGTTGTTGATGCCGAGCAGCGGCGTCTTGAGCGTCAGCGCCTGTTCCATCTCGTGGCGGTCGTGCACTTCGACGAGCACCGCGAGGCCGAGCGAGTGCGCATAGGCTTCCAGATCCTGCATCAGCGGCGTGTCGAGCGCGGCGGCAATCAGCAGGATCGCGTCGGCGCCCATCGCGCGGGCTTCGACGATCTGGTACGCGTCGACGATGAAGTCCTTGCGCAGCACCGGCAGCGTGCAGGCCGCGCGCGCTTCCTCGAGGTAGCGGACGCCGCCCTGGAAGAACTGCTCGTCGGTCAGCACCGACAGGCACGCGGCGCCGTGCGCCGCATACGAGCGCGCGATGTCGGCCGGCACGAAATGCTCGCGCAGCACGCCTTTCGACGGGCTTGCCTTCTTGATTTCGGCGATCACGGCGGCGTTGCCGGCCGCGTGCTTCGCGCGCAGCGCGCCGACGAAGTCGCGCAGGTCGCGCGCGGATGCTTCGAGTTTCAGTGCCTCGAGCGGCGTGCTGCGCAGGGCCGCCGCGATTTCTTCGCGCTTGACGGCGATGATTCGGTCGAGAATGTCGCTCATGTGGGTTCCTGCTGGATTCGTAAGAGGGTCAGCGCTTGAACTGCTGCGTGAAGCGCACGAGTTCGTCGACTTTCGCGCGGGCCTTGCCGCTTGCGATCGCTTCGCGGGCGAGCTGGATGCCGTCCGCGATCGACTCGGCGATATTGGCCGCATAGAGCGCGGTGCCCGCGTTCAGCGTGACGATCTCGCGCGCGACGCCAGGCTGGTTGTCCAGCGCGCCGAGCAGCATCGTGCGCGATTCGTCCGCATTTTCCACCTTCAGCGTGCGGTTCGACACCATCTGCAGGCCGAAATCCTCCGGATGGATCTCGTACTCGTGCACCTTGCCGTCGCGCAACTCGCCGACGAGCGTCGCGGCGCCGAGCGACACCTCGTCCATCCCGTCCTTGCCGTACACGACGAGCACGTGCTGCGCGCCGAGGCGCTGCATCACGCGCACCTGGATGCCGACGAGGTCGGGGTGAAACACGCCCATCAGCTGGTTCGGCGCGCCGGCCGGATTGGTCAGCGGGCCGAGGATGTTGAAGATCGTGCGCACGCCGAGCTCGCGGCGCACGGCCGCGATGTTCTTCATCGCCGGATGATGGTTCGGCGCGAACATGAAGCCCATGCCGGTTTCGGCGATCGACGCGGCGACCTGGTCCGATTGCAGATCGATGTTCACGCCGAGCGCTTCGAGCACGTCGGCGCTGCCGGATTTGCTCGACACGCCGCGGTTGCCGTGCTTCGCGACCTTCGCGCCCGCAGCCGCCGTGACGAACATCGACGCGGTCGAGATGTTGAACGTGTGCGAGCCGTCGCCGCCGGTGCCGACGATGTCGACGAAATTCGAGTTGTCCTGCACCTCGACGTGGTTCGCGAATTCGCGCATCACGGTCGCGGCGGCGGCGATCTCGCCGATCGTCTCCTTCTTCACGCGCAGCCCGGTGATGATCGCGGCCGCCATCACGGGCGACATGTCGCCGCGCATGATCAGCCGCATCAGGTGGAGCATTTCGTCGTGGAAGATTTCGCGGTGCTCGATCGTGCGCTGCAGCGCTTCCTGCGGGGTAATCGTCATCGTGCGTCTCCCGTCACGCGGCCGGTGCGGCGGCATGGGCCGCTGCGCGATGCTGCTTCAGGAAATTCTCGAGCAGCGCGTGGCCATGCTCCGAGAGAATCGATTCCGGGTGGAACTGCACGCCTTCGACCGGCAGCGTCTTGTGGCGCACGCCCATGATCTCGCCGTCGTCGGTCCACGCGGACACCTCGAGGCAGTCGGGCAGCGATTCGCGCTCGATCGCGAGGGAGTGATAGCGCGTGACGTCGAAATGCTTCGGCAGATCGGCGAATACGCCGCGGCAATCGGTTTCGATCCGGCTCACCTTGCCGTGCATGATGGTCTTCGCGCGCACGACGCGGCCGCCGAATGCTTCGCCGATCGCCTGGTGGCCGAGGCAGACGCCGAGGATCGGCTTCCTGCCCGCGAATTCGCGCAGCACGTCGAGCGTGATGCCCGCGTGCTGCGGATTGCTCGGGCCGGGCGACAGGCAGATGGTGTCGGGGTTCAGGCGCGCGATGTCGTCGAGCGTGATTTCGTCGTTGCGGCAGGTACGCACGTCCTCGCCGAGTTCGCCGAAGTACTGGACCAGGTTGTAGGTAAACGAGTCGTAGTTGTCGATCATGAGCAGCATGGTCAGTCTCCGGTCAGAAGTCGCTATCGAGGCCGTCCTGGACCTGTTCGGCCGCACGCAGCACCGCGCGCGCCTTGTTCTCGGTCTCTTGCCATTCGGATTCGGGCACCGAATCGGCGACGACGCCGGCCGCCGCTTGCACGTACAGGTTGCCGTTGTGGATCAGGCCCGTGCGGATCGCGATCGCGAGATCCATCTCGCCCGAGAACGACAGGTAGCCGACCGCACCGCCGTACAGCCCGCGCTTGACCGGCTCGAGCTCGTCGATCAGTTCCATCGCGCGCACCTTCGGCGCGCCGGACAGCGTGCCGGCCGGGAACGTCGCGCGCAGCACGTCGTAGTTCGTCATGCCGGGCTTCAGCTTGCCTTCGACCGAGCTGACGATGTGCTGCACGTGCGAGTACTTCTCGATCACCATCTTGTCGGTCACCTGCACCGAGCCGATTTCCGCGATGCGGCCCACGTCGTTGCGCGCGAGGTCGATCAGCATCACGTGCTCGGCGATCTCCTTCGGATCGTTCAGCAGCTCGGTCGCGAGTTCCGCATCACGCTCGGGCGTGTTGCCGCGCGGGCGCGTGCCGGCCAGCGGCCGGATCGTGACGATCTGGTCGTCGCCGCGCTTTTCCTGGCGCACCAGGATTTCCGGCGACGCGCCGACCACGTGGGAATCGCCGAAGTTGTAGTAATACATGTACGGCGACGGGTTCAGCGAGCGCAGCGCGCGGTACAGCGACAGCGGATTGTCGCGGTACGGCTTCGTCAGCCGCTGGCCGACCTGGATCTGCATCAGCTCGCCGGCCGCGATGTATTCCTTCGCCTGGCGCACGGCGGCCAGGTAATCCTCCTTCTTGAATTCGCGGAACGTCTCGGTGCGCACGCTCGCCGACGTGACGGGCGGCTGCACGGTCGTGCGCAGGCGCTGCTTCAGTTCGCGCAGGCGCTGTTTCGCCTTCGCGTACGCTTCGGGCTGGCCCGGATCCGCGTAGATGATCAGGTAGAGCTTGCCGGCGAGGTTGTCGATCACCGCGACTTCCTCGGTCAGCAGCAACTGGATGTCGGGCAGGCCGAGATCGTCGCGCGGCGCGGTGTTCGCGAGCTTCTTCTCGATGTAGCGCACCGCGTCGTAGCCGAAGTAGCCGGCGAGGCCGCCGCAGAAACGCGGCAGGCCCGGGCGCTGCGCGACCTTGAAGCGGGCCTGGAACGATTCGATGAACTGGAACGGGTCGCCTTCGTGCGTCTCGACGACCTGGCCGTCGCGCACGACCTCCGACACGCCGTTGCGGGTGCGTACGAGCGTGCGGGCGGGCAGGCCGATGAACGAGTAGCGGCCGAAGCGTTCGCCGCCGACCACCGATTCGAGCAGGAACGAGTTGGCGCCCGCGCGTTCGGGCTGGGCCAGCTTCAGGTAGAGGGACAGCGGCGTTTCGAGATCGGCAAGGGCTTCCGCGATCAGCGGGATGCGGTTGTAGCCTTCGTTCGCGAGCGATTGGAATTCGAGTTCGGTCATGTTCCGGTCCTGTTCGGGACGAGCGGCGCGTGCGCCAGGGATCACTTGACGCTGCGCGGGTGGCCGTCGGCGAAAGGGCGGTCGATCGAGAAGTGCCTGTTGCCGGCCGGCACTCCGGGCGTGAACGTCGCGAGCCTGCGGCGGATCCTGAACGCGAGCGTTCGGACGCGGTGGAACTCGAGGTGGTGCGACGGTCGGCGCGCGGATGCGCAGCGAGATAAAAAACGGCGCTGAAGACGTGCTTCAGCGTACCTCATCGAAGAGGTTAGCGCGACCAGCGACGCCAGGGCCAGGCTCCCCGGTCGATGCTGCTCAGACTCCGTTTTTTATTCAGAAACATGCGGATGGAAGAAATAATCAGACGGTTGGCCGGCCGGCATTGTGCGCGGAAATTGCGCGAGCCGCGACCAGCAACGAATCGACTATACCATCCGAATTTATCGTTTGTATAGCTTTGCCGTGGTTGTAGCCGTACGGCACCGTCAGCGTCGCCATCCCGGCCGCGCGGCCTGCCAGCGCGTCGTTTTCCGAGTCGCCGATCGCGACCGCGGCGCCTGGCGCGACGCCGAGCGCGTCGCAGGCTGTCAGCATCGGCAGCGGATCGGGCTTCTTGCGCGCGACGCTGTCGCCGCCCAGCACGATGCCGAAGCAGCCGGCCAGCCCGTATTGTTCGAGCAGCTCGACCGCGAAGCGGTGCGGCTTGTTCGTCACGCACGCGAGCCGGATGCCGGCCGCGCGCAATGCGTCGAGGCCGGCTGCCACGTCCGGATAGAGACGCGTGTGGCGGCCGTTGATCTTCGCGTATTCGGTCTGGTAGATCGCCAGTGCGTCGTCGAAGCGCGCGTGCGCTTCGTCGGCCGGCAAGCGCGGCTTCAGCACGCTCTGGATCAGGTGTTCGGAGCCCTTGCCGACGTAGCCGATGACTTCGTCGCGCGACGTGGCCGGCGCGCCAAGCTGCGCGAGCATCCCGTTCAGGCCGGCCGTGAAATCGTCGGCCGTGTCGACCATCGTGCCGTCGAGGTCGATCAGCGCGGCATCGATGCGCGGTGCGGCAAAGCGGATCGGGGCCGCGTCCGTGGCGGCCCCGGCCGGCGCGTGGCCGGCGAACGACGAGTCGGCCACGGTGTCAGCTCCGCTCGACGGTGGCGAGCGCCGCGCGCATCTCGTCGATCACCTTGCGGTAGTCGGGCTTGCCGAAGATCGCCGAACCGGCGACGAACGTGTCGGCGCCGGCCGCCGCGATTTCCGCGATGTTGTCGGCCTTCACGCCGCCGTCGACCTCGAGCAGAATCTCGCGGCCGGTGCGCTCCGTGTACGCGTCGAGGCGCGCGCGCGCTTCGCGCAGCTTGTTCAGCGTTTCCGGAATGAACGACTGACCGCCGAAGCCGGGGTTCACCGACATCAGCAGCACGAAGTCGAGGCGGTCCATCACGTGGTCGAGGTAGTTCAGCGGCGTGGCCGGATTGAACACGAGACCGGCCTTGCAGCCGTGGTCGCGGATCAGCGACAGCGTGCGGTCGATGTGGTCGGAGCCTTCCGGGTGGAAACTGATCAGGTTCGCGCCGGCCTTCGCGAAATCGGGCACGATCCGGTCGACCGGGCGCACCATCAGGTGCACGTCGATCGGCACCTGCACGTGCGGGCGGATCGCCTCGCAGACGAGCGGGCCGATCGTGAGGTTCGGCACATAATGGTTGTCCATCACGTCGAAGTGGATCCAGTCGGCGCCGGCGGCGACCACGTTGCGGACTTCTTCGCCGAGCCGGGCAAAGTCGGCCGAGAGGATGCTGGGAGCGATGCGGAATTGAGTCATGGCAGGGGAGCGGGGACGTTGCGGCGCAAAACCGTCATTCTACCGTCCGGCGACCCGGTGCGCGGCGGCAGGCTGTGCGGTTGCCGCCCGATTGCGCATAGAATGCCGAACCAATGCGGCGCGCCCGCGGCCCGGCCGCTCGAATCGGCGCGCGCGGTTACCTACAGCGGACACACCATGAGTCAGTATCAGTTCACCGTTTCGGCGAAAACCAGCTACTTGCCGGAACAATCCGACCCCGATCACCGTCAATACGCATTCGCGTACACGCTGACGATCCGCAACACCGGACAGGTCGCGGCGCAGCTGATCGCCCGTCACTGGATCATCACGGACAGCGAGAACCACGTGCAGGAAGTGAAGGGGCTCGGCGTCGTCGGGCACCAGCCGCTGCTGCAGCCGGGCGAGCATTTCGAATACACGAGCTGGGCCGTGATCGCGACGCCGGTCGGGACGATGCGCGGCGCGTACTTCTGCGTGGCCGAGGACGGCGAGCGTTTTGAGGCGCCGGTCGACGAGTTTGCCCTGCACATGCCGCGCACGCTGCATTGAGCGTGCGGCGCGCGTCAGCGCGGCTGGCGGTCGTTGTGGCGGGCCGGCTTCTTTCTGCCCGACGACGTCCAGACGACGATGAAGATCAGCAGGGCAAGCGCTACGAAGGCTTCGAGCGCGAAGATGAGCATCGGATATTGGTCGAGAAAATCTGACATGGCGGTTTCCATCAAGAACGGACATTGTATGTGGTTTGGGCCCCGGCTGGCCGGGTGGATGGCCGCAGCCGCGGCGGCGGCGCTGCTCGCCGCGTGCGGCGGCGCGCCGACGCGGACCTCCGCGCTGAAGCCGCCGACCGGCGCGGCGATCGTGCCGGGGCAGGTCGCCGCGAAGCGGCTCACGCCGGTCGCGTGGCAGCAGGTGCCGGGCTGGCAGGACGATTCGCTGATCGGCGCGACGGCCGCGTTGCGGCAGAACTGCGCGCGGCTCGCACGCCAGCCGGCCTGGACGCGCGCTTGCGCGGCCGCCGACCGGCTAGACGAACTCGACGTCAGCAGCGCACGCGCCTTCTTCGAAACGTATTTCACGCCGTTCCAGTTCGCGAATACCGACGGTACGCTCGACGGGCTCGTGACTGGCTATTACGAGCCGCTGCTGCACGGTTCGCGCGTGCGCCGCGGCCCGTATCAGTACGCGCTCTATCGCTGGCCGGCCGGCTATCGCGCGGGCGCCGCGCTGCCCGCACGCGCGCAGCTCGAGCGCGCCGGCATCCTGAACGGCAACGAACTCGTATGGGTCGACGATCCGATCGAGGCGTTCTTCCTGCAGGTGCAGGGCTCGGGGCGCGTGCTGCTCGACGACGGTTCGGTGATGCGGGTCGGCTTTGCCGGTACCAACAACCAGCCGTACCGTTCGATCGGCAAGTGGCTGCTCGATCGCGGCGAGCTGACGCCCGCACAGGCGACGATGCAGGGCATCAAGGCCTGGGCGAAGGCGAACCCCACGCGCGTCGACGCGCTGCTCGACACGAATCCGCGCTTCGTGTTCTTCCGCGACATGCCGACCAAGGAGGATGCGCCGCACGGCGGCGCGGACGGTCCGATCGGCGCGCTCGGCGTGCCGCTGACGCCGGAGCGCTCGATCGCGGTCGATCCGTCGTCGATTCCGCTCGGCACGCCGGTGTTCCTGCAGACCACGCGTCCGCTGACGAATACGCCGATGAACCGGCTCGTGTTCGCGCAGGATACGGGCTCGGCGATCAAGGGCGGCGTGCGGGCAGACTATTTCTGGGGGCTCGGCGACGACGCCGGTGACCAGGCTGGCCGGATGAAGCAGGTCGGCCGGATGTGGCTGCTGTTCCCGAATTCGTGATTTGGGGCAGGGCGGGCTGCCCGGATGGTGGCCCGCGCATGAGACGCGGCATTCGCGGTGCGTCTCCTGCGCGTGGCGCGTGCCGGCCTGATCGCCGGTGTGACCACGTGATTTCAGTTCGCGTGATCCGGTGAGTGTCACGTCGAACGACGCTTGGAGTAAAGCAGCCCGATCGGCGTTGGCCGACCGGGCTGTTTCGTTTGCAGGCACGCGCTCGCCGCCGCGCGCCGTACGTGCGTCGCGCGACTTTAGCCCTTGCGTTTGTCGACGACGCGGCGCGCCTTGCCGACCGAGCGCTCGATGCCGTTCACCGGCAGCACGTTGATCACGGCCGTCACGCCGATCAGCGACTTGATGTCGTACGCGAGCGCCTGTTTGGCCGCCTGGATCGCCGCGGTATCGGGCGCGGTTTCCGGGCACGGCTCGACGTTGAGCGTCAGCACGTCGAGCGGGCCTTCCTTCGTCAGCACGATCTGATAGTGCGGCGCGAGCGCGCGCTGCTTGAGCAACTGTTCCTCGATTTGCGTCGGGAACACGTTGACGCCGCGCACGATCATCATGTCGTCCGACCGGCCGGTGATCTTCTCCATCCGGCGCATCGTCCGGGCGGTGCCCGGCAACAGGCGCGTGAGATCGCGCGTGCGGTAGCGGATGATCGGCAGCGCTTCCTTCGTCAACGACGTGAACACGAGCTCGCCGAGCTCCCCATCGGGCAGCACTTCGCCGGTTTCCGGGTCGATGACTTCCGGATAGAAGTGGTCTTCCCAGATGGTCGGACCATCCTTGGTCTCGACGCATTCGGACGCCACGCCGGGGCCCATCACTTCGGACAGCCCGTAGATGTCGACCGCGTCGATGCCCATCCGCTGTTCGATTGCGACGCGCATGTCGTTGGTCCACGGCTCCGCGCCGAAGATGCCGATGCGCAGCGAACTCTTGACGGGATCGAGGCCCTGGCGCTCGATCTCGTCGGCGATCGACAGCATGTAGCTCGGCGTGACCATGATGATGTCGGGCCGGAAATCCTGGATCAGCTGTACCTGCTTTTCGGTCTGGCCGCCGCCGAACGGGATCACGGTGAGGCCTGCGCGCTCGGCGCCGTAGTGCGCGCCGAGCCCGCCCGTGAAGAGCCCATAGCCGTAGCTGACGTGCACCTTGTCGCCGCGGCGCGCACCGGCGGCGCGGATCGACCGGGCGACGAGGTTTGCCCACGTGTCGATGTCGGCGGCCGTATAGCCGACGACCGTCGGCTTGCCGGTCGTGCCGGACGACGCGTGGATGCGCGAGATCTGGTCTTGCGGCACCGCGAACATCCCGAACGGATAGCTGTCGCGCAGGTCGCCCTTGGTCGTAAACGGAAAGCGCGACAGGTCGGCGAGCGTCTTCAGGTCGTCCGGATGCACGCCCGCTTCGTCGAACTTGCGGCGATAGACGGGCGAGTTGTCATACGCATGCCGGAGCGACCACTTGAGGCGTTCCAGCTGCAGCGCGGTCAGCTCGTCGCGCGAGGCGGTCTCGATCGGCTCGAGCGGTAGCGGGGTAGTCATGCATGTCTCCAGTGTTTGTTATGGGCGAGCCGTCGACGTCAGCGGTCTTCCGGGATGACCGTGCCCTTGATCTGGGCGGATTTGCCGCGAAACATCGCAACCGTGTCGCCTGTCTGGTTCGTGACGCGGATGTCGTAGATGCCGTGGCGGCCGGCGCGCGCCTGTTCGACCGCCTCGGCCGTCAGCACGTCGCCGCCGTGCACGGGGCGCAGGAATTCGATCGAGCAGCCGGCCGCGACCGCATTCACGTTGTACGAGTTGCATGCAAACGCGAACGTCGAATCGGCGAGCGTGAAGATGATCCCGCCGTGGCAGGTCTGGTGACCGTTCAGGAATTCGGGCCGCACGCGCATCTGCAGACGGGCGTAGCCGGCGCGTACTTCGGCGATTTCCATGCCGAACGCGCGACTGCACGCATCGGCGTCGTACATGGCCCGCGCGGTGGCGCGGGCGAGCGAGTCGGGGTCGAGCGTGGCGGTCGCGTTCGTCATGTCAGCGCCCCTCGAAGCGCGGTGCACGCTTCTCGATGAAGGCCTTCACACCTTCCGCGTAGTCATGCGACTGGCCGAGCTTGCGCTGCAGGTCGCGTTCCAGATCGAGCTGCTGATCGAGCGTGTTCGTGATGCCGTCTCGCATCGACTGCTTGATCGATGCGATGGCGAGCGTCGGCTGCTGCGCGAGTTGGGTGGCGAGCTGGCGGGCCGTCGCGACGAGTGCGTCGTCGTCGACTGCGCGCCAGATCAGGCCCCATTGTTCGGCCTGTTCCGCGCCGAGCTTGTCGCCGGTCAGCGCGAGCCCCAGCGCGCGAGCCATGCCGATGCGTTGCGGCAGGAACCAGGTGCCGCCCGAATCGGGTACGAGCCCGATCTTGACGAAGGCTTGAATGAAACTGCTCGAGCGCGCGGCGAACACGAGATCGCACGCCAGTGCGAGATTCGCGCCGGCGCCGGCGGCCGTACCGTTGACGGCGGCGATCACCGGAATCGGCAGACGCTGCAGGCGGCGGATCAACGGATTGAAATGCTCGTCGATCAGTGTGCCCAGATCGCTGGACGCGCCCGGTGTGAAGTCGAGGTCGGCCAGGTCCTGGCCCGCGCAAAAGCCGCGCCCCGCACCCGTCAGAATCAGCGCGCGTGCACCGGCCGCCTCGACTTCATCGAGCGCCGACTGCAGTTCGCGATGCATCGCCCGCGTGAAGCTGTTTAGCTTGTCGGGGCGGTTGAGCGTGATCGTGGCCACGCGCGCGGCCTGATCGATATCCAGCTGGATCGCCTGATAGGACATGCAGTATCTCCGTCATGACTTCGTTATAGGCGCGCGGCGCGTCGGTTACACGCGTTCGATCGCGAGCGCGATGCCCTGGCCGACGCCGATGCACATCGTACAGAGCGCGAAGCGGCCGCCGGTGCGCTCGAGTTGATGGAGCGCCGTGGTGACGAGCCGGGCGCCCGATGCGCCGAGCGGGTGGCCGAGCGCGATCGCACCGCCGTTCGGGTTCACGCGTGGATCGTCGTCGGCGACGCCGAGCATGCGCAGCACGGCGAGACCTTGCGACGCGAACGCCTCGTTCAGTTCGATCACGTCGAACTGGTCGATACGCATGCCGAGCTGGTGCAGCAGTTTCTGCGTGGCCGGCGCGGGACCGATGCCCATCACGCGCGGCTCGACGCCGGCGGTCGCCATGCCGACGACGCGCGCGCGGCGACGCAGGCCATACTGGTCGGCTGCCTGCGCATTGGCGAGCAGCAGCGCGCAGGCGCCGTCGTTGACGCCCGATGCGTTGCCGGCCGTCACGGAGCCGTCGGGGCGTACCACGCCCTTCAGCTTCGCGAGCGCTTCGAGGGATGTTTCGCGCGGATGCTCGTCGCGCGACACGACGACGGGCTCGCCTTTCTTCTGTGGAATCGTGACCGCGACGATTTCCTCAGCGAGCGTGCCGTCCTGCTGGGCCCGTGCGGCCTTCTGCTGGCTGCGCAGCGCGAAGAGGTCCTGATCGGCGCGGCTGATGTGGTAGTCGACCGCGACGTTCTCGGCCGTCTCCGGCATCGAATCGACGCCATACAGCTGCTTCATCAGCGGATTGACGAAGCGCCAGCCGATCGTCGTATCGAAGATGTCGGCCTGGCGCGCGAACGCGCTCGCGGCCTTGCCCATCACGAACGGTGCGCGGGTCATGCTCTCGACGCCACCTGCGATCATGAGGCGCGCTTCACCCGCCTTGATCGCGCGCGCGGCCGTGCCGACCGCGTCCATCCCGGAGCCGCAGAGCCGGTTCAGCGTCGCGCCGGGCACGGCGGTGGGCAGGCCCGCCAGCAGCGCCGACATGCGTGCGACGTTGCGGTTGTCCTCGCCGGCCTGATTCGCGCAACCGTAGATCACATCGTCGATCGCCGCCCAGTCGACGTCGCGATTGCGCTCGATCAGCGCCTTGAGCGGCACCGCGCCGAGGTCGTCGGCACGAACATCTTTCAGTGCGCCGCCGTAGCGGCCGATGGGGGTGCGAATCGCGTCGCAGATGTAGGCGTCTGTCATGGGCGTATCGATGAGTGACGAACCCGCCGGGTGGCGGATTCGTTCATGGTAGAGAACATGGCGGCGTTTGCACGTCGGCCATTAGGGCTATGCCGTCTGGCCAGCTTCCGCAGGTACCGCCTTCGGGGCAACATGGACCCGGCTTTGCACCACGCGGAACCGGTTGGCGACGAACGCGGGGTCGGCCAGCGCCGCGTTGGCCGCCGGGTTCGCGCCCGTTCCGTGGAAGTCGGAGAACGCGGCCGACTGGTTCACGAATACGCCGCCCGTCAGGTTGATCGACAGCGCGACGCCGCCACGCACCGCCGCGTCGTGTGCGGCGTCGAGGATTGCGTCATCGGTGCTGTAGACGGAAAGGGTCAGCGCGCCGTGTTCGGCGGCGATTTCACCGGCCAGATCGAGCGATTGCGCGGTCGAGTCGGTCGCGATCACGAACGAGATCGGGCCGAACCATTCCTGCGTGAATTTTTCGCGGTCGGCCACGTCGAGCTGCAGCACGAGCGGCGTGCGCACACGCGCATCGGGGAAGGCGGGATGCTGGAGAGCCACGCTATCCGCAAGCACGCGGCCGAGCTTGCGCGCGTCGTCGATGCGCGCGGTCACGCCTTCGTTCTGGATTGCGCCGGTCAGTTCGACCGAGCGTGCCGGGTCGCCAGTGAGTTTTTGCACGGCAACCGCGATTGCTTGCGCGACTTCGTCGAAGCTCGCATGGCCGTCGTCGGTCCGGATGCCGTCGCGCGGCACGTAGATATTCTGCGGGGCCGTGCACATCTGGCCGGAGTACAGCGCCAGCGAGAACGCGATGTTTTTCGCGGCGGCTTTGAGGTCGTCGGTCGAGTCGATCACGATCTGGTTGACGCCCGCTTTCTCGGTATAGACCTGGGCCTGATGGGCATGGTGTTCGAGCCACGTGCCGTTTTGCGTGCTGCCGGTGAAGTCGATCAGCTTGATCTCGGGGCGCAGCGCGAGATCCTGGACGAGGGCGCCGTCGTTGGGCTCGGTCGCGAGGAGCGTGACGACGTTCGGATCGAATCCGGCTTCGCGCAGCACGTCGCGGGCGATTCGGACCGTGATGGCAAGCGGCAGGATCGCGCCAGGGTGCGGTTTGACGATCACGGTATTACCGGTTGCCAGATCGGCGAACAGGCCCGGGTAGCCGTTCCAGGTCGGGAACGTGCAGCAGCCGAGCACGAGGCCGGTGCCGCGCGGCACGATCGTATAGCGCTTGTGCATCGCAAGGGGAGGGTTCTTGCCTTGCGGCTTTTCCCAGTGTGCATCGGCCGGAATGCGGCGCAGTTCGTCCCATGCATAGGCGACGGCTTCGAGCGCGCGGTCCTGTGCGTGCGGGCCGCCGGCCTGAAACGCCATCATGAAGGCTTGCCCGGTGGTGTGCATCACGCTGTAGGCAATTTCGAAGCTTGCGCGGTTCAGGCGCGCAAGGATTTCGAGGCTAACGCCGATCCACGCGCTCGGGCCGGCTTCGCGCCACGTACGTTGAGCGGCGGCTGCGGCAGCGATCAGTGCGTCCGGCGTGGATTTCGGATACCGGATGCCCAGCGCGATGCCGTATGGCGAGCGCTCGGCGCCGACCGTTTCACCGGATGCGGGCTGGTCAAGCACGAAGGTCTTGTGGAGGTGCGACTTGAACGCCGCCTCGCCGTCTGCGCTTGCGCTTTCCCCGTACACTTTGGGGCTCGGCATTTCGGCGAACGGGCTCCAGTACCCGCGGCTCTCGATGGCGGCGAGTGCGTGTTTCAGCGTGTCTTCGTGCTTCGTGAGCAGGGCATGGGTCATGACGGCGGCCTGATGAACGTTGAGAGGGATCGGATCGATTAATTAACCGACCGGTTGGTCGGAGAATGGTAGCATCAAACTATTCGCATGTGCGAGGCGTTTCTCATTTCATTGATCGAGGAGAAATAGATGGCTTACGAAAACATCCTGGTGGAGACCCGGGGGCGCGTTGGTCTGGTGACGCTCAACCGCCCGAAGGCGCTGAATGCGCTGAACGATGCATTGATGGACGAGTTGGGTGCCGCGCTGAAGGCGTTCGATGCGGACGACGACATCGGCGCGATCGTCGTGACGGGCAGCGAGAAGGCGTTCGCGGCCGGCGCGGACATCGGCATGATGGCAACCTACTCCTATATGGATGTTTATCGGGGTGACTACATCACGCGCAACTGGGAGGCGGTCCGCGAGATCCGCAAACCGATCATTGCTGCGGTTTCGGGCTTTGCGCTGGGCGGCGGCTGCGAACTCGCGATGATGTGCGACATCATCTTCGCGGCGGACACGGCCAAGTTCGGCCAGCCGGAAATCAAGCTGGGCGTCATGCCGGGGGCGGGTGGCACGCAGCGCCTGCCGCGCGCGGTGTCGAAGGCGAAGGCAATGGACATGTGCCTGACCGCGCGGTTCATGGACGCCGTCGAGGCCGAACGTGCCGGGCTCGTCTCGCGCGTGCTGCCGGCCGACAAGTTGCTCGACGAGGCGATTGCCGCCGCGACGACGATCGCCGAGTTCTCGCTGCCGGCGGTCATGATGGTCAAGGAGTCGGTGAACCGCGCGTACGAGACGACGCTGGCTGAAGGCGTCCACTTCGAGCGCCGGTTGTTCCACTCGTTGTTCGCAACGGAAGACCAGAAGGAAGGGATGGCGGCATTCGTCGAGAAGCGGAAGCCTGTTTTCAAGCACCGCTGATCGGACTGCGTCGGGGCGGGTGTCCGATGGCTGGCCTGTATCGGTTGCGGGCGGGATCGCCTTGTCCGGTTCATCAAAAAAGGCCTCCGTGCGCGACAGCGCACGGAGGCCTTTTCAAACTTTCTTCACAAAGAGCTTGCCTGGATGGGGGCGGGTGCTTAGAATCACGCCTCTTTCGCGCTAACGGAAACGCGGCGCGGGAGGAAGGGAAGCGGTGCTGTTGAGGTTCGGTGGTAACGAGCCTCGGCGGCGCAGGAAGATGGGCCCCGCAGTCGCAACGAAGTCGTTCAGAAAGTTGTTGACGAGCTGCGAAACACGGCTCATAATCTCGCTTCTCTGCTGCTGAAAACGCAGCGCTGCTGGGAAACACGAAGTTTCTCGCAGACGTGCTCTTTAAAAATTAACAGCCGATAAGTGTGGGCGCTTGATGAAAGCGAGCTGATCCTCGGATCAGATAGCGAAAGTATCAAGAGTCT
>NZ_JAHLCL010000007.1:1964790-1965232 GCF_029268935.1 Burkholderia semiarida | reverse complement strand
CGGTCACCACGGTAGGATTCATGACTGGGGTGAAGTCGTAACAAGGTAGCCGTATCGGAAGGTGCGGCTGGATCACCTCCTTTCCAGAGCTTCTCGCATAGTTGAGCGCTCACGCTTATCGGCTGTTGATAAAGACAGAAAGACTGTCTGTTAGCGGTTTAACCGGCTATCATGCCGGCCGCTTTCGATAATCATCAATGACAAACATTCGAATGAAGTTTGGTTCGAGTCTTTGTCATTGGCGATTGAGCCAGTCAGAGCGATACGAAAGTATCGGCTGTCGTTCTTTAACAATCTGGAAGAAGTAAGTAATTTGGATAGCGGAAGCGTCTTTGAGATGGACGTGGAAGTTATCCGGGTTGTGATTGTATCGATGTATCTCAAGATGATTCGAACTCTAAGTTTGACTCAATTGGAATACGGCACAACGCGAGAACTCAAC
>NZ_JAHLCL010000007.1:1964507-1964690 GCF_029268935.1 Burkholderia semiarida | reverse complement strand
ATTGTATCGATGTATCTCAAGATGATTCGAACTCTAAGTTTGACTCAATTGGAATACGGCACAACGCGAGAACTCAACCTGTAGCGACTGTCGATGAGACAGACTCGTTATAGGGTCAAGCGAACAAGTGCATGTGGTGGATGCCTTGGCGATCACAGGCGATGAAGGACGCGGTAGCCTGCG